>JAUIFH010000009.1 GCA_030429495.1 Alphaproteobacteria bacterium | reverse complement strand
ATGGGTACAAAACGCCCAATCAGATCAGGGCCGAGCAAAAAGCCCTTGAAGCCGAAGCTGCCACGGTGGTTAAAATGGCAGCATAACCAGCGCAAAGCGCTGTCTCATAACCGTGCCGCAGTACAGTCTGTGCGCCGCCTGATTGCGGCTGCCGAACTGGCAGGCGCAGGCGACCGATTGCGCGTGACTGCGGCCATGCATCCGGCGCGGACGGGGCTTTTGCCGCGCGTTCTTTTCTGGCCGGTGATCTTGCACCGCCAGTTCAAGGCTGCACGCTGGTTGAACCGGCGCCCACAGCCCGAGCGTCTGACCGCCGTCAGGGAGATGCCAGGTCTGGCAGAGCATCTCGTCACTTTGGATGACGATCGCGTCCGCCCGAAGCTGTGGCCGATTCCGACCCTTCATCCCGCCACGCATCACCAGAAGATGGCTGTTTTCGATCGCAAAAGGCTTTACCTCGGCGGTCTCGACCTTGACGAACGACGCTTCGATACGCCGGCCCACAACCGCAATGCCGAAGAAACCTGGCACGACGTCCAACTGAGCCTGTCGGGCCTCGCCGTCACCGAGGCCCAGTCACATCTTGAATCCTTTCTCGACGTAACCGCGGGCCGGAGGAAACCCGAACGCCAGCGGCGGTTCCTGAGAACCCTGTCGCGGCCCCGCAAGAACAATCTGATACATTTCGGGCCGGAACCTGTCGTCGAGGAGATCGCGGTTGCGCATGAGCACTACGCCAAACGCGCACGCCGACTGATCTACTTGGAAACCCAGTATTTCCGCGATCTGCACTTTGCCCGCTATCTGGCGCGGCGCGCCGCCGAGAACCCCGGTTTGTCATTGCTGCTGGTCCTTCCCGGCGCGCCCGAGGAAATTGCGTTCGAGCGCCGGATCGGCCTCGATGCGCGGTTCGGAGAGTTTCTGCAGGCGCGTGCCCTGCGAATTCTGGTCAAGGCCTTCGGGAAACGGTTGTTTGTCGCGGGAATGGCGCAGCCAAGACGCAAGAACGGCAGTAACGAAAACGGCCGTGCGCTGCTTCATGGTGCGCCGATCGTCTATATCCACTCAAAGGTCTCTATCTTCGACGAATCCGCCGCGATTATTTCGTCGGCCAACCTCAACGGCCGCAGCCTGCGCTGGGATACCGAGGCAGGTTTGTTACTGACCGAACGCAGCCAGGTACAGCTATTGCGTAGCAAGGTGATGGGTCACTGGCTGCCAGAGAACGCGCATCACGGCTTTTTCGATCCCGGTCGAGCAGTGTCGACGTGGCGCGCGTTGGCCCTTTCGAATGCCCGTAAAGACCCTGACCAACGGGACGGCTTTGTTCTTCCCTACGATATCAAGGCTGCGGAACGGGACGCCACCGACGTTCCTGTCGTTCCGCCGGAAATGGTTTGATCTAAGCCGTTTCGTCTGGGGTCATGACGGGCACCGCACGTTCGGAAATCGCGTCATTCAGGACCAGAACCCAAAGCAGCAGTGGGATCGCGACGATCCCACCGATCGGCCCCCAGAGCCAGAGGCCAAAGATCAGTGACAGAAAGACCAAAAGCGGGTTGACGGCCATGTGCCGTCCCACAAGCGCGGGCGTCACGAATTGGCCCTCGATTGTATTGAGCAGGAGGAAGCATGCTGCAGGGGCGAGCGACAGTGCACCATCGAATTGCGCAACACCCACGAATAGCAGGGTGACGACAAAAACCGCCGGACCGAGATAAACGACAAAGTTGACGATGAAGGCGACGACGCCCCAGATCATGGCGTCTTGCACTCCGATTGCCTGCAGAACGCCCGCAGTGATTGCCCCAAGCCCAGCATTGATCAGCGTGATCGTCGAGAAGTAGCGCGACACGTTGCGATCGGCACGGCGCAGCCGATGGGCGAGTTCCGCCCTCCCGCCTCGTTCCGACAGGCGCAGCGACACCCAGTCGTAGATCTCGCTTCGCGTAAGCAGAAAGAAAAAGAGCGCGCCGGAGAAGACAAGAACCTGCGAGAGAATAGCGGGCGCGATCATCAGCGCGTCGGTGACCGTCGGAAGTGCCACGCCGTCTTCAGCGGCCGGTGCGGCCGGTGCGGCATTCGCCTCGGGTGCGACGGCGGCGGCGACACTGTCGGTGACCTCAGAAAGTCCGCGGAGCAGGCCCCGGAAGCCCGCCACCACCTCTTTCATGTCCGCCCATACCTTTGGCGCCTGCGAAACGAGTTGCGCAATGATCGGGTGAAAGGCCAGGACGAGCGCCCCGATCAGCGCCAGTGTCGCGGCAAGACCGATCAGTGCGCCCCAGGCAGCGGAATAACCGCGCTGCTCCCAAAACTCTGCCAGCGGGGACAGAACAACGCCTGTGACCAGCGCAAGCGTGAGCGGGGCGAGTATGTCTTCGCCGAAATCCATGGCAGCTATCAATGCAATCGTCCCGAGGACAATCATCGATAACTGAGAAAGTTGTGCTGTTCTGTTCAAGAATCGTTGCCCCCGATATGTCAGGGATTAAACGTCTTCCGCTGCCGTTCGGTTCCCTCCGCGATAATCCGCCCGCAGGCCTGTACCATCCACGCATCCGTGGAACTTCGATCGGCTAGAAGCGTTGATCTGGCACACTCCCGTGTAAATCAAGTCGAAGGAGGTTCTCATGAATTGGGACCAGATCGAAGGTAACTGGAAGCAGCTCAAAGGCAAGGCCCAGGCCAAATGGGGCGACATTACTGACGACGAATGGCACAGTGCCGAAGGACGCCGCGAACAGCTCGTCGGTCTTGTGCAGGAGAAATACGGTCACGCCAAGGAAGCGGCCGAACGTGAGGTCGATGAGTGGATGCGTGGCATCTGACACCCGGCATAGCGTGCTTCCATGACATGAGAGCGCCGCCCCTGGGGGCGGCGTTTTTCTTATCGGTCAATCTCAAGAACACAGTCGCAACAAAAAAATGCGAAACCGGCGGTTGCGCTCCACAACCGCCGGTCCGCCCTGAGGCTTGCCGGATAGGGGACGACCCGGCAAGCGGGCAGCCAAATTGCTTCTGAACTGGAACTAGCTCTGCGATGCGGGCCCGCCGGATTCTGCGGCGGCGCGCGCGCGCACGTTGTCGCCGATCTCGGATGCAGCACTACTCACCACATTCTTGGCGGAAGTTTTCAACTCGTCGGCCACACCTCCGGCGACCCGCGTCACGCGATCGCGCTCTTCCTTCAGCAAGGTCGCCGCACGGTCCATCAAACGATCGCTTTCTTCGCCAAAGGCAAGATCCTCTGTCCGCGTCCGGGGTAGTGCGGCGGCAAACGCGGCTCCAAGGGCCATTGCTAGCGCGCTCGCGATCATCGGGTGTTCGTTGATCAGTCGCTCGGCTTCGCGACCACCAGTCCGTGCCGTTTGAGCCGCGCGCAGATGTGCGCTGTATGCTGCCTCCCGGGCTTTGACGATCCGTTCACGCGCGGCCTCCGACAGCGCGTCCAGCCCGTGCTGCAGGTTGGTGCGCATGTCATCGGTGAACGACGCCAGGATCTTCGCGCGATCGGAGGCGAAATCGCGGACATCGCCGGTACAGGACCGCGCTTCCTTTTCGAGACGGCGAAGTGCCTGCGATGCTGTGTTGCGCAGGGCATCGAGCCTAATGAACCATTCGGTGTCACGGTCGGCTGCATGCCGCGCCGCAACGCCATGTGTCGGCATCGGGCTGCCACCTTCGTCCTCCCAGCGGCGTACGACGGCGACCGACGGTTCAGACGGTTCGTTTCGGCCGCCGAAGATAAGCCAAGCCAGTCCGATCCCAGTCACCGTCAAGGCGAGCGGATTCGATCGCACTGCCCTGTCGATCGAACTCGTATAGGCGGCCGCATTCGTCTTGATCATACCAAGCGCCTCTTTCGCCAGGTGGTCGACAGAGACGCGTTCGTTCAACTCTTCCAGTGTCGCAGAAAGACGGGCGCGGTCGTGCTCAAGTTCGGTTTCGATTGTTCGGGTGTCAGAGTGATGTGTCATGATTGAGCGCCTCCTTGAGGGTTTTTGCGTCGCGACGGATGTTCCTGACCGCGCGGCGGGGCATGAGATTTGTTGATGAAAACGCGTGGCGGCCGATGGCCACCAGAAGACCGGCGATAACGAAAAGGCCGGCTGCGACGATCAGGGCGGCCCAGCCGGGCGCGATGCCCTGGCCCGCCAGTGCGGCAACAGCTGCCCCAGCCAGGACATTCAGACCGACGAAAAACACCGCTCCCGCCACCAGAAGCAGGAATGCACCGACAGCGACATGCCTGATCTTGTCTTCGGCCTCAGCCCGCGCCAATGCCAGTTCGCCACGCAATAGCTGCATGATCCCGTGGAAGGCGTCGGACAGCAGGCCGGTTGTGGATCTGACCTTGGCGTCCATGATGATCACGGTGTTTCGGTGTCGGTTGCACCCTGCTGGCCGACTGGGTCGTGCGCCCCCGATACCATCGCACCGACGCTGTCCCCGGACGTCGAAACAGTCACTGGCACGGGGTATTGAATCGCCGGGCTTCCGTCGCCGCGGCCACTGGCTCGTGCGAACCGTGCGAGCGCGAAACCTGCGATAGCAGCGCCCGCCACGAAAGCACCCGGATGCATACGGGCAAAACGTTCCGTTTCATCAATTATCGACGAAACGCTCCGGCTGCGCAGATCGTCCGAAAGCTCGGCGACGCTGCTCGCAACGACGTTCAGCACTCGCCGCTCTATTTCATAATCGGCATTTTCAGCGCGATTGCGCAGCGCGTCGTTCAGTTTCATTCCCTGCTGCGACAGGTGCGCCTTGCCTTCTTCCGCACGGGTCTCGGCCTCGGCGCGCAGCGATCTGGCCGCAGACGATGCAACGCGGGCCGTCTCTTGCTTAGCGGCCTGCAGCGCATCGGCGCCAGCGTCACGGGTTGTTTTCGCAGCGTCCTTGACGGTCTGTTTCAATGTTTCGCGTGTCATGTGTCACTTCTTTCCAAAGATGGGACAGGTGAATGGCCTGCGCCGAACCCTCCAGAGGATCTCGGCGCCGTTTGGGGCTGTTTTTTGCTATGTGGGGAAAACGCGCGGGCCGTGCCGCCGGTTCCCTGACGTCGTTAGACGTGGCGGATGGACGACCGCGGACCTGCGATCAACCAGATCAAGAATCCGATGATCGGCAGGAAGAAGACGACGAGTACCCAAAGCGCCTTGCGCCCGTTAGACGCAGTCGATCCGAGGATGGAGACCAGCGCCCAGACATCGAGCGCAAGGATAATAAGTCCACCGAATCCCGAGAGAGAAAGCATGTTCATTTCCATGGCGAGTTCCTTTCGCATTTTCATGGGAACAACCTGCCAAACGCATTCTGGTTCCCTTGCAGGATGCGAGGGAACCCGGGGCGGCGGTCACGCGTTCTGTCGGCATACTCACCCATTGAGTGCAACAAAGGAGTTACAGATATGCTCGGTTGGGCCCTTACCTTCCTCGTCATCGCTCTGATTGCGGCCGCCCTTGGTTTCGGCGGCATTGCTGGTGCTTCGGCCGGGATCGCCAAGATCCTCTTCGTCGTCTTCCTCATTCTCTTCGTCGTCGCGATGATTGCCCGCGCGGCCAAAGGAAAACCGCCGGTCTGAGAGCGGCGCAGAATCAACTCGGCGCCGCTTCCTTGCGGCGGAACAAAAAAGCCGGAGCAGGACGTCCTGCTCCGGCTTCTTCTTTTTGCCCGTAGATACCTTTCAGATGGTGGGTGGAGCTCGCCACTGCAAAGACCAAAAGGTCGGTTCAAACGGCCAGTAGCTGCCTCATTGCGCCGAACTGCTCACGTTGGGGTGCGTCCAAGCGGTATTGGTTGTCGTCAGGCAGTATGGAGGCAATATGCTGGCGATGACACGCTGCTCTGCGGGCAATGCACTTGGGACAACACCGCCTTTGGGCCGCTGATGAAACTTCCTGTCGCTGCGGCTGGACCTGTCTAGGGGTCCGTCTAACAGGCGACGGCCCGCTTCAATGGGCGGGCCGTCGTTACTCAACGGTTCGGTGTCAGATGCCGACTATCACTCGTTACAGACTCGTGCGCCGATCACTTTTCGTAGGTCGGCAGCGCCTCGAGCTGTTCCCTGGTCATCGGAATGTAAACGCGCAGGTCATCGCCGTCTTTCTTGCGGAGGATATCGATGTCGGCCATCGCAAGTTCCACCGGCTTTTCGCCGATACCCAAGAAACCACCGACGTCAACGATGCCGTGGGTGATCTTGCCGTTTTCGTTGATGATCAGCCGCGAAATCTCTCCGATCCACTCGTCGTTCGCGTCGTAGGCCCTCGCGCCGGTAAGCATTTCCGTCGTCAGGTCGGCTTCGGCCGCCGCATCGTATCCATCACGCATGATCGGTTCACGGGTGGCGGCATCGGCGGCTTCGCTCGCCGCCTCCGCCGTGGCATCAGCAGCATTTCCGACAGCTTCGGCTGTCGCTTCGGCCGCATTGTCAACGGCCTCAGCCGTCGCAGCCGCAGCATTTTCAACCGCGTTTTCGGCCTTCTCCATTGTGGCATGGCCCCAGTGGTACTCGGGCGCTTCCTCGAAAGCGGCACGGTTGGCATTCATGACAAGGAAATAATCGGCCTCGTCATCCGCGGTCGCACTGTCGGAAACGAAGCGGATCGCGCCCATGTCAACGGCGACCTGCCGTTCACCAATTCCAAGGAATCCACCGATATCGACAAGAACGGCGTCAACCGAACCGGTACGCGAGAGGATCACATCGTTGATCTCGCCAATGTCTTCCCAACCGTCCTGCAGACCGTCGAACGCGTTACCCTCGACAGCGGCTTCGCTTGCATAGACGCGCTTGCCGATGAAGTCAGAGGCGGCGATTTCCATCGGGTCGGCTTCGGCGCGAAACGTCGCGTCCTGAGCGACTGCCGACGACGTCGCAAGTGCCGCAAAAGCGGCAGAAATCATGAGCTTTTTCACGGGGATACTCTCCAATTGCTGTGTAGTTAACCAGCGCCTCAGCGCTTGAGTTGCCAACGTCCAAGGCAGGCTGTGGTTCCGAAAAAAGTCACTCCCGCACGGCGTCCGGCATGAAGGCGCGCACTGCGGCAATATCCTCAGGCATATGCCCTGCATGCTCCATCTGGCGGAGGAGAAGGCCGGCATGTTCCTCGACCGTCCTTCGGGCGTTGGCCGACGCGACAGAATGGAGCCGCCGTAGACCGCGCGCCAAACCTTCGGTCATCAGCCCATTACCGGCGGCTGCACGACGTAGAGGATGGTAGGCCGTATTCAGAAGCATGGGAAATGTGGCGCCCGGAAGGATGACGCGCGGCCGCCCGTCGGGGTCACGCAATACCTCTGGCCGCGGTTCCGAACTGGCGATTTCGGCCAAGGCCCCGGACAGCATGTCGGACACCGCCAGGGCCGTGAACGTGTCGTTCACACCGGGCGAAAGTGCCCGAAGCGCGATCTCAACCATCAGATTGATCGAGAAATGGACGGTGCCCGTATCTGACCGCGCGGGCTCCTGACGCACCGCCTTGCACAACGCGACGTACGCCGCATCTCTGAGAGGGCGGTTCGTACTCAGAACATGGGTATTGGGTAGCAAATAGTCACCCTCGCTCCGGTCCACTTTTATTATGAGGTCATCCTTTATGGCGGTCGAAAGCAACACAGACCGGTCGAGGCGTGCCAGATAGCCGGCGTCGTCGACCGCAACCACAGGCAAGAATTCGTTGTCGCCCGGCACATCGTCATCGCCGCTGCTGTGGTGTTTGAGGCGTGCCAGCCCGTCCTTAAGCCGCAGCGCGATCTTCGCCAGTTCATCATCTATCGACACCGATTGCGCCACCGTTCGGACGAACCAGATCAACTGCACAACCGACGCAGCGGCAAGAAGGCCTGCAACGACGGTGGCGATCCGGGCGGGCTCCTTGCCTGACGTCCCGAGAACGATCAGGGCATAAAGAAACGTTCCGCCAAGTAGGCCGGCGGTGATCTGATTTGCGCGTTCAGTGGTAAAGCGTTTCAGTAGTCGGGGGCCAATGCTTGACGCCGCAAGCGTGAAGACGACGAGTGTCAGGGAATACGCCAACGACAGGGCGGTCATCGCCGCGGTGGCCACCGCAGTGAGGATTGCGCGCGCCTCTTCGGGCGGCAGCGGGATCAGCCATTCAGGCGCATTGAACCGGTGTTCGATTGCAACAATCCCGGCACCGCTCAGGCCAATTGCGATAGCAATGGATGCTGGCACTGTCAGAAGCGCCGTGAAAGGTGTGCGCCAGGTCATGGCCTGTATTCGTCCCCCTTTTTGGAATTAACTCCGCACATCTGCGTTGGTTCCCGGATTACATGGATCGACGGAACCGGAATGGTCGTTTGGCGTTCTATTGCATTGCGTTTTGGCAGGTGGAAACGTGATGAGCCGCGAGGCCGAAGCCGAAAAAGGCGCGCAAGGAGAGACGTTTGGCAAAAATCTTGCGGCGATCCGGAGATACGTCGCGCTAATCTGTTTTGTCAGCGCCGGAATGGCGCTTTATTTTGCGAAACAGATGGTCCTGCCGTTCATTCTTGCCATCCTCCTAGCATTCACGTTGAGCCCGGTGATCCGCGCATTGGCCAGGTACCGCATCCCACCCGTTGCAACGGCGCTCGTGTTAATCACCGCGGTCGCAATCGGGGTCGCCAGCGGAGCGCTCATGCTGAGCGGTCCAATTTCGGAATGGGTGGAGGATGCGCCGAGGATCCGGTCGGAACTCGAAACCCGCCTCAGTTCGATCACGGAATCGATCCGCTCGGTCAAGGATGCATCTGAGCAGGTTGAAGAGATCGCGGAAACCGCAACAGATCCGGATGTCGTCAAGGTCGCCATCGAACAACCCGGTATCGTGACCTCGACCGTACTGGACATCGCGTCTTTTGCAACAACCTCGCTTGTAGCGCTGGTTCTCGCGCTGTTCCTCCTGGCCTCGGGCGACATGTTCTATGTGAAGCTTGTCGAAGCATTCCCACGCTTTGGCGACAAGAAGCGCGCGCTGAAGATTGCTTACGGGATCGAGCAGAGCATATCGAAATACCTTCTGTCCATCACACTCGTCAACGCCGGGCTCGGTGTAGTCGTTGGTGCCGGGCTTTGGCTGATCGGGATGCCGCAGGCACCGGTCTGGGGTGCGCTGGCCTTCCTTCTGAACTTTCTGCCCTATATCGGTGCGGCGGCTGGTGTTTCGCTTTGCGGCGCCGTCGCGCTCGCCAGCTTCGACACTTTGGGACAGGCCCTTATTGCTCCGGCGTTCTATCTTTTTGCTACGTCGCTTGAAGTTCAGTTTGTAACGCCCGTTATCATCGGCCGACGGCTGGAACTCAATGCCGTATCAGTGTTTTCGACAGTAGTTTTCTGGGCATGGATCTGGGGTTTCGCCGGTGCTCTGACGGCTGTTCCATTCCTCGTCTGCCTCAAGGTTATCTGCGATCACGTTCCGGCATTATCCGTGCTCGGCAGCTTTCTTGGTTCGTCCGACATCCGCGGACGTTACGACCCGCTGCGCAGCCGGGAGACGTAGCGTCACTCCGGAACCACCCGCCGTCTGGAGACGTTTATCACCCGACGGCTCTCTGACGCCGCCGAGAAACAGTTAGGAGCGAAACCATGTTCAACACTACGACCCGAGGCATCCTCACGGCCCTTGTCCTCTCCGCCGCCGCCATGCCAGTCGCAGCCGAGACCATCGTCCGCGAGGTCGAAGTCACTGCCGATATGGACGCACTTCAAAACGCCGAGGCGGCAGAGCGCTGGACCCATCTGGCCGACGATCTTGAAAATGCAATCGTTGCCAATCTCGTTGGGATGACCGGCGAGGAAGGTGCCAAAGTCTTGGTCGACATCGATGAAGTCGAGCTCTCAAACAGCTTCCAGTCCGCGATGGGCGTGGCCGACTCCCGCCTTGTTGGGGATGTCGCGGTGACACATGACAGCGACAACACGAAATTCGACAACTACAAACTGACGGTGACGTTCGAGCAAGCCGGCCCCTTCTTCCTTCCGGGTACGGATCTGACCGCAATCACCACCGACAGCCAGGAATACTACGACGGTATGATCGCTGCCTTTGCCGACTACGTCGTGCAAAAGCTGAAATAGTTTGCTCATCTGATTCCGAATCGAAACAAAGCCCGGACGATCCCGTCCGGGCTTTACTGTCGCGTGAGGTTTGAAAACACTTCTCGAAATCAACCGGCAATATTTAGTCGATCAATAAAGTCGAGAGGTAGCGAGTTCACCAAGAACGACGAAAGCATCGCCTTACCCAGTGTAATGGCCTACCTCGCAACCCTCGGTGCCATCGGAAAAGGCGTACGCTGTTATTAGAAAAAAAGTCTATCTAGCAATCATGCGCTCTGACCTGTCGTGTGGTCGCGTGGTTCCCCAATAGATTACATCTTGCCTTGAATATCCGATGATCCAGCGCCGCCGAGTGCTATCGCAGCCGCAGCAAACGACTGCTTCCCACGCCATCGATGAGTTTCACATCAACAGACGTGTCCGGCGTTTGAATGCCAGCCTTTGCATTCAACACGGAGCACCTTCGCATCTGCGGCGAACTTCCGCTTTGCCGCCAACTCGTCGGTTCGGAGGCAGTAGTGCGAGGTACTCGTGTGAATGTCTGGTTTCGTCGACGGCGCCTGATCATCTCGCGCCTGCAGCGAAAGACCGCTTTCCCGAAGGTTCGACCACTTACACTCGTTTGCACAAAAGAGATCCCTGTTCGCATCAGAATGGCCGCTTTCGCAATCTTTTTACGGTGAGTGTGCGTCCGGGGCGAAAGCCCGGAATCCCGCCAGCCCCAACCAAAATGACTGGACTTCGCACTGCGCAAGAGCGGTAGTGACACTGGCTTGAATGACCGGCCACATCTCCGCCCGGGTTCCTCCGGGCTCATGTCAGTAGCAGGGGCAGGGCGCTCCTGTGACCTAGGACAGGAGATGACCATGACCACCATGACCGCCAACGCAAAGCCCCGGCGCAAGGCGCTCGCGAAGCCGCCCGCCAAACGTGCAACCAAGAAAGATCAGCTGATCAGGATGCTCCGCAGCGCGGCTGGCGCCGATGTCGCCGCGATGGGAACGAAGTTGGGCTGGCAGACGCATACGGTGCGGGCGGCGCTGACGGGCCTGCGCAAGGCGGGCCACGAGGTCGTGACGGAGAAGCCGGGGCAGGGGAAGCCGACCCGTTACCGGATCGTCGGAACGCCAGTAGCCACGGCGTCGGCCGACGCCGCTGCCACGGACTCGCTGGAGACCATTGATGCCCGGTAAGGCCGATCCGGATCGCGCCGGTTTGCAGAAGGACTGGGAGGAGACCTTCGGGTCTCCTCCACCCGCCTATGCCTCGGTCGCCTTGCTGCGCAAGGCGCTCGCCCACGAGGCGCAGGTGACGAGTCATGGCGGACTGTCCGCCGCCAACCGGCGCGCGTTTCGCCAGATCGCGACGGGCACGCCGGTCGAGAAGGCGACCCGCGGGACGCTGCGGCCCGGCGCGCATCTTGTGCGCGAATGGAACGGGCGGAGCTACCAGGTCGAGGTGCAGGAGAAGGGCTTCCGGCTCGACGGCAGAACCTGGCCGTCGATCTCGGCCATTGCCCGTCACATCACCGGCACGACCTGGTCCGGCCCGCGGTTCTTCGGCCTCACCGACCGGGCAGGGGGGAGGGGGTGAAGAAGATCCGCTGCGCGATCTATACGCGGAAGAGCTCGGAAGAGGGGTTGGAGCAGGAATTCAACTCGCTCCATGCCCAGCGGGAAGCCTGTGCCGCCTATGTCGTCAGCCAGAAGGCGGAAGGCTGGGTACTGCTGCCGACGCATTATGATGATGGCGGGATCTCGGGCGGTACGCTGGAGCGCCCGGCCATGCAGCAACTGCTGGCCGATGTCGATGCGGGTCTCGTCGATCAGATCGTGGTCTACAAGATCGACCGGCTTACGTGGTCGCTGGCGGACTTCGCCAAGATCGTCGAGCGGCTCGGCGCGGCAGGAGCCTCCTTCGTCTCGGTGACGCAGAGCTTCAACACCGCGACCAGCATGGGGCGGCTCACGCTCAACATGCTTCTGAGCTTCGCCCAGTTCGAGCGCGAGGTGACGGCCGAGCGGATCCGCGACAAGATCGCGGCCTCCAAGCGCAAGGGGCTCTGGATGGGCGGCTACGTGCCCTTGGGTTACGACGCCGACGGGCGCACGCTCAGGATCAACGAGGCTGAAGCGAAGACGGTTCGGACGCTTTATGATCTTTACCGGGACTTCGGCACGATCCGGAAGGTCAAGGAGGCCGCGGTGGTGATTGGTCTTCGATCGAAGCTTCGACCAACCGAAGATGGCCGCATGCGGGGCGGCAATCCTTTTGACCGGGGCCATATCCATCACATCCTGACGAACCCGCTCTATGCCGGGAAGATCCGCCACAAGGGACAGGTGCATGATGGTCAGCACCCGGCAATCATTGATCCTGATCTTTGGGACGCAGTGCAGGCGCAACTGACCGCCGAGGCCAGGAAGCCCCGCTCGCGGACGGCAACCGGACGAACGTCCCTGCTCTGCGGCAAGCTCTTCGACGAGACTGGCGACCGACTCACGCCCTCGCACTCCAAAACCCGAGCCGGTGCACGGTTGCGCTATTACATCTCGCACCGGCTGGCGGCTCAGAGCGGCGAGGCGGGCGTGACGGGATGGCGCTTGCCAGCGGAGGAGCTGGAGGCCCGTGTCGAAGCCATCGTCCGGGATCTTCTCTCCGATGCCACGCTGGCCGGACGCTTGTTGACCGCGCCGGGAACTGACGAGATCGCTCGGCTGCGGTCCGCGTTGGATGTGCTGATGGGAGCGGCAGGTCGGGCGGACCTTCTGAACCTCGTCGGCCGCGTCGACATTGCGCTGGGGCATTTGATCCTCGCACTCGATGCATCTGCGCTCGCCGGGCATCTGACGCTGGACGTGGATCGGCTGGATCCAGATGCACTTAAGAAGTCAGTGCCGTTCCAGCTGCGCAAGCGGGGAGTGGAGACAAAGCTGGTGCTGGCCGATGCCCCCGCCGGGCGCGATGACACGCTGGTCCGCAACATCGCCCGCGCTCATCACTGGTTCGGGCAACTCCGGGCCGGGCGCAGCTTCGACGAGATCGCCGTATCCGAAGGCGTCTCGAAGCGCCGTGTGCAGCAGATGGTCGATCTCGCCTTCCTTGCCCCGGACATCATCCGCGACGTTCTCGATGGCAAACAGCCGCTCGGATTCACCTCCGACTGGTGCAGGACCCACGCGCTTCCGTCCGACTGGGACGAGCAGCGCCGCATGGTCTCGGCACTCTGATCTACCGTCTCCACACCTCGCACCGCGAAAATGGCAAACGCAGACTTTGGCCGGTTTGCGTGACCGTTTGCGGTGACCTGGCGGTCTACGCAAACAAGGATTCCGCGCAAGTCGCAGAAAACGCGCGACTATCCGGGGTCAACCTCGCACCGTCTCGATTTGTGGAACTGGGTGGCTGGGGCGGTAGGATTCGAACCTACGGTGCGCGGTACCAAAAACCGGTGCCTTACCACTTGGCTACGCCCCAACGCAGCGCGTCATACTCAACGTGGAACCGGGCTGCAAGACCAAATTCGCCGGTTGCAGGCGTTGCGCGGACGGTCGATCGGGGCTAGGGGGCAGGGATGAAGCGCGTGGATGTCATCGTTCTGGGCGCCGGTGCGGCCGGCATGATGTGCGCTGTCGAAGCCGGGCGCCGGGGACGGCGCGTTCTGGTCGTCGATCATGCCGGAAAACCGGGAGAGAAGATCCGAATCTCGGGCGGTGGACGCTGCAATTTCACCAATCGCGAAGCCCCGCCGCAGCGCTTTCTCTCTGCAAACCCACGCTTCGCGATCTCTGCACTCAGCCGGTTTACCCCGTCCGATTTCATCGCCCGGGTCGATGCCGCCGGAATTGCGTGGCATGAAAAGACCCTTGGCCAGCTGTTCTGCGACGGGAGCGCCCGCCAGATCGTCGGCATGCTGACTGGGCAGATGGCCGAGGCGGGGGTCGAACTGTGGCTCGGCTCGCCTGTCGAGCAGGTGGCGAGGGACGGGGGCTTTGTCGTCCGGACCGGCTCCGACGCCGTCGCTGCGGAAAGCCTTGTCATCGCGACCGGCGGCAAGTCGATCCCGAAGATGGGCGCGACGGGCTTTGCCTATCGGGTCGCAGACCAGTTCGGCCTTTCGGTGACCGAGACGCGGCCGGCGCTGGTGCCGCTGACCTTCGCAGAGCAGGAACTGGAACGCATGAAGCCTTTGGCGGGGGTTTCGGTGGAGGCGAGGGTGACGCATGGCAAGGTCAGTTTCGAGGAAGGGCTGCTTTTTACCCATCGCGGGCTGTCAGGACCTTCGATTCTTCAGATCAGCTCCTATTGGCGCGAGGGCGATACGCTGGAAGTCGACCTCGCCAGAGGCTACGACGTGGCGGCCGCGCTGAAGATGGCGCGTGGCGAGAGCGGGCGTGTGGCCGTCCACAACGCGCTGGCGCGGCATCTGCCCGAGAAGGTCGCCGCCTTCGCCGCGGCGACAGCCGGGTGCAGCGGGCGGCTGGCCGACCAGTCCAATGCAGCGATGGACCGCCTTGGCGAAGCAGTGCACCGACGGCGTGTTACGCCGGTCGGGTCGGAGGGCTACCGCACCGCCGAGGTCACGCTTGGCGGGGTCGCGACAGACGCGCTCGATACGCGGACGATGCAGGCGCGGTCGGTGCCGGGCCTCTATTTCGTGGGCGAGGCCGTCGATGTCACCGGCTGGCTTGGCGGTTACAATTTCCAGTGGGCGTGGTCGTCGGGTTGGGCGGCCGGGCAGGTCGCGTGATGCGGAAGGCCACTCAGACCCGGACGGGGTCTGCCTTTGCGATCGCGTCAAGCGCCATCAGCGTCTCAAGCAACCGTGGCATGTCGGCCAGCCGGACCATGTTCGGGCCGTCGGACGGGGCGTTGTCCGGGTCCTGATGGGTTTCGAGGAACACGCCCGCGATCCCGAGGCTGACGGCCGAGCGTGCCATGGCCGGGGCGAACTCCCGCTGGCCGCCGGACGAAGCGCCGAGCCCGCCGGGCTGGGCCACCGAATGCGTGGCGTCCATGATGACCGGATAGCCGGTCCGGGCCATCGTCGGCAGCGCCCGCATGTCGGCGACAAGCGTGTTGTAACCGAAGGACACGCCGCGCTCGGTTAGAAGGATTCGCTCGTTCCCGGTGCTTGCCACCTTCTCGGCGACATTCGCCATGTCCCAAGGTGCGAGGAACTGACCCTTCTTGACGTTGACGGCGCAGCCGGAGCGGCCAGCGGCGAGGAGGAGATCGGTCTGGCGGCACAGGAAGGCCGGGATCTGGATCACGTCGACCACGGCCCCGGCGACGGCCGCCTGATCGGGATCATGCACATCCGTCAGCACGGGCATCCCCAAAGCAGCGCGCACGCCGTCGAGAACCTTGAGGCCGGCGTCGATGCCAAGTCCGCGCTTGCCCTTAAGCGATGTGCGGTTGGCCTTGTCGAAGCTGCCCTTGAAGATGAACTGCGCACCGGTCGCGGCGCAGGCTTCGGCCATCGTCCCGGCGATCATCTGCGCGTGGTCGGCGCTCTCAAGCTGGCATGGCCCGGCAATCACGGTCAGCGACCGATCGTTGCCGATGGTCAATCCACCGACGGCCACGTCTTTCATCTCGGTCATCTCAGGCTCCTTATGCGGTCGCCTGCTCCCTCAGGATCGAGGCAGTCAGCGAGAGCATCAAGTAAATGCCACCGAAGATGAGAAAGGCCAAGGCCGTGTTTTCGAACGCGCGCGGATAGGTCGGTTCGTCCGGAGCGACCGGCGCCACTGCGGATTCGAGATAGCGCACTTGTCGGTTCGCCTCGATCCGCGCGGTTTCAAGCTGTTGCAGCGCCTGGCTGAGCATGAGCTGCCGGGTTTCCAGGTCGGCCTCCGCCATGCGGAGCTGGCCGGTCACCTGCGCGAGCGAGGCCGAACCGCCATTGCCATCGGTCAGCTGCTTGCGCAGGTCCGCGACAATCCCTTCCAGCCGGGCGATGTCGCCCTGCACACCGGCGACCCGGGCCTGGTTGGGGCGGGGGTTGTCCATCAACTGCTGAAGCTCAAGCCGTTTCTGCTGGGCCTGCGCCTCGAACGTGCCAATCTGCCCCATGACCGCGCTGCTTTCGGACATCGGGTCGAAAACGCCGAGTTCCTGCTGCAATTCGAGAACCCGCTCCTGCGCGCGGCTCACCTTCATCTCGGCATCCTGGTAGCTTTCGCGCGCCCCCTGCATCTGGTCTTCGCGCAGGCGGGAGGAAAGATGGTCCACCTGCTGTTCGGCATAGCCGATAAGCGCCTTGGAAAACTCTTCGCTGACGGCGGGATCGGCGGCGATCACCTCCATCTTGATGATGCCTTCGGTCGGGTCGTAGCCGATCTTCACGTTGCGTTTGTAGACCTTGTAGGCCGCTTCGTTTGTTGCGTCCGCGTCAAGCCGCTGGAGCGGGTCGATGAAATCCTGGCTGAAATGCGCCTTGAAACCGAGGTCGCTATCGAGGCGCAGCATCGCGTCACGCGATTGCAGGTAGCCCTGCACGGCGATGGAATCCTGTGACGTTGCGAACTGCGTGCCGCGGAACATGGAACTCAGACCACCGGACTGGCCTTCGTTCTGCTGAATGATGAACTGGCTGACCGTCCCGTAGAACGGTGTGGCGATGTTGAAGAAGTACCATCCGGCGACGAATGTCGGCACCAGCACGAAGACAGCCAGCCGCGAAAGCAGGAGCAGGAAGTTGCGCCGGCGGCGCCGCACGATATCGCGCTGCACCCGCATAATCTCGGCGGCGCGTTCGCCGTCGTTGAGTGGCTGGCCCAAGAGAAGCGGACGGCCCTGCGGAACGGTTTGCGGAAGCTGGACCTGATCGGACCCGCGCGCCTGCCGCCCCTCGCTCTCGATCAACTGCAGCACGGCGGCCGGCTGGAACGGGTCGATACCCTTCTTGCGCAGCACGCGGACGGCATCCAGATCGGAGTTGACGTTAAGGCCGTTCTTCTGTGCGACGCGGCGTGCCGTGCGCAGCTGGCGCGCGCTCAACCCCTCGGACTCGATCGCGGCGAGTTCCTCGTCGGCATGGGACGGTTGCCGGGCGGCCGTCGGGAAGACGGTGTCTCCAAAACCGTCCTCGACCGGGGGTGTGCCGGCGCCGGTCGCGAAGGCGGCGACGGCCTCGCTGCCGCGCGCGACGCGGCGGATGCGGAATTTTGCGGCCTTAGGTGGAGTAGTCATACATCCGCTTCGCTTCTTCCAGAGTGTCGAACATGTGTAGCTGGCCATTGCGCAGCACCGCGGCTGACCGGCAGAACTTCTCGAGCGTCGCGGGCTGGTGCGACACCACGATCACGGTGGCCGTCTTGAGGCGGTCGGCCAGGATGGAACCGGCCTTCCGGTTGAACTCGGCATCCGTGCTCGACGGCATCCCCTCGTCGATGAGATAGATGTCGAAATCGAGCGCCAGCAGGAGCGAGAAGCTGAATCGCGACCGCATTCCCGCGCTGTAGGTACCGACCGGCATGTCGAAATATTCTTCGAGGTCGCAGAGCCAGCGGCTGAACGCCTCGATATAGTCGGGATCGAGACCGTATAGCCGGGCGATGAAACGGGCGTTCTCGCGCGCGGTGTGGCGTGAAACCACGCCCCCCATGAAGCCGAGCGGGAAGGAAACCCGGCACGACTTCCGGATCGAGCCTTCATCGGGCTTCTCAAGCCCGGCCATCATGTTGATGATCGTGGTCTTGCCGGTGCCGTTCGGGGCGAGAATGCCAAGCGATCTCCCCAGGTCAACGCGAAACGACGCGCGGTCAAGGATCACCTTGCGCTGCTTCCCGGTCCAGAAGGATTTGCTCACATTCTCGAATTCGAGCATTCGGTAGCCCCGGTGCCGCTCTGCCTGCCGCACGTTCTTACGGTACGATTGTTAACATAGCGGCTACAACGACATCTTGCCCGGATTATGGCGGGACGGGCGCATTTTTCGCACATGCGCCCGCCCTGAAGCTTCAACCGCTGACTTTCTCCACTCGGCAGATCTTGCCGACGACGATCGAGATCAACGCTGCTCCGAAGGAGAAGAGCGCGCCCATCTTGGCCGCATCCTGCACAGGGCCGGCGGGGAAGGCGACCGAGGCCACGAAAAGCGCGACCGTGAAGCCGATGGCGGCGACGCAGCCGATGACGACAAGGTCGATGGCGCGCATTCCCTGTGGCAGGCCAAGGCGCATCGGATAGGCCGCAAACCAGCCGAAGAGGAAGATGCCCACCGGCTTGCCGATGATTAGGCCGAGCAGAACGAGCCAGGTCGGAGAGGAAATGGCCGAGAACTCGACACCGGCATTCAGCAGGCCGAAGAAGAACAGGATGATCTCCACCGGGTGTTTCAGGTGGTGTTCGATCCAGTTCAGCAGGTCGGTGAGGTATTGCTCGGCCTCGGCGAAGATACCGAATGCGCGGTCGGCGTGAGGTATCGTCGGGACGATAGGCAGCAGGCCAAGCGCGGGATGGATACCCGCCTCCTGGAAGCCGTACCAACTTGCGCAGCCCGCCAGAAGGTAGGGCCAGAACGACAATTTCTGCCGCACCCAGCTCGAGGTCGGTCGAAGCTGGTTGCCACGGTCGAGCCGGCGCGGAAGCCAGTTGGCGAGGACGAAGACAGCGAAGGCCGCGCCGAACGAAAGCAGCAGCCATTCCGGTGCAAGGTCGCCGGACGGGTAGAAGACGGCAAGGATGATAAGGCCCGCCGCGTCGTCCGCGATCGCAAGAAGCAGCAGGAACCGGATCGCGGGATGACCCGCGCCGAAGACCAGCCGGCCGACGAGGTAGGAAAATGCGATATCGGTCGCAGTCGGGATCGCCCAGCCGCGGCTCACGCTTTCATACACACCGAGAACGGCGGCAAGGCCGAGATAGACCGCGATCGGGCCGAACATCCCGCCGGCCGTCGCAATAAGCGGTGTCATGGCCTTGCGACCGCGAAGGGAGCCATTCTCGAGGATGATTGCTTCCCAGACCTCTTTCGCCGCAATGGCGAAGAAGAACGCCATGAGGACGTCGTTGACGAGATAATGCAGTGTGAGCGTCCTCGTGGCGTGACCGCCTTCCTGATGCAGGTGGCCGATCCAGAAATGATCAACGATCACGAAGTCCACGAAGTGATGGTAGCTTTCGGGATTGGTGTTCGCCCAGACCAACGCGATCAGAGCACCGGCGATCAGAAGCAACGAGTAATTGGTGACGTAGTTCCAGACGCGATACATTCTGACCCCCCGGACGCGCTCGTTTTATTTTGGATAGAGGAATCAAGCGTTCGGAGCAACCCGAGCGGATGTGTCGTTGCAGGCATTCGGGTCCGGAGTGGCCGCGCGGGGCTTCTGGCGGCAATCGAAACCGCCTATGCTGTTCGCCATGCCGGATATCGAAGAACCGCTCGTCCGAGACATCAGCGCCTGCCGCCTGTGCGCCGCCGATTTCGCGGCGGCGGCGACGGCACACGAACCCCGTCCGGTGATCTGGTTCCGACCGGCGGCGCGCGTGCTGATCGCCGGGCAGGCACCGGGGCTGCGTGTCCACGAATCCGGACGCCCCTTCACTGATCCGTCGGGGGACCGGTTGCGCGCCTGGTTGGGCCTTGACGATGCCACGTTTTATGATCTCGACAAGGTCGCGATCGTGCCGATGGCCTTCTGCTTTCCGGGCTACGATGCGAAGGGTTCCGACCTGCCGCCGCAACCGCGTTGCGCGGCGACCTGGCGGCAACGCGTGCTCGCGCGCCTGCCGAGGTTGGGCGTCACCTTCCTTGTCGGTGGCTACGCCCAGAAATGGCATCTTGGCGCTGGGGCGGTTCGGGGCGGTGTCACGGCCACTGTGGCACGCTGGCGTGACCATGCGCCGCTGACATTCCCCTTGCCCCATCCGTCCTGGCGCAATACCGCGTGGCTGAAACGCAATCCTTGGTTCGAGGCGGAACTGCTGCCGGAGGCCCGGACCCGTCTGCGCGAGGTGCTCGACCATGACCGAAACGATCCTTGACCGTGCCCGCACGGCGATGGATGCCGCGCCCGAGGATGACGGCGCCCGGCTGCGCTACTACGAACGCCTGGCCGATGCCGAACTGTTCCTGCTGCTGGAAGAAGAACCCACGGACGATCGCGTCGCGCCAAGGCTGTTCGATCTGGAGGAAGGGCGCTTTGCCCTGGCCTTCGACACCGAAGAGCGGCTCGCCGATTTCGCGGCGGGGCCGGCGGCCTATGCCGCGTTGCCCGGGCGCGTCGTGGCCCGGGAACTCGCCGCGTCAGGGGTGGGGCTCGGCCTGAACCTGTCGGTTCCGTCGACGGCTTTCCTGATGTCGGCCGAGGCGCTCGGTTGGCTGGCCGGCACGCTTGACCTTGCGCCCGAGGAAGCCGAGGCGCGGCCGGTCGAGGTCGCCGCGCCGGCCGGATTGCCGGACCGCGTGCTCACTGCACTGGATGCGAAGCTCGCCGGTCTTGCCGGTCTGGCGCGGGCGGCGCATCTGGTATCGGCGCGCTATTCCGACGGAAGCGGCGGGCATATGCTCGCGTTCGAAATGCCACGACCGGGGGCGGAAGCCCCGCTGGCGAAGGCAGTGTCCGAGGCGTTGGTCTTTTCCGGTGCCGATCAGGGCAGGATTGACGTGGTCTTTCTGCGCGACAACGATCCGTTGCGCGACCGGGTCGCGCGCGTCGCGCTGACCTTTGACCTGCCGGTGCCCGAGGCCACACCGATGCCAAAGCCGCCCGAGGCGCCGGGTATGGACCCGTCGCGTCCGCCCCGGCTGCGCTGAAGCGTTTCGGGTTTCGATTGCGGCAGCAAGGATCGTTCGACGTAAACCCGAAGCGCTGCGGCAGGACCCTCAGTATCCTCGCTGGCGGTCGACGAGGTGCAGGAAGGGTTCGCCCGTCTCGCCACGCCGGATGTTCTCGGCCACGACCCGCGCGGCAGTGACCGGCCGGGTTGTCGCCGCAATATGCGGCGTGACCGTGACCCGCGGATGCGCCCAATACGGGTGATCGGCCGGCAGCGGTTCCTCACGGAAGACATCAAGCGTCGCCTGCGCCACCTGCCCGGCGTCGAGCGCCGCGAGCAGCGCTGCATCGTCGATCAGCGGTCCGCGGCCGGGGTTGATGAGGAATGCGCCCGGCGCGAGGAGCGACAGAGTGCGTTCGTTCACGACATTCTCCGTCTCCGGCGTCAGCGGCAACAACAGTACCAGCACCTCGGCCCCGGAAAGCGCGGTATCGAGGCTGTCCGCCCCGGCAAGGCACCGTGCGCCGGTAAGCGCCGTCGGCCGCCGGCTCCAGCCCGTTACCGGAAAGCCGAGCGCCATCAGCGCCCTGCCGCAGGCCTGCCCCAGCTCGCCGAAGCCCAGGATCGTGACCGGACGCTCGCGTGCGATCTTTGTGGGTCGTGTCGGGTCTTGCCGCCACACCCCGTCCTGCCCGAGGACATGGGTATCGGTTCCGAGATGCAGGCGAAGCGTATGCGCCACCACCCATTCAACCATGCTTTCGGTCATTGCCGGATCGACCATGCGGCAGAGCGGTTGGGTCAGCGTCGGGTTGCCGGTTATCCGCTCCACCCCCGCCCAGAGGTTCAGAACCGCCTTGCAGCGCGTGAAGGGCGTGAAGTCTGTAAGTGTCGATCCGGGCGAATAGATGATGTAGTCCACCGCGCCCGGATCGGCCTGCTGGACGAGGTTGATGTTCAACTCCGCCTCGGAGAAGGCTGTGCCGAGGGCGGCGTTGTAGTCCGCCCATAGTGCGTCCCCGGCGGCAAACAGGACGGTGATCGGCATCGGCTGCTACCTCGGTCGGTGTATATGAGCGCTCTGCACAAGGCCGAAAGCGCCGAGAAGGATGATCATCGCCGTGCCGCCATAGGAGACCAGCGGCAGCGGAACGCCGACGACCGGCATCAGCCCGGTCACCATCGACATGTTGACCATGAAGAACAGGAAGAACGTACCGGAAATGCCCAGGATCAGAAGCGAAGAGAACCTGTCACGGTTCGACAGCGCGGACTGGACGCAGAAGACCAGGATCAGGACATAGAGCGCAAGGAGCGAAACCGCGCCGACGAATCCGAACTCTTCGGCCAGGGTCGTGAAGATGAAGTCGGTGTGCTTCTCTGGCAGGAAGTTCAGCCGCGATTGCGAGCCTTGCATGAAGCCGCGGCCGGTCCAGCCGCCGGAACCCAGGGCGATCTGCGCCTGCGTGATGTTGTAGCCAGCGCCAAGCGGATCGGAACTGGGATCAAGGAAGGTGTCGATGCGGCGGAACTGGTAGTCCTCGATCAGCTGCCAGTCGGTCCCACGGCTCTCGAACACGGCGAAGATCAGCGCGACGGATAGCGCGATGACGGTGCCGAAATACCAAAGGCTTACGCCAGCCACGAACATCACGAGCCCACCGCCAGCCAGAAGCAGGATCGCCGTGCCAAGGTCGGGCTGTTTCAGCACCAGCACCGTCGGGGTAAGGATGATCAGGACCGGAATGAGAACCCAGAGCGGATGCGAGGTTTTCTTGATGTCGAGCCAGTCATAGTAGGCGGCCAGCAGCATGACGAGCGCGACCTTCATCAGCTCGGACGGTTGCAGGCGCAGGGGGCCAAGCTCGATCCAGCGCTGCGCGCCCATGCCGATGGAGCCGAAGAACTCCACCGCGACAAGGAGGAGGAGGGCCAGAAGATACGCTACTGCGGAGATGTTTCGCCAGAACCAGATCGGCACGAACCCGATCACGAGCATCGCAGTCATACCGACCGCGAAGCGCTTCATTTGCGGCTCCGCCCACACTTCGAGCCGCCCGCCCGCCACCGAATAGAGCATGAGAAAACCGACCGCCGCCACAGCGGCGACCAGCAGAACGAGCGGCCAGTTGAAGTACAGCACCTTGCGAAGGCCGGTCGGGATCGTCTTGACGTTGTACTCAAGATAACTCATGCGCGCGACCTTCCCCCGCTCGGCCCATCGGGGCCGAGAAGCTGGAGCTTTTCGCGCTCCGCCTCGATCCGCGACCGCTGGTTTTCCGGATATGCGGTCAGTGGCGGCAGGCCGTCGGCCAGCGCCTGCAAGACGATGTCACGTGCGATCGGAGCGGCCGCGGTAGAGCCGCCGCCGCCGTGTTCGACCACGACAGATACCGCGTATCGGGGCGCGTCGAAGGGGGCGAAGCACACAAACAAGGCGTGGTCGCGCCGCTCCCATGGCAGGTCTTCGTTGCGGGTCACGCCGCGGGCGCGTTCTGCCGCCGTGATGTTGCGGACCTGGCTGGTTCCGGTCTTTCCGGCCATGCGCAGCGTGTCATCCACGATACGCGATCCGTAAGCCGTGCCCCGTCGGGAGTTTGACACGTCGAACATGCCCTTGCGCACCGCACGCAGGATGTTCTCGTTCAGCCCCAGTTCCGGCGTTTCGGCAAGGGGCACGTCCTGGCCGTCGACCGCGCGGACAAGCCGGGGTGTGACGGATCGGCCCGTCGCGATCCGCGCGGCCATGACCGCCAGTTGCAGCGGCGAGGCGAGCACGTAGCCCTGGCCGATCCCGGAATTGAGCGTATCGCCCACTAGCCATTCCTTGCCGTATTTCGACCGTTTCCAGTTCTTGTCCGGGGCAAGGCCTTCCGAAATAGCAGACATCGGAAGGTCGAAGCGCACACCGATGCCGAGCCGCCGCGCCATCTCGGCGATCTTGTCGATGCCGACGCGTTGGGCGACCTCGTAGTAATAGACGTCGCAGGATTGCTGCAGGCTCTCGTTCAGGTTGACATGGCCGTGCCCGCCCCGGCGCCAGCAATGGAAACGGCGGTTGCCGAGCTTTGTGAAACCGGGGCAATAGACGGTGTCGCCAACGCCGATTACGCCCGCCTCAAGCGCGGCGAGCGCCGTCACCATCTTGAAAGTCGAGCCGGGCGGATAGGCGCCCTGCACCGACTTGTCGGCCAGCGGCCTATGATCGTTTTCGGTCAGAGCACGATAATCCGGGCCGGAAATGCCACGCACGAAAAGGTTCGGATCGAAGCTTGGCGCCGAGTTGATCGACAGGATGTCGCCGGTCCGCACGTCGACAACGACGGCGGCGGCGCTTTCGTCACCAAGCCGGGCCTGCACATAGTTCTGCAAACGGTGGTCGATCGTGATCCGGACATTGGCGCCGGGGTCGCCGTCCTTGCGGCCAAGCTCGCGCATGACCCGGCCGGTCGAGTTGACTTCGATCCGCCGCGATCCGGCCTTGCCCCGCAGATCGGCCTCAAGCTTCGCTTCGACCCCCAGCTTGCCGATCTGGAACCGCGGAATCTTCATCAGCGGATCGGGGTCGGTCATCTTGGACAGGTCGTAGTCGCTGACCGGCCCGACATAACCCAGCACATGGGCGAAGTCCGGCCCCAGCGGGTAGAAGCGCGACAGGCCGACTTCGGTCGTGATGCCGGGCAGGGCAGGGGCGTTCACTGCGACGCGGCTAAATTCCTCCCAACTCAGCCGGTCGGCGACGGTAATCGGAAGCGTAGGGGTTCGACCGGCCTCTTTCAGCGTGCGCTCGCGGTCCTCCTCGGTCAGCGGAACAAGGCGCCCGAGGCGGTCGAGAACATCTTCGGTGTCGCCGGCATCTTCCTTGATGATGGTGATGCGGTAGTTCTGTTCGTTGCCGGCCACGACTGCGCCGTTGCGGTCATGGATAAGGCCGCGCGCCGGCGGCAGCAGGCGGATCTTGATACTGTTCTCTTCCGCGAGAAGGCGGAACTCGTCCGCCTGATCGACCTGGAGATAGCGCATCCGGAAGGCAAGCGTGCCGACCAGAACCGCCTGCACCGACGTCAGAAGAAGGGCGCGCCGGCTGATCTTGCGGTGGCTTTCCTGACTGTCACGGGGAGAACGTCTCATAACCTGTGCCCCAGTGCATCGACCTCGCCCTTGGCGGTCTTCCTGACGCCGAAGGCAAGGAGCGTCGCGACGACGACGGCTGGGTAGGCGATTGCCGTCGTGAGAATCCTCAGCACGATCGCGCCGAAACCGGGTTGCGGGACGACGAACAGCGACAGGACAAGCCAGTGTGCAACCGCGATCGCCGCGATCATCGCGCTGGAGATCGCCCATTCAATCAGAAATGGGATGTCGCGCAGCGTCGTCTCGCGCGAACGCATGAACTCCGTCCCCAGAAGAACGATCAGCGTCCACAGACCGGGCGGCCGCATGGACAGGATGTCATCGACGAAGAAGACGACGACGACGAGGAACGCGGGCAGGTAGTCCGGCCGCCGCTGTATCCAGACAAGCGCGAGGCAGAGGATCAGGTCGGGCCCCGGAAGCTGCGACGGCGTCGCGTTCAGCGGCAGCAACCGGGCGAAGATGATCGCCGCGGCGAGGCCCACGAACAGGCAGCGATAGGCGAAGCGGGATGCCGCGACCGGATCAACCATCGCCGCCTCCCGCCTCGGGCGGGGCTAGCCCCTCGTTGCTCACATCGGCGGCGCGCGGCTGCGAAGGTGGCGGGATGAGCCAGCCGGCTTCCGAAATCTGCTCGGCTGGGTGGCTTCTCAGCACTCTCAGGAAGTTCAGCCGCTCGTAGTCCGCAGCAAGCCCGACGCGCAATCGCTGGTCGGTGCCAAGCTTTACCTGTCCGACCAGAAGGCCTGCCGGAAACACGCCGCCGTCACCGGACGAGATCACGCGGTCGCCGGGGCGAACCTTCTCTGGCGCTTCGAGGAATTCAACCGGCGGCGCGACCGAGTTGTCGCCGACAAGCATCGCCTTTTGGCCCGAGGGCTGGATCGTCACCGGAATGCGGCTGGACGCGTCAGTCAGCAGGATCACCCGGCTTGTGGTCTGGCCGACACCGGAAATGCGTCCGACCAGGCCGAGACCGTCCATCGTCGCCCAGCCGTCCACGATCCCGTCGCGCGACCCGACGTTCAGCAGGACCGACTGCCGGAAAGGCGAGCCGGAATCGGCAAGGACCACACCCGATACCGAGGTGAGCTTCGGGTCGAGCCGCACCTGATTCTGCGCCAGCAGCTTCGCGTTTTGCTGCTCAAGCTGAACGGCGGCCTCTTTCCAGGCCTTCATCTGCTGAAGTTCGCGCCGCAGTTCCTGGTTCTGGTCGTAAAGGGCCGCGTAGGACTGGAAGCCTTCGACCATCCCGACGAACTTGGTGACCGGAACCATGGCCCAGTCCATGTTCGGAACCACGCGGTCGATGAAGGCCGCGCGGAAGCGTTCGACGCGCGGGCTGTCGATGCGCCAGATCAGGAAGACGGCGGACAGCGCAAAGATCATCACCGCGATCAGAACGCGGCGGACCGGTCGTTTGAAATCGGCTTCGACTTTGCGGTCTCGTGCCACGGCGGCCTTCCTCGGGCGCTGGGCTCAGGCCTCAGCTGTCGTAATCTATCACATGGCGCAGCTGTTTTTCATATTCCAGCGCCTTGCCCGTCCCCAGCGCCACGCAGTTGAGGCACTGGTCCGCGATCGAGATCGACAGACCGGTCTGTTCGCGCAGCGCGAGGTCAAGCTCACCCAGCAGCGCGCCGCCCCCGGTCAGCATGACGCCCCGGTCCACGATATCGGCGGCAAGATCGGGCGGCGTCGCTTCAAGGGCGATCATCACGGCCTCGCAGATCTGCTGCACCGGCTCGGTCAGCGCCTCGGCGATCTGGGCCTGGTTGATTTCGGTCTCCTTCGGGACGCCATTGAGAAGATCGCGGCCGCGGATCTGCATGCTGGCGCCGCGCCCGTCATCCGGCATTCGCGCGGTGCCGATGGAGGTCTTGATCCGCTCGGCAGTGCTTTCGCCGATGAGAAGGTTCTGCTGACGCCGGAGGTGGCTGATGATCGCCTCGTCCATCCGGTCGCCGCCGACCCGGACCGACCGCGCATAGACGATGTCACCGAGCGAGAGCACCGCGACCTCGGTCGTGCCGCCGCCGATGTCGACGACCATGGAGCCGGTGGGATCGGTGATCGGCATGCCCGCGCCGATGGCGGCGGCGATCGGTTCCGCGATCAGGCCGGCGCGGCGGGCGCCGGCGGACAGGACCGACTGGCGGATCGCGCGCTTCTCGACCGGGGTCGCACCATGCGGCACGCAGACGATGATCTTCGGCTTGGAGAAGGTGGTGCGGCGATGGACCTTGCGGATGAAGTGCTTGATCATCTCCTCGGCGGTGTCGAAGTCGGCGATGACGCCTTCGCGCATCGGCCGGATCGCCTCGATCGAGCCGGGCGTGCGGCCGAGCATGAGTTTCGCATCCTCACCCACGGCAAGAACCTGCTTCTTGCCGTCCTTGACGTGATAGGCAACGACCGAGGGTTCGTTTAGCACGATCCCCTTGCCGCGGACATAGACGAGCGTGTTCGCCGTCCCGAGGTCGATCGCCATGTCGGACGAAAACAGACCGCCAAAACCTGCCATGTTATTTTCCCGTTCCCCAGCCAATTTCGGCCCACGACTCGGGTGTCGCAGGCCGGAGCTTCTTATATTCGCATGGGGCCAAAGGCGAAAGGGGCGTGTTGCGTTACCCTCGCGGCTTTTCGCCGGCTAGTACATTTCAAACATTTCTGGCAATGATCACTCCGCGATCAGCGCCAGAAATATTATGAAACAGACTTCACCTCGTCTTCCGGCTTTGTCTTTTCCCGCCGCACCACGAGATTGTTCAGCGCGCTGACATAGGCCTTGGCGCTGGCGACGACCGTGTCGGTATCCGATGACTGGCCGGTGACGATCTTGCCATCTTCCTCCAGCCGGACCGAAACCGTGGCCTGTGCATCGGTGCCCTCGGTCACGGCACTGACCTGGTAGAGCGCGAGGCGGGCATCGTGTGGGAAGAGTTTTTTGACCGCGTTAAAGGTCGCATCGACGGGCCCGTCGCCCTGCGCCGTGACCTGCTGGTCCGTGCCGTCGATGGTCAGGATCAGGTCGGCAGATTGCGGCGCTTCGGTGCCACAGATCACGCGCAGGAACTTGACCTGCATGTGGTCGCCCGCGGCCTCGGACGCGCTGTCCGTCATCAGTGCGACGAGGTCGTCGTCATAGACTTCCTTCTTGCGGTCAGCGAGCGCCTTGAAGCGGACGAAGACATCGTTCAACTGGTTGTCCGCGAGGTCGTAGCCCAAGTCCTTCAGCTTCGACCGCAAGGCCGCGCGGCCGGAATGCTTGCCCATAACCAGATTGGTCGCGGCCAGCCCGATATCCTCAGGGCGCATGATCTCGAACGTCTCGGCGTTCTTCAGCATCCCGTCCTGATGGATTCCACTTTCATGCGCGAAGGCGTTCTTGCCGACGATGGCCTTGTTGAACTGCACCGGAAAGCCCGAGACAGCGGCGACCCGGCGCGAGATCCCCATGATCTTCGTCGTGTCGATGCTGGTCCGGTAGGGCATGATGTCGTTGCGCACCTTGAGCGCCATCACCACCTCTTCCAGCGCGGTATTGCCGGCTCGTTCGCCCAGCCCGTTGATCGTGCATTCGATCTGTCGCGCGCCGGCCTCGACCGCCGCCAGAGAGTTCGCCGTCGCCATGCCGAGGTCGTTGTGGCAATGGGTCGCGAAAATGATCTCATCCGCGCCGGGGACCTTCTCGATCAGCATCCGGATCAGGTCGGCGCTTTCGCGCGGTGCTGTATAGCCCACGGTATCGGGGATGTTGATTGTCGTCGCGCCGGCCTTGATCGCGATTTCCACGACGCGGCAGAGATAGTCATGCTCGGTCCGCGTCGCGTCCATCGGCGACCACTGGACGTTGTCGCAGAGATTGCGGGCGTGCGTCACCGTGTCGTGGATGCGCTCGGCCATCTGGTCCATGTCCAGATTGGGGATCGCGCGGTGGAGCGGCGAGGTGCCGATGAACGTGTGGATGCGGGGGCGTTTGGCGTGTTTCACCGCCTCCCAGCAGCGGTCGATATCCTTGAACTGCGCTCGGGCGAGGCCACAGATCACCGATGATTGCGCCCGTTTGGCAATCTCGGTAACGGCGGCGAAGTCACCCTCCGAAGCAATCGGGAAGCCGGCTTCGATGATGTCGACGCCCATCTCGTCGAGCATCTCGGCGATCTCGAGCTTTTCATCATGGGTCATTGTCGCGCCGGGCGATTGTTCCCCGTCACGCAGCGTCGTGTCGAAGATCACCACGCGGTCTTGCTTGGTTCTGTCGGTCATGGTCTTTTCTCGCTTGTCTACCTTAGCTTTGCTGGCGCGTGGTCACCTCTGAGCGGTCGCGCCAAAAGGCACGCTCAGAGGCGGCTAAGGAGGAGAAGGGCACGAAGCGGCAGAACGCGCGAGGCGTCGCTGGCCGTCTGGATATGGATGCTCCGTGTCATGCGCGGGACTATACCCATGGCGCACGAAAGGAAAAGCGAAAACTTCGCCCCCGGACAAGGGCTAGTTGGACGCGCCTCCGGTGTCGGCGGCATCCGGTTCCGCCGGGACGGCATCGGTCGGCGCGTCCGTCGCGGGCGCGGTGTCGGCGTCGGTCAGCGTACCGTCCGTCCAGGTGCCCGATGCGACCTCACCCGTCGCGTATCGCATGATCCCCTCGCCCTGCCGCTTGCCGTCGACGAAACTGCCTTCGTAGACATCCCCGTTCGGATAGGTCGCGACGCCTTTTCCGTCTATCTTGCCGGCTTTCCAGCTGCCGGAATAGCGGAAGCCATCGGTCATCACGATATCACCCTGTCCGTCCCGTTGGCCCTCGTGGAACCTACCGGTATAGACGGTTCCGTCGGCATAGGTGGCGACACCCTGGCCTTCGCGCCGTCCGGCCTTCCACTCGCCGACATAGGAATAACCGTCGGGGTAGGTGATCTTTCCCTGACCGTCATTCTTGCCTTCGCGAAAGCCGCCTTCGTAGATGCGGCCATTGGCATAGGTGGCAATGCCCTCACCATGCGACGTGCCGTCCTTCCAGGTGCCCTCGTAGGTCGCGCCGTCGGGATATGTGATCTTGCCGCTGCCGTTGGCGAGGTCCGCAACGAAGTCACCCTCGTAGAAGGAGCCGTCGGGATAGGTGATCTTGCCCTTGCCGTGCATCCGCCCGTCGGCCCATGTGCCGTCATAGACATAGCCCCCGGCCTCGCGGAAGACGCCGAGGCCGTGACGCTTATCGGCGACAAAACCACCCTCGTACACATCGCCGTTCGCATAGGTGACCTTGCCCGGACCCTGACGCTTCCCGCCCGCAAGGCGGCCTTCGAAGACATAGCCGTCCGGATGCATCACCTTGCCTTTGCCCTCCATCTGGCCGGCGGCCCAGGTGCCTTCGTAAACAACCCCGTCGGCGAGCGTCAGCGTGCCCTGACCCGCGCGCTGGCCGCGCAGCATACCGCCTTCGTAGACCGCGCCGTCGGGATAGATGACCTTGCCCTGGCCCTCCTTGACGCCGTTCACCCAGTCGCCCTCGTAGATGTTGCCGCCGGGGCTTTCCATTCGCCCCTTGCCGTGATGCAGTGCCTTGCTGAATTCGCCGGTGTAGACGACGCCGCTCTCATAGTGGGCGGTGCCTTGTCCCTCGATCTCTCCGTCGACCCAGTCGCCTTCGTAGGTGCCGCCATCGGCGAGTGTGATCTTGCCATGACCCTGCGGCTTGCCCTTGGCGAAAGCGCCTTCGTAGACCGAGCCGTTCGGATAACGGGCGATGCCCTGTCCGAGAATCTCGCCCTCGACCCAGTCGCCCTCGTATTCGTAGCCGTTCGGCAGCCGGTAGGTGCCCTTTCCGTGCTGTTTGCCGTCCTTGAAGGTGCCTTCGTAGATGCCGCCGTCTTCGTATTCCTTGGTCACGACATCCTGTGCCGCTGCCGCCTGTGCAGCGAACAGCATCAGCGCTGCGAGTGCCGTCCGAATTCCTGCGCCGCCGATGCGCGTCATGATCTGCCTCGCTTCCCGTTCATCTGTTGGCCGGACCCGCAGGGTGGGCCTCGCCGAAGGAACCGGCCGCGTTTCGCGGCGGCTCGGTCGTTCTTGCCCGAAGCCTAAATCCCGCGCAACGTGCTGACAAGTCACTCTCCCGGCGGGTCGGCGGCGATCCGGCGCGAAAGCCCGGGCGGTGACGGCTTTCCCTCCACGGCAGGTTTGGTAAGACGGGAAGACAGAATGGGAATACGCATGTCAGAGACCTTCCGCCTCACACTGGCCCAGCTTAACCCGACCGTTGGCGCCATTGCCGTGAACGCCGCGAAGGCGCGCGCGGCTTGGGAAAAGGGCCGCGAGGCCGGCGCTGACATGGTCGCGCTGACCGAGATGTTCGTGACCGGCTACCAGACTCAGGACCTTGTCCTGAAGCCGGCCTTCACGGATGCCGCCATGGCCGCGATCGAGGAGCTTGCCAAGGATTGCGCCGATGGCCCGGCGCTTGGCATCGGGGGCCCGTATCGCGACGCGACAGGGCTCTACAATGCCTACTGGATTCTGAAGGGCGGAAAGGTCGCGGCCCGCGTCCTCAAGCATCATCTGCCGAACGAGGCCGTCTTTGACGAGGAGCGGTTGTTCACCGCGGCGCCGGTCAGCGGGCCTTACGCGATCGGCCGTGTCCGCATCGGCACCCCGATCTGCGAGGACGCGTGGTTCGACGACGTGACCGAGACGCTGGCCGAGACCGGGGCCGAGATCCTGCTGGTTCCCAACGGGTCGCCCTACTACCGCAACAAATACGACGTGCGGGTCAATATCATGGTGTCGCGCGTGATCGAGACGGGGCTGCCGCTCGTCTATCTCAACATGGTGGGTGGTCAGGACGATCAGGTCTTCGATGGCGGCAGTTTCGTGCTTAACCCCGGTGCGGAGCTAGCCACGCAGTTGCCGGTGTTCGACGAGTGCATCCGCCATGTCGATTTCGTCAACGGGTCGAAAGGCTGGCAGGCGGTGCGCGGCGACCTCGATCTGATGCCGGACGAGTGGGAGCAGGATTACCGCGCCATGGTGCAGTCGCTGCGCGACTATCTCGGGAAGACGGGGTTCTCGAAGGTGCTGCTGGGTCTGTCCGGCGGCATCGATTCCGCGCTTGTGGCGACGATTGCCGCCGATGCGATAGGGCCGGGCAACGTGCGCTGCGTGATGCTGCCGTCGGAATATACCTCCACCCATTCGCTGGAGGACGCGGCAAGCGTGGCCAGGGCGCTGGGCTGCCGGCTTGATACCGTGCCGATCTCCGGCCCGCGTGCCGCCGTGACGGAGGCGCTGGCGCCGCTGTTCGAGGGAACGAAGGCCGATGTCACGGAAGAGAACATCCAGTCCCGCCTACGCGGGCTGATGCTGATGGCGCTGTCGAACAAGTTCGGGGAGATGCTGCTGACCACCGGCAACAAGTCGGAGGTCGCGGTGGGCTATGCCACGATCTACGGCGACATGGCGGGCGGCTACAACCCGGTCAAGGACCTCTACAAGATGCGGGTCTTTCAGACCTGCCGCTGGCGCAACGCAAATCACCGCGACTGGATGATGGGCCCGGACGGCGAGGTGATCCCCGACCGGGTGATCGAGAAGGCGCCCTCTGCGGAACTGCGCGCGGATCAGAAGGACGAGGACAGCCTGCCGCCCTACAAGGTGCTGGACGCGATTCTCGAAAGGCTGATCGAAGGCGACCAATCGGTGGCAGAGGTGGTCGCCGCCGGCTTTGACCGGGAGGTCGTGAAGAAGATCGAACACCTCGTTTATATCAGCGAATACAAGCGCTTCCAGTCCGCGCCCGGCCCGCGCCTTACGCGCAAGGCTTTCTGGCTCGACCGCCGCTATCCGATCGCGAACCGCTGGCGCGACGGCAGCTAGAACGGGGGCATCCGGCGATGGCGGCGCACTATCTCGACACCCTGATGAACGACCTGACCAATGACGGCAAATGGCGCGATGACACGAAGCCGAAGGTCTTTCTTGATGGGCGCGAGGTCGACCTCGCGCATGAAAGGGGTCTACTCTCGGGAAGAGTGGCCTCGATCATCGACGCGAATGCGAAGACCTTCGCGCCGCTTGTGGAGCGTCTCGACGTGGAAAAGCTCGGCCTGTTCGATGTGCGGACCGGCGATATCGGCGTCCTCGCGCGGCTCACACGGCTGACCCATCTCTCGATCGTTGCCACGACCAAGGTTTCCGACATCTCGGTACTGCGGGACCTGCCCGGCATCCGCGTCCTCTCGATCGAGGATTGTCCGAAAATCGCCGATCTTGCGCCACTGACATCGCTTGGCGGGCTTCTTGCGTTCAACTTTTCCGGTGGCATGTGGAATGCGAACCGCGCAGCGACTTTGGCGCCAGTCGGACACCTTCAGAACCTTGAGGAGCTGCGGCTTCTGAACCTGCGTGTGCAGGACGGGGGGCTGCGCCCGGTCGCCGGATGTTCCGCCCTGAAGCACCTGTCGCTGTCCAATCAGTTCGAGACTGCCGATTACGCCTATCTCTCCGTCCATCTGTCCGACACTGAATGCGAGATGTTCGCGGCAGATACACCACTGACAAAACCAATCGGCGGCAAGGACGTGATGGTCACGGGGCGGCGCAAGCCGTTCCTCAACGCCGAGGCGGATGCCGCGCGGCTCGCGCGTTACCGGGCGGAGTTCCACCGCCTTCAGGAAGAGTTCCGCGCGGCCCGGGGCTGAACCGCCCGCCGAATTTTCCGGATTTCGCGAATCCGATACATCACTATTCTAGCGTCGTCTCACTCAAGGAGGTTGCCCATGCTGAAACGGCTTCTTCCGGGACTGCTCTTGGGCGTCATAGTGGCCGGACCGGCGGCTGCGGAGACGACGCTTCGTATCATGAGTTACAATATCTGGGGCGGCGGCGGGAACGAGGACAAGGGCATCGACGAGACCGTCGCCGTGCTCAGGGCCGCCAATCCCGACATCATCGGAATGCAGGAAACGCGGCTGGAGGGCGGCGAATGCACGGCGGATGCCTGTCCGCCGGCGGGCGAATCCGTCGCGCGGGCGATCGCCGAGGCGCTTGGTTATCACTACTACGACCAGACCGATGAGAACGTGGCGCTATGGGCCAACGCGATCCTGTCGCGCTACCCGATCGGTGCGGCAAGCGGGCATGATCTCGGCGTGCCGATCGACGTTAACGGCGTGACGGTGTGGGCGTTCAACATCCACCACGACGATGAGCCTTACCAGCCCTACCAGCTTCTCGGTATCGAATACGGCCCCGCGCCCTTCATCAAGACAGAGGCCGAGGCGCAGGACTACGCGAACCAGACTCGCGGCGCGGCGATGGACCTTCTGTTCGAGGACATGAAGGAGGCGGAGGGTGCGGCGGCGATCTTCGTTTTCGGCGATTTCAACGAACCGTCGGAATACGACTGGACCGACGCCGCCGTCGCCGCCGGGCAGCAGCCTGTGAAGGTCGAATGGCCGACCACGCACAAGCTTTCCGAAGCGGGCTTCGTCGATACCTATCGCGCGGTCTGGCCCGACCCGGTCGCCAAACCCGCGTATACGTGGACCCCGCAGGGTGACGAGGCCGATCCCGAGGACCATCACGACCGGATCGACTTCGCCTTCGCGAAGGCAGACGGACTTCGAGTTACCGGCGCGTGGATCGTGGGCGAAAGCGGTGCGCGTACCGACCTCGCGGTCGATCCGTGGCCGTCCGATCACCGTGCGACATTGGCCGAGGTCGAATTCTGACATTGCGGCACGGGCGGGTCGAGCCGGCCCGACCGTCAGACGGGTTCCACCGGGCAGAGCGGCACCAGCCGGCGCATGTCGGCCTCGCGGCAAAGCTCCGTCGCCTCTGTCATGACGGCGGCGGAGGCGGCGGCCATGCCGTCCTGCAGGGCCGTCGCGGGTCCGCTTCCGCGTGACAGGGCCAGCGTGAAGGCGGCGAGGAAACTGTCGCCCGCGCCGACCTTGCTTTTGACCGGCACGTCGGCGGCCTCGGTGAACCAGCGCTCTCCGGCCGAGGCCAGGACCGAACCATCGGCTCCGCGCGCGATGACGACCATTTCCGCCGCGCCTGCGCACACCAGACCCGCTGCGAAATCAGCGCTGTCGGTGCGCGTGGTCAACGCCCGCCCGGCAAGCGCCTCGGCCTCGGCGGCGTCCATCCGCAGCACATAGGCGGGGTGTTCGGGTCGCGCAGCCCGGGCCAGTGCCGCGCCGGAGGTGTCCAGCACCACCCGTCCGGACCGTGACGCCAGCGCACGCGAAAGGCGCGCTGGCAGGTCGTCCGGCAGGCCCGGCGGCAGGCTGCCGGAGAGGACGGCGAGTGTGTTTGTACCTGCCGAGCCGGCGATGGCTGCGATCGCCGCATCGCCCTGTGCGCCGGTCCAGACCGGGCCGGGCAGGACGAAGCGGTATTGCGCGTCAGTCGAACGGTCGGTGACGGAGAGGCTTTCGCGCGTCTCCCCGGGGGCCGGGAACACTTCGGCCGCGATCCCCTCGGCGGCGAGTGCGGCGGCAAGCCTTTCGCCCGTCGCTCCGCCAAGCGCCAAGAAGGCGCGGCTTTCCCCGCCAAGCCGGGCAATCACCCGGCTGACATTGATGCCGCCGCCGCCGGGGTCGACGCGCGGCGGCTCGCACCGCAGCTTCGGACCGGCGACGACGCTTTCGGCCGAGGTCGCGATGTCGAGCGCGGGATTGAGCGTGACGGTCAGGATCGGGGTTGCAGGGTCTGCCATTCCACCGAGCCTGACCGCAAAGCCGCGCCCCGGCAAGGGCGCGGTTGGGCCGTCAGCCCAGCATCAGTTGGTAGGACGAGGGCACATAGCGGAAACCGTCGCCGGCGGTCTCGATATAGCCGGTGGCGGGGAACGGCATGTGATAGCCGATGAAGGGCAACCGGTCGGCCGCGATCATGCCCAGCACCCTGCGCCGGGTTTCGGCGGCGGCGGGCTTGTCCATGTCGAACTTCACCTCCCAGTCGGGCTTGGCGAGCGACCAGACCGGGTGGTTCGCGGTATCGGCGATGAGGACAAGGCCCTTGCCGCCGCTTTCAATCATGTAGGCCATGTGCCCGGGCGTGTGGCCATGCGCCCCGACCGCCGTGATGCCGGGCGCCACGGCGCCGCCATCGTCGAGGAAGGTGAACTTATCGTTCAGCGGCTTCACCTTCATGTCGAAGCCCTCGTTGCCGGCGGCGGACCAGTGGTTGTGCTCGGTCGCGCCGGTCACATAGGCCGCGTTCGGGAAGGTCGCGCCGGCATCGCCTGCCAGCCCGCCGATATGGTCGCCGTGCATGTGGGTGATCACGACGGTATCGACCTGATCGGGCGTATAGCCGGCCGCGGCGAGTGCGGCGGTGATGCCCTCGGGGTTAAGCCCGGTGTCGAAAAGGACCAGCGCGTCGCCGGTATTCACGACCGTGGGCGTGAAGAAGAACTGCGCCACGTTCGTCGGGATGAAGGCGGCATCCGATGTGGCTGTGAAGTCCTCTGCGCTGACATTGAGGCCGAAGATCGAATGCGGGTCCTCGACCGGGCGGGTGCCGGCGAGCAGGGTCGTCACCTCGAAATCGCCGTGCTTGAAGCGGCTGAAAAGCGGGGTGGTCATTCCCATCATGTCCGCCTTGGCGCGGGCGGCGCGCGGCGCAAGGGCGACGAGCGGCGCGGCGGCAGTGGCGAAGAGCGCCTGCCGGCGGGAAAGCCCTTTGGCATAGGTCATCTTCTCTCTCCCAGTTTGTGAGGAGGACAGGGTAGTCGCGCGGGGGCGTGCGTGCGGATCACATTCCCGTGTTTCGCGCGGCCGGGCCGAAGGTGATGTTGCTGCTTGCTCCCAGTCCGAACCGTGCGCACAGCCCGACCGCGGCGAGGCTGAGCAGAAGCCAGAGGCCGCCCCAGAATAGGGTCGTGCCGCCGAAGGTCTCGGCGAGGATGCGGGCATCCGAACGCATGCCGGATCGCGCGATCGTGTCGGAGAAGATATCGTGGGGCACATAGAGAAGGCTTGTCAGGCCGATGACACGCAAGAACAGGTCATTGACGGGTCGTCCGAGTTTCCACGCCGAGGCCAGCATGGCCAGTCCGCCGATTGAGCCGAACAGGATCGAGAAGACCTGGCGGAAGTACAAGGCGGTGATCATCAGCATGGTCACGCCGAAGATCGCCATGACCGCCCGGTCGGCATTGGTCCTGACCGCGACAAGAAAGATCGCCATGCCGATCATGAGCGAGCCGAGGTAGCCCGCCGACGAAATGACAAAACGGTTGCCGCCACGACCGATCATCTCCCCGCCCTGATCGGCGTCGATGGACATTGCCATAACCTCCCCGCCAGTCAGCCAGGTGGCGAGTGCATGGGACAGTTCGTGCAGGAATACGACCAGAACCTTGAGCGGCATCACGAAATCCGTGTTCCACAAAAGGTAGACCAGCGTCGTCAGCGCAATCAGTTGCCAGTGCGCCCTGAGCCGGGCGGGGAGGGCGGACAGGAACCGCATCGCCGGCCTATTCCCACCAGCGGTCGATTTCGGCGATTTCCTCGTCGGACCAGCCGAAGTGGTGCGCCAGTTCGTGGATCATCACATGGGCGACAAGCTGGCCCAGCGTCACATCGCCCCGTTCGGCCCATTCGTCGAGGATGGGGCGGCGGAAAAGCCAGATCGTGTCGGGCCTATCCACGACATCCATCACCGATTTCTCGGTCAGCGGGATACCGTCGTAAAGCCCGGTCAGTTCGAATCCGTTTTCCACATCCAGATCGTCGAGGATGTCCTCCGGGGGAAAATCCTCGACCCGGAGAAGAACTGCCGATGCGGCAGGGGCGAACTGCGGCGGCAGGTCCGAAACCGTTGCGCGCGCCATCTGTTCGATCGTGAAGAGATCGGGCGCGGCACGCCCCAGCCAGTCGTTCATCGGACCACTCCTTCCGGGGCATCATATGGACAAAATGTGCGCCATGTGAAAGAGGGGGCGCGACAGGAGACATCCCATGACCGTGACCCGTTTCGCCCCGTCCCCCACCGGCTATATCCATGTGGGCAACCTGCGCACCGCGCTGATGAACTACCTCATTGCCCGCAAGACCGGCGGCACGTTCATCCTGCGCCTCGACGATACCGACCAGGAGCGCTCGAAGCAGGAATATATCGACGGGATCAAGCAGGATCTCGACTGGCTCGGTCTGCACTGGGACCGGATCGAACAGCAGTCGCTCAGGCTCGATCGCTATGGCGAAGTTGCCGGACATCTGCGCGAGATGGGCGATCTTTACGAAGTGTTCGAGACGCCGACCGAACTCGATCTCAAGCGCAAGAAACTTCTGAACATGGGCAAGCCGCCGGTCTATGACCGCGCGGGCCTCGGCCTTTCGGCAGAGGAAAAGGACAAGTTTCGATCCGAACGGGACGGCTACTGGCGCTTCAAGCTCGACCAGCAGCGGACGGAGTGGACGGACGGCATTCTGGGCGACGTGTCGATCGACACCGCCTCGGTCTCCGACCCGGTGCTGATCCGGGCGGACGGGCAGGTGCTTTATACCTTTGCGTCGTCGGTTGACGACATCGATATGGGTATCACCCATATCGTGCGCGGGTCCGATCACGTGACGAATACCGCGACACAGGTGCAGATCATGCGCGCGATGGGTGGCACGCCACCCGCCTTCGCGCACCATTCCCTGTTGACCGGCCCGCAGGGCGAGGGGCTGTCGAAACGCCTCGGCACGCTCAGCTTGCGCGACCTGCGCGCGCAGGGCGTGGCGAAAGAGGCGCTGCTGAGCCTGATGGCGCGGCTCGGCTCGTCGCAGCCGGTCGAACTGATGATGTCGCTTGACGAGATCGCGGGCGGGTTCGACTTGTCGCAGTTCGGCGCGGCGCCGACGAAATTCGATGCCGAGGACCTCTGGCCGCTGACCCGCGCCCGCAATCAGGCGCTGCCGTTCGCGGCGGTGAAAGACCGGGTCGCAGCGCTTGGCGTGCCGGACGACATGGCGGAGCGGTTCTGGCGCGTCGCCTCGCAGAACATCACGACGCTCGCCGATCTGGAGCATTGGTGGCACCTTGCCCGCGACGGCGCAGAGCCGCTTGTCGCCGAGGAGGACGCCGAATTCGTGCGCGAGGCAATGGCGCTCCTGCCGGAGCCGCCCTATTCGGACGCGACCTGGGGCGAATGGACGGCGCGGGTGAAAGAGGCGACCGGGCGCAAGGGCAGGGGGCTGTTCATGCCGCTCCGCCTCGCGCTGACCGGTGAGCAGAGCGGGCCGGAAATGGCCGACCTCATGCCGCTTCTCCAGAAGGTTCGCGCCAAGGGGTAAGCAGCTGCAGCCGTCCTATGCGTCGGACTGCCCTGCAACGGCGCGCTCCACGATCTTCAGACAAAGCTGCGTCGCCAGCGCCATGTCCTGCACGCTGATCCATTCCAGCGGTCCGTGGATTTCCTGCATGCCCGTGAAGAGGTTGGGGCAGGGTACGCCCATCTCGGTCAGGCGGGAGCCGTCGGTGCCGCCGCGAATGGGGACGGAGACCGGCTCGACCCCCAGATCGAGACAGGCGGCGCGGGCCAAGTCCACCGGCGCCATGTCCTTTTCAAGCCAGTAGCGCATGTTGCGGTATTGCGGGCGAATCTCGCAGGTGATCTCGGCGCGCGGTTCGGTCGCCTGAACGATTGCGCAGACCTGCCGCAGAAGGTCGCCTTTCGCGGCGAGCCCGTCGCGCTCGAAATCCCTGAGGATGAACTTCAGCACCACCTCGGCCGCCGATCCCTTCATCTCGTAGACGTGGATGAAGCCTTCACGTTCCTCGGTCGTCTCCGGCGTCATCGTGACGTGCGGCAGGGTCTGGATGATCTTCGCCCCGAGATGGAGCGCGTTGACCATCTTGTCCTTCGCCGTGCCGGGATGGATCGAAACACCGGTCACGGTCACCGTCGCGCCATCGGCCGAGAAGCTCTCATACTCGATCTCGCCCACAGCGCCGCCGTCGAACGTATAGGCGAAATCCGCGCCCAGATCGGCGGGAAGGCGTTCATCGACGCCGGCGCCGATCTCTTCGTCCGGGGTGAATGCGATGCGGATCGTGCCATGCGGGATCGCCGGATTGGCAAGCAGATGGCGCGCCGCGCTCATGATCACGGCGACGCCTGCCTTGTCGTCGGCACCGAGAAGCGTGGTGCCGCTTGCGGTGATGATGTCGTGGCCGGACTTCGTGCCAAGGTAGGGCGCGGCCTCGGGCGACAGGGTCAGCCCGGGCGCGTCGGAGAAGCTGATCGCGCCGCCGTTGTAATTCCGATGGACAACCGGTTTCACACCGCTCGCGTTGAATTGGGGCGCGGTGTCGACATGGGCGAGGAAGCCGATAGTCGGCGCACGCTCGGCCGTGGCGGGAATGGTGGCAAGCACGGCGCCATATTCCGTCATCCGCACGTCCGACGCGCCGATCTCCTTCAACTCGTCCATGAGAAGCCGCTGGAGGTCGAGCTGGATCGCGGTGCTGGGTTTCGTGCCGCTGTCCTCGTCACTCTGGGTGTCGATGGCGGCATAGCGGACCAGACGGTCTTCAAGCTCTCGGTCGAATTCGGTTCTCATCGGCGGTTTCTCCGGGGGTCAGGCCGTGCGGCGTTTCAGGCCAAGGGCATCGGTATGGTCGTCAACCAGCCGCCGCTCTGCGGCGCTGGTCGTCGTGTGGCGGGGATAGTGTGGCGCCGCGCGATCGTCGAGAAGGGGTGCCCAGCCGACCGTGGTCGCGAAGAACCTGGCGACGCCGGCTTCTCCGAATTCGCGCAGGAAGCCCTGAACCACGGTATCGAGGTAGGACAGCAGGATCGGATGGTGGCTTGCAGGCAGCGCATGGACTTCGTCCACCGCGTAAATCTCGACCCGCTGCGCCCAGTGGGGCGCGGTCGCCAGCCGGTCATGGGAGAGTGCATGGCGGCGATAGGCCGCCTCGCGCTGGTCGAGAAGCGCCCAGTCGTCAAGCGGAACGGCCGCGATGAGGCCGTCGATCTCGGCCTCTGCCGGTTCGGCCGACAGATACGGCCAGTCGCGCAGGGTCGTATGCCGCCAGACCCGCCGCCAGCCCGACAGCCGCGCCGGCTCGCCCGGTGCGTAATCGTGCGTCGCCCGGTTCACGAGCGATCCGTAGCCGAAGAAGGCAGGGTGCCGGCCTGGGGTCATCCGGATTTCATCGCCCGCGCGCCGGGGAAGCGCAAGTCCCGTCGTGAATGCCGGGAAAAGTGTCGTATTCCATTGCATACCCCCTTGCCCGACATGACTGATCCGCGCTAGTGACGGGCATGTCAGGTCCGGGAGAATCCGGAGGGGTGCAACCCCGTCTGGTGCCGAAGGAGCAACCGCCCCGGTAAACTCTCAGGCGCAAGGACCGGTCTGACAACGGAAACTCTGGAGAGACCCCGGATGGGGCGCCGAAGGGATAACGATCTCAGGCGAAAGGACAGAGGGGGCATCGGAACGGACGGGCTTGACCGTCGTGAGCGATGCCGGACACCATGAACCGGCGTGACAGAGGGAGGACGGCATGGCCGATCTGAAGCGCACGGTTCTTTACGACCTGCATATCGAGCTTGGCGGCAAGATGGTGCCCTTCGCGGGCTACGAGATGCCCGTGCAGTATCCGATGGGCGTGATGAAAGAGCATCTTCACACGCGCACGGCGGCAGGGCTTTTCGATGTCAGCCATATGGGCCAGATTCTCATGACCGCGAAATCGGGGTCGGTTGAGGACGCGGCTTTGGCGCTGGAGCGGCTGGTGCCGGTCGATATTCTCGGCCTGAAGGAAGGCCGTCAGCGCTATGCGTTATTCACCAACGACGAAGGCGGGATTCTCGATGACCTGATGGTCGCCAACCGCGGCGATCACCTGTTTCTGGTCGTGAACGCCGCCTGCAAGGATCAGGACTTCGCCCATCTGAAGGCGCATCTGGGCGATGAATGCGATCTTGGCATGATCACCGACCGGGCGCTTCTGGCGCTTCAGGGGCCGGCCGCCGAGGCAGCGCTGGCGCGGCTGGTGCCGGATGTGGTCGATCTCAAGTTCATGGATGTCGCCATCCGGCAATGGGACACGGCGGAGCTGTGGATTTCGCGGTCGGGCTATACCGGCGAGGACGGGTTTGAAATCTCGGTCCCCGAGAAATTCGCGGTCAGCTTCACCCGCGCGCTTCTGGCGATGGAAGAGGTGGCACCCATCGGGCTCGGCGCCCGCGATTCGCTGCGCCTGGAGGCGGGTATGTGCCTTTACGGCCATGACATCGACACCACGACGAGCCCGGTCGAAGGCAATGTCACCTGGGCCATCCAGAAGGCGCGGCGTGCCGGTGGTGCCCGTGAGGGTGGCTTCCCCGGTGCGGCCCGGATCCTGAAGGAACTGGCCGAAGGCCCGTCCCGCCGCCGCGTGGGGCTGCGCCCCGAGGGCCGCGCGCCGATGCGCGAGGGGACGGAAGTGTTCGCCGGCACTGAAGGCGGTGCGGCCATCGGCACCATCACGTCGGGCGGCTTCGGCCCCTCGATCGAAGCACCGATGGCGATGGCCTATCTGCCCGCCGACCTGAGTGAAGGCGCCACGGTTTACGGCGAGGTCCGGGGCAAGCGCCTGCCCGCCGTGATCGCGCCGATGCCGTTCCAACCCAACCAATACAAACGTTAACCAGCAGGGAAGAGACCCATGAAGTACACCGAAGATCATGAATGGCTCCGTGTCGAGGGCGATGTCGTTGTTGTCGGGATCACCGCCCATGCCTCGGAACAGCTTGGCGATGTCGTCTTCGTCGAACTGCCCGAGGCCGGGACAAACGTGTCCAAGGATGACGAGATCTGCGTGATCGAGAGCGTCAAGGCCGCGTCCGACATCCGTGCGCCCTTGGACGGTGAGATCGTCGAGGTCAACGACGCACTGGCCGACAATCCCGGCATGGTGAACGAGGACCCGACCGGCAAGGCCTGGTTCTTCAAGATGAAGCTCGCCGACAAGTCCGCGCTCGACGGGCTGATGGACGAAGCCGCCTATAACGAGATGATCGGATAAGGACGAGGAAGATGCCCTTCACCCCCACCGACTACCTGCCCTACGACTTCGCCAACCGCCGCCATATCGGACCATCCCCGGCCGAGATGGAGGAGATGTTCAAGGTGCTGGGGGTGAAGGACCTCGACGAACTGATCGACCAGACGATCCCGAAATCCTTGCGTCAGGAAAAGCCGCTGGACTTTGGCAAGGCCAAGTCGGAACGTGAGCTTTTGTGGTTCATGCGGCAGGTCGCGAAGAAGAACGCTGTCTTTACCTCGATGATCGGGCAGGGCTTCTACGGCACCGTCTGCCCGCCCGCGATCCAGCGCAATATCCTTGAAAACCCGGCCTGGTACACGGCCTATACGCCCTATCAGCCCGAGATCAGCCAAGGCCGCCTTGAGGCGCTTTTGAACTTCCAGACCATGGTCTGCGACATGACGGGGCTGGAGATCGCCAATGCCTCGCTTCTCGATGAGGCAACGGCGGCGGCGGAGGCCATGACCATGGCCCAGCGGACGGCGAAGTCGAAGGCCACGGCGTTCTTCATCGACGAGAACTGCCATCCGCAGAATATCGAGGTGATGAAGGTCCGCGCCGCGCCCATCGGCATCGAAATCATCGTCGGCGACCCGGAAAAGATTGACCCGGCCAAGGTCTTCGGTGCGATCTTCCAGTATCCCGGCACCTATGGTCATCTGACCGATTTCACGCCCCATATCGCCAAGCTGCACGAGGCGGGCGCGGTCGGCATCGTGATCGCCGACATCATGGCGCTGACGCTTCTGAAGGAACCTGGCGCGATGGGCGCCGATATCGCCGTCGGTTCCACCCAGCGCTTCGGCGTGCCGATGGGCTTTGGCGGACCGTCGGCGGCCTATATGGCCTGCAAGGATGCGCACAAGCGTAACATGCCGGGCCGGATTGTCGGCGTCTCCATCGACGCGCAGGGCGGCAAGGCCTATCGCCTGTCCTTGCAGACGCGCGAGCAGCATATCCGCCGTGAAAAGGCCACCTCGAACGTCTGCACCGCGCAGGCGCTTCTGGCCAACATGGCGTCGTTCTACGCCGTCTATCACGGGCCCGAAGGGCTTCGCGCCATCGGCGAGCGTATCCACCGCAAGACCGTGCGCGTGGCGCATGGGCTGGAGGCGGCGGGCTACAAGGTGGAGCCGAAGCACTTCTTCGACACGATCACCGTCGATGTCGGCGCGATGCAAGGCGCGGTTCTGAAAGCCGCGCGGGATGAGCGCATCAACCTGCGCAAGATCGGCACGACGAAGGTCGGCATCTCCATCGACGAAACCACACGCCGGATGACCATCGAACGGCTCTGGCGTGCCTTCGGGATCGACCAGAAGGACGATGACCTGACGCATCACTTCAACATCCCGGACGATCTGGTGCGGACGAGCGAGTATCTGGCCCATCCGGTCTTCCATATGAACCGGGCGGAGACCGAGATGATGCGCTACATGCGCCGCCTCGCCGACCGCGACCTTGCGCTCGACCGGGCGATGATCCCCTTGGGCTCCTGCACGATGAAGCTGAATGCCGCGGCCGAGATGATGCCGATCACCTGGCCCGAGTTCTCGAACCTCCACCCCTTCGCGCCGTCTGACCAGACCGAGGGCTATGCCGAGATGTTCGACGACCTGTCGGCCAAGCTCTGCGAGATCACTGGTTATGATGCGATGAGCCTGCAGCCGAATTCGGGCGCTCAGGGTGAATATGCGGGCCTTCTGACCATCGAGGCCTATCACCGGGCGCGGGGCGAGGCGCATCGCAATATCTGCCTTATCCCGACCTCGGCCCATGGCACCAACCCGGCTTCGGCGCAGATGGCGGGGATGAAGGTCGTCGTGGTGAAATCGGCGGAAAACGGCGATATCGACGTGGAGGATTTCCGCGCCAAGGCCGAGGCCGCGGGCGAGAACCTCTCGGCCTGCATGATCACTTATCCCTCGACCCACGGCGTCTTCGAGGAAACCGTGCGCGAGGTCTGCAAGATCACCCACGATCACGGCGGTCAGGTCTATATCGACGGCGCCAACATGAACGCGATGGTCGGCCTTGTCCGCCCGGGCGATCTCGGCGGCGATGTGAGCCACCTCAACCTCCACAAGACCTTCTGCATCCCGCATGGCGGCGGCGGCCCCGGCATGGGCCCGATCGGCGTGAAGGCGCATCTCGCGCCGCACCTGCCCGGCCATCCGGTGACGGGCGGCGAGGAGGGGCCGGTGAGCGCCGCGCCCTGGGGCTCTGCCTCGATCCTGCCGATCTCCTGGGCCTATATCCTGATGATGGGCGGCAAGGGGCTGACGCAGGCGACGAAGGTGGCGATCCTTAACGCCAACTACATCGCCAAGCGGCTGGAAGGGGCCTATGACATCCTCTTCAAGGGCGGCAAGGGCCGGGTTGCGCATGAATGCATCCTCGACACGCGGCCTTACGCCGACAGCGCCCATGTCACCGTCGACGACATCGCCAAGCGGCTGATCGATAACGGTTTCCATGCGCCGACGATGAGCTGGCCGGTCGCGGGCACGCTGATGGTGGAACCGACGGAATCCGAAACCAAGGCCGAGCTCGACCGCTTCATCACCGCGATGCTGTCGATCCGGGACGAGATCGCGGCCATCGAGAAGGGCGAGATCGATGCGGAGAACAACCCGCTGAAACACGCGCCCCATACGGTCAATGCACTGATCGGCGACTGGGACCGGCCCTATAGCCGCGAACAGGGCTGCTTCCCGCCGGGATCGTTCCGGGTGGACAAGTACTGGCCGCCGGTCGGCCGCGTCGACAACGTCTATGGCGACCGGCATCTGGTCTGCACCTGCCCGCCGGTCGAGAGCTACGCCGAGGCGGCAGAGTAACCTTGTCGCCGCCGGCAGGTCTGCGTCGGTATCGCGTGGTTTGCCCGTAGTTCATCCGTAGCTACGGCGTGTCGGGCCGGTCCGGAACCGGCCCCGCGCGCCCGTCGGCATGTCTCAGCGCCTGGCAGAAGTCGAGGATCGGCGCGGCGATCTCGCGTGGCGCTTCCCAATGCGGGTTGTGGCCGAGATCGGGAAAGACGATGCGCCGCGCCTCGGGCAGGCTCGCGGCGAGCATCTTCTGATGCCCGGTCGCGAAGATCGCGTCGCGGCCGCCGGACAGGACCAGCGTCGGGCAATGCAGGTGCTGCGCCTCGTGCCTGAGATCGGCATCGCCGAGGATGCCGATGCAGGACAGCCAGTCGCGCCGCCGCATTGCCGCGGCAGAGGCTGCGAGCCGGGCCAGGAACGGTGCCGGCACGGGCCGTTCCGTCTGGTGCCAGGTGGCGAAGAAGTCATGGCTGGCGGGTAGCGGGTCGGGCAGCGCCCGGATCTGGCCGGCCAGTCGTGTCAGGCTTGGGCCATGCGGGCGAAGGCTGCCCGAGATCAGGACAAGCCCCGCGATCCGCTCCGCCGCGATACCCGCCAGCCGCAGCGCGACGAGCGCCCCCATCGAATGGCCGACGACTACGGTGCCGGACAGGTCGAGCGCATGCAGCACCGGGTCGGCATCCCGCGCCAGCGCGTCAAGCGTCATCACGTCGGAACGGAAGGACCGGCCGTGCCCCCTCAGGTCGGGGATCGCCAGTGCGTGATCCCCGAGATGTGGCAGGAGGAGCCGGTAGCTGTCCGCGCAGTCCGTGAACCCGTGCAGGAGAAGAAGTGGCGGCGCGCTGCCGGGCCGGTGGCGGACGTGAAGGACGCCCGCGCCCGGAACTGCAAGGTCCAGCGCGGGCGGCATTGCCGGCAGGGTCGTCACAGGCCGAGCGCGGCGCGGACGGCGGGCAGGCCAGGTTCGCCGTCAACGGTTGTGACCCCGTCCAACCAGGCGTCCAGAACGTCCGGGTGGTCCTTCAGGATTGCGCGACCGGCGTCGTCTGGCGCCATCCCCTCGTCGATCAGATAGGCCATCCCTTCATTCTCGAACTCGACCGAGAAGGTAAGGTTCTTCAGGAAGCGGGCGACATTGGGGCATTCCTCAAGATAGCCTTTGCGGACCTGGGTGCTGACCGTCGCAGCACCGAAATCGGGGCCGTAATGCGCGTCGCCGCCGGTCAGGTAGACGAGGTCGAAGACGGTGTTCATCGGATGCGGTGCCCAGGCCTGGAAGACCACGAATTCCTTGTCGTCGACCTTGCGCTGCACCTCGGTCAGCATCGCGGTTTCCGAGCTTTCCACGACCTCCCAGCCGTCCAGCCCGAAGGCCGGGTCAGCGATGACGTCGAACATCAGCTGGTTCGATCCCGGCTCAATCCCGTACATCTTGCTGTCGAAGGCTTCGGCGAAGGCAGCGAGGTCGGTGAAGTCGTGCACCCCGGCTTCCGCGACATAGGCAGGAACCGCGAATGTGTACTTCGCCCCTTGGAGGTTGATCCCGACCCGCTCCACCGACCCCTCTGCCTCATAAGGCGTTGCGTAGGTCTGCATCGCAGGATCCCAGTAGCCGAGGAAGATATCGAGATGTTGTTCCTTCAACGACTGGTAGATCACTTCCAGTCCAAGAAGGCTTGACTCCGCCTCGTATCCGAGCGCGTCGAGCGTGACGGTCGCCACGCCCGTGGTCAGGGCAAAGTCGTTCCGGCCGCTTCTGCCCGAGGCGCAGGCGCAGGCATCCGCGTTGCGGCTTGGCAGTCTGATCGACGGGCTGTGGCTGCGCCTCGGCCTTGCGCCGGGCGCGCTCACGCCGGAACAGGCGGTCGGGCTGGTCGTGGACCTTCTGCCGGCATCGAGAGATTGATCCGCCGGTTTGATCCTGGACAAGGTGCAGGCCGCGCCGCCATGATTTGGTCGGCGCGCAGGAACAGGAAAGGACAGTGACCATGTTGGAAATCGCACCGGCCTCGGTCGTGCAGGTCATCCTGATGTCGCGCGAGGGCAAGGTCGCGGAAGCGGAGCTGCACGAGTTCATCGCGGGTCTGAACGACGATGAGAAACCGCAACTGACCGCCATCGCCTGGATCGGGCGCGGTGCCTTCGAGGCCGAGGAGTTCGACGAGGCCGTGGCCACCGCCATCGCCGAGGCGACGACGCCGACCGAGGACTACCTCATGGGAATGCCGCATCTGGCGGAGAACCTCGAAGCGGGGTTGGAGGCGCTGGGCATCGACGTGACCGGCGAGGAGGAAGACCTGCTCTGATCTGTCTGTGTGGCACGGGTTTTCGTATCTTTCCGGCGCCGGCGGGCCGCCGGGAATCCCCTTCGACACCTGCGGCATCCTGGCGCCCTGTCCTTGCCGGGGCCAGAGGCAATTCCTAGATGCGGGGCGAGGGTGACCGGCCTGGTCGCCGATCCGATACGAAGGCGGGCGCGACATGACCCAGAATACAAAGGCAGACGCCGTGAAGCTCACCTGCGCCACCTGCGGGCAAGCGAACCGGGTGCCGGTGGCGCGGCTCGCCGAGGGACCGAAATGCGGCAGTTGCGGCGATCCGCTCGTCAGCGGAAAGGTGGCGGAACTGGACCTCAAGGCCCATGACAAGCTGGCGCGCGGCGATGAATTGCCGCTGATCGTCGACTACTGGGCGCCGTGGTGCGGCCCCTGCCGGATGATGGCGCCGGAATTCGCGAAGGCCGCGCAGGCGCTGAAGGGCAAGGCGCGGTTCGCCAAGATCGACACGCAGGATTTCCCGGCCGTGTCGCAGCGCCTTGGCATCCGGGGGATTCCGCTTCTGATCCTCTGGCATCGTGGCCGAGAAGTCGCGCGCTTGCCCGGTGCGCGGCCGGCGGCCGAGATCGAGGCCTTCGTGCGCTCCAAGGCGCCGGCGATCGCCTGAGGCGTTTCGGCTTTCCGTTGAATCGGAGTTCGAACCTTTTTCGTTCGAATTCCGACAGGTGCAGTTTCAATCCAAACCTGGAACGACTTGGGTGTCCGGCAGGTCGAATTTTGCGGAGCGCATCCGCGACCCGCTTGACAACGCCGACGCTCTCGGCCACATGAGCACCCGGTGCGGGGCAGTAGCTCAGTTGGGAGAGCGCGTCGTTCGCAATGACGAGGTCAGGGGTTCGATCCCCCTCTGCTCCACCAAAGAATATCGCAAAGCTATTGATTTATATTGATTTTTCTTCTGAGAATGGCGTATTTTCCCCCGATTTATCCCCCAATAGATCTGGGATGCAATCGGAACATACCCCTCTGCTCCAATAAAGCGCTCAAGAGCCGGGGCTCACTGACGATCTTATTCGATCCCAAAATTAGGCGATTGTATATTTGACAAACCCAATCGGGATTCCTATATCTAACTCATAGAGTTGAGGAACCCGCCATGTCTGTCCTGTCTGCCCCTTACATGCACGACGAAGCAGCCGCTTTCGCCCACGTCGAAGCGATGCTTTGGGCGGATGGTCCAGTTTGCCCTCACTGCGGCGTTGTGGACCGTGCGTACCGTCTTGAAGGGGTCCGTACAAAGCCGTCCAAGAAGAACCCGGAAGGCAAAGAGCGCCACGGCCTCTGGAAATGCCGCGATTGCCGTGGTCAGTTCACCGTCCGCAAAGGTACCATCTTTGAGGAAAGCCACCTGCCGCTACATCTGTGGCTCCAAGCCATTCACCTGATGGTGTCCAGCAAGAAGGGCATTTCCAGCCACCAACTGCATCGCGTTCTCGGCATCACTTACAAGAGCGCGTGGTTTCTGACCCACCGCATCCGCGAATGTATGCGTGATGGTGCGCTTGCCCCGTTTGGTAGCAACGGCGGCGCGGTCGAAGTTGACGAAACGTTCATCGGCAAGGAACCGGGCGTCACGAAAGCCCCAAACGCGCGCGGCGGCTCCCACAAGATGAAGGTGCTCACTCTCGTTGATCGCGACACCAAGCGCGCCCGATCTATCGTCGTGGACGATCTTAAGAAATCCACACTGATCCCGATCCTGCGCGCGAACATCGCCAAGGAAGCCCTGATCCTGACCGATGAGGCCCGCCAGTATCAGGGCCTTGCGATCAGCCCGGATTTCGCGGGCCACGATTGGGTGAACCATAGCGCCGACGAATACGTTCGCCCCGGCTTCCCTGAGGTCCATACGAACACCGTCGAAGGCTTCTACAGCATCTTCAAGCGCGGCATGAAGGGCATCTATCAGCACTGCGGAAAGCAACACCTGCACCGCTATGCGGCAGAGTTTGATTTTCGCTATAACCATCGTTCGGGCAATGGGGTAGAAGATGCCGAACGTGGTGCGCTTGCGCTCTGCGGCGCGGTTGGAAAGAGGCTTACTTATCGACGGCCTGACGCAGAAGCAGTGATTTGATGCCAGACCCGAACCCTTTGTCGGTAGGAGAAATTATCCGCGCGGAGAAGTCCGATGTGAAAACCGGGCCGTGGGAAACTGGCTCTATTCCGAGGGCGAGGTTTCCGCTCACACGCAACAAACTATCGCTCGGGCGTGGATGGAAATGGAGGATCGTCACATTCTCCGCCATGGGAGAAGAGTTCATCGTTTTGGTGGCGATCAGTGAGGAAAAGGAGTCCTATCGAGCAACGCTCGCAATGAAGTTCGGGAAAACACTTAAAGTGCTTTGTTTTCATGAGCTTCATACAGATCATTGGAACTGGCACTGCCACCTGATACGTGGTAATGTTCATGATACGTTCCCGGGCGTGCTTAGGGACAAGAACCTAATGTCGGTATGGCCGTCATTCTCGAAAGACGAGTGCACCGTACCGTTTGATGTAACCGAAGATAGCGCGCTGACCCTTGCGGCAGCGCGCTATCGATTCGCGAAGGGAGGCGGCTTCCTGTGAACCTACAGCAAGAAATCTGCGCCGCCTTTTGCGACGGCCTCATAGTCCGAAAAGTCCCTGTTGGGTTCGCTATCTCGACACCCGTCACGTGGTTTTCTGGAGACACAATCAGTTTCTACGCAAGGGTAGAGGGTGAGCGCGCGCGCCTTGAAGATAGCGGAAGTTTGCTTTTTGACCTTGAAGGTCAGGGTGTCGATTTCTCTTCGGAAAATCGCATGGAAATCCTATCCGGCCTGCTTAACGACCATGGCGTAGTGCTTGAAGAAGAGGACGGGGTGTTTTGCACGGAATGGGTACCAAAAACCAAGATTGCCGCACTGGCACTACCCTTTCTAACGTTCCTGGCTCGCGTTCAAGATTTGCTCTTTCTCAATCGAGAAGTCGTCAAGAGCACATTCAAAGAGGATCTCATTGGCGCTTTGGAAGAGACATTCAGCGAAGGTTCCGTTTCTGTGTCTGAGGCTCTGATCCCTTCACTGCCGCACTATACGGTCGATATTGTCGTGCGTGCCAGCAGTGGAAAGATTGCTGCGGTCTTCCCTGCGACGAACGACGTAACCGTCTTGCGCGCCGTTCTCTTCTCAATGGAATTGCAGAAGCATGACGTGTCCAACATCATTCCTTTCTTGATCTATGAGAACTTAGACAAGGGAGCCATTACGCACCAGAGCCGAGAAATTGCCTTTAACTCCGATCTTACGCCTGCCGTGTGGTCTGGCGGGCCTGAGGAGGTCATGCAGAAGGTTCAGAGATATGTGCAGTAAGAAATCCCAACTCGAACGCTTCAAGGAAGCCGCCCGCGAACTCGGGACGGACGACGACGAAGAGCGGTTCAACGAACGGCTGAAGAAGCTAGCGAAGCAGAGGCCAGACGAGGGAAAGCAAGAGCGCTCTAGCGATGAACATTGAGATTATCGCAGTCGTTGCAGCCCTAGCATTTGGGCTTTTCTTTCCATGGGAGCGGCACCCCCGCGCGAAATACATTTTCATCGGGCTAGTAATTCTTGGCGGGATAGGTAGGGCCATGATGCGCTAAGCAGGTTTGTCAAATATACAATCGCCCAAAATTACGTTGGCGGCCGTGCCAACAGATCGCCGCGGCCGTCATACGATCTGGAGCGGTGCCGCCATCCAAGCACGATTTTCAATGAAGGTACTTTGTTGCATGGTGTTGCGGCATTTGCGGCAGGCTGCAACATTCCCTTGTGAGGCCTACGGCGCCACGGTCTCCATCCCTTGGGGTCAAACCGCGACGCGCGTGACACCGTTGCCGGCAGCCTCCAGCTGACGCAGCGCAAAGGCGACCTGCTCGTCCATGAGTAGTTTCGTCGGCATCCGGGCACTTCTTCCATTCCGGAAGTGTGCCCGATTTTTCGCTCTCGGCTCAGATCAGTTGGTGGGGTGAAGACCCGCAAGGGGCTGACAAAAGCGACAGCAGGAATTGCTTAGAAAAGGCGTGCCCTCACCTCGCCGATGAACTGTCCGAAAGACCAAAGCCAGTTCTGTTGCGCCGCCGTGTAAGTCGTCTGGATCGACAATGGCGCTACAAGCTGGAGATTGGACACCTCTATCTGGGCGGTCTGCGGCTCGGAATTTCCCGGCTTCAGCGTAAGGAGATGCTTGCGCGGGATTTTGGCGGCGTCGGCCAGAACCTGCCGCCAGCGATCCTTGCAGGTGGACCGCGCGCCGAGCATGCCGAGTCGGGGAAGCCGCCATTCAGATGCGAACAAGGATCATCATTGCTGCGGCCACACTACAGTGGTCAAACCTTCGGGATTGCGGACCTTCGCTACGGTGTAGGCGAATGGCTGGCTCTGGGTCGTATTATCACACGACCTCTCAGACTAAGTGCAATACGAAATCAGGCCGAATGCCGGACCTTTCGATGGCGCTGTCAGGCGCAAGTCCGACAAGCGCGCCGTAGCCTGTGACGAGTGCTGTCCTGAAACCCGCGGCCGCACCTCCGAGGATGTCGGTGTGGAGCGTGTCGCCCACCATTAAGATCCGCTCGCCCGGAATGCCCGGGAACCTTGCGCGGGCGTAGTCGAAGATGTTGGCGAAGGGCTTTCCGAAGAACTGGGGCTCAACGCCCGTCGTGTCGCGCAGGCGGTGCGCGAAGTGGCCGGGCTCCTTGGAAAGACCGGTTTCGCGCGGGGCCACGAGGTCGGGGTTTCCGACGAGAACCGGTCTCTTGCGGGCGATGAGTGCGGACTCAAGAAGGTTCTGACGGTCTTCGGACCATTCGCCGGAGCCGAAGAAAAGGAACCCTTCCGCCCGCTCGTAGGCGGCCGGATCGCCCTCAAGAAAACTGCCGTCGATATGCTCGATCCCCTCGTGGCCATGCGCGCGCGCCGCCATCAGTCCCCAGTGCATGGCTGGCCAGCTTTCAAGCGCCGCAAGCAGGACATCCCGGGATGACACGACGTCCCCTTCGCCGAAGCGGAAGCCAAGTCGCCGGTACCGTTCCAGCATCACGCGCTTGCAGTAGCCCGCGGCGTTCGAGACGACCATCACCTGCTTGCCGGCGGCTATCAGCGCATCCACCGCCGGAACTGCGCCCGGTATCGCGGTTTCGCCCACGTTCAGAACGCCGAAGGCGTCCAGAAGGAAGACGTCGGCCTCGTCGATCAGGCTCGTCAACCCGTCGACCTGCCGGGACACGACCGGGAAGGTCGCCCGGGGCAGACGGTCGCGTATCCCCTCATAGGCGTCGAACGCCCATTGTGCGTCGGCCATCGCGCGCATCAGATGATCGCGCCCCGGACCTTTGCCGACACCCATTCCGAGATGACGACGGCGAAGAGGATCACCAGAAGGATCAGCGAGACCTGCGGCCAGGCCAGCACGTTGAGCGAGGCCTGAAGCTGCAACCCGATTCCGCCGGCGCCAACGAGCCCGAGGACGGTCGATTCCCGGATATTGATGTCCCAGCGGAAGACGGCGATGCCGGCAAACGCGGGCAGGATCTGCGGCACGATCCCGTAGGCCATGACCTGCATCGGGCTTGCGCCGGTCGCCGACACCGCCTCGACCTGCGTGCGGTCGATCTCTTCGATGGCCTCGTAGAGCAGTTTCGCGCAGAAGCCGACAGAGCGGATTGCGATGGCGATGACCCCGGCGAAGACCCCCGGTCCGATGATCGCGATGAGGAGGAGCGCCCAGATGAGCGAGTTGATCGAGCGGGTCGAGACGATGATCAGAAGCGCGATGGGCCGGATGAACCGGGTCGAGGGCGTCGTGTTGCGGGCGGCGAGGAACGCGACCGGCACCGCGAGGAAAAGCGCGCCAAGCGTCCCGAGCGTGGCGATGTTCAGCGTGTCCCAGATCGGCCACCAGAGCTTTTCCATATAAGACCAGCGCGGCGGGGTGGCACGCTCAAGGATGTCGCCGGCGATGGCAGGTGCGTCCCAGACGAAGAACCATGTGGTCGCGTCGGAAATCTGCTTCCAGCACCAGAGGAAGATCGCCGTTCCGACAAGCCATGCCGCCCATCGGATCAGGCTTTCGTCACGGGTGCGGCGCTGCCAGACCTTCTGGCCAGAGGGGGATGTGGCGACCGGCATTACTGCACCCTCGCCCGGATGACGCCCGAGAGGTATTCGAGCGCCATCACCGTCCCGATGATGATCAGCAGGATCGCCGCCGCCGTGTCGAACTCGTACCGGTCGAAGGCGGTGTTGAGCGTCGCCCCGATCCCGCCCGCGCCAACAAGACCAAGGATCGCGCTTTCGCGGAAGTTGATGTCGAGCCGGTACATGGAAAGTCCGATCAGGCGCGGCATGACCTGCGGCTGAACGCCGTAGTTGATCCATTGCATCCAGCTTGAGCCGGTGGCCCGGATCGCCTCGGCCTGCACCCGGTCCATGCTTTCGATATCCTCGGCCAAGAGCTTCGACAGGAAGCCGATGGTCGCGAAGCTGAGGGTCAGGAAACCGGCGAGGGGGCCGAAGCCGAAGATCGCGACGAGAAGGATCGCCACGATGACTTCCTGCAACGCACGCGAAAGGGCGACGATGCCCCGGCAGACCACATAGACCGGAAGCGGCGCGATGTTGCGCGCGGCACCCAGCCCGATCGGGATCGAGATGGCGATGCCCACGACAGAGGACGCGACCGTCATGATCACGCTTTCCAGCATCCCCTCCCATATATCGCCCCAGCGGGTCAGGAAGTCCGGCCGCGTGAAAGACATGATGAAGGCCGCCCCGCGGTCGAGCCCTTCCCAGACGCGGGACCAGTTCACTTCGATCGAGGCGATGGCGAGTATCAGGTAGATGACCGCACCGATGGCCAGCGTCCAGCGCAGCCAGGCGCGCTTGATCAGCGGCGGCTTCTTCCACGGCCGGCCAAGGCGGGCGTCAAGCGCGGCGCTCATGCCTGCACCTCCTCATCGTCCTCGACCTTGCGGATCGTCGCCTGCCAGTCCTCCTCGCCGTAGATCGTGGTCAGCACGTCGGGCGTCAGCGCCTCGGGCGCGCCGTCGAACTCGACCGCGCCGAAGCGCAGGCCGATGACGCGGGCGACGAACATCTGCGCAAGCGCCACGTCATGGATGTTGATGATCGCGGCAAGGCCCCGTTCGGCGCAGAGTTCGCAAATGAGGCGCATGATCTGGCGCGAGGTCTTGGGGTCGAGGCTCGCCGTCGGTTCGTCGACCAGAAGAAGCGCGGGGTTCTGGATCAGCGCCCTGCAGATGCCGACCCGCTGGCGCTGACCGCCCGACAGCTCGTCAGCCCGCTTGTCGGCCATCTCGACCAGCCCGACGCGGTCCAGCAGGCGAAACGCCTCGTCCACGTCCGATTGCGGATATTTCCGCGCGAAACTGCGCCAGAAGCCGACATAGCCGAGCCGGCCCGAAAGGACGTTCTCCATCACCGTCAGGCGTTCGACCAGCGCGTATTCCTGAAAGATCATGCCCATGCGCCGCCGTTCGCGGCGCAAGGCGGCAGCCCCAAGGCCCGTCAGTTCCACATCGCCCAGCCAGACCTTGCCGCTTGTCGGCTCCACCAGCCGGTTGATGCAGCGGATCAGCGTCGATTTGCCCGCGCCCGACGGCCCGATCAGCGCCAGGACCTGACCCTTCGGCACCTCAAGATTGACCGCCTTCAACGCCTGATCGCCGGTGCGATAGGTCTTGGTCAGCTTTTCCAGCCTCAGCATGCCTGCCCCTTTTTCCGTTGGTGGGCGGCGGCCCGAAAGCCGCCGCCGCTTCTGCCTATTCGCAGGCGTAGGACACGCCGTTGGCAGTGTCGATCTTGCGGATCACTTCCCAGAAATCCTTGTAGTTCATCTCAAGGAACTGACCTTCGCCCGACTTCTCGAACTCGGTCTGAAGGGTCGTGCCCTCCCAGTCGAAGTCGAAGAAGGCCTGCCGGATCTGCTCCTGCAGCTCGGGCTTGAGGTTGTAGACCACGCCGAAACCCGTCGTCGGGAAGGTCTGCGACTTGTAGATCGAGACGACCTGATCGGGGGTGATCACCTCGCGCTCGATCATCCTATGCATGACCGAATTGGCGATGGACGCCGCCGGATAGTCCTTGTTGGCCACGCCGAGGATCGAGTTGTCGTGTTTGCCCGAGAAGACCGGCTCGAAATCCGTGCCTGCCTCCATGCCGAAATCCGCCTTCAGGATCGCCGAGGGCGCCTTGAAGCCGGAATTCGAGGTTTCCGAGGTGAAGGCCATCTGCTTGCCCTTGATGTCCTCGACCTTCTCGATGCCCGATCCGGGATAGGTGATGATCTCCATCTCATAGCCGAAGCTGCCATCGAGGCCCGCCATGATGGTGAAGGGACGGAAGCCCGCGCAGTTCACGGCAAGGGGGTTGGACCCGGTGTTGAAGCCCGCGATATGGAGGCGCCCCGACCGCATCGCCTCGATCTGCGCGGCGTTTGACTGGACGGGGAAGAAGACGACCTTCTTGCCGGTCTTTTCCTCCAGATGGGTCAGGAAGTCCGACCAAGCCGTCTTGTAGACGGCGGGGTCCTCGACCGGCGTGTAGGCAAAGATCAGTTCGTCGGGGTCGAGTTGGTCTGCCGGATCGGTCGGGATGTCGGCGATCAGGTCGCCATCGGCATCGCAAAACCGTTCGTCGAGGTCCCCGCGCGGGCAGTCCTGCGCGGCGGCGGGCATCGCCATGAGGGCGAAGGCAGCCGTGGCGGCGACGGTCGAAAGCAGCTTGGAAAGGGTCATGTTATCCTCCTTGTCGGTTGGTTCTCGTGGGGTCCGGTCATACGGCCGGTGTTGTCGCGCTCCTGTGTAATATGCCTGTGTTGGTCGCGAGCTCCGCGAAACTTTCCGCGCGGATCGGGCAGAATTCGTAGGCAGGGCCGGTGCAGCATGGCCCGACCGCGACGGTGAACAGCCCCGCGCCGTGCGCGGCGCGCGCGCCGGGGATCGAATCCTCTACCGCGAAGGCCTGCGTGGCAGGCAGGGCGAGCGCATCGAGCGTCGTCAGGAACGGGAGCGGGTCCGGTTTGCCGACTGGCAGTTCCGAACCAGAGACGGCCAATTCCACGATATCCCGAAGCCCCAGCATCTCGACCGCGCTGTCGATGTGCCGGCGGGGCGAGGACGAGCAGATCGCAATCCTGAGCCCCGCTTCGGCGAGGCCCAGAAGCCATTCTTTCGCCCCCGGCACGGGTTCGCGGAGCCTCGCGAGCCAGATATCCGCCTCTACGCCGATCTGGTCGCCGATCGCCCGCCGCATCTCGGGCGTCAGCGGCATTTCGAAAAGCTCGTCCATAAAGTCCTTCAGCCCGCGCCCCACATGGGCGTCCAGAAGTTCCCGCGACGGCTGCTTGCCGTAGCGCGCGGTGACCTCGACCTTGGCCTTTTCCCACACATGTTCGCTGTGGACGAGCGTGCCGTCCAGATCGAAGATCGCCGCCCGGTAGCGGGAGGGGTCGAACATGGCCTCTCGCGAACCGGCCGTCATGCTGCTAGCCTCGCGCCGTTCGAGTTGAGAGGGCAGGAATGGACAGGCAGGAAATCGACCGGCGCTATGCCGGCGCACGGCGTATCGCGGAAGAAGCGGGCGCGCTCGCGCTCGACTATTTCCACCGCTTCGACGGGCTGAATGTCGAAGTCAAAAGCCATCAGGATTTTGTCTCCGAGGCGGACAAGAATGTCGAGACCTTCGTGCGCAAGGCGCTGGCCGAAGCCTTCCCCGATGACGGGATCGTCGGTGAGGAAGACGCGCCGAAGGCAGGCACCAGCGGCTTCACCTGGGTGATCGACCCGATCGACGGGACGACGAATTTCATCCATGGCATTCCGGGCTGGACCGTCGTTCTGGCCGTCGTTCTGGGCAGCCGGACCGAGATCGGCGTCATTCACGACCCCAATCACGGCGAGATGTACCAAGCCCGCCGGGGGGCTGGCGCGTTCGTCAACGACCGGGCGCTGAGCGTGCTGAAGGGTCGGGACATCCGCACGGGGTCGACGGGTGTCGGCTTTTCCGGCCGCACCCGAGCGGGCGGCATCCTGCGGCTGATCGAAGAGATCATCGCGGCGGGTGGGGTCTTCTACCGCAATGCGTCGGGCGCGCTGTCGCTGGCCTATGTCGCAAGCGGCAAGCTCCTCGGTTATGTCGAGGAACACATGAACGCCTGGGACTGCCTCGCCGGTCAGCTTCTGGTCGCCGAGGCCGGCGGCGTGATCGAGGATCAGGATGCGGCAGACATGATCGCGCGCGGCGGCCGCGTGGTGGTCGGCACGCCCGAGGTTTTCGACGACCTCCGGGCCATGGCCGACCGGGCCTACGCCCCCGGTCAGGACTGACCTTGCATATCCGCGCGGGTCACGCATCGGGCACCAGAACCGGGCCCGATGCGGCAAGACCGATGCGGATCGCGTCGCCGACCTTCAGCGGCGCGTCCACATCGTCGCTGACCGCGAAGAGTTGACCGAAGTCGCCCGCGAAAGTGTATTCCATGCGCGGCCCGACATAGGTGACCTTCTCGACCGTCGCGGCCAACCCGTCGCCATCGGTGACGCGGATGCGCGAGGGACGCAGCGCCAGCATTGCCTTGCCGGGCTTGAGCCCCCGCGACGGCAAGCGGTGACGGACACCGCCCACGGAAATCTCGGCCATGTCGCCATCGACCGCCGCGATCTGACATTCCACCAGATTGGCCTCACCGATGAAGTCGGCGACGAAGGTGTCGGCGGGGGCATCGTACAACTCGCGCGGGCGGCCGATCTGGGCGATGGCGGCATTCTTCATCACCACGATTTCGTCAGAGACGGCCAGCGCCTCTTCCTGATCGTGGGTGACGTAGACGACCGTCAGGCCGAGGTTCTGCTGGATCTCCCGAATCTCTTCGCGCACATGGCGGCGGAGTTTCGCATCGAGGTTCGAGAGCGGTTCATCGAAGAGAAGCACCTGCGGCTCCAGCACCAGCGCGCGGGCGACGGCCACCCGCTGCTGCTGGCCGCCCGAGAGTTCCGACGGCAGGCGTCCGCCATAACCGTCAAGGCCCACCAGCGACAGTCCGGCATTGGCACGTTCAAGCGTCTCGACCTTGGAAAAGCCCGAGAACTTCAGGCCATAGCTCACGTTCTCAAGCACCGTCATATGCGGGAAAAGCGCGTAGGACTGAAACACCATCGACACGTCGCGGTCGGTCGCGGGCAAGGTAGTCACGTCCTTGTCGCCGATCAGGATGCAGCCCCTCGTGGCCATCTCAAGCCCCGCGATCATCCTGAGCGTCGTGGTCTTGCCGCAGCCCGAGGGGCCGAGAAGGGTGACGAGTTTCCCCGGCGCGATCGACAGGCTCACGTCGTTCACTGCCACGACATCCTTGCCGTAGACCTTGGTCACATGGTCGAAGACGACCGAGGCGGCCTTGGAACTTGCTCCGGCCATCACGACCCTCCCTGTTCATGAGCCAGCCTGCGCCCGATCTGCGTCCGTCCCACCAGAAGCTGCAAAAGCCCGACGGCGGCCAGCATCACGAAGATGAGCGCGGTCGAATAGGCGATGGCGAGGCCGTAATCGTTATTCTCCACCCGCCCGATGATATAGCTCGTGGCCATGTCGTAGCGGGCCGAGACAAGGAAGATCACCGCCGAGATGGCGGTCATCGCGCGGACGAAGCTGTAGACCAGCGCGGCGAGGATCGCGGGGCGCAGAAGCGGCAGGATCACCCGCCGGAAGGTCTGCCAGCTGTTCGCGCCGAGGGTCAGCGAGCTTTCGTCGAGCGACCGGTCAAGCTGGCTCATCGAGGCGATGCCCGCGCGGACGCCCACCGGCATGTTGCGGAAGATGAAGCTTATGACGAGGATCAGGCCCGTCCCCGTAATCTCGATCGGCGGCACGTTGAAGGCGAGGATATAGCTGACGCCGATGACCGTGCCGGGGATGGCGAAAGACAGCATCGTTCCGAACTCGAACGACCGCTTGCCCGCGAAATCCTGACGGGTCAGCAGGTAGGCCGTGATCAGCCCCACGGCCGCCGTCAGCGGCGCGGCGACGGTCGAGATCATGATCGTTGTCCAGAAACTGTCCCAGGCCGAGCCGATCCAGCGGATGCCGCCGTCTTCGATCCGGACCGCAAAGGCGGTGAGGTAGTGCTTGAAGGTCAGTGTATTGTCGACGCCCCAAAGCTGCACGACGGAGCCGTAAAGGATCATCCCGTAGATGATCAGGGTAAAGCCGCCCCAGAGCGCCGCGATCGTGTAGACCGGAATGGCCAGCCCGCGCGGCATCTGCGGATGCACGCCGGAATCGCCCTTGCCGGTGACGGTCGTGTAGCTTTTCTTCCCCAGCCAGAACCGTTGCAGGTAGAAGGCCGCCAGCGTGAAGCCCAGGAGCACCATCGAGAGGATCGCCGCCCGCCCCTGATCGTATTGCGCGCCGACGATCGCAAAGAAGATCTCGGTCGAGAGCACGTCGTAGTTCCCGCCAAGGACCAGCGGATTGCCGAAATCGGCCATGCTTTCGATGAAGCCCAGAAGGAAGGCGTTGGCGAGGCCGGGGCGCATCAAGGGGAGTGAGACCGTGCGGAAGGTCTGCCAGCGCGTCGCACGCAGGGTCTGGGCCGCTTCCTCCATCGACGGCGACACGCCCTCCACCACGCCAATCAGGACGAGGAAGGCGATGGGGGTGAAGGCCAGAAGCTGGGCGATGAGGATGCCGGGCAGACCGTAGACCCAGCGGGTGGGGCGCACGCCGATCAGGTCGGCGACCCATGTCGTGACCGCGCCTGACAGGCCGAAGAGAAGGATAATGGCAAGGCCGATGACGAAGGGGGGCGTGATGATCGGCAGGACGGTGATTGCGCGCAGCTCCCGCTTGAACCGGAAGCCCGAGCGGGTGAGGACCAGCGCGAAGACGAGGCCGAGAAGCGTGGTCAGCACGCCGACCAGTACGGCTAGGAACAGCGAATTCCACGCCACCCCGCAGCGTGTGCCGGAAAGGCAGCCAAGCCCCCAGATGTGGTCGTCGAAGAATTTTGCGAAGAAGAGGGGGATGGAGTAACCCCCCTCCTCGGTGATGAAGGCCGCCCCGAGCATCTTGGCGATGGGGAAGAAGACAAAGATGGTGACGACCGCGATCACACCGCCGATGGCGCCGGTGACGAAGACGTCGCCGTTGATCGCCCCCCGTGCGGCGATGCCCTGGGTGAAGAGGAAAAGAAGCGCCGAGGCGACGACCAGCGCGCCGTATCCCATGCCGTACTGCCGGTCCTCAAGCGGACCGAAAAGCGCCGAAAGCCAGTCGGCCGTCCAGCCCCGGATGCCGATGCCCAGACCTTGCGCGATCAGCCAGGCAAAACCGAACCCTCCGGCGGCCAGCAGAACATAGGCATAAGCAGGGTCGGTCTTGCGTCGCCTGAGGAGGGCAAGCGGCGCCAGAAGCGCGGGCGCCAGCGGCCAGAGCCACGGCTTTTCGCCCTGCCCGAGCAGGAAAGCCGCGGGCGCATAGTCGCTGTCCGTTGGCCAGCCCTCCGTCAGCCAGTCGAGAAACCAGAAATCCTCGACCCCGTACCAGGGCAGAAGGGCAAAGCCGACCCACCCGGTGACGATCCAGAAGATCAGCACCGGATGGGTGGTCTTTTCAGTCGTTACGGCCCGCACAAGGCTTACTGCGGCAGCGTCGAGACGTCGCTATCCCACTTGGCCAGAAGCCGTTTGCGTTCATCGCTCGACCCGTATTTCTTGAAGTCGTAGTCGATGAGCTTGATCGCCGAGAGGTCGGGGGCGAATTCGGACTTCTGCGCGGCAACGTTCGACATCACCTGGAACGCGTTGACCCCCAGCGCGAGGTTCTGCGCCTCGGCCGACAGCGCCCAGTCGTAGAACTGCTTGGCCTCGTCCATGTTGCGGGCGCCCGCAATGATCGACATCGACCCGATCTCGTATCCCGTTCCCTCGCAAGGCGCGACGGTCACGACCGGGAAGCCGGCGACAGTCTGCGCCACGGCGTCGTGCATGAAGACGATGCCCACCGTCGTCTCACCCTGACCCGCCGCCTTGATCGGGGCAGAACCCGATTTGGTGTATTGGTTGATGTTGGCGTGCAGCCGCTTCATGTAGTCGAACCCGCCATCCTCGCCGAACATCTGCACCATGGTGGCAAGAGTTGTGTAGGCGGTACCGGACGAGTTGGGGTTCGCCATCTGAACATGACCCTTGAATTCGGGCTTGGTCAGATCCTCCCAGCATTTCGGCTCTGGCAGGCCGTTCGCGGCCAAAAGGTCCGAGTTGTAGCCGAAGCCCAGGGCGCCGGAATAGATGCCGATCGTGCGGTCACCGGCGCTTTCCGCCTGTGCGATCGCCCATGGATGCAGCTCGGCGCGCATGGGCGAGATGTAGGGCTCGGTCAGCCCTTCCTCGGCGGCCTGAAGATGCGGGTCGCCTGTACCGCCCCACCAGACATCGCCCTTGGGATTGGCCTCCTCGGCCTTGACTTGCGCGAAGGTCTCGCCCGATGACTTGCGGGTCATGTCGACGTCGATCCCCGTCGCATCCTCAAACCCGCGTGCCATCACCTGGCACCATTCCTCCTGCGCGGCACAGTAAAGATTGAGCTTTCCCGCCGCGCTGGCCGCTCCGGCCGAGAAAGCAAGCAAGGACACTCCGAGCGCGATGCTCCGCATGACTAGTTCCTCCCGTTTGTAAACTTTTTGTAACAGTTTTTTGACAGGCTAGGCGGCGTTATCGGGCGCGGCAAGTGAAAACACATACACGATGGGCGCAGCATGGGACACGACGCCGTTGACGACAAACGGGGAGAATGTTTCCCTAGCCGGTCGTGACCTCCAGACCTAGGTTGTTCAATCCCGGCATCTGGTGGATCGGGTCACTGCCGCGATCGGCCGGTCTGAGCCCAGATTGACTGATGCTTCAGCTTGCGCGAATGTCTGTTTCGAATGAGAACCTTCTTCGAGTACGACACACTTGGCGCCATGCGAGCGCACTTGAAAGAAGAAGCCAGTGAGGTCGGTCTGCGCTGCAGGAGGATGCAATGGGTACCGCAAACTATCAGGTGCTTATCGACGAAGCGTTCTCAGGATTCGAGCCGAAGTTCAGAGGACTTGAGGACGACCTGTTCCGCCTTGCCATGTCGGCGAAGGCACTTGCTGAGAAGGGCCTTTCGAAGGATGAGTTCGCCTCCTTCCATGGACACCGCTTTGTCTCCGTTGCAGAGTCCCCGGTCAATCGGCACCGCCTTCTGGACATCTACGACACGGCCGGTCGTCATGATCTCATGGAGGCCGCGGTCAAGCCATCGGAATGGGCAGTGATGGTCCCCGCCGTTCTGAGCCGCTCCATCCGAGCCGCGTCGCCCGCAGCATGGGCGGCAGCATAGAGCGATCCGAGACCGCCGATGCAGCCAACCGCGAGGTAGAAGAGGATAGAATAGAAATCGCTTGCAACGGCGACGGCGGCAAGGGCTTCCACTCCGAACGCGGCCGTCATCATCGTGTCGGTGACGCTCATCGCCATGTTGACCAGCGCGAGACCGGTCAACGGCGCGGCAAGCCGGAAGAGGGCCCGTGCTTCGGCCTTGCTCACGTTTCGAGCGGCATGTCTCAATGGATTGCCGGTAGCGTGCGGCATATCGAAGTAGGTCATTGGTTCACCCTTAGCCGTGGTGGGCGCAGAGAGTGGCCTCCGCGCCATTCCGGTATTGATGGACTGGCTTCAGCTAGCCTCATGGGAGCCCGAGGTCGGCATGGGCCCGACCCGGACGCCGGAATCCCATTCCGTGTGGTCAGACCCGCCAGCGGCTGCATCGGACCCGGCGCCAAGCTCGATCTGGAGCCGAACGCCGTAGCCTTCGCTCATGCCGAGAAGCACCTGGTCGATTTCCGCCGGGGCGTCCGCATAGTCGCCGGTTCCGCCCGTGACGGCCCGCGTGACGGTCACGCCGGCGTCGACAAGTTCGGGGCCGTGGCTGATGAGCAGATCACCGTCGTTGAACCGGTACACTTGCCGCGTGATCACAAGGGCGCCCGTCTCGGTGCGCATGCCGTCGCCGACGAAGAACCCGTCGCAGGTCCATTCGCCGATAACGAGATCGGGGAAAGCCGGATCGCCGTTCGGCAAGGTGCCTTCGACACCCCCGTCGAGCGTACCCGCCGGGTAGATGTAGCCCTGCGTGATGAAGGCGTTGCCGTAGGCCGGCATGCCGTCGCCGAAGACCGGCGACGCCGCAAAGACGAAGCGCGAGATGTCTTCGGCAACGTCGAAAGCCGGAAGTGGATCGCCGGCTTCTGCAGCGATGGGTGTGATCGCAACGGCGGCGGCCAGGAGGAGGTTCGTGCGTATCATTGGATTTGGTCCTTTTCGGGGTTTCAGGATGTGGATGCGTCCACGGCTGCGCGGCGCGGGGTGGCGACACGCGACCGGGGCGTGTCGGATGTTTCGGAGGGCGTGATGCGGCGTGCGTCGGTGGCAACACCTGCTGCAATGCGCTCGGCGGCAACGCCGGCGGCATCGAAGAAACCGGTGTAGATCGGCCTGAAACCGGTGAACCAGAGGCCCGGTCGCTTCGGATCGCGCTCGCCCATCGGATGGTGCGGGCGGCCGTTCTCGTCCAGCACATCCAGGTGTCCGAGCAGCGGTTCGAGACCGGAACGATACCCGGTGGCCGCGATCAGGACGTCCGGGCGGCAGACCGATCCATCGGCCAGCGCGACGCCATCGACGGAAAACCCCTCGACGCGTGGTACGATCCAGAACCGCCCCGCCTTCAGAGCCGCGACGAATCCGTCGTCGATTGCGAAAGTCACACCATCTCGCAAGAGCCGCGTGCTTCCGCCATCGGGGTGGCTGGTCAGCCCGTACCGCCGCAGATCGCCGAGAAAGAGCCGTTCGGTCAGCTTGAAGGCGGGGTCCAGCACTGCGTTCGGCAATGCCGCGAATACGCGCGCCAGCCCATGGATCGGATAGCCGAAGATGCTCTTCGGCACGACCGCCGGTCCATAACGCACCGACACCATCACCTCGGCCGGATCGTGAAGTGCCAGGTGGTTAAGAGCGTCCGTGCCGGAATTGCCGGCGCCCACGACGAGTACGCGCTTGCCGTCGAAGCGGGACACGTCACCTAGATCAGCGACGTGCACGAGCTCTCCGGAAAATCTGTCCCGCCACGGCCAGTCGGGGATGTGGGGGATGCTTTCCCGACCGGTCGCGATCACGAGGTTCTCCGCCTCGTACTTCGAGGTGTTGGTCGTGACCCGCCATCCGGTCCCACTGCGTTCGACAGCCATGACGGTAACACCGAAGTGGATGGGTGCATCCAGCCGTGTCGCGTAGCGCTCCAGGTGCGCGACCACCGTGTCGCGCTTCAGATACGTGCCATCCGATTTCGGAGCCGCCTGCCCGGGCAGCCCGGCGAACTTGCGATGGATATTCAGGCGAAGCGCCGGATGACGTTTCCGCCAGGGATCTGCCACCCGGTCCCGTGCCTCCAGCACAGTCACGGGCAGGCCGCGTTCGGTCAGGGCGTGGGCGGTGGCGAGGCCCGAAAGCCCCGCGCCGATCACCAGCGTACTGCCGGGTCCCATACAGTTCATGGACTTTCCTTTCTGCAGCTTAGAGCCAATAGTTCGAGATCGTCGGGACATCGGGCGCTGCGTAGTGCTCGAGGCCCATGTCCCGGAGGATGTGGCGGGGAAGATGAGACAGCTCCTTCATCTCCTTGCGGATGCGCCGCCGCTTCGCGGCTTCTGCCAGCCGTTTGCGGAGCGCCCTTGCGATGCCCAAAGATTGTCGGCGCGGTGCACCGGCATGGATGGAAATAATTGGCATGTCGTTCGTCCTTGTCGGAGCCCGCTCAGGCGCGGGCGATGAAGTGCTCGTTGAATGGGTCGTTAGGCAGGCGCCGCGTCTCGGCCGAGCCGAAGCTGGTTTCGGCCCGGCGGTCTTCACCGCCACACCGTGCCCGCGTCAGACCGCGGTCAAGGGAAGCATCGCGTCCGCCACGCAGCCGACATGGCGGTGATCCGTGCCGCAGCAGCCGCCGACGACCTTCAGCCCCGGCAGCTTTCGGGAAAGCTCCGCATGGAGCGCGCCGAACTCGTCCGGGTCGCCATCGTCCAAGGTCTCTGCCTTGTCGAGTTCCGCGTGGCTCAGCCGCGATGCGTTTGCGCGCACGCCGCGGATGCGGTGGCACCAGGCTTCGTCGTTCAGAACGTCCTGAAAGTGCTCGGGATGCGCGCAATTGATCATGTAGTAGAGCGGCGCACTCCCGGTTGCGGCGTCCGTCTCGAGCACGGCGCGCGCAAGCGGCGTTCCGTCCGGCAGCCGTCCGTCGGTCTCCACCGTGAAGGAGATCGCAACAGGCACGCCCGCCCTTACAGTTGCGCGGACGAGCCCGATCGCTTCCGGCAAGCTGCCGAAGGTCAGCGCGGAGATCAGATCGACACCGCATTGCGCCAGCAACGCGATCTGCGGCGCGTGGATTTCCTCGGCTGCGGCCGCATCCAGGGCGAGCGTGCCGTCATAGGCGTCGCCGGCGGGCCCGATCACGCCGTTGAGCAGGATCGGCGAGACCCGATCTTGCCACCGCTCCCGGATTGCCATGGCAAACTGCACGGCTTCACGGGTGAGATCCTGCATCCGTGCGGGCGAACGCCCGACCGCGTCGGCCCAATGCGTCCCGGAGCGCCAGGTGTTGGTGTCGAGAACAAAGCCGGTTCCGGCCATCTCGGCCATGGCGAGAAAACGGTCGAAGTACCGGTCCATTGCCGCACAGGCGGCGTCGTCTTCGAGCAGGACACAGGCGGCGAACGCAGGAAGGTCGAACCCTTCGAGGAACAGCATGGAGGTCTCGAAACCGCCATCGGTCAGATAGGTGCGCGGGTCGGCGAGGTAGCCGCGAGTCACGTCCGTGTGGAAGGTACTGTTCCGGTTCTGAATGGTCATCATTTGATCCTTGCTCGCGTTTGGTTGGCCTGATCGGCCGATGTCATGGGCAGGGTCATGGACCTTCGAGTCGATTCGCATTAGAAGGCAATAGGATCAAAACGGTGATAATCGGATGCCAAAAGCTTCTCGGAGAGTGGAATGAGTATCAATACGACGGTAATCGGATCACGCTACGCTGGTACGTCAACGTTGTTCTCGATCCTTGATATCCTGGCTTCGGTCGGTCGGGACTGGGAAGTGCTCCACGGTCTTCCGGTGCAGGTCCCGGTCTTCGACGTCAGTCTCAGGACGTCCGACGGTGCGCCTTACTGGGATATCAACGGGCGCAAGATCACACCCGATGCGATGCTGAGCGAAGCGCCGGCGCCCGACCTAATTATTGTGCCCGATCTGCACATCGATCCGAACACAGGGATGCCCGATGACATGAAGCCTGTCGCCGATTGGATCGGGGCGGCCGAGGCGCGTGGCGCGATCGTCACGTCTGTCTGTTCCGGCACCATGCTGCTCGGCGCGACCGGCCTGCTTGACGGCAAGGAGGCCACGACACATTGGGGCTTCGCCGACATGCTGGATCGTAACTATCCAAAGGTGAAAGTCTGCCGGGACCGCATTCTCGTGCCCGCCGGAGAAGGTCACCGCGTCGTCACGGCGGGCGGCGCATCGGCCTGGGCAGACCTGATGCTATACCTGATCGCGCGTTTCGCCGGGGCCGACGAAGCGCGCCGGATCGCCAAGATCTACTTGATCGACCCCCATCTGGACGGGCAATTGACCTATGCGTCGCTGACCTCTGCGCGCCAGCACGACGACCAGTTGATCGCGCAAGCACAGGTCTGGGCGGCGCAGCACTACGACACGCCGAGCCCCGTCGCCGCCATGGCGGAACGCAGTGGCATGACCGAGCGCGGATTCCATCGCCGTTTCAAGAAGGCGACAGGCCAGGCGCCGGGTGACTATATCCAGACCCTTCGGATCGAGGAGGCAAAGCAGCTTCTTGAAACCAGCGCCACGCCGATCGACGAGGTTTCCGCAGAGGTCGGCTACTCCGAACCATCGAGCTTTCGATCGGCGTTCCGGAAGCGGGTGGGTATCTCAGCGTCGGCATACCGAAAGAAGTGGCAGGCTCTTGCGCCAGTGCACGCCTGAGGATCGCGGATTCCGGGCTTTCGCCGCGGGCGCACACTCACCTTGGAGCGATTTCGAATGCGGCCGTTCAGATGCGGACAAGGATCATCTTTGCTGCAAATGCGTGATAGTGGTCGAACCTTCGGGAAAGCCGCCATTCGCCGCAGGAGCGAAGGTTGTCGAAGCGATCCGGATCAAGCTGACGTTAGCAGTGCTGCTCGGCACGAGTTGAAACCTCCGATGCAATCAAAATGAGGTCGTTTGCGACGCTCATTGTGGCATTCAATCGATGTACAATGTGGCGCCCGACCGAAAAACTCACCGCGTTGCGAGTATTATACAGGTCTTGCTCGGAATAGTAGTACGCGCCTCCCGTGCGCTATGCGGAAATGGTAACTAAGTCCTATTACGACCGTATCGCAGACCATCAGGACCTGGTGGTAGATCATCCAGATACCAAAGGATTGCAGCACGGTGCCGAGGAGTGGATTGTCATCCCCGTTTGGACCGTTCCTTTCGGCGACGAAGCCGCTCCTTCATAGCCGTGTCGCCCTCTGGCGTGCCGTCGTGCCAGGTGCCCATCCATTTATCGAGCGGCAGCGTGCCGTCGGCATAGTTCACCCCGAAATACTTGTGGTGCAGGTAGTGGGCATAGGCATGGGTGTCTATCGCGCTTTCCTTGCCGGTTTCGATCTTGTCAAAGCCGATATGCCCGATCACCGCCCCAGAGCCGCTGATTTGTAGATGGTAAAGAACCAGAAGGGGGTGCGAGGGCAGGGTCAGGTGGATCAGGGTGCCGGACCAGTAGAGCAGATGTTCGACCGGGTGCATCGAAAGAGACGACCACGGGCTCGGGTTGATCGAGTTGTGGTGCACCGAATGTATCCACTTGTAGAGAGGCGGGAGGTGGATAAGCCGGTGGATGCAATAGAAATGCAGTTCGTGCAGGAGCGGAAGGATCAAGGTAAACCCGACCAGCCAAAGCGGGCTTGCGCGAGCGTGGTCCACGGCCCGTAGCCGTTCGCCCAGGCCCAGAGTAGGATAACCTCATAAGCCGTCCAGATCGGCAGGCCGCTCAGGAACGTGCGCAGGGCGTTGTCGATGTTCTGGCTTCGGAACAGGAAGACGTCAGAGGGTTGGTCCGCAGGAAACCGGCCATTGTACTTGAAGTGCGTCCCTTGCCGGCGGCGGATGTATAGACGCAGTTCGAACGCGCCGAATAGAAGAAGGACAAGCGCCGCATTGCGCAGCAGAAGCATCGCCACCCAGCCGACGCTGAGGGTCGCCAGCGTGTCGCGGGAGGGCGTGAGCCAGAACCAGAAAACGGTGGCAATGCTCAGGAAAAGAGTGTTCCACGGCAAGAAATAACCGGGCAGCCATTTCAGCACGCGGGTCAGGCTCCATGGCCGGTCGAGCAGGGGGCCGACCGACAGGGGGTCGTTCGGGGCCCAGTTGCCACGTTTATCCCGGGTTCCGAAGCGAAGATCGTCCATCGGCCGCCTCAAACGTTTTCCGAAGTATAGATGTCAAAGCCGAGCGCGACCCTTTGTGCGCCACCTTCCGGTCCCGCCTTTTTCGCCTTGATCATGGCCGCGATCGCCTCTCGTGCGAAAGTTTCCATCGGGTGCGAGATCACCATTGTCAGTGTGCCATCGATCAATGCGGATCGTGTCGCATCGAACAGTTCATAGCCGACCGCTACAAAATCCTCGCGCCTCGGCTTGTCACGCAGGGCCGCGAGCGCGCCTGTGATACCGCCACCGGAAATGAACAACCCGCAAAGGTCGGGGTGATCCGAAAGCAGGTTTTCGACCAGCTCGCGCGCGGCGGCGGCGGATTCGTAGGTCGCAAGCGGTTCCAGCAGCGTGAACGCGGCATTGTGCTCACGGAAGTAGGAGCGGAAGCCGCTCTCGTTCATCTCCTGGTTTCGGTAGCGATGGTTGCCGACGAGGACACCGATCTTTCCGGGATCGCGGACGATCCGGTCGAAGGCCCAGGCAGCGGTCCTCCCGACCTTCCAGTTGTCGAGGCCGACGAAGCTGACATTGCCGCGCGCCGAAAGCGGCGCGATCAGCCCGGCCACCGGAACGCCCTTTCCGATGACGGAGTCGATGGCATCCGCCACCATCGGGTGCTGCGCCGCGACAAGTGCGACCGATTCGCAGGCATCGCCCAAGGCGATCAGCCGGTCCGCGACCCTGTCCGGCGAAAGATCGTCCAGATATTCCAGCGTCAGCTCGACTCTGCCGTCCGGATGGCGCTCCGCTTCTCGCGTCAGGGCTTCGCCAAGATTTCGGTAGAAGGTGCGCCCACCCTGCTGCAGGAGTATGCCCAGCCGGTGGGTTTCACGTCCCTTGCGAACAGAATGTTCAATCGTACCAAGCCCATAGAAGCCGATTTCCTCGGCGGCGCGAAGAACACGTTCACGTGTCGGTTGGCGGACCGCACCCGTCTGGTTGATGATGCGATTCACGGTCGACACGGAGACGCCGGCGATCCGTGCAAGGTCGGGAATTGTAGGGCGTCGCTTCATACCCAGGCCATCTCATTTCGTTTCATCGTATCCTCCATTTGAAACGATATGATATGAAATATTCTGTCAGTTTTGACAGGACTTGATTTGATCCATGTCAAACTGTCAAGGAAAAGCACGCCGAGAGGGCAGCTTTTCGAAGTGTCCGATTGAAGGGGGGACCGCGCGATGGATGATCTGGAATACGGCACCCGTGACAAGCGCGGCAACTGGGCGCCGAACGATCCCCTCGAAATCGCGCCGTTCTGGACCGGCAATTTCGGCAAGACGGGCCGCTGGCTGATCGACTATCTCTGGCCGCACAACACGATCTTCATGGCCGTGACTTTGGCCTATTGGTTCCTGATCCTACCCGACTGGGAGGTGATGAAGACCTTTTCCTGGGGTTGGATCCTCTGGCTGCATCTCGTCAACTGCGCCGGGATCTTCCTGCTTTTTGGCTCGATCGAGTTCTTCTACTACGTCAAGCGCAAGCAGGAGCATCGCTTCAAGTACAACCACAAGTTCCCGTCAGAGCAGCCCTCGGACGTGTTCTGGTTCAAGTCGCAGAATCTCGACAATTTCCTGCGCACGTTCCTCGTTTCCATCCCACTCTGGACGCTGATCGAGGCCTTCACGCTCTGGTGCTTCGCCAATGGCTATGTGCTTTGGCTCAGCCCGGAGACGCACTGGCTCTGGCTCGCTGTACTGATCCTTCTTGTGCCGGCGATCCACGAGATTCACTTCTTCTGCGGCCACTGGTTGATCCATCAGGGCCCGCTCTACAAATGGATCCATTCAATCCACCATAACTCGATCAACCCGAGCCCGTGGTCGTCGATGTCGATGCACCCGGTCGAGGCTGCCTTCTTCTTTTCCGAGATGATGTGGCACCTCCTGATCCCGTCGAACCCGTTCGTAGCTCTCTTCCAGGTCACCAGCACGGCCTATGGCGCTGTCGTCGGGCATATTGGCTTCGACCGGCTGGAGATGACCGACAAGAACGGCGTCGTGACCCATGCCTACACCCATTACCTGCACCACAAGTATTTCGAGGTGAACTACGGCGGCGATGGACTCGTGCCACTCGATAAGTGGTTCGGCACCTGGCACGACGGCACGAAAGCTGCCGATGAGCAGATGAAGGAGCGTTTCCGCAAGAAGAAGGAACGCCTGAAGGCAAAGCAGGCCCCGGCGGAGTGATCCGCCCGGGTGCGCGGAGGAGGCGCGCCCGATCATTCGAAACGTTTTCAACACGCCGCTTTCACGCGGCATCCCGGGGAGGAGACCCAAACATGAAACTGACCAAGATCCTTGCGACAACCGCGGCTCTCGCCATCGCGGCCAGCACGGCCTATGCCGAAGGCGCCAATATCTTCGTGATCGGCGGCAAGCCCGACGATCCGTTCTGGAGCCGCGTCAAGAAGGGCGCCGAGGATGCGGGCAAGGTCGCCGAAGCGCAGGGCGGTTCGGTCACCTGGCTCGGGCCGCAGAACTACGACAATCTCGGGCCCGATGCAGCGGAACTGATCCGTCAGGCCATTGACCAGAAGGCCGATGCCATCGTCGGCCCTGACTGGGTGCCCGAGGCGATGGACCCGGCATTCCAGGCCGTTGTCGACGCAGGTATTCCGCTGGTGATCTACAATGCCGGCGGCATCGAAGCGGCCGATCGTCTTGGTGCGATGAATTATGTCGGTGCCGTCGACTACAAGTCGGGCTATGCGGGTGGCGAGTATCTCGGCAATGCCGGTCACAAGAATGGCGCCTGTGTGAATACACTGCCGGGCGCGGCCAACATTGAAGCCTTCTGCAACGGTTTCAATGATGGTCTTGGCGCCGCAGGTGGCACCGGTTCCACTCTGCAACTGCCCGCGACCGCGTTCGGCGACGCGACTGCGGTCGCGCAGGCCGTTCGCGCGCATCTGCTGCAAAACCCGGATATCGATGCCATGTTCGCCATCGGCGATGGCGATACCAACGCCACCGTCAGTGGCATCGCTCAGGCCGGCAAGACCGGTCAGGTCCATGTCTGTGGCATGAACTTCAACGACTCGATCCTGGCCAACATTCAGGCTGGCACACAGGCCTGCGCCATTGACCAGCAGGGCTATCAGCAGGGCTTCTTTGCTGTGTCGATCCTGAACAACTTCGTGAACTACGGCGTGACGATCCCGACCCGCGAAATTCTGACGGGTCCGGGGGTGATTGATGCGAGCAACGTTGAGCTTGTGATCGAAGGCGTCAAGGCCGGCGCACGATAGGAACGGCTTGCCCACCCTTCGCGATTTCTGCGGCGGGTGGGCATCCTCAATCCAAAGAACACGGAAACAGGAAACCGCGAAATGTCGTTGAACACGGATCGACAATCGTCAGGGATGTCGTTTGGCAATCTCGCCAGACGGCCCGAGGCCGGTTCCTTCGTCGGTTTGGTTCTCGTCTACGCTTTCTTCGCCATCATGGGCGGCGCGGTCTTCATGGGTGCACCGGGCTGGTCGAGCTGGCTGAATATCGCGGCGGAGGTCGGTATCGTGGCTCTTCCGGTCGGCCTACTTATGATCGCGGGCGAACTCGATATTTCTGTGGGCTCCGTCATCCCCGCTTCGCAGATGACTACGGCTATCGTTTCAGGGTATTTCGGCTTGCCGGTGCTTCTCGGCATTGGCTGCGGACTAGGTGTCGGGCTGCTCGTCGGCTTCGTGAACGGCTACCTCGTGACACGCACCACCATCCCTTCGCTCATCATCACCATCGGCACGATGTTCGCCGTCATGGGGCTTACGCTTGGCTTCGCCGTACTGATCGCTGGGTCGACGAGTGTTTTTCTTGTCCCCGGACCGGCCACAAAGCTGATCCTTGGCACCTTCCTGCTCGGCATGTTCAACGTGTCGATCTTCTGGTGGGTCGCATTCGCGGTCTGCGTCTTTTACCTTCTTCATGTTTCGCCCGCCGGAAACTGGGTCTTTGCGCTCGGCGGCGACCGCGAGAGCGCGCGCAATGCGGGCATTCCGACAAGCCGGCTGACAATCGGCCTCTACATGCTGTCCGGCTTTGCAGCGGCCTTCGTTGGCGTCCTGCAACTCATGACCTACCAAAACGCGCAGGTCGCCACCGGCCAGTCGTTCATCTTCAACTCGATCATGTGTGTGGTGATCGGCGGTGTCCTGCTGACCGGTGGGTCGGGGTCGGTCATCGGCATCGTCATTGGCACTGCCACTTTTGCGATCGTGAACCAAGGCGTCTTCTTTTCGGGTCTCGATCCGAATGTCGGCTCCGTGATCATCGGCGTGCTGCTGCTAGCGGCTGTGCTTTCGAACGACGGGTTCCGGGCGCTTGCCCTGAAATACTCGACGAGAAAAGGTTGAGGGGGGCGCCATGAATACAATCCGTCAGTTTCTGCGCCGCCCTGAGGCCGCATCGGTGATCAGCCTCGTCGGGATCATCGCCTTTTACGTGATATTCGGCGGGGTGGAGCTCGGTACGCTGTTTGGGGCGGCGAGTTGGGTCAATTTCGCCGCCAACCTCGGGATCGTGGCCGTTCCGGTGGGGATCCTGATGATCGGTGGCTATATCGACATCTCCATCGGCGCGATGATCCCCGCCGGGTCGATGACGATTGCGATCCTGTCTGGCTATTACGGTCTGCCGATCTGGGTGGGGATCCTCGGAACTCTTGCACTTGGTGCGGTCGTGGGTCTGGTCAACGGCATCCTGACCACGCGCACGACAGTTCCGTCGCTGATCATCACGCTCGCGACGCTCGTGGTGATGCAAGGCATCGTCCTGTCCGGTGCCAAACTGTTGACCGGCGCGGCGAGCGTTTCGCTGACTTCGCCCGAGTGGGCCAAGGCGATGTTCGGCAGCCTCATCGGCAGCAGTCACCAGGTCGTCATCCTCTGGTGGCTCGTCCTGACGGCGATCTTTGCTTTCGTGATCCACAAGACGAGATACGGCAATTGGGTCTATGCGATGGGGGGCGATATCGTGTCGGCACGCAATGCGGGCGTGCCCACGGCCAAGCTGACGATCGCTCTCTTCATGCTGTCTGCGATGAGCGCCGCCTTTGTCGGCATGTGCGGCGCGATCCAGTTCAATTCGGCGCAGGTCTCGGGCGGGATGGGATACATTTTCAATACCATCGTCAGCATCGTCGTTGGCGGCGTTCTTCTGACCGGTGGTTTCGGCTCGGTCGTAGGCATCTTCTTTGGCACGCTGACCTTCGCGGTCGTGAGCCAGGGCATCTACTTCACCGATATCGACCGCAACTGGTCGAGCCTGATCATCGGCGTGATGCTGCTTGTGGCCGTCGCGATGAACGAAAGTTTCCGAAAGCTGGCGCTGCGGGCCGGGCCAAAACGGAAACGCCAAGCAACCTGAACCAACGCCCGACGGGCGTAATACCGGCCAAAAGGCCAAACCACTGTCGAGCCGTCGAGGGGACGGAATCTTAAGGGAGGAACATCGACATGAACTTCGCAAAGACCTTCGCCGCGACCGCTGTCGTCGCGTGCCTGTCTGCCGGCGCCTATGCACAGGACATCGCTGTGATCGCCGGCTCGATCGAGGACGGCTTTTTCAACCTGATCAAGAAGGGCGTCGATGACGCAACCCTGATGGTCGAGGCCAACGGCGGTACCGTGAACTACCTGCGGACCCCGAACTACGACAATTTCGGTCCCGATTTGGTGACGCTGATCAATCAGGCCGTGGCCCAGGGCGTCGATGGTATCGCGATCCCGGTCTGGGTTCCCGAGGCCGAGGTCCCCGCGCTGAAGGCCGCGGCAGAGCAGGGCATTGTGATCATGCAATACAACGCCGGCCAAGAGGTTCAGGGCGACCTCGGCGCAATCAACTACTTCGGCTCGGACGAATATCAGGCGGGCTACGGCGGCGGTGTTTACCTCGCAGAGAATGGCGCCAAGCACATCCTCTGTCATATCCAGGTGCCGGGTGCCATTAACCTGGAAACGCGGTGCAAGGGTGTGACTGAAGGAGCCGAGTCTAAGGGCGCAAAGGTGACCACGCTGCGCGTTCCGGCGAACCTCGACGGCGACGTGACCGGTACCGCCGAGGCGATCAAGTCCGAACTGATCGGCGACACGTCCATCGACGCCGTCATGAACCTTGCTGCATGGGCCTCCGACGCTTCGGCGAACGCCGTCAGCCAAATCGGCGGCAAGCAGATGATCGGCACCTTTGACATGAACCCGGCCGTTCTTGAACGCATTCAGGCCGGCACCCAGACCATGGCGATTGACCAGCAGCCCTATCTGCAAGGTTTCCTCGCCACCTCAATGCTTTTTGCGCATCTGAAATTCGGTACCAACATTTCGACCAATCCGGTCCTGACGGGCCCGGCGATCGTTGATGCGTCCAACGTGGAATCGGCGCTGGCTGGCGTCGCACTTGGCGCGCGTTGATACTCTGACAAACGCCCCGGCCTGTTAGCTGGCCGGGGCAGCCCGACCGACAATTGGCTAGCAGCGCCTGACCGCGCGCTCCAACGCAGGGACAATGACATGACCGATGCAACTCGAAACAACAGCGGGGCTGGCCCGGGTTTCGCAGGGCTGCTGGGAATATTCCGGCGCACCGAGGTCGGCGCATTCGCGGGCCTGCTGATCATCTTCGTCTTCTTCAGCTACTTCGGCTGGGACCGGAACTTTCTGAGTCCGCTGGGCGCCGCAAGCTGGCTGAACTTCGCGTCCACCGTCGGCATCATCGCGATCCCGATCGGGTTCCTGATGATCGCGGGGGAACTCGACATCTCGGTCGGTGCCATGGTCCCGGCCTCGAAGATCGTGCTGGCGATTGCGGTCGGCTTCTTCGGGCTGAACATCTGGATCGGCATCCTTCTTACCATCCTGATCGCCGGTGGTATCGGCTGGGTCAACGGGATGCTTGTCACCCGGACGAACGTGCCGTCGCTGATCGTGACGCTGGCAACACTCTTCGCCGTTGGCGGGCTGACGCTCTTTTTCTCGATCCTGATTACCGATACGACCCAGCTCGGCCTGACCGACGCGGATACCGATGCAGCGTCCGAGTTTATCTTCGGCACCTATCACACGTTCCGTCTGGGCGATGAAAACGGCCTCACGCTCTGGCAGGGCGTGCAAAGCTCGGTCTTCATCTGGCTCGCCATTGTCGCGGCCTGCTACTACTTCCTGCACGTGTCGCCCTGGGGCAACTGGGTGTTCGCGCTTGGCGGCGACAAGGAAAGCGCCCGCAACGCGGGTATCCCGATCAATCAACTCAAGATCGGCCTGTTCATGTTGACGGCCGTGGCCGCCTCCATCGTCGGTATCTCCGAGACGGTCCTGTCGAACTCCGCCAGTACCACGACCCAGTTCACCATGATCTTCAATACGATCATCGCGGTCGTGGTTGGGGGCGTCCTACTGACGGGCGGGTTCGGCAATGTGCTGGGCATCGCTTTCGGGACCACGACGCTGGCGATCGTTCAGCAGGGTATCAACTACACAACCTTCGACCGGAACCTGTCGAACCTCATCATCGGGGTGATGCTGCTGATCGCGGTTCTGATGAACGAAACCTTCCGCAAGATGGCGACCAACTGGTCGTCCGCGAAGAAATAGAGGGAGACACGACCCATGTCCGACAAGACCCCAATCATCGAGTTGCGGAAGGTGGACAAGAGCTTCGGCCCCATCGACGTGCTGCATGAAATTTCCTTGAAGGTGCACGAGGGCGAGGTTCTCTGCCTTCTCGGCGACAACGGCGCGGGCAAATCGACGCTGATCAAGACGCTCGCCGGGGTGCATGCGCCGACGCGCGGTGAGATCCTGATGGATGGCAATCCGGTCAGCTTCGCCCGTCCGAAGGACGCACAGGAAGCCGGGATTGCCACAGTGCACCAGTTCGGCGGCACCTTTCCCCTGATGTCCATCGGGCGCAGCTTTTTCGCCGGTGTGGAGCCGACGAAGGGTTTCGGCCCCTTCAGGGTCTACGACCGCAAGAAGGCGAACGAGATCGCGGTCAAGGCGGTGCAGGATTTCGGCATCACTCGGATCGACGATGGCGACCGGCTGGTCGGCGGTTTGTCGGGCGGAGAACGCCAGTCACTGGCCATTGCCCGCGCGGTGCATTTCGGCGCCCGTGTCCTGATCCTCGACGAGCCGACAGCGGCGCTCGGCGTCAAGCAGGCGGCGCATGTGCTGCGCATCGTCAACGAGGCCAAAAGGCGCGGGCTGGCGGTGATCTTCATCACCCATCAGGTCATGCACGCGATGGCCGTGGGCGACCATTTCGCCGTCCTGATCCGTGGCGCCATCGCGGCCGACTTCCGCAAGGGCGAGAAATCCCGCGAGGAGATCGCCGACCTCATGGCAGGTGGCGAATCCATGGCGGATCTGGAGGCGAACATCGAAGGCTACATGGAAACCCACGAAGGGCACCCGCCAGCGCCTGCACGCTAGTTGGTCGGGCGGGACAACGCTCGCCCGGGCATTTCACACCTGAAACCCGAGAAGACGGACGGCCCCGCGCCGGTCCGAATGGATGGAGACTGTCTTGAGTACGCGAATTGCCATCATCGGCGCAGGACTTATGGGCGCGGACCACGCGCGGATCGTGGCAGAGGATATGCCCGGCGCAACGCTCCAGGTGGTCTGCGACATGGACGCCGACCGCGCGAAATCCGTGGCCGACGCGCATGGCGCAGCGGACGTGGCGAGCGATCCCGAGGCCACCATCGCGCGCACGGATGTCGACGCGGTGATCGTGGCGTCGCCCGACTTCACACATGCACCGCTATCAAAGGCCTGCATCACCGCCGGGAAGCGGGTCCTGTGCGAAAAACCCCTGTCGCAGAAATCGGCGGAATGTATCGAGGTCATGCAGACCGAGATGGCCGCAGGTTTGCGCCATGTGATGCTCGGCTTCATGCGCCGGTACGATCAATCCTATGCGGAAATGCGCGAAGCACTCGCAAATGGCGCGCTCGGCCGGGCGTTGATGATGCACAACTTCCACCGCAATGTCGAAACCCCCGCCGCCGATTTCACCGGCGCGATGGCCATCACCAACTCCGCCCCGCATGAATTCGACGTCGTGCGCCTCGTGCTCAGGACCGAATATGCCTCCATCACCGCGCACCAGCCGCGCCGCTCGGACGCCCGCGTTGCACCCGTTGTGATGGTGTTGGAAACTACCGACGGCCAGCTTGTGACCATCGAGATCAACAACAACGCCGCCTATGGCTATGACGTGCGGGCGGAACTCGTCGGCGAGGTCGGCTCCATCGCTATGAACAACGTGGCCTATACCCGTACCGACATGAAACTGGCATCGGCCACCCGCTACGACGCCGATTGGCGCGGGCGTTACCACGAGGCTTATGTTAGCCAGAACCGCGCCTTCCTGCGGTTCGTGGAGACCGGCACCTTCCCCGAGATCGCGTCGAGCAGCTGGGACGGCTACGCTGCCGCCGTGGTCGCGGAGGCCGGGGTCAGGGCGCTGCAATCGGGCACGAAACAGGCGGTCGAGATGATCGCCAAGCCGGAGTTCTACGCATGAAACTGGGTTTTGTCTCTGACAGCCTCGGCGGGATGCCGTTCGGGACGATGCTTGACCACGCCGCCCGCATGGGCGTTTCGGGTGTCGAGGTGAACACCTGCGGCTGGTCCACCGCCCCGCATTTCCGCCTGAAGGACATGCTGGGTAACAAGGCCAACCAGAAGGCGTTTCTCAAGGCATTCAGCGACCGGGGGCTCGAGGTCATCAGCCTCAACGCCAACGGCAATCCCCTGCACCCCACCGACCCCGCACAGGGCGAAGGGCTGAAGGACACGATCCGCGTTGCCGGCGAGATGGGGATCAAGACCGTCTGCACAATGTCGGGCCTGCCCGCCGGATCGGCCAACGACGTGATGCCCAACTGGGTCGTCTCGAGCTGGCCACCCGAGACGCAGGCGATCCTGCGCTACCAGTGGGAAGAAAAGCTGATCCCGTTCTGGACCGAGATCGTGGCGCTGGCCCGCGAGAACGGCGTCGAGAAGATTGCGCTGGAACTCCACGGCAACCAGTGCGTTTACAACGTCCCTTCCCTGAGGAAACTGCGCGAGGCGGTCGGACCCGTGATCGGGGCGAACCTCGACCCCTCGCATCTTTTCTGGATGGGGGCTGAGCCGCTGATCGCCGCCGAGGCGCTGGGCGACGCGGTCTATCACGTCCATGCCAAGGACACCTTCCTGAACGCGCCGGTGCAGGCGACGACCTCGCTTCTGGAAAACGGCAGCCTGATGGATATTCCGGCAAGGTCATGGAGCTACATCACACTCGGCTTCGGCCATGGCGAGGAGTGGTGGCGGCAGTTCTGTTACCGGCTGAAGATGGGCGGCTACGACGGCTGGCTGTCGATCGAACACGAGGACGTGCTGCTCAACTCGCTCGAAGGGCTGGAGAAATCCGTCGCACTTCTCAAGGGCGTGATGCCCGCAGCCCCCGCCGATTTCAAACCGCAAGATATCTAAGGAGACCCCCCATGGCAGACTGGGTAGACGCCTGCGCAACCGGTGACATCGACGCAGAGGACGTGATCCGCTTCGACCACGGCGGCCGCACCTTCATCATCGTGCGCGACCACGAGGACAAGTACTATTGTACCGATGGGCTCTGCACGCATGAGGAAATCCACCTTGCGGACGGCCTTGTCGTTGAAAACACCATCGAATGCCCCAAGCATTCCTCAATATTCAATCTGGAGAGCGGCGAGGTCGAAACACCCCCCGCCTGCGAGAACCTGCACACCTATCCGACAAAGGTCGAAAACGGCCGGGTTTTCGTGGAAGTCTGATCATGGGTTTTCAACTCGCCGCCTGCGCCGAGATGCTATGGCGCGACAAGCCCATTCACTGGCGCGCGTCGCGTCTCAAAGAGATGGGCTTTGGCGTGGGTCTCTGGAATTGGCCGGACTGGGATCTGGCGGCGCTGGAAAGGACCGGCGCACGGTTCACGATCATGAATGGCTATCTGCAGGGGCGGCTCGCGGATGAGGAGGGGGCAGCGCTGTTGCTTGCCTCGGCGCGAGAGACGGCGCAGGTCGGCAAGCGGCTGGGGGTTGAACGCCTGAACCTGCACGGCACCGGACTCGGCGATCTGGGTCTCCCGATTCAGCAAATGGCGCATGTAGCGCCAGGCATGTGGCTGCGCGCCCGCGATACGCTTCACCGGATCTGCGATCTGGCCGAGGCGGAGGGTGTAACCTTCACGCTTGAAAACCTGAATCTTAGGGAACATCCCGGCTGTCCGTTCAACACCACCGCCGACGTCCTGTCACTGGTCTCGGCAGTCGACCGGCCCCAGCTTCGGATCAATCTCGACCTCTATCATACGCAAATCGGCGAAGGGGACGTGATCCGGTGGGCCGAGGCCTGCCTGCCGTGGGTCGGCGAGATACAGGTTGCCGACAATCCCGGTCGATGCGAGCCGGGCACGGGAGAGATGAACTGGCCGGTGATCGCTCGCGCTCTGAATGACATGGGCTACGACGGCCCGGTCGGAATGGAAGCCTTCGCCAAGGGCGATTCGGACGTAGCGCTCAACGCCTTCCGCGCCGCCTTCACGATCTGAACAGGGGAACCGCCATGGGAATGTACCACAACCGCCCGCATGTCGAGGACATCCGCGCCATGAAGAAGCGCGGCGAGAAAATCTCGATGCTCTATGTCTCGACCTATGACGAGGCCGCCGCCGCCTCGGCTGCCGGTATTCATATGCTGTCGATCGAGGGCAAGGTCTTCGACGCCGCCATGCGCCAAGCGGCTGGCGATTGTTTCGTGCAGGTTGGTCTGCCCTATGGCGGCTGGGGGAGTTATCAGGGACGCCCGCTGGCGACGGCCGAGGATTACCTGCGGGCCGCCTTCCACTACGCCGCAATTGGCGGCGACGCTTATTACTGCGCGGCTTCCTATGACATTCAGAAGACGCTTTGTGACAACCACATTCCCGTGGTTGGCCATATTGGCCTGATCCCTTCCTACATCTCCTGGACCGGCTGGCGCGCAGTAGGCAAGACGGCGGATGAAGCTTTGGCACTCTGGCGGCACACACAAAAGCTGGAAGAAATCGGTGTCTTCGGGGCAGAGTTGGAGGTCGTACCTGACCGTGTGGCGAAGTTCCTGTCTGAGAACTCCTCGTTAGTCATGCTCGGCATGGGCGCGGGAAAAAATGCCGACGCCCAGTATCTCTTTACCGAGGATGTCTGCGGTTACGGCGTCAACCACAAGCCGCGTCACGGCAAGGTCTATGCCGATCTCGGACCCAAACTGAAGGCCATCCAAGAGGAACGCATCGCGGCCTTCAAGGCCTTCAAGGCGGACGTAGACGATGGTGGTTATCCGGCGGCGGAACATACGGTCCCGATCAAGGACGATGATTTCGATGCCTTCCTGAAAAGTGTGAAGGGCTGAGGCGATGCTCAGGATCGGTGTGGTCGGTTACGGAACCGGCGGACAGCATTTTCATACGCCTTTCATCGCCGCCGCTGAAGGCTGCGCTCTGTCAGGTATCGTCGCGCGGGCTGAGGCAACCGTTGCGAAAGCGAAGGCCGATTGGCCTGGCACACCGATCTATCCAAGCCTGACCGAAATGATTGCGGCGGGCGTGTGTGACGCGGTGACCGTCACGACCCCACCTCAGACGCGACGCGCGCTTGTGCTGGAAGCGATCGCAGCGGGCCTGCATGTCATCGCCGACAAACCGTTTGCCCCCAATGCTGAAGGCGCGCTTGAACTGGACCGCGCGGCAAAGTCCAGGGGGGTTACGCTCGGCGTCTACCAGAACCGCCGTTTTGATGCCGATCTTCAGACACTGGCCAAGGTGATCCGCGATGGACGGCTGGGCAAGATCTGGCGGATCGAATCGCGCATGGACCAGGACAGTCCGCAAACCGTTGAACAGGGGCCGGGCGGCGGATTGCTGCGCGATCTCGGCAGCCATGTCGTGGACCAGATGGTCTATCTGCTTGGACCCGTTTCTGTGGTCGATGCGCAGATGGATTTTGCCGACATGCCGGGCGGACGAACCGATGTGAGTTTCACGATTACGATGCGCCACGAAAGCGGCGCGCACAGCCACCTGTCGGCGTCGAAACTGAACCATATAGATGCCCGCGAACTCAGGGCCTATGGCGACAAGGGGGCCTATTGGTCCCTGACGACCGATATACAGGCACAGGATATCTTTGCCGGCAAACGCCCCATGGATGACCTGTCCGCCTGGGGGTATGAGCCCGAAGCCAACTGGGGCATGCTTTACGCGGAAGGCGGCACCGAACGGGTGCCGTCCGCACAGGGCCGCTACCACGACTACTACGAAGCCTTCACCAAAGCTGTGAGGGACGGCACGCCGCCGCCCGTTACCGCCGAACAAGGCGCCCGCACACTCGCCGTCCTCGACGCTGCGCGAAAGAGCGCGGATGAAGGTCGTTCGATTTCTCTCTGACAATGGGCGCGCACGCCCAATCCCAAGGCAGGTACTTGATATGTTGAAAGTCGGAATACTTGGCGCTGGCCGCATCGCGGGCGTTCATGCCACCGCGATTTCGTCTCATCCCGAAAGCCAGCTTGTCGCGGTTTCGGACGTCTTTCCGGAGAATGCCGAAAAGCTTGCCATGAAATTCGGCGCAGAGGCCCGCGCGACCGAGGATATCATCGCCGACAAGGGCATTGACGCGGTGCTGATTGCCACCTCGACCGATACCCATTCCGATCTGATCGAGGCGGCGACGGCGGCGGGCAAGGCGGTCTTGTGCGAAAAACCGGTGGACCTCAGCCTCGAACGTGCCCGCGCCTGCCAGGCATCCACATTCGCGACCGGCAAACCCGTGATGATCGGCTTCAACCGCCGCTTCGACCCGAATTTCAGCGCCCTGAAGGCAGGGCTGAACGCGGGTGAGATCGGCAAGGCAGAGCTTCTGTCGATCACCTCCTTCGACCCGGCCCCGCCGCCAATTGCCTACATCAAGGTTTCGGGTGGCCTGTTTCGTGACATGATGATCCATGACTTCGACATGGCGAATTTCATCATGGGCGATGCACCGGTAAGCGTGACGGCGGCGGCCTCATCCATCGTTTCGTCCGAAATTGGCGCGGCCGGAGATGTGGACACTGCGGTCGTCACCCTGACCTATGCCGACGGCCGTCTCGCGGTGATCAAGAATTCCCGGCGGGCGGTTTATGGCTATGACCAAAGGGTGGAACTTCTGGGATCCGAGGGTCTGCTGCAGGCGCAGAACATGCTTGAGAACACGGTTGTAAAATCCACGACGCAAGGCGTGACCGGTGCAAAGCCCACCTATTTCTTCCTCGAACGTTACATGCCGGCCTATGCGGCCGAATGGTCCGCCTTCGTGACGGCGGTGACCGGGTGCGCGCCGGTGCCCGTGACGCTCGCCGACGGCGTGGCGGCACTTGTCATGGCAGAGGCGGCGACACGATCGGCGAAGACCGGAAACCCTGTGAGGCTCGCCGATGTCTGAGAAACTCGACATCATCACGATCGGCCGTTCCTCGGTGGACCTCTACGGCGATCAGGTAGGCGGCCGGCTTGAGGATATGGGGTCGTTTTCCAAGTATGTTGGCGGCTCGCCCACCAACATCGCGTGCGGGACCGCCCGGCTCGGCCTGAAATCGGCGGTCATCACAGGTGTCGGCGATGAGCATATGGGCCGATTCATCACCGAACAGCTTGCCCGCGAAGGGGTGAACACCGAAGGCGTCAAGGTCGATCCGGACCGGCTGACCGCGCTTGTCCTTCTCGGCATTCGCGACCGCGAACAGTTTCCGCTGATCTTCTACCGCGAGAACTGCGCCGATATGGGGCTGACGGAGGACGACATCGATCCTGCGTTTATCACGAGGGCACGCGCGGTCGTGGCGACCGGAACCCATCTGAGCCACCCGAAGGTCGAGGCGGCGACGCTGAAGGCGCTGAGCATCGCGCGCGGGGCGGGGATGCGGACGGCGCTCGACATTGACTACCGGCCGAACCTTTGGGGCGTTGCCGGGCATGGCGCAGGCGAAAGCCGCTTTGTTGCCTCCGACGAGGTCACGGCAAAGCTGCAATCGACGTTGCACCTTTTCGACCTGATCGTCGGCACGGAGGAGGAGTTCCACATCGCTGGCGGTTCGACCGACACCATCGCGGCATTGCGGGCCGTGCGCGCGGTGTCGAATGCGACGCTGATCTGCAAGCGCGGCCCCATGGGTGCCGTGGCCTTCACGAATGACATTCCCGGTACCCTCGACGAGGGGGACGCCGGTCCCGGCTTTCCGATTGAGGTGTTCAATGTTCTCGGGGCCGGCGACGGATTCATGTCGGGCCTCCTGAAAGGTTGGCTCGACGGGGCGGACTGGCCGACTGCACTCAAATACGCCAATGCTTGTGGGGCGTTCGCCGTCAGCCGCCATGGGTGCACGCCGGCCTATCCGACCTGGGAGGAGCTTCAGTTCTTCTTCAATCGTGGCATCTTGCGCCCCGACCTCCGCAACGACGCGGAGCTGGAACAGGTCCACTGGGCGACGACGCGCCACACGCGGACGGGCGGGGATAGATCGACGATGCGGGTCTTCGCCTTCGATCACCGCATGCAACTGGAAGAGATGGAGGGCGCCACGCCCGACAAGATCGGCGCGTTCAAGTCGCTCTGTCTCGACGCGGCCCAGCAGGCTGCCGGGAGCAACCCGGGCTATGGCATCCTTTGCGATAACCGTCTTGGGCGGGATGCGCTGCATCGTGCCGCCGGAACCGGCCTGTGGATCGGGCGGCCGGTGGAGTGGCCCGGCTCCCGTCCGCTGGTGCTGGAGCCCGAGATCGGGCCGGACTACGGCAGGCTGGCCAACTGGCCGCGCGAACATGTCGTCAAATGCCTGTGCTTCGCCCATCCCGAGGACGATGACGAAACCTGGGCCGCACAGGAGGCGACTGTCCAAAGGCTCTTCCACGCTGCACGGCGCAACGGGCTTGAATTCCTTCTGGAAGTGATCCCGTCAAAGGTCCGCCCGGTGGACGATGACACGACGGCGAAGGTGATCCGGCGCTTCTACGGTATTGGCGTTTATCCCGACTGGTGGAAACTTGAGCCGTTCACGACGCGGGTTGCATGGGCCAAGGCCGTCGCCGCAATCGAAGAGAACGATCCCCGCACGCGCGGTATCGTGGTTCTGGGCCTCGATGCGCCCGAGGCTGAGCTGGCCGAGAGTTTTGCGCTTGCCGCCGAGCAATCGCTTGTGAAGGGCTTCGCCGTCGGCCGGACGATCTTTGGGTCCGTCGCACGGGCCTGGATGAAGGGTGAAATCGCCGACGGCGATGCCACAGACGAAATGCAACGCCGGTTCCTGCGCCTGTGTGGCGTCTGGGACGCCGCGCGGGCAAAGGCCATGGAGGATGCGGAATGACGAAACGGGTTCGGCTGACCGCCGCGCAGGCGATGGTGAGATGGCTCTCCGTTCAAATGAACGGAGACGGCGAGCGCTTCATCGACGGGGTCTGGGCCATTTTCGGTCACGGCAATGTCGCGGGTCTGGGTGAGGCGCTGCATGGCATCGGTGACGCCCTGCCGACCTGGCGTGGGCAGAACGAGCAGACAATGGCCCATGCCGCCATTGCCTACGCGAAAGCCTCCAAACGCCGCAGGGCGATGGCAGTGACCTCCTCCATCGGGCCGGGGGCAACCAACATGGTTACGGCGGCTGCGCTGGCGCATGTGAACCGACTGCCGCTGTTGCTGATCCCCGGTGATGTCTTTGCGAACCGCGCGCCCGACCCGGTCTTGCAGCAGATCGAAGACTTCGATGATGGCATGATCAGCGCCAATGACTGCTTCAGGCCCGTCTCGCGCTATTACGACCGCATCAGCCGTCCCGAGCATCTGTTGACCGCGCTGCCGCGTGCGTTGCAGACCATGACCGATCCGGCCAAATGCGGTCCCGTCACCTTGGCCTTTTGCCAGGACACGCAGGCCGAGGCCCATGACTACCCCGAAAGCTTCTTTGAGCCGAAGGTCTGGCGTATCCGTCGACCGGAACCCGATCGGGCCGAACTTGACGCTGTGATCGCGGCGTTGAAGGCCGCTGAGCGGCCGGTGATCGTCGCGGGCGGCGGCGTGATCTATTCGGGGGCGGAAGAGACGCTTCTCGACTTCGCGACAAGGCACAACATTCCGTTCGTCGAGACGCAGGCCGGAAAGGGTGCAGTGGACTGGCAGGAGGGGCTCAATCTCGGCTCCGCGGGCGTGACTGGCGGCGACGCGGCCAATGCCGCGCTGGCCGAGGCCGATCTCGTCCTTGGCGTCGGCACGCGCTTTCAGGACTTCACCACCGGCTCCTGGACCGTGTTCGCCAATCCGAAGCGCCGCCTCGTGTCGGTCAACGTGACGGGCTACGACGCGGCGAAGCACGGCGCGCTGCCTCTGGTGGCGGATGCGAAAGTGGCGCTCGAAAAGATCGGCGCCGCGCTTGGCGACAAAAACTGGCCTGACCGGGACGCCCAGTCCCGCAAGGCGTGGTACGAGGCGACGGACGCGGTGATGGCCGCGCCCAACAAGAAGGGCCTGCCCACGGATGCCCAAGTCATCGGCGCAGTGCAGCGGCAGGCGAAGCCGGAAACAGTCGTGATGTGCGCAGCGGGCACGATGCCGGGGGCGCTCCACACGCTCTGGCGTGCTGGCAAGGGCGGCTACCACATGGAATACGGCTATTCCTGCATGGGCTACGAACTGGCGGGCGCGATGGGCATCAAGCTGGCGCAGCCGAAGGCTGATGTGATCTGCTTCATCGGCGATGGCAGCTACATGATGGCGAATTCAGAGCTTGCGACGGCGGTGATGCGCCGCGTGCCTTTCACCGTCGTCCTGACCGATAATCGCGGCTATGGCTGCATCAACCGGCTGCAGATGGGCACCGGCGGGGCGGAGTTCAACAACCTCTACGCCTCGGCCAATGTCGAAGTTCAGCCCGAGATCGACTTCACCGCCCATGCCGCCGCGATGGGTGCGCATGCCGAAAAGGCCGCCGACATTGCCGATCTGGAGGCGAAGATCAGCGCGGCGCGGGGCCGTGACATTCCGAGCGTCATCGTCATCGACACCGATCCCTATCCCGGCACCGGCGCCGGCGGGCATTGGTGGGATGTCGCGGTGCCGGAAGTCTCCGAGCGCGAAGAGGTGCGCAACGCGCGCGACAGATACGTCAAACAGACTGCGTTGCAGCGCGTCGACTGAGGACAGAACACCATGAGCGTCAAGATCGGCATTTCCCTGATAGCCTGGCAGAACGACGACCTGCCCGACCTGACCGCCGCCTTCACGACCGAAGGCGCGATGGAGGATGCCGACAAGATCGGTTACTCGGGGGTCGAACGTGGCCGCCGCATGCCCGCCGACACGGAAGGTCTGCGCGCCTATCTCGACCGCTACGGCGTGAGCCTCTGCGGAGGCTGGTGTTCGGGGAACCTGATGGTCGCCTCGCTGGATGAGGAAAGGGAAGCGATCCGGGGTCAAGTCGAACAGTTCGCTGCCCTGAACGCGCCCTGCATAGTCTACGCGGAATGCTCGAATACGATCCAGGGCGACATCGCTCGCCCCGTCAGCCAGCGCCTGAAGCTGAACCGCGCCGAGGTCATGGCCTATGCCGCGAAACTGTCGGAACTGGCAAAATGGTCGGCCGACACGGGCTGCGTACTCTCCTACCACCACCACATGGGCGCGATGATCCAGGATGCCGAGGACATCGACTGGCTGATGGAAGGGTCCGGCCCAGAAGTCTCGCTGCTCTACGATACCGGGCATCTGTACTTTGCCGGGGCCGACCCGGTCGCGGTGCTCGACAAATGGGGTCATCGCGTACACCACGTTCACTTCAAGGACGTGCGTGAAAAGGTGATGCGCGAGATCCGGGCCGCCGATGGCAGCTTCCTCGACGGTGTGCGAAACGGCGTCTTCACCGTGCCGGGTGATCCCGACGGCTGCATCGACTTTCAGGCAGTGACGGATAGGCTGACGGCGATGGACTACAAAGGCTGGATCGTCGTCGAGGCGGAACAGGATCCGGCCAAGGCGCCCCCCTACGACTATTCCAGGATGGGCTACGAGCATATAGTGAATATCTGCGGCAAATCCGGACTGAAAATCGAACGCTGAAGGAACCGTTATGCCTGATCTATTGAAGAAGCCCTTCGGCAGCCACGGCAAGGTTCACCAGATCACGCCGGAAAATGCCGGCTGGCGCTATGTGGGTTTCTCACTCTACCGCCTACGGGCCGGGGAAACGGCGTCTGAAAAGACCGGCAACCGCGAGGTGATCCTCGTCATGGTTGAGGGCAAGGCGCGGATCACCGGCGCCGGTCAGGACTGGGGCGTCCTTGGCGACCGGATGGACGTCTTCGAAAAGACCCCGCCCCATTGCCTCTATCTGCCGAATGGCACCGATTGGCAGGCAGAGGCCGAGACCGACTGCGTGATTGCCGTCTGCTCCGCGCCGGGCAAGGGCGGCCACGAGGCGCGCCGGATTGGGCCGGACGGCATCACGCTCACCGAACGCGGCAAGGGCACCAACACACGCTACATCAACAACATCGCGATGGAGGCCGAGGACTATGCCGACAGTCTCCTCGTTACCGAGGTGTTCACACCTTCCGGGCACTGGTCGTCCTACCCCAGCCATCGCCACGACGAGGACGACTTTCCGCGTATCACCTATCTGGAGGAAACTTATTACCATCGGCTCAACCCGGCCAACGGCTTCGGTATTCAGCGCGTCTATACCGACGACGGCCGGCTTGACGAGACCATGGCGGTCTCCGACGGCGATGTGGTCCTCGTTCCTCGCGGCCACCATCCCTGCGGCGCGCCCTACGGGTTCGAGATGTACTACCTCAACGTCATGGCAGGCCCCCTGCGCAATTGGCGCTTCGTTCCCGCGCCCGAGGTCGAATGGATCATGAAGCGCGACGCCTGAAGGACAGAAAAATCGGCCGGTCGCAAGCAGTTCTGAAAAATACATCTTGAACTGCTGAACGGCAGATTCCCCGCCACTGCACAAAATTTGACGCAATTAAGATAGGATCCATCACCTCTTCTTACCCGAGCAGTCGCTTTTCGAAGGCGATAGGTAGCGACGATTCGAAGGACTATGTCTCTGGCGGTGCGCACAACCGTCCTTTTTCAAGTAGGAATGCTGCACCGGACCTCCAAGGTCAGCTTCGGGAAGGCTGCACTGTAGCGTCGGTGACGTCGATGATTGACCGCAAAGGGCCGGGCCGTGTGAAAACTCTAAGCTGCGATCTGTGTCGTCTTGCTCAGTTCTGCGAAACGGTAACTACGGCACGGAAGTCCACGAGAGAGCGACGAAAGACCCCGGTTTGGGCTGATCTTGGCGAGTGGCGAGAGTTTTCGCACAACCTCGGCCGGTGGCGTCCCGATCTGTTGGTCGGACCGGGACGCGGTGTTTCAGCCGGCGGTGTGCAGCCGGTTGTTGAACATCGGGGACTGCGTCAGCGAGGGCATCGCCTTTGCCGAGGCCAGAACCGCGAGGTCGGCGAGCGGTTCGATGATCACGACCGTCATGTAAGCTGCGCCGAAAGCGCCCACCGAGGCGAGGTTCTCTGCGCCGAAGCCCTGACCATAGAAGGCCCAGAACGCAACCCAGGCCACGACGCCACACTGGTAGGCCGTGGAGAGCGCAAGAGCTTGAGCATAGCTCAAGTCGACATATGCCGTCCGCGGGGCGATGATCCGCTTGGCGAGCGCGCTGACGGCCCAGAGCGGCACGAGAAGCGTCGTCACGTTCATGCCGTATTGCGGCAGGTCGAACGGGGCGAAGAGCAGGCCCTGGAGAAGGAGCCCCGCCGCCAGACCGATCGACGCAGCACCGGCCCCGAAAAGCAGGAACAGAGTCGAACCGAGAATGAAATGGACCTCGGAAACGCCAACCGGGAAATGCGGCAGCATCTCAAAGAAGCAGAAGACGAGCGCCGTCGTGGCAACGCTTCGCAGCGCGAGCGATGAAAGCCCGCCGTCGGTTTTGATGTTCTCTGCGGCCATCTTGAGGCCGAGACCGGCCGCCCCTGCCGCCGTTGCGTAGCTGAGCGCGAGTTTGGCGCCGTCGACGACGCCCGGTTCGATATGCATGTCTCACTCCTTGCCGCACCCACCGTGCGGTGTCTGATTGGTGGCCCCGGGGGCCGGTTATGATGGCAGGTTTCCTGACTTGCGGGTTCTTGCTTGCCCGGCCCTTCCCGGTTTCGACTGAAACCAGTGGTTCGCTCCGGGTTCGCTCGCCGCCTACAGTTGCGGGGGCAGTCACGGATTCGGCGCCTAATGGCTACACCTGACCGTGTTCCCTTTTCATCCGGCATCACTTTTTGGTCCGCCGGAACCATCGGGGTCATTTGCCGGCACTCTCCTGAAACAGTCAACCGGAATTGCGACCCGCAAACCGGAGTTCGCGACGTGTGGGACTTAAGGGCGGGGACGCTACGGTTGCGAGGCGCCGTGCGCGCCGTCTGGTCGGCTTTGTCGTGGTGTCAGGTCACGGATTGGTCTACGAATCCGTCAAGTCGAGCATATCGCGCACGGCGGCGTTTTGCCCCCTGTAGAGGTGATTGACCGCATCATGCTCCGCCCGGATATCGGTCGGCCACTTCGACTTGATATAGGATAGAACGTCGACGATCTGGCGATCGCTCAGCGCCTCTTCGAACTTTGGCATTGCGTCCTTGTCCAGCGACTTGCAAGAGGCATCGGATTCGCCCGCCTTTGTGAGTTGGATGAGCGCGTAGTCCGGATGCTGCCATGTGTGCCCGCTGCCGTCATGTGGCGGGGCCAGCGGGGCAGACGAAGCGACGCCGTCCGCCGCGGACTGACCTTGTCCGTTAACGCCGTGGCACGCCGCGCACTGCGCCGCGTAGATCGCCTGACCTCGCGCCACGACGGCAGAGTCATCCCAAGTTAGCAACGGTTCAACTTCCCGCGGCGAAAGCAGTGTGAAGGCACCGGCCAACATCAATCCGATCGCCAGGCACACTGACGTAACTACTGCGGCTTGTTGGTGTCGGCTCATTCAATCCACGGCATTCAAGATACCGCAACTATACGTACTTCTGCGTCCGTGACCATCGCCGTCCCTGGTCCGACCCCTTCCCTCCACGGGAGTTGCGACGGCAGCGTGATATGCGACACCAGATATCCGATATGGAAAATGCAAGAGAAGGGAGGTGCGACGGAACTGGCCGCCGCACCGGAAATGTCACGACAGCGCGCGCCTGAGCGGCGGGACGGCCCTCAGCAGCGTGGCGTCAAGCAGCAGGATCGCCAGTACCGCGGCGCCGCCGAGCGGGAAAGCGATGCCCAGGACAACCACCACAAGGGCCGCTCCGGCCCAGAAGGGCGCATCCTGTGGCCGGGGAGGTGCCGCGAGAGTGGCCGCTCCCTCCGGGCGCCGCTTGACCCACATCACCACGCCCGACACTGACAGGAAGATCATCGACAGGCAGAAGAGTGTGTTCAACGCGATGTTCCATACTCCCAGATCGCCCTCGTGGAAGGCGATGCCCCAGGCCATCGCCTTGGCATAGGCCGAGTAGTCCGCGTAACGAACGTCGGCGAGTACGTTGCCGGTATGGCGGTCGATATGGATCGTCCGGTCCCCCCACGGATCGTGGCCATCGTTCGACATGCTGTCGTGGCTGATGGTCCAGACCCCGCTTTCGTCGGCGGGAAGATTGACCTGGAAGCGTCCGGCAAAGCCGAGTGACCGGGCGAAGGTCGTGACCGAGTTGATGTCCGGCTGACCGGCAATGGCGGGTGTTCCGGCGAGCGATCCCGATTGCGGCAGCGGCGTCTGTTCCAGGTTCCAGGCTACCTCTTTCGCCGCACCGTGGTTCATGTCGGCATGGGTCGCGTCGGACAAAGGCACGTTGTCCCATTTCTCGGCCGGGAAGGTAGACCAGGCCTGCACCATCTTGCCGCCCCAGATCCCTGCCCAACTGAGGCCCGAGATCAGAAACACGATGAGGACAAGCGACATCCAGAAGCCGACAACACCGTGTAGCGACTTCCACAGCGCCCGCCCCCGTGCCGCAAAGTTCGGGACAAGGAAACCGCCGTGTCCGCCGCGCGGCCAGTGCAGGTACAGCCCGCTCGCGACAAGTATCAGGCCGAGGCTGGCCGCGATCTCGATCAGCCGGTCGCCGAGGTCGCCAATCAGCAGAGTACCGTGGATGTCGTTGGCAAAATCATACCAGCCTGCGCGCCAGGGGAAGGTCTTCAGAACCGCGCCGGTATAGGGATCGACCGTCACGCCTGTTGTCCCCGCATCATTTGCCACGGCGAAGGCAGCGCTATGCGCTGGCGACAAAGGCTCGACATATTGTGTGGCGTGGCCACCGGGAACGGCGGCTTCGGCCGCCGCCTGCAACACCGACACGGCCATCGGCGTGCCCTGCGGTGTAACTGTCATCTTTTCATCGCCGATCCCCGAAAGGACGGCGATCCACAGCATGATGAGGCCGGTTATGGCCAGTATCAGGAGGAAGGGGATCACGTAGAGTCCGGCATAGAAATGCCAGCGCCAGGCGATGAATCGGAACTTGTTCGCGGCAGGAACTGCCGCCGGGGCAGCGGCCCCGTGGGTTGCATCGGTCATGATATACTGTCCGTTCTGAGGTTTCGTTGGATCGTGAAACGTCAGACGGTGGCGGGTGGTCCCGTGGTGGGCGGCTGGCCGGTTTTCTCAGCGCGGCGCAGGACGCCTGGCACCGGCGCCGGATCGGTGCGCGCGATGCGGGTGAAGATTGGGGGCAGCGCGGGTTGCGCAAGGTCGGCCACGACAATGCGCGCGTTGGCCCAGGCACAACCCTCATGCGTGTCCGCAGGCGACTTTTCGGCGGGTTCGCCCGTCTCGGGGTCGATCCGCAGCTCGACCGGGCCATCGCCGGAACAGAGTGTCAGCACCACCCCGCTACCTGCGATATGCATGGGCATGACCGACGGCGAGAGAAGTGACAGAATCAGGAAGGGCGTAAGCAACGCCCAGATCGCCAATTGGCGCCCACGGTCCTGAATCTTCGGTGTCATGGTCAGCTTAATATGGGATTGCGGAGGTCTGCGCCAGCCACCCTCGACGGAATTCAGGTGCCCGAAAACAACTACTGAAAACGCACGGTCAATCGGTTCGAGCAGACAGATCAGACCGTCCATTTGAGGCCTGCATCGGGCAGCCCATCTTTTCAAATCTCGACGGCTTCAGCGATGGCCAATGCGTCTTCGAGCTCGGCGCCGAGATATCGGACGGTGCTGTCCATTTTGGTGTGTCCCAGAAGGAGTTGCCCGGCGCGCAGATTGCCGGTCTTGCGACAGATCTCGGCAACCTTGAGCTTCACCAAATCGCAGCCCCTGAGCTTGCTGTCGATTGCCGTGTTGAAGATCGCAAGGTCGCGGATGTTCCCGGCCAGCTCGAGCCGGACCCGGATAGCCCAGACATGCTTTGGCAGCAGGGGCCGCTTCTGGCCGACGACGCGGCCCTTGTTCCAGGCGGGGCGGCAGGCGCGGATGGCGGGAAGATTGGCGATGGTCATGGCATCTCCTCCGGTCCGCCACACGCCACTCCAGCGCCGACAACGCGTCGGCGATCCAATATTAGTCCGGCAGAGATGCATTGAAAAACGGTATTTGTTGGTATGTCTGTGCGGAAGGAGGCAGAACATGGCCAGAAACACGTCAATGTCCCTCGGGGACCACTTCACCGGCTTCATCGAAGCGCAGCTGCGCGACGGCCGCTACGGGTCGGCGAGCGAGGTCGTGCGGGCAGGCCTGAGACCGCTCGAAGAACATGAAGCCAGGGTTCAGGCCCTGAAAGACGCACTGATCGCAGGCGAAGAATCCGGCGCACCCCGTCCCTTGAATGCCAAAGACTTCCAGGCTCGCATGCGCCACCGGCACTCCGGTTGAGATGGCCCGGATACTGTATTCTCCGCTCGCGGAGGCCGACCTTGAAGACATCTGGCTGTTCACCGCCGAGCGCTGGTCCACAGAACAAGCGGTCGCCTATACCACCGACCTTTCAACGCGGTCGATCAACTCGCACGCGGCGACCGGACGGGGAGGCCGGTGTTGATTGCGGAGGGAATACAGAAATGCCTATCCGGGCGCCATGTCATCTTCTTTCGCAGGAGCGAAGACGATCTCGTGGTCGTGCGGATCCTTCATCAGAGCATGGATGTCGAGCGACACCTTTAAGATCCATTTCCGAACAACCTAACGCCGACTTTCTGCGCCGAACGTGAATGGCAGAAATGCTGCCAGCGACCGCAGCACCGCTGCCCGTCGCTGGATGTCGGCGACGGGTCGGCGGTCGATGACGATCCCTTTTTGGCCCGAAGCGCTGGAAGCAGGGTTACGTCTTTTCGTTCGTTGAAGCGGACAGGATCAGGAACCCACCGGCAATGGCCCAGTTCTTGATCATGATCGACATCTGCCAGGGGTCTGACGGCACAAAGTGAAAGATGCTGGTCACAACGCAATACAAGGCCAGCGCCCGACCCGCTGGTCTCAGCAACTTGCCTGCGATCAGGAGAACCGCAGCCAGCAAGTTGAATGCCAGTGCCGGCCAAACAAGCCATTCGGGCAATTCATACCCTGCCAGAAGCGTTTGCGCAGGACCTGGGTCAACGGCCTTCTGAGCGGCACCAGCAACGAACAAGATCGCCAAGAGGCACCGCCCGACGATCTGTTCGGCCCTGATGGTCATGCAGCGGGGACGAAGGCCAGGCTGAGACCATTCAGGCAATGGCGTTTGCGAGTCGGCTCCGGCCCGTCATCGAAAACATGGCCGAGATGACTTCCACAACGACGACAATGCACCTCGGTTCGGACCTGGAAGATGAATTTGCGGTCTTCTTTGTTTCCAACCGCATTTGGCAGGCTCCCAAAGAAGCTGGGCCAGCCGGTTCCGCTGTCATATTTCGCGGCCGAGCTGTAGACCTCAAGATCGCATCCGCGACAGTGATACAGGCCCGTACGCGTTTCGTCGTTCAAGGGGCTGGTGTAGGGCCGCTCGGTTTCTTCCATGCGCAAAACAAGAAACTCGTTCTCACTGAGACGTTCACGCCACTCTGCCTCGGTCCGGCAGATCTCGAAACCGCATGACGCGGCGTGAAGCGGCCTTGCCAATAAGGCCGCGCCTGTCATCAAGAGCAGTGCTCTGCGGTTCATGTGCCACCTCTTTTAATGGTGCCGGCCGGACAGGTCAGCTTTGGGGGGCGACCCATCCGGACGGGTCTGCTCGACTTATTTGGGGACGAGCACGGCATTGACGACGTGGATCACGCCATTGGACTGATTCACATCGGCGATCGTCACGAGACTGGCATTGCCGCTTTCGTCGTAGATGTAGAGGTTGTTGCCCTTGACCTGCGCGGAAAGCGCGTCACCCGACACCGCGTTGAAGTGATAGAAGCCATCCGAAGATGCACGGGCCTCGCGGGCGATGTCAGCGGCGGACCAGTCGCCGGCCACGACGTGGGCGGTCAGGACCTTGACAAGCATGTCCTTGTTTTCCGGCATCAGAAGGGTTTCGACGGTGCCTGCGGGCAGGGCCGCGAAGGCATCATTGACAGGGGCAAAGACGGTGAACGGACCCGGGCCCTGCAACGTCTCGACAAGGCCGGCCGCCTGAACGGCCGCGACGAGCGTGGTGTGGTCCGCCGAATTCACGGCATTCTCGACGATGTTCTTTTCTGCGAACATCGGCGCGCCGCCAACCATCGGGTTTTCGGCATAAACCGCAGTTGCAATGGTCAGGGCGACAGCCGTGGTGGCCAGTTTGGATACGAATTTCATGTTTGGTTCCTCTCATAGTGGCCCGCATTTCTTTTGCGGTCACGAGAGCCACGGCGCAGCGGGGAAAAGAGTTTCAGCCCGCCTGAAATAAATCCGCATCAAAGAATTCGTCGGTCGCCAGAATGGTGCCTGTCGGCGCGCCGGTGGGTGACCCGCCTTCGGGCTCATCGGACACCGCTAGGGTGCCGCCGTCGATCAGGGCCGCGATCTCGGGGGTGATCTCAAAGAGGCTTTCCTGGTCCGCCGGGATCACGCCGAGAGACACCGGTGCCTCGGCATTCGCGCCGATCACCCAAAGCTCGAAATCGCGACCGGCGGCGGGGGCGCCCTCTTCGGGGATCACCTTGAAAAGTTTTCCGTCCGGGGAATAGCCCGCCTCAATATGCACCGCGCCATCCGCCGAAATCAGCGTCGCGTGCAGCGTCGGGTCGAACACTGGGCCGCGCAAGAGCGGGCTGATCAACAGGAAGGTGGCGAGCGCTACGGCGGCCAGCGCGGGGAAAGCGAGCCAGCCGCGGACCCAGCCCCATGACCCGCCGCGCGCGGCCTGCGCGTCAGTTCCCGCCGGTTCGGCTATCAGCTTGGCCCGGACCGCGGGCGGGGGCGCCTCGGGGGGCAGATCATCTGCCAGGGATGCAAACTCTGCCTCCCAGAAACGCACCTGCTCACGTAGGGCCGGGTCGGTGTTCAGCCGCGCTTCGAACGCCCGTTCCGACTCCGCGTCCAACAAGCGCAAGACGTATTCGGCGGCCAGCGCCTCGTCTTCGCTTATGTCCTGTTGGTCGCTCATCGCGATAGGCACTCCTTCAGAGAAATCAGACTGCGGCGAAGCCAGGTTCGCATCGTGTTCAGCGGCACATCAAAGCGGTCCGCAAGCGCTTGGTACGTTGCGCCGTCCAGATAGGCGGCGCGGACCGCGTCGGCACGGTCGGGCGGCAATTCGTCGAAACAGGCGCTTATCCGGCGACTTTCCGACGCGGCGATACTCGTGGCCTCGGGGCCGGGACGGTTCTCGACAAGCTCGCCTGCGCTGTCGAGGGCCACATGGCTAGCCCTTTTCGCGCGTAGCCTGTCGATCGAGAGGTTCCGCGCTACGGTGATCAGCCATGTCATCGGAGAATGACCCGTCACCGCAAATCTGTCAGCCTTGTTCCAGATCCTAAGGTAGACATCCTGGAGGGCATCCTCCGCTTCTGACCTGTTCTTCAAGACACGAAGGCAGACGCTGAAAAGTTTCCCGCTTGTGGCATCATAGAGGGCGGCAAGCGCGTTTCGATCACCCAGGGCGATCTTTCCGACCATCTCTTCGATGTCTTTGCGATCCGTCATGGTGCCTTGAGGGGTTCACACGGCCTTATCTGCATGACTGACAGAAACGGCCCCGGACGGCAATCGCTTGCCGCCGGGGCCGCCCAACAAGGGTAATACTGTCACTCACTACCCAACTGTCAAAGACTACATGCCCAGTGACGCCGCAAAACCCGTGATCCCGCCCAAGCCAAGGTCGGCCTTGAGCGTTGCCGCGCCGGTGGCCAGGTCAATCTCGTAAAGCCCGGCGGTCATCGCGCCTTCCATTTGCAGGATTGCGAGGCCCATGTTTTCGCCTTCCGCGGCCGAGACGATGTCAAAACCGCCCATCGGGGCCAGATCGGCATCGGTACCGTCCACGGTGATCTTGGCGATAGTTTCCAGCGTCCCCGCGTTGTTGGCGAGGCTCACCAGCGTGTCGGTCGCCGCGTCGAGCGCATATTGGAACGTCTCGCCCGCCTTTTCGCCGTTGATGGCGTTTGTATAGGCGTTGGCAAAGATCATCGGCGTCGTGCCGGCCATGGAGTCTCCCTCGGCATAGGCGAGGTCGGTAAAGCGGCGGACAGAGCCGGCCCGCTCATCATTGTCGCCAAAGCCCTCGGGGAAATAGACGAGGTTATCGCCCGCCGAGGTCACGGCGCGCGCGGCGTCGATTTGGTTGTTAAAGTCGAACGCGACCATCTTGTCGTCGCCGATCATCGCTTCCTCCATGAAGGAGGCGCCCAGGTCGGTCATCTCACCCGTCTTCGGGTCGATCACCGCGATCATGCCGTCCGAAAACCCGAGCAACTCGCCGGTGACCGGACGCCAGGCAATCGCCTTGAGCGGCGCAGCCAGGCTGTACGTCATCCCTTCGCCGGGGGCGTTCACGTCAGCCATCACGACCAACGCCGCGCCGTGATCGGCAAGGGCATAGCCGGAAATCGTAGAGTGGCCTGCAGCAAATGCTGGGCCGGCCGCTAAGGCGATCAGAGATGTCGCAAGAGCTTGGGTTTTCATAGTTTTTCCTTTCAAGTTGGTCTTGGCGCGCAGGTTTCTCAGCTACGCCCTGACCTCAATCACGAAAGGCAACGGCGGATAGTTTCAGTTCGATCTGGATATTTCCGAATTGCACGGCGGTGACGCGCCGTCGACAGCCCATGCTAACAGCAAGTCGGATTCTTCCGCAGCAATGCGCTTGCCAATATCCTCGATCCGCTCGGCGATGGGGATGGTGCGATCGAAAGGGATCAGAAGCAGACGACGCTGAACGCCTCGATCAATACCGCCTTTGAATTTGGGCAAGAGATTTGTCGCGAAGAGGTTCTGTGCCACCGGGCGGAACTCGATCCGGCTCTTATAGACGTCCCGACCGCTGATGGGCTCGCCAGTGACGACTGACTTGAATGTGTCAGACGCAAGTTGCTAAGCGATGAATGCACCTGCCGATACTGCGTCATCGCCCGTTCCGGCATCGCTGGGACAATGCAGCTAGATGCCTCCACTTCGAAAGTGTGCTCGCCTCCGGCGGCCAAGATGTCCAACAACAGGCTGGGCGGCTCAAGTACTCGGGGTATCTTCCCGCCAGCATACCGCACTGCCAACACCAGACGCGTACCAGCGAGAGCGTCCCACTGCGGGGTCTTCGCTCCTTCTGCCTGCGCAGGCTGCTCCCCCAACTCTTCCCCCAATAGATACGAGAACAAACCGGAACACTCAAGAGCGTGCCGGACTGCAAAGTGAAACTTGGTTAAATAAAACAAAGTGATTGCGGAAAGTCTCGGGATGTGCCGGAACTTGGAATTGCGGACCTCTGCTCCACCAGACATTCCGAACCGAAATCGAACAGAGGCTGGCCCTTGCCCGGGTTCAGAGCGTCAGCGCGCGCCTGACAAGATTGAGCCCGGTGATCGCGAGGACGACAAGCGTCCAGCGCCGGAACCGCGCCGCGTCGAGCCGGTCCTGAATCGCGAAGCCGAAGGCCAGCCCCGCCATCGCCGGAAGTGTCAGCGCGACCGACAGCGGCAGCGTGGCGGCGTTCAGAACGCCCGAGCCGATATGGGCCAGCGCCAGGATCACGGCCCCGATCATGTAGACCACGCCCTGCACCCGGACATTCTCGCGCTTGTCGACGCCAAGCGAAAGCAGGAGCGCGATGGTCGGCGGGCCCCAGACCCCGGAGATGCCGCCGAAGAAACCGCCGACAATGCCGGTGAGAATCTCAGCCCGGCCCCGGTTGTGGGTGTCGAACCGCAGCTGCCATCCCGCCAGTTGGCTTAGCGCGAAGGCCACGATCGGCACGCCGAGCGTCAGCAGAAGCAGCGCCTGCGGAACGTAAGGGACGGCCTGAGCCGAGATCGCGATGACGACGCATATCGTCAGCAGAAGCCGGCGGTATTCCCAGCTTGTCGAAAGCGCCGCGCGCCACCCTTGCCGCAGGGCCTGCGCGAGGTTCGTGACAAGTGTCGGGATGATCAGCGCGGCAAGCGCCTGCTCGGCTGGCAGGAACGATGCGAGGCCCGAGATCATGATCATCGGCATTGCGAAGCCCACGGCACCCTTCACCACGGCGGCGAACAGGGTAACGGCGACGGCCATCAGGAAAATCGTCGGCTCCAGTCCCAGCATGCGTCGCGTCTCCTCTCTCGCTCCGCTATAGCCTGCCTGCGGCACGGCCGCACCCGGATTCGCTGACGGACACTTTCGTGCTTTGATCGCTGTCTGCGCGAATTAATATTGCGCTGCGGGTGCAAAGTGGCTAGGACGGTGCAACTGCAGAATAGGAGCCGATCAATGGCGCATGACGGGGCCGAGATGCCGAATTCCGTGATCCTTCCCGACCTTCTCTCGCTGACCGAAGCGGCCCTGCCGCCGGTCGAGGCGCTTCTGGCCGAGGCGCAGTCCACGCTGCGGGCGGCGGTCGATGCCGGTGGCCGGGTTTCGGGCGCGGCGCTCGAGGCGCGGCAGTTCGAGGCGCATGCGCTGTCATGGCTCGCGACCTACGTGGAATCGCTCCGCCAGTTGCGCGGCTGGGCGGGCCGGATCGCCGAGGCGGGCGGGTTCGGCGAGATGGAGCAACTCATCCTCCAGATCGGCTTCGGCGAATACCTCGCACAGATCGCGGGCGGCATGGCGATGAGCCAGGGCGAGGTGGCACGGCTTTCGGACCTCGGGCTGTCCTGGGCGCCCGAGAGCGACGCGGCAACGCTGATCGCCGGCGGCAACACGCCCGCCGCGCGCGCGCGCCTTGTCGCGCTGATGCGCGAGAATCACGGGCGCGCGACCTTCGGGGCAACCGGGCTCGACGACGATCTGGAGATGATCCGCGACCAGTTCCGCCGCTATGCCGAGGACCGCGTGGTGCCACATGCGCATGACTGGCACCTGAAGGACGAACTGATCCCGATGTCGATCATCGAGGAACTGGCGGAGCTTGGCGTCTTCGGCCTGACCATCCCGGAGGAGTTCGGCGGGCTTGGTCTGTCCAAGGCGTCGATGGTCGTGGTCAGCGAGGAACTGTCGCGCGGCTATATTGGCGTGGGCTCTCTTGGCACGCGGTCTGAAATCGCCGCCGAACTGATCCTGTGCGGCGGCACGCCTGAGCAGAAGGCGGATTGGCTGCCGAAGCTGGCGAGCGGGGAAATCCTTCCCACCGCTGTCTTCACCGAGCCGAATACCGGGTCGGACCTCGGAAGCCTCCGCACCCGCGCGGTGAAGGTCGGCGAGGACTGGGAGGTGACCGGCAACAAGACCTGGATCACCCATGCCGCGCGCACCCATGTGATGACGCTTCTGGCGCGGACCGATCCGGAGACGACGGATTATCGCGGCCTTTCCATGTTCCTCGCCGAAAAGACCCCCGGCACCGATGCTGAACCCTTCCCCACCCCCGGCATGACCGGCGGCGAGATCGAGGTTCTGGGCTACCGGGGCATGAAGGAATACGAGCTTGGCTTCGACGGGTTCAAGGTGAAGGGCGAGAACCTTCTGGGCGGCGTGCCCGGTCAGGGGTTCAAGCAACTCATGCAGACGTTCGAGAGCGCCCGCATCCAGACCGCCGCCCGCGCCATCGGCGTCGCGCAATCGGCGCTGGAAGTCGGCATGAAATACGCCGAGGACCGCAAGCAGTTCGGCAAGGCGCTGATCGAGTTCCCGCGCGTCTCGGGCAAGCTTGCCATGATGGCGGTCGAGATCATGATCGCGCGCCAGCTGACCTACCACTCGGCCTGGCAGAAGGACCACGACAAGCGTTGCGACCTTGAAGCGGGTATGGCCAAGCTTCTCGGCGCCCGCATCGCCTGGGCCTGCGCCGACAACGCGTTGCAGATCCACGGCGGCAACGGCTTCGCGCTCGAATACCAGATCAGCCGCATCCTCTGCGACGCCCGCATCCTCAACATCTTCGAGGGCGCGGCGGAGATTCAGGCCCAGGTCATCGCGCGGCGGCTGCTCGACAGCACGAGCTGAGGCCCTGCGCGTCAGGCGGCGCGGCCGACCCGCGTCTCGCGCCGCTCGCCCAGACGCGGATGCATCTTGGCCGCGACGGCAGTCATCGCGGCCAGCCCGCCCGCACAGGCCGCGAAGACGCCGGTGATCGGCGCGACGAGCAGCACGAGCCACGCCGCAGCCGGCGTGACGATGCCGGACACATCGCGGAAGCTGGAATAGACCGCCGCCATCTCGGTCCGCTCCGCCGGTTTGACCGCCATCAGGAAGGGCAGGCCGCCGAACGTGTCGAGCATGACGAGGAAGATCGAGGCGAGGAACAACGCAACGACCGCTGCCGGCGGCCAGATCTGACCGAAAACCGCGGCGAGGTAGCAGGCTGAACAGGCGGCGAAGGCAATCCGGATCGCCCGCCTGAGCCCCTGCCGCTGCATCCAGCGCAACATGAAGGGCGCGAGGAACAACAGGGCGTTCGAGATCGAGAACGCGATGCTCGCCACGCTGTCGCCAAGGCCGGACTGGATGCAGAAGATCGGCAGGTAGACGACATAGACCCACCAGCCGGATGAGCGCAGGACCGCAAAAAGCCAACCTGCGATCAGCCTTGGCTGCCGGAAGAAGCGGCCAAGATAGGCGAGCGGGTTTGGCGCGGGCGCGCGGGCGCGCGTAATCAGCTTTCCGTTGCCGAGCCGCAGATACCAGAACGTCGCGAGGAGCGCGGCGGCGAAGCACATCGCCACAAGGAAGGGCAGCGGCTCCCATATCTTCCAGAGGAAGACACCGATCATCGGCCCGGCCGCCCAGGATGCGGCGCTGTAGAGCATCTTCAAAGTCTCGCTCCGGCCGAGTTCGTGGCGCGCGATGTAGTCCATCACGTAGGCGTTCGTGCAGATGAAGACCGTGATGGTCGCAAGGCTCATCGTCATCAGTGCAAGCGGCGTCATCAACGGCCCGCCGATGATCGCGAGCGGCCCGCCGATCAGGTAGAGGCTGACGCCGGCGGTATAGACCCAGCGCCGGGGAACGAACCGGCCGAGCCAGGGCACCATCAGCCCACCGATCAGGGATACGATTCCGACGACGAAGTAGACAAGGCTGACACCTGCTGCGTTCTCGTCCAGCGCGCGATATAGAACGAGCGGCCAGATCGAGATCAGCAGGCCGCGATGGGACGCCTCGATACCGTTGAGGATGGCGAAGCCCTTGACACCAGGCACCGGTGCATGGCGCAGAAATTCCGGGATGTAGCGACTGAGCATAGGGCCTCCAACTTTCAGAGAGCCTGCGACGGGGTGTCCCGTCTCGACGATTTCCGACACGGCATGTCGAATTGGGGCGCAGCCGTCAGTTCGGACTTGCGGGCGACGGCTTGGTCCGGCCAGATGGCGGTATGCGCCACCCTGTCCTCACGCCCGCCATCCTGCTTCTCGCCCTTGCTGCTTGCCGCGAGGATGAAACCGTTGCCGGCTACGGCGCGGCGGGTGTCATCTGGCGGCTGGAGACGATCGACGGCGCAGCCTTTGCCGCGAGCGCCACGCTGACCTTTCCGGCCGAGGGCGAGATTTCGGGCGAAGCGCCCTGCAACCGCTTCTTCGGCCGGATGGAAACGCCCTATCCGTGGTTCGAGGCGAAAAACCTCGCCGTGACGCGCCGCGCCTGCCCGGACCTTCCCGCCGAAAGCGCGTTCTTCGCCGCTTTGGGCGCGATGACGCTTGCCGAAGTATCCGGCGACACGCTGATCCTGTCCACGCCGGAGGGACGCGAGATGGTGTTCACCCGCTCTCAGCCCTGACGCGCGAGCATTTCGACGAAGCGTCGCCGCGCCTCGGGCAAGGGACGGGTTCCGAGATCATGGGCAAGCCGGTGTTCCAGGAAATATCCGGTCAGGGAGAGGCCTTGGCGCGTTTCTTCCGGCGAGGCCGGTCCCTGTCCCAGAAGACAGGCCGGCAGCGGCAGCAGCCGGTCGGCCCATTCGCCCGCCGCCCCGCGCGCCACGGCGCGGCCGGATTTCGGGCTGACGAAGGCAAGGTCATCGCGGCTTCCGGTAACCGCGCAGCGCGTGAGGTCGAGGCCGTAGCCCAGTTCCTCCAGCAGGAAAAGTTCCCAGCGCAGATAGGCCAGCACCCAGTTCGGCCCGTCGCCCAACTGGTTGAGAAGCGCGATGGAGGCTGCGTAAAGGTCGGGATGGGCCTCCCTCTCCGGCAGGGCGAAATGCAAAAGCGCGCAAACCGAGTTCAGCGCGCCAAGCGCAAGCCGGTCGGAAAGCAGCCCCGCGCGGGAGCGGATGGGTTCCACGGTGAACGTGCCGATATGCTCTTCCAGCCGCCCGCGCCAGGTCACGTCGATCTGTGCGCCCGGCTGGAGGATCGGCGCCACCTTGCGCGACGTGCCGCCCCGAACGACCCCGGCATGGCGGCCGTGTTCGGCGGTGAAGACCTCGATGATGGCGGCGGTCTCGCCGTGCGAGCGGACGGACAGAAGCGCGCCTTCATCCCGCCAGTCCATCCCGTCCCGCCCCCCTTGCCTATGGCGCAAGGACTATCCCCGGCGCGGGGCCGATTGTCCATCCGGCCGCGCGCCAGCGCTGCCGTGCCGGTTGTGCCGCGTCAGCGCCAAAATGGTGCTGCAATTCTTCGCTAGCCAGATGCGGGGCAGGTTGGTTTGCAGTGGTTGAGACATGATCGAGTTGGCGGTTTCCCTGGCCCTGTGCGCGGCCACGCTGGTGGCCCTTCGGGGTGGCCTGACCTCTCCCAACGGCACGACGATTGCGGGGCTTGATCCGCAGGCGATGGGCATGGGACTGCTGGCGATCGTTGCGGCGGCCTATGTCTGGGGGCCGCTATACGGGCTTGCCCTTATCCTCGCCGTCGCGCTGCACGAATTCGGCCATGTCGCTGCCTATCGCGTTGCCGGCCATTCCGATGCGCGCTTCCGGCTGGTGCCGCTGATGGGCGGTGTGGCGATTTCGGATACCGCGCCGGCCAGTCAGGAAAAGGCGTTCTTCATCGCGCTGATGGGGCCGGGCATCTGCATCGCGCCGATGGTCGTGGCCCATATCGCGGCAGAACTTGTCTGGGACACGAGCCCGGCCCTATCGGACTTTCTTTGGACCTTCGCCGCCGTCACCGGGGCGCTGAACTTCTTCAACCTGCTGCCGCTCTGGCCGCTTGACGGCGGGCGGTGCATGCAGATTGTGGCGTCGGCCTTCCTGCCCGGTTCCACCTCCATGGTGCTTCTTGCGATGTCGGCGGCGATGATCGCGATGGCGGTCTGGATGCAGTCGTTGCTGCTTTTCCTGTTCGCGCTGATCGGTAGTCAAAGCCTGTTCCAGGCGGGCGCGCTTCTGAGCGCGCAGCGTCCCATGGGGCGGCCGCGCGCGTTGCTGGCCCTGGCGGCTTATGGTTTCACTCTGGCCGCGCATCTGCTCGGCGGATCGTGGCTTGTCTCGCGGCTTTTCTGACGGCGATTGTTACCGGGACATTTCCACCCTTGCCCCTGCTTCTCGCCCACGCCACCTTGGGCACCGGGGGGACACCATGGCCATCACAACCTGCGTATTCGACGCCTACGGGACACTCTTCGACGTGGCAGCGGCAGCGCGGCTGGCCGCGGCCGAACCAGGACGCGAGGCCCTTGCCGACATTTGGCCGAAACTGGCCGAGGACTGGCGCCGCAAGCAACTGGAATATTCCTGGCTGCGCGCGGTGATGCGCCGGCATGACGATTTCTGGACCGTCACGCAGGACGGGCTGGACTGGGCGCTGGAGGCCGCTGGCCTTGACGATCCCGACCTGAGGGAGCGTTTGCTTGCGCTCTACTGGGAGCTTCAGGCCTATCCCGAGGTTCCGGCCATGCTGGCGCGGCTGAAGGCAGCCGGGCTGGCGACCGCGATCCTGTCGAACGGCTCGCCCGACATGCTGGCTGCGGCGGTTGCATCGGCCGGGATCGGAGAATTCCTGGACGACAGCCTCTCGGTCGAAAGCGTAGGCATCTTCAAGCCCGATGCAAGCGTCTATGCGCTTGTCGGCGGCCGGTTCGGCTGCCGCCCGGACGAGGTGCTGTTCGTCTCGTCGAACGGCTGGGATGCGGCGGGGGCGGCCGGTTTCGGCTTCCGCGCGGCATGGGTCAACCGTTCCGGCCTGCCGATGGACCGGCTGCCGGCGCGTCCGCACCATGTACTCTCCGACCTGACCACGATCCCGGACCTCGCACTGTCATGACCCCGTCCCATTTCAACGCTTCAGATGGCGCTCGCCTCGCCTATCGCGACGAGGGCAGCGGTTTGCCCGTGCTTTGCCTCGCGGGCCTGACCCGGTCGGGAACCGATTTCGACTTCGTCGCGCCGCATCTGACCGGCGTCCGGCTGATCCGTGCGGACTATCGCGGGCGCGGCGGGTCCGAATGGACGGGCGCGGACACGTATACGATCGAGCGCGAGGCGAGGGACGCGCTGGAGCTGCTCGACCATCTCGGCATCGGGCAGGCGGCGATCATCGGCACGTCGCGGGGCGGGCTGATAGGCATGGTTCTTGCCGCGACCGCGCGCGACAGGCTCCTCGGTCTTTGCCTGAACGACATCGGGCCGGTGATCGACCTCGAGGGGCTGGCGAAGATCAAGGACTATGTCGGGCGCAACCCGGCGGCGCGGACGATGGACAGCCTTGTCGCCAACCTGCCGCGCAACATGCCCGGCTTCGATCTGACGCCCGAGCGCTGGCGGGCCTTCGCCGAACGGCTCTATACCGAGACGCCGGAGGGCCTGCACAACCGCTACGACCCGGAGCTGCGGACGTCTTTCCTCAAGGCATTCGAGGGGCCGCAGGCGGATCTGTGGCCGCTGTTCGACGCGATGGCGGGCCTGCCGCTTGCGCTGATCCGGGGGGCGAATTCGGACCTTCTGTCATCCGCTACGGCGGCGGAAATACAGCGTCGCCGCCCGGACATGATTTTCGCCGACGTACCCGGTCGCGGACACGTTCCCTTCCTCGACGAACCCGAGGCGCTCGCGGTTATCCGCGACTGGATGGATAAGCTCAAATGAACATCGACATGATCGACGCGGCCGCCGGCCGGCTTAACGGCGTGGCACTCAGGACGCCGCTTCTTTCCTCACCCTTCCTTGACGAGATCGCGGGGCGGCGGGTCTTCGTGAAGGCCGAATGCCTCCAGCATACCGGGTCGTTCAAGTTCCGTGGCGGATGGTCGGCGGTCTCGGCGATGGACATGGCGGCCCGCGCGCGGGGCGTGATCGCCTATTCCTCGGGCAACCACGCGCAGGGCGTAGCGCTGGCCGCGCGTCGCCACGCCGCGCCTTGCGTGATCCTGATGCCGTCGGACGCACCGCGCGTGAAGATCGACAATACCCGCGCGCTCGGTGCCGAGGTCGTGCTTTACGACCGCGCCACGGGCGACCGCGACGCGATCGGCGCGGCATTGGCCGAGGATCGCGGCCTGACGCTGATAAAGCCGTTCGACGAACCGCACGTGATCGCCGGTCAGGGCACGACCGGGCTCGAGATCGCGGAACAGGCCGCGGCCGAAGGCGTTCACGAGGCCGATGTGCTGGTCTGCTGCGGCGGCGGGGGGCTGACCTCCGGCATTGCGCTGGCGCTTGAGGCGAAGGCGCCGGGCCTGCGCGCCCGGCCGGTGGAGCCGGAAGGCTTCGACGATGTCAAACGCTCGCTGGCCTCGGGCGGGATCGAGCGCAACAACCGGACCTCCGGCTCGCTCTGCGACGCGATCATAACGCCCTCGCCCGGCCAAATCACCTTTCCGATCATGGCGCGGCTTTGCGGTTCCGGCCTTGCCGTCACCGAGGATGAGGCACTGGCAGCCATGGCTGCCGCTTTCGCGCGCCTGCACGTCGTGCTGGAGCCGGGCGGCGCGGTTGCGCTTGCTGCCGCGCTGTACCACCCGGGCGAGATCGAGGGCGACGCGGTCATCGCGGTCGCATCCGGCGGCAATGTCGACGCGGCGGTCTTCCGCACCGCCCTTGAACGTTTCGGCGGCGCCTGACGGTGGGTAAGGTATTCCGGCCTTGTCCGGAACACTCCCGCTCACTCATCATCCGACCATTCCAGCCCCTGTATTCAAAGGGCCACGCCGGAACCCGGCGGGGATCACGCATGACTTATCTGATCACGAAACCTCTGTTCCTGATCCTGACGGCCGCCCTGGCCTATGCAATCGCCACGGCGGGCATCAAGATGGCATCCACCATCATTTCACCACCGGCGCTGGCGTTGATTTTCATGGGCTTCGCGCTCGCCACGGTGGCCGAGATCGTGCTTCTCCGGCAGGCTGACCTCGGGGTGATCTACATCGCCATCGTCACGGTCGAGACGCTGATGGTCCTCACTCTCGCGGCGTTCATCGGCGAGGGGCTGAACATGAAACAGCTTTTCGGGGCGGGGCTGGTGCTGGCGGGGATATTCATCGTCGGCGAGTGATCGGGGCAGGCCTTGCCGTCCGCGCGCGGAACCCTCAGGATGCGGCCCGTTAATAAAGGGGCAGGGGGCGGCATGAACATCCTCGATCTGGAGGACATCCATCTGCATTGGCGCGAGGACGGCGATCCCAAGGGCGCGCCGGTGGTCTTCGCCAACTCGCTTGGCACCGATTTCCGCATGTGGGACAAGCTGATCCCGCTGATGCCGCAGGGATTGCGCCTGATCCGCTACGACAAGCGCGGCCATGGTTTGTCGGCCTGCCCGCCCGCGCCTTACCCGATGGGCACGCTTGTGCGGGACGCGGAACGCCTGCTTGACGCGCTTGACGTGAAGAACTGCGTCTTCGTCGGCCTATCGGTCGGCGGGCTGATCGCGCAGGGGCTGGCGGTCAAGCGGCTCGATCTTGTCCGGGCGATGGTGCTGTCAAACACCGCCGCAAAGATCGGAACGGCGCAGATGTGGGCCGACCGGATCGCTGCGATCCGCGCGGGCGGGATCGAGGCGATCGCCGACGGCCTGATGGAGCGGTGGTTCTCGAAGCCCTTTCGTGCGGGCGCGGAAATGCAGGGTTATCGCGCCATGCTGACGCGCCAGCCGGTCGAGGGCTATTGCGGCGTGGCCTCGGCCATTGCGGGAACCGATTTCATCACGCCGACCTCCGGCCTGACGCTGCCGACGCTGGCGATCGCGGGATCGGAAGACGGCGCGACGCCGCCCGATCTGGTGCGGGAGACCGCCGATCTTGTGAAAGGCGCGCGGTTCCACCTGATCCGGGGCGCCGGGCACCTGCCGCCGGTGGAAAAGCCCGGCGAATACGCGCAGATCCTGACCGGCTTCCTGACCGATATCGGGCACGTCTGAGATGGCGCGCTTCCTCCTTGTCCACGGTTCGTGCCACGGGGCCTGGTGCTGGCGCGACCTGATTCCGGCCTTGCAGGCAAGGGGGCTTGGGGCGCTTGCCATCGATCTTCCGGCGCATGGCGAGGACGAAACGCCTGCGTCGGAGGCCACGCTTGAAGGCTATGCCGAATCGATTCTTGACGCGATCGTCGCGCCGGTGACGCTGGTCGGGCATTCGGCGGCGGGCTACCCGATCACGCTTGCCGCAGAGCGCGCGCCGGAAAAGATCGCGCGGCTTATCTATCTCTGCGCCTACGTTCCCGCCCCCGGCCTCTCGATGATCGACATGCGCCGCGCAGGTCCGAGCCAGCCACTGAAAGGTGCGGTCATCGCCGATCCCGACCGCATCGCCTACAGCGTCGATCCGGCGCGCGGGCCGGCGCTTTTCTACGACGACTGCGCGGCGGAAGCCGTGGCTTACGCCATGCCGCGCCTCTGCCCAGAGCCGATCCTGCCGCAATCGACGGCGCTGCCGCCGCTCACGCGCTGGCAGGGGATCGAGCGGCACTACATCCTCTGCGAGGGCGACCGGGTCATCCCGCCTGATTATCAGGCGACGATGAGCGCGGGTTTCCGCGCCGACCAAGTCACGACCCTGCCGACCGGGCATTCGCCGTTCTTCGCCGCGCCTGACCTTCTTGCCGAAAGGCTTGCGGAGATCGCGGGCGGGAATTCCGGGCTTTCGGCGGCGGACGCGCCGGGATAGCTTGCGCGCCTCAACTGCCGGAACCCATGCAAAACCGTCTCGCCCTTCTGTTCGTCCTCGCGACCGTGGTCATCGACGCCATCGGCATCGGGATCATCTTTCCTGTGATGCCGGAACTGATCGAGGACGTGACCGGCGGCGCGATTTCGCAAGCGGCGCTGTGGGGCGGGCTGCTTGCCACGTCCTTTGCGGTGATGCAGTTCCTGTTCGGTCCCGTCGTCGGCAACCTGTCGGACCGCTTCGGCAGGCGTCCGGTCATGCTGACGGCGCTGGGCGTCATGGCGATCGACTATTCGATCATGGCGGTTGCCGGGACGATCTGGCTCCTGTTCGTTGGTCGGCTCGTCGCTGGGATCACCGCTGCGACCTACACGACCGCGATGGCCTACATGGCTGATATATCGGAGAAATCCGAACGTGCGAAGAATTTCGGGCTGATCGGCGCTGCCTTCGGTCTTGGCTTCATCGCGGGGCCGTTCCTTGGCAGCCTGCTCTCCACGCTCGGCGTGCGCGCGCCGTTCTGGGGCGCCGCTGCGATCTCGGCGGCCAACCTTGTCTTCGGCTACTTCATCCTGCCGGAATCCGTCACCGACCGTATCCGCCGCCCGTTCTCCTGGGCGCGGGCCAACCCGCTCGCCTCGTTCCGCGCAATCGGGCGGCTGCCCGGTCTGGGCCGGCTTCTGACGCTCTACCTCGTCTACAACGTGGCACTTCATGTCTACGAGGCGGTCTGGGCCTTCTACGGGAAGGCGCAGTTCGGCTGGGACCCGTTCATGATCGGCGTGTCGCTGGCGACCTACGGGCTGTTCTTCACGCTGGTTCAGGCCTTCGGCGTCGGCCCCTTCACCAAGGCGTTCGGTGAGTATCGCGCGACGCTTGTCGGGCTGATCATCGAGTTTCTTGCCTGCCTTGTCTTCGTCGTCCTCACCTCGGGCATGGCGGCGATCGGCTTCACCGCCTTCGCGGCACTCGGGAGCATCGCGGGCCCCGCGATGCAGGGGCTGATGTCGAACGCGACGCCGGACGACCAGCAGGGAGAGCTGCAGGGGGTGATCGCCTCGATGACCGCCGTGGGAATGATCCTGTCGCCGCTTGTGATGACGGGAACCTTTTCCTACTTCACGCGGCCCGAGGCACCGATCCACGCGCCCGGCGCGCCGTTCCTTCTGGCCGCGATATTGCTGGTCGGGTGTTTCCTGATCCTCCTTGTCCGCCCGAGAGAGGCCGCGCCGCCCGAACCGCAGGTCTGAACCGCAAGGGAAGAACGATGACGAAAATCCGCGCCGCCATCTGCCACGCCTTTGGCGAACCGCTCTCGATCGAAACCGTCGATCTGCGCGCGCCGGGGCCCGGAGAGGTCGAGGTCACGCTGGAGGCCTGCGCGATCTGTCATTCCGACATCTCGTATATCGACGGCGGCTGGGGCGGAACGCTTCCGGCGGTCTATGGCCATGAGGCCGCAGGGCGGGTCAGCGCGCTGGGCGAGGGCGTCAGCGGCGTTTCCCCCGGCGACCGCGTGCTGGTGACGCTGATCCGGTCCTGCGGCACCTGCACCCCCTGCGCGACCGGCCATCAGGCCCGCTGTGCCGCGCCACCGCCGATCGACGCCGCGATCACGGTTGGCGGCAAGCCTGTCGAGCAGGGTCTGAACTGCGGTGCCTTCGCCGAGCGGGTTCTGGTGCGGCCAAGTCAGCTTGCCGCCTTGCCCGACGACATTCCGATGACATCCGCGGCGCTTCTGTCCTGCGGCGTCATCACCGGCCTTGGCGCGGCCGTGAACACGGCGCGCATCCGGCCCGGTGAGGTCGTCGTGGTGATCGGCGCGGGCGGCGTCGGGCTGAACGCGATACAGGGCGCGCGGCTGGCCGGTGCGGCGCGGGTCATCGCGGTCGACATGAGCGCGGAGAAACTGGACGCCGCACGGGAATTCGGCGCGACCGATGGCATCCTTGCGACCGAGGCGAAGCCGTGGTCCGCTGCACGTCGCCTTGCCGGACGGGCTGCTGACGCGGTTCTTGTGACGGTGGGCGCGATCCCCGCTTACGACACCGCGCCGCGCTACCTCGCCCCGGGCGGGCGGCTGGTCGCTGTCGGTATGCCGCATTCCGGCCAGCGGTCCGCCTACGAGCCCGTGATCCTCGCCGCGACGGGGCAGAGCCTCGCCGGATCGTTCATGGGCGATACCGTGCTTGCGCGGGACATCCCGTGGATACTCGACCTCTACGGTCAGGGGCGGCTCAAGCTCGATGAACTCGTCTCGGGCCGCTGGCGGCTTGACGATGTCAACGAGGCCATTGCCGACACCCGCGCCGGCCGCGCGCGGCGCAACGTCATCGTTTTCTGATCCTCAGACAGCTTCGGTCAGGCAGGCGCTGATCCGGTCCCACTGCCGGCGCGTGACCCGCTCTTTCGCGGCGACAAGCCAGTAGGTTTCGTGGTGCGGCAGCACGTCGTCGCTCACGCGCCGGAGCGCGCCCGAGGCAAGATCGGACGCGACGAGGGGAAGCGAGGCGATGAGAACGCCGAGCCCGGCCCGTGCTGCGGAAAGCGCGGTGCTGAACGTGTCGAACCGCAGGGTCGGCGTCGGAACGGTCGGCGTGCCCGTTCGCGCGCACCACTCCGTCCAGCCGGGGCGCGGCCCTGAAAGCGCGATGCGCGGAAGGCCGCGCCAGTCGTGCCCGTCGGCCAGAAGGCCCGGCGCCGCGACCGGCGCCAGCCGTTCCTCGTAAAGCGGCGCGCGGTGTGCGACCGGCCAGTCGCCCGCGCCGTAGAGCACGTTGAGCGTGCTGTCCTCCTTGGCGTAGTCGCTCGTCACCATCATCGTCCGCAGCAGGACCTGCGCCCCGGTTTCCGCCAGAAGCGCGGGCAGACGCGGCACGATCCAGAGCGCCGTGACCGACGCGCTTGCCGTCAGGGTGAGCCGCCGGTGGGACACGCCGAACAGTTCATCCGTGCTCTCGCGCAGGCCGTCGAGAGCATGCTGCACATGCGGAAGCCAGGCCTCGCCTTCGGTCGTAAGCTCTATCTGCCGGGGTTTGCGTAGGAAGAGCCGCGCGCCGAGCCTTGCTTCCAGTTGCGCGATCCGCTGGCTGATCGCGGACTGGGTCAGCCCGGTTTCCGCCGCCGCCCCGGTGAAGCTGCCGCAGCGCGCGGCCGCCTCGAAGGCCCGTATCCATTCCAGCGGCAGCCGGTCGAATCCCAGATCTCGCATAATCTTTTCCGCCTCTCAGAGCCAGATAGCCTAATTTGAATTCATGTATCAAAGCGCCGAATGTGCCGGAAGTCCCAAGGATAAACGGATACCCCAGATGCCCAGCGTTTCCCTTACCGACGATGGCCGGTTCCTTTCACTCGACACGGGCGGCGGTATCCTCCGCTTCCATGCGATCTGGTTGCGCGACAACGCCACCGACCCCGCCACCCGCGATCCCGGCAATGGCCAGCGCCTGATCACGATGGCCGACCTGCCCGCCGACCCCCGGATCGCTGCGGCCGCGATCGAGGGCGATACGCTCGTCTGTTCCTTTGCGCCGGACGGTCCCACCACGCGGTTTCCGCTGCACTGGCTGATTGACCACGCCTATGACCGGGCGATCGGGGCAGGGGGGCGCGGCCGGCTTCCCGAAAGCGCCGAGGCCTGGGACGCAGGATTGAACGGCACTGTGCCTTCTGGCGATATCCGGCAGATGCGCGCCGACCCCTCGGCGCTGCGCGACTGGCTTGGCGCGATCCGCCGCTACGGGTTCGCGAAGGTCACGGGGCTGCCGGCGGAATCGGGCGCGCTTTTCTCCATTGTCGATCTGTTCGGCTATGTGCGCGAAACCAATTACGGCCGTCACTTCGAGGTCAGGACCGAGGTCAATCCCGTCAACCTCGCCTATACCGGGCTGGGTCTTCAGGCCCATACCGACAACCCTTACCGCGACCCTGTGCCAACGCTTCAAGTCCTCTCCTGCATCGAGAATTCCGCCAAGGGCGGCGAGAACATGGTGGTGGACGGGTTCGCCTGCGCCCGCAGGCTTCGTGCGGAGAACTCAGGGATGTTCGACCTTCTGGCCGATCACGCGGCACGGTTCGAATATGCCGGCAGCCGGGGCGTCCGCCTGACCTCGCGCCGCCCGATGATCGAGCTTGCGCCTGATGGTGAACTGGTTGCAATCCGTTTCAACGCCCGGTCCGCGGCGGCGCTGACCGATGTGCCGTTCGAGCGGATGGAAGCCTACTACGCGGCGTGGCGGCGCTTCTCGGAGATCATCGACGACGCGGCGATGGAAGTGACCTTCAAACTGTCTCCGGGCGAGGCCTTCATCGTCGACAACACCCGCGTCCTTCATGCCCGCAAAGGCTATTCCGGGGAAGGGTACCGCTGGCTGCAGGGCTGCTACGCCGACAAGGACGGGCTGCTTTCCACGCTCGCCGCGCTCGAGTCCGAGATGGGAGAAGCGGCATGAGCGCCCCGGATGTTGCGGCCCTGACCCGCAAGACGATCGTCGCCTTCCTCGGCGGTATCTTCGAGAGATGCGGCGACGAGGAATACCTCGGAGAGCCGGTGACGATGGCGCAGCACATGCTCCAAGGCGCGACTATCGCGGAGCGGCAGGGCCTGCCCGAGGACATCATCGTCGCGGCGCTTCTTCACGATATCGGGCATTTCACGTCTGAATTCGGAACCTTCACGATGGACGATACCGAGGACCGCCTGCACGAAGAGGCCGGCGCCAGGGTGCTTGAGGCGTTCTTTCCGACCGTCGTGACCGACTGCGTCCGCCACCATGTCGCGGCCAAGCGCTATCTTTGCGCCACGCGGCCGGACTATTTCAAGCGGCTGTCGCAGGCCTCCATCCATTCGCTCAACCTTCAGGGCGGACCGATGTCGCCCGACGAGGTAGCGGCGTTCGAGGAGAACCCGAACCTGAAGAAGATCATCCAGGTGCGCTATCTGGACGAGGCGGGCAAGGACCCGGACATGGAGACGCCGGACTACTGGCACTTCGCGCCGATGGTTCAGCGTGTGGTCGACAGTCACTGCGGCGCGCGGGACTGACCGGGCGAATGATCCGTTCGCGGCATTCCTGCCGCAATCAGGCTTGCCATGCAGGATCGCCCCGGCCACGCTCGATCCCGTAGTCCAGCGGAGACCGCCATGCGCCTGACCGACCTCGCCGTGATCGTGACAGCCCCGCCTGCGCCCGGATGGGGCGGGCGCTACTGGATCTTCGTGAAACTCACCACCGATGACGGGATCACGGGCTACGGTGAATGCTATGCGTCTTCCGTCGGCCCGAAGGCGATGGAGGCGGTCATTGCCGATGTCTTCAGCCGCCACATGGAGGGCGAGAACCCCGAGAACATCGAGCTGATGTTCCGCCGCGTCTATTCCTCGGGCTTCACGCAGCGACCCGACCTGACCGTCATGGGCGCCTGGTCGGGGCTGGAGATCGCTTGCTGGGACATCATCGGCAAGGCAAGGAACCGGCCTGTTCATGCGCTTCTCGGCGGCAGGATCAACGAAAGGCTGCGGTCCTATACCTATCTCTATCCAGAAGCGGGCAAGGAAACGGCGGAGTTCTGGGTCAATCCCGACATGGCGGCGGAAGCGGCGAGCCGTTTCGCCGGAATGGGCTTCACTGCGGTGAAGTTCGACCCCGCCGGCCCCTACACGATCCGGGGCGGGCACGATCCCAGCCAATCCGACATCACGCGTTCCGCCGCTTTCTGCAAGGCGATCCGCGAGGCGGTCGGCGACCGGGCGGACCTTCTTTTCGGCACCCACGGACAGTTCAACGTGGCGGGTGCGGTGCGGCTGGCGCAGGCCATCGAGCCCTATGGGCCGCTCTGGTACGAGGAGCCAATCCCGCCCGACAACCTTCTCGACTTCGCCGAGGTTCAGAAGGCGGTCCGCATCCCGGTCGCCACGGGTGAGCGCTTCACCACCAAGGCTGAGTTCGCGACCGTGCTGCGGACCGGCGGCGCACGTATCCTGCAACCGGCGCTGGGGCGCGCGGGCGGCATCTGGGAATGCAAGAAGATCGCCGCCATCGCCGAGGCATTTACCGCCCAGATGGCCCCGCACCTCTATGCAGGCCCGGTCGAATGGGCGGCCAACATTCAGCTTGGTGCGTCGATCCCGAACCTTCTGATGGTCGAGACGATCGAAACCGGGGGGGCCTTCCACCTGAAGCTTATCAAGAATTCGATCAGGTGGGAGGACGGCTATGTCATCGTCCCCGACGCACCGGGGCTTGGGATCGACTTCGACGAGGACCTCGCCCGCGCCCATCCCTATACCGGCGACCGGCTGCATCTGGAAATGCAGGAAGCACCCTGCGACTATGCCCGCCCGAACTGGTTCGAGGGCGGCGCGCCGTCGACGAAAAAGCCCGGCTGAAACCAGCCGGGCTTTCAGTGGGGCGATGTCGCCCGATTACTTCGGATAGCGCGCGAAACGCCCGGGCTGCGGCTGCAGAGCCGGCGTCACCTCTGCGCTGTCCGTTGCCGGAAGAAGGTCCGGAACGGTTACTGGTGCCATCGGCGGCACGATGTACTGGGCAGGCTGAACCTGCGGCTGAATCTCGTTCATGGCGATCGTCTCCTTGTCCGTTCATCGCCGCGCGGCGACACGCGCGCGGCGAATTGCCCCGGGTCACTGCTCACTCGACGGCTCATTCCGCCTGCACCGGGGCCGATGCCAGCGCCAGAGGTATGATGGGAGAGGCCGGGCCGCAAGACCGGACGCAGCGGCGAAAGGCCGCTCGGTCATCCTTTGCCGATGGCCGTCGCGCGCGGGGGAACACGCTGCCGCAGTGACGGCAGCGCGATGTGACGAGGGTCAGCCGATCGCCGCCGCCCGCACGTCATCGTCGATATAGGGCACATATTGCGCGAAGTTGTCGGCGAACATGTCGACCAGCTTGCGGGCCTGCGCGTCGTAGGCGGCCTTGTCGGCCCAGGTCTGACGTGGGTCCAGAAGCGCGGTATCGACGCCCGGCACCGCGACCGGCACTTCGAAGCCGAAATTCGCATCCTTGCGGAACTGGACGGCGTTCAGCGACCCGTCGAGCGCAGCCGTAAGCAGTGCGCGGGTCGCCCGGATCGGCATCCGCTTTCCGGTGCCGAATGCGCCGCCGGTCCAGCCGGTATTGACCAGCCAGCAGGTCGCGCCGTGGTCGTGAATCTTCTTCTGCAACAGCTTGCCATAGACTTCCGGCCGGCGCGGCATGAAGGGCGCGCCGAAGCAGGTGGAGAAGGTCGGGATCGGCTCCGTCACGCCGACCTCGGTGCCCGGCGTCTTCGAGGTGAAGCCTGACAGGAAGTGATACATCGCCTGCGCCGGAGTCAGCCGCGCGATCGGCGGCAGCACGCCGTAGGCGTCGCAGGTCAGCATGATCACGTTCTTCGGATGGCCACCAAGCGACGTTGCCGAGGCGTTCGAGATCGCTTCGAGCGGATAGGCGCAGCGCATGTTGTCTGTGATCGAGTTGTCCTCGAAGTCGAGCGCCAGCGTCTCGGGGTCATGCACCATGTTCTCGACGACCGTTCCGAACATCGAGCAGGTCGCGTAGATTTCCGGCTCGGCCTCGGCCGATAGGTTGATCGTCTTGGCGTAACACCCGCCCTCGAAGTTGAAGGTGCCCTTTTCCGACCAGCCGTGCTCGTCGTCGCCGATCAGCGTGCGCGACGGGTCGGCCGACAGCGTGGTCTTGCCGGTACCCGACAGCCCGAAGAAGACGGCCGCATCGCCGGCGTCGCCGATCGCGTGATTGGCCGAGCAGTGCATCGCCATGACGCCCTTGCCGGGAAGGATGTAGTTGAGAAGCGTGAAGACCGACTTCTTGTTTTCGCCGGCATAGGCGGTGTTGGCGATCAAGATCAGCTTCTTGTCGAAGTTCAGCGCGATCACGGTCTCCGAACGGCAGCCGTGGCGGGCCGGGTCGGCCTTGAACGACGGGCAGTTGATGATCGTGAATTCGGGAATGAAGTGGTCAAGCTCGGCGCGTTCCGGGCGGCGCAGCAGGTGGCGGATGAACAGGCCGTGCCAGGCAAGCTCCGTCACCACGCGCACATCCAGACGGTGTTCGGGGTCGGCGCCGGCGTAGAGGTCCTGCACGAAGTAGTCGCCGCCGTTCATATGGGCCAGCATGTCGGCATGAAGCCGGTCGAACGCTTCAGGCGTCATCGGCTTGTTGTTATCCCACCAGATCGTGTCCTCGACCGAGGGCGTGCGAACCACGAACTTGTCCTTGGGCGAGCGGCCGGTATGCGCGCCGGTCGTGACGAGGAATGCGCCACCCTTCCCGAGCGTGCCTTCCCCGCGCTTCAGCGCCGCTTCGACAAGCGCCGGTTCGAGGTAGTTGTAATAGACGTTGCCAAGCCCTGCGATGCCTTGATCTTCCACGCGTTGCGAGGGGTTCACCCGTCCATTCGTCATTTGTAAGCTCCCGATGCCGTTCGCGGCCGTTCCTGGGTTCAAAATCGCATGCGCCCCGCCTGTAAGGGCGCCGGCCGGGCCTTCGGAACGGGACCGGCACGGCCCCTATATCATGCAGTCAGAAGCATGGAACAGAACGGTTTGTCGCGGTTAGCGCCACCATTGCCGGTTTAGCGCAACCATGAGCAGAATGTCGGCGGCAAATCGTGAACGATGCCGTGAAGTGCGGCAAATTAGTCAAACCCAATGATTTTTCTTTGCCTCTGATTCGTTCCGGACGGGACCTTTCGCACATATCGGTTGCGCCCGAGGCCGTGAAAATAGACAATGCAAGAAAAACAAAGACATTCTAAGGCAGAACGAGGAAACCTAATATGTCGAGGATCGCATTGGTCGATGACGACAGGAACATCCTGACATCCGTCGCCATGACGCTCGAGGCCGAGGGATACGAGGTCGAGACCTACAATGACGGCCAGGCGGCGCTGGACGCGTTCAACAAGCGTCTGCCGGACATGGCCGTGCTGGACATCAAGATGCCCCGGATGGACGGGATGGAACTGCTGCAGCGCCTGCGTCAGAAGACGTCGATGCCTGTCATCTTCCTGACCTCGAAAGACGACGAGATCGACGAGGTTCTCGGCCTTCGGATGGGCGCGGACGATTACGTGAAAAAGCCGTTCTCGCAGCGTCTTCTGGTCGAACGGATTCGCGCGTTGCTGCGGCGCCAGGAGGCGATCGCCTCCGGCGAGGTGGCGACGACGGAAGAGACCAAGATCATGACGCGCGGTTCCCTCACCATGGACCCGCTGCGCCATTCCGTCACGTGGAAGGGCCGCGACGTGGCGCTGACGGTCACGGAATTCCTTCTTCTTCAGGCACTTGCCCAGCGCCCCGGCTTCGTCAAGAGTCGCGATCAGCTGATGGATGTCGCCTACGACGATCAGGTCTATGTGGACGACAGGACCATCGACAGCCATATCAAGCGGCTAAGGAAGAAGATGCGCACTGTGGATGACGATTTCGGCGCCATCGAAACGCTCTACGGTATCGGGTATCGTTACAACGAAGAATGACCCTGGCGTCGAGGATCGGCTTGCGCGATCAAAGCGAATCCCGTCGCGCGGATGTCGTCCTCGGCGAGGACTGGACCGCGCCTGAAGGCACCGTCGATTCCGAGCTTCGGCAGGGACGGGAACAGCGGGGATTCATCTCGCTGAACCGATCTCCGTTGGCGCGGAAGATCATCACGTTCAACCTGATGGCGATGATCGTGCTGGTCGCGGGTGTGCTTTACCTCAACCCGTTCCGCGACAGCCTCGTCATGCAGCGGGAAAGCGGCATCGTCGCCGAGGCGCGGCTGATCGCCGATGTCTACGAGGCGCAGCTTCCGGCGTCGGGGCCGGTCAATCTCGCGACCGGCGATGGCATCGACACCGTGCGGACCACCCGTCAGATCGGCCTGCCGGACGGCGCCGATCTGTTCGTCTTCGACATGATGGAAAACCTCGTCGTGTCGAGCGTCGGGATGGAGCGGGAACCGCCGGAAACCGTTGCCGGGCTGCGGCGCGACCACCGTTCCACGCTCATCACCGACATTCTCAATTCGGTCTGGGAAGGCATCGCCGGGCTTCTGGCGCCGGACCAGACGCTTGACCCGATCCGGGGGGGCGAGGAACTGGCCCGCGACCTGATCCCCGGTGCGCTGGGCGGGCAGACGCAGATCCGCACCGGGCTCGATGAATGGGGCAATGCGATCTTCACGGTCGCCACGCCGCTGCGGCACAGCGGTGATGTGATCGGCGTCATCGCCGTCACCTCGGTTGCCGGCGAGATCGACCAGCTGGTCCGGGTCGAGCGCGAACAGGTGCTCCAGATGTTCGTGATCGCAATCATCGTCTCGATCGGTCTCAGCCTTGTTCTCGCCTCGACCATCGCGAACCCGCTTTCTGACCTTGCCGCCGCGGCCGAGCTTGGCCGTGACAAGAACGCCCGCAAGATGTCGCCCTCCCGCGTCCGCATTCCCGACCTTACCGCGCGGCCGGACGAGATCGGTCGGCTTTCCGGCGCGATGCGGGGCATGGTCGCGGCGCTCTACGACCGGATCGAGGCGAACGAGCAGTTCGCCGCCGATGTCGCACACGAGATCAAGAACCCGCTCGCCTCGCTGCGTTCGGCGGTTGGCACCATGCGCGTCGCCAAGCGCGAGGACCAGCGCGCCAAGCTTCTGGACGTGATCGACCACGATATCCGCCGACTGGACCGTTTGGTGAGTGATATCTCCAACGCCTCGCGGCTCGACAGCGAACTGGTGAAGGAAGAGGAAGAGAGCTTCAACCTCGTCAAGATGCTGACCAACATCACCGGGCATCTGGGCGAGGATGCAGAGAAGCGGGGCGTCGACTTCATCTCCGACCTACCGGCCGATCCGATCGTAATCCAGGGCCTTGAGGGGCGTCTGGCGCAGGTTTTCGTCAATCTCATCACCAATGCGGTGTCGTTCTGCCAGGAAGGCGATGCGGTCCGGGTCTGGACCCGCAAGCGCGAAAACCGTGTGCTTGTCGTGGTCGAGGATACCGGCCCCGGTATCCCCGATCAGGCGCTCACGAAGATCTTCAAGCGGTTCTATTCCGAACGCCCGCCGGGCCAGTTCGGTGAGCATTCCGGGCTTGGCCTGGCCATTTCCAAACAGATCGTTGAGGCGCATGGCGGCGTGATCTGGGCCGAGAACATCCGCCCGACCGATGCCGACATCACGTCCGAACCGCTTGGCGCGCGCTTCGTCGTGGGTCTTCCGGTGTGACCGAAGCGACCGGAAGCGGCACGATCCTGCATGGCAGCTGCGTCGCGCTTTCCGGTCGGGGCGTTCTGATCACCGGGCCGTCAGGTAGCGGCAAATCCGGCCTTGCGCTGCAACTCATGGCGCTTGGCTGCGGCCTTGTGAGCGATGACCGTACGGTGGTGGAGGTTCGCGACGGCGGCCTTCTCGCCACGACGCCGGCGGCGATCCGCGGCCGGATCGAGGCGCGTGGCGTCGGGCTTCTGGCAGCGGAGCCAACCGGCGCAGCGCGTCTGGTCCTGATCGTCGATCTTGCGCAGGAAGAGGCCGAACGGCTGCCCCCCTGGCACAGCCGGGAAGTGATGGGTGTGGCGCTGCCGGTTGTTCACAGGGTCGAGAGCCCCCATTTTCCCGCCGCAATCCTGCAATATCTTAAGGCGGGGCGCGCGGCATGAAAGGGAAGGGAATGGAGGACGGAAGCCCGGCACGGATCGGCCAGCGGGTCGTGCTGGTCACCGGCCCGTCCGGGGCGGGACGTTCGACCGCGATTCACGCGCTGGAGGATCTCGGCTACGAGGTCATCGACAACCTTCCCTTCAGCCTCATTCCCCGCCTGATGGACGGGCCGCCGCTCGGCCGCCCGGTCGCGTTGGGCATCGACGTGCGCAACCGGGATTTCTCCGCCACCGCTCTGATCGAGCTGATCGACCGGCTGACGCGACTGCCCGACGCCGCGCCCGAGGTGCTGTATCTCGACTGTCAGCCCGATGAGCTGGTCCGCCGCTATGGCGAGACCCGGCGGCGCCACCCTCTGGCCCAGGCCGAGGCGCCGGATGCCGGCGTGGCGCGCGAGATAGACCTGCTGGTCCCGATCCGGGCGCGGGCCGAAGTGCTGATCGACACGACTGAACTGTCGCCGCATGACCTTAAGGCCGAAATCGGGCGGTGGTTCGGTCGGGGCGAAACAACCCGGCTCACGGTCTCGGTGCACTCCTTCTCCTACAAGCGCGGCGTGCCGCGCGGACTCGATATGATGTTCGACTGCCGGTTCCTGCGGAACCCGCACTGGGTGGAAGTCCTGCGCCCGCTCGACGGACGCTCTGACGCGGTTGCTGAATTCGTGGCCGGTGATCCGCGCTTCGATGAGTTCTTCGAACGGGTGTTTGGCCTGCTTCTTCTTCTGCTGCCCGCGCAGGTCGATGAGGGCAAGAGTCACCTCGTCGTCGGCTTCGGGTGTACCGGAGGGCAACACAGATCCGTTGCCGTTGCGGAAAAAATGGCCAAAGCGCTTGCGGCGGAGGGTTGGCAGGTGTCTAAGAGGCACCGTGAATTGGAGCGGCGGGCCGGGGGGGCGCCGGGAACGTTACAGGGTGACAAGGCGTGATCGGGATCGTGATCGTCGCGCATGGCGGGCTCGCGCGGGAATATCTTTCCGCAGTCGAGCATGTCGTGGGCAAGCAACATGGCATCCGCGCGATCTCGATCGAGGAAGATCATGATCGCGCCGCCAAGCAGGCCGAGATCTGCGCCGCGGCGGATTCCGTCGATGCCGGCGAGGGTGTCGTTGTGGTGACGGACATGTTCGGCGGTTCGCCTTCGAACCTGAGCCTTTGCGCCTGCGTGCAGGATGACCGCCAGATCCTGTACGGGGCCAACCTGCCGATGCTCATCAAGCTTGCCAAGTCGCGCCATCTGAGCGTGTCGCAGGCGGCGGCATCGGCGCTTGATGCCGGGCGGAAATACATAAACTGCTATGTGGGTTCGGGACAGGGCCATCAATGACAGTGACGACGACGGGACGGACATTCAAGATTATCAACGAGAAGGGCCTTCATGCCCGCGCTTCGGCGAAATTCGTTGAGGTGGTCGAGGCGCATGAGGCCGAGGCCGAGGTCAGCCGCGACGGGATGAGCGTTTCGGGCGATTCGATCATGGGGCTGCTGATGCTGGCGGCGTCGAAGGGCACGACGATCGATGTCGCGACCCGTGGTGACGAAGCGGAAAAGCTTGCCGACGCGCTGGAGGCACTGGTTGCCAACCGGTTCGGAGAAGATTACTGAGCCGCGGGACCCATATGGAGGACCCCGCAATACTTCGCGATACATCGCAGACAGAAAGCCGTGCGACCGCCTCGCATCCCTACGAGATGCGGCGGCTGTCCTATGCCGGTACGTTCAAGAACCCGTTCAAGGCGGGCGCGATCCGCACGATTGAATGGCTGACCGGAAAGCTGACGCTGCTGCGCCTGATCCGCAAGTTCGAGCAGAGCGGCGTTCCCGCGGGACAGGAGTTCTTCACCAAGGCCGTCGCGACGATGGGCATCGACATCCTGACGCCCGAGGAGCAGGTCCGGAAGATTCCGGCGACAGGTCCGCTGGTCGTCGTCGCCAACCACCCGCACGGGCTTGTCGACGGGCTGGTGATGGGCGAACTGATCGGCCGGGTCCGCACCGACTACAAAATCCTGACCCGTTCGCTTCTGACCGGCATCCCCGAGATCGAGGAGCACATGGTCCCGGTTCCGTTCCCGCACGAGGACAATGCGCGGGAGCTTGGCCTTCAGATGCGGGCGATCTGCATGGATCATCTCAAGGATGGTGGCGTCGTCATCCTGTTCCCCGCCGGGAAGGTTGCGACGACCGCAGGCTTCTCCGGTCCGGTAATCGAGCCGGAATGGAACCCGTTCACCGCCAAGATGGTGGCGCGGTCGGGGGCCACGGTCCTTCCGATCTTCTTCCCCGGCCAGAACACGCGGCTGTATCACATCGCCGACAAGATCTCTGCCACGCTGCGGCAGGGACTGCTGTTGCACGAGATCTATAAGGCGTTGAACAAGCCGCAGGCGCCAGTGATCGGTGAGCCGATCAGCCCAGAGGCGCTGCGCACCCGAGCATCGGACCCGCGCGGACTTCTTGCCTGGCTGAGGGAGACGACGCTGGCGCTGGGTAACTGACGCCGCTATCAGCGCGTCGGCACCGGCGTTTCGCCGCGATAATCGTAGAAACCGCGCTGGGTTTTCCGGCCGAGCCAGCCAGCCTCGACATATTTCGTCAGAAGCGGGCAGGGGCGGTACTTCGTGTCCGCCAGCCCTTCGTGAAGCACGTTCATGATGGCGAGGCAGGTATCGAGCCCGATGAAATCCGCCAGTTCCAGCGGCCCCATCGGATGGTTCGCGCCAAGCTTCAGTGACTCGTCGATCGACCTAACGTTGCCGACACCCTCATAGAGCGTATAGACCGCCTCGTTGATCATCGGCATGAGGATACGGTTGACGATGAAGGCCGGGAAGTCCTCGGCGCTCGCCGCCGTCTTGCCGAGCTTCTCGACCACCGCGACCAGCGCCTTGTAGGTCGGCTCATCGGTTGCGATGCCACGGATCAGCTCGACAAGCTGCATTACCGGAACCGGGTTCATGAAGTGGAACCCCATGAATTTCTCCGGCCGGTCGGTGCGCGAGGCAAGCCGCGTGATCGAGATCGACGACGTGTTGGACGTCAGGATCGTGGTCGGCTTGAGATGCGGCAGAAGATCCTCGAAGATCGCCTGCTTGACGGTCTCGCGCTCGGTCGCGGCCTCGATGATGAGGTCGGTCTGGCCAAGTTCAGTCAGCTTGAGAGTGGTGCGGATGCGGCCCATCGCAGCCGCCTTGTCGGCTTCCGTCACCTTGCCGCGGGACACCTGACGTTCCATGTTCCGGTCGATCAGCGCCATCCCGGCGTCAAGCGCCTCTTGGCTGATATCGTTCATGACAACGTCGAAGCCAGCGAGCGCGAAGACATGCGCAATGCCGTTGCCCATCTGGCCAGCGCCGACAATACCAACCGATTTGATCTCCATTGCCCATCCTCATCTCTTCTTGCGCAAGACCATAGGCATCGCTGCGCGCCGGGCGCAAGGCATAAGCGGAGCCCGGGCGCATGACCGCATTTCAGGGCTTAGGTTTTTGGCAAGGCTCTGGGCGCAGATTGCTTGCCGGGTGAGTCGAAGAGAGGTGGGGAAGATGACCTATGAATTCACGGGTGGCGGTGCGCTGGATTATTTTCCGTGCCGCTATGGACAGTCCAAACTGCTGTTCCGGGGGCCTCGGCGGAAGCTGGAAGGCGCCTATGCGGCGGTGATCGGTGGAACGGAGACTTACGGGAAATTCGTCGAAACCCCGTATCCCGCGCTTCTTGAGCAGGCCCTGTACCTGCCGGTGGTCAATTTCGGCTACATGAATGCCGGGACGGATGCGTTCGTGAGTGATCCGGTGATCATCGACGCCTGTTCGCGGGCCAGGGTCACGGTGATCCAGCTGATGGGCGCGCCGAACATGTCGAACCGCTTCTACGCGGTCCATCCACGGCGTAACGATCGTTTCCTGCGCGCCTCCACGCTGATGAAGACGATCTTCCGCGAGGTCGACTTCACCGATTTCCACTTCACCCGGCACATGCTGTCGGCGTTGATGGCGCTGGCGCCGGACAAGTACGCCCTTGTCGCGGAGGAGCTGAAGTCGGCATGGGTCGCGCGGATGCGGCTTCTGCTTCAGAAGATTGACGGCAAGACCGTGCTTCTGTGGCTGTCAGGCCCGTCTGAAGGCGATGGGGAGCGGGACGGCCTGGGCACGGAGCCACTGCTGGTCGATGCCGCGATGGTGGCTTCGATTCGGCCCTTTGCCTCGGAATTCCTTCGTGTTACGCCAAGCGATGCAGCGCGTGCAGCCGGCACGGACGGGATGCGGTTCCCGCCGCTGGAAGAGCCCGCCGCCGCCGTCATGCCGGGACCGCAGGTTCACCGTGAGGTTGCCGATGCGCTGATGCCGGTCCTGCGCCGGCTGCTCTAGCGACGCGGGCCGCCTTAGCGGAGGCTTTGCAGCAGTTCCGGTGACGGGGTCCCGGTGGCAGGCAGGCCACGGCTTGTCTGATAGGCGCGGATGGCTTGCTGCGTCTTGGGGCCGATCACCCCGTCGGTGCCGCCGGTATCGAAGCCCCGGGCCGTCAGGCGCGTTTGCAGCGCGATCCGGTCCTGTTTCGTCATGCCGTTTGCGTCGGGCGGAAAGCTTGCGCGCAGGGGGCCGGCCCCGCCGATCCGGTCGGCAAGGTGGCCGACACCGATCGCGTAGGCGTCCGAGTTGTTGTAGCGCTTGATCGCATTGAAGTTTCCGGTGACTGCGAAGCGCGGCCCGCCCGGCTGGGGCTGGATCACGCGGCCGGAGGATGCGTTTGCCCCGGCCTCGCTGCCCCAGCGCAGTCCCCGTGTCCAACCGCTACGCTGGAGATAGGCCGCGGTGGAGGCAAGCGCGTCGCTTGGGTCGTCCGACCAGATGTCGCGCCGCCCGTCACCGGTGAAATCGACCGCATAGGCCAGGTAGGACGTCGGAATGAACTGGGTATGGCCCATCGCGCCCGCCCAGCTTCCGGTCATCCGGGCGGCCGTGATGTCGCCGCGTTGCAGGATCTTCAGCGCGGCCACCAACTGCTGTTCGAAGAACGCGCCGCGGCGGCCGTCATAGGCCAATGTCGAGACGGCCGAGATGACCGGCACGTCGCCGCGCCGCTCGCCGTAGAAGCTTTCCAGCCCCCAGACCGCCGTGATGATCTCGGCATCGACGCCGTAGCGTCCTTCCAGCGCGGCGAGCGTCGCGCCGTGGCGGGCGAAGGCCGCACGGCCCTTGCTGACCCGTTCGTCGGAAACGGCGATCGAAAGGTAGTCTTCGAGGCTTCGCTTGAACTCTGTCTGGTTGCGGTCCCGTTCGATGACGCCGGGCAGGTAGCCCGCGCCACGGAAACCCGCATCGAGCGTCGCAGCCGAGATACCGTATCCGCCAGCGCGCGTGCGGAAGGACGCGACCCACGCGTCATAGCCCGAATTCGGAACCGGCCTAAGGTCCGCGGCAATCCCGCCGCTGCCCCGCCCGACCGGCACTGTGGGGGTGCAGGCGGCAAGCCCGAAGGCGGCGATGCCAAGCCCGAAGTGACGTCTGCTGATGCCCATGTCGCTGCCCGGATGCGGTTGTTGTTTGGGCGATCGTAGCGCATGGGGCTTTGCGCGCAAGGCGGGCGAGGGGGCGCATGAACGCAAAAAGGCCCGCCGGCTGGCGGGCCTTTCGCGTTTTCTTGCCTGTCGCTCAGAGCTTTTCGATCAGTTCCGGGACGGCGGTGAAGAGGTCGGCGACGAGGCCGTAATCGGCGACCTGGAAGATCGGCGCCTCTTCATCCTTGTTGATCGCGACGATGACCTTGCTGTCCTTCATGCCGGCGAGGTGCTGGATCGCACCCGAGATGCCGACCGCGACATAAAGCGACGGCGCCACGACCTTGCCGGTCTGACCGACCTGCCAGTCGTTCGGGGCATAGCCCGAGTCAACCGCCGCCCGCGATGCGCCCACGGCCGCGCCCAGCTTGTCGGCGAGCTTCTCGATCAGCGCGAAGTCGGCTTCCGAGCCAACGCCGCGGCCGCCGGAGACGACGATGCCGGCCGAGGTCAGCTCGGGGCGATCAGAGGCCGCAACCTTGTCCTCGACCCATTCCGACAGCCCCGGATTGGCGGCCGCGCCGATGGTCTCGACCGGGGCCGAACCGCCCTGACCGGCCGGATCGAAGGTCGAGGTGCGGATCGAGACGACTTTCTTGGCGTCCGAGGACTTCACCGTCTGGATCGCGTTGCCGGCATAGATCGGCCGCTCGAACGTGTCGGCGTCTGCGACGCCCGAGACGTCCGAGATCACCATCACGTCGAGAAGCGCGGCGACGCGCGGCAGCACGTTCTTCGCATCCGTCGTCGCGGGCGCGACGATGTGCGAATAGTCACCGGCGAGCGAAACGATCAGCGCGGCGGTCGGTTCGGCCAGACGATGGCCGAGCGATGCGTCCTCGGCGCAAAGCACCTTCTTCACGCCGTCCAGCTTTGCCGCTTCGGCAGCCGCATCGGCGGCTTTCGCGCCGGCGCAGAGCACGGTCACGTCGCCCATCATCTTCGCGGCGGTCAGCGCCTTCGCGGTGGCATCGACCGAAAGCTGGCCGTCGGTCACTTCACCCAGGAGAAGAACAGCCATCAGATCACCCCCGCTTCGTCTTTGAGTTTCGCGATCAGCTCATCGACCGAGCCGACCTTGATCCCGGCCTTGCGGCCTTCCGGTTCCGCCGTCTTGACGATGGTCAGACGCGGGCTGACATCGACGCCGTAATCGGCGGCGGTCTTTTCTTCCAACGGCTTTTTCTTCGCCTTCATGATGTTAGGAAGCGAGGCATAGCGCGGTTCGTTCAGGCGCAGGTCGACGGTCACGATGGCCGGCATCTTGACCTTGATCGTCTGCAGGCCGCCATCGACCTCACGCGTCACGACGGCGCTGTCGCCATCGAGCTTCAGTTCGGATGCGAAGGCCGCCTGCGACCAGCCGAGAAGCGCCGACAGCATCTGGCCGGTGGCGTTCATGTCGTTGTCGATCGCCTGCTTGCCGCAGAGCACGAGGCCTGGGCCTTCGGCTTCGACCACGGCCTTCAGGAGCTTCGCGACCGCGAGCGGCTCGATGTCCGTATGCACGTCGTCCGCCGCCTCGATCAGGATCGCGCGGTCGGCACCCATGGCCAGCGCCGTGCGCAGCGTTTCTTGCGCCTGCTTGACGCCGATCGAGACCACGATGATCTCTTCGGCCTCACCGCGTTCCTTGATCCGGATCGCCTCTTCCACGGCGATCTCGTCGAACGGGTTCATCGACATCTTGACGTTGGCGAGATCGACTCCCGATCCGTCCGCTTTGACGCGAACCTTCACGTTGTAGTCGATCACCCGCTTCACAGGCACGAGTACCTTCATGGCTGGCAATCTCCCTCAATCGAAGCCGGCCCGGCGGGACGGCAAACAAGCTCTCGGACGATCCCTTAGCGTTTCTGCGGCAGCGAAAACAGCGAAAAATCGACGCGGTTTGTCGCATCGACGCCACGTTCGACGTTCCGCTGAGGTCCTGCACCTTGTTGTGTTAAGCTCGGGCGCGGCGGCAAGATGGAGGCAGGAATGGAGAAAGTGACGGGAATCGGCGGGTTCTTCTTTCGCGCGGAAGATCCCGGGGTGCTGGCGGCATGGTATCTCGCCCACCTCGGAATCGATCCTGTGCCGGGAAGTTACGACGCAGAGCCGTGGCGGCAGGAGGCGGGCGTGACGGTCTTTGCGCCGTTCGAGAAGGTGACCGAATATTTCGGCAACCGGGAAAAGGCGTTCATGCTGAACTTCCGGGTCCGCGATCTCGACGCGATGATCGCCCAATTGGAGGCTGCCGGAATCGAGGTGCGCCAAGACCCGGATTCGCCCTATCCCAACGGTCGCTTCGCCTGGCTGAACGACCCCGAGGGCAATCCGATCGAACTGTGGGAACCGGCCTGAGCCGCGGGCGCCTTACCGGTTCGCGCCGGGCACCCAGAGGACATCGGCGCGGCCTTCGTCATTGGCGATCCGGGCCGCAACGAAGAACCAGTCGCTGAGGCGGTTGAGATATTTCACCGCTGCGCCGTTCACCGGCTCTTCCGCCGCAAGCTCGGCCGCCATGCGTTCGGCCCGCCGCGACACCGTGCGCGCGAGGTGGAGATGGGCCGAAAGGGCCGAGCCGCCGGGAAGGATGAAACTACGAAGGGCCTGCAGTTTCGCGTTCATCGCGTCAATCTCGGATTCGAGCCGGACGACTTGAGCGTCCACCATGCGCAGGACGGGATATCCCGCCTCGGCATCCTTCTCCATATCCGGCCGACAAAGATCGGCGCCAAGGTCGAAGAGGTCGTTCTGAATGCGCGCCAGCGCGGCGTCCATTTCGCCCTCTGCGTGAAGCCGGGCAAGGCCGAGGACGGAGTTCGTCTCGTCCACCGTGCCGTAGGCCGCGACGCGCAGCGAATGCTTTGCGACCCGCGATCCGTCGCCGAGGGCCGTCTGTCCGCCGTCGCCGGTCTTCGTGTAGATCTTGTTGAGAACGACCATCGGACTAGCCCCGGCCGGAGAAGATCACGAAGACGAGGATCAGCACCACCGCCACCGCCTGCGCGATGATCCGGTAGCGCATCAGGCGGTTGGCATGCTTGCGGTTGAAATCGCCACCCTTCGCGAAGCCGCCGATGCCGATCATCAGGATGACGAGCACGGCGAAGCAGGCGATTGCCGCGATGATAAAGAGCGGGTCCCGGGTCATGCTGCCTCCATCGGTTCGATGCCTTCTAGCGCGGACCGGGGGCGGGCGCCAGCATTCCCGGCGTCTGCGCGATCAGCTTCGCCCGACCAGCCACAGAAGCGTGCGCGTGGGCAGAAGCCGTCGCGCGGCGTTCATCAGGTAGGTCGGCGTGGTGACGAAATAACGCGGCGCCGGGTTCGGCGCGTCGAGCGCGCGAAGAAGCTTGGCCGTGACCGCAGAGGCCGGCAATTCGAACCGGTCGGGTTTCGACTTGTCCGTGTAGAGGCGTTTCAGGAGTGACGCGCGATACTGCTCCGCGCGTGGCGAGTTTTTCCAGTCTATCCAGCGTTCGAAATGCGGGATCGAATTAACGCGGATGCGGCTCGTGATCGGGCCGGGTTGGATCAGGATGACGTGGATCGGCGTATCCGCCATCTCCAGCCGCAAGGTTTCCGTCAGCCCCTCCAACGCGAATTTCGTGGCGATATACGCGCCGCGCCAACGCATCGGGACGAAACCGAGTACCGAGGAGCAGTTGACGATCCGTCCACACCCCTGCTTGCGCATGACCGGCACTATGCGGCGCGTCAGTTCGTGGTAGCCGAAGACGTTCGTCTCGAAAATTTCCCTGAGCGCGCCGGTCGGCAGATCCTCCACTGCGCCGGGGCAGCCATAGGCACCGTTGTTGAAGACCGCGTCGAGCGTGCCGCCGGTACGGCTGAGCACTTCGTCCAGAGCTGACGTGATGCTGTCCTCATCGGTGTAGTCGAGCCGGAAGCTTTCGAGGCCCTCGCCGCGAAGCCGCTCGCAGTCGGCTTCCTGTCGGCAGGTGGCGAAGACCCGCCACCCGGCGCGTTTCAACCCATGCGCGGCGTCGTAGCCGATGCCAGAAGAACAGCCGGTGATGAGAATGCTTCGGGTCATACCTGCCTCGCGACGTGCGTCCTGGCTTCAGCGCTCCGGGTTTTCACAGGATTGGAATCCGAATCTTTTTCGTTCGAATTCTGACACTTGCCGTTTCACTCGGAACCCGAGACGCTTTAGGCGTTTTCCACCGGCGTGGCAATCGCGCAGTCGGGGCGGCTTACCCGTTCAGTCGATAATAACCGGGGCAAGGCCCCGCGGATCGTTCGCCGTCGTTGTTGAAAGGTCGAACCCCATCGGCGGTTCGACGCGCTCGACTGCCGGAAGGAACACCACCCGGGCATCGGCGTTCGATATGCCGACACGCGTGTTTTCCAACGTAACCGTCACCGGCACTGGCTGCGGTCTGGGCGCAGGATCCTGCTGCTGCCCGGCCGCATAGAGAAGGGCCACGACACTCAGAAAGACGCTCAGCCGTATCACCGGTTTTCCCCCTTTGGGTTACGCAGGCCATGAATACCGCCACGGACGAAGGCCCGGCAGGGGAATTTCCGCGGGCTTCTCCCCCTCGGCCGGGAATTTCCGGCTGGACCGGATCGCGGGGCCGATTTACACAACATGCATGAGCGACGACACCGACGACCGCAACATCCTGCCCGCGACCTTGTCCGAACCCCTCAGCCGCGCGATCGGCGAGCGGTATCTGACCTATGCGCTGTCGACGATCATGCACCGCGCGTTGCCGGATGCGCGGGATGGGTTGAAGCCCGTGCACCGGCGGATCCTCTGGGCGATGCGGGAGATGAAGCTCGGCGCGACGACCGGGTTTCGGAAAAGCGCGGGCGTGGTCGGCGAGGTCATGGGGAAGTACCACCCTCACGGCGACGGCGCGATCTACGACGCGATGGCGCGGCTCGCGCAGGATTTCAACATGCGCTACCCTCTGGTCGACGGGCAGGGCAACTTCGGCAATATCGACGGCGATAACCCGGCCGCGATGCGCTACACCGAGGCCCGCCTGACGCTTGGCTCGGAAGCCCTGATGGAGGGACTGGCCGAGAATTCCGTCGACTTCCGTCCCAACTATGATGGCCGTGAGGAAGAACCGGTCGTTCTGCCCGCCGCCTTCCCGAACCTTCTGGCGAACGGCGCGTCGGGCATTGCGGTAGGCATGGCGACGAACATCCCGCCGCACAACCTCGATGAACTGATCGAGGCTTGCGTGCATCTGGCGAAGGCGAAGAACTCGGAACTCGTGCGCGACGACACGCTATTGGACTACGTCAAGGGCCCCGACTTCCCCACCGGTGGCGTCATCGTCGAGACGAAGGAGGCGATGCGCGAGGCCTATCTGACCGGGCGCGGGTCGTTTCGCACGCGGGCGCGTTGGGCGGTCGAGGATCAGGGCCGTGGCACCTGGCAGATCGTCGTGACGGAAATCCCCTATCAGGTGCAGAAATCGAAGCTGATCGAACGACTGGCCGAGGTGATCCAGACCAAGAAGGTGCCGCTTCTGGCCGATGTCCGCGACGAGAGCGCCGACGACATCCGCATCGTGCTGGAGCCGCGGTCGAAGAACGTCGATCCCGAGATGCTGATGGGCATGCTTTTCCGCAACTCGGACCTTGAGACGCGGTTCAGTCTGAACATGAACGTGCTGATCGACGGCCGCGTGCCCAAGGTCTGCTCGCTGAAGGAGGTTCTGCGCGCCTTCCTCGCGCACCGGCAGGACGTGCTGATCCGCCGTTCGCAGCACCGGATGGACAGGATCGACCATCGGCTGGAAGTCCTCGAAGGCTTCATCACCGCCTTCCTGAACCTCGACCGGGTGATCGACATCATCCGCTACGACGCCGATCCGAAGGCCGCGCTCATGGCCGAGGACTGGGGGCGCAAGCAGGTGCGCGCGACGTCCGAGAAGGACTACGTCTCACCCCTGTCGCTGCCGCATACCGAGGATGGGCTTTCCGAGGTGCAGGTCGAAGCGATCCTCAACATGCGGCTGCGGAGCCTCCGCAAGCTCGAGGAAATGGAGCTGCTGAAAGAACAGGACGCGCTGATGCGCGAACGCGCGGAACTCGATGACCTGCTGAACGACGAAGGCCTTCAGTGGAAGAAGATCGCGGGTGAACTCCGCGAAGTTCAGAAGCAGTTCGGCAAGGACGCCCCCGGCGGCGCACGGCGCACGACGTTTGCCGAGGCGGGCGAGGTGGAAGAGGTGCCGCTGGAGGCGATGATCGAGCGCGAGCCGATCACCGTCATCTGTTCGAAGATGGGCTGGATCCGGGCAATGAAGGGGCATCAGCCTCTGGACGCCGAGGTGAAGTTCAAGGACGGCGACGAAGGCCGCTTCGTCCTTCACGCGGAGACGACGGACAAGATCCTTCTCGCCGGCACAAACGGGCGGTTCTACACGCTCCTCGGCGCGAACCTGCCCGGCGGGCGGGGCATGGGAGAGCCGGTGCGGCTGATGGTCGACCTGCCGAACGAATCCGATATCGTGACGCTCCTTGTGCACCGGCCCGGCGAACGCTTCATCGTCGCTTCCACGGCGGGCGAAGGTTTCACTGTGCCCGCCGATGAGGTCGTGGCCCAGACCCGCGCGGGCAAGCAGGTCATGAACCTCACCGACGGCAACCGCATGGTCGCCTGCAAGCTCATCGCGGGCGACCACGTCGCCATCGTGTCGAAGAACCGCAAGCTTCTGGTCTTCCCGCTGGCCGACCTGCCCGAGATGACGCGCGGCAAGGGCGTGCGGCTTCAGAAATACAACATGGCCCGTGGCCGGCAGGGTGTGCTGGAGCTTGACGGCGGCCTTTCCGACGTGACGACTTTCGACATGGCGAAGGGTCTGTCGTGGCCGATGCCGAACGGGAATACACGGACCGAGGACATGACCGACTGGATCGCGCGCCGCGCCGGGGTCGGCAAGGCGCCGCCGCATGGCTTCCCGCGCGACAACACATTCGGATAATCCTGATGCGCTCAATTTGGTACGGCGGGCGCCACAATTTTAACGTGAAAAGTTTGGTATCCCGGGCCAGCTAGCCTCGAGACGAATACATACCAGGGAAGAAATCAGTGACTTATTCCGACCGGCTGAACGCCCGATACACCGGCGAAAGGGGCCCGCTTTTCGGCCTTGCCTTCAAGGCCGCTTTGCTCACCGTCATCACGCTTGGCATCTACCGGTTCTGGGCCAAAACCCGCATCCGCAAATACATCTGGTCCTCGGTTCGCCTTGGCAACGATACGCTGGAATATACGGGGACCGGGTTGGAGAAATTCCTCGGCTTCCTCGTCGCCGTGGTGGTGCTGGCGGTATATCTCGGCCTCGTCCAGTTGATCCTCTTCTACTTCGGTCTGCATTTCGTGTTCGAGCCGCAGACCGAGGCGGAAATGCTCATGCAGGTGGGCGTGATCTATGCCTCGTTCTTTGCGCTGGTGCCGCTGATGCTGTTCGCGAGATATCGGGCGCGCCGCTACATGCTCGCACGGACGCGGTGGCGGGGTATCCGGTTTGGCATGGACAAGGCCGCGTGGGGCTATGTCTGGCGTGCGATCGGGCATGGCATTCTCACCGCTCTGACGCTTGGGATTCTTCTTCCGCGCCAGACTTTCTGGCTGGAAAAATACAAGACCGACCGCAGCTATTACGGCGACCAGAGGTTCGAACAGGGCGGCAAATGGACCCGCCTCTACGGCGCAATGAAGCACTTTTTCATCGGTTTCGGGGTCTCGGCCGCGATCATTATCGCGGGTGCGACCGTCGGGGTCCTCGGCGGCGGAACGCCATATGAAACCGGAACCGTCGTCGGGTTTGTCGGGATGGGCATCTTCTATCTGTGGATGCTGTTCGGATATGTCTATTATCGTGTTCACAGTTTCCGCTACCTCACGGCGAACAAGTCGCTTGTCGGCGCTGTGTCCTTCGTCGCGGAGCCGCGGACAGGGCGGGTGATCGGCGTCTATCTTCTCGGATACCTCGCGGTCGCCGCTCTCGCCCTTGCCATATTCGGCATGACGGTTGGTATCACCTCCGCAACGATGGGCGCTTTTCTCGGTGGCGGTGCGGCACCCGGACCTGTCGGGTTCGTGATTGTCGCCATGCTCTATCTCGGGGCGTTAGCGCTTATCGGCGCGCTTGGTCTCGTCTTCATCACTCAGCCGATCATCGCGCATTTTGTTGAAACGCTGACGGTCCTGAACCCCGCCGCGCTCGACACCGTGCGGCAGCGCGCCCACGACGTGGGTGCGGATGCCGAGGGGTTCGCCGATGCGCTCGATATCGGCGCGGCGATCTGATGGCGACACCCGAAGGCCAGATCGAGACGGCCTTCTTCGACGGGCAGTCCGCGCGGCGTTGGGCCGCGCGGATCGCGCCGTCGCAGGACGGCCTGTCGCTGATCATCGAACGCGAGGGTGCGGCGCGCCTTGTCTGGTCGCTCGACCGGCTGCGGGCGCTTGCCGATCAGTCGGACAAGACCCGCCTGACACTGACCCAGCTTGCCGAGACCGAGGATGAAGCGCCCCGCGATCCGGCCCGGCTGATCGTGACCGATCCCGATGCCATCGCGTGGTTCCTGCGTACCCGGCCCGGCCTCATGCGCCGCGACGTCCGGCCCGGTACGGCGCGCAAGGTCGCGCTCTGGCTTGGCGCGGCAGTCGGGGCGGTTCTTCTGATGCTGTTCGTCATCCTTCCCGGCCTGGCGAATTTCCTTGCCGACAACCTTTCGGTCGAATCCGAGGTGGCCTTTGGCAAGTCGGTGATGGCGCAGGTCGAATGGATGGTCAGCGACGACGACGGTACGGACCTTGCCTGCACGAACCCCGAAGGGACCGCCGCGCTCGACCGGCTTGAGGCGCGGCTGGTGGGCGGGCGTGACCTTGGTTACGACCTCGAACTACGGGTGTTCGATCATGAGATGGTCAACGCCTTCGCGGCACCGGGCGGGCAGATCGTGATCTTTCGCGGCCTGATCGATGAGGCCGACAGCGCCGACGAGGTGGCCGCCGTGCTTGGCCACGAGATCGGCCACGTGGTTGCCCGCGATCCGACGCGGCTGACCCTGCGCGCCGCCGGTTCCGCCGGAATCCTGTCGCTGGTGCTGGGCGATGTGTCGGGCGGCACGATCGTTGCCGCAGCGGGGGATCACCTGCTGCAAAGCGCTTACACCCGCGATGCGGAGGCGCTTGCAGACGCCTACGCCTATTCGCTGCTGAACGATGCGGGCATCAGTACCGCGCCGATGGCTGCCTTCTTCGACCGCATCTCGGCGATGACCGATTTTCTTCCGGAATACCTGTCGTCCCATCCGCTGAGCGCCGGTCGTGCCGACGCGGCGCGGGCGAATGCCGCCGCGCATACTGCGACGACGCCGGTTCTGACCGATGCCGACTGGCAGGCCTTGCGGAAGATCTGCGACGATTGACGCCGGGCCGGATGCCGTCCCGCCCGGCGTGATTGCTGTTCCGCCGTCAGCTGTAAAGCGCGGGCGCGCCGAGCCGGGCGTGGATCTGGTTGACCTGGGCCTTGCCGAGGTTGAGCGCACCGGCAAGCTGGTGGAGGTATTCCGCCTCTTTCCGGTTGTCGAGGTCGATGCCCATCACGGACATCGTGTAGATTTGCGCCTCAAGCCCGCGCGGCACCTGTCGGGCAAGGCCGGGAATGTCGATCGGCGCGCGCATCTCGGCCTCGACAAAGCGCCGCTCCTCCGGCGAGACATCGCCGAGATTGCCGAGCAGCTTTTCCTGCTCGCGGGCGTCGACGCGGCCATCGGCCTTCGCCGCCTGGATCATCGCACGCAGCATCAGGCCCGCCACGGCGTCCTGGTCGGCCGACGGGCGGGTCTTCGGTTCGCCGCAATTGCCGAGCGATTCGTTGAGAATGTCGCCGAAGCCGCCGCCCGGTTTCGTCGCGGCACCGCCCAGGACGCCGCCGAGAACGCCGCCAAGGATGTCGCCGAGACTGCCGCCCGCGCCGCTCCCGCCGCCGAGTCCGCCGATCAGATCGTCGAGGCCGCCACCCCGGCCCGCCGTTGTGGTGCCGCGCGAGGTCCCGCCGCCCGGCGCGTAGTTGCCAAGCTCTTCAAGAAAATCCCCGAGGCCGCCGCCGGAACCGCCGAATACGCTGCCATCACCGCCCGGCGTCCCGGTCCGGCGCGAGGCGCCACCGCCGAGGACATCGCCGATCATGTCCTCAAGCCCGCCGCCCCGTCCGGCAGATGTCGTGCTGCCGCCACGGTTCTGGATCATCGACCCCACGCCCTTCGCGACCGCGATGCCGACGGCGACCTTCGCCAAAGTACCCATGAGACTCATTCGGATCTCCCAAATTAAAGTTCTGAACCAACGATACGGTAGCCGCTCACGCGGCCTAGGGGGAAAAATCGCGCCTTTGCCTCATTCCCCAGCCACATTCAACCAGACGCCCCCCTCGGGCCGCAAGGTCAGGATCAGGACGGGCTTCGGTTCCTTCCCCGGAACCGGGGCGAAGCGGAACCGGGCGAGCAGCGTCGCGAGGATGATCACCGCTTCCTGCAGCGCAAAGGACGCGCCGATGCAGATGCGCGGGCCGCCGCCGAACGGCAGGTAGGCGAAACGGTCGATTGTCTTCGGGTCGGCGAAGCGGTCGGGATCGAAGCGGTCGGGATCGGACCAGAGCACGCGGTTCCGGTGCAGGGCGTAGATCGGCAGCATCACGGTATCGCCCGGGCGCACCTCGCGGCCGCAAAGCGTGTCATGCGCGGTCGCGGTCCGTGACAGGAACGCGGCCGGCGGGTAGAGGCGCAGCGCCTCGTCCACGACCTGGCGGGTATAGGTCAGCGCGGGCAGATCGGCCACCGTCGCGGCACGATCGCCGAGCGCGGCTTTCGCCTCGCGGCGCGCGCGATCCTGCACGCCCGGGTCGAAAGCGCAGAGATAGAGCGACCAGGCCAGCGTCAGGGCCGTGGTTTCGTGGCCGGCGACAATGAATGTAAGAAGATTGTCGCGCAGTTCGGCGGTGTTCATCTTCCGGCGGGTCTCCGGGTCCTCTCCCTCAAGCAGCAGGTCGAGCAGGTCCGGAACGTCATGCCGGCCGGCACCGCGGCGATGCTCGATCGCGGCGTCTGCCATGGTCTTCATCGCTCGCATCGCGGAGGCCGAAAACATCCGCGACGGGCGGGGCACCCACATCGGCGCGCCCATGATGTCCAGAAGCGAGACACGGGCGGCCCCCGCGATATAGGCGTCGATCGCCCGGTGCACCGCGTCGCGGTCGAAGGCTTCGCCGCCCGAAAAGGTGACATCCGAGATCACATCGAACGTCGTGGCCACCATCTCGTCGAGCAGATTGACCGCCCCGCCGGCGCCGGCGGCGATCCGCTCTGCCGCGCGTTCGGCGGCGGCCGTCATGACCGGGGCGAGTGCCTGCACGTTGCGCACCGAAAAGGCTGGCGCGGCGGCCCGGCGCTGCCAGTGCCAATGCGCGCCCTCTGCGATGAACAGGCTGTCGCCGATCGCCGGGGTCAGGATCAGCTTGGTCACGTCCGATTTCGGATAGTGCTCCAGCGCTTCCTTCAGGATCCGGCGATTCGCGCCGGGATCCATGACCATGTGCCAGCGTTTCACGAGCCGCCCCGACACCATCGGCTGACGTGTTGCGATCTCGGGGATCAGTTCAAGCAGGTTGCGCTGACCGGTGCGGAACGACGCCCAGATTCCAAGCGGCCGGTCGGCCAGCGGCACCCGGGCGGGCAGTGCGAGATTTCTCGGGGCGATGTCCATCGCTCCCCCCTGTTTCGGCACCAGTATACCGATGCCGGTGGCGGCACCAAGCCGCCTGATTGCCGCGCCGGGCAGGCTCGGCTATGGCTGTCCATCGGATCAGGAGGGGAATCGATGTCCGTTCGCACGCTTGCCGCTGCCTTTGCCGCCACCGCCTTCCTGGCGTCCTGCGCGGCCGACGACCTGCGCCAGCCGCCCGAGCCGCTGGGCGACTTCACCCTTGGCTACAATGTCGTCGTCGCCAAGAACGCCAAGCCTGTCGGCCCTTCGCGCAAGGCGACGCCGGAGGAGTGGGAAGCGTCTCTGAAAGAGGCGATCGCAGCGCGGCTCGGGCGTTACGACGGTGAAAAGCTCTACCATGTCGGGGTCGGGGTCGATGCCTATGCGCTCGCGGTGCCCGGCGTGCCGCTGGTCTTGTCACCGAAATCGGTCGTCGCGGTCACTGTGAACGTCTGGGACGATACCGCCGGACGCAAGGTCAACGCCGAGCCCAAGCAGTTCACCGTGCTGGAGCGGCTTTCGGGCGAAACCATGATCGGATCGGGCCTGACCCAGAGCCGGGAGACGCAGATGAAGAACCTCTCGGCCAATGCCGCCCGACTGATCAACGAATGGCTTGTCGAGAACAAGGCATGGTTCACGCCGGAAGCTGTGGCGGCACGCGCGGCGCTGGCCGCCGCGGAGGGGACCGCACCGAAGACTTCCGCCGCCCCGGATTCCAACTGACGCTTGATTTTTCCCCGGCCAGCCGATACCCAGCGCGCGATGTTGACACGGGGTCCGTCCGGCCCCCCCCAGATCATGAGGCGCCCGCAGGATGGCAAAGGCAAAGTTTGAACGTAACAAACCGCACGTGAACATCGGGACGATTGGTCACGTTGACCACGGCAAGACGACGCTGACGGCGGCGATCACGAAGTATTTCGGTGATTTCAAGGCCTACGACCAGATCGACGCGGCGCCGGAAGAGAAGGCGCGGGGGATCACGATCTCGACGGCGCACGTGGAATACGAGACGGGTTCGCGTCACTACGCCCATGTCGACTGCCCGGGCCACGCCGACTACGTGAAGAACATGATCACGGGTGCGGCGCAGATGGACGGCGCGATCCTCGTGGTGAACGCGGCCGACGGCCCGATGCCGCAGACGCGCGAGCACATCCTGCTCGGCCGCCAGGTCGGCATTCCCTACATGGTCGTCTACCTGAACAAGGTCGACCAGGTGGATGACGAGGAGCTTCTGGAGCTGGTCGAGATGGAAGTGCGCGAGCTTCTGTCGTCCTACGACTATCCGGGCGACGACATTCCGATCATCAAGGGTTCGGCTCTGGCCGCTCTGGAAGGCCGCGACGCGGAGATCGGCGAGAACTCGATCAAGGCGCTGATGGAAGCGGTCGACAGCTACATCCCGACGCCGCAGCGCGCCGTGGACCAGCCGTTCCTGATGCCGATCGAGGACGTGTTCTCGATCTCGGGCCGCGGCACGGTCGTGACCGGCCGGGTCGAGCGTGGCGTGATCAACGTCGGCGACGAGATCGAGATCGTCGGCATCCGCGACACCAAGAAGACGGTGTGCACGGGCGTGGAAATGTTCCGCAAGCTTCTGGACCGTGGCGAGGCCGGCGACAACATCGGCGCGCTCTTGCGCGGTGTGGACCGTGACGGCGTCGAGCGTGGTCAGGTTCTGTGCAAGCCGGGTTCGGTGACGCCGCACACGAAGTTCGAGGCGGAGGCCTACATCCTGACGAAGGAAGAGGGCGGCCGTCACACGCCGTTCTTCGCGAACTACCGTCCGCAGTTCTACTTCCGCACGACGGACGTGACCGGGACGGTGACGCTTCCGTCGGGGACGGAGATGGTGATGCCGGGCGACAACCTGAAGTTCGAGGTCGAGCTGATCGCCCCGATCGCGATGGAAGAGAAGCTCCGCTTCGCCATCCGCGAAGGCGGCCGCACCGTCGGCGCAGGCGTCGTCTCCAAAATCATCAAGTAAGAC
>JAUIFH010000002.1 GCA_030429495.1 Alphaproteobacteria bacterium | reverse complement strand
TCTCGCTTCAACACCGTGAAGCCAAGAAAATCGGAAATCTGCCAACAACGACAAGTGTGTAGCGAATGGACGCTTACGTTCCGCCTGATGCGTTCCCTGTATTTCCCTGCGACCTTCCCTGATCAGGGATTTCGATTTCCCTGTTCACGCGCACAGGGAAATCGCCGACAAACCATTGAAAAGAAGCCATTAATCAGCGAGAGAAATGCCCCAAAGACCCCGAAACACGCCGATTTCCCTGTTAGTTCCCTGTAAACAGGGACTTCGAAGGCAGAGACCAGCTAGCTCGGGACTGCCAGCACAGCCACCAAGATATAACTAATTGATATAAATATACTTTGTTGCACAAAAGAGCTGTTGGCCGGGGTTCCCCTTTCCCCGGTCAGACTTATCCCACAGCTTCCGTGACGGGTATGCCGAACGCGGTGTAGCCGTTCATGACGGCGATACGGAGCTGAACCTCGGCGACCTGTCGGTCAAAATCCCGCGCCATGAGGCGTTGCCCCAGCGTTTCATACAGTGCATTTTGGTTTCGGCCCGGCTTCGTCAGTGGTATCCGCTCCAGTTTCGCCAGATCGCTCGGCCGAGGTATTTCGCTGCCCGCAGGGCCTCGTTTCTGGCGACCGCACCGGCGGTGATGGTCTTCCAGGGCTTCCCGTTCTTGCGGCAAAGCGAACTTTCGCGGCAGATGCGACGGTTCCAATTTGCTGAGGCAAAAGCGGAGTTAATATACCAGTCTGACTTCGCTTGCCAAATCCAGCCTGACCACAGTGATGTCGACATTCGTTGCGGTAGCAACATCACCGCTGGTGATTGCGCAAGCAGACGTAAATAGCATGATCTCATAGAGTATACATCAGACCGGCCGCCGCACTCAAAAACTACCAAGATGTGGCAGCAGGAAGGATCGACACGCCGCTTTCGCGTCGTCGGCATGCATAGACATCGGTTCGATGCAGTGCTGGATGCCCAGGCCATCAATCAGGCAGACGAGAGAACGGGCCAGCACATCGGCATCGACATTCCGTCCACTCTCGACCGCCACCTCGCCGATCGCTTCCGCTACGTCTCGAACGTACTCGGCGTATTGCAGCCGATGCTCTTCCTTTAGGTCATGGTTGATTGAGATCTGCCCCCATAGTGTTAGCCAGATATTGAAGGCATCGCGGTTGAAAACCTCAGGTGCGAAGAATGCATCCAGAAGCGCGGCGAGCCGCGTTTCCCCGGGCGCGAGTTCACGGGAAAGCTTGGTCGAACCGTCATACATCGTCGCGTAGACCGCAGTCAGAAGCGCGTTCATAGAGCCAAAATGATGGATAATCAGTCCGCGCGACACGCCCGCCTCGGCACAGATCTTGTCCACGGTGAATTCCTGGATGCCGCCCCGCGCCATGCAGGCCAGACCCGCCTCTATCAGCCGGGCGCGCCGCTCCTCTCCGGTCAGTCGGACATATTTCGGCGAGGTGGCTTTCTGCGGCATCAGGCTTCCCGGGTCATGGCGGCGCCCGGTAAAGGGCGCCGCCGGAAGGTCAGGTTCGCGTGAACCTTACCGGATCGGGGTGCCCGTCGGAAAGGATGACCGGGCCGATATTTGAATCGTGGATCGCCACCAGCGGTTCGAAGCAGATGAAGACGAACGATCCTGATTCCTCCATCAGGTCCTCCATCCGGTTGAACATCGCCCGGCGCTTGTCAGTGTCCAGTTCAGTCAGCGATTTCTGATAAAGCTCCTCGTATTCTGCGCTGTCGAAGAACGTCCAGTTGTAGACACCGATCTGGTCGGGGCGGAACCAGACGAGGTTCTCCGTCGGGTCCACACCGCCCGCGAAACTTTGCAGGACGAGTTCCAGAGACAGATAGTCGTCCCCGGCCGTCTTGTCGCCCAAAGCCCAGTAAGCGGCATCCTCGGTCGGCTGGATGACGACTGTAATCCCGGCCTCGGCAAGGCTTGCCTGGATAATCTGCGAAATAGTCTGCGACGTGGAATCCGTCTGGGTGACGAGGTTCAGCGTCAGCCCTTCCGCCCCGGCCTCTGCCAGTAGCGCCTTGGCCTTTTCGACGTCGCGGGTGTCGATGATGTTCTTCTCGCGGGCAAAGGCGGTGCCGGGCTGGACGACACCGGCCGACCGGCCGACCAGCCCGTCATAAGCGCCCTGAAGCACCGCGTCGCTGTCATAGGCGTACTGGATCGCCTGCCGCACGCGGATGTCCTTCAAGGGTTCGGCGTTCTGGTTGATGGTCAGCCAGACATAGCGGGTCGATTCCGCCTCGATCAGCGTCGCGCCTTCAGGCATCGCATCCTTCAGCTGTTTGACCGCACCGGGCGCGAGGCGGGTGTAGTCAAAGGCATCGGCCTCATAGGCAAGCTGGGCCGCCTGATCGTCGGTCACGATATAGATCTCAACCGTCGCGAAGGCGGGCTTTTCACCGGTCCAGGCCGGGTTCGTGACCAGCGTTACCTTCTGCTGCTGTTCCCAGCTGCCAAGCAGGTAGGGTCCGCATTGGGCAGGGATCTCGGTCGTGTACTGGCCACCCACCGCCTCGACCGCCGCCTTGCAGACGATATGGCCGCCGTAATAGGGCATCGCGATGACGATGAAGGGCGCGAAGGCTTCGGTCAGGTGGATCACGCCGTTCCGGTCGTCGATGACCTCGACCTCCTTCAGCTTCTCGAACTGATAGGCCCACGCACTGTCGGACCCGGCGATGCGCTCGTAGGAAAACTTGACGTCATGCGCCGTGACCGGGCCGTAGTCCCCGGTCCAGACGAGCCCCTCGCGCAGGGTGAAGGCCAGTCGCGTCCCGTCGAGCCATTCCAGCTTTTCGGCCGCATAAAGCTCCCACTGGTTGCCCGCGCGCATGTCGCCCATCCGCACAAGCGAGACCTGCGTACAGCGCGGTATGATCTCATCGAGTTCCCCGATGATCCCCCAGGGGTCGAGCACCTGAAAATCCGAGGTGACGCGGATACGCAGCGTATCGCCGTCGGCGGCCCAGGCGAAATGCGGCGAGGCGGCCGCAGCGGCCAGACCGGCGCCAGCAAGTTTCAGGAATTGCCGTCTGTCAGTATTCCAGTTCATGTCTTCCTCCCTCTGTTGTGTTTTCAGCGAAATGGCAGCGCGCCGCCCGGCCGTGGTCGAGGTCTTTCAGCGCGGGTGGTTGCGTGCGGCAGATGTCCCGGGCCAAGGGGCAGCGCGTATGGAATTCGCAACCATTTGGGCGCCGCAGAATGCTTGGTATCTCGCCACGGATCGCCAGATCGGTGCGACGCTTGCGCGGGTCGGGCTTCGGTTCTGCCGCGGTCAGGCTTCGGGTGTAGGGGTGGCGCGGATCGGCGAAGATGGCACGGGTGGGCCCGGTTTCGACCAGCCGCCCGAGGTAGAGGACGGCGATGCGGTCGGCCACGTGCCGGACCAGCGCCAGATTGTGCGTGATGATCAGATAGCTCAGCCCGTGCTTGTCCTTCAGGTCAGCCATAAGGTTCAGGATTTCCGCCTGCACCGAGACATCGAGCCCCGCCGTCGGCTCATCGGCGATCACAAGTGCAGGTTTCAGCGCCAGAGCCCGCGCCACGCCCACGCGCCGGGCCTGCCCGCCCGACAGCTCGTGTGGATAACGCGCAGCCATTTCGGGAGGCAGTCCGACCTCGACCAAAAGTTCGGCCGCCTTGTCCCGGTGATTATTCACCGCAACGCCATGGATCGCGAATGGTTCGGTCACCGCTTCGCCCACCGTCATGCGCGGGGAAAGCGACGCCGTCGCGTCCTGAAACATCAGCGCCGTTCGCGACCGGATTGCCCGGAAATCAGCAGGCTGGATCAGGTCCCGGCCATCGAAACGGACCCGGCCACCGCTGATTGGCTGAAGACCCAGTACCGCGCGGGCCAGCGTCGTCTTGCCCGATCCGCTTTCGCCGACAAGTCCCAGCGTCTCGCCCGGCACGATTTCAAGCGTCACACCCGCGAGGATATTCAGCGGCGCGGTTCCGCCGAACCAGCCACCCGCCGACAGGTCCACGCTGACGTCACGGATCGACAGAAGCGCCGTCATGGCGTGACCTCGTGGCAAAGTGCGCTGCGGCCCGGGCCAAGCGCCACGCAGGGCGGCGGCGTCGCCCGGCAGCGGTCGGTCGCAATCCCGCAGCGTGCGGCAAAGGCACAGCCGGGCGGGAGGTTGGACAGGTCCGGCAAGCGTCCGCCTATAGCGGGCAACCTGCCCGTCGCCGCCTCGATCCGCGCGGGATCACAGGCAAGAAGCGCGCGGGTATAGGGATGGCGGGGATCGTGGTAGAGGGCATCGACCGGTGCCTCCTCCACGACCACGCCCGCATACATCACGGCGACGCGGTCGCAGAGCTCGGCGATGACGCCCAGATGGTGGGTGACGATAACGATGGCGCAGCGGTAATCCGCCTGCAACTCGCGCAGAAGGTGGACGATCTGCGCCTCCATCGTCACGTCAAGCGCGGTCGTCGGTTCATCCGCGATCAGAACGGCAGGCCTCATCAGAAGGGCCGCCGCGATGGCCGCGCGCTGGCGCATGCCACCCGACAGTTCATGCGGGAAGCGGCCCATCGCGAGCTCCGGGTCCGACAGGCCGACCCGCGCCAGCATGTCGCGCGCGCGGACCCATTTCTCGCGCCCCGGCACACCGTCCAGGTTGAACTGAAAATCGACAAGCTGCGCGCCGACGGTCAGAACCGGGCTGAACGCGGTCATCGGGTCTTGAAAAACCATCGCGATCTCGCGCCCGCGCAGCCGCCGCCGCTCTGCGGGCGACAGGGCGAGGATGTCGCGCCCGTTCAGCCGGACCTCGCCGGATGTCACCTCGGCATTCGCGCCCATCAGGTCGATCATCGCCGCAGCGAGCGTCGACTTGCCGCAACCGCTTTCGCCCGCGATGCCCAGCACCTCGCCCTGCCGGACGGCAAGGCTCACGTTCCTCAGTGCCGCGACTGTGCCCCCGGGAACGCGATAGCGCAGCGACAGGTTCTCGACCGACAGGACCGCTTCGCTCATCGCGCTGCCCCGCGTCTGAGCTTGGGGTCAAGCGCGTCGCGAAGCCCTTCACCGAGGAAGGTGAAGCCAAGCGTGGACAGGACCAGCGGCAGACCCGCGATCAGCACCATATAGGGCGCCGCACGGATCGAAGTATAACCATCGTAAAGGATGTTGCCCCATGATGGCGTCGGCGGCCTGACCCCGAGATTGAGGTAGGAAAGCCCGGCCTCAAGCATGATCACGATGGGCACATCCATCGACAGAAGGATGACCAACGGGCCGACCACGTTCGGCAACAGGTGGCGGAAGAGTATGCGCGCTGACGATGCGCCCATGGCGCGCTCAGCCACGATGAAGTCCGCTCCGGCAAGGCTCAGCGTCTGCGCCCTTATCAGCCGCGCATAGGCGGGGATCGAGACGAGGACAACGACCAGGATCAGCGTCCCGGTGCCCGGGCCGACGATGGTGATGACGGCAAGGGCGAACATGATCATCGGCAGCGACGACATCGAGTCGAACATCAGGACCAGAACCGCGTCCAGCCAGCGCGGCCCGAAGCCCGCGATCATGCCGAGGATCAGCCCGCCAAGCCCCGCCAGCCCGACCGAGGTCAGCGCGATCGACAGGGCCGTCCGCGCGCCGAAGACGATCCGTGACAGAAGGTCCCGGCCCAGCTGATCGGTGCCCGCAAGATGCGCCAGCGACGGCGGCTGGAATTTCTCCATCACGTTCAGCTTGATCGGATCGGCGGGCGCGACCCAGGGTGCGAACAGCGCCATCGCGACGAAGATCAGCACAAGGATCAGCCCCAACGCCCCCATCGGGTCGGAAAGCAGCGCACGGAGCGCCCGGAACCTAACGCCGGAAAACATCGCGCACCCTTGGATCGAGCCGCGTGATCAGAAGATCGGCGGCGGTGACGATGAAAAGGTAAAAGGCGGTCATGAAAAGGACCGTGCCCATGACGACCGGATAGTTCCGCTTCTGGACCGCACCGGTGATCAGCGTGCCTATGCCGGGCCGGCCAAAGACGGTTTCCACGAAGACCGCGCTTGAAAGGATCGAGCCGAGTCCCACCGCCAGAAGCGCAATGGTGGGAATGATCGCGACGCGCAAGGCGTAGCGGACGACGACGCGACGCTCGGGCAGGCCGAAGGCGCGGGCGGTACGGATGTAGTTCTCTCCCATGACCTCCAGCAGCGAGGCGCGCACCAGACGTGCGAGGTAGCCGACCCAGCCGATGCCCAGCGCGAAGGCGGGCAGGATCAGCGCGCGGATCTGGCTGCCGATATCGCCCGGCGTGCCGGCCCCGATTGCGGGCAGCCAACGCAGCCAGACCGCGAAGATGAGGATCGCATAGATTGCGACGACGAAGGCGGGGACCGAAATCAGACCGACCGACAGGATGCCCAGAAGCCGGTCGGTGACAGTGCCCCGCCAGACGACCGCGGCACAGCCGAGCGCGATGCCCAGGACCACCGCCCAGCCAAGTGCGGTAATCCCGAGGATCAGCGTGTTTGGGAAAAACTCGAGAATCTGGTCAAGAACAGGCCGCTTGGACCACACGTCATAGCCCAGATCGCCGGTCAAGGCGTTGTGGAAGAAGTGCCAGACCTGCATCAGGACGGGCTCATCCAACCCCATCCGCTCGCGCAGCAATTCTTTCAGTTCCGGCGTTGCCCGCGGCCCGAGCGCGAGCGAGGCCGGATCGCCGGGCACGAGGAACACCATCGCGTACATGGCCAGCATCACCGTGATCAGGATCACGACGGCGAGGGCGATGCGCTTGATGGCGTATCTCAGCATCTGCCCGCGTGCCGCCCCCCGTCACACATGGTCGCGCGGGATCCTTTCGTCCCATTGGCGCTCGAACAGGGTCGTTCCGTTTTCGGTGACCCTGAGGGTCGTCTCGACCCGGAAATGGGTGGCGTCGCAGGTCAGCCTGCCGGTCGAATGGTGGCCGAAGGCACCGTCCCTGCGGTGGATGACAACGTTCGCCCCGGTCTCGCAGGTGGCCGACAAGGGGTCGCCGTCGGTGATGCGGTAGCGGGCGAAGGCGTCGGAGGTCACGGTCTGGCCGATGTCCGGCATCTCATGCGCGTAGGTCCAGCGGGGGAAGTCGACCGTCATCTGGCCGCTCAGAAGATCGCGGGTGACGGTGCGGCGGGTGGTCTGTTCGGCGGGCAGGTCGACCATGGGCGTCGGCGCGGCCATCTCGGGCGGGTCGAACACGCGCAAGCTGGCGTCGGCCGGGTCTATGGGGCGCACAGGCAGGTCGAGCCATGTGTCGCCGGTTCGCACCGTCAGCGTGGCAAGTTCCGGCGAGGGCCATGCAACGGGCCAGTAGGTCGTCGAGAGCGCGACCGCGATCCGGTGGCCCGCCGGGAAGGCGTGGGCGACGTCGTCGAGGTCGATGATGGCCTCATAGACCTGCCCCGGTTCCAGTGCCCTGGGGTCGCCGTGGCCGTCCCAGTGGGTCAGGTTCAGGCAGCCGAGCGTGACCCGGGTGGACCGGCCATCGGGCATCACGTCATTGAGTCGCACCGCGACCAGCGCCAGCGGCCGGTCGCAGGAAAAGCGCAGGTGCAATTGCGGCGCGCCGAGGATTTCGGTGCGCTCGGGCAGCGGGTCGGACAGGAAGACGAGCGAGCCGCCGGCATCCTCACGCTGGTCGGTCGGCCATTCGGCGTCCTCACCGTAGCGCCCGACCTCGCCCGAGGCGAGCCCGACCCAGAGGGGCGAGCAGATGGCGACGTCCGCGCTCTCTGACGCCTCCGCACCAAGCCTGCCGCCCGCGTTCAGGTGCAGCGCCCGGTGCTCGATGCGCGGCGACGGCCATTCGGCCTCGGCCACCCAGCGCCCCTTGCGGTCAAGGTAGCAGGTCGATGGCGGCACGCTGTCCTGCATCCAGACCCGATACATCGGGTCGTCCATGACGCCGCCGGGGACGCCCTTCATCCAGTGATCACACCAGCGTTTCACCTCCTGCAGCCAGCCGATGGCGGGTTCGACCGCCACGTCATGCGGGAAGGAATGCGCCCAGGGGCCGATGAGCCCGCGCCTTGGGCCGGAAAGCCCTGCAAGAAGGCGGGGCACGCTTTCGGAATAGTTGTCGGCCCAGCCCGAGACGGCAAAGACCGGGATGGTGATGGCCGAGAATTCCTCGCAGACCGAACCATGCTGCCAGTAGCCGTCGCGCCGCTGATAGGCCAGCCAGTGCAGGATCCAAGGGCTATTGTGGCGCATCCGAGCCTGCCACATCTCGCGCCACTTGGGTCCGACGATCTCGGGGTCGGGCGGCAGGTCGTTGTGGGCGAGCATCGTCGCCGACCAGTCGAAATTGTCCTTCGACAGGCACCCGCCGACATAGTGGACATCGGTCGCATAGCGGTCGTCGGTCGACCCCACGGTGATGATCGTCTTCAGGGCCGGCGGCCGCCGCGCCGCGATCTGGAGGCCGTTGAACCCGCCCCAGGAAATCCCGTACATCGCGATCTGCCCGTCGCACCAGGCCTGCGCGGCGATCCATGCGATGGCGTCGCAGCCGTCAAGGATTTCCCGCTCGGTATATTCGTCGTCGATCAGCCCTTCGCTGTCGCCGGTTCCCCTGATGTCGAGCCGGAGACAGGCATAGCCGTGACCGGCCAGCCAGCCATGCATCTTCTGGTCCCGCGCCCGCGTCCCCTCGCGCTTGCGATAGGGCAGGTATTCGAGGATCGCGGGCACCGGCCCCGCCCCCTTCGGCCGCCAGAGCTTGGCCGCCAGCCGCGTGCCGTCGGGCATCGGCACGAAGATGTTCTCGACGATCTCGACCTCGTGCGGGAATGTCTCTCTGATCGTCGCCATCGGTCCCTCAGTTCATCGGCGCCCCGCCCTCGGCCTTGCGGCGGGCGACGTAGTCATCCAGCGCCTCGGCCACGGCGGGGTCGAGCGCGGGTTCCTCGTATTCGGCCAGAAGCGCCTTCCAGACGGTGTTGGCCCGGGCGCGGGCGTCGATGCCGCCACGGTCGAGCCATGTGGGGTAATTGTCCCAGTTGGACAGAAGGGGCGCGTGAAAGGCGGTCTCGTACCGTGCAATCGTGTGGCCGGTGCCGAAGAAATGCCCGCCCGGCCCCGCCTCGCGGATGGCATCCAGTGCGAGCGCCTCGGGCGAGGTGTCGATGGGGTCGAAATAGGCATCCATCATCATCAGAAGCTCGGCGTCGAGGATGAGCTTTTCGAAGCTCGCCGTCAGCCCGCCGTGAAGCCACCCTGCCCCGTGTTCCAGAAGATGCGCCCCGCCCATCAGCGCGCCCCAGAGCGCCATCTGGCTTTCATAGGCGGCCTGCGCGTCGACCTCGTTCGCGGCCGTCACGTTCGAGGACCGGAAGGGAACGCCGATGTGGCGGGCGAGCTGGCCCGAGGCCTGCGCGGCCTTGACGTATTCGGGCGTTCCGAAGGCGGGGCTGCCCGAGCGCATGTCGACGTTCGAGGTGAAGCCGCCGTAAAGGACCGGCGCGCCGGGCCGGACGATCTGGGTCAGGACGATCCCCGCCATCGCCTCGGCGTGCTGCTGGGCCAAGGCGCCGGCCAGCGTCACCGGCGCCATGGCGCCCGCGAGCGTAAAGGGCGTGATCGCCAGAGCTTGCCCGTGTTCGGCCATGGCGATGAGGCCTTCGGCCATCGGTATGTCGAGTTGCAGGGGCGAGTTGGTGTTGATGACGCCGACAAGCGCCGGCCGGTCGGCAAGCCCCTCAGGGGTGGTCCCAAGCGCGATGGCCGCCATGTTGATGCCGTCCATCGTCCGGGCGCAGCCGAGCGTCTGGCCCTGCCAGGTCTTGTCCAGAAGCCCGATCTGCGCGCGGTAGATGTCGAGGTGGCGCGTATGCGCGGGCAGGTCCATCGGCTCGAACGGGCCGCCGCCCTCCTGATGGATCACGTTCAGCACCTGCACGAGGCGCATGTAGTCGCACATCTCGGCAAAGGTCCCGTCGCGGCGGCCGCGGTCGTTGTCCATCACGTAGGCGGGGCCGCCGACCGAGGTGTAGACGCAGCGGTCGCCGCCGATGGTGACGTCGTGGGCGGGGTTGCGGGCATGCAGCGTGAAGCGCGCGGGGACGCTTTGCATGCGCTCACCGACAAGCGCCGGATCGAACCGCACCACGTCGCCCGCGAGCTCCGCCCCCGCACGGGCGTAAAGGCCGCGCGCCGCCGGGTCGAGCACGCGCAGCCCGAAGCGGGCAAGGATGTCGAGCCCTGCCTGATGGATGGCGGCCACCTGATCCGCAGTCAGAACCTCAACTGGCGCATAGCGCCGCCGCCTTTGGCCGAAGGCAGGCTGCGCGATGCGCGCGCCGTCGCGGCTTCTGCGGCGGGTGCGGGCGGTCACTGCGCCGCCTCCCCGTAGCGCAAAAGGTTTCGCATCGCGAAGGGCGCGTCGCGGCGGACGTCCTGCGCCACCGTACCAAGCTCACGCGCCGTTCTATGCGCCTGGTAGACCGCATGGGCAATCGCCCCGGGCGCGTTGGCATCGCCGGTCAAAGACAGCGACGGCAGCCCTTCGCCCGCCAACGCATCGTAAAGCGCCGATCCCCCCGCGCGCTGGCCGACGATGACGAGCGCGCGGGCGGCGACAGACCGCGCCTCGCCGGTGAAGACCTGCGACAGCCTCACCGTCTCGCCATCGAAGCCCTCGACGATTTCAAGCGTGCGGTAGGCGATCCCGGCCTTCAGAAAGGATTTGTGAACCAGCGGCTGTTCATTGGTCATCACGCCCCAGGACTGCGCGCTGCCCGCGCTGGTGATGTAGGTGGTGGCGAGGCCCAGAGCCGCCAGATGCTCGGCGATGGCGGACCCCATGTAGTAGTTGTCGAAGTCGAAAACCGCGACCGGCCCTTCGATCGCTACTCCCGCCGCGATGTCGTCGGGCGTGTAGACGCGGGGCGCATCAAGCGGGCCAGAGGGGATTTCATTCGCGCCGCACAGGTTCCGCGTCCAGCGCGCGCCAGTGGCGACGATGACGTGATCCGCGCCGAAATCGCGCACATCCGACGCCTCCATCGGGCTTTCGGCATGCAGGCTGACATGCGGCATCTTCCGAAGCTGGCCAAGGCGGTAATCGGCGACGCGGAACCATTGCCTCAGGCCGGGCAGCCGCGTCTCCCACAAGAGCCTTCCGCCCAACTCCCGCTGCGCCTCGGCGACGGTCACGTCGAACCCCCGGCGACCAAGCGTCAGCGCCGCCTCAAGCCCTGCCGGGCCACCGCCGACGATGAGGACCGAGCCCTCGCTGTCCTTGCGCACGATCTCGGGGTGCCAGCCGCGCCGCCATTCCTCGCCGGCCGTGGGGTTCTGGGTGCAGCGGACCCAGACACCGTCGTGCCAGGAGGCAATGCACATGTTGCAGCCGATGCATTCGCGGATGTCGTCCTCGCGCCCCTCGGCGATCTTGTTCGGCAGGAACGGGTCGGCGATGGATGGCCGCGCCCCGCCGATGAGGTCAAGCACGCCGCGCCGGATCATGGAGGCCATCGTGTCGGGCGAGGTGAAGCGGCCGACGCCGACCACGGGCTTGTCGGTCAGCGTCTTGACGAAGTCCACGACCGGTTCGTGGCTGCCCTCGGGCGCGAAGCGCGATGGCGCGCAGTCGGTGGCGGAATAGTCCATCTTTACGTCGAAAAGATCGGGCGCGTCCGCGAGCAAGGTTATGACCTCATGCGCCTCCGACGGCGCTGTTTCACTGGCCCTTGCGCGCAATTCCTGCAGCGATATCCGCAAGGCGACCGCACAGCGGCCGCCGGTCGCCTCGCGGACCGCATCGATCAGTTCCTCGGTCAGGCGGACGCGGTTGCGGACCGAGCCGCCATAGGCGTCGGTACGGTGGTTGTAGTCGGACAGAAGGAACTGATAGGGCAGATAGCCCATTCCGGCATACACATAGAGGATGTCAAAGCCGGCGCGTTCTGCCCTGACCGCCGCCTCGGTATGCCAGCGGATCAGGTCGCGGATGTCGCCCGCATCCATGACCTTGGGCCGGGCTGAGGACATGAAGCCGACATGCGTCGCCATCCAGGGCACGCCCGACGGCGACAAGGGCGCATAACGCGAGGTCCGGTTCACCGCCGCCGCCCCGCCGTGCCAAAGCTCTACCGCCGCCAGCGCGCCATGGTCGTGAACCGCATCCGTCATCACCCGGTGCGCCCTCAGGTCCGCCTCATCCCAGAGCGTGGCGAAGGGGAACGGGGTGTCGTCCGAAGATGGATGGACCGAACAGGCGCCGGTCGAAACCACCCCCCACCCGCCTTCCGCCTTCATGCCACGAAACGCGGCACGGACATAGGGGTTCGCGTTCGTCATACCCGAAGCATGGGGCACCTGAAAAAACCGGTTCTTCGCGGTTTTCGGACCGATCCGGACGGGGTCGAACAGGACGTCGAAACGCGGCGAGCGGGTCATGAGGATTCTCTGTTGAACTACCGTATAGTTGTGGTGTTCATTGAGTCTGTCAAGCCAGATTGTTGTTTCGGTGATTCAGTTGGACGCTGCCCGTCAGTTGGCCTTAGTAGCGGTGTTCTCACCTGTGGCAGGTCTGTCCTGCGATGCGAATCTTGGCTGGTCGGAAATGCTGCCCCGGGGAACGAACTGCAGGTTCGCGGAAGCTGCGCCGCGGCGTCGGCCCCTGTCGCCAACGTCGCTTTGAGGCAGTTTATCCATTCTTCCCCAGCAATCGGGTCGACCCTGGTTCAGGCACGCGTGCGAGCGCGGTATCGATGATCTCGAGCACTTTACGCGTACGGTCGGCATCGTCCTCAAGGACATTGCGCATCTGCGCATCCTTTTCGGTTTCCAGCTGCTCCTCGATCCAGGCGAGGTCCTCCACGAAGTCTCCCCGGCGATCACGCCAGAGTTTCAATTGGGCCTCCTCGGCGCGTGTCACGGGCCCCATGATGCGCACAGTCCCTCGATCCATCTCAATCACGATATGGTCGGGATGGGGCAGCGGGTCCGGCAGATCGGTGATGCCGAGCCGGTCCCGCCGATCGAGCTCGCGTTCCCACGCGATCTTGTAGCCCATCGCGGCGTTCAGATATTCGTCGTTGAGCTGCTTGTTGCTGGTTTCAACCGAGGCCAATAGTTCGGCAAAGAGCCGCTGCGCCCGGTGTTGTCCCTTCGCGGCATTGACGGCGAGCGAACGCATGTTTGTCATCGAGCACACCGCAGATGATATCCGGTGCGAGGAAAGCGAGATTGATCATCTGCTGGACCCTGCGCTTCGAAGTGCTTTCGACGTCGGCGATCTCGTCGAAGCTCCGACCACTCTTGATCTCATTGAACCAGCGATGGGCGCGGGCGATATTGCGGATCAGCGTGTCATCGCGCCCGGTCGGAGTATCGGCCAGCACGAGTTTCGTCCCCACCCCGCGCTTGCGCAATTGGAAGGGGACGGATCTCGTGAGGACGTCCGGGGCGAGGCGGTCCGGATCGATCTCCAACAGTGCGGCAAGAGCAGCATCATCGAGACTGAGCGCCAACAGTCCCGGCGCGACGTCGATGCGCCGAGCCAGGTCCAGGAGGTCCGCCTTGTTCGCGTCGGCCTTCGTCCCCAGCAATGCGGATTGCAGCTGCGCGATCTCATCAGCGCCGGGGGCAATCATCAAGCGTCCGGCCAGCGTGGCATCGGAGAGCAGATCACGCACGATACCCTCGACCCGCGCTTCCAGTTCCTCCGCAGACAGACGCCATCCAGTCACGCCTGGCTCTCCGCTCCGGGCCCGACCGATTCTAGGAATAGTCAGATCACCGCCGCCTGCTCTTGTCAGAGAATCATCCGCTGTCGCTGAATCCGTGTGTCAGCAAAGCGTGACGCAGGGCCTGCCGTCGCTCCTGGTCTTCGAAGGGAAAGGCTGCGAAAAACTGGTCGATTGACGCATCCGGACGCCGGGACCGGGTCTGGTTTGCCCAATAGCTTGCCTAATCCCGTTTTCCCGCCGCCTCGCACATGGCCGTAGCAACGGCGGCGATCAGGTAATGGGCGCCCGGCTTTCGCGCGCCGCGCACGCACCAGTCTGCGGCGGCCTCGAGGTTCCCGACATGGAATTCGGCGATGCCCATCGCCGATTCCATCGCATAGCGGAACGGATCGAGCGGGCTGAGCGTCAGGGCCTTCTTCAGATCGTCGATGGCGCTTTCCCCCTTACCGGCCATGACGTCGGCCCAGGCATGGGCGTAGTGTCCCTGCGCGAAGCTCGGGCTCAGAGTTGTCGCACGATCGATCCAGCCCTGCCCTGCTGCCGGATCACCGATCAGCCAGTGCGACCGCCCGAAGTTGAAATTAACGAACGGATCGTCGGGGTCGATCGCAAGTCCCGCTTCGGCATGACGCCGCGCGTCGCCAATGGCGCGGTCGCGATCCGAACCGTAGCGCAGGAACGCCGCTTGGAAACTCGTGAAGGACCGTGCGGCATGCGCCCGGGCAAAGTTCGGGTCGAGTTCCAGCGACCGGCCGAAATAAACATCGGCCAAAGAGTTGTCGGCCTGATTGAACCGGTACATGTGCTGCAACCCGGTGTGGAAAAGCGCCCAGGCGTCAATGCCTTTGGGTCCGCGCAGCCGAGCCAACTCTGACTCATTTCGTGCGATTTGCATCTCGAGCACCGCGTTCACGATCCCGACCACATTCTCGCGCAACTCGTGAATGTCTTCGATCCTGCCCGACAACCGCTCGGCCCAGACAACATGACCGTTTCGCGCATCGGTCAATTCGATCGAAAGCGCGATCATCGGGGCAAAGAGTTCGACCGTACCGGACAGGATGTAGCTGACGCCAAGCGCGGCGCCGATGCTCTCGAAATCCTGCGCATCTGAGCGGAAGCGGAAACTTGACCCGCGCGCGATGACCTTGAGCCAGCGAAGCCGCGAGAGGGTTGAGATCAGTTCCGCCGGGACCGCATCCGCGATGGCGCGATAGTCGGCATCCGACCCGATCGGCGTGAAAGGCAGGACCGCGATCGACGGTCGTTCGTCCGCTGGCTGCGCCGGGTCGGCACTTGAAGGGGCAAGGGCATCCGCGACCGTTGCCGCCGGCGCCGCGTCGAACCGCACTTGTTCGACAAACCGGAAGCCACGGCCGTGAACGGTCCGCACGAAGCGCTGTTCACTGCCGCTGTCACCAATCGCCCGGCGGACCGACTTTATCGCCGACGAGACTGCTGAATCGCTGACAAAACGGCCATTCCAGACCTTCTCGACCAGTTCATCCTTGGAAATCAGGCGGTCCGCGTTCTCGACCAGATAAACCAGGACGGCAAAAGTCATCTGGTCTGCGGCTATTACCCCGTCGGCGCCGCGCAGTTCCCCCGCCGCAAGATCAAGGGTGAATTCGTCAAACCGATACTTCAAGCGCGCGTCCCGGAAGGTTCTCCAGATTTTCCCATAACCTTCCCATGAGCGCCCCAAGCGCACAAGCGCGCATCGCCCTAAGCCTTCGACAGCACCCGGGCCAGATGGATCGGCCGGGAAAACCGAAGGAACCGAGATCATGACGATCATGCCAAAAGATGTCCGGCCAGAAGCGCCCGCCAGCCCTCTGGTCGAGTTCTGGAACGACATTCTCGCCCCGAAATTCATCCGTTACCGCCATGTCCTCGTCGGCGGCCTGTCGCGCCATTCCAAGGCGGTCTTCCCCCGGCTCGAAATCGGCAAGGGGCAGCGCATCCTCGATGTCGGCTGCGGCTTTGGGGACACCGCGATCCAGCTGGCCCGTGCCACTGGCCCTGAGGGTGAGGTTCTGGGCGTCGATTGCTGCCAGGCCTTCCTCGATCACGCCTGGCATGCCGCCGAACAAAGCTGGACACCCAATGTCCGCTTCGCGTGCCGCGATGTGGAGCGTGGGATCGACGAACCGGCCTTCGACATGGTCTTCGCCCGCTTCGGCACGATGTTCTTCATGAACCCCGTCGCCGGACTGCGCGCCATGCGGCGTTGCCTGAAGCCCGGCGGTCGCCTCGCCCATATCGTCTGGCGCGATCGCGCCGACAATCCCTGGGTCTTCGAGGCCCGCGACATCGTCCGCCGCTTCCTGCCCGCCCCGGGCGAGGACGCGCTGACCTGCGGACCAGGGCCGTTCTCGATGGCCGACGAGGCCGTGACACGCGCCAAGATGGAGGCCGCCGGCTACACCGACATCCGCTTCGAGCGGATCGACGTCAAGGTCGAGGTCGGGCACGACATCGCCGATGCGATCGGCTTCCAACTGGCCATCGGCCCGGCGGGCGAAACCTTCCGCGAAGCTGGCGCGATTGCCGAAAAGCGCCGCGCTGAGATCGAGGCCACACTGGCCACGATGTTCGAAGGCGTCATCGAGCGCGAAGGCGGTCTCTGGATGGACAGCTCCTCCTGGCTCATCACCGCACGAAACCCCGCCTGAGCCTCCGGGCTCCGGCTTATCCGAAAGTCCGAAAGGGCCACACACGGTGCGGTCCATGACCGGCCCGCACCGATTCCCTCAACCTGACTTAACTCCAAGGACAAGACCCATGAAAACCGTACAGACCCTTTTCGCCGTGGCCATCACGGCCTTTTCGGCGACCTCCGCCATCCGGGCCGCAGAGGCCCCGGCACCCTACCGCGCCGAAACCGCCGAATGGGCCCCTGCCCCGCCGGTTCTGCCCGCCGGAGCCGAGATCGCCGTCCTTTCCGGCAATCCGTTCGCCGAGGGCTGGTTTGTCCTGCGCCTGAAGTTTCCGGCCGGCTACGACGTGCCTGCCCATATCCACTCCGGTGACGAGCTCATCACCGTGGTGTCGGGCGAATTCAACGTCGGCCATGGCGAACGGCTCAACCGGGATGCGGGCACGCTCCTGACCGCTGGCGGCTTTGTCGAGATGCCCGCAGGCCATCCGCACTTCGCCTGGACCAGCGCCGAAACGATCGTCCAGATCCACGGTCCCGGCCCGTTCGACATCACCTATATGGACCCGGCGGACAATCCCCTAAGCCAGTAAATTCAGAGGCTTGCGCGGGAGAGGATTGCCGCGCGGGCGCCAAGGAGACACCCCATGAAGGACACCTATTTCGCCCCGAAGACCCCGAGCTACGGCAATGGCTTCACCCATGTCAGCGGCCTCGTCGGCTCCGAAGTCTCGGCGCGCTGGTTCGCCGACCGCACCCGCATCCAGTCCGAGGCCGGTCGCGTTCTCGCCCCCAAGGGCGCAGGCCCCCGCCCGTTCACTCCGACCCCGGCGCTGCCGGAACAAACCCCTGCGGCCCGTCCGCACCCCAAACCCAACCCCGAAAGGACAATCCAATGACCACTGCATCCCAAACCGCCAACAACGGCGTCAACACCGAAGCCCTGATCGGCGCGCGCGGCGCGTTTGAGCAGGCCCCCCAGGCCGCGCGGTTCACCTTCCGCTCCAGCTGCGACTGGGTCGAAGGCACCTACAGCATCAACAAGCTGAACGGCTACTTCGGCCTCGGACAGGAACATGAGCGCGAGAAGACCTTCCGCATCGAGAGCGATCACCCGGCCGTCTTCGCCGCCGGTGACCGCGCCCCGACCCCGCCGGAGATCGTGCTGGCCGCGCTGGCAAGCTGCCTGACCGGTGGCGTCGCCTCGGTCGCTCAGCATCGCGGCATCCAGTTGAACGCGGTCCGTGCGACCGTCGAGGGTGATATCGACGTGCAGGGCATCCTCGGCATGGATCCCGATATCCGCAACGGTTTCAGCGCGATCCGTGTGACGTTCGAGATCGACGCCGATGCCGGCAAGGACGACATCGCGGCACTCGTCGCCCAGTCGCAGAAGCGCTCGGCCGTGTTCGACCTACTGACCAACCCCACGAACGTCGCCGTCTCCCTCGCGTGACGTTTTCCCCCGCCTGCCGGTCTCTCCCGCCGGCAGGCGGGCCCGCCATTCCCCAAGGACCGCATCCATGACCCGCATCTCCACCGTCATCATCGGCGCCGGACAGGCAGGCCTCGCCATGAGCCGCTGCCTCACCGACCGTGCGATCCCGCACGTGGTGCTGGAGCGCGGCGAGATAGCAAATTCCTGGAAGACCGAACGCTGGAACAGCCTGCGCCTCCTCACGCCCAACTGGCAAAGCCGCCTGCCGGGGCAGCGCTACGCCGGACCGGACCCGGACGGGTTCATGTCCATGCCTGAGCTGATCCGCTATCTCGAAACCTATGCCGCGGACAGCCGCGCCCCGGTCGAGGAGCGCACCCGCGTCACCTCCGTCATGCGCGACGCCACGGGCTACCGCGTCGAGACCGATCGCGGCGTCTGGACCTGCGACAACGTCGTGATCGCCTCCGGCGCCTGCAACATCGCCTCCGTCCCCGGGTTCGCCGCCGATCTGCCACCGGGGATCGCCCAGATTACCCCGCTCTCCTATCGCAGCCCGGATCGGATCGCCCCCGGCGGCGTTCTGGTTGTCGGCGCCTCCGCCACCGGCGTGCAACTGGCCGCCGAGCTACGGCTGGCGGGCCACGACGTGATCCTCTCGGCCGGAGAGCACATCCGCGCACCGCGCCACTACCGGGGCCGCGACCTTCAGTGGTGGATGGGGGCGAGCGGCCTCCACGACACGCCGATCACCGAGGTCGACGACATCGACCGGGTGCGGCGCGTCCCGTCGCTGCAACTGGCCGGCGCGCCGGGCGCGCAGTTCACCGACCTGAACGCGCTGCAGGACGCAGGCGTGGAGATTGCCGGGCGACTGTCCGGCGTCCGCGACGGCATCGCCAGCTTTTCCGGTGCGCTCGCCAATCTCTGCGCGCTCTCCGACCTCAAGATGAACCGCCTTCTGGCCACCTTCGACGCCTGGGCCGAAAGCGCGCGCGTCCCGGACCTTCCCGTGCCCGAACGCTTCGCCCCGACCCGGGTGCCGGCAAGCCCGCGCCTCGCGCTCGATCTTCGGTCCGGGCGCATCGCCACCGTACTCTGGGCCACCGGCTTCCAGCCCGATCATTCGTGGCTGCACCTGCCGGTCTTCGACCGCAAGCGACGGCTCATCCATGACGGCGGTCTCGTCGCCCGCGGGCTCTACGCCCTCGGCCTGCCGTTCCTGCGCCGCCGCAACTCCGCGCTTATCGACGGGGTCGGGGCGGACGCCGCCTTCCTCGCCGACCACATCGCCCAATCCCGCGCCCGCCGCGCCGCCTGAAAGGACCCCGCCATGACCCGTACCGACCGGAACGCCGTGATCCGCGAAGCCCAGACCTGCGTCATCGACCGCATGAAGGCCGATCCCAAAGCGGCCCGCAGCACGATCACCACCACGGGCCGCATCACCGATGGCCTGACCTGCCAGATCGAGCAGGGCCGCTTTTCCGCCGTGGCCGACCTCGGCCGCGGCATGGGCGGGGACGCCGAGGGACCGTCGCCGGGCTTTTACGCCCGCGCCGGCATCGCCGGCTGCGTCGGAATGGGCGTCAAGATGCTGGCCGCGCGCGAGGGGCTGGCGTTCGACGAGATGACCGTCACCGTCGAGACCGATTTCGACGATGCCGCACTCTTCGGCCTCGGCACCGCCTCCGCCGCGCCCCTCATCACCCGCATCGGGATCGAGATCGTGAGCGATGCGGAAGAGGACGCGGTGCAGGATGTCGTGAACCGCGCGCTGGAGATGGACCCCTGGTTCCTCGCCTTGCGCGACGCGCAGGTCGTTCGACCGGTCACCAAACTGAACGCTCGCTCGATCTGACGCTGCACAGTTTTTTGGTCCGCCATCGGCGTTGTTGCACAAATCAGGCGAGGGATTCACTGCGTGAATCCAGCATGATAGCGTGGGAGCATGTGCAGTTGGACCCCAACAAAGTACAAGACCACGGATTCGTCGTCCTATGGCGAAGCACTGAAGCAACGGCGGTCGCTAACGATCACGGCATTCAACGACGGCTCGGTCTGCGGTTGGCAGAAGCATTCCGTTCATGCGGGCAAGAATTTCGCTGGTTCTGGCGCCTGCGGCCCGTGGATGCTCACCGCCGATGAGATCGACGTGCCCGAGGCGATGACCGTGACGACGTGGCTCAACGGGTAGGTCGTTCAGCATACTCCGGCGACCGAGATGTTCTTCTCGATCCCCGAGGTCATCGCCTATGTCTCGCATCTGACACCCATCGAGCTCGAAGACGTGATCGCGATGGGCTCGCCGGACGGATCCGGCGGCAGCCGGGTTCAGCCACGTTTCCTGCGTGGCGGCGACCTGTTGGAGATCGAGGTATCGGGAGTAGGTATATTGATCAACCGCGTCGGCTGCGGAACAGCTGAACCGATCTCGGGATGGCAGACCAACATCACCGGTGCCGGTTGTTGAGCAGTTGGGCTTGCAGATCTGAACACGTAGCCCGGATCAACTCTTCACGCTTGGTTGATTTCTCGCGCGCAGGGGTGGTCGTGGCGCATTTTGTCAGTGTTTCCGGGGATCGGACCAGACGAGTTCAAACATGGGCTTGCAGCGGGTCGTATGGTTCGCCAGACTGCCGGCACTGGGGGGCGGTCGGCGTCTGAAGCACCGGCTGCATGGGGGGAAACGCAACCAGCCTTTCGGTCATTTCAGGGAAGCAGCCTCGGCATGTGTCCAGCGCCATTGACCCAGAACCTGCCTCGCGGCTTCATCATTCCGATCGGTGGAGGCGAAGACAGGATCAAGGAAAGGCATATCCACCGCCGCTTTGTCGATCTGTCGGGCGGCAAGGACGCTGATATCGTGATTATACCGACGGCGTCGGAACTGGAAACCACTGGTCCGGACTACAACCGAATATTCCGCGATCTCGGCGCGGCCGAGGTTGACTACCTGCCTATCAGCCGGCGCGCGGACTGCGACAATCCGCGCTACCTCGACATGCTCGACCGGGCGACCGGCATCTTCCTGACCGGCGGCAACCAGTTGCGCCTCTCGACAATCCTTGGTGGAACCGGCATCGCTCAGAAAATCCGCCGCAGGAACGCCGCCGGCGTCGCTGTCGCCGGCACGTCCGCCGGGGCATCGATCATGTCCGAACACATGATTGCCGGCGGTGACAGCAACTCTGCCCCGGCCGAAGGCGCGGTCAGCCTTGCACCGGGCATCGGTCTGACCAATGCCGTGATCATCGACCAGCATTTTACCGAGCGAAACCGGCTTGGCAGACTTTTGACTGCGTCGAGCTACAATCCCTTCCTGATCGGCCTTGGCATCGACGAGGATACGGCGGCCTTCATCGGCCCCGACGGTGTGTTCGAGGTCGTCGGATCAGGCACGGTCACCGTGGTCGATGCCTCGGGCCTGTCGCATTCGTCGATGTGGGACGCGTCGCAAGGTCAGGCGCTGACACTCCTCGGGCTCAAGGTCCACGTTATGGGGGAAGGCTGCCGCTACGACCTTGCAGAGCGGCATGCCTATCCGCCGGATGAACATGCGGCGTTCTGCACGCTGCCGAACGAGAAAGTCACGACGAACTGACCTCACGACGCCAGGGAGGAACTGCACAATGAAGATCGTTTCGACGAACGTGTTTGTCGGCCCGAACGTGTGGGCGGGATTTCCCGTCATCCGCTATGTCGTGGACCTCGGCATTCTTGAGAACTGGCCATCGGCGAAGATCGGCGAGGATTGGATCAACGCACTGGTCGAGGCGCTTCCGGGGTTGCATGAGCATGGCTGCTCATACCGCGAACCGGGCGGTTTCATCCGCCGCCTGAGAGAGGGCGAAGGCACCTGGCTCGGCCATGTCGCCGAACATGTGGCGCTGGAGATTCAGGGGGTTGCGGGGTCCGAAGTGACGTTCGGCCGAACGCGTTCCACGGGCGTTCCGGGTCAGTACAACCTTGTCTACCAATACCATCAGCGCGATGTCGGACTTGAGGCCGGGCAATTGGCGATCCGACTTCTGATGCACCTTCTGCCCGACCACCTCAAGGCGCAGGCCGACTATGAATTCGACCCGCAGTTCGACTTCCCCGATGAGCTGAAAAGCTTCGTCCTCATGGCGCAGCGCAAGGAGTTCGGGCCTTCGACCGGGTCGCTCGTCAAGGCGGCCGAGGATCGCGACATCCCTTGGATACGGCTCAATGACAACTCCCTCGTCCAGTTCGGCCACGGCAAGTTCCAGCAGCGCATTCAGGCAACGATTACGAGCGAGACCAAGCACATCGCGGTGGAGATCTCCTGTGACAAGGAAGACACCCACAACATGCTGAACGACCTGGGCCTGCCCGTGCCGCAGCAGCGGCTGGTCTATTCGCCGACACAGGCCGTCCGAGCGGCAAAGAGGATCGGCTTTCCGGTCGTGGTCAAGCCGCTCGACGGCAATCACGGGCGCGGCGTGTCGATCAACCTGACCGAGGAAGCGCAGATTGAAACCGCCTTCCATGAGGCCAAGGCGCATTCCAAGAGCCGCGGGATTCTCGTCGAAAGCTTCGTCACCGGCATGGATCACCGGATGCTAGTGGTGAACGGTGAGTTGGCCGCCGTGGCCAAACGCGTGCCCGGCCATGTCGTCGGCGACGGCAAGCACACGATCGCCGAACTCATCGAAATCGTGAACTCCGATCCGCGCCGGGGCATCGGGCACGAGAAGGTGCTGACCAATCTCGAACTCGACAATCAGGCAGAGAGGCTGATGGCGGCTGCCGGATACACCGCCGAAACCGTCCTGCCGGCAGGCGAGACTTTCTACCTGCGTTCGACCGCGAACCTCTCGACCGGCGGGACGGCCATCGACATGACCGATGTCTGCCACCCCGACAACAAGGACATGGCGGAACGGACGATCAAGTCAGTGGGCCTTGATGTCGGCGGGGTCGATTTCCTCACGCCCGACATCACCAAGAGCTACAAGGACATCGGCGGCGCCATTGTCGAGGTGAACGCCGCGCCCGGCTTCCGGATGCACGTCGCACCGTCGGAGGGCAAGCCGCGCGACGTGGCGGGCAAGGTCATCGACATGCTCTTTCCTAAGGGGCGGCAGACGCGCATCCCGATCGGCGCAATCACCGGCACCAACGGCAAGACAACGACCAGCCGGATGCTCGCCCATATCATGAAGTCCTCGGGCAAGATCGTCGGCATGACTTCGACCGACGGGGTCTATGTCGATGGCAAGCTGACGGTGAAAGGGGACATGACCGGCCCCGCCTCGGCGCAGATGGTGTTGCGCGATCCGTCGGTCGATTTCGCGGTGATGGAGACGGCGCGCGGCGGGCTTGTCCGTTCCGGCCTCGGCTATCAGCGCTGCGATGTCTCGGCCTGTCTCAACGTCGCCGCCGACCACCTCGGGATGGGCGGGATCGACACGCTCGAGCAGCTTGCCGTGGTCAAGCGCGTCGTTGTCGAGACCGCGACCGATACGGTCGTTCTGAACGCCGACGACCTTCATTGCCTGCGCATGGCCGATTTCTGCACGGCCACGCATATCTGCTACGTGACGACAAACTCGGACCATCCGCTGGTCAAGGAACACATTCAGGCCGGGGGCCGCGCCGTGGTTCTGGAAAAGGCCATGAACGGCGACATGATCACGATCTATGCAAACGGCCTGCACATGCCGGTCCTCTGGTCGCACCTGATCCCGGCCACGCTGGAGGGCAAGGCACTCTACAACGTGCAGAACGCGATGTTCGCCTGCGCCATGGCCTATTCCTTCGGGCTGGACCTCGACAATATCCGCCACGGGCTCAGAACCTTCGATACCTCCTTCTTCCAGGTGCCGGGGCGGACGAACGTCTTTGACGAACATCCGTTCAAGGTCATCCTCGACTACGGCCATAACCCGGCGGCGATCTCGGCCATGGCGGGGCTTGCCGACCGGCTGGACGTCAAGGGCCGCAGGCTTGTCGTCTCCGCCATGCCGGGCGATCGCCGCGACGAGGATATTCGGGATGCGGCCAGGGCGCTGGCGGGTCACTTCGACCACTACTTCCTGAAACCGGACGACGACCGGCGCGGACGCGGGCCGATGGAAGTGCCCGAAATGATCCGCGACGAACTTCTGAAACAGGGGGTCGAGGAGGAGCGGATCACGCTTGTCGAGAGCGAGGCGGAAGCCATCGACATGGCGCTCAACGCGGCGCAGCCCGGCGATCTGCTGGTCGTTTTTGCCGACGAACTGGCACGGTCGTGGAAGCAGATCATCTATTTCAAGAAAGCCGAACGCGAGGCCATCGTCATGGCCAAGCCATCCCGTGTGGAACGCCCCGCCCCCGAATTCGAGGAGCTGATGTCGGCCACGGATCAATTGATCCGCGACGAACGCGGCGTGCGCCTCGCGCGGGTCGAGACAGAGGAGTCGGACTGAACGGAGCATAGGGTGATGCAGTCCGACGCGTTGCAGGACCTTTTGCAAATCCCGGTGCCGGACCACCCGGCGCTGGTTCTGGATGGTTGCCGCAGGCTGCTTGGACCGAACCTTTACGGGCCGGAACCGGGCGCGGTCGGAGATGGTCTGGCAACCGGGTTCGAGCCGGATCTGATGTTGCAAGTGTGGGTCCGTCACACCCGTGACCTGCTCGACGGGTTGGGCTGGACATCAACGCCGATCCGCACGCGAGCCTTTGAGGGCGGCGCGAGCCTCTTCTTTCCCGCCGCTGTGGATCAGCTCTTCACCGCCGCCTTCATTGTCGAAGCTGCGTGGTACTACTCGGCGACGGACCTCCTTTGCCTTGATGCGATACCGCGTGACCGGATGCTGGCGGACCTCGGTCGCATCGCCGCGGCAGAAGCCAATCCCGCGCTCGCCGCTCTTGTCGCGGAGGCCGCCCGGCGCGGGATCGACAGGCTCCTTGACGACGACGCCCTGACGCTTGGTCACGGTATGGGGTCGGAGACATGGGCGTCCTCCGATCTTCCGCCATCGCCGGATTGGTCGCGCCTGCATGACATTCCTCTCGCTTTGGTGACGGGCACCAACGGCAAAACCACGACGACTCGGCTGATCGCCGCGATGGCGAGGGCGGCGGGACATGTGGCCGGCCTCTCCTCGACCGAGTTCGTGCGGGTTGGCGACGACATCCTCGACAAGGGGGATTATTCCGGCCCGGCAGGCGCTCGGCTGCTTCTGCGGGATAAGCGGCTGGAGATCGGCGTGCTGGAGGTCGCGCGCGGCGGCATCCTGCGCCGGGGCGTGCCGGTCACGCGGGCCCGGGCGGCGGTCGTAACCAACGTCGCGGCCGACCATCTTGGACAATATGGGATAAAAACCGTTGCCGAACTCGCCCGGGTGAAGCTGTCCGTGCATCGGGCACTCGCGCCTGATGGCGTGCTGATCCTGAATGCCGACGATCCCAATGTGATCGAGGCGGCCCGCAAGGCAGACGCACCGAAAGCGTGGTTCTCACTCAGTTCCGATAACGTCAGGATACGCGCCGCTCGCTCCCGCCGCGACCCCTGCGCCTGGCTAGATGACAGTGAGATCGTGCTGTCCGACGGAAGATCCGAAATTCCACTGATCGCCGTCGCCGACGTGCCGCTGACCCTCGGCGGCGCGGCCCGGTACAATATCGAAAACGTACTCGCCGCCGCACTGGCAGCGCGCGCGCTCGGACTTCCCGATGCAGCGATCAAGACGGCCCTTTCGACCTTCCGCAGCGACCCGGTCGACAATCCGGGCCGGGCCAATGAATTCAACGTGCGCGGGGCCCGCATCTTTGTCGATTTCGCGCACAACCCGCATTCAATCGCGGCGGTGACAAGTGCCCTTGCCGCCATCCCCACGCGCCGGCGGTTTATCCTGCTGACGCATGCAGGTGACCGCTCGGACGAGGACATCCGCGCCCTGACGCGCGGTGCATTCCGCTTTCGGCCAGATGTCGTCGTCGCAGCGGAGAACCCGAAATATCTGCGCGGCCGGCAGCGCGGGGAAATTCCCGCCCTGATCCGCCAGCAATGCCTCGACCTCGGCCTTCCCCCTGAGGAAATCATTCCCGCGGAAAGCCCTTCACAGGGCGCACGCCTGATCGTCGACCAGTTAGCCCCCGGAGACATCGCGCTGCTTCTGGTTCATGACGAACGCACGGAAATTGTGGCCCTTTTGAGTGTCTGACGTCAGTGCCTCCGGACAGATTCAGGGGGTTGAGGAACGGAGGGTTTCTGGATTATCGAAGCCATTTTGGACCTAAGATGAACAAGACATCCGGACCATCGAAGCAGGCCGCTTACAAGCTTGGCACGGGCATCAAACGGAAGACCCGCGAGCATTACTCGGCCGAGGAGAAGATCAGGATCGTCCGTGCCGGCTTGCGGGGCGAAGGGAGCATTTCAGCGCTGTGCCAGCGTGCGGGGACCTGGCGAAAAACATCTTCGGACACCTAGTTGCCAGCATCGAACAGCGCCCTGATATGCTTGGGGCCGACCGGTCGGATGCCCGTGGGGTTGAGCGCCTTGATTGAGTAGTAGCCCCGCGTGATGTGATCCATGTTCACTGTCCCGGCCACACCCGGCAGGGCCAGGATCCGCGCCATGTAGGCCGAAAGCCGAGGGTAATCCGCGATCTGCCTCAGGTTGGTCTTGAAGATTCCATGATATGCGGCGTCGAAGCGGATCAGCGTCACGAAAGCTCGGATATCAGTCTCGGTCAGCCGGTCGCCGAAGAGATAGTCACCGGTCAAGCGTTCTTCCAACTCGTCGAGCATCGCGAACACGCCCTCGACCGCCTCGTCATAGGCCATCTGCGACGAGGCGAAGCCCGCCTTGTAGACACCGTTGTTCAGCAAATCGTAGATGCACCGATTGAGCGCGTCGATCTCGGCGGCAAGGTCATCGGGGTAGAGCCGGAGATCGGAGGGCGCGAGATGCTCGAAAGCGGTGTCGAGCATTCGCACGATATCGGCGCTTTCGTTGTTCACCATGACATCGCGCTTCATGTCCCACAGTACCGGCACCGTCGCGCGGCCCGTGAAGCGGGCATCGGCACGGGTATAGATTTCGTGCATGTAGCGCGCGCCGGAAAGCGGGTCTTCGTCTGCGCCCGAATAGCCGCCGAAGATCCAGCCCTGATCCGACAATACCGGGTTCACCACCGTCACCGGGATCAGAGCATCGAGCCCCTTGAGCTTCCTCACGATCAGAGCGCGCGAGGCCCATGGGCAGATCAGCGCTACATAAAGCCGGTAGCGTCCGGCCTCGGCGGCGAAGCCGCCCTCGCCTGTCGGCCCGGGGGCGCCATCAGGTGTGATCCAATTGCGAAAGCTCGACACCTGCCGAACGAAACGGCCCTTTTCGTCGGCCTTCTGCACCGGCTTCCAGTTCTCCATCCATTTGCCGTCGACAAGCATCCCGATTTCCCCTCAGGCCGCATGGAACACGAAGGACCGCATGGACACCGAACCGAGGTCGATGCTGTCGGTCATGAAGATCAGGCCGTCGCGCGCATCCGAAGCGCCGGCGACAGTCAGCGCGGGCAGGTAGTGATCGACCGATGGATGCGCCATGCGCAGCAGCGCCCCCAGACCCTCGCGATCGGAAAGCGTCGCAAAGTCGCGGTCGGTCAGACGGTCGGTGAACAACCCATCAAACTCCAGCGCGAAATCGAGCGGTTTGGCACCCGCGTCCCATCGGACGGCGCGCAGGTTATGGACCACATTACCCGATCCCAGGATCAGGACACCCCGGTCGCACAGATCGGACAATGCACGCCCGATCTCAAGCTGATGATCCAGGTCGCGGGACATGTCGATGGAGACCTGAAAGACCGGCACATCGGCTTCGGGATAGAGGAATTTCAAGACGGTCCATGCGCCGTGGTCGAGACCCCACGTATCGTCCTCCTCGGCGTGGTGGCTGGCCAGAAGGCTCACCACTTCGCGGGCCAGATCGGGGTCGCCCGACGCGGGATAGGTTTGGGCATAAAGCGCGTCGGGGAAACCATAGAAATCGTGGATCGTGCGGGGCACGGCCGAGACATCAACTAATGTGGTGCCGCGCGTCATCCAGTGGGCTGAAACCACGAGGATTACCTTCGGCAGTGGCAGGCTGCGCCCCAGATCGGACCAAGCCCGGCTGAAGGCTGTATCTTCCAGCGCGTTCATGGGGCTGCCGTGACCGAGAAAGACAAGCGGCATCCGGTCCGTCGGCGCCAGGCGGTCGCGCAGTTTCTGAAGATCTTGTGCGATGCTCATCGTAGGTCTCCTTTAAGGCGCGGGCCGCCTGCGTGGCGACCCGGCGAGAGGTCAGGCAAACTGGCCGAGGGTCTTTTGCAGGGCAGACACGCGCAGCGCGAAGGCGCCCGCACCAATAAGACCGATCGCGGTCTGCACCACCGCCCAGAAGACCGCGAATTCCCAACCGCCGCCGGCGTTGGAAAAGATCCAGCCATTGCCCGCATGCGCCCAGGCGGCACCCAGCAGCACGGCGACGAGCGGGATCGAGACGAGGCGCGTCGCGACACCGAGGATCAGTGCGATACCGCCGCCGATCTCGGCAAGGATGGTCAGGTAGGCGGCGATGGCAGGCAGGCCGAGGCTTTCGAAGAAGCCGACCGTGCCGGGAATGGTAAAGACGAAGAGTTTCGTCAGCCCGTGGGCGAGGAAAAGAACGCCGCTGCTGACGCGAAGCGCAAAGGCGGCGTAGTCAGAGTTGGTGGCGGTATTGGTCGGGGCGGTCATGTCTGAGGTCCTTTCGGAGGTCGTCGTTTCGTTCTGATACGAAACTAGACCTTGCCATAGATCGTCAAAATGGAGACTTTATGGAATGACTATCCTCAAAATGTTCTCAATTGGATTATCATGGACATCATCGACGGACTGCGCGCCTTCGTGGCCACGGCCCAGACCGGATCCTTCACCGCCGCGGCGGACCAGCTTGGCGTGTCGAACCGGCTGACCTCGAAATACGTGGCCGAACTGGAAGCGCGCCTTGGAGTTCGGCTGTTTCAGCGCACGACCCGGAAAGTGGGTCTTACCCCGGCGGGCGAGGATCTTCTGGCGCGAGCGCCTGCCCTGCTCGACGACCTGGACGATGTCCTGGCCGACGTGGCAGAGGGCTCGCGCGGGTTCTCCGGCGTTATCCGCATCTCTGCCCCGGTCACTTTCGGCGAAATCTACGTGGGCGCGATGCTCGGCCGCTTCGCCGAGAGCAACCCGGGGCTGACCTTCGATCTGCGCCTCAGCGACGGCTACGCCGACCTCGCGGCCGAGGGGATCGACCTCGCCTTCCGCCTGGGACGTTCCGAGATGCTGTCGCTCAAGTCCAGAAAGCTCGGTGAGTTTCAGTCCCTGGCCGTGGCGAGCCCCGGGTATATCGCTGCCCATGGCAACCCCCGGATACCGGAGGAGTTGCAGGCGCACAGTTGCATCGTCGACACCAACCGCCGCACGCCGCGCCGCTGGGTGTTCCACCGGGGCGAGGCCGAGTACACGGTCCAGGTGCAGGGACGGTTCCACGTGAACTCGGCCCGGGCTGCGGTGGAACTCGCCGCCGCCGGGCTGGGTATCGCCCACGCGCCGCGTTTCGCCCTTTGCGCCGCGCTGGCGACGGGCCGCCTCGTGCCGGTGATGCCGGAGCTCCGCGGCGAGGCCGGGCCCCTCAGCGCCGTCTATCTGGAAGGACGCGCCCTGCCCCGGAAAGTCCGCGCGCTGATCGATTTCGCACTTGAGGACATACGCTCGGCCGACATTCTGTAGCGGATCAGGGCCTATGGCGACGGCTCGTTCGGTCAGGCGTCTGTCGTCAACCCTCAGGAGTTGTCGGAGGCGTTGCCGAATTTCGGTTCTGCCAGAACACCAGCCCAAGGAAGACGACCGACAGGACAAGGAATGTCAGCGAGAGCGGCCGGGTCAGGAACTGCGTCCAGTCGCCATCGTAGACGATCATGCCACGGCGCAGGTTGCGTTCCGTAAGGGACCCGAGGATCAGACCCAGAATGACCGGCGCGGTGCCGAACCCGAACCTGTTCAGGAAGAGTCCGAGCACGCCGAAGGCGAACATCAGCCAAAGTTCGAAGACAGAGCCGTTCACGCCGAAGACGCCGATCGCGCAGAACATCAGGACGAGCGGCATCATCATGTGCTTCGGCACTTTCAGGATGCGGACGAAGATCCGGATTCCGAGAAGCTGAAGAAGGAACATCGCGATGTTCGCGACGATGAACGAAACGAAGATGGCATAGACCAGTGTCGCCTGCTCATCGAAAAGCGCGGGGCCCGGTCGGACGCCCTGAATTGTCAGGCCGCCCATCAGGATCGCGGTCGCGACCTCGCCCGGGACGCCAAGCGTCAGCATCGGAATAAGCGCGCCGCCCACCATCGCGTTGTTCGAGGTTTCGGACGCGACGACGCCTTCCGGGTTGCCCTTCCCGAAGGTCTCAGGAGATTTCGACATGCGGCGTGCCTGATCGTAGGACAGGAACGAAGCAATCGAACCTCCGGCCCCGGGGATCGCACCGATCACCGTGCCGATGATGGTGGAACTCGCGATCACCTTCCAGGCGCGCGCGAGAATTCCGAAAGGCGGCCGGGCGGTCGAGAAATCCTGCGGAACCGCCTCCTGCTGCTTGCCGCCGCTGAGCGAGACCAGATCGTCAAAGATCTGCGAGACGGCGAAAAGACCAATCAGCGCGGGTAGTGGCCGGCGCCATCGCAACACCTGACACGCTCGTGCGCGCCAGCGCGCGCGGCCTGTCTGCCAAAGCCGAACTCGCCAACAACAACACCCACGGCTTTTTCGAAGCCCTAGGGGATCAAGTCATCACCGGCCCAACCCGTACCAACGTCAATGATTTCAGGGCCATTCTGATTGCCGGCGCCAACCAGCGCGGCGTTCGAGCCTAACGGAGGAACCATGTCCAACACCGCTCAGCTTCTGCCAAACCAGCTTCGGCAGGCTCTTCTGGCCCGCAAGACCAGCATCGGCTGCTGGAGCTCGCTCGGCAGCCACATCACGACCGAATTGCTCGGTCTGGCCGGTTTCAACTGGATCCTGCTCGACGCCGAACATGCGCCGAACGATGTTTTGTCGCTCATTCCGCAGCTCATGGCGCTGAAGGGCAGCGTGTCGGCCCCGGTCGTCCGCCCGCCCGCGAATGATGCGATCCTGATCAAACGCCTGCTCGACGCGGGTTTCTACAACCTCCTGATCCCATTCGTCGAAAACGCCGATGAGGCCCGCGCCGCCGTGGCCGCGACGCGCTATCCGCCCGAGGGTATTCGCGGCGTGTCGGTGGGGCATCGTTCCAACATGTATGGCACGATCGCCGACTACTAGAAGGTCATCAACGACAATATCAGCGTCATCGTGCAGATCGAGACGCCGGGCGCCGCTGCCGCCGCGGAAGATATGGCCGCGATCAACGGCGTGGATTGTCTGTTCATCGGCCCGTCCGACCTTGCCGCGGCCTGCGGCCATCTCGGCAATCCGTCGCATCCCGAGGTGCAGGCGCATATCAAGCATGTCTTCGATATCGCCAAGAAGGCCGGCAAATCCGCGGGCATTCTCGCGCCCGTCGAGGCCGGCGCCCGCAGATACATGGAGCTTGGCGCGAACTTCGTCGCCGTCGGCTCCGATCTCGGGCTGCTCCGGAATGCCAGTGAGACCTTGAAGGCGAAGTTTCTTTAGCAAGCAACGGCGCGCCACGCGGTCGGGAATGGCCAGCGTGGCGCTTCTGCCATCGCCGATTGAAGGTGGCGGCTCAGACAAAGGGAGTAGATCACATGCCTCATATTCTGGTTGCCGGGAAACTGCATCCCAGCGGACTTGATCTGCTTAAGGCAGCGGCGGACGTGACGTTCGACTATGTCGAAGAGATCACGGAAGAAAGCTACCGGCCCCTGATCGGCCGCGCCGACGCGCTCGTCATCCGAACGCAGCCACTTTCGGCCGCGACGGTTGCACAGGCTGACCGGCTCAAGATCGTCTCACGGCATGGCGTCGGCTATGACGCCGTCGATCTTCCCTCACTCAACGAGCGGAGCATTCCGCTCACCATCGTCGGTGACGTCAATTCGATCTCTGTCGCCGAGCATGCGATGATGCTGGTCATGGCGGCTGCGAAACGGACCGTTCGGGCCCATGTCTCGGTCACCTCGGGCAATTGGGAGTGGCGCGGCGGGCTCGAAGCCGTCGAACTGTACGGCAAGCGGCTGCTCATCGTCGGATATGGGCGCATCGGCCGCCATCTTGCGCGTATGGCCTCGGCCATGGGCATGCAGATCCGCGCCTGCGATCCTTACCTTGAACGGCAGGGCTGGCCGAATGACGCCATTGCGACCCCCTGCGATCTGAGCGCCGGGCTCGGCTGGGCCGACATGATCTCGATCCATGCGCCCAAGACCGACCGCCCGCTGATCGGCTCCGACGAATTCGCGCGGATGAAGCCCGGGGCTATTCTCGTGAACACCGCACGGGGCGGCGTTGTCGACGAGGCCGCGCTTGTCGCCGCGCTGGAATCGGGTCATCTTTCGGCCGCCGGTGTCGACGTGTTCGAATCCGAGCCGCCGGCTGCTACCAACGAGCTCTTCACGCTCGACCAGGTCATTCTGTCGCCCCATATTGGTGGACTGACGGCCGAGGCCGGCGAGCGCACCGCCGTGGCGTCGGTTCAGAACGTTCTGGATTTCTTTGACGGGAAGATCGATCCGGCAGTAGTGGTGAACGCCGCGTCGCTCAAGGCTTTGCCCGACACGGCTTGAGAGGCACGGAGCCTCGGCGCCAAACCGGCGCGACGGTCAAGTGCCCCGCAAGCCGATCAATGGGGGCAGACTCTGGTGATAGCGCGCTCCGAGAAACGCTGGCGACGGACGATGCCTAGCGCTTAGCGATCGCACGCTCTTTGGCATCGACGTTCGCGTCGTGGGCAGAGCTACGTACGAGCGGTTCTTGCGTGAAGAACAGGAAGAACACGTCGAGCACCGAGATAACTGCCCGGGTCAGCGGCCAGAAGGCCAGCGACACGATAGCGGCCTCGCTTTCCTGCATGGACAGGAAAACCAGCGACGACATGAGCGCGAAAGCGAGAGCGAGACGGTCCACGATACGATACAGTGACATTACTCACCTTCCCCTGAGTGCGGTCCCCAAATTCACTGCACGTCCCCGTGTCGTTTCTTCCGGGTTTCCGGCCACCGGTCTGACGCCGGTATTCCGCCCGTACCCGTTTCGTTAGCAAGCATTACCCGGCCGGTTCTTCCTCCGGCTCGGCCCGTGTGACGCCAAGCTGCGCAGCGAGTTCATTGAGAAGATCCTCGGTGCGCGAAGGCGACAGTTTCTTGTTTGATTCATCGACGATGCGGGCCTCGGAATCGCTCAGGAAGTCGTCAAGCGCCGCATCAAGCGCTTCCTCTTCCAGGCGGGCAGCTTCGGCATCGGCGATGTCCTGCGCCGCGGCAAGGTCCACATCGTCGCAATTCGCGGTGCATTCCACGATGCCGTCCTTCACGGAGAAAACCGGGTCGTCGGTAAGCGCGCCTTCATTCAGCGCATCAGCGAGGTCCTGATCGGAAACCTCGGTGGACGCGCTGTCGACGAACGTGTCGAGCGCGGCTTGTTCGGCTTCTGAAAGCAGCACGCCGGCCGCGGCCTTCGCGGCAAGCTGATATTGCGAAAGCGCGCCGATCGTGCCGTTGAAATTCTGGTTGCGGATATGGGCATCAAGCGCAGCCTGGTTGGCGTTCGCCGCGTTCCACTTGCCCTTTTCACTGGGATGGAGCGACAAGCCGGGCTCTGCCCACGCCTTCTTCGCCGCCGCATTGTTCGCCTTGACGACGCCATTGGCAGAGGCCTTCTTCTTTACAACAGCAACGGCAGGGGTCGAGGGTTTTTGCGGCGCTTTGGCTTTGACGCTCCTAGATTGGCCAGACGCTTGGGACTTCGCGTTGCCGGCGCCGGCACCTTTGCCGTTTCCGCCCTTGTTTCCCCCACCGTTACCGTTGTCACCACCACCATTGCCTCCACCATTACCACCGCCGTTTCCTCCGCCATTCTTGGCAAAAGCGGTATCGGGCATGGCGACAGTCGCAATGACGGCCGTCGCGCCGAGCGTAGCGATCGCAATGCAGGCGGCTTTGATTAGGACGTTCGATGTCTTGGTCATTCGGCACACTCGTTCAAGTCGTTGTCGCAACCGAACCCGTTTCTGGCCTTCCGCGTCTTCCTGTCCCAAGTAGCGGCAGACCACGGCCCGGGCATTCGGTCCGACAACTCAACCACATCTGTGTTGAACCAAACGACAACATGCTGTTCATGTTCAGTTAATCTTGAATTTGGTATCAAATCAGCATGGTGAAGTGGTTCGCGATGTCGGGAGTGCTGGCATTCGCCCTTGCGTCGGTAGCGGCGCAGGCGGCGGGCGTTCAGGAACTTGACCAGAGCGAGGTGCGCCGCAACGTGGAAGCCGGCAGCAGCCTCAGCCTGCCCGCCATCCTCAATTCGGTCCGCAAACAGATATCCGGCGAACCCGTCGATGTACGCGCCTTCAAGGCAGACAGCATTTACTACCACGTGCTGGTCATGCGCCCGAACGGCCAGTTGGCGAGCGTCATCGTCGATGCCGCCACGGGCCGGATGCTGTCGGGCAATTCAGCCAACGCTAAAGCCGTTCGTCAGGCCGCGCGCGCCAATTCCGGCAACAAGAGCAAGGGGAAATCCGGCAGCAAGGGTAATTCCGGCAACAAGGGCGGCAATAGCGGCGGCAACAGTGGCGGAAACGGTGGCGGGAACGGCGGCGGGAACGGCGGTGGCAACGGTGGCGGCAACGGTGGCGGCAACGGCGGTGGAAACGGCAACGCAAACTAGTCTATCAAGGACTTGGGCGTCACGACCGGGCCACGATGGAAAATGCGAATCCTGATTGCCGAAGATGAATTTGTCCTGTGCGACCAGATCAGACGGGCGCTGACCGCGGAAGGCCTGGCTGTCGATGTTGCCCATGACGGCGAAGAGGCGGCATTCCGGGGCGGAAGCGAACCCTACGACATGATCATCCTTGATATCGGCTTGCCGGCGAAGGACGGCCTCTCCGTGCTCAAGGAATGGCGGGCGGGCAATGTCACGACCCCGGTCCTGATCCTGACCGCGCGCGACGGCTGGAGCGACCGGGTCGATGGACTTGATGCTGGCGCCGACGACTATCTGTCGAAACCTTTCCACATGGCGGAGCTTTCGGCCCGCGTCCGCGCGCTCCTTCGCCGGCGCGCCGGTGTCACCAGCCCGGTTTTCCGGAAGGATGCCGTCGAATTCGACACGCGTTCGGGTCGGGTGATCCGCGACGGTTTCCCGGTTGAGCTGACCTCGCAGGAAATCGCCGTCCTCTCTTATCTTTTCCATAACGCGGGCCGGTTCGTGTCGCGGACCGAGCTGTCGGACCATATCTACGAATATGACGGCGACAGGGATTCCAACACGATTGCGGTCTTCGTAACGCGGCTTCGCAAGAAGCTTGGGCCGGATTTCATCCAGACCGTCCGTGGTCGCGGCTACATGATCGACGGCGCCTGATGCGGTCGCTGCGCCAGCGGGCGATCCTCGGTGGCCTGGTCTGGGCGGCGATCATCGTGGCGATCGGTGCGGCGGCTTTGTTCTACTTCTTCGATGCGCTCACCCAGCGCCGCTTCGACACGGCTCTGCTCGACCGCTACGTGCAGGTCGTCGCCGCGCTGGGCAACAGCGGCGGGGATGCGGAGCTGATGGACAGCTACCTGACCGACCCGGCCTATCAGCGCCCGTATTCGGGCCGCTACTGGCAAGTCGACGGCGCGTTCGACGCCACGCTTGCGTCCCGCTCACTCTTCGATTCATTGCTGACCGCCATGCCCGACGAGGGAACCGAACCGCAATTCTGGACCGGGGCTGGGCCGGAGGGGCCGGTGCGCGGCATCTCACGGACCGTGACGCTCGACGATGGCACGGCGTGGATGGTCACCGTGGCCGAATCCCTCGCTGGACTCGAGGCCGAGCGCAAGGAGATCCGACAAAGCCTGCTGATCACCTTCGCGCTGATCGGTGCGCTGGGTGTCGTTGGCGCGGTGATCCAGACTTCCGCCGTGCTTCGCCCGCTGAACAAGCTGCGTGGCGATGTCGCGCACCGGTGGGACGGTGGCGGCGCGATCGACCCGGCGGACTACCCGGAGGAGGTCTCGCCCCTTGTCGCCGACATCAACACCCTGCTGCAGCGCAACCGTCAGATCGTCGATCGCGGGCGCCGGCAGGCGGCCGACCTCGCCCATGCGTTGAAAACGCCGTCGGCGATCCTGCGCAACGAACTCGAAGACCTCGCGGCACGGTCCGTCGATATCAGCGAAGCGCGCAATGCACTCGACCGGGTCGACGCCCAGCTCATGCGCTCGCTGGCGCGGATTCGCGCGCAGAATAGCGGCGCATCGGCGCATCTGCTCACCGATCTGGAAAAATCGGTCGCCCGCATGGTGCGCCTGTTCCGCTCTTTGCCCGGCGCCGATAGAAAGACGATCACGACCTACATGGCGTCCGGCCTTCTCGTGCCGATGGATGCGCAGGACCTTGAGGAGATTCTCGGCAACCTTGTCGACAATGCCGCGAAATGGGCGGCCCGGGTGGTCCGGATCAGTGCCGGCGCCACCGAGAACGAAACCTGGATTGCCGTCAGCGATGACGGGCCCGGCATCCCCGAAGCCGACCGCCGCGAGGCGCTGCGCTCGGGCGGTCGGCTTGATACGTCAGCGCCGGGAACCGGGCTCGGCCTCGCCATCGCGGCAGATCTCGTTCAGGCGTATGGTGGCACCATCACACTCGGGCAGGCCGACGGCCTTGGCGGCCTGGATGTTCGCGTGACGATCCCCGCGCGCCACGGTCTCGGCACGGCGAGCGGAAGCGATCTGTGATTTGGTCAACTTGAGGAACGGCGGCGCCGGCGGTGGATCGGAGCCGTATCTGCGGAGACCCTCTTGTGCCCGTCTGGGGCATTCCCAGCCGGGCCGATGGCGACCAATTGTCGGTGAGAGCGCAGGTCGTTGAGCTACCTTATCCGCACTTGCTGTGACCACAGGACGGGCATGTCATGCAACCTTCGATCATCTGCATCCCGAACTGCCCGCAGGAGGGACAGGCCGGGCCGCGCGGCGCTTCGCCGACGGCCATGACCTGCGATTTCGGGTCGGATTTCAGACCCAGCCCCTCGCCTTCGATGAAGCCGATGGCGATCATGTGGCGTTCGATCACGCCGCCGATGGCGGCAAGGATCGACGGGATATACCGCCCCTGCATCCAGGCCCCGCCGCGCGGGTCGAAGACGGCCTTCAGCTCCTCGACCACGAAGGACACATCGCCACCCCGCCGGAACACGGCCGAGATCATGCGCGTCAGCGCGACGGTCCAGGCGAAATGCTCCATGTTCTTGGAGTTGATGAAAACCTCGAAGGGCCGCCGGTGGCCGCCCTGTACGATGTCATTGATCGTGATGTAGATCGCATGTTCGCTGTCGGGCCATTTCAGCTTGTAGGTCGCGCCTTCGAGCGTCTGCGGCCGGTCCAACGGTTCGGAGAGATAGATGACGTCGCCATGCGGGGTCAGTGGTTCGGAGCCGTCCTTGGAGAGGACTTCGGGACCAGCGTCTCCGTAAGCAAGGTAGCTAGCGGTAGTTCCGAGAACTTGGGCAATTTTCTCAAGCGTGGAAATTTTTGGGCTTGTCGACTTGCCTTCCAAGATATCGCGAACTGCGGTTGCACCCAAACCAGCCTTCTTGGCGACGGCAGCTTGATTGGTGTCATTTTCAGCGATCAACCGCTTAATCCGGTCGACGTGAGTCTCGGCCTTGTCGTCTTCTGCCACACTCAACACACTCCCCGTCACCGCGTTCGGGCGGTAGGTGGTGCAGCCCTTGCAGCCCTGATCCCAGGCCGCCATGTAGACGTCCTTGAAGGCGTCAAAGCTGATTTCCTCGGGGCAGTTGATGGTCTTGGAGATGGAACTGTCCACCCATTTCTGCGCCGCCGCCTGCATCCGCACATGGTCCAAGGGCGGCAGGGTCTGGGCATTGACGAAATGATCGGGCAGGGGCTTGTCGCCGAAGCGTTCGCGCCAGAGGTGATAGGCGTAATCAACGACCTCCTCCTCGGTGCGCGAGCCGTCTTTTTGCAGCACCTTGCGGGTATAGGCATATGCAAAGACCGGCTCGATCCCCGACGAGACATTGCCCGCGTAAAGGCTGATCGTGCCCGTGGGCGCGATGGAGGTCAGGAGCGCGTTGCGGATGCCGTGTTTGGCGACGGCCTTACGCACGTCGTCATCCATCTGCATCATATTGCCCGAAGCGAGGTATTTGTCGGCATCGAACAGGGGAAATGCCCCCTTTTCCTTCGCCAGTTCCACCGACGCCAGATAGGCCGCCCGCGCTATGCGGTGCATCCACTTTTCGGTCTGCTTCGCGGCCTCTTCCGAGCCGTAGCGCAGGCCGACCATCAGAAGCGCGTCGGCCAGCCCGGTAACGCCAAGGCCGATACGGCGCTTGGCCTTCGCCTCCTCCGCCTGTTGCGGCAGCGGGAAGCGCGAGGCATCGACGGTGTTGTCCATCATGCGGACGGCGGTTGCGACGATATCGTCAAGCGCAGTTTCGCAGACATGCGCGCGGTCCTCGTACGGATACCAGACCAGGCGGGCGAGGTTGATGGAGCCGAGAAGGCAGGCGCCGTAGGGCGGCAGGGGCTGTTCGCCGCAGGGATTGGTCGCGGCGATGGTCTCGGCGTAGTTCAGGTTGTTCGCGGCGTTGATGCGGTCGATGAAGATCACGCCAGGCTCGGCATAATCATAGGTCGCCCGCATGATCTTGTTCCACAGATCGCGCGCCTGAAGCGTCTTCATGACCTTGCCGCCGAAGGTCAGCTCCCACGGCCCGTCGGCCTTCACCGCCTCCATGAACGGATCGGTGACGAGGACGGAGAGGTTGAACATGCGCAGCCGCGCCGCGTCCTGCTTTGCGGCGATGAACGCCTCGATATCCGGGTGGTCGCAGCGCATGGTGGCCATCATCGCGCCGCGCCGGCTGCCCGCCGACATGATCGTGCGGCACATCGCGTCCCAGACATCCATGAACGACAGGGGGCCGGAGGCGTCGGCTGCGACGCCCCGCACCTCTGCGCCGCGCGGGCGGATGGTGGAGAAATCGTAGCCGATACCGCCGCCCTGCTGCATGGTCAGCGCGGCTTCCTTCAGCCCGTCGAAGATACCGCCCATGTCGTCGGGGATCGTGCCCATGACGAAGCAGTTGAAAAGCGTGACGGTGCGTCCTGTGCCCGCCCCTGCGGTGATGCGGCCTGCGGGCAGGTATTTGAAATCCTCAAGGGCCTCGTAGAAGCGGTCTTCCCATGCTGCTGGGTCCTTTTCGACCGAGGCAAGCGCCCGGGCGATCCGGCGCCAGCTATCCTCGACCGTGCCGTCGATGGGCGTACCGTCCGCCTGCTTGAAGCGGTATTTCATGTCCCATATCTGCTCGGCGATGGGGGCGGCGAAACGGCTCATCGGACGGTCCTTGTTCTCGCGGGAAGGCCCACGAGGATACTCTTCGAGGTGGCTCGGGTCAACTTGATCTCGGGGGTCGGACGGCTAGAATGCCAAGGTCTGGGGGTGTGATGACCGAGTCTCTGAATATACTCAAGCTCTGCGTCGGCGCGGACAGCGTCGATGACCTGCTGGACTGGCAGCGCACCCATCCGTCGCCCTTCACCACGGGCGAGCGCCGCCACGTCACCCGGATGTGGCCGAAGCGCGAGGCGGAGATTCTGGCGGGCGGATCGCTTTACTGGGTGATCAAGGGCGTGATCCTCTGCCGTCAACGTATCGTCAGGCTGGAAGAAGTGGACCGGGGCGATGGCATCCGCCGGTGCGGCATCGTGATGGACCCCGAGATCGTCCGGACCGAGGCCGCGCCGCGCCGCCCGTTTCAGGGCTGGCGCTATCTGGAGCCGAAGGACGCGCCCCGCGACCTTCCCAAGGGTCGCGCAAAGGATACCGCCCTGCCCGAGGACATGGCGCTGGCGCTGGCAGAGATCGGGTTGCGATAGGGCAAGGTGACGGCGGTGCTGCCCTGCCGTCCGTTGGTTCAGAACCAGTGACGCACCAATGGACGACCCCCGGAGTATTTCCGAACAAAAGAAGATCAGAGCGCGTTCGGATCGAAACCGAGGCGTTTGGCCAGACCGTCCAAAGCCGGTCGGGCGCCATTGCCCCAATCGGCGTAACGAGAAGCGTAGAGCGTCGCCTGGCTCTGGTGAATGAGCCCGTCTGCGAGGATCTTCAGATGGTTCGCGCGCAGCGTCTCACCCGAAGAGGTGATGTCGGCGATGGCTTCGGCCGTCAGGTTCTTGACCGTGCCTTCCGTCGCGCCCTGGCTGTCGACGAGCTGGTAGTCGGCGACGCCATTCGCAGTCAGGAAATTGCGGACAAGGCGATGGTACTTGGTTGCAATCCGCAGGCGGAAGCCGTGGGCACGGCGGAACGCGCTCGCGGCGGCGTCGAGGTCATCGAGCATGTCAACGTCGGGCCAGCAGGCGGGCACAGCGACGACAAGGTCGGCATGTCCGAAACCCATGGGTACGAGTTCGGCCACCTGCCGGTCCCAGTCGGCAAGCTTGTCGCGGACGAGGTCCGACCCGGTGACACCGAGATGGATGCGCCCGGCGGCGAGTTCGCGCGGAATCTCGCCCGCCGAGAGGAGGACGAGTTCCAGTCCGTCCGCGCCTTCGACCGCGCCGGAATATTCGCGATCCGACCCCGCCTTGCGGAGTGTGATGCCGCGTGCGCCGAACCAGTCGAATGTCTGCTCCATGAGCCGCCCCTTGGAGGGGACGCCAAGTTTCAGCATGGCGCGCCCTCCGCGAGATCGGCCACGAGCCCCGGCCGGACCACGCCACCAACAGCGGGGATCGAACGCCCCTGCCCGAGAACTTCGGTCAGGGCGTCATAGCGCCCGCCAGAGGCGACGGGCGGCAAATCCGGATCGGGGCCGTGGAAGGAGAAGACAAAGCCGTCGTAATATTCCAGCGTCGTGCGACCATGGGAGGCCTCGAAATCGAGCGCGTCCACGTCGACGCCCTTGGCCGAAAGCGCCTCCAGCCGCGCTTCCATCCGATCGGTGGCGGCGGCGATGGCCGGCATGTCCCGTGCAACGTCGCGCAGATGGGCAAGGGCTGCGGGGCTCTTGGCCGAAAGATTCAGGAGGTCGTTCAGGCGCGCCACTTCCTCGGCGGCGATGGCCGGGGCGCTTGCGTCGTCCCGAAGCGCGGAAAGGCGCGCGTTGATCTCGGCCTCGGACCGGAGGCCGATCTGCGGGGCGGCAGTGAGGCTTTCGCCCGCCCGCAGCGCGGCCAGAAGCCGGGCGCGGGTCTCGGGCACGGGTGCCCTGCCCCCGAACCGGTCGAGAAGCTGGGTGAAGCGAAGCGGGCGCCAGATGTGGCGCAGAAGGGCGGCTTTGCGGCTTTCCAGCGTCTTCAGCCCGCGCACGGCCGCCATCAGAATACCGATATCGCCCGTGGCCGCGCGCAGGTTCAGCGGAGCGAGCAGCCCGGCGAATAGCGCGAAGACCTCGGCATCGGCAAGGGCGGGGTTCTCGCGATCGAAGACTTCGTAACCGACCTGAAAATATTCGGATTTCCGCTCGCTCAGATGCTCCTGCTTGCGAAAGACCTCGCCCATGTAGCAATAGCGTGCGGGCTCTGCCCCGTCGGCCATGTGCATCTGCACAACCGGCACTGTGAAGTCCGGGCGCAGCATCATCTCGCCGTGCAGGGGATCGCTGGTCACGTAGGCACGGCCACGGATGTCTTCGCCATAAAGGTCCAGAAGCACCTCGGCGGGTTGCAGGATGTCGGCCTCGACAGCCATCGCGCCCGCCTCGCGGAAAGCGGTCATGAGACGGTCGGCCTCAGCCCTGGCTTTCGCCTTCAGCGCCATTCACGCAGTTCCCAGCAGGCGACGAACCTCGGCCACGAGCTGATCGCGCGGTACCTCGGTCTGGGCGGGCTGGCTTTTCCATTCCTCGTGGCTCGCCTCGGCGGCGATCTTGGCGCCAAGGAACAGGTCCTTGAGCTGGACGACGCCCTTCGCGGCCTCGTCCCCGCCCTGGATCACGGCGACGGGCGAGTTCCTTTTATCGGCGTATTTCAACTGGTTGCCGAAGTTCTTCGGGTTGCCGAGATAGACCTCGGCGCGGATACCGGCCTGCCGCAGTTCCGTCGCCATCGCCTGATACTCCGCCATCCGGTCGCGGTCCATGACGGTGACAACGACCGGGCCGCGCGTGTCGGCGTCGATGCGGCCCTTGGCGCGGAGTGCAGCCAGAAGACGGTCGACACCGATGGAGACACCCGTGGCCGGAACCGACTGGCCGGTGAACCGCTTCACGAGGTCGTCATAGCGCCCGCCACCCGCGACCGAGCCGAACTGGCGCGGACGGCCCTTTTCGTCGAGGATTTCGAAGGTCAGTTCGGCCTCGAAGACCGGGCCGGTATAGTAGCCGAGGCCGCGCACGATGGAGGGGTCGATGACGATGCGGTCCGGGCCGTAGCCTTGGGCGGCGAGGAGTTCGGCGATCTGTTCAAGCTCATCGACCCCTTCGGTGCCGATGGCGGAGCCGCCCGCCAGTTCGCGCAGCCGCGCCACGGTCTCTGCTCCCGTGTCGCGGCGGGCAGACATGAAACCGAGCACGACATCAGCCTGTACATCCGACAATCCCGCTCCATCGGTATAGTCGCCGCTTTCATCCATGCGGCCCTTGCCGATCAGAGCGCGAACGCCCGTCTCGCCCAACCGGTCGATCTTGTCGATGGCGCGCATGACGATGCCGCGCTCATGTTCGAACTTCGACGGATCGGAGGGGTCGAGGACGCCAACAACCTCCATCACACCATTCAACACCTTCCGGTTGTTTACCCGAACGACGTAATCGCCGCGGGGAATGCCGACCTCTTCCAGAGCATCGGCCAGCATAGCGCAGATCTCGGCGTCGGCGGCGACGGAACCCGAGCCGACCGTATCCGCATCACATTGATAGAACTGGCGGAATCGGCCAGGCCCGGGTTTCTCGTTGCGCCAGACCGGGCCCATCGCGTAGCGGCGGTAGGGGGTGGGCAGGTCGTTCCTGTATTGCGCGGCGACGCGGGCCAATGGTGCGGTCAGGTCGTAGCGCAAAGCCAGCCAGTCGGCATCATCCTCCTGCCAGGCGAAGACGCCTTCGTTCGGGCGGTCCACGTCGGGTAGAAATTTTCCAAGCGCCTCAACGGTTTCGACGGCCGAGGTCTCAAGCGGATCGAAGCCATAGCGATGGTAGACGGCAGCGATCCTGTCGAGCATCGCCTTGCGCTCCGTCACCTCGGTGCCGAAATAATCGCGGAAGCCCTTGGGCGTTTCCGCCTTCGGCCTGCGCTGTCCCTTGTCCTTGGCCATCGTCGGACCCTTCACATTCATCCGCGCGCGGGTGTAACGGAAGGGGGGACAGGGAACAAGCGGCTGAACGCGGCGGCGGGACATGGTGTGGCCCGCTTCGATCATCCGTCCGGCGGGTGCGTAGCCTCCGCCCGGACAGGCGGCGGGACACAGGAGCGGCGATGAACGAACGGCTGGAAAAGGCAGAGGAGGAGATCGCGCATCTGAGACGCGCGGTTGACGACCTCTCGGACGTGGTGGCGCGGCAGACGCGTGAGATCGACATGCTGACCCGGCGCGTCGCGCTGTTGATGGAGCGGGCGGCGGAAGCGGAAGCGGACGCGTCGGGGACCGTTCCGCTGGCCGATCAGAAGCCGCCGCATTGGTAAACGACATGCCCCCACAGGCGGACAGGTTCGTGTCAGGATCGCGGGCAAGAACCGGCGGCGCATCCATCGCGATCAATCGGGTATGAACGTGCGTCTTTCCGCCTTCTTCGGATCTCCGCACTGGCCGACGGTCCTGTTGACCTATGCGCTGGGGCTGGCGGGCGGACTTGTCGCGCAGGCGCTGCACCTGCCCCTGCCGATGCTGCTCGGTTCGCTCCTCGCGGTCGGCACGGCGGCCATCGGGGGGCTGAGGCCCTTCGGTCACCTGCCACAAGCACCGCAGAAGATCCGGATGCTGTTCATCCCGGTCATCGGCATCGCCATCGGCGGCGCGGCGCGGCCGGAAATCCTGGACGAGGCGCCGCATTGGATCCCGTCGCTTCTGGCGCTGTGCCTGTTCATTCCGCTGGTCCACTATCTCGGCTACCGGCTTCTGGTCGCGACCGGGCAAACCGACCGGCTGACCGCTTTCTACGGCACCGCGCCGGGCGGTCTTGTCGAGACGGTGCAGATGGGCGAGGAGGCCGGGGCGGATGTGCAGATGCTGGCGATGCTGCAATTCCTGCGGCTGATCCTGACCATCGTGATCGTTCCGGTTGCGTTTTCGTGGATGGAGGGGCATGCGGTCGGTTCAGCGGGGGGCGCGGCCGTTGCAGGATCGGCGTTGCATGCGAAGGATGTGGCGATCCTGACGGCGGCGGCGGTCATCGGCGCGATCATCGGGTTGAAGCTGAAGCTGCCCGCCGGCCATGTCCTCGGACCGATCCTGCTCTCGGCCGCAGCGCATATGGCTGGTTGGACCGAGGCAGTGCCGCCGCGCTGGCTGATCGCGTTGGCCCAGGTGGTGATCGGCACGTCCCTCGGCGTGCGCTTCGCGGGGATGCCGAAGGGGCGCATCCTCCTCGCGCTGCGGCTTGCGCTGCTGAACGCGGTTGTCACGATCGGCGGCGCAGTCGGGTTCTCGGTCGCGCTGGCGCCGGTTGCCGGAGAGCCGGTGCGCGCCGTCTTTCTGGCCTTCGCTCCAGGCGGGCTTGTCGAGATGGGTCTGATCGCGCTCAGCCTGAAGATGTCGATCCTCTACGTCACCGCGCACCACCTGATCCGGATCGTGCTGTCGGTGAGCGTCGCGCGGGCGTTTGGCGGACGGATCGGGCCGCACTGACACCAAAGCACTGCGAGTTTCGATTGAAACAGCACCTATCAGAATGCGAACGAAAAAGGTTCGAATTCTGATTCAACGCAAATCTGAAACGCTACTGGATCAGCCGGCAACGCGCCCGCGGCGGTCAGTGCGTCCAGGCGCCCCGACGATCGGTCGCGAAGTTCTCGCCATAGCCGCGCGGCCGGATGTTCGGCTGCCGCTTGTGCGGTTCGGTGGCGACATAATCGATGCCGTTGGCCTTGGCATAGGCCTCGGCCGCCTCGCGGCTTTCGAAGCGCAGGCGCACCTGCGCCTGGGTGTCCCCCGACCCGGTCCAGCCCATCAGCGGATCGATCTCGCGGCTCTCGGCCGGGAAGAATTCAAGGACCCACTGGTGGGTCTTCGCAGTGCCCGACTGCATGGCGTTGCGGGAAGGCTGGTAGATGCGCGCGCGCATGGGAAAACTCCGTCTGGTCGGAACACTTATCGTGAAACCGGCCCCGATCCGCAAGAGGTTTGGCCCGGCAGAGCTTGGCTGAGATGGAGGGGAAAGCAGGCTGACTGCCGGTCGACGCTCATGGGAGCGAGGTGGGTGGTGGCTGGGTGGGTGCCTGTGACCGACAGTCAGTTGCTGCTTGCAAAATGACCGTACGACCGAACGCAACGGACGACAACTAAAAGTTGTATTTCGAGAAAGATTTCTGTCGCGCCACCGTGATTGGCTTCATTCCAAAATCAAGCCTTATAAAAGCGACGAATTGTCTAGAATCTATACACAATCCCCACATGCCAGACGCCCGGAGCGTCTGATTTCCACGACCGCACCGGATTCGCACTGGCCCATTCGGCCCGCACTGGGCCGTCGGATTCCGAAGTGATCCGGCGCATCGGCGGCCCCGACAGCGCGGGCGATTCGGCGTTCAGGGGCGTACCGTGGGCCGGCGCGTCCTTTGACAAGGGAAAGTTTGTCGAGCATACTGACGATGGGCTCTATTTCCTTTTCTTTATCATACGGTTATCCGGCAGACCCATGAAACTTGTCATCCATGCGGGCATGAACAAGACGGGTTCCAGTTCCATCCAGTTCAGCCTTGCCGACATCGACCAACCGGATTTCACCTATATCGACTGGAAATCGGCGAACCATTCGGAACTCTACGTCCTGCTGTTCGAGCCCCCGGAAATACAGAACAAGTATCACATCTTCCTGACCCAAGGCCGAAACGAGGCCGAACTGGAGGCGATGCAGCAGGAATGGCTAGCGCGGGTCGAGGCGCAGCTTCGCGACAACGACAGGCCGGTGACAGTGTTTTCCGGCGAGGATATCAGTCAGCCGCGCGCCGACGCGCTTGCCGCGCAGCGGATGCGTGACTTCTTCGCCAGGTTCTTTGACGAGATCAGGGTGATCGCCTACGCAAGACCGCCCCTTTCCTTCGTAAACAGCACCTTCCAGCAAAGGGTCAAGAGCGGCGGCATCACCGAAATCGACATCGACTCGCTCTGGCCAAACTACCGCCAGAGATTTGAACGGTTCGATACCGTGTTCGGGCGAGAGAACGTGGAGATCATACCGTTCATCCCTGCCTGCTTGCACGGCCAGGATGTCGTCACTGACTTCGTCACCCGTGCCGGGCTGGACCTAGGCAGCGCGCCGACCCAGTTCAAGAATGACAGCCTGTCACTCGAGGCGCTCGCGCTGCTGTTCGCGCAACGCAAACTCGGACGGGGCATGCATCGCGGGTTCGCAGGTGCGACCAAGCGCAACAACGCCCTTATCCATGCGCTCTCCTCGGTCGGGGACGAGCGGTTTTCGTTCTCGCGGGAACTGATGGACGGCCTTATCGAACGGCACAGCGAGGACTTCGGGTGGATCGAGGACAGGATCGGCCAAAACCTTCGTGACGAACCGGTTTCGGTCGCGCATCCGATTTCCTGCGAGCAGGATCTGCTCGACATCGCATCGCGCGAGGCGCAGGCAGTCGCGACCCTGATCCTCCGCAAGACCCGAAAGGGCGCTGCGCCGGACGAGGCGAGCGTGACCGCGCTTCTGGATTGCCTGCGCGATCTTTGCTAGCGATCAAGCGGCCGGCACCGGGCGCGGCCGGCCGTCATCGTCGATCGCCACGAAGGTGAACAGCGCCTCCGTTACCTTCTCGCGCGCACCGACACGGCCGCGCAGCACCCATGCTTCGATTTCGAGACCCATCGAAGTCCGCCCCACACGCGCCACCTTGACGTAGATGCACAGTACGTCGCCGACCTTCACCGGCCGGATGAACTTCATCGCATCAACCGCGACGGTGGCCACACGCCCCTGGGCGCGAGCCCCGGCGACAATCCCGGCCGCGATGTCCATCTGGCTGAGAACCCAGCCGCCGAAGATGTCACCGTTGACATTGACGTCGCGCGGCATAGCCAGCGTTCTGAGCGTCAGTTCGCCCTCTGGCCCGTCCACTGCCATATCCATCACTCCCCGCGCTGCCTTCCAAAGGATAGCGCGGCCACGCAGGCAATCAATCAGAGATCGTGTCCGCTCAGACCCGGCGGGCGCGGTTTCGGTTGCGCATGACGCGCCAGATTTCCAGCAGAACGAGTGGAACACAGTAGATCGCCACGTCGACCAGATGGTCAGTCGTAGTCACCCAGTGATAAAGCGTGAGGATCGCTGCCGGATAGACCCAGCGCTGCAGGGTCTTCCAACGCGTGCCGAGCTTCGCGACCGCCCCGTCATAGGACGTGATGGCCAGCAACACCATGATGGCGAAGGCGATCCAGCCTGTCAGAATCTCGTCGCGCTTGAACGAGCGAATGATGGCGCCGAGATTGGCATTCACCGCCCAAAAGAGAAGATGAAGCAGCGCGTAGCCAAAGCTCGCTACGCCGATATACCGCCGTCGCTTCTTCAGCCATGGCAGTGGACCGAACATCATCTGCAACGGCGTGATCGCCATCGTGACAATGAGAAGCCAGCACGAGAGGATACCCGTCCAAGGGACGAAGGGCACCCGACCCGGCAACAGGCCGACGCGCAATGCAATGAAATAAACGGCCGGCAGAGCAAGCAGGAGCCAGAGAAGATAGATATTGTCCGTGATCCGCCGGACCGCGCCTTGGCCGTTCGCCATCATGTTTCCGTCTGTCATTCAGCCGCTATGGCCGGTCGGGCTACCGTCGCGGAGGATTTCTTGACCTCGAATTCCTCGTGATACGACCGCTCGACGTTCACATTCCATACGTCGTTCTTTTCGCCCAGAATGTTTCGGGCGGCAAGCATCGCCGACAGCATCGAATGGTCCTGATTGTTGTAGCGGTGAAGGCCGTTGCGACCGACCGTCTGGAAATTTTCCAACCCACCAAGCCATTCTTCGATCACGTCGAGCGCTTCGCGATACTCGCCGTCGTAGACCGGATAGGCCTTCGGTTGGCGGATGATCGCGGCGTCGATCACGTCATCGGCCTTGGCGAGGCCAAGCTGCTCAAGCTCCTTCGCGGCAAGCGCGCGGAGATCGGCGTCAGACATGGTCCAAAGGCCGTCACCCTCCTGGCAGAAGTACTCCATGCCGATCGAAGCAGTATTCTGATCGGGCAGCATTTCCTTCGACCAGGCGCGGAAGTTCTGAATGCGGCCGACCTTCACGCTCGGCGAATGGATGTAGATCCAGTTGTCGCGGAACGGGTCGGCATGATCGAGAACCAGCGTCACGATCAGGAAGTCACGGTACTTGAGCCGGTTGGCAGCATCGACAACTTCCGGCGGCGGCGGCGGATCGAAGGAATGGATCAGGTCGCGCAGCGCCATCGAGTTGACGAAGTGATCGCCTTCCACCCGTTCGGTAACCGGTTCCCGACCATCCTCGTGCCAGTGCTTCACATCGATCGAGGTCACGCGGTTGCCGTCGCGGTTGACCTGCGTCACGGCGGAGCGCAGATGCACCTCGCCGCCTTCTTCCTCGATCCGCTTCTGAGTCTTTTCCCACATCATGCCGGGGCCAAGCCGTGGATACTGGAATTCCTCGATCAGAGACGTCGTGTCATTCGCGCCAGAGATCGCGTTCCAGACCGCCTTGAAAAGCGACAGGTTCTTGATCCGCTGCGCCGCCCAGTCGGCGCGGATTTCCTTCGGGTTGATGCCCCAGACCTTCTGCGTGTAGCTGCGGAAGAAGTGCATGTAGAGCCGGCCGCCGAAGCGGTTTATGACCCATTCCTCGAAATTCTCTTCCTTGCGGAACGGCCGCACCTGCCACTTGAAGTAGCTGAGCAGGATACGCATCGACTCGTAGGGGCCGATGTTGACCAGCGCGTTGATCAGTTTCAGCGGATAGTCGAAGAACTTCCCGCGGTAGTAGATGCGGCTGAGACGCGGCACGGTGATGAAATCGTCACCGAGCACTTCATGCCACATAGCGTCCACTTCCTTCACCTTGGTGAAGAAGCGGTGCCCGCCGATATCGAACCGGTAGCCGTTGTTGGATTCGGTGCGGGAAATCCCGCCCACCATTTTCGAGGCCTCGAAAACGATCGGCTTGTGCCGCCTGCTCCGCTTCTGGAGTTCGTACGCAGCCGTCAGGCCCGCAGGCCCACCGCCGATCACGACCACCGGACTGGAATCGCCCTGCTGCATCCTATCCACCACTCTTTCTCAAAGTATCTGATTTAAAACCACCCTAGCGTGCTCAATATACACGACGCCCAACCCGGCATAAACGCGTCTCTCGGCATTGCAGTAGAAGAATCCCGCATTGGGAACCAATACTGCCCACCGCAAACGATTCGTTGATGGAATTGCGCATCTCTTGAACAGTCATTGGGCATCCATTCAATTTAAAGTTGTACTATCTCACTAACTACTTCCTCTGATTGCGTCGCGTCGATTCGCGGATTGATATTGTCCGAACCGCCGCTCTGCCAGCGCTCCGATAAAAACCCGCTATCAGCCAATATGTTAACAATTCAGCCTCCCGCTTCAGATCTTGACCGCGACGCCCCGGCCGGGGCTAAGGCCCCGCTCGGCCATGACATTGCGGGTATCGAGAATGAGCCGCGCCCGCCCGGCGACCAGCGCATAATCCACGCCGGAATGATCGGTCGCCACCAGGACGGCGTCATAGCCATCGAGAGCCTCCTCCGTCAGCGCGACGGAGCGGCGCCCGGCCAGCTTCGGATGATCGCGCGTGAGGGGCATGACCGGAAAATAGGGATCATGATAGTCACAGGCCGCGCCCATCTCCTCAAGCCGGTTGAGGATCGCGAGCGCAGGGCTTTCGCGGGTATCCTCGACGTTCTTCTTGTAGGCGACGCCAAGAATCAGAACCCGCGCACCCTTGACCGCAACCCCACCGTTCTTTGCCAGTTCGACCGCGACGCGGCCCGCGATCAGGTCGGGCGCGCCATCGTTGTTGGCGCGGGCCAGATCGACGATCGGCATGGCGGACCCGACCTCCTTCGCGCGCCAGGACAGGTAGACCGGCGACACCGGAATGCAGTCGCCGCCGATCCCTGGGCCGGGATAGAACGGCATGTAACCGAACGGTTTGGTGGATGCGGCCTTCACGACCTCCCAGACATCGACGCCCATCGCCTCAAGCGCGACCTTCATCTCGTTCACGAGCGCGATGTTGACCGTCCGGAAGCTGTTTTCCGCAAGCTTCACTGCCTCGGCCGTGGCAAGCGAGCTGACCGGCACCGTCTTCGTCACGATCTGCGAATAGAAGAGATCGACAAGGTCGCGCGACTTCGCATCGTCCGCGCCGACCACCTTCGGGATCGTCTGCGTCGAATAGCTGGCATTGCCGGGGTCCTCGCGCTCGGGCGAGAAAGCAAGGAAGAAATCGTCGCCCGCGCGCAGTCCGCCCGCCTCTAGGATCGGTTTGATGACGGTCCGCGTGGCGCCCGGCCAGACCGTGCTTTCGAGAACCACGAGCTGTCCTGGCCGCAGCCGTTGCGCAACGGTCTCGGCCGCACGAATCGCATAGCTCATGTCGGGCTCGCGCGTGTCGGATAGCGGCGTGGGCACGCAGATCAGGACGACATCGGCAGCGGCCAGCGCATCGGCGTCAGCGGTGGCCGTGAACCGCCCGGACGCAACGGCGTCCCGGATTCGACCGTCTGGGAAGTAAGAGATCACCTTCTCCCCGGCATTGATCGCCGCGACCCGCGTCGTGTTCAAATCCAACCCAGTAACGGGAAAACCCGCCTCGTTGATCGTCAGCGCAAGCGGCAGACCGACATAGCCGAGGCCGACGGTGCAAATCTGCGCCTCGTGCCGGGCGATCCGGTCCTTCAGAGTGGAGAACAGTGAAAACGCGTTGGTCATAAACAACCCTGCAGCAAGCATTCAGCGCCGGCCCTGCAATCTGTCGCCGCCGGCTGGACGATCAAAAATGGCACACTGATAATACCCGGGGCAATCTTCCTGCCGCCAGTAGGGAATGTTGTACCCCGTTGGTGGACAGTTTTGTGACACTGCCGGCTTTGATGCCTTAAAATACATCTCGCCGGAGAACCGCGATCCAGGCAGGTTCCGGGCGGCCACCGTTCACGATCCTTGCCTGCAAGCGGAACCCGCGCACGACTGTTTCGATGCAGCCCGCCGGCGCCAGTTGGCGATGGCTGTCCGCACCCCCCCATGTTACGATCCGGCCGATTGCTGAGAACGGATTTCTGGCGGGGTGATATGAAGGTACTGATTACGGGCGGCGCCGGCTTCATCGGGTCGCACCTTTCCGAACGGCTGGTTGCCGAAGGCCACACCGTCACCGCGCTCGACGACCTCTCCACCGGCCGGCGCGAGAACCTCGCCTCGCTCGCCGGGCATAACCGCTTCGGCTTTCATGAAGGCTCCGTCCTCGATCCTGCGCTCGTCCAGAAACTCACGGATGACGCGGACATCATCTTCCATCTCGCCGCCGCCGTGGGCGTGAAGCTGATCATGGACGAGCCGTCACGCTCGATCCTGACCAACATCAACGGCACCGAGACGGTGCTGAAAGCGGCGCTCAAGGACAACAAGCCGGTCTTCATCGCCTCCACGTCCGAGGTTTACGGCAAGGCCACAAAGTTCCCTTTCAGCGAGGATGACGACCTGACCATCGGGGCGACGAAGAACCTGCGCTGGTCCTATGCCTCGGCCAAGCAGCTCGACGAGTTTCTTGCCCTCGCCTATGCGCGCGAAGTGGGGCTGCCCGCCGTCGTCCTGCGTTTCTTCAACACGACCGGCCCGCGCCAGACCGGGCGCTACGGCATGGTGCTGCCGAATTTCGTGCAGGCCGCGCTCGAAGGCCGGCCGCTAACCGTGCATGGCACCGGAGAGCAGTCGCGCTGCTTCGGTCATGTCGCCGACGTGGTAGAGGCGATGGTGCGCCTGATGCAGACCCCCGAGGCGCGGGGGCAGGTCTTCAATGTCGGCAACGATCAGGAGGTGACGATCCGCAGCCTTGCCGAGCAGGTCATCGCGGCCACCGGATCGTCCTCGCAGATCAAGCTCGTCCCCTATAGCGACGTCTATCCCGAAGGGTTCGAGGATATGGCCCGCAGGCTTCCCGATGTCTCGAAGCTGGAAAACGCGATCGGCTTCCGCCCGCGCCGGCCGCTTTCCGAGATCATCGCCGACATCGTCGCCGAGAAACGCGCGGCGATGGCCGCCTGAGGGCTCCGATGCAGACTACCGGCGGACGCGACTATATCTGGCTTGCTGCGATCTTGATCCTCGCGGCGGCGCTCAGGATATGGGGGCTGAACGGTCCGCTATGGTATGATGAGTTGCAGACCGTGATCACCCATCTCCGCTACGACTGGGGGGACATGGTTCAGAGCTATTCGATGAACCATCACTATCTGCACAACATGGCCGCCAAGGCGTCCATGTCGATCTTTGGCGATGCGCCCTGGGCGATCCGTCTGCCGGCGATGCTGTTCGGGCTGGCCACGCTGGCCGCGATGTGGGCGTTGGCACGCGACGTGGCGGGTACGACCATTGCCCATGTAACCACGCTTCTTCTGGCGCTCTCCTATCACGAGATTTGGTTTTCGCAGAACGCGCGCGGCTACACCGGGCTTGCTCTGTTCTCGACGCTCGGGATGCTCCTGTTCCTCAGGGGGCTGAAGCGGCCGAGCCGCGGCATCTGGCTCGGCTATGGCGCCTGCCTGGCTGCCGCCGTTTTCACGCATCTGACGGGCGCCTTCTTCTTCATGGCGCAGGGCCTCGTTTGGCTCGCACTCGTTATCGCGCGCGGGGTCCGCGGCCGGCTTGACGGCGCGCTTTTGCGGCTTCCGTTCCTCGGGTTCCTCGCGGGCGGGATCCTCACAATCATCCTCTACCTCCCGATCCTGCCGAGCCTGCTTTCGACCGTCTCCGGCGTGTCCGAGACCTCCGCCGTCGATGTCATGAAGGAATTCCAAAGCCCGCTCTGGACCGCGTTCGAGGCGATCCGCACCGGGATCGGTAGCGGCGGACCGCTCGTCGCGCTGGTGGGCGGCGCGGTCCTTGTCCTGTCGCTTCTGGGTGCAATCGCACTCCACCGGGACGCGCCGCTCTTTGCGCCGATCACCTTCCTGCATATCGGATTGACGGTGGCCCTGCTCATGGCGGTCGGAATGCGGGTCTGGCCACGCTTCTTCTTCGTCGATATCGGCTTTCTGATGCTGCTGATCGTGCTCGGCGTTCGGCTGGTCTGTGCCCTGATCGGCCATCTGACCGGGGGGGAGCGTGTGACACGCGCGCTGTTCCTCCTGTCCGTCATCGGCATGGTCGCGATTTCCGTCTACCTCGCGCGGCGGAACTACGTTCTTCCGAAGCAGGATCTTGCCGGCGCCTATGCGCTAACCGAGGAAATCCGCGAACCCGGCGACCGGGTCTATTCGATCGGCTATGCTGGCGAGGTGTTTCGCGACTACTTCAATGCTGACTGGCCGATCCTCTTCACCGATGAGAAATATCGCGACGCGATGGCCGAACCGGGCCCGGTCATCCTCGTCGTCGGCTTTCCGGGCCGTAGCCTGCGCGAAGTGCCCGGCTTCGGCGCGGATGCGGGCACCGACATCTGCAACCCCGACCGGCCCGCCGGCGCGGTGCTGACAACCGTGCGCTGCTTCTACGGCACGCTCGGCGACGGCGATGTGATCGTCTTCCGCCGTGACTGACGCACCCGACATCGTCATCGGTTCCGGCCCCGCCGGCGTGTCCGCCGCGAAGGCGCTGCTGGCCCGGGGCTGCAGGGTAATCATGCTCGATGGCGGCAAGACACTTGAAGCGGAGGCCGAGACGCGCCGCGCGGCGCTTGCCGCGACCGACCCCGCCCGATGGGACGGTGCCGTGCGGGAAGACTGGATGGCGCCGCAATACGCCTCACCCGAAGGGCAGGTCCGCCGGTACGGATCCGATTTCGCGATGGAGCCGGCTGCCGCGACGCTCGCCGATCCGCCGGGCTGGTTCGCCCTGCGCGCCTCGCGTGCGGCGGGCGGCCTCTCAAACCTCTGGGGCGCGGCTGTCCTGCCCTACCGGCAGGAGGACATCGCCGACTGGCCGATCTCGATCGACGACCTCGCGCCGCACTACCGCGCAGTCGCGGATTTCCTGCCGGTCGCCGGCCAGGAGGACGATCTGGCAACGCTCCTCCCCGGCTTCCCGATGGACGGGCGCAAACCGATCCGACCTGCCCCGCAAGCCGAGGCTCTGCTCGCCCTTCTCACTCATGCCCGCACATCGCTCGGCGCATTCGGCGTCCATGCCGGGCTGGCGCGGCAGGCGGTCAGGGCCGACTGCCGCCTGTGCGGCCTCTGCCTGCACGGCTGCCCGTTCAACCTGATCTGGAAGGCGGGCGATACGCTTGCCGACCTTCGCGCCGATCCCCGCTTCAGCTACCGGCCCGGTGCCATCGTCACCCGGTTTGAGGAAAGCGCCGACGCAATCACGCTCCATCTGATGGACGGCACAACCCTGTCCGCCCCCCGCGCCTTCCTCGGCGCCGGCGTGCTTGAGACGGCGCGCATCCTGCTCGCCTCCCGTCCCGGCGGCGGCGAGATCGTGCTGCGGGACAGCCAGCACGCCTTTCTGCCGATGATCCAGCGCTGGCGGAATCGGACGCCACCCGACAGCGGCACGTTCCACACGCTGCCGCAGCTATTCGTGGAGATCAACGCGCCGGACGTTTCCGCGCACCTCGTCCATGCGCAGCTTTATACCTGGAACGAGCACTATGCCCGCGATCTGATCGCGAATTACGGCCGCCTGCCCTTCACGGCACCCCTGCTGACTGCGCTCGCCCGCCGCCTGATCGTGGCGCAACTTTTCCTGCATTCCGACCACTCGCACCGGATCGCGCTCAGCCTCGCACCCGACGGAAGGCTCACGGCCAGTCTCGATGCCAATCCCGATACCGGAGCGATCCTGTCGGCGGCAACCGCCCGGATGGCGAAGGCGATGGGCAAGGCGGGTCTGATCGCGCTGCGCTTTGCAAGCCGCCCCGGCGCGCCGGGGTCGAGCTTTCACGTCGGCGCAAGCGTTCCGATGGCCGCCGAACCGGGGCCGGGCGGGTCCGACAGGCTCGGCCGCCCAACGGGCCTCTCGCGGTTGCACCTGATAGACGCCTCGTCGCTGCCCGCGATCCCGGCGACGACGATCACTTTTTCGGTCATGGCCAACGCCCACCGCATCGGAACGCTCGCGCCCTGACCCGTCAGACGGCCGCGCCCCCCGTCTCGAACGCACCACCCTCGAGCGCGCGGGCAAGCCCGGCATCGCCCTTCCGGCCCGCCGCACGGGCGAGCGCCGCGCCATAGGCGGCCAGCACCCGATCCTCGCGCCAGACCTCGCCGAAGGCTTCGCGCGCCGCCTTCGACTGCGCCTCCCGCGCGGCCGGATCGGCCTGAAGGTTCCGCATCGCCGCGATCAGGTCGTCCTCGGTCGAGAACAGCGCGCCCGCGCCCGCGCGCTCCACGATCTCGGGGAACGGGCCGAGGCGTCGGGCGATGACCGGCGTGCCGAGGCGGAAACTCTCGATCAGGATGATGCCGAAGGTCTCATAGCAGACCGAGGGCACGATCAGCCCCAGCGCACCACGATAATAGGCGTCCAACTCCTCAGGACTCTTGCGCCCGAGGAACTGGATATTGGGCTTGCCCGCCGCCAGACGTTTCAGCTCAGCCGCATAGTCGCCGTCACCGAGGATGATCAGATCGGCATCCGGGTAACGGTCCATCGCCGGGAACACGTCCTGCAGCCCCTTGATCTTTTCAAGCCGTCCGACGAACAGGAAATAGGGGCGCGGATGCCCGGCATAGGGCTCGGCGAGCATCGGCAGGTCGGGCAGGAAGTAGGGCAGAACCGCCATCTCCTGCCTAAGTCCGAACTCGCGATGCTTCGCCCGGCTGAATTCGCTTTTCGCAACGATCAGGTCCATGTGGTCAAGTGCGCGATCCAGCATCCCTGTATGGCGCCAGAGTTGCGGCGGGCGCTTGTAGGTCAGCTGGCATTTCAGGCAGTCGCGCTTGTCGCAAAGCTCGCGTCCGTATCGCCAGAGAACATGGGTCGGACAGACCAGCCAGTGTTCGTGCGCCTCGTATAGCTTCAGCCCCTCGCCCATCGGCAGCAGGCCCGGCCCGCCGATCAGCGATGTATTGTTGTGCCAGATGATGTCCGGTTTCCGCTCTGAGAGGATCTCGCGGATACGGCCGGCATGGATCACCGGCCGGCCAAGCTGCTGAGTCAGGAGGTTGGAGACGAAACCATCCCGGCTGCGCAGCCCGATGCGGCGGACGCCGTCAGGCGTGCCCTTTTCCTGAACCTTGCCGCCGAGGATCAGGTAGCTGTCCTCGTCATGCACGACGCTGACGTCATGCCCCCGCGCGGCAAGCGCGCGCGCCATCCGCTGCACGCCGATCGCGTCGCCGCCGAAGGAGTAGGGCGGGTAGAAGGTTGTGAACATCACGATGCGCAGGGACTTCATACCGGCTCCCCGCTCGTCAGCGCTTCTGCGGGCGCGGGTCTTATGTAGGACAGCAACAGCCGAAGACGGTCGCGCATGAAGATCACCGTGAAAAGCCCGAACACCGAGATACCGGCACCGACGGCGGCGACGAACTGAACCAGAACGGAGCCGTCAGACAGCCATCGCGCCACCGCGAAGACCACCGCCGCCATCACTGCAGAGGCAAGCGCCGGCTTCAGATGACAGGCCACAAGTGGCAGGACCGGCATGTCGCCAAGCCGGGCGACAATGCGGAAGCGGAAATACCAGAGCAGGTAGTGCGCGCCGACGAAGGCTACCGTAATCGCCACGAGCCCCCAGCGCGACGCGATCAGGATCAGCACCGCGCCCAGGATCACGCCGGCCCAGGTCAGGAGCGTGATCTGCCCGGCTTTGCCGGCGGCAAGGCAGAAGCTTTGCTGCACGACCGCGATGCAGAAATAGAGGCCGAGGAAGGCCATCACGCTGAGGACCGGGGCCGCGTCGATCCATTCGTCGGCGAAGACGAGGCGTAGCATCGGTTCCGCCAAAACCGCGAGGCCGGCGAAGAACGGGAAGGCGGCCAGTCCGCCCAGCCGCGAAATGTCGAGAAGCAAGTCGCCCGCCCGCCCGCCTTCCCGCCGGATCGCCGCGAAGGCCGGCTGGGACGCCATACGCAGCGGCGTCGAGATCAGGAACGACAAGGTCTCCACCAAACGCCACGAGACAGAGTATAGGCCGGTCGCCACCGGCCCGAGAACCGAACCGATGATCACCACCGGCATCTGCGCCGTCGCCAGTTCCGCCGCGCGCAATCCAAGGACCTGCGCGCCGAACCCCGCCGCGCCGCGGATCTGACCTCGCCCGAAACTCAGACCCGGCCGCCAGTCCACGGCCATCCACGCGATCACCACGTTGGTCGTGATCATCGCGACCCACTGGCCAGCGAAGCTCCAGACGCCGTATCCGGAAAGCGCCATCGCGATGCCCACGACGCCGCCCGCGATCACGCCGGCGACCGCCCGGATCGACAGGATGCGGAAATTGAACTCCCTCCGCAGGATCGCGACCGGAACCGCCGTGACCGCGACGAGGATAACAGTGGGCGACAGCGCCCGAATAAGTCCGCCAACCCGCGGGTAGCCGTAGAGTTCCGCGATTGGGCCCGATCCAAAGACAAGTACCGCGGCGAGTAGAACGCCAAGCGCAGTGTTAAGCCAGAAGACAGCGTTGTAGTCGGCATCCGTCGGAGCATGGGCGGAGATAAGGTATTCCGACACAGATTCACGCACCAGCGCCTCGGACAGGACGATGAAGACCGCGGCCATCGACAAGAGCCCATAGGCCTCGGGGCCGAGGATATTCGCCATCGTGACGAAGACGACAAAGTTGATCGCCTGCTCCGTCCAGTTGCCGGCGGCCATCCACGCCACGCTGCGCATGAAGGTCTGACCGATGGTCATGCGGCGAACCCCCTGAAGGCGCGCGGCCGCACTGCTTTCTGCTCCGGCACCATGTCTCAGACCCCCCGCCAGGGTTTGGCGAACGCGCCCCGGACGGCACGCAGCGTCCGCCGCGCCGCCAGATACGCGCCGCCCTGCCCGTTCAGATGCCGGCGCCAGTGTGTGCGGTCGGTGAAATAGAACATCTCAAGGCGCGGCAGGTCGAACGGGTCCGTTCCCGCCGTTGCCCGGGCGAGCCTCGTCCCGACGGAACTGCGGTAGTGTCCGGCGATCCGGCGGCGCACCGGCTCTCCGGCGATGCCGTAGGGCGGCGCGAAGTGATGAATGGGTTGGCCCAGCCGCGCCTCGATCTCTTGCTTGGAGCGGACCAGTTCCTCCTCAAGCGCCACCGGATCGAGCGCGCCAAGGTCAGGATGGCTGACCGTGTGGCTCCCGAACGCCACGCCATCGACCGAGAGAGCGCGGATCGTGTCCCAGCCCATCAGGCTCCGTGGCGGATTGGCGATCCCGCGCCAGCCTTCCGCCCCGCCGATATAGGCCGTGGGCAGGTAGACGATTGGCCGAAAACCGTGCGTCCCCATGATCGGCCAGGCGGTCTCGGCAAAATCGCTGAACCCGTCATCGAAGGTCACGATCACCGAATAGGGTTCAAGCGCCGCGCGGCCTTCACGCGCGGCAAGATAATCATCAAGCGAGATCACCGGAACATCCGCTTCGGCAATTGCCTGCATCTGATCGGCAAAGACTGCGGGCGCGATCGCCGTCGGCCCGCCCCGGTCCGAGATCGAGTGATACATCAGGATATCGACGACCGGCCCCTGCACACGTCAATCCTCAACCCTGTGGCTCTCGAATTCGTGCCGATGCTCCGCCCAGCGCGCGCGGTCGATGCCGCCCTCCGGCGTCAGGCTTTCCGATGCCGCATAGGCCATCGCGAAGGCGTGATGCGTGTTGTCATGGGCGAACAGACCCTGCCGACCGAAACTCAGGAACCCGCCGAGCGACGAGAGCCAGTTGTCCACCGTCTCGAAATGGCGCTGATAGTCGAGGTCGTAGACCGGATAGGCATGAGCGATGCGCCGCGTCTCGGTCCTAATCACCGGCACCTTCACCGGCAGGCCGAGTTGACCCAGCCAGTCGCAATAGTGACGGCCCAACTCCTCATCCGACATGCCCCACCATTTCTCACCCGGATCGCAGGGAAGTTCGGCGCACAGGATCGTCCGCCCTTTCGGTTCGGTCGCGGAATTGTAGTTCTTCGGCTCCGACATCCGGCTTATCGGGATCGAAAGTTCCGGGAAGTAATGCGCGTCGTATTCGGTGAACTGGTCGGTCTCGAGGATGAGATAGACAAGGATCATGCCGCGAAACCGGATCGCATCGGCGGCCATCACGACCTCAGGCGGTGGGGCCGGGTCCATCAGCCTCACGGCCGCCGTCAGCGGGATCGTCGAGAAGACCTGATCGGCCTGATGGAACTCCTCCGTATCGCCGTTCCGGGTGACGACGCCGGTGACACGGTCCTTGCTGCGCTCGATCCGCACGATATCGGCGCCGAAGCGGAAGGCGGCGCCCTGCTTTTCCGCCGCCGCGACCATCGCCCTCGAGATCTGGCCGAACCCTTGGCGCGGGTAGTAGAACCGCCCCGTCGTCTCACCCCGAAGCCCCGGCACCATCTTCAGCATCTTGCCAAGAATCTTGCCGATGGAACTGCCCGACACCCGCCGTTCAGCCAGCGTTACCGCCAGTTTGTCAGGGTCGAGCCCCCAGAGCTTCCGCACGTAGGGGAAATAGAAATTCTCCGAGATCGTCGGGCCAAGCCCGTCGTAAAGCACGGACGAAAAGCTGCGCGGCCCGGTCGATTTCTTGCGGAACTTCTTCAGCACCATGTCGCCGATCAGCGAGGCGGCGAAGGCCGGCGGCAGCTTCAGGAGCGCGTCCTGTAGCTTCAGCGGGAAATGGATCCAGCGCCCGCCCAGCCGGATGCGCCCGTGACGGGGCTGGAGCAGCAGATCGTCGCCCAGAAGCCGTTTCACATCGGCGATGACCGATGGATCAGCCACCGGATGGAAGCGGTGCGAGCCGTAGTCGCACCAGATGTCGTCGATCTTGAAGGAGGTGGAGTTGCCGCCCGCAACAGGCGCGCGCTCCAGCACTTCCACCGCGACATCGCCCTTGGTCAGCGCATAGGCGGCGGCGATCCCCGCGGGACCCGCGCCGAGAACGGTGATGCGCGGGCGCCCTTCGCCCTCATCGGTTGCGGTCGTGGTTTCGGTCACTCTGAAATCTCCCTGGCGGTGCCATTGCTGATCCGCAGGCTGCCGCCCGACAGCCCCAGAACCAGCGCGCCGAGCGCGCCGGCGAGGTAAAGGACGCCTTGCCACGCCAGGCCCGAGGCCACGACATCCGCCGCCGCAGCGCCGAAGGGCACCAGAAGCGCGGCAAGCGAGCTTTCCCTGACGCCGAGGCCACCAAGCGAGATGGGCAGCGTCGCAATGATCTTCGCCAGCGGCCAGGCGAAGAACCACGCCGCAACCGGTACATCAACCCCGACGACAAGGGCGAGCCGGATCGAAAGCCAGATCAGCACCGACTGGATCGCCGCAGACAACGCCAGCGCGAAAAGAAGCCGTCCGGGCCGTCGGGCAAGTGCTGCGAACGCGTCCGCCACGCGGAAGGCAAGCGCCTGTGCCGGCAACCCCGGCCACCGCATCCAGACGCCGCGCGCGATCCGGGGGAAGACGAAGAGGCCGGCAACCGCCGCCGCAAAGACGATTGCGGCGACCACGATGGCAACACCAACGCTGGCACCCTGCCCGCCAAGCAGCACCAGACCCGTCAGCATCAGGCAGACGAGCGCCACAAGGTCGATCAGCCGGTCACCGATGGCTGCAGCGGCAACCTTCGGCCCGTCGCGCAGCGAAACATGCGCAAGCCCCGCGCGCACCGCGTCGCCGCCCGCCGCGCCGGGCAGGCAAAGGTTGGCCGCAAGCCCGCCAAAATGCGCCCTGAGCGCCGTCATGAAGCCGATGGAGCGGTCCATCAGCATCCACCATTTCGCCGCCGCCGCGACGTGGCAGCCAAGGAACATCGCGAATACCGACAGGAAGAGCGGCCAGCTCAGCCGCGCGAAACCCTGAAAGATCGCTTCACGCGGCAGGAACCAGAAGATCAGGCCAAGCGCCAGCGCCGACCCGCCCGCGCGAACCGCCCATTTGCGCATCGCCTTTCCGCCCGACGCCACGTCAGGGCCTCAGATGCAGGCGCGAGATCATGTCCGCGATCAGCCCGAGCGACCAGATGATCAGCGCCGACAGGAAGGCGAAGATCGTCGTCTCGGACAGGTTGTCCATCCAGATGTCGTAGACGAACTTGATCCCGCCCAGAGCCATCAGCGCCAGCCCCATCGGAATGAAGACCCGGAGCGGATTGAAGAGCACCGTCATCCTCAGGACGAGGATGAGGAAGTTGATGAAGTCCACCGGCCGGATCTTCGACTTGCCGACGCGCTTTCCGTATTCGATCGGCGTATAGATCATCCGCTTGCCGTTTGCCGCCATGCACAGCGTAATCGTCGTCGTGAACGAGAATTTCTGCGGCAGGAGCGGGATGAAGGGCACCAGCTCTGCCTTGCGGAAAACGCGCAGACCCGAATTCAGGTCGTTCAGCTTCCGTTCGGCAAGGAACGAAGCGAAGGTGTTAAGGAACCACTTCGCCGGACGCCGGATCAGCGGCACGTTCTTCATCGCCGCACCGCGGTCGCCGACAACCATGTCCTGTTCGCGGCACATGGCAAGCATGGAGGGCAGGTAGCGCGGCGGATAGGTGCCGTCCGCGTCGAGGATCGCAATATATTCGTGCTGCGCCCGCTTGACGCCGCGCTTGAGCGCAGCGCCGTAGCCGGTATTGACCTGATTGCTGTCGACGATCACGCCGGTCTGGCGCGCGATGCCGAGCGTGTCGTCCTCCGACCCGTCGTCGACAACGATGATCTCGTAGGGAATGCCCAGCGGGTCCATCGCCGCGCGCACGTCCTCGATCGTCTCGCGGACGGCGCCTTCCTCGTTATAGGCCGGGATCACGATAGAGAGCGACATGCCCTCGACCTCGGAAACCAGCGCATCCATCGTGGCCTTGTCGGCCAGCCTGTCTTCCATATCCTTCATTCCTTCACCGTATCCGGTCCGGTTCAATCACTTTTGCCCGCGCAGATCACGGCACATGCAGGCGGTTCTTCACGCCAAGGGCGTGATATTCGAAAAGGCACCAGGCAAAGGCCGCTGCCGAATAGACGTAGTAAATCTGGTGGTAGAGAAAGGTCAGCACTGCGAAGCCCGGCCCGCCATTCGCATTCATGAACCGCAGGAAGGACCAGTTGGCAGCGAGCGCGATGAGGAGCAGGCCAAGCGTGACGGGCCAGATACCCGGTGCGAACGGCAATATCAGGACCGAAAGGATCAGCAGCCCCGCGGTCACGGCCTTCGCCTTCTCGCCATGCGAGGTATTGAGGTCATTGTGTACCCCCTCGCGCGAGATCATCAGCCGTGACCACGGCAGGGCGCGGCAGAAGATGTCGGTGTGGATCGCGCTTTTCGGCGTCCAGACCTTCAGGTGCTTGCCGAGCAGCGTCGGGTCCACGACGATCCGACCGCCATCGCGCCGGATGCGGTAGCCGAGTTCGATATCCTCGATGGAAGGCACGCGGTAGGTTTCGACGTCAAAACCGCCGACACGCCGAAAGACGTCCTTGCGCACCGCACCGCAGCCTGCCCAGAAGGTCTGTGCATCGCGCTCCGCCTTCTGGTGATAGTAGCGATGCATCAGGTTCTTGTAGCGCGAGAACCAGTGCTGTCCGTCCGGGGTCGCATCATAGGAACCGAAGACAGCTGACACGTCCGGGTCCGCAAACGCCGCGCGAACCTTCGCCGCGCCGTCCTCCCAGGCGATCACATCGCTGTCGACGAACCAGAGGATATCACCCCCGGCGACCTCGGCAGCATGGTTGCGCGCTGCACCAGGCCCACCGTTCTTCTCCATCACAAGAACCCGCGCGCCAAGCGCCTCGGCCACCGCGGCCGTATCATCGGGAGAGACGTCATCGACAACGATCACCTCGGCAACCTCGCCACGCGCCTTCATCGCCATGAGCGGCGCCAGGACGCGCGGCAGGAGATGCGCGGCCCTGAAGGCCGGCACCACTACCGAGATCGTCACGCCCTCACCCGCGTTCATATACGTCCCTCCGCCGGGGCGTCGAATTGGCGGGCACGGTCGGCGAAGATCACGAGGATCGCTGCCACCAGCGGCAGGAGCCAGATTACCCGCGCGCCGTAGCGTGTTGCCGGCTGCGAAATGCCACCGCAGACCAGCGCATTGGCCAGAACCCCGAGCAGCACCATGATCGCAAGCGCCTTGACCTCACCAGGGACACGACGGGGCAGAACGATCAGGGCGACGATGACGACGAGGCAGAGAACGTAGAAGACCTCCTGCGCGACGGTCAGGGGCCCGAGCCAGCCGATGTTGCGGGTGATCCGGCCATGATCGAAATCGCCGCTGAGAAGGCCAGTCACGCCGGCGTTCTGCGCAATGATGTTGTCGTTCGGAATCGTCATGTCCACCGACACCCAGCCCGACTGGATGAAGGTGTTCTTCAGGAAGGCAGCGACGGTCGCCACCGGCTGGTCGAACAGAACGTCGAAGAAGAATCCGATCTGGTCGTCGGCCACGGTCTTCTGATCCTCGGGCGTCATCAGGCGGAAGGAGCCGAGCCGCTCGCTCGTCTCGAAGACGATATGCGTAGCAGTGATCCGGTAGGGATCGTCTGACAATTGCAGCGCGGCATGCAGCTTGCAGGTCGGGATCGCCTCATTGGGGCAGTGGGTGTCGAGATAGGTCAGGCCCGGCCCGTCCTGGATCAGCCGCGCGGTGATGTAGGGCTTGATGACGACTTCCGAATTCGCAACCGACTTCGCGGCCGAGCGCAGGACGCTCTGCTCGGCGAAGCCGATACCGACAATGATCGCGATCAGGGCCGGGGCCAGCCACCAGCGGCGGCGTGAAAGGATGACCGAAACCAGCGCTGCCGCCGGCACCAACAGCGTCGCGATCGCGAGATGCGAAAGATGCGACACGATCGCGAAGGAGCCCAGCGCCACAGCAAGGACGATTTCCCAGTTCTTCATCTGTCGTGAAAAGACCGTCAGCGTTGCAATAACCAGTAGCAGGACGGGCGCGAAGGTGTCGGGCATCAGATAGGCCACGAAGAATGGCAGGGAACCGAGCGAGGCCACGATTACCGGCATCGCAACCGCCTGCGCGACGGGCAGGTGCAGCCCCCAGCGACGTGCGGCGACCCGCATCGGCAGCCAAACCGCCATCAGCACCGCGATGACGTTCAGGGCGATCAGCCCCTCGACCGCACCGATCCGGGCGAAGGCCGCAGTCACGAGCGCATAGACCGTGGAGCGGGAACCGTCGACGGTATGATCGGCCTCGATCTCGGTTGTGTCCGGCACGCCGGCGCCGCCGCTCTCGATACGGCGAAGCGTCAGGGGCGATTCCCCCCGGATGCCAAGCTTGCTCAGCCCCGAATGACCCTGCGAGATGTAGCCGACAGTGTCGAAGTAGAACAGCGGACGACCATTGATCAGGAAAACGCTGAGACATGCGATCACTGCCAGGGCGAGCCAGAAAACCGCGCGGCCGACGCTCGTCTGGCCCGACATCGTCCCGCTTCCGGTCGCCATCGCCATCAGATGTTCCCTCCCGACTGCTCTAGTTCATCGCGCAGCGCGGTGAAGTACGCGATCGTTCGCTCCAGCCCCTCGCGCAGCTTCACCTCCGGCTCCCAGCCGAGTGTCGCGCGCGCGAACCCGATATCGGGCTTGCGCTGCACCGGATCGTCGTGCGGCAGCGGCTCGTAAACCAGTTCCGACTTCGATCCGGTCAGCGCAATGACCGCCTCTGCCAGTTCGCGGATCGACATCTCCACCGGATTGCCGAGATTCATCGGCCCCGTCACTTCGTCACCCGTATCCATCAGCCGCACGAACCCCTCGATCATATCCGATACATAGCAGAAGGACCGAGTCTGGTTTCCCTCACCATAGATCGTGATCGGCTTTCCGGCGAGCGCCTGCATGATGAAATTCGAGACGACCCGCCCGTCATTCGGGTGCATCCGCGGCCCGTAGGTATTGAAAATGCGGGCGACCTTGATCCGCAGGTTGTGCTGCCGGTGGTAATCGAAAAACAGCGTCTCGGCGCATCGCTTGCCCTCGTCATAGCACGAGCGGAAGCCGATCGGGTTGACGTTGCCCCAGTAGGCTTCCGTCTGCGGATGCACCGTCGGGTCGCCGTAGACCTCGGACGTGGACGCCTGAAGGATCTTCGCGCGAAGCCGCTTGGCGAGGCCGAGCATGTTGATCGCGCCGTGGACGGAAGTCTTCGTCGTCTGCACCGGGTCGTGCTGATAGTGAACCGGGCTTGCCGGGCAGGCGAGGTTGTAGATCTCGTCGACCTCGACATAGAGCGGGAAGGTCACGTCGTGGCGCATCACCTCGAAGCGCGGATTGTTCGTCAGATGCGCGACGTTGGACCGCCGCCCGGTGAAATAGTTGTCGACGCACAGCACGTCGTGTCCGTCGCGCAGCAACCGTTCGCACAGATGCGAGCCGAGGAATCCCGCGCCGCCCGTCACGAGTATGCGTTTGGAGGTGACGCTCATGCTCCGACTTCCCTATTCCGTCGCGCGGCAGCCTAGGCGAGCCCGCGATGACGCGCGAGGACTTTTCCCGCCGCACACGCCGAATCCGCCGCCCTTCACCCGTGTCGCAACCGGCGTGGCTGCAGCATCAGAATTTGTTTTCGCGGGACCGTTCGGCCACGCCTCACAATACACAACCTGCCATTCGGCAAATTCCTTCTCACAAACCGCCGTGCAAATAACGGCAAACACGATACAGTCGAATCCGTCCAGCAAATTGCCGGTCGGGGCAACCCGGCCCCGCGCCTTTTACCAGCAACATCAGGCAATAGCACGCTTTCTTGCCATTCGCGAGCATCCGTTTCCGCATCCGGCATTCCCGTTCCCAAACGGGCGTACTCGCCATCAGGCCGAAACAATTACGCGGCGATCCGCGCGTGGATTCCGCCGCCCTCTTTCACCCCGCCGGTCACGCCGCTATGGTCCGCCGCAGTGATTGCAGACGGGGCACGCCATGCAGATTGACAGGACCGACTTGCCCGGCGTTCTCGTTCTGACGCCGCGCCGCTTCAGCGACGCGAGGGGCTGGTTCTGCGAGGTCTGGAACCGCGAGGTTCTTGCCGCTGCGGGGATCAATCAGGACTTCTCGCAGGACAACCACTCCTTCTCGCGCGAGGTGGGGACTGTTCGCGGTCTACACTTTCAGGCGCCGCCCGACGCTCAGGCAAAGCTCGTTCGCTGCGGGCGCGGGCGGATCTTCGATGTTGCGGTGGACATCCGCGCCGGTTCGCCCACCTACGGGCAATGGACCGGGGTCGAACTGTCGGCAGACGACGGCCGCCAACTGCTGATTCCCGAAGGCTTCCTGCACGGTTTCATCACGCGCGAACCCGACACCGAGGTACTTTACAAATGCTCGTCGGTCTATGCCCCGGCAAGCGACGGCGCCGTCCGGTTCGACGACCCTGATATCGGCATCGACTGGGGAATGCCCGCCGGCCGCGCCGTTCTGTCCGACAAGGATCGCGCCGCACCGCTGCTGCGCGACATTGCCACGCCGTTCCGGTACGAGGGTGGCGAATGAGGCTGCTTGTCACCGGCGGCGCCGGTTTCATCGGCTCCGCGGTCGTGCGCAGGGCGGTGCGCGCGGGCCATACGGTGGTCAATCTCGACAAGCTGACCTATGCGGGCAGCCTGTCGAACGTCGCCGAGGTCGCCGACAGCCCGCTCTACACATTTGAACAGGCCGATATCTGCGACCGGACCGACGTTGACCGCATCCTTGCCGCGCATCGGCCCGACGTCATCCTGCATCTGGCCGCCGAAAGCCATGTCGACCGGTCGATCGACGGACCCGCCGCGTTCATGGAAACCAATATCATCGGCACCTACACAATGCTGGAAGCCGCCCGCGCCTACTGGACGGCAGAAGGCAAGCCCGACACGTTCCGGTTCCACCACATCTCGACCGACGAGGTCTTCGGCTCGCTCGGGCCGTCGGGCAAGTTCACCGAAAACACGTCCTACGACCCGCGTTCGCCCTATTCGGCGTCCAAGGCGTCGTCGGACCATCTCGTCCACGCCTGGCACGAGACCTACGGCCTTCCGGTCGTGCTGACCAATTGCTCGAACAATTACGGCCCCTATCACTTTCCCGAAAAGCTGATCCCGGTTGTGATCCTCAAGGCGCTCGCCGGCGCCCCGATCCCAGTCTATGGCAAGGGCGACAACATCCGTGACTGGCTTTATGTCGAGGATCACGCCGAGGCCCTTCTTTTGGTCGCGCAGAAGGGCAAGATCGGCCGCAGCTACAATATCGGCGGCGAGAACGAGGCGACCAACCTAGAGCTGGTAACGAAGATCTGCGCCATCCTCGATGAAAAACGCCCCGGCAACGCGGCCTATGCCGAACAGATTACCTTCGTGACCGACCGTCCCGGCCACGATCAGCGCTATGCCATCGACCCGACCCGCATCCGGGAAGAGCTCGGCTGGCGGCCCTCGGTCACGCTCGACGAGGGGCTTGAGAAGACGGTGCAGTGGTTCCTCGACCACGAGGACTGGTGGCGCGCGCTTCAGGATCGCGACGGCGTCGGAAAGAGGCTCGGAACCGCATGAAGGCACTGGTATTCGGAACGACCGGGCAACTCGGGACGGAACTTGCACGCCGCGCACCGCGCGGGACTGCACTGATCGCGCTCGGGCGCGAGGTGGCGGACCTTACGAATGCGGCGACTTGCGCAGGCCTCGTCGCCTCTACCGATGCCGACGTGGTCATCAACGCCGCCGCCTATACCGCCGTCGATGCCGCTGAAAGCGACCGCGAGACAGCCGGCCTAGTGAACGCGACCGCCCCATGTGCGATGGCAGAGGTGGCCGCGCAGCGCGGCATCCCGTTCCTGCATGTCTCGACCGACTACGTCTTCGACGGCACCGGCACGCGCCCCTGGCGCGAAGATGATCCGGTTGCACCGCTCGGTGTCTATGGCCAGACCAAGCTTGACGGCGAACGGCTGATCGCGGCCGCTGGCGGCGACCATGTGATCCTGCGGACGTCGTGGGTGTTCTCTGCCCACGGCAAGAATTTCGTAAAAACGATGCTGCGCGTGGGGGCCGAGCGCGACACGCTCTCGGTCGTCGACGACCAGCGCGGCGGCCCGACGGCGGCGGCGGATATCGCGGACGCGCTCTGGACCATCGCACGGGCCTTCGGCGAAGGGAAAGGCCAGAGCGGCATTTTTCACTTCGCCGGTGCGCCCGCCGTCTGCTGGGCCGATTTCGCCGAAGCGATCTTCAGCCGCGCCTCACTGCCGCGCAAACCGGAAATAAAACGCATCCCGACATCGGACTATCCCACTCCGGCGAAACGACCGGCCAATTCCGCGCTCGATTGCTCGCGCATCCGGGGGGCCTATGGCATAGATCAACCCGACTGGCGGATCGCCCTGGCCGAGGTGATCAAAGAACTGGAGACGGCGGGATGAACGATACCGGGCGCAAGGGCATTATTCTGGCCGGCGGAACGGGCACACGCCTTTATCCGATCACCCATTCGGTGTCGAAGCAGATGCTGCCGCTCTACGACAAACCGATGGTCTACTATCCCCTGTCGGCGCTGATGCTGGCCCGTATCCGCGAAGTGGCGATCATCTCGACGCCCCGCGACCTGCCGCAATTCAATGCGCTTCTGCGCGACGGATCCGACTGGGGCATGCGGTTCGAGTATATCGAACAGCCCAATCCCGACGGGCTGGCGCAGGCCTACCTACTGGCGGAAGACTTCCTCGCAGGCAGCCCGTCGGCCATGGTTCTCGGCGACAATGTCTTTTTCGGCGAAGGGTTGTCGGCGAAGCTGCGGACCGCCGATTCCCGAACGCGCGGCGGCACAGTCTTTGGCTACCGCGTTTCCGATCCGGAGCGCTACGGCGTCGTGGAGTTCGACGGCGAAGGCAGGGTCCTCTCCATTGTGGAAAAGCCCGAGCATCCGAAAAGCTCCTATGCCGTGACCGGCATCTATTTTCTCGACGCCGAAGCGCCGGCACGGGCGCGGGCCATCAAGCCCTCCCCGCGCGGAGAACTTGAGATCACCGATCTCCTCAACGCTTACCACGGCGAGGGCAAGCTGAACGTGGAAACGCTGGGGCGCGGCTTCGCCTGGCTCGACACCGGCACCCACGAAAGCCTGCTTGAGGCCGCCGAGTTCATCCGCACGATCGAGGACCGGCAGAACCTCAAGGTCGGCTGCCCCGAGGAGATCGCGTTCCTCAACGGTTGGATCGACGAGGGCCAATTGCTTGCGCTCGCCAAGCCGTATCTGAAAACGCAATACGGCCGCTATCTGGAACGCATCGCGAAGGACCCGGACCTCGCCCGGAGGGGTTAAGACCACGGAGATGGCGATGCGCTGTATAACATCTGTTGAGGCAAGTTCGCTGCTTGCTCTTTACGGGTTCGAGGTCGCGCCAGAAAATTCCTACCGGACCGAGTTGTTTCGCCCCGAGGGGAATCCTCCCCGAGTGGAGCTTTCGCGTTTTCAGACGCGCGCGCTCCCTTATTTCGTCCAAGAAGTGGTCGCCTGGCTGCCAGACAACGAGTTCAGGCTTTTCTGGATTCAGCATGATGGAGATCACCACCCTCGGCTGAACTGCATGATTTCACGCATCCGGGTGGGGTTCGGTGAGTTTCGTCCAATTGCAGAGGCTCCCGGCCATCTGTTCCCGCCGAACCGGTACTGTGAACAGGATCAGACTCTGATCGATCCGCAGCTCCAAGACGATCTGGGGCTTTTGGTCGGACTTGTCGCTACGACACTCTTGGGTAGTTGGGAAGCAAAGCTCGTGTCGGCGGCGCGTGATTTCGTCGATATCTGGGAAGGTAACATTTGCTTCTACTCCGAGGACCCTGCGCGCCTCGATGTTGCCAGATCTCTTGCCGAGCGCTTCGACCTGCATCTTGAACTCGAGTAAGCAGGAACTTCCGTCATCAAAGCCGTGCCACCGTCACCCCCGCCCCTTCCAGGGCCGCCCGCACCGCACGGGCGATCTCGACTGCCTCGGGCGTATCGCCATGCAGGCAGATCGTGTCGATGCGCACCGGGATGCGCTTGCCGCTTCCGGCGATGATCGCGCCTTCGCGCACCATCTCGACAATCCGTGCGGATGCCTGCGCCGGATCGTGAATCACCGCGCCGGGCTTCGACCGGTCCACCAGCGTCGCATCATCTTCATAGGCGCGGTCGGCGAAGATTTCGGCGGCGTAGGCGCAACCGATCTCGCGCACGACGGCCTCCTGCGCGGTGGCGGCCAGCACCATGATTACAAGTGCCGGGTCGACCTCGAGTGCGGCCTCATAGCAGGCGCGCGCAAGCGCAGCATCCTCCGACGCCATGTTGGACAATGCGCCGTGCAGCTTCACATGCCTGACCGTTCCGCCAACGGACGCTGCGATCGCCCGCGCTGCGCCGATCTGGTAGCGGATCGCATTCTTCAGGCTTTCCGCTGGCAGGTGCATCCGTCGTCGCCCGAATCCCTGAAGGTCGGGAAAGCCGGGATGCGCCCCGATTCCGACGCCCCGCTCGGTCGCAAGGCGCATGGTGTTTGCCATTACATCAGGGTCGCCCGCGTGAAATCCACAGGCGATGTTCGCCGATGTCATGATATCGAGAAGCGCGGCATCGTCGCCGAGGGTCCAGCGCCCGAACCCTTCGCCCATATCCGCGTTCAGATCGATGCGTCCGGACATTTCATCCCCTCGGCTTCCTCCGCTCCGTCCGCGAAGCGCCATGCATTGATAGGATAAATTTCTGGCTCTGTCCCGCAACTACCAGCCAATGAAACGCACGAAGCCATATTGAACTTTCCCGTTCACTTGCCAGATAATAGAACGCGACAGACAGAGGAACGCGCGCGACCCGCCTTTTCGGGCAGGGGTCGTTATGCGGTGTAGTTCGGGAATTTGAGATCATGGCTTCGCGTTTCAAGGGCCATCAGGTTGTAGCGATCGTCGTATTGCTTGCCGCGACCGCATGGGTCGGCACGGGGAAATTCGCCTCGGTCGGCAGCGAGGAAGCGCATGCCGCAGTGTCGGCGCCCGATCTCAACGAGGCCGAGGCAAGCGAAGCCGCCCCCGAAACCGTACCCCGCACCGTTGCCGCGATTGCCCCGGTCTTCATCGACCACGCGCGCGAAATCCGGATTTCGGGCGTCACCGGTGCGGATAAGGATGCCGTTCTCGCCGCAAGGGCCAGCGGCGTGATCTCTGCCTTGCCGGTGGCCGAGGGTGACAGCGTCAACGCGGACGATATCATCATGACGGTCGAAGGCGCCGATGTCGAAGCCGCCGTGATGACGGCGAAAGCGACGCTGGCACAGCGCGATCAGGAACTGGTCGTCGCCGAGAAGCTCTTCAAGAGCGGCAACACCGCGGAACTCCAGCTTATCAAGGTGCGCGCCGACAAGGCGGCCGCTGAGGCGGCGCTGAGTCAGGCCGAAGCCACGGCCGACAGGCTAAACCTGCGCGCGCCCTTCGGCGGCATCGTCGACAAGGTCGAAGCCGAGCTTGGCGAATGGGTCCAGACCGGCACACCGATTGCGACGATCCTCTCGCTCGACCCGATCGTCGTACGCGCCGAGGTGGGCGAACTCGACGTCGGCTACGTGGCGGTCGGTGATCGCGCCAGCGTTCGGCTGGTGAACGGAACCCGGCTGGACGGCGCGGTGCGCCATGTCGCGCGCGACGCCTCGGTTGAGACGCGCACCTACCCCGTCGAAGTGACCGTCGCCAATCCCGAAGGCACGGTGCGCTCGGGCATGACGGCAGAAGTCAGTCTCTACACCCGTCCGGAGCGCGCCGTGACCGTTCCGCGTTCGGTAATCACGCTTTCCGACGAAGGCGAACTTGGCCTGCGCGTCGTCGGCCCCGACGATGTCGCGCATTTCGCCTCGGTGGAGCTGATCGACGACACTGCCGATGGGCTGGTGCTGACCGGTGTGCCTGAAGACGTGCGCATCATCGTTGCCGGGCAGGACCTTGTCCGCGACGGCGAGACGGTCAGCGTCAAGGATGCCGCCGCACCTCCGGCCGGGGAGTAAGCGGATGGGCCTTGTCGATATCGCGATCCGCAATGCGCGGCTGACGATTTCGGTCCTTCTCTTCCTGATGCTCGCCGGGGCGCAGGCCTATATAGCGATCCCGAAGGAAGCCGAACCGGACATCCAGATCCCGATCATCTATGTCAGCCTCGGCTATCAGGGCATTTCGCCCGAGGACAGCGAGCGCCTGCTGCTTCGGCCGATGGAAACGTCGCTCAAGACCATTGCCGGTGTGAAGGAGATGACCGGCACCGCCTATCAGGGCGGCGGCAGCGTGCTGTTGGAATTCCAGGCCGGTGCCAATCTCGAAAAGGCGCTGGACGACGTCCGCTCCAAGGTGTCAGAGGCCAAGCGCGACCTGCCCTCGGGTGCGGACGAACCCTCGGTGCACGAGGTCAACCTGTCCGAATTCCCGGTTCTCGTCGTCACACTTTCCGGCGACGTTCCCGAGCGTATCCTCGCCCGCGCGGGCCGCGAACTGCGCGACCGGATCGAGGAGATTCCCGGCGTTCTCGACGCCGCCCTGCAAGGTGTGCGCGACGATCTTGTCGAGGTCATCATCGACCCCGCGAAACTGTCGTCCTACGGGCTGCGCCCGGACACGCTGATCGCCGGTGTGGCCGCAAACAACCAGCTGATCGCCGCCGGCGCGCTGGAAGGGGCCGAGGGGCGCTTTGCGATCAAGGTGCCGTCCCTCATCGAGACGGTTGAGGATGTGGCAAACCTTCCCGTCATCACCAACGGCACGGCGACCGTGCGCGCGCGTGACCTTGCTTCGATCCGGTCGACCCACAAGGACCCGGAATCCATCACCCGGCTCGACGGCCGGCCGGCCATCGCGATCGAAGTGTCGAAGCGGGTCGGCGCGAACCTCGTCGACACGGTCGACGCCGTGAAGGTCGTGACCGAGGAGTTCCAGAAAACCCTTCCCGAAGGGACCGAGATCGCCTTCAGCCAGGACAAATCGACGACGATCCGCCAGATGCTCGCCGACCTTCAGAATTCGGTCCTGACGGCGGTCATCCTCGTCTTCATCGTAATCCTCTACGCGCTGTCGGGTCGGGCCTCTCTCCTGATCGGCCTCGCCATTCCGGCCTCGTTTCTGATTGGCATCCTCGGGTTGCAGCTTGCCGGCCTGACCGTGAATATCGTCGTCCTCTTCTCGCTGATCCTCGCGGTCGGGATGCTCGTCGACGACGCGATCATCGTCACCGAATACGCGGAACGGCGCATGGCCGAGGGGATGGACAAGCGCGAAGCGTTCTCGCTCGCTTCGCGCAAGATGACCGGCCCGGTGATCGCGGCGACGGCGACGCGGGTCGCGGCCTTCTCGCCCCTCCTGTTCTGGCCCGGCACCGTCGGCGAGTTCATGAAATACATGCCGATCACGCTGATCGCGACCTTGTCGGCCTCTCTCGTCTACGCGCTGCTTTTCGCGCCCACGCTCGGCGCGATCATCGCCCGGCCGGTGAAGGAAGAGGACCGGAGCCGCAACAGCCTTTACATGCGCTTCGTCGCCCGGGCGATCCGCCATCCCTGGCTGGTGACCATCACGGCCGTCGCGGCACTGGTCGCCGTTCCCTATGCCTATGGTCAGCTTGGCAAGGGGGTGGAGTTCTTCCCGAACGTAGAACCCGATTACGGCCTTCTCTACGTCCATGCCCGCGGCAACCTCTCCATCGAGGAGATGGACGCGGCGACGCTCGAGGCGGAAAACCGCATTCTCGGCTGGCCGGGGATCAAAACCGTTTATACCCGCTCGGGAAAGGCCAGCGGCGGTGCGGCCAGCGGCAATATCGCCGCCGACGTCATCGGCGTGATTCAATACGAATTTGTCGACTGGCGCGAACGCAAGAACGCCAACGCGATCCTTGCCGACCTGCGCGTGGCGATGCGCGGCATTCCCGGTGTCGAGGTCGAGGTTTCCGTCCCCGAAGCGGGTCCCCCGACAGGCAAGGCAGTCCAGATCCGGTTGTCGGCATCGAACCCGGCCGGACTGAACGCGGCCTCGCAGCGGGTCGCCGACGAGGTTGCCAAGGTGGCGGACGTGATCGACATCGACAGCGGTCTGCCGCCCCCCGGCATCGACTGGGAAATCCGCGTCGACCGTGCCGCCGCGGCGCGCTACGGCGTGTCGCCCGGTGCAGTCGGGGCTGTCGTGCAGCTTGTGACCGACGGCCTGAAACTGTCGGACTTCCGCCCTGCCGGCAGCGACGACTCGGTCGACATCGTGCTCCGCCTGCCGCCCGATCAGCGGACCATTTCGTCGCTCGACCAGCTTCGGGTTGAAACCGCGCAAGGCCCGGTGCCGATCGCCAACTTCGTCACGCGGGAAGCGGTGCCGACAACCGGCACCCTGACCCGCATCGACGGCCGCCGCACCGTGACCGTTCAGGCCAATATCCGCGAAGGCGTGCAGCCCGATCCGATCCGCCAGGGCATCGCGGAGCAACTTGCCGCCTCTGACCTGGAAGAAAACGGCATCCGCTGGCAGCTCGCCGGTGAGGACGAGGAACAGGCGGCAGCAATGGCGTTCCTCGGCAAGGCTTTCATCGCCGCGCTGTTCCTGATCTTTGTCGTGCTGCTTGCGCAGTTCAACCGCTTCATCTCGGTCGGGCTGATCTTCACCGCCGTCATCATGTCGACGATCGGCGTCTTCCTCGGGCTGATGATCATGGGGCAGCCATTCAGCATCATCATGACCGGTATCGGGATCATCGCGCTGGCCGGGGTCGTGGTGAACAACAACATCGTGCTGATCGACACCTACGACAACCTGCGCCGGGAGGGGATGGAGAAGGTCGACGCGATCCTTGAAACCTGTCACGAACGCGCCCGGCCTGTGGTGCTGACGGCGGTGACCGCGATCCTCGGCGTCTTCCCGATTGCCTTTGGCTTCAACCTCGAACTGCTCAGCCACGAGACGACCTATGGCGCGCCCTCGACACAGTGGTGGATCGCACTGTCCTCCGCCGTTGTCTTCGGGCTGGCCTTTGCGACGGTCCTGACGCTGGTTGTGACGCCCTCGCTTCTGATGCTCACCTCGCGCGGCATGGGCAAGGACGGCGAGCCGAAGAAACGAAGCTGGTTCGGCAAGAGGAAGGTGACGGCAAACCCCGCAGAGTAGGCGCGGCGGCTATTGCCGCATCAGGACCTGTTGGGCGCGGGCACGTTGACCATGCCCGCCCCGCCAGACCCCTACGCTCGCAAGTGACAGCCCACCTCCATCACTTGCAAAGCGCGAAGCAGAGCGCGAAAAAGCCGATCGTCTCCATCACCGGCAGGATCCTGAGGATCCGTTCGGTGCCACTCATTACAGACCTCACAGCAACCAGACACGCGGCACCCACCGTGTCGCCCACCGGGCGGCTGGCGATGTCGCGCATCGTGCGGGCGCGGCGGGTTTCCACCGCAAACTCCGCTGGTTCCACCAAAGGAAACAAAGCTGCTTCTTTCCGCTCTTTTTCCACAGAAACTCTTTAACATTCAAAGCATTACCTGCAGAGTTATCGCCTGCTGGAATGCAATTTGGAACCTGTCTTTTCGTCGGTCCGTTGGACCGAACTGGCATCAATCCCGATCGCGCAAGCGGGCTTTTTCCACTCGGGAGTCAATCCGCCACATTGAGACCACAATTGAGGAGGTTCTGGCGATCCCGGGAGGACTCGAACCCCCAACATCCTGATTAGAAGTCAGGTGCTCTATCCAGTTGAGCTACGGGACCGCTGCGCCACCCTTTAGCGGGTCGGGGCGGTTCAGTGCAAGCGTCGTGCGGTCTTGCGCGTCACGTCAGGGCACGGGTCATGAAGACCGAATTCGGATCAGGCACGTAGCTTCCGAAAGGAGGGCATTCTACAAAGCCCGCGCGTTCATAAAGCATCCGCGCCGCCTCGAATCCCGGCTGCGATCCGGTTTCAAGGCTCAGCCGCGCGATCCCCGCGTCGCGCGCCGCCGACATCAGATGCTCCAGCATCATCCGCGCGAACCCCCGTCCGCGAACCTCGGACAGAACATGCATTGACTTGATCTCCGCATGGCCCGCCCCGATCCGCACGAGCGCGCCCATACCGACGGGCAGGCCATCGTCGCGCAGGACGAAGAAGTCGGCGCCCGAGCCGGCGAGCGCCCCGGGATCCATCATATGTATGCTCTCTGGCGGGGTATCGGCGTGCATCGCCGCCGTGTGACGGCGCATCAGCGGACCCAGATCGGGGGAAAGCGGGCTTTCCCGCAGAATGACAACCCCCATCACTTCCCCGCGATGGCAGAAAGGTCGATGCCGTTGACCAGGACCTGGCCCCCTGCCGTCACCTCGAAGTTCCAGACGAACCGCCCGACGCCCGCGGGCTTCGCGATGCCGCGCGCCATCATCAACGCAGGCACGGCGCCGCTGCGAACCTCTTCCGGCGCGGAATCAAGCGCCTTCAGGACGGCCTCGATCCCGGTCACGCCGATTGTCGCGCTGCCTTCCGGCATCCGGCCCGGCCCGGCATCAAGAACGCCCTCGGCGTCAACGCTGTATTCCGCGGCCTCGACGCCGCCGGGCGCAAAGGTGATCGTCACCTTGCCGTCCGGCAGAAGCGCCGCGAGAAGCCGGTCCTCGAAGTCGGGGCCGGGGGCACGGTCGGGGGCGATTTCTGCCAGAAGGATCGCGCCGGGCGCGGCGAGGTCAAAGCCCTCGACCGCAACGTCAAGAGTCACGTCGTTCGGCAGAAGGGCAGGCACCCAGGCCGGCATCTGATCCTCGGGCAGGCGCAGGCCGCTGACCGAGATTTTCTCGCGGAACCGCCCTTCGGCCACGATCCCGGTGAGATCGACGGCGAGCTCCGCGCGATCCGCCCCGCCCGCGCCAAACGGCGTCGTCACCTCGATCTCGTGCATCTCGCCAATGGCGCTGACGTCGTTCCAGAGTGGAATGGCCGCGCCGATCGCCTGTTTCATCCCGTCGGCATCACTCTTGATCGCGGCTTCGGACGGATGCTGGACGAACCATGCCAGGAGGGCAAGGATACTGTCGGTTCGGACGCCGCGCCCCTCGGTCGAGACATTGTAGGTTCCGATCGTGACCTCGGCCTCGAACGGCGGCATGCCCCCGGGGGCGGGTGCCACGATCGTTTCACGGATTCCGCTTGCGAGCGACGTCGTGCTGACATCGACGCCACCCGACAGACTCGCCACTGCGGTCGAGCGTGCGGTCGTGCTGTCAATCACATAGCTGGTGCGGGATTCCCTGCCCGGCGCTTCCGAAACCACCTGCGACACGCTCATTCCCTCGACCAGGCTGTCGCTCCGCTCGAAAGCTTTCAGCGCCTCGTCGTAAATGCCGTTCATGCGGATGTTGGCCATCCGCATGTCGAACAGCATTGTGCCCGGCACCTCGACGGTCAGCGCGAAGGGCTCATCCTGCTCGACACCCCATTTGCCGCCATCCTGATCGGTCAGCGTCAGGTGCAGGGGCGAGATCGCACCGCTGAGTCCACTCTCGCGTCCCAACTCCATGAGCGGATTGAAGTCGAGCGTCAGGGAGTAGCTCTCGCCCTCCGGCACGACATCGACGACGCCTGCGACCGTTCCGAGGTAGTTTCCGAACAACCGCGTCAGGCGGTCGGCCCCTTCCTGCGTCGCTGGTGCGGCAAATGCCGGCTGGCAGAGCAGGACGGCGGCGATGAGGGACGGACGCAGGCGCACGGGTATTTCCTTTCATGGATCGTCAGCCCGGCGGACAGGCCGCAGGCATGGCGCAAAGACACCTCATTCGCGGTCAGAGATCAATGCCGTTCGCCCGCCCCGAAGCCGTGCAAATCACTCCGGTTTGCGAAACAGGGATTGCGCAGTGTAGACGAGGATCGCCAATCCGACCGCGCCCATCCCCGCGACCCCGAGCAGGACAATGACGTCAATCGGCCCGCCAATATCGCGGAAGTGCGAATGCGTCATCGCCTGTACGAAGAGAACGGCGGCAACGGCACCGAACGGCATGGCGATCTGCGCATAAAGGAACTTGCGCATCGACACGGCGCGGTCCCGGATCAGGACATAGAGGTAGGCGACGGTTACAAGCGTCGCGACCGCGACCATGGCCCAGAACAGGCCGCGGCCGAAGATCTCCTCGAAGACCGCGAGTAGGGTTTCAAACGTCAGGTCCTTCATCGTGCCCTCCTCAGGCCTTGCCGCGCAGCATCGCGTTATAGGTCGCCTTCAGCGCCACTTCCTTCATCAGCCAGCTGATCCACAACTCCTCCAGCGGGGCGATGATCCCCGGGAAACTGGGGGTCAGGTTGTCGTGGTAGTCGAACTCGACAAGCATCGCCCTTCCCACGCGCGTGATCAGCGGGCAGGAGGTGTAGCCGTCATAGATCTCGGTGCCCTCGCCGCCCTGGATCGCGGCGACAAGGTGATCCTCGACCACCGGGACCTGCCACTTCACGCTTGCCGCGGTCTTGCCCTTCGGAACGCCCGCAACGTCGCCAAGCGCGAAGATGTCCGGATAGCGCCGATGGCGGAGCGTTCTGTCGTCAACCTCGGCCCAGCCCTGATCGGTCCATTTGTCGGCCCACGACAGCCCCGCCTCGCGGATGATCGCGGGCGCACGCTGGGGCGGGATCACATGCAGGTAGTCGTAGCCGAGTTCAGTATCGCCTTTCGGCGTCGCGAAGGTCGCGACCCGCTTGCCCGGATCGACCGCCTTGAGAACGTGGGAATAGGCCGGCGCGATGCCGCGATCGCCGAACAGCATCCGAACCTTCTCGGATACGATCGGAACGCCGAACAACGTGTCATTCTGCGCGGCATAGATGATCTCGTACCGGCCGCGCCCGACCGCCCGGCTGGCGATGTCGTCGATCAGGAACGTGTGTTTGAGCGGCGCACCCGCGCACTTCATCTCGGTCTCCGGACGGGTGAAAAGACCCACTCCGCCTTCTTCGGTGAAACGCCGGGCGGCGGCCCAGGTCTTCGCGGCATGCTCGGGGCCGGAATAGAGCGCTCCGATTCCGTTCGTGCCCACAAGGTCGAGCGAGAACCCCTCGATCGCGTCGTGATCAAGGACAAGACCCGGCGCGAGGATAAGGAAGTCATAAGGCACGGTCTGGCCGCTTACCGTCGCAACTGTTCGTGCGACGGGGTCGATTGCGGCAGCCGGTTCGGCGATCAATGCCACGCCCTTCGGCAGCCAGTCTGCTGTTTGCGACACGGTGTAGGATGCAGGTTTCAGCCCCGCCGCCACGAGGCTCAGCCCCGGCTGGTAGAGATGCTCCTTCCGGCCGTCGATCAGCGTGATCTCGGCACCGTCAAGCCGCGCGACAAGCCGGTTGGCAAGCGCAGTGCCCGCGGCACCGGCGCCAATCATGACGATCCGCGCCTTCGTGGCCACCTTCTCGGCCTGTGCCGGCGCCGTGGCGGACAGGGCGACGCCCCCGACCATCAGCCCAAGAAATCCACGGCGTGAGGCAGTGAGGTCATTGATGTTCGTCACGGGTGTCTCCTTCCTCTTGTCTCGGCGCGGCCCGGTGGCGCGCCCGTCATTCGGGTATGCAGATCGCGCCTGCCCGGATCGCGATCGCGGTCCGCACGATCAGCCCTGCGACCACGGCGACCAGCAGCGCCAACAGGCCGGTGCCGATCAGGCGGTGCGGTTCCGAGGCCGCGGCATGGGCGTAGCCGAAGCTCGCAATTGCCAGCGCCGCCAGCGGAAACGACAGCGCCCACCACGACAGCGCAAAGGGCATCTTGCGGAACTTGCCGACCTGGGTCGCGACGATCAGCGCGAAGACATAGGCGGCGTTCAGAAGGAAGTGCCCGAACGCGCCTGCCTCGCCCTCAAGCCGCAGCCACGCGGTGAAGGCGACGGCCGGCGGCGCGACAAGGATCATCAGCGTCGGCGCCATCTTTCCGGGCATCGGATCGTGAAACATCAGCCGGTTGACCACAAGCGTCAGTAGAACGATCCAGAAGATCAGCCCGCCCGAAAAGAACAGCCACGAAATCTCGACATAGCCGAGCCGCGCGCCGGCCAGCGGCACGATGACATTGCCGACCGCCGGAATAAACCATGCCGGTGTCAGCGTGGCCGGCTGAAAGGCACGATGACCGATCCATGCGGAGATCACCGAAAGCGCGAGCACACCCTGCAATGCAGTGGAGGCGATCCAGATCGCCTCGGCCAGACGGGGCGCCGGCTCGACCAATGCTGTCGCCAGCAGCAGGAGCGAGATTGACACCGCCGGAAAGAACGCGATGCGGACCGGATGGTGCCACTCGGCCGCGACTTCATGCGGGTAGCGCAAGGCCTTTGCGATATAGAGGGTCGCGACCGCGACCAGCAGCGCGACGGACACCGCCAACACCGCGGCGGATATCGCGTGCGGCAGGCCGTAGGCGGCCTCTCCCGCGCGACTGGCGAGGGTCAGGCCCATCATCCCCATGCCGGTGGCAAAGAAGGTGATCGGAAAATGTGCAAGCCGGGACGGGGCCGCGGCACCTTGCTCTGCGACGGACATCGGAAACCCTCGTTGAGAGATCGCCGGCGGCGGAGCGGGAACGCATGCCCCGCCGCCGGCTTCGCGCGATCAGGATCGCGGCGTCTTGTCGTCGGCTTTGCCGCCGCCGGCGATGATCTGTTCGTCCTCCTTCAGCTCCAGCCACATCGCGTTCACGACAGCGAAAATGGCAGCCAGCGGAAGGCCGAGGATCCAGGCGAAGTACCACATCGTGACAGTCTCCTCAGTAGACGGAATGGGAGTTTTCGGTGACGTCAGCTTCCGTGACCTTGCCCCAGAGCACTTTGTAGACCCATGCGGTGTAGGCGAGGATCAGAGGCATGAAGATCACGGTGACGACCAGCATGATGAACAGCGTCAGGTGCGAGGACGAGGCGTTCCACACCGTCAGCGACGATTTCGGATCGGACGAGGATGGCATGATGAACGGAAACATCGTCAGCCCTACCGAAGAGATCACGCCGAGGATCGCCATCTTCGAGAAGAGGAGCGTCGAAACTTCGCGACCGGCGCGCAGGCCCGCGAAGGTCAGAAGACCGCCGAGGATGCCCATCGCCGGCGCGATCGCGATCCACGGCCGCTCACCATAGGCCGCGAACCAGGACGCCGTCCGCTCCACCTCAAAGTGCAGTGGGTTCGACGGCCCGCCGGTGGCGTAGTCGCCAACAATCCGGAAACCGTCAATTCCGACTGCCATCCAGACCCCGGCGAGGGCATATGCCGCAACCGCGACCAGCGCCGCAACCGATCCGATCGCGCGGGCACTTCCCTGCACGACGCCCTCGGTCTTGACCGTCAACCATGCCGCGCCGTGCATGATCAGCATGGCAAGCGACACGACGCCGGCGAGGATCGAGAATGGATCGAGCAGGCCGAAGAACTTGGTGTACCACGCACCTTCGTAGATCGTGTGCAGGTCGTCGGTCAGGTGGAAGGGCACGCCCTGTATGACGTTGCCGACCGCCACGCCGAACAGCAGCGCCGGCACTGCGCCCGATGCGAACAGCGCCCAGTCCCAGGCGGCGCGCCAGCTCGCACCGTCGCGCTTGGAGCGGTACTTGAACGCGACCGGGCGCACGATGAAGGCCGCGAGCACGACGAACATCGCGAGGTAAAAGCCCGAGAAGCTGACCGCATAAAGCGGTGGCCATGCGGCAAAGATCGCGCCACCGCCGAGGATGAACCACACTTGGTTGCCTTCCCAGACCGGCCCGACCGTGTTTATCGCAACGCGCCGTTCCACATCAGTCTTGCCGACGAAGGGCAGAAGCGCGCCGACGCCCATGTCGAACCCGTCGGTCAGCGCGAAGCCGATCAGCAGGACACCGAGAAGAAGCCACCAGATGACGCGCAGCGTCTCGTAGCTCAGAAGTTCATGCAGGATCATCTCAGTCACTCCGCAGGCTGGGTTTGGGTGCCGTTCCGGGCCGCGCCGGTCAGCGCCGCATTGTGCGCGCGGACCCATTCCTCGGTTTCGGAAACATCCATGTAGGGGCCTTTGCGGATGTATTTCAGCATCAGCCCCATCTCGATGATGAACAGCACCGTGTAGAAGGCGACGAAGCCGGCGAGCGTCAGCATCAGCTCGGTGACGGACAGCGCGCTGGCTGACATCGCTGTGGGCAGGACACCGTCCACCGTCCAGGGCTGGCGGCCGAATTCGGCGACGAACCAGCCGAGTTCGGCTGCGATCCACGGCGCCGGGACCATGACCACGGCCAGCTTCAGCGCCCAGCGCGGGTAACGCATGTTGCGGAACGAGGCGCGCCAGAAGAAGTAGGCCATCGTCACGATGAACCCGAAGCCGAGCGCGACCATCAACCGGAAGGCCCAGAACAGCGGCCAGACCGTCGGGACGGTATCTTCCGACGCCGCCTTGATCTGTTCCTCGGTCGCGGTGCGCGGGTCATCCACGTATTTCTTCAGAAGGAAGGCAAAGCCCAGATCGGCGGAATGCTCCTCGAACGTCTGCATTACCTCGGGCGGGGTCGCCTCGCGCTCCGCCCGCACGGTGATCAGCGCGTCATAGGCGATCAGGCCGGAACGGATACGGTCCTCCGCCGTCGCGACCAGATCGTCGATACCGGGGATCTCGGTCGTGAGAGACCGGGTTCCGATCAGGCCCATCGCAAAGGGAATGTGGATGGCATAGTGGGTTTCGCGCGCTTCCTGGTCGGGGAAGCCGAAGGCCGTGAACGGCGCGGGGGCAGGCTCAGTTTCCCACATCGCTTCTATCGCGGCGAGCTTCATCTTCTGGCTGTGAGTAGCCGAATAGCCGCTTTCGTCGCCGAGCAGCACGACCGAGAATGCCGAGGCGAGTCCGAAGGCTGCTGCCACGGTGATGGAGCGACGCGCCAATTCGGTATGGCGGCCCTTCAGCATGTACCATGCCGAAACGCCGATCACGAAGACCGATGCGGTGACATAGCCCGCACTGACCGTGTGGACGAATTTCGCCTGCGCGACCTCGTTGAAAAGCACCGCGAAGAAGTCCGTCATCTCCATCCGCATCGTCATAGGGTTGAATTCGGCTCCGACCGGATTCTGCATCCATCCGTTCGCGATCAGGATCCACAGCGCGGAGAAGTTCGAGCCGATCGCGACAAGCCAGGCCACGACGAGGTGCTGAACCTTGGTGAGCTTGTCCCAGCCGAAAAAGAACAGTCCGACAAACGTCGCCTCGAGGAAGAAGGCCATCAGCCCCTCGATGGCAAGCGGCGCGCCGAAAATGTCACCGACATAGTGGCTGTAGTAACTCCAGTTCATTCCGAACTGGAACTCCATGGTGATGCCGGTGGCGACACCCAGGACGAAGTTGATACCGAACAACGTGCCCCAGAACTTCGTCATCTGCCGCCAGATCGGGCGGTTGGTCATGACGTAGACGGTCTCCATGATCGCGACGACGATCGAGAGGCCGAGGGTCAAAGGCACGAAAAGGAAGTGGTACATGGCCGTCATCGCGAATTGCAGGCGCGACAACTCGATGATCCCGAATTCCATGTCTTGCGCTCCAGACTTTGGGGGAGATCCTCCCCCCATTACATATTCCTATCGCCGCATGTATTCCCCGACAGGCGGCGGCATCCTTGACCTAGATCAATAAACAAGTATTTGCGATATAAGTTATCGTAACGGAATAATACGGTGGGCCACGCGTGTTTCGACCTCCCGATGTGAGGCCATGAGGATCGCGGCCTTGGGCAGATACGCCCGCAAGCCCGCCAGAACCCGATGTGCTGTCGCCTCGTCCAGCCCTTCGGTCGGTTCGTCGAGCAAAAGGATATCGGGGTGGCGCAACAACGCGCGCGCCAACGCGATGCGGCGGGCCTCGCCGCCCGACAATCCGGCGCCACGTGCGCCGATCCGGAAAGCCAGACCCCCGCGCGACTTTACGACAGCGGTCATCTGCACGACATCAAGCACATCCCACAATGCCTGTTCTGACGCGGCGGATGCGCCCAACCGAAGCGCCTCCGCGACAGTGCCCGACATCAGGGCCGTGCGTTGCGGCACGAGCGTGAGGTGATCCCGCAGCTCCGGCTCCGGCAGGTCGCTCAGATCCGTCCCGCCGACGACAATCCGCCCCGCATTCAGAGGATGAAGTCCGGCAGCAGCAAGAAGCAGGACCGATTTCCCGGACCCGCTCGGCCCGGTCAGCGCGACCGTCTCTCCCGGCGCGACGGCCAGCGAAAGGCCCGCGACGATCCCCGCCCCGCCCCCCGGACGGGCGACGGCGACATCCGACAGCAGCAGGCCCTGCCCGGTCAAATGCCCGCAGCGCGCAGCGCCCTGGTGTGCCGGAGGAAGGCCGCCGACAACGCGGCGCGCGGCGTCCGTCATTCGCCCGAGGTCGGAAAGTGCACGACGGATCGGCACCACGGTCTCCAGCAGCGCAAGCGCGGCGAAGAACCCGAGCGCCGCGAAAGCCGGCGCAATCCGCCCCTGTTCGACAAGGGCCAAACCGATCCACAGCGCGCCTGCCGACAGCACCGCCGAAGCAACGCCAATCGCGAGTCCCGTCCGCCGGTCGATCCGGTCGAGCGCCAGCCGCATGCCGAGGTGACGTTCCTGCGCATTCGCTACGGATGCCGCCTGATCGGCCAGCAACCCGTAGACCGCAAGGTCGGGCCGGGCGCGGATCATGTCGATCATCCGGGTGCGGATTGCCTGCGCCGCCGCCTCTGCCCGTCGCGACAGGGGCAATGCCCGCCGCGAAATCAGCAGCATGATCCCGGCAGCCGCAGCAAGCCATCCGCAGAACAGCCAGAGCGCGACGGACAGGCCGACCAGCCGCCAGAGAACCGCGAACGTGACGAACTGGGCGGCAAAGCCCGCCATCAGCGGCAGGACAAGACGCAGTGGAAGGCCGTCCAGCGCATCGACATCCGCTGTCAGCCGGTTCAGCGCCCGGCTGCCACGGATGCGGATCATCCTGTCATGGGGCGCGGCAAGAAAACCTTCCAGAAGACGCAGCCGCAATGTCTCAAGCGCCCGCAAGGTCGCGTCATGGGTCAGCAACCGCTCACCATAGCGCGCGGCCGTCCGACCCAAAGCGAGGAACCGAACCGAGGCCGAGGGCCGAAACACGTCGAACACCGCGCCAAGCCCGGCGAGGCCTGCGGCTGCCGCGGCCGTGATGAACCAGCCGGAGAGGCCCAGAAGCGCGATGCCCATCACCAGAACCGCGAACGCGAGCGCCGCGCCCCGCAGAAGCGCCGCCTTCTGATCCTGCAGCATCAGCCTCAGTATCCGGGAAAGCGGCCTCATCCGGCACCCCCAAGATAGATGATGCGATCCATTCGCCCGGCCAAGCCCATGTCGTGTGTCGCCACGACCAGCGTCGCACCACGCTGCCTTTGCCGGATCAATCCGTCGGTAACCGCGCCCGCCGTCGCGGCATCGAGGTTCGCGGTCGGCTCGTCGGCAAGAACGATGTCCGGCGCACTGAATATCGCCCGCGCGAGTGTCATCCGGCGCGCCTCGCCGCCCGAAAGCCCGCCGCCGGATTCGCCCAACCGGGTCACGAGGCCCTGCGGCAATGCTTCGGCGATGTCGACGGCCGCTGCCGTGGTCAAAGCACCCCGGATGTCGCCGGGTCGGCCCATGCGGATGTTCGCCGCAAGGCTTGTCGAGAGGAAATGCGCCTCCTGCGGCATCCATCCCAGGCGCGCCCGCCAGGCGTCGGCGTTCTCGCCGGTCAACGCTTGTCCGGCGACGGTGACTTTTCCCTCCGAAGGCAAGGAAAGCCCGGCCATCAGACGCAGGAGCGTTGTTTTCCCAGAACCCGAGGGACCGACGAGGGCGACGGCCTCGCCCTCGGAAATCGTCAGATCGGGCAACAGATCACCGCCGGCCATCCGGCATCCGGCGAGACTGACGGAGGCCGGTCCGGCAAGCGGCGCCACGCGCGCGCCCTGCCCCGGCAACAGATCCGTCTGATCCTGACGCCATCGCGCCACTTCGTCTGCAACCGCATCGGCGGCAGCCTTGTCATGCCAGCTCGCCGCCAGGTCGCGAAGCGGCTGGTAGTAGTCCGGCGCGAGGAGCAGGATGAAAATCCCCGCCATGGGCGCAAGCGGACTGCCCCATGCACCGAAGCCCAGTTGGCCTAGCAACGAAAAACCCACGTAGACCGCCACCATCGCGACCCCGATCGCGGCAAACAGTTCCAGCACCGTCGAGGACAGGAATGCGAGCCTGAGGACCGCCATCGTTCTTTGCCGCAGATCCCCGGATCTTCGCACGAAATCCTGCGCGACGGTCCCGGCAGCACCAAGAACGCGGATATCCACCAGCGCCGACAGACGTTCGACCAGAAGGTCGTTGAGGCTTCCGATCTCCACCATCTGCCGCGCGCTCGCCTCCTTCGCGGCAAGCCCGACCAGCGCCATGAAAACCGGGATCAGGGGGCCCGTCACCAGAAGCACCAGCCCGGCCGCCCAGGAGAGCCAGAAGGTCAGCGCAAGAATGACGATCGGAACCGCGGCAACACGGGCCCGCGCGGGCGCGAAGCGGGTCAGGAACGGTACGAGCACGTCGAGCTTCTCGACCGTCAGCGCGGCCACGGCGCCCGCCCCTCCGAACGCGCCGGGCGCGAGCCGGTGTTGTTCGCCTGCGAGAATCTCGTGCCGAAGGTCGGCCACGATCCGCTGCGCGGCAGTCTGCGCACTCCGGTCAGCCGAATGGCCGAGTACCGCGCGAAGGATGCCAAGCGCCAGATAGCCGCCGACGACGACCGGCAGCGGCGCAGCGCCGCCTTCAAGCACCGTTCCGAGCGCATAGGCGACAAGCGCGGCCTGCAACGGCCAGATCAGCGCGGCGGCAACCGACAGCCCGTTTGCGTAGCGAAGACGTGTCGCCTCGCGCCGCGCCAGGTCCCGCAGCGTCGATCCCGGCATACCGTCCGGCACGGCGGGGCTCTTGCCACTCCGTTCCAGGTCGGATTTGCCTAAACTTGTAGACATGATACTACTTATTGCCACCGGCTGCCGTTCAAACTGATCTAGATCAGTTACCGCCAAACCGATCCGTGACAAAGACGCACAACCCGTTCCCGGAGCATCACCTGAATGCGGCTCACGACCCGAACCAACCTCGCAACCCGCGTCCTGATGTTCTGCGCGGTGAACCGGGACCGCACCGTACGCACATCGGAAATCGCGAAGCGTTGCAATGCATCGCTCAATCACCTGCTTCAGGTCGTCAACCTGCTGCAGGCCAGCGGCTTTGTCGAAACGATCCGGGGCCGGGCCGGCGGCTTGCGCCTCGCGACCGAGCCGGAGCGGGTCTCCATCGGCAAGGTCTTTCGCCTGTTCGAGGCGGGCGCGCCCTTCGCCGAGTGCTTCGACATCGAGACGAACACCTGCCCCCTGACAGAGATCTGCCGCCTCAAGAGCTTCATCGCGCGTGCGGTCGAGGCCTTCTACCACGAGTTGGACATGGTGACGCTGGCCGATCTGGTGAAAGGCAATTGCGGCCTGCACGAATTGCTGCATCTCGGCGAGGATATTCAGGGCGCCTGCACACGGCAGGCCGCGGGCTGAACCCACCTGCGCGGCCTTCGATGTTGACCCGGAACTTCGCAACCCGGTATGTGGTTGGAAAGATGTCCGTCCGTCACTCCGTGCGCGTGGCGATACTCCCCGGCCATCCCGCTTCAAGGACCCGCGTGCCGGTTTGAGCCTGACACTCTTCTTCATCGTCGAGCCGCCCGTCTACCAGATGCTCGCCTGCTATCTCGCGGCATCGATCCGCGAACAGTTCGGCAGCGAAGTCGCGCTGGTGGGATATTGTCCGGAACACCGCCGGGACGAGGTGGATCCGAAAGTCGTCACCGTCCTTCACCGGCTGGACTGCGGCCTGCGGACTTTTCGTGCCGAGGGGCGGTTCGACCCCGCCTACCCGCACGGGAACAAGATCCTCGCCACGCTGGAACCGCGTGACACCGAGTTTTCCGGCTTCATGGATTCCGACATTCTCTGCATCCGTCCCAACCGGATCGAGAACATCATCCGCGACGGCGCGGTCTCACTGACCCCGGCGGCCTCGATGAACTGGGCGCCGCAGTCGATCTGGGACGACATATACGGTGCGTGCGGCATGGAGCTGCCAGAGGAGCGCATCATGCTGGCCCGCCAGAAGCGCGGCAAACCGCGCATACCCTATTACAGCTCCGGTTTCTTCACCTTTCCCGAAAAGCACCGGGGGCCGGATGGTAAGACCTTTTCCGAGACATGGATGGATGTCGCGCAGACCATCGACGCCGCCGACCATATCCCCAAGAAGCGGCCCTATCTCGATCAGATGACGCTACCGCTGGCGATCCGAAAGGCGGGGCTGGTTGCCCATATCATGCCGGATGAACAGCACTTCATCCTTGGCGGCAAGATGCGCGGAGAGGCGCTGCCGGAAGACAGCGAGATCTTCACCGTGCACTATCGCCGCTGGCTCATCCTCAAGGAGGCGGGGTTGTCGCGCCAAGGCAAATCAATGCTGCAAAAACACGCCGGCGTCAGGCGGATCGCGCAGGTCGGCACCGATGTGGACGCCGTCTGAGCGGCCTCAGATCCAGTCAAGATTGACGCGTGTCGGCGGATAGCGTTCCACGACAGCGCGCCGGAGCGCTTCAAAACGCGGGACGAGGTCGCGGAACTTCTTCTCATGCGTCTCAGCGACGGTCAGTCGGACCTTGTCGAAAAGATCTTCTTCCAGCATCCGCTCCAGCAGTTCCAGTTCCGCGCCCTCGATATCCATCTTGAGGAAGGCGATCTCACCGTGTTGGCTGGTCAGATCGCGGACCACAGCCGGCAGGTCGACCAGCGCAACCTCGATCGCGTTGCTCGCATCCTCGTCGATCCGCCGGCCGCCGGAGATGACCGTGCTCTTGACCGACGCGCCTTTCGGGTTCGCGTCGAAATTGTCGGCGCGCATCAACCTGATCGTGCCACTGCCCACGCCGACCGCGGCATTGTGCAACTCCACATTCGGTACGGCACCGAACACCTCGCTCAGCTTGCCGAAGGCGTAGGGGTCAGGTTCATAGGCGTGAACGATCGCGCCGGTTGCGGCCAGCGGCCCAGTCACCGCACCAAGGTTAGCGCCGCAATCAAGCACCACGTCACCCGGTTTCAGCATCGAGAGGATGCCCTGCATCAGGCCCTTCGCGTAGGCGTGCCGCATGTTGCGGTTCTGCCGTCGCTTCAGCTTCGCAAGTTCTTCCTCGGCGCTGAGTTCGGCCATGGGCGTGACCTCCTAGTAGTCCACGTAGTGCGACTGGATCGTCGGCGGGTAGCTATCCTTCTCGCCGGTCTTGCGCACGGCATAGAACAGGAATTGCGGCCGGTCGAAATCGCGCGTCGCGCCACGCGGGCTGTGCGTCGGGTCGGCGATTAGAAGCGGCTCGTCCTTGCCGGCGCGGCTGAAGGTCCAGACGCCCAGCACCTCGTAGCCGAGCGTGGCCCCCCAGTAGCGCCAGGGAATGTCGGGGCCGACCTGGTAGAAACCATGGCCGAACCAGCCGTCGGTGCCGACGCAGGACAGGAACACGCCGCCATCCTTCAGCATCGCATGGACGTTGCGGAAGGCTGTGGCGATGTCGAAGACATGCTCCGTCGTGCCGCCGTCATAGATCACGTCGAACCGCCGCCTGAGATCGTCCCCCACAGGCTGCGACAGGTCATGGATGAACTCGGCGCCCTCGATATCGGAGAAGTCGAGGCTTTTAAGCGCCGGCCAGCCGATCGCGCGCAGGAACGCCTCGCAAAACCCGTCCTCCTGAAATAGCGCGCCCTCCGTCGTCTCGATCCCCAGCGTCGCAAGGTTCGCGACAAGGCGCTTTCCCCAGTTCGGTCGGAAATGCATCTTCTGGCGGCCAAGCATTACGCCGTCCGAACAGCCCTCAACTAACGGCGCGCAGCGCGCCATATGTGTCGCGATATTGATGCTGATGCCCATGCCCTGCCCTTTTCCGGCACCGTAGAACAGCACACGCGCCCTGTCGATCACCGCAAGCCGGGGAGAATGCTGTTTCTTGGCAGCAGCTTTTGCGCTATCCCTCCGGCAAAGAAAACCCGCAGACGGGCGTAGCAGGCACAAGATCATGACCGAACTGAACCGCAGACCCGTGGCCTCACTCTGGATCGGGCCGCGCCTTCACTACCTCAACCAGCTTTGCCTGAAATCGCATGTCGCCGCGGGGCATCCGACGACGCTCTACGTCACCGACAACGTTCCCAATGCGCCCGATGGGGTGGAGATCCGGCCCGCGTCGGAAATCATGGACCTGGACATGGGGCTTGTCGGGAATACGAGCCCGTCCTTCTTGTCCAACGTCTTCCGCTACAAGATGATCCGCAAGACCGGCGCCGTCTGGATCGACTGCGACGCATTCTGCCACCGCCCGTTCCCCGATGCGATGCCCTATATCTTCGGCGAGCACGGCTTTGTCGGCGCACTGAACTGCGGCGTGATCGGCCTGCCCGCGCAGTGCGAGGTCATGGACCTCCTGCTCGACTACTACGACAACCTGCCGGACTATCCGGAGTGGTGGAACAAGCGCCAGCGCAAGAAGATGGACAAGCAGCCCGACGACATGTCCCACGCGGCGAAGATTTATGCGACCGAGCGCACGGCCTTCGGCCCGCAGGCTTTCACCCATTTCGCGAAGGTCGCCGGCATCTTCGATCAGGCGAAGCCGCGCGACGTGCTCTACCCGGTACCGTTCCAGCTCAACGACGTGTTCTACGATCCGCACGGCCGGGTGGAGGGGCACTTCACCGACGACACGCTCTCCGTCCATCTTTACACGAACGGCACCAAGCCGTGGTGGCGGAAGCACGTTCCCCTGCCGGGCAGCTATGCATACCGGATGTCCGAGGCACTCGGCATCGACCCGGCGCTCGCGCTCGAAGAATGACAACGCCCGCCCGGATCGGCCTGAAGAAACACGAAAGCCCGCATGGCCGCGTCACGGCCGTGTCGATGATGAAGGACGAGGCGCCATACCTCATCGAGTGGTTCGCGCATCACCTTGCCGTCGGCTTCACCGACATCCTCGTCTATACCAACGACTGCACCGACGGCACCGACGACATGCTGATCCGGCTGGAGGAGCTCGGCCTCGGCCACCATCGCCGCAACGTCATTCCCGAAGGGGTGAAGCCGCAGCCCTCGGCGATCAAGCACGCACAGGACGAGCCGGTGGTACAGGCCTCGGACTGGGTGCTGGTTTTCGACGCCGACGAATTTCTCTGCATCAACTACGGCGACGGCAAGATCGACTCGATGATCTCGGCGGCGGGTGAGGCGAACGGGATCGTCATCACCTGGCGCATCTTCGGCTCCGGCGGGGTGCAGGACTGGTCCCGCGCGCCGGTGACGGAGCAGTACCTCCACGCCGCGCCGCCGCTCTGGAACAAGGGCTGGGGCGTCAAGACGCTCTTCAAGTTCAACCCCGACATCTGGAAACTCGGCATTCACCGGCCGACGATGAAGTCCAAGGTTCTGAAGACCGACTTCCCCGACAGCGTGCATTGGCTGAACGGCTCGGGCCTGCCGATGGAGGACTATTTCAAGTTCCGCGGCTGGCGCTCGATCCGGCGCACGTTGGGCTATGACTGGGCGCAGATGAACCACTACGCGGTGAAGTCGATCGACGCCTATGCGGTCCGCAAGTTCCGCGGCAACGTGAACCTCAAGAAGGACAAGTACAACGCCGACTACTGGGCGCTTCAGGATCGCAACGAGGTGAAGGACACCAACATCCTGCGCTATTCGGCCGAACGCGCCCGGATCGCGGCGGAACTCCTGAAGGACCCGGTGCTGAACCGGTTGCATCATCAGGCGCTGGAACGGGTCGAGGCGCGGCTGGAAGACTTCAGGAAGACCGACGCCTATGCCGAGCTGAAGGCTGGCCTGATCGAGGCATCGCAGGTTCCGATCACGCAGATCGCCGCGAAGCCGCCGAAAGCGCGTGACCCTGCCAAGATCGCGGCTCTGATGAGTGCTGTGGAAAAGAAATCGTCAGAGCGGCCTAAGTCCGAACGCCGCAACCGGCCGGTGGCGGGCTTCGACGCCGATGCCGCCGGCGGAGATCCCTACATTGCCGGCCGGATCGACCGCTCGACCGATATCGCCTTCGAATACGTCGCCAACCATGATGTGATGCTGCCTGCCGACCCGAGGGTCTTCGGGCCGCTTGCCTTGCAAGAGGTCGCGACAGGCAAGTTCGACCGCCGGAACGCACGATACCGGCGGTTCATGATCGGCAAGCGCGACCGGCTGCTCGAACTTGCGGCCGGCATCTGCTTTCTTCCGGTGCTGTCGGTACGAACCTATCCGCGTGTCGTCGTGTTGGCTCACGAGGAGCGCGCAGCCCTCGCCCAGATCGGGCGCGAGATAGCTGAAGCCCATGAGATCGGCAGCGACCGGCTGAAGATCGTCGATGGACCATTGTTCCTGGCCGGTGACGACGGCGACCGCGCAAGCGGCCTCTCCGCGCTGATCCGCGATTTCCGGCCGACCGTCCTGGCCATCAACGATCCGCGCCTGACGCCGGAAATTCTGGCGGCCGCCGTTGTGCCGTCGGTTCGCCGGATCATCCTCTGCGAGCGGATGCTGAAGGTCCATGCCTTTCCCGGATGCCTTGCCGATAAGGGGTTCGCGGTCGTTGAGGGCGGCGAGAAGGCAGGCGGCATCGTCCTTGACGCTGGCGCGGCCTAGGGTGTTTCGGATTTACGCCAACTCAGAATTCGAACCTTTTTCGTTCGAATTCCGATCATTGCCGTTTCAATCGAAACGCTTCAATCGTCGTCCCCGATGGCCGCGAAATCCTCGCTGCGACGCTCGGAAAATTCCTGCAACATCGCTTCGATGTCCTTTTTGCCCGGCAGGTCGGGGGCGAAACCGGGTTCGGTGTAACCAAGTTCTTGGAGCCGGCCGAACAACGCCGTGAAATCGAGTTCGCCCACCGAACGGAAATCGACCCGCCGCGCGTCACCCGAAATCCAGTCCTTGCGGATTACGTCGATGATGTCCGGATCCACGCCGCAGAAGGATCGGTATTGCAGGACATAGTCGGCCGCGTTCGCCTTTGACCGCCGCAGGATCAGCGCCACCTGCCCGCCTTCGCGAAGGAAGTAGGCGGCCAGATGCAGGGCCGATCCGTCAAGCGCGACGATCCTGTGCGCCGCCTTGTAGCGTGCGATCTGAACGTCCAACGGGTGTTTCTCGGGGTGGAATATCTCGTAGCCCTGCCGGGCGAGGTTCTCCTCGATCACCGTCTCTCCGAGAATCCCGCCGCGCTTGGATGGCAAACGGGAGCGGCTGACATAGAGCTTTTCGCCGCCCTCCGGCGCGATCCCGTGGCCCAGTCGTTCACGCATGAGCCGCCGGTAGGCTGGCGAACCCGCATAGCGCTCAAGCCAGCCGAAACCGAGTTCGGGAACATACAGCACTTCGGGTTGAACAGCCGTTGCAAATGTCTGGATCGGGACCGTCACGCCAAGGCGGTGGAAGAAATCCTGCCGCGACCGGATGATGCGGCGCGTCGGTTCGACCGCGCCGCGATAGGGCAGGTAGATAATGCCGTCGAGTTCGTCGCCCAGCGCGTCGAGCGCCCACAGCCGGGCGGTCGACTCCACGAGGAAATGGCCGAAATGGCCGCGAAGATGCCCGGCAAACAGATGCCGGCCCGGCAGCGGCTCGATCGGCTCGTCCGGTGCCAGCACCGGCTCGGGTGTGAATTTTCCGGCCCGGATCCACGCCTTCGACAACTCGCAGTAACTGCGGTCGGCGAACAGAACGCCCGAGGCCAGTCCGGTATCGTGGTCACGCTCGGGAACGACGATCCCGCCCGCGATCTTGAGGATTTCTCCCCGGAACGGCGGTTGCGGATCGCCGTCAGACACGATGATTTCGCGCACCTCCGGGGCGGCTTCGGCGGTTTCGGCAAGCCGCGCCAGGGTCTTGCGCGCGTATCGCGATCGCGGATCGTCCGCGAGGAACCATTCGGCCATCTGTGTGGCAAGTTGGCCGTGACCGCGCAGTTCAAGATTGCGCAGGAACTCCTTCCGCCAGACCCGGATGTCGCGCCTGCTTCGCAGGGCCTTTCGAAAGGCTGCCTCGTCAAAACGGCCGGTGCCGATCTGCCTGAGGACCGTATCAAGCGTTCCGCTCGCCTTCAGTTGCCGCATGATGCGGTGGCCGAAATGGCCGCACGCGACATGGCGGACCGCCGGGCCAGGCACCCGCGCGGCATGGGCGCGGTCTTCGCCGACGAACTGGTCGTAGAACAGCCATATCTCGCTGGCCGCGCTCGCGGCCGTGGCGGCATCGAGGTAGTCAGGGCTTTCCCAGTCCCACTTGCGCTGCGCGTAGCGGAAGCGATCCTCGAACGGGGCAATGTCCCGGTTCAGCGTCGTTTGAAGGCTGAAGCCCAGCACGACAGAACCCGGCACGATACGCGAATAGGTCAGCGCGGCGTAGCCGCCCATCGAAGTGCCGACAAAGACGATCCGCTCGAATCCCTTGAACAGGCCGGCATCGCGCAGCTCGGTGAGAAGGCGCGGCGTGTCGGCGTTGCGATACCAGTCCTTGCGGGTGGCGATCAGGCCGAGGATGGAAAACCCCTCTTTCGCCATCCGGGCGTGAAGCCATGGCTGCGGCGGATCGTATTCGCCAACCGAGGCGAGGTTGTCGAACGTTACGAACAGGATGGGTGAGCGGCGGATGAAATAGGCATCGACAAGTTCGCCCCGCAGGATGAACCCGTCGCGGCCCGCCGCCTCGCGGGCGGAGGCGACCTCAGGCGGAATCCTGATCGCGCGTTTCTGGCTTGCGGATGAACTCATCCCGACTGCCCCGCCGTGCGTGGCAACATCCGCCGACATACGCGGCCCGGTCCGTCCGTTTTGACTCTGCGGCCCATCCTGTCGTCCCCTTCGCGCCCCGCCAAAGCACAATATCTTGTAGGCGTTCACGCCAGCCCGGGCAACAGTATCACCGGCACTTAGGCATGCCGACCGTTGTCAGGCCGGTTGCCGCAGTAGGGTCGGACCGGCAAGCGCGGGAAGTTTCGCGAGTGCGCGCATATGCCAGCCAAGCGCGAGGTTCGACGAGATCACCGGGCGGCCGATGCGACGCTCGGCCGCGTCCGCGATACCCGCGACGCGAAGGTTCGTGCAGGATACGAAGACCCCGTCGCAGTCCGCCATCCCCGCGACGATTTCGATCGCGGAGAGAATGCTTTCGGGCGTAATGCGCGCAACGACGCGGTCGTCGCCCTCCTCGAATGACGCGAAGCCTGCGATCTCGAGCCCACTTTCGATGAGAAGCGCCCGCATCGCTTCGGAAACACTCTCGACATAGGGGGTCACGAAACCAAGCCGGCGCAGACCGAGCGCGCGGCAGGCGGCGAGGGTCGCCGTGATAGGATCAGTCACGCGCGCCTCGGGATGAACTTTGTTCACGCGGGCGCGCACGCCCTCCGGCCCGATCACCGTCGCACCAGAGGTGCAGCCATAGCCGATCACGTCAAGCGGGCTTTCCGGCAGCATCGCGACAGCCGACGGCAGTGCCGCACCCATCGCCGCCAGTGTCTCGGCGGTCACCTCCGGCGGCATGGAGATGCGGCTGTGATAAAGCGCGACATCCGCCTCGGGCAGAAGCGCGCGCATCTCGTTCTCCAGCGTCTCATCCGCCGGCAGGACGATCAGCCCCATCGCGGCGCGGGTGCCCATCCCCTTGTCCGTCGCGAATGGCAGCCGCATCTTCTCTCCTCAGCCGATGACCGGCAGTTCGGCGGGCGCGCGGACCGACAGGAGCCGGGGCGCGCCATCGGTGATCACGATGTTTTCCTCGTGCACCATGATCCTGCCGTCACCATAGCCGAGCGACGGCTCAAGCGTCAGCACCATGTTCTCGGTCAGAACCGTATCGTCGAAAAGCGCGTGCGACGGCCATTCCGTCAACTGCATGCCAAGCCCGTGGCCCAGCCGCCCGACATCGCCCGGCCCGCTGTCATATTCGGCGATGACGCCCTGCATCGCGCGGAACAGGTCGCGGCACGTCGCGCCAAGACGGGCGGCGGCCAGTCCGGCTTCCGTAGCGCGGTAGAGCACGTCGTGAGCACGGCGCGAGGCGTCATCCGCGTGGCTGATTGCCCAGTTGCGGTCGAAGTCGCAGAAATAGCCATCCCAGACCGACCCGGTGTCGAGCATCAGGATATCGCCCGGGCGCAAGGGCGTCACCGATGGTGGGGAGATCACGTCATGATAGCCGCCCTGATCGGCGCCCCCTACGAGATAGGGCACATCGTCCGCCCCTTCGGCGATGCAGGCGCGGCGGAAGGCGCGAAACGTCTCCTCCAGCGGTTGGCCGGCATGGACGAAGTCCGGCACCTTCGCGAAAGCCCGCGAGGCGATGGCGCAGATATGCGCGATCTTCTCGATCTCGCGCGCGGACTTCACCATGCGCAGGTCGCGGACGATCGCGGTCGCATCCGCAATCACAAGGTTCGGCAGGAGCCTAGTCAGCCGCTCGTAGTCGCCAAGCGGCATCCTCAGCATGGTCTCGTGACCTTTCGGCAGACCGATGCGCGCGTATGGCGCGAGCAAGTCGCGCAGAAGGCTGATCCCGTCATCGGACGGGGCGGGCGCGGACCACGTGCGGATATCCTCGACCCATGTCCGCCGCATCAGCGCCGCGCCGATTTCCGGGATGACCGCGACAGGCTTTCCTGCTGCCGGGACGAACAGGAACCAGGGCCGCGTCGGGCTTTGCCAGAAGAGGGTCTGGAAGCCGGAGAAGTAGCGAACCTCCGCCTCCGTGGTCAGCAGCAGCCCTTCCAGCCCCGCCGCCGCCATGTGGCCCTGCGCCCGCGCGACGCGGGCCGCGCATTCTTCCTCCGGGAAGCCGCGTTCTGGTGCCGTCATCGCGCAGCCCCGGCCATGATGCGGGCATAGATGTCGGGATCTGTCACGCCCTCCGAGCCGATCGCCAGAACGGTCGATCCCTCATTCAGCCCAAGCGCCGCGCGCAGTTCCGCGTCGCCCGAGGCGGCAATGACGGCGGCGAGCCCCGCGACACCGCTTTCGCCCGCCTCGATCCGCGCATCCCCACCCTCGGGGCGCGCGAGGAGGCGCATCGTGGGCGCCACGAAGTCATCCGGGATCGTCACGAAATCCGACGCTTCCTCGGCGAGGATTTCCCATGCGAGGGCGGAAGGTTCGCCGCATGAAAGCCCCGCCATGACGGTCTCTTCCCCGATCGCGACGGTCCGGGCATCGCCCGTTTTCGCGCTTTCGTAAAGGCAGGCGGCAAGCTCAGGCTCCACAATCACGACGCGGGGGGCATCCCGACCCCAGTACTGCCGGAAGGCCGCCGCGACCGAGGCGGCAAGGCCACCGACCCCGCCCTGAAGAAACACGTGACTCGGCGGTGCGGCAAGTGCATCGACGATCTCGCCCGACATCACGCCATAGCCGGCCATCACGTCGCGCGGCGGGTCGGTGTAGCCCTCCCACGAGGTGTCGGAGACGACGAACCAGCCGTTCGCTTCGGCATCCTCGCGCGTCCGCCGGACCGACTCGTCATAGTCGCCGTCAACGACGACCACGGTCGCGCCGAACGCCTCCATCGCCGCGATGCGGCCCGGACTGACCTCGTGGTGGACATAAATGCGGCAGGGCGCACCGAACATCTGCGCGCCCCAGGCGAGCGAGCGGCCATGATTGCCGTCGGTGGCAGACGTGAGCGTGATCCCTGCCACCTCTTCCCCCAGCGCACCGCTGCGGATATCGGCCGGAGTGATGAGGCGGCCCGTGCGGCGCGACAGTTCCCGCGCCAGCAACCGCACGGCTGCATAGGCCCCGCCAAGCGCCTTGAAACTGCCAAGGCCAAAGCGCGGCCCCTCGTCCTTGTAGAAGACCGCGCCGAGTTGCAACGCAGATGCTAGGCCGTCAAGCCGATGCAGCGGCGTCGCAGTATAGCCGGGCCATAGCCGGATTTCGGCACTGGCCGTCGCGAAATCTTCGGGCGTGAGAACTGTGGAGGTCGCCTGCCCCGCGCGGCGCGTGGGATGGACATGCCGGACCTTTGCCGCATCGAACCGGATCGTCATTGCCTCACCCTCCTGCGCCGGAACGGCCCCATGTCCAGATCAGGGATACAGGAGATTGCTATCGGAATTTCAGAAAGAAGTAGCGCCTTTGCGCCGATTTTCGTCCAATACAGATCAAACCGCGCCGAAAAATGTGACATATCTCAGCAGCGGCGGTCGCGGCCAGCAAGAACGGAGCACCCAATGCCCCACGCCCTTGATACATTCGATATCCGACTTCTCGACCTTCTCCAGCACAATTGCCGGCAGACCGCCGAGCAACTCAGCGAGCGGCTCGGCCTCTCGCCGGCTGCCGTGCAGAAGCGACTGAAGAAGCTGCGTGATGGCGGTGTCGTTGAGGCCGAGATTGCCCTCATCGACCCCGGCGCGGTCGGGCGCGACATGACGATCATCGTGGAAGTTTCGCTCGAGCGGGAAAACCTCGCCGTGCTCGACAGTTTCAAGCGACGGATGCGCGCCGCGCCGCTGGTGCAGCAATGCTACTACACGACCGGAGAGGCCGATTTCACTCTGATCCTCGTGGTCCGCGATATCGGGGAATACCGCCGCTTCACGCAGGATAACTTTTTCGGGACACCCGAGGTGAGCAAGTTCAAGACCTCGATCGTCATGGATCGGGTGAAGGTCGGCATGGCCGTCAGCCTTCAGGACTGACGCCCGCACTGGACTGTCACCGCCGTTGGGGGTCTTGTGGCGGCTGAACGACGACGGAGGACGAGATGGCGGAGCTTGAAAGGAGGATCGCGGCGGGACGCGGGGACGAGCCGGCCGATCTGGTGCTGCGCGGGGGCCGGGTCTTCGACCTCGTGACCGGAGCGATGATCGACGGCGATGTTGCGATCGCGGGCGACACGATCGTCGGTATCGGCGCTGACTATGACGGCACCGAGGTCCTCGACGTGACTGGCCTCATCCTCGTGCCGGGCTTCATCGATACGCATCTGCATATCGAAAGCTCGCTCGTCACCCCCTACGAGTTCGACCGCTGCGTCGCTCCGCGCGGGATCACGACCGCGATCTGCGACCCGCATGAGATCGCCAACGTCATTGGCGTCGCGGGCATCCGGTATTTCCAGGAGGCGAGCCGGCATACCGTGATGGATATCCGGGTGCAACTTTCCTCCTGCGTGCCGTCGACGCATATGGAGACCGCCGGCGCACAGATTGAAGCGGAGGATCTTCGCCCTCTGATGGGCCACGCGTCCGGCATCGGGCTGGCGGAGTTCATGAACTATCCCGGCGTGATCCATCGCGACCCTGCCGTGATGGCCAAGCTGAACCTCTTCGCGGGCGGCCATATCGACGGCCACTGCCCGCAGCTTTCGGGCCGCGACCTGAACGCCTATATAACCGCCGGCATCCGCACGGAGCATGAGGCAACGACAGCAGAGGAAGCGCTAGAGAAGCTGTGCAAGGGGATGCGCGTCCTGATCCGCGAAGGCTCCGTCTCGAAGGACCTTGAGGCGCTGGCCCCGGTCCTGACCGATGTGACCTCCGCCTATATGTGCCTGTGCACGGACGACCGCAATCCGCTCGACATCGCGGAGCATGGGCATCTCGACTACATGATACGGACCCTGATCGCGCGGGGCTGTCCGCCGCTCGCCGTCTACCGCGCGGCGTCGCTCTCGGCGGCGGAGGCCTTCGGGCTGAGGGATCGCGGCCTGATCGCGCCGGGCCGGCGTGCCGATATCGTCGCGCTCGACACACTGGAAGGATGCCATGCGCAGATCGTCCTTTGCGGCGGGCGGCCTGTTGACGCCGCCGCTTTCGCCGCGCGCGAGGTCATCCCCCCGGTCGGGCGGCAATCGGTGAAGGCGCCCGTGGTGCGGGCGGAGGATTTCCGCACCCGCGCCAACCGCAGCGAAACCGACGTGATCGGGATCATCGAAGGCAAGATCATCACCGAACATCTGCACGAGGAAATCGCCATCGAGGACGGCGACAAGCGCCCCGATCCCGCGCGCGACCTGATCCGGATCGCGGTGGTGGAGCGGCACGGAAAGAACGGCAATATCGCGACCGGCTTCGTGAAAGGCTTCGGCCTGAAGTCCGGCGCGATCGCTTCAACCGTCTGCCATGACCATCACAATATCGCGGTCGTGGGCGCGGATTATTGCGACATGGCGCTGGCGGCCAACAGGCTGTCGGAGATCGAGGGCGGCTTTGTCGTGGCAGAGGGTGGCAAGGTGCTCGCCGAACTCGCACTGCCGGTGGCGGGCCTGATGAGCCTAGATCCGTTCGAGACGGTGCGCGACCAGCTCGTCGCGCTGCGGTCGGCGGCCCGGACCCTTGGCGTGACGCTGGAGGAGCCGTTCCTCCAGCTCGCCTTCCTCGCGCTGCCGGTCATTCCCGCGCTGAAGATCACCGACCGGGGCATGGTCGATGTCGCGAAGTTCGAAATCATTCCGGGGTAGGGCCAGTGAAGCAGCCAGACGGTCGAAGGTCTGCTAGGAGCCCGAAACTCCCTCCTCTAACCCAGCGTTTCCCGTACCTCATCGCCGCCTGAACATGACCACATTCCCGAGCCCAGCGAGGATGACGCCGAGGATGGACAGGGTGGTCCATTCGTAGCCTTCGAAGAGCGTCGAGAGGGTGAGTGCTACGATGGGGAAGAGGACCGTGGCGTAGCCCGCTTTGGCCGATCCGATGCGGCCGACTAGCATCAAGTAAGTCGTGAACCCGATGATGGATCCGATGACCGACAGGTAGACGAGCGCCGTCCAGTAGATGCCGCCCCGCGGGAGGACCAGCGGTTGGCCCGTCGCGAAAAGGATGGCGAGGAGGCAGAGCGCCCCGATCCCCATGCCCCAGGCATTTGCCGTCATCGGCGTGATGCCGAGGTGCGTGTTCTGCCGTGAGGCCATATTCCCCCAGGAAAAGATCAGGGTGCCAAGCACCGCCCAGCCGATCCCGCGCAGCGTCGATGCGCCCGCCGTGATGTCGATGTCGGGCCAGAAGAGGCAAGCGAGTCCCGCCACCCCGAGCGCGCCGGCGAGTACCGTCTGCCGGCTGATCCGGTCGCCGAAGAAGATTCGCGCGTTCACCGCATTGAAGATCGAGGCGAGCGAGAAGATCACCGAGACGAGGCCCGACGGCACGAGGGAGGTCGCGGTGTAGAGCGCCAGGAAGTTCAGGCAAAAGAGACAAAGCGCCTGCACGACCACGAACCGCCAGACCGCGGGGCTCCGCAATCGGTCGAGTGCGGCGAGCACAGCAAGCATCAGCACCCCCGCCAGCGCGAAGCGGTAGAAGACCGATACGGCGACGGGTACCGCGCCAACTTGCGCGGCAATGGCGATCCAGGTTGTTCCCCAAATGAGGATTGTAGCGGCGAAAAGGACGGGTGTGGTCATTGGGCGGCTCCTGTGCCGCGCCATCTACGCTTTACCCGCACGGTGCCTTTGCACGATCTTGCGGTGAAGTGCCGGCCCGGCATTCCCGACCGATCACGATAGGCTTAAAAGACCTCATGGCCTCGGTGCGCGATTTCCTTGAAAGTTCCCCGGTCGCGACAGCGGCCGCCACGCTCGATCTGGGCGGGGGACGGGGCGTCACGGTCTGGGAGAACCGCAACGACCGTGTCTCTTACGAGGCGCCGCGAGGCCATGCCTTCAGCCTTTACCTCGCCGGGGGTACCGGCACCCGGCGGTTGGACGGTGCCGGTGCCAGTGGCTGGCCCGGCGCGGTCTGCGTCTTCCCAGACGGACAGCCCTCGGAGTGGGAGATCACGACGCCCCACCGCTTCGCCCACCTCTATCTTCCCGACGACCGACTCCGCGCTGACTTCGCCCGAACGCACGATTGCGACGCGCGCCGGCTCGACGTGCCGGAGATCACCTTCGCCGACATGCCGCACCTTGCCGCACCACTCGCCGCGCTCGCCCGGGCAGCGTCCGCGGGTGACGTCCTGTTGGCCGACACGGCGCTGTCCGAGATCGTCGCGCGGCTCGGAGCGCGCAAGGTGCCGCTCCGCGGCGGGCTATCCCCACATATCCTGCGCCGCATCGACGAATGGATCGAAGCGCATCTTGATGAGGCGATCCGCTTGTCCGATTTCGCTGCGCTGACGGCTCTCTCGCCGTTCCACCTCCATCGCATGTTTCGGGCATCTCGCGGGATACCGCTCCACGCCTGGATCACCGAACGGCGCATCGATCGCGCTAAGTCACTGCTACGCGGCACGGACCCGGTCCTCGAGGTCGCCCTCGCCTGCGGCTTCTCCAGCCAGAGCCATTTCACCCGCACCTTCAAGTCCGGCACCGGGACAACCCCCGCGGCGTGGCGGACGGCGATCAAAGGCTAATAAGTATAGGAACTGATCGTGGGAAATGGGGTATCGCGCACGCTGGTAAGCGACCGCAATGACAGCTTCGTCCGCAATGCTGCCCCTCGTCATACTCCCTGACCCGAGAACGGCGCGGCGGGCTATCCCGCCGCGCCGCCCGTGTCACATTGCTTCCGCGTTGAAGTGGAAGAGTTGCTGACCGTTGATCTGATAGCCTTCGATCAGACCCTTGGCCTTTTCGCTCACCAGCCACTCCTCAAGCGCCTTGGCGGCATCGCCCTTCACGTGGGCATGCTTTTCGGGGTTCACCGGAAGATAGGCATACTGGTTGAACAGCGCCGGATCGCCTTCGAACACCAGCGCGAGGCCGGCCTTATTGGCGAAGTTCAGCCAGCTCGCACGGTCCGCGAAGATGTAGGCATCCATCCCGGCTGCGGTGTTGAGCGCCGCACCCATGCCCTGCCCGACAGCGCGGTACCAGTCGCCCGCAGGCTCCACCCCCGCGGATTTCCAGATCGCGAGTTCCGCCTTGTGGGTGCCGGAATCGTCGCCCCGGCTGACGAACGGCGCCTGCGTCCCGGCGATCTTCGCGAACGCCTCGCTGGCGCTGCCGGCGCCGCCGGCACCGGCGGCATCGGCCGAAGGTCCGACAATGATGAAGTCGTTATACATGATCTCGCGCCGGTGGGTGGCGTTGCCGGCCGCGACGAACGCCTCTTCGGCCGCCTTGGCGTGAACGAGAACGGCATCGACATCGCCAGCCTCGCCCAGTTTCAGCGCCTGGCCGGTGCCGACAACGAGAAGCTGGACCTCGATCCCGGTATCCGCCTGGATTTCGGGCAGCAGCACTTCGGCCAGACCGGAATTCGCGAACGACGTGGTGACGGCCATCTTAAGCTCCTCGGCGCCGGCCGCAGTCGCGAGCCAGAGCGCCGAGAAGGCGGCAAGGGCGGTTTTGAACATCATGGTAGTAAGTCTCCGTTGATATGGGCTCTGGCTTCCGGCGTTCCCGGCCCGGCAAAGAACGCCGCATTCGCGCCGGCCTCGATCAGCCGGCCGTCGAAAAGGAAAAGGATGTCATCGGCCAGGCGGCGGGCCTGACCGATATTGTGCGTGGACATGACGATGCGCGTGCCATCGTCGCGGGCCGCGATGAGGATGCGTTCGATTTCCGCCGTCGAATGCAGATCGAGATTGGCGCAAGGTTCGTCGAGGAAGAGAACCTCGGGCGACCGGACAAGCGCGCGGGCAAGCGCCATCTTCTGCCGCTCGCCGCCCGAAAGGACACTGGCCGGCGCCGAAAGCGTAACACCCAGACCGACCGCTTCGGCCTGCTTTTCCGCAGCCTTGCGCGCCTCGCGCCTCGGGCGTCCGTCAAGGATCAGCGGGTAGGCGATGCAGTCGATCACGCTGCGCCGCATGAGAACGGGGGTCTGGAAGACGAAGGCCTGCCGCGCGCGGACGTCCTCTGCCTCGCCCTGCCAGAGGACCCACCCCCGGCTGACCCGTTCGAGCCCGTGCATGGCCCTGAGGAGAGAGGTCTTGCCCGCCCCGTTCGGTCCCATTACGACGGTAATCCCGGCCCCGCCCACTGTCAGGGTAATGGGGCCGAGAATGCGGCGGCCACCCCGGAGCAGTTCCACGTCTTCGAGCATCAGGGGAAGGATCGGGCTTACCATCGGCTGCCCCTCTCGGTGCCCGACAGCATGTGCAGCGCAAGGTTCACGGCAATGGCGAGCGCGATGAGCACGAAGCCGAGCGCGAGAGCCAGCCCGAAATCGCCCTTGCCGGTTTCAAGCGCGATGGCGGTGGTCAGGACCCGGGTCGCGTGGTCGATATTGCCGCCGACGATCATGATTGCGCCGACCTCGCCGATCGCGCGGCCGAACCCGGCCAGCGCCGCCGTCATCAGTGCCCGCCGGCCATCCCACAGAAGCGTCGCGATCCGCTGCCGGCGGGTCGCGTGGAGCGAGATCAGGAGGTCGTGGTAGTCGGCCCAGAGTTCGCGGATCGCCTGATGCGAGATCGAGGCGATGATCGGGGTGATGATGATCGTCTGCGCGACGATCATCGCGGTCGGCGTGAAAAGCAGGCCGAAAACCCCCAGCGGACCGGACCGCGACAGGATGACGTAGACGATGAGACCGACCACCACCGGCGGCAGGCCCATCAGTGCGTTCAGCATGATGATGACGGCGCGACGCAGACGGAACCGGTTGACCGCGATCCATGCCCCAAGGGGCAGGCCGATCGCCGACGCGATGGCCGTTGCGGTGACGGTAACCTGAAGCGAACGCAGGGTTATTTCGGCAAGGTCGGAATCCAGCGTCACAACCAGCCGCGCGGCTTGCCAAAGCCCCTCGACGATATCGTTCATGCCAAATCAGTTCCCGCCGACTTCACTTTCCCGATCTCCATAGAGGGACAAAATGCGCCTGAAAACGGTCAAGATGACCTCTGCGCCGGGACAAAATGTCCACATCCGTCGGCGGGCAGGTTCGGTAAGGTTCCTAGCCGGCGGCGGTCCGGCACCAGGCGAGGATGGCCGCTTCGTCAAGGGCGACCTGTTCGGCCAGGCCGTGCGCAAAGCCCTCGAACCCGGCCAGATTGGCAGCATTGACGGCGGTCAGCACGGGGATGCCAGCGGCCAGAGCCCGTCCGATCACTGGCCGGAATCCGCGCCCATCTATTTCCTGCTTGCCGAACTTGTTGACGATGAGAAGCCTTGGACGCGGTTCGCCCTCCACAGCCTTTTCGACCAGCCCGACGGCCTGTTCCAGCCCGGAAGGGTCCAGCCGGCATCCCTTGGCGAGCGAGCCGAGATTCTGACTTATCCGGACGATTCGGTCGGCGGCGAGAACGTGAAGATCCATGTCGCACGGATGCGTTTCACCGCGTTCGGAATTCACCTGCACGGCGCCGGCAAGCGGCCAGCCCTCGCCATGCAGCCGCTGCGCGACACCGGCAAGCATCAGGTCCGCCGCGCCGCGCCCCTGCGCGATGACATAGCCGAGCATTCCCGTATCCCCTTGAAACCGCTACCGCCGGCATACAAGATGCCGCGCGAAACGGAAAGCCGCCCGATGCCCCCTGACCTGCCGATCCTTCCCAACCCCGCCGATCCACGGCTTACCCGCCGCGTGCGCGGGACCGACCAGACCGGCGCCGAGGCAGAAATATCCGTCGTCGAGGAGCGGCCGCTGACGATATTCCTCAACAGTCAGGAGATCGTGACGGCGATGACGATCGGGGACTATCCCGAATATCTTGCGCTGGGTTTCCTTCGCAATCAGGGGATGCTGAAGGCCGACGACGTGGTCACTGGTGTTGACCATGACGAGGAGATCGAGACGGTCGTCGTGCGGACCGAACGCCGCACATTCTACGAAGAGAAGGTGAAGAAAAAGACGCGCACCTCCGGCTGTGCGGTCGGCACTGTCTTCGGCGACATGATGGAGGGGCTCGACGGCCTGACGCTGCCTCCGGCGGAGGTGCGGGCAAGCTGGCTCTACGCGCTCGCGAAGGAAATCAACACGATGCCTTCGCTCTATCTGGAGGCGGGCGCAATCCACGGCACGGTGCTTTGCGAACGCGACCGACCGCTCGTCTACATGGAGGATGTCGGCCGCCACAACGCCGTGGACAAGATCGCGGGCTACATGTTCCGCCATTCCGTGCCCCCGGCGGACAAGATCCTTTACACGACCGGACGGCTGACCTCGGAAATGGTGATCAAGACCGCGCAGATGGGCATCCCCGTCCTCGCCTCGCGCTCGGGCTTCACCGCCTGGGGGGTGGAGATCGCGCGGCAGGTCGGGCTAACACTGATCGGCCGGATGCGGGGGCAGCGGTTCGTCTGCCTCGCAGGCGAGGAAAGGCTGGTGCGCGATGCCGACCCGGCGGCGGTGCCGGAGGAAGGCGCGAGGCATCGCAGGAAGGCGGCCGACGATGAATGACGATGCTCAGGAAATCGTTGTCCGCTACAACGAGGCGGCTGAGGCACGCCGCGCGTTGAGGCGAATGCGCCGTTTCGGATTCGGCTCGCCCCGCGATCACTTGATCGTTGAAGGGGCGAAGATCCTGCTTGTGTGCATTCCGGTGCCTCTCGTCCTCGCCGGATCAATCCGCTTCGATCAAGCTGTTGCGGCCTATTGCGGCTATTTCGCGTTGCGTTGGTTCAATCGGTTCATCAAGCCGGCGCTCCTCGAACGCTTTGGGCCCCGCCTTCCCACGGAACGAGGCGACTACCCTCTGACCATAACGTTCAACGCCGATGGCGCGCGCTCGGAAAGTGCGCATGCGCGCTTGGACCTACCGTGGCGATCAGTTTCCCCACCGCAGAACTTCACTGGCGGTGTGATACTCCGTATTGGTCCGGAACAATCCCTCGTTGTCGCCGCAGACCGTCTGCCCGACGGATGGACGCCGGCACTCTTCAGCGGACAGATAGAGGTATGGCGCAAGGAGGCCGGCGCATGACCCTACCCGGCGTAATCCTCGCGGGCGGCAAGGCCACGCGCATGGGCGGTGGCGACAAGGGGCTGAAGGTGGTCGCGGGGAAGCGCCTGCTCGACCACGTCATCGCGCGGCTTGCGCCACAATGCGGGGCGCTTGCGATCAACGCGAACGGCGATGCCGCGCGGTTTGCAGAGTTCGGTCTACCGGTCCTGCCAGACAGCCTGCCCGACCATCCCGGCCCCCTTGCCGGTGTTCTGGCGGGGCTTGACTGGGCAGCGGAACTCGGCGCAGGGGCGATCGTCACGGTCGCCGCCGACACGCCTTTTTTTCCGGCTGATTTGGTGGACCGGCTCGCGGCCGCGTGCGGCCCTTCGGGCCTCGCGCTGGCGGCAAGCCCGGATGAGACCGGCAAGCTCTGGCAGCATCCGACATTCGGCCTCTGGCCGGTAGCGCTGCGCGACGACCTGCGCGCCGCGCTTCGCGACGGGCTGCGAAAGATCGTCCGCTGGACCGATGGCCACGGGGCCGGCACGGCAGTATTCCCGGCCGATCCGTTCGACCCGTTCTTCAACATCAACACGCCCGAGGACATCGTCGTGGCGGAGGGGTTGACCGCATGAGGGTCTATGGTGTCACCGGCTGGAAGAACTCCGGCAAGACCACACTGATGGAGCGACTGGTGACAGAGATCACGGGGCGGGGGCTGTCGGTCTCGACGGTCAAGCACGCGCATCACGCCACCGATGTCGACCAGGAGGGTCGCGACAGCTTCCGCCACCGCGAAGCCGGCGCACGGGAAGTCCTCGTAGCCTCACCCGCACGCTGGGCGTTGATGCATGAGTTGCGCGGGGCACCGGAACCCGCGCTCGCGGACTTGCTCGCGCGGCTTTCGCCGGTCGATCTGGTGCTGGTCGAGGGCTACAAGCGCGGCGATCACCCGAAGATCGAGGCGCACCGCGCCGAGACCGGACGGCCGCTTCTTGCGGGCGAGAACGCGACGATCCGGGCCGTGGCCACCGATACCGCCCTGCCCGGCCTGCCGCTTCCCGTCTTCGACCTGAACGCCACTGCCGACGTTGCCGATTTCATCCTTGGCGAGGTAGGGTTGTGAGCGGCCCTGTCCCCCCGCGGCTGCGCGACGATTGCTTCGCGATGCCACAGGGCGTGGCGTGGGTCCCGGTCGAGGAGGCGCTGGCCCGGCTCCGCGCGGCACTGGTGCCGATCGCCGGAACCGACACGGTGGCATCGCCTGAGGCGGCCGGACGCATCCTTGCTGCGGATTGCGTCGCGCGTCGGTCCAACCCTCCGCATGCGAACTCCGCCGTCGACGGCTACGGCTTCGCCCACGCGGCGACGGGCGACGGTATTCAGCGCCTGCCGCTGGTGGCCGGGCGCGCGGCGGCCGGCCAACCTTTCGGCGGAACGGTCCCGACAGGCCATGCCGTTCGTATCCTGACAGGCGCGATCCTGCCCGACGGCGTCGACACCGTCGTGCTGGAGGAGGATTGCGCCACCGATGGCGCGATCGTCGCCTTCGACGGGCCGGTCAAACCCCGCGCCAATACCCGGGCGGCGGGCGAGGATGTCGGCGAAGGCGCCACCGCATTGCAGGCCGGACGACGCCTTCGGGCACCGGACCTCGCGCTGCTCTCTGCGCTCGGCATCGCCGAGGTCGCGGTTTTCCGACGGCTCCGGGTCGGCGTTCTTTCAACCGGCGACGAGATTGTCGGCAGCGCGGCGCTGCCGGCACTGCCGCACCAGATCTACGATGCGAACCGGCCCATGCTGCTTTCGCTTGCGACGGGCTGGGGCGCGCATGCAGTCGACCTTGGCCATGTCCGCGACGACCCGGCCCTGATCGCCGCCGCACTTGATCGGGGCGCTGCCGAAGCCGACGTGATCCTGACATCCGGCGGTGCTTCGGCCGGCGACGAGGATCACGTCTCCGCCCTGCTGCGCGATGCCGGTACGCTGTCCAGCTGGCGCATCGCGATGAAGCCGGGGCGGCCGCTCGCATTGGCGCTCTGGCAGGGCGTGCCGGTATTCGGTCTGCCCGGCAATCCGGTCGCCGCGCTGGTTTGCGCGCTCATCTTCGCGCGGCCCGCGCTTGGCCTGCTCGCCGGTGGCGGATGGGCAGAGCCGGAGGCGTTCACCGTTTCCGCCGGCTTTTCGAAGCGGAAGAAAGCCGGGCGGAGGGAATACCTGCGCGCCCGCATCGGCGCGGATGGCCGGGCCGAGGTGTTCGCCTCAGAAGGGTCGGGAAGGATCAGCGGGCTTGCATGGGCAACCGGTCTGGTCGAACTCGGCGACGGCGCCGCCGAAATCGCGCCGGGCGACCCGGTGTGTTTCCTACCATTCTCCGGCTTCGGCCTCTGACCGTCACGAAAGATTGTGGCGTCCGCACGATGCTATGCGGCCTTCCGCCCGTTAGCGGCGACGGATGAAGTAGACCTGTGTCGCGCCATCCTCGGACGTTCCGACCAGGGTGTGACCGGATTCGCCGCAGAAGTGCGGCACGTCGATCACTGCCGCAGGATCGGTCGCGATCAGCTTCAGCACCGCGCCCGGCGTCATCGCGGCAAGGCGCTTGCGCGCCTTGAGCACCGGCAGGGGGCAAAGAAGCCCTGTCGCGTCGATTTCCTGATCCCAATCCATGGCGCCGGAGATACGCAAAACGGCGCATTCTGTCCATTGCCCTTCAAAAAGGCATGACAAGATACGCAACTGAAAAGTGCCGCTTTTGATAGATGTTCTCTATCAGCCCACGAGATTGCGAAATTGATCCGAAAGTATCGGTTAGAGACAAGTGGCACCTGAACTGTGTACGACGGGATACGTGGCCATGGCACTCGACGACAAGGGCGGCGTCTGGAAATCCGGACGGGGCAAGGGACGCAAGACACCGAAGGGTCGGCAGCTTGAGGATCGCGCCTGGGCCGAGGTCCGTACGCTGCTTGGCGAGGGACCGTATCGCCGGGATCTTCTGATCGAGTACCTGCACCTGATCCAGGACAAGTACGGCTGCCTTTCGGCCCCGCACCTGCGCGCATTGTCCGAGGAACTGCGCACCGGGATGGCGGAAATCTGGGAGGTCGCAACCTTCTACGCGCATTTCGACCCGGTGAAAGAAGGCGAAACCCCGCCGCCCGACCTGACGATCCGGGTTTGCGAGTCGCTGTCCTGCGAACTGGCGGGTTCCGAGGCCCTGATTGCAGCGCTGGAAAAGGGCCTGGACCCGAAGAGGATCCGTGTTTTGCGCGCGCCGTGCATGGGCCGCTGCGACACCGCGCCGGTTCTTGAGATCGGCCACAAGCATATCGACAACGCCACGCCCGCAAAGGTGGAGGCGGCGCTGAAGGACGGCCATTTCCACGCCGAAGTTCCGGCCTACGAGGATTTCGCTTCCTACAAGGCGGCGGGCGGCTACGCGAAACTCGCCGAGTTGCGCAAATCGGGCGACTGGGAAAAGGTTCAGGAAACCGTGCTCGCCTCCGGCCTGCGCGGTCTTGGCGGCGCTGGCTTCCCCTCGGGCCGCAAATGGGGCTTCGTGCGTGCCAATCCGGGTGTGCGCTATCTTGCCGTCAACGGCGATGAGGGCGAACCGGGCACGTTCAAGGACCGCTACTATCTCGAACGCACGCCGCATCTGATGCTGGAAGGTATGCTGATCGCCGCCTGGGCCGTCGAGGCGGAGCGCTGCTTCATCTACATGCGCGACGAATACCCGGCGGTTCTGGAAATCCTGCGGCGCGAGATCGCGGCGCTGGAAGACGAGGGCATCATCCTGAAGGGTGAGATCGAACTGCGCCGCGGTGCGGGCGCCTATATCTGCGGCGAAGAATCGGCGATGATCGAATCGATCGAAGGCAAGCGCGGCATCCCGCGCCAGCGCCCTCCCTACGTCGCCGCAGTCGGCATCTTCGACCGCCCGACTTTGGTCCACAACGTCGAGACGCTGCACTGGGTCACGCGGATCGTCCGCGAGGGGCCGGAAGTGCTGAACACGACCGAGAAGAATGGCCGCAAGGGCCTGCGCTCTTACTCCGTCTCGGGCCGTGTCGCAAAACCCGGCGTCTATCTGCTTCCCGCCGGTTCGACGATCACCGACATCATCGAAGCCTGTGGCGGCATGGCAGAGGGGCACAGCTTCAAGGCCTACCAGCCGGGCGGTCCGTCCTCGGGCCTTCTGCCCGCCTCGATGGCCGATATTCCGCTGGACTTCGACACGCTCCAGCCGCACGGCACCTTCATCGGCTCCGCCGCCGTCGTGGTGCTGTCGGACAAGGACTCGGCCAAGGCCGCCGCGCTCAACATGCTGCGCTTCTTCGAGAGCGAAAGCTGTGGCCAGTGCACCCCCTGCCGGGTCGGCTGCGAAAAGGCTGTGAAGCTGATGAAGGCAGACAAGTGGGATCAAGGGCTGCTGGAGGACCTCTGCCAGGTCATGGGCGATGCCTCGATCTGCGGGCTGGGGCAGGCCGCCCCGAACCCGATCCGCCTGACGATGAAACATTTCCCGGATGAGGTCTGACATGACCGACGCAATCAAGTTCACCCTCGACGGTAACGAAGTCACCGCCGCCCCCGGCGAAACGATCTGGGAAGTCGCCAAGCGCGAAGGCAAGGTGATCCCGCATCTTTGCCACAAGGACCAGACTGGCTACCGCCCGGACGGCAATTGCCGCGCCTGCGTGGTCGAGGTGGAGGGCGAGCGTGTGCTCGCTGCCTCGTGCTGCCGCAACGCTACGAACGGCATGGTGGTGAAGACCGACACCGAGCGCGCGATGAAATCGCGCGAGATGGTGATGGAACTGCTCCTGGCCGATCAACCTGAACAGGCCAAGGCGCATGATGCCTCGGCGCATCTTTGGGACATGGCGGCCGCCAATGGCGTGTCGGAAAGCCGCTTCCCGAAGGTCGAAAAAGAGCGCATCCCGCTACTCGACGACAGCCATGTCGCGATGCGCGTGAACCTCGATGCGTGCATACAGTGCGGCCTTTGCGTCCGCGCCTGCCGCGAGGTCCAGGTCAATGACGTGATCGGCATGGCCGGTCGCGGCCACGATGCCTATCCGGTCTTCGACATGGATGACCCGATGGGCCAGTCCACCTGCGTCGCCTGCGGCGAATGCGTGCAGGCCTGCCCGACCGGCGCACTGATGCCGGCGACCGTGCTCGATGAAGCGCAGGTCGGCGACCGCGCCGATTTCGACAGTGAGACGACCTCGATCTGCCCCTTCTGCGGCGTCGGCTGCCAGGTCTCGCTGAAAGTCAAGGACGGCAAGGTCAAATATGTCGAGGGCATCAACGGCCCCGCGAACGAAGGTCGCCTGTGCGTCAAGGGCCGCTTCGGTTTCGACTACATCCACCACCCGCACCGCCTGACCAAGCCCTTGATCCGGCGCGAGGATGCGCCCGCGAAAGGGCTGAACGTCGACCCGGCGAACTGGCAGAAGCACTTTCGCGAGGCAAGCTGGGACGAGGCGCTGGACGTCGCCGCAGGCGGCATGAAATCACTGGCCGACAGGACCGGCGGTCGCGCCATCGCGGGCTTCGGCTCGGCTAAGTGCTCGAACGAAGAGGCCTATCTCTTCCAGAAGTTCATCCGTCAGGGGTTCGGCCACAACAACGTCGACCACTGCACCCGGCTATGCCACGCCTCGTCGGTGGCGGCGCTCTTGGAGAATGTCGGCTCCGGTGCGGTTACGGCGACCTTCAACGAGATCGAGAATGCCGACGTTGCCATCGTCATCGGCTGCAACCCGATCGAAAACCACCCGGTCGCCGCGACCTATTTCAAGCAGTTCACCAAGCGCGGCGGCAAGCTGATCGTCATGGACCCGCGCGGCGTGGGTCTGCGCCGCTTCGCGACGCATATGCTGAAATTCCGCCCCGGCGCGGATGTCAGCATGCTGAACGCGATCATGCACACGATCGTCGAGGAAGGCCTCTACGACCGCCAGTACATCGAGGCCTATACCGAGAACTGGGAGGCCGAGAAGGCACATCTGGCGAACTTCACGCCCGAGAAGATGGAGCCGATTTGCGGCATTCCGGCCGAGCAGCTTCGTCAGGTGGCGCGTGACTTTGCCACCTCGAAGGCCGGGATGATCTTCTGGGGTATGGGTGTCAGCCAGCACATCCATGGCACCGACAATTCGCGCTGCCTGATCAGCCTTGCGCTGATGTGCGGCCATGTCGGGCGGCCGGGTACCGGCCTGCACCCGCTTCGCGGTCAGAACAACGTGCAGGGCGCTTCTGACGCAGGCCTGATCCCGATGTTCCTGCCGGATTACCAGACGGTCACCGATGACAGCATCCGGGGCAAGTTCTCGGGCGTCTGGGGTTCGGGCGATTTCTCGAATGAGAAGGGGCTGACGGTGACGGAGATCCTCGATGCCGTCCATCACGGCGACATCAAGGGCATGTATATCCTCGGCGAAAACCCGGCGATGTCCGACCCCGACCTGAACCATGCGCGCGAGGCGCTGGCGATGCTCGATCACCTCGTCGTGCAGGACATCTTCCTGACCGAGACGGCTAACTATGCCGACGTGATCCTGCCCGCCGCCGCCTTCTACGAAAAGAACGGCACGGTCACGAACACCAACCGGCAGGTGCAGATCGGCCGCGCCGCCGTCACGCCCCCGGGCGATGCGCGCGAGGATTGGGCGATCACCACCGATCTGGCGAACCGTATCGGGCTTGGCTGGACCTACACCCATCCGCGCGAGGTCTTCGCCGAGATGAAGCTGACGATGAAGTCGCTCGACAACATCACCTGGGAGCGGCTGGAAAACGAAGGCGCGGTGACCTATCCGTCGCTGTCGCCCGAAGACCCCGGCCAGCCAATCGTCTTTGGCAACGGCTTCCCGCGCGCGGGCGGACGGGCGAAGTTCACGCCGGCTTCCGTCATTCCGCCCGCTGAGGTGCCGGATGCCGAATATCCGATGATCATCACAACTGGCCGCCAGCTGGAACACTGGCATACCGGCTCGATGACACGGCGGTCAAAGGTGCTGGACGCGGTGGAACCCGAGGCCAACTGCTCGCTCCACCCCGATACGCTGAAGCGGCTTGGTGTCGAACCGGGCGAGCGCGTCCGGCTTTCGACCCGGCGTGGCGCAATCGAGATCATGGCACGGGCCGATCGCGCCATCGCCGAGGACATGGTGTTTGTCCCATTCGCCTATGTCGAGGCGGCTGCAAACGTGCTGACGAACCCCGCGCTCGACCCCTACGGCAAGATCCCCGAGTTCAAGTTCGCAGCGGTCAAGGTCGAGCCGGCCTGACCGGTCGGTATCGAACTGCCGCCCTCACTTGCAGGGCGGCCGCCGCCTCACTTCGCCGGACCAAGGTCGGATGACTCCTGTCGCCATTGGTCGCACGATCCGTACGCCGTGGTCGGAGGCCGGGGCGCAGTGGTCCGTCGCAACTTCCCAGCTGCTTCGCCGTATGTAGCCTGACTGCATGGCCCGGATGTTCGATCCGGCTTCACAGGAGGTTCATATGGTACAAACCGATCGCATTCGCCGCAGGCTGATTGCCCTTCTCGGGACAGCGGTCTTCTTCACCGCCGCGCCGGTATCGGTGTCGTTCGACATCACGACCGGCAGCGTGCTTATCACCGACAACGTTGCCCTCGCCAAAGGCGGAAACAGCGGCCCCGGCGGCGGTGGGAATTCGGGTCACGGCAACAGCCACGACGAAGATGATGACGACGACGACGATCATGACCGTGACGATGATGACGATGATGACGATGATGACGATTTCAGCGGCGGCGGCACATCCGGTGGCACGGGTGGCACTGGCGGCGTCGTCAAGATCGAAGTCTCGTCCCAGGGTGTCGAAGTGACCTACGCCGACGGCTCTCGCGAAGAGATCGAGAATGGCCGCTACGAGCGCAAGAACACCGCCGGGCGCACGGTTGACGAACGGCCGGCGACCCAGGCCGATATCGACCGGCTGTTGGCGTTGCGCTAGGCTGGGCAAAGCAATCTTCCGTGGCCGCCCCTCGCCCTACCGGGGGGCGGTCGCTATCCAGGGGAAACAAGGGTGCGGGCAAGGCTGTTCCTTACGCTTTTTCTGGCCGCCATATTCTGGCTCGGCGCGCCGCAGGTTTTTTTCGACGGGCCGCACGGCGCCGCCTGGGCCAAGAGTAACGGCTCCAACTCCGGATCGGGTTCGAACTCCGGATCAGGTTCGAACTCCGGATCAGGTTCGAATTCGGGGCCCGGCTCGAATTCCGGGCCGGGGAACAACAACGATGATGACGACGACGACGATGATGATGACGATGATGACGGCGGGAACAGCGGATCCGGTGGTTCGGGTTCGTCCGCGTCCCGCTCCGGGCCGTCGTCCTCATCCGGATCATCGGGCGGCTCAACCTTCTTTGGCGTCTCCGGTATCCATATCGAGTTTCGCGACGGCCATATCGAAAGGCTGCGCGGCGGTCGCTATGAGCGGTTGAACCGGCGCGGCCGGATCGAGGAGCGGCGCGGCGCCACACGGTCGGATGTGGCAGAGATGGAACGCCTTCGCTCCGCCGCAGCGGGGGGGCGAACCGACGTGTTGAGCGTAGCGATTGTCGATGGCAGAGCCGGGGCCATTGATCTGCAGGACTTTCGCGGATGGCGCGAAATCCTCTCCGGTGGCGTCTACGAACTGAAGGACCCGCGGGGGCGCACCGTCGTTCGCCGCGGAATCGAATCTGAGGATATCCTGCGGATCCGCGACAGGCTGATGCTGAACTGACGTCAGTCCTTCCAGCGCCCGCGCGCGAGCACCGCCGCCTCGACGCGATTTCTCACATGCAGCTTTTGCAGGATCGAGGTCATGTAGTGCTTGACCGTTTTTTCCTGGAGGTCGAGGGCGAGGCCCACCTCCTTGTTGCTCATGCCCTCGGTCACCAGCCTCAGGATGTCCTCCTCACGCTTCGAAAGGTCGTCCATCGGGTCCGCCTCTTTGCGGCCCTCGTTGCCTGAGCGCATCGCGTTCAGGATCCGCGCGGCAAGTGCCGGCGACACATAGGATTGGCCGGAGGCCAAGCCGCGGACGACGCCAGCCAGTTCGCGTGACCCGACGCCTTTGAGGACATAGCCCTTCGCGCCGGACTTGAGCGCCTGCATGACGTCGTCGTCGTCCTCCGACACCGTCAGCATTGCGACCTTGGGCGGATCATCGAGCGCCATGATGCGCCGCAGTGCCGAAATCCCGCCACCCGGCATCGAGATATCCAGAAGCACGATATCGGGCCGCAGACGCTCTGCCAGTTCGACGGCACTGTCGGCGTCCTGCCCTTCGCCGACCACATCAATTCCGTCGCTGTCCGACAGGCTGCGCGAGACCCCTTCCCGATAAAGCGGGTGGTCATCAGCGACGACAACGCGGATCGGTTCCATCATGTCGACCTCATATCCAAGCCAAAGACTATCTCCGCACCCACACCGTCCGGACGGTTTCGCGTCTCGAACATACCGCCGAGACTTTCGACCCGATCCCTCAGACCGTCGAGGCCGATACCGGAATTGTCCTCTGCCCCCGCCGGCCGTGCATCGCCCGGTGCCGGAAAACCCGGCCCCCGGTCGCGCACGCGGATATCGAGCATCTCGTCGGCCAGCGTGGCGACAACCTCCTGCCCGGCCGCGCCGGCGTATCGCCAGGCGTTCGTCAGCCCCTCCTGCACGAAGCGGTAGATGCAGATCTTGGCGGCTTCCGAAAGCATGAGGTCGTCGGGAAGATCGCAGGCCACGGTGACCTCGGTGCCGGTCCGTGCCGAATGGGCATCGGCGACACCAGAGATGATGCCACAGGGCGCGCGGCTTTCGATATCGGGCAGCGAAAGCCCCTTCGAGATGCTGCGCACCTCGCGGATCGCATCCTTGACCGCACGTTCGACCGAGTCGAGTTCGGTTGAGGGCGGAACCTCCCCGCGCAGATTGTCGAGGCGAAGGGCCGCGAAGCTAAGCAGTTGCGCCGGCCCGTCATGCAGATCGGCGCCAACACGCCGCAGCGCCTGCTCGTTCATCGCCGAGGCGCGGGCGGCGGCCTGCTGAACGCGCTCCCGAAGGGCTGTGTTGCGGGACGACAAGGCCGACAACTCCTGCAACTGGCGCGTCAGCGCGGCGCGCTGGCGGTCAATCGTCTGGCTGCCGCGCAGCACGATCAGGAACAGGACGCCGCCGATCATGAGGAAGGCGAAGGCCACGGCGGCCCAGCTTCTTCGCTTCGCCGCGACAAGGTCAAGGCGAAGCTGCGTGCCGACCTCGTAGAATTCGGCGACCCCGATCACCCTGCCCGACCAGACCTCGCGGATCGGGCTGTAGATCTCCAAAAGCGGCAGACCCAGCGCATGTTCGCCCTGATCCTCTTCGTCACTCAAATCCTCGAAATCAGCGCGCACCTCGCCTTCGAGCGCCGCGGCGAGATTCTCCGTCACCGTGAACCGCTGGCCGATGATCGAGGGGTCCGACGCCTCCACAACCAGACCGCCGGGCTTCCAGAGCTTGAAGGAAACGACGCGCTGGCCCAGGGCAGTATGCTTGAACACCTCGTCCAGGGCGCGCTTGGCGCCGGGCGGAAGCGTATCGACATCCGCGATATCCTGGCTGAGGGGTGTGATGATGGAATCCATATATTGCGACGTCGCATAGGCGGTATTGCGGACCACGCTTTCCTCGATCCGCGCGGCGACGGCGTTGCCGATCAGGATCATCGACAGGATCATGACGACGCCCCCCGCGATGGCAAACTGCATCGCGAGCGATCTTTCGTTCCAAGAGCGGAGCGATCGCAGCGTCGCCTCCCGTTTCGTCAAACCCACTGATGTTTGTAAGGATAAACAAGGCAGTGCGATACGGCCTTTGGTCTGGTGAAGGCCAACCGCTATCCGAGCCGGGCGACATCCTGCAGATCGACGATCAGCGCCAAGTCCCAGAACGCAGAGATTTCAGACTCCCACGCGGCGCGATCCACGCCGGGGCCATCGACGAACCGTTCGACACGAAAGCCGAACCGCTCGAATCCGGTGTGGGAAAGCGGGGTAAGGATGATCGGGATCACGCCGCGCTCTGCCGCCGCCGACGCAAGCCGCAGCGCCGCGCTTGTACAGTCGCCCGGCGCTTGATCGACGCGGATGCCAAGATGAGAGGTTCCGTCTTCCGGCCGGTCCCAGAGGCGTGGTGATGGCGGTTGCACATCGGCAGGCCATGCCGACAGCCCGCGTCCCGGCGGCGCGGATGGTGCTTCGTCCAGATCGACCGGAGCAAGGGGCGAAAGGCGCGACAGGACGGAATACCAGATGTCCTGAGTCATTGGGCCGTCCCCTCCCGGATGAGCGCCGCGGCGCGGGCATTCCCCGGCGTGGGCAATGTTGCCGCAGCGAGCGCGGCGCGAATGCCATCGGCCTTGTCGGTATCGAGGAACGCCGTGACCTCGCGCTCAAGGACCAGCAGATCCTGCGCCTTCACCCGCCCGGCCAGACCCCGATCGGCGGCAGCGCGGGCGCGACGGTCCTGATCGTCGAGAAAGCTCGCAACCTGCGGCACGAAGATCGCGGGAAGGCCGTGATACAACAGTTCGTGGAACGAATTGTAGCCGGCCGCCGACACGGTCAGATCCGCAATCTGGCAAAGCGACAACGCGCGCCGGGTCTGGACGACACGGGTATTTCGCCAGCCGTTCAGGCCGGGCGGCACGACGGCGCCGGGCCAGACGACAATCAGGTGCAGGCAGCGCTTCCGGTCGTCGAGAAGCGCGGCCAGCGCCTGCATCTGCGCGGCCCGGTCCGATGCGACGCCGCCGCCCAGCATCGTGATGACAAGCTGGTCGAACGCATGGCCGAGCCGGTCGGACAGTGCCTTGCGCCGACGGGTGCGCTCTGCGGCATCGGGCGCCGCCAGCCGCTGGACGATGGGGCCGACATGGCGGATGGCCCGACCCATTTCGCCAACGGCATTCAGTTCGTCGAACGCTTCTGTCGGGACGATGACCTGACGGAAGACCGGCTCCCGGTCGAGCGTCGCCGACGCGTTCTGGTTCGGCTGCGGCAAGCCCCGCCGTAACCACGTCGCGTCGAGCCCCTTGTCAAGGATCACCCGGTGGATGGAGTCGAAGACATAGCCGCCATCGAAGACCAGCCTGTCGCCCGGACGCAGGGACCTGTCCAGCCGAAGATAGGTAATCAGATCGTTGGCAAACTCATCGTCGTGATCCGGGCTCTTCTGCACCAGCGGTAGGCAGTCGAAGCCCTTTTCCACGATCATCGGAACGCAACTCGGGAACGCCGCGAAGGCGATATCGCCGGAACCGGCCATCTCTTCCGCGACAAGCGTGCAGCGTCGGGCGTGGCCAAGGCCCACGCCGTTGGTCGGCAGAAAAACCGTCCGGGTCGGCCGGTCAGTCACCGGGGCGGGCCCGGCCACGGGAACCGGAAGACCAAGTGCACGTTCGAGGTTTTCGATCCCGTTGGCAGTCAGCCAACGGCTTTCCTGCGCGCGCCGACCGATTTCCTGCCGGTTGACAAGGACGGTATGGAGCAAATGATCGGCCAGCGCGGCAAGGTCCTCGCCCCCCCGCACCACGGGGGCACCGCTCGCCTGAAAGGCGCCCGTCGCGGTGCAGTCGACGACCGCGCCACCCGACCGCATCAGATCGAGCGCGAAAGCCGCCATCCGCTCTCCGGGCACACCATCGCCGAAGAAGACCGCGATGTCCGCAAGGGCGGCAATGGTCGCCGGTGGCACCTCCGAATAGCCAAGGACGCGCAGCCGGTCGTAGCGTGTGGCCTTTATCAGTTCCTTTCCGCGCCCGGGAAGGATCAGGTTCAGCCGCCAGTCGGGAAGCTGGTCCATCGCGGCCAGAACCGGCAGGACCTGCGGATTGTCGAGCGTTTCCTGAGCCAGAAAGATGAACAGGCGGGGCGGGCCGCCATCCTCAACCCGGCGCGCGGGAACCGCAGCGAGCGGCAGGACCGCATCCGCAAGGAGTGGCTGCGGCAGCAGTGTCGACAGATCGACAAGCGTCGGTTCGTGCCCGGTCGCATAGGCGATCTTCGCCTGCGCCCCGATCGCGGCCTGCCGCTGCGGGAACCGCCCGATCGCGGCCACGCTTACCTCCGGTGCAAGGTCAAAGCCGCGCAGCGCGAGCATCGTTTCCTGCGATACTGCCTCGGCACCTATGACCAGCACGCGCGAAATCGCCGCGCCATCGAGAGTGGCAAGAAACGCAGCCGCTTCGTATTTCTGGTTGCGATCGAGGCGTTCGGGCAAGACCCGGTCGTCCAGCACGACGCGGTGCCCGCGACTGGCGAGCTGGCGGGCGAAGACCAGTTTCGCATCGAAGCTTTTCTCGGTGCGCTCTCCGGATTCGATCAGGATCATGCAGCCACCTTGAGCGTGCCTTCGAGAATGCCGCCGAACCGCGCGGCGAAAGCTTCAGACGAGAACCGCGTGATTGCCGATTGCGCGTTCAGAACATGATCGCGATAGCGTTCTGGCGCGGCAAGGAAGCTACGGATGATCGCGTCGACCTCTTCCGGCCGCGCCGACACGACGGCGCCGTCGAAACTCTCCGCCGTGGCCGGGTCGGCGATCACCACCTTGCCCGCCGCGATCCCCTCGGCCAGAACGCGGCCGAAGCTTTCCTGCCAGGTCGGGGCCGTGAAGTAGACCATGAAGTCGATCAGGCGGAAGAAGGCGTCGACCTCAAGGCTGCGAAACGGATGCAGCGTCCAGTGCGGGCGAACCGTATCTTCTGTCAGAAGCGGGTCGGCACCAAGGATGACGTTGGCCTCCGCGTGGGGCGGGAAGCACAGATCCATCACCGCGCGGGGCGGAAACTTCTCCAGCCCGGGCCGCGACAGCCGGCCGCGCTGGTCCCGTGGTGCAGCCGTCGGCGGCAGGAACGCGAAGTCGCAAATGTGAAACCAGTCCTCCGGCAAAACCCCCCATCCGGGCGGCAGGCCGAACCGCTGGTGCCACGCCGCAACCGTTGCGCGGTTGTGCCCCGAGACGGGCGCAACGGATTTCCGCAGGGCAAGCGACGCGCGATCGATGAGGCCCATGCAATGCGCAACGTCGAACCCTTCCGCGCCGCCGGGGCGCAGGAAATTCTCCTGCGCGACCACAATCAGATGGCGCGTGACAATGCGGCTTTGGAGGGCCGCGTCAAATTTCAGGAAGACGGGGTTGTGCAGGATAACGATATCCGCGCCGATAACGGGGGCGTCCCAGACCGGCGTGACGCCCAGGTCCTCAAGCACGCCCGCAAGTTGCGGCGCCACTTCGCGCCCGCCGAACATCCGTGACCCGATGGCATGGACCGCAACCTGCCCGAACCGGGCCGTGACTTTCAGTTCCTCCGCCACGCCCGAGGACGTCCCGCCGGGAAATCGCGGGTCGAGAACGTAGGCTATGCGCGGACCGGCCGGCATTGGTGTCACCCGCTTTCTCCCGGTGTGGTCAATACAGCGCACCAGCATTCGGCGCGAAGTTCACGACCGGTGCTTGCGGAAGGACCGCAACAGGTTCGGAAGGCGCGTCGAAGCAATCCAGTTGGCCGCGCTGCGTCGCGTTCACGAAGACCCGGAGTTCCGCAGCAAGCGCGTCGCCGCCGGCCATGATCGACGGGTTCTCAACCAGGTATTGCCAGAGACCACCGCAATCCTTCCGCAGGATATAGCCTTCGATGTCCTGCAACTGCCGCAAACTGTATTCTGCACGCGCGGCCGAGCCGCCCGAGATCAGCAGGAGCGCCGTCACGATTGCAAGAAGTCTTGGGTCAGGCATCCGTTCCCCCTGTTAAACTCGTCCCGAACAATCCGGCCGCACTTCCCCAGGCGAGGCCGGTTACAAATGATCGCCGTTCCGCATCTGCCGCAGGATGAGGTCACGCAACCTCATAAGCTGCTGATCCGGTGCGGCGGGGCTTCTGGCGGGGGCCGTCTTGCGGGCCGCGCCCTGCCCGCTCCCGGCAATCCAGATCTCGATCGTTCCCTTCGGCGGCAGCGGGCTGTAGGCCGTGAAGTCGCGGGCGACGGCGTCAATCTCGCCGGCAAGGCGGTGCGCGGCGGCGGCATCCTCCGCGTGGAAATAGCGCACGTTGCTCTGGCTTATGCTGAATCCCACCCGGCTCGGTTCGCCGGTTGCGAAGCCGGCGCGCTCTATCCGGGCCGTCACGTCCGCCAGGGTCTCTTCGGCGACCAGCGCGGGCGCCCCGACGAAGACCGTCGGCGCGGCCACTGCGGCGGCGACAGTCACGGCGTGATCGGGCCGGGCGAGCGGGGCTACGAAGGGTGCCGGATCGGGCTGCGCCGCCAACGGCGCGTCCGGCATCGGTGCGCCGGGAAGGCGCGCAACCACGACACCCGGGCGTGCCGGCGTGGCGACGGGCCGCGATACGATCCGCAGCGGGGCTGCGCGGTCGGCTTCGGGGGCCAGCGGGCGCAGCGCGGCGATGCCGCCGATCTGCGGCTTTGGCAGGATTGCGGCGGGCCGTGGCGGCGCCACATCGTCGCGCGTGCCGCTGTCGGCCGGAACCACAGGACGGGCGACCGGCACGGGACCAAGGGTTTTCGACGGCTCGGCGGGACGGGTCACGGGAACGGCCAAGGCAAGAACCGTCTCTCCTGACGGGCTGGCGCCGAGGTCAGGCGCAGTCTCCGGAAGATCGGGTGCGCCCGGTGGTTCTGCATCGGCAACGGTGGGCGACGCTACCGCCGCGGGTGGTGGCATGTCGGCGAGAATGGCGGGATCATTTGCCTGCTTCGGTCCGGAAAGCGCGATGATCGACACTGTCGCCACCGCGCCGATTGCGAGGCCGATTCCGAATCCGGCGGCAAGAAACGCCGCGCCGCGCGGCCGGGTCTCCGGTACTGGCGCGGTCTTGGACAATGCCGGCTGTTCGGCTGAAACTTGTCGCGGTTCGGCAATGTACCGATCGGCCATAGGGCGAGGGTCTGCATGGATCGGAGCGGTCAGGACCAGTGGTTCCTTACGGGCCGCCCCGCTCTCCGTGCGTTTCCTGGGAAGGGGGGGTACCGCGCGCTCCCACGGTTTGCGGCGTTTGAGAATCTCTGCGTCGTCGCCGGCGCCCGCAGCAAGCGAGCGTTCCCGTGCCGCGCGCGCCTTCGCCAGACGCGCATGGAACGAACCGTCCGCCAGAAGATCCTCGAAGGCCGGAAGGTCGCTCCGCTCCGCCTGCCGCTCGACGACAGTCGTCGCTGATCTGTTCATCGCCCCACCCTCCTGACAGCTCTGAAGGGGTCTAGTAAACCGGGCTCGCAGGCTTGCTCAAATGCGGCACCGCCACCTTAAAACGAAAGAATGTCCATCCGGCGTCGCGCCATATTACCCACGATATCGTGAACATTCAAACGGGATTAAGTGAATTGTTTTCGCGATGTAGCGCGTCCGGTCAGATCCCGTCGTGGGACTCGTGCGCGTTCAGCGCCCGCGCAACCGCCTGCACGCGTGCGGTTTCCTCCCCGATCGGCGCGGTCAGTTCCCGGTCAGCGACGATCCGCCGCCCACCGGCGAACACATGGCGCACATCCTCGCGCCCGGCCGCGTAGACGAGCGTGGAATAGGGATCGTAGCATGGCGTCAGATGCGGCGCGGAAAGGTCGATCACGATCACGTCGGCATCCGCGCCGGGGGCGAGGATACCCTTCCTTCCCCCCTGTCCGATTGCGGCGGCGCCGCCCCGCGTAGCCATGGCGACGATGTCGCGCGCCGGAAGGACGTCCGGCTCCCCTGTGGCAAGGATCTGGAGGAACGCAGCCTGCCGCATCGCCTTCCACAGGTCGAGGTCATTGCCGCTCGACGCGCCGTCGGTGCCGAGTGACAGAGTCACCCCGGCGGCGCGCAGCGCCTTGATCCGGGCCGTACCGGAAGCGAGCTTGGCGTTCGACAACGGATTGTGCGACACTGCCACCCCGCATTCGGCGAGAAGCGCGATTTCCTCATCGTCGAGATGCACGGCATGCGCCAGGAGCGTCCCCGGCGCGAGAATCCCGGTCTGGTTCAGGATACGCGCCGGCGTCGTCCCGTGCTGTTCGGCGACAAGCCGCATTTCGGACGGAGCTTCCGCCGCGTGGATATGGACGGGTATGGCGAGCCTTTCCGCCATTTCCGTCACCTCGCGTAGCTTTGCCGCATCGAGCGTGTAGGCCGAATGCGGCATCAGCATAAGGCCGACACCCTGTGTGTCCCGGTGGCGGGTAACGAAATCCTCCGCGAAGGCAAGACGCTCAGGCCAGGGAAGCCCGTCGATCCCGTCAAATCCGATGAAGACCGGCCCGGTGGTCAGGCCGATGCCGACCTTCGCTGCGGCCGCGATAGTCGCGCCGGGATGGAAATACATGTCCACGACATGCGTGATCCCGCCCAGCGCCATCTCGGCGAACCCGAGCACCGCGCCGGCGTTCACGGTCTCCGGCGTGACATGCGCCGCCTCGGCCGCCCAGACCGTCTTCAGAAAGCCATCCAGTGGCCGGTCGTCGGCCAGACCGCGAAAGAGCGTCATCGCGGCGTGGCAATGCGTGTTGATCAGGCCGGGCATGACCAGGCCGCCCCGCGCATCAACCACCGTCGCGGCCGTCACACCCGTTGCGGCCGCCTGCGGGCCGAGCGCCGCGATCCGGCCGGCGGTGATCGCGACCGCGCCGGTCGGTATCTCGGTAAACGCGTCGTCCATTGTCAGGATGCGGGCGTTGGTGATCATCGTGTCGGCTGAGTTGGGGAAACCGGTCATGAACCCTCCTTCGGCAGCGCGGGGAGCAATGCCTCCATCAGCGCGAGGAACCGCGGCTGAAGTGCGCGCGCCGCCTCCCAGACCTCGGCCTCGTCGGTGATGTGATCGTCGGCGGTGCTGGCGACCGCGATATTGGTCACGGCCGACAATGCCAGCACCCGCATCCCGACATGCCGTGCGGCGATGACCTCGGGCACGGTCGACATGCCGACAAGGTCACAGCCAGCCGCCCGCAACATCCGGATCAGGGCCGGCGGCTCGAAGCTCGGACCCGCGACATGGGCATAGACCCCGCGCGCGAGGCCGCCGACACGTTCGGCAAGTGCGAGGAGATCGGGGTCATAGGCACGGTTCATGGATACGAAGCGCGGCCCTATTGCGGGATCGTTCGGGCCACGAAGAGGGTCGAGGCCGGAGGCGACGGCAAGCGACAGGTGGTCCTCGATCGCGACGATGTCGCCGACCGAGTAGTCCGGGTTCATCCCCCCTGCAGCGTTCGTCAGGATCAGCGTCCGCGCACCGAGTGCCGCCATCACCCGGACCGGAAAAACTACATCCTGCGGTGTGTATCCTTCATAGAGGTGAACGCGCCCCTGCATGACGACGCAGTCCCGCCCGAACAGCTTGCCAAGAAGCAGCCGGCCGGCATGACCCGGTGCGGTGGAGACCGGGAAATGCGGTATCTCGGCATAGGGAATTGCGATGCCGTCCACCCGCTCGGCCAGCGGCCCGAGACCGGAGCCCAGTACGATCGCCAGTTCGGGCCGCACCCCGCCACGGGCGCGGATATGGTCGGCCGCTGCTTCGATCCGGTCCCGCATCAGGTTGCTCCGCGCTGTCGCCGCGCCTCGTTTTCGCATCACGCCCCCCTGCCCGCAAGCCCGGCGGCACGGACGTGTCGCGCGGAGGCGGCGCCTTCCGTTGCGTCGCGGACCCGAACGCCTCCATTGTGGTTTTTCGCGATCCGAAGCACATTAACTCAGTCGCTAGGCGACGCATCCGGTTGCGGCCCCATGAGGTGACAATGTTATTATTCCGCGTAGCCATTGCCGTAGGGCTCTGTGCCCAGATGGCCGTTGCCGACACTCCGCTGGCGGTTGAAATCGTGACCGCCGGCGCCGTTGTCGAGGAGCGTGTCTATTCCCTGACTGGCGAGGCAGTGGCGCGGGAAACCCTGTCAGCCGCCTTCCCGATGGGTGGACGCATTACCGAAGTGCTGGTCGAGGCCGGCGAGCAGGTCGCAGAGGGGACGGCGCTGGCCAAGCTTGACGCCGTCCAGCAGGAACAAGCCCTGCGCGCCGCCGAGGCAGGACTGTCTACCGCGAAGGCGGACTTTCGGCAGGCGATGGAAGACCTCCAGCGGCAGGAAACCTTGCTTCAGCGCGGGGCAACGACCCGGATCGGCCGCGACAGTGCCGAGGACGCACTGCACATTGCCGAAGGCGTGCTGGCCCAGGCCGAGGCCGATCTGGACCGCGCGACCAAGGCGTTGGCCGACACCGTGCTTCTCGCGCCGGAAAGCGCGACTGTGACACAGCGGATGGCCGAGGCGGGGCAGGTTGTCGGCGCGGCGCAGCCGGTAATGGAACTCGCGCTCGGATCAGGCTTCGATGCGATCTTTCATGTGCCAGAGGCGCTTTTGACGATCGGGTCCGCACCGCCGGAAGTAACACTGAACCGCATCGAGATACCGGATGAGACCTTCGTCGGCCATATCTCGGAAATATCGCCTGTCGTGGAAGCGCAGACCGGCACAGTCGAAGTGACAGTGGCTGTCGAAAACCCACCACATGGCCTGTCCTACGGCGATGCCGTGCGGGGCAGCGTGACACGGCAGGAACCGCCGCGCGTCGTCCTTCCCTACGCAGCCATCACGGCAACGAGGACCGGACCCGCCGTATGGCGCGTCGACCCCGAAACCATGACCGTTTCGCTGCTGTCGGTGCGCATCGACCGCTACGAAACCGGGCGCATCGTGCTGTCGGACGGCGTCGAGGACGGCATGATGATCGTGGGGCGTGGCGCGCAGCTTCTGTATCCCGGCCGCGTCGTCCGGGCGGCGGAGGGCGCCCAATGAGACAGTTCGCGTTCCTCATGCTGGCTATCCTCGCTGTGCCGGCGGCTGCGGAAGAACAGGCCGCGCAGGCACCATCGGCGCCGCGCCCGGTCGTCTCGGTCATCGTCAGCCCGGAAACCACGCTGCCGATCAGCTATGTCGGCACCGTGGTTGCCCGGATCGAGACCGACCTCGGGTTCCCATTGGCCGGCACCATCGCCGAGAGCCCGGTTTCGGCGGGCGACATTGTCCAGCAGGGCGCGGTGCTTGCCCGGCTCGATCCCGAAGACCTCGACGCGACCGTCCGGTCAGCCGAAGCGAGCGTGGCCGTCGCCACGGCGCAACTCCGTTCTGCCTCGGACGCGCGCGACCGCGCGAAAGAGCTCGCCGATCGCGGCGCCGGCAGCGAGACGCGACTCGAAGACGCGGAACGCGGCTTGGTTGCCGCCGAAGCGCGGCTTGAGCAGGCCCGCGCGACCCTCGCGCAGGCGGCGGACATGCTGGCCCTCGCAACGCTGACCGCGCCGCAGGCCGGAATCGTCACCGCGGTCTTCGTCGAGCCGGGCGCGGCGCTTTCGGCCGGCCAGCCCGTTCTTCGCGTCGCCGCCGCCGGTGAGCGCGAGGTGGTCATCGACCTCAGCGAACAGGACGTTGCCCCGCTGGAAGAGGGCGCCGGGTTCGAAGCCGAGCTTGTCGCCAATCCAGCCGTCCGGGCCGCTGCCACGCTGCGCAGCATCGACCCAGTGGCAGAGCGCACGACGCGCACGCGGCGCCTTCACCTCACGCTCGACACACCACCGGACGCGTTTCGCCTTGGCGCGCTGGCGAGGGTCCGGCCCGTCGCCGGCGCCGATGCCGGTATGGTTCTGCCGCTGGCGGCGATCCTTGACGCCGAAAGTGCCCCGGCAGTCTGGGTCGTGGATCGCGCGAACGATACCGTCCGGCGCGCATCCGTTACGCTCGGCGATGCTATCGCGGATTTCGTCCTGATCGCGGACGGTCTTGACCCCGGCAGCGAGGTGATCGTCAAGGGCATCCATTCACTAGAGGACGGGCAGAGCGTCGGCCCGCGCGTGCCGGAATGAACCGCTTCAACCTTTCCGACTGGGCGCTGAACCACCGTTCCTTCGTGTGGTTCCTGATGGTCATGTCGCTCGTCGCCGGCATCCTCGCCTATATCGAGATCGGCCGCGAGGAGGATCCCGACTTCTCGATCAAGACGATGATCATCGCCGCGTCGCTTCCCGGCGCGGATGTGCAGGAAACACTCAGCCAGGTAACCGACCGGATCGAGAAGAAGCTCGAGGACCTGGACGAACTGGACTATACCCGGTCGGTCACGCGGCCCGGCCAGGCCATCGTCTATGTCGAGCTGCTGGCGACGACGAAGGCACGCGACCTCCCGCGTATCTGGCAGACCGTCCGCAACATGATGTCGGACATCCGGCCCGAGTTCCCGGCGGAGTTCGCGGGCTTCCAGTTCGACGACAATTTCGGCGATGTGTTCGGCAATATCTATGCCTTCACCTCGGACGGATTCAGCCCGCGCGAACTGCGCGACCATGTCGAAGACGTGCGCCGCGCCGTTCAGGCGCTGCCCGACGCCGGCAAGGTGGAAATCTTCGGCACGCGTGACGAGGTTATCTATCTCGAATTCTCGACCGAGCGGCTGGCCGCGCTTGGCCTGAACCAGCAGGCTGTGCAGGCTACGCTTGCAGCACAAAACGCGATCCTGCCCTCGGGCGTGATCGACGCCGGCCCCGAACGGGTGCTGGTCCGGATCGGCGGCCAGTTCTCGGGCACCGAGAGCCTTGAGGATATCAACCTGCGGGTCGGCGACCGCTTCTTCCGCCTGACCGATGTCGCCGATATCCGCCGTGGCTACCAGGACCCGCCCGGAGAGCTGTTCCGCTATCGTGGGGAGGAGGCCGTGGGCCTTGCGGTCGGGATGCGCAAGGGCGCGAATATCATCGAGTACGGCGAAGAGCTGTCAGCGGTCATCTCCGGGGCCGAAGCAAACCTTCCCATCGGCATCACGATCCATCAGGTCGCCGACCAGCCGCATGTCGTGGACGAGGCCGTCGGCCACTTCATTCAGGCATTGATCGAGGCAGTTCTGATCGTCCTCGCAGTCAGTTTTATCAGCCTCGGCCTCAGGGCCGGACTCGTGGTCACGCTCACGATCCCGCTCGTCCTCGCCATCACTTTCGTTGTGATGCACTACACCGGCTTCACCCTTCAGCGGATCTCGCTCGGCGCGCTTATCATCGCGCTCGGGCTTCTTGTCGATGACGCCATGATCGCGATCGAGACTATGATCTCGCGGCTCGAAAAGGGTGACACGCTGACGAAGTCGGCTTCCTTCGCCTGGACCTCTATCGCCTTCCCGATGCTGTCGGGTACTCTGGTGACGGTAGCCGGGTTCATTCCAGTGGGCCTCAACAACTCCGCCGCCGGCGAATTCACCTTTTCGCTTTTCGTTGTGATCGCCGTCTCTCTCCTCGTCTCATGGGTTGTCGCGGTCCTCTTCGCGCCGCTTCTCGGCGTCACGTTCCTGCCCGCAAGCATGGCGCATCATTCGGCCGAGCCGGGGCGGTTGCGGCGCATGTTCCACCGGCTGCTGCGGGCGGCGATGATGCATCGCTGGCTGACAATCGGGATCACGGTCGCCATCTTCGGATTGTCGATCTTCGGCATGCGCTTCGTCGAAAACCAGTTCTTCCCGAACTCCGACCGACCGGAACTGATCCTCGACTTCGCCCTTCCCCAGAATGCCGCCATCACGGAAACGGCGGCTCAGATGGACCGGATGGAGGCGCATCTGGCCGACAGCGAGCATGTGCTGTTCTGGTCCTCCTATGTCGGGCGCGGTGCGCCGCGCTTCCTTCTGGCGTATGACGTGCCCACACCGGGGCCGAACATGGGTCAGATCGTGGTCCAGACGCCCTCGGTCGAGGCGCGCGACGCGCTGCGCGACGAATTGCGGGTGGTCGCCGCGAACGAATTACCCGGGATCGACGTCTTTATCAAACTGCTTGAGATCGGTCCGCCGGTCGGGCGCCCGGTTCAGTATCGTATCGCCGGCCCCGACATCTCCGAACTGCGCGACCTTGCACGCGATCTGACGGCAGTCATCGCGACCGACACCCGGTTGCGGGACATCGTGATGGACTGGAATGAACCGGCGCGCGTCGTCCGCGTCGAAATCCTCCAGGACCGTGCGCGCCAGCTTGGCATCACGCCGCGCGACATCGCGGCGGCCCTTAACGCGATTTATGATGGCAGCAACATTACCGAGTTGCGGGACGCGGCCTATCTCGTTGACATTCTCGCGCGCGGCGACGAAAAGTCGCGCGGTTCCGTCCAAGACCTGGCCGAATTGCAGCTTTCGGCAGCCAATGGCGTCACGATCCCGCTCCGCTCGGTCGCGACCTTCCGATACGAGACCGAGCAACCGGTTATCCATCAGCGCAACCGTATGCCGACAATCACAGTGAAGGCGGCCATCGCGGGCAAGGACCAGCCGGCAACCGTGGTCAAGGCGCTTGAAGAGCAGATCGCAGGTTTCGATGCTAGCCTGCCGCCCGGCTACCATGTGGAGCTTGGCGGATCGGTCGCCGAAAGCGCCGAAAGCCAGGCACCGATTGCGGCCGTCGTTCCGCTGATGATGCTCATCATGCTGACGCTCATCATGATCCAGACCCAGAGCTTCCGGCTGAGCTTCGTCGTCCTCTGCGTCGCGCCGCTTGGCCTTATCGGCGTCGTGGCGGCGCTGCTGCCATCCGGCGCGCCGCTCGGTTTCGTCGCGATCCTCGGCGTGCTGGCGCTGATCGGTATCCTGATCCGCAACTCGATCATCCTGATTGACGAGATCGAAGTGCTGAAGGCCAAGGGGCGGCCGGTCTGGGACGCGGTCTTCGAGGCGTCGGACGCCCGCGCCCGGCCGATCCTTCTGACGGCCGCTGCGGCAAGCCTCGCGCTGATCCCGATATCACGGCAGATATTCTGGGGGCCGATGGCCTACGCGATGATGGGCGGCATCATCGTCGGGACGGTCGTCACGCTGGTATTCGCGCCGGCGCTCTATCTCGCCGTTTTCCGTGTCCGCCACGAGGAGGCAGGCGAAGACAGCGCCTAACCCCGCGCGAGAAGCGCCTCGATCTCCGCGAGATCGGGCATCGACTGCGCGGCACCCGGCCGCGTCACGGAGATACCGGCGGCAGCGCAGCCGAACCGCACCGCCGCGACCGGGTCGTCGCCCCGCGAGAGTGCGGCAGCGAATGCACCGTTGAATGCGTCGCCTGCCCCCGTGGTCTCCACGACCGGCCCGGCGGCACAGGCCGGGACGTGCACGCTTTGCGTCGCGTCGTGATAGAGTGCGCCCTTCTCGCCGAGTGTGATGACCGCTGCGCCGACACCGTGGTTCTGGAACCACTCCGCCGCCTTCCTTGCTTCGGAAACACTGGTCACGGGCAACCCGGTGATCCCCGCCGCCTCTGACTCGTTCGGCGTGATGTAGCTGCACAACGCGAGCATTTCCGCCGGAACAGCAGCGGCCGGGGCAGGGTTGAGTATTGTTCTCGCGCCGCCCGCGCGGGCGATCTCCAGCCCCCGGCGGGCAGCTTCCATCGGCTGTTCAAGCTGCGTGACGAAAACGGCGGCGCCACCGATCAGTGCCGCACGCGCCTCCACGTCGGCCGCCGAAATCCGCCCCGCAGCACCCGGAGAAACGATGATGGCATTCTCGCCGGTTGCATCGTCAATGAAGATATGGGCGGAGCCGGTATAGCTCTCGGTGTCTTCGGATACCTCGGCGATGACACCGGCATCGCGCCATGTCGCACGCGCCATATCGGCGAACGCGTCACGGCCAAGCCGTGTGATGAAATGAACCGTCCCACCCGCGCGCGCGGCCGCGACCGACTGGTTCGATCCCTTCCCGCCCGGGCCTAGCGCGAAACTCCTGCCAAGGATGGTCTCGCCCATTCTCGGCTGACGCTCCGCCCTGTGCGCCGTGTCGGCGACGAAGATGCCGAGGATCACGATCTTTCCGCTCATCCGCTTGCCCCTGCTAGTTCCTGCCCCGCTCTGCGGCCAGAGGCTAAGGGGCACCATCGCGACGCTCAAGCCGAATTGCGGCCACTGAAGCGCGTCAGGGTAATGAGAACCTGAATAGGATTTGCGCCGATTCGCGTTATGGTGGTCGAAAGCAATTTTTCGATCGCGAGCGTGGAGGCCCTATGGGTATCGTACCAGTCTCGCTGCGCCGGGCATTTCTGCTCCTCGTCCTTGGCCTGGGTCCGATCCCCGACGCAGATGCCGCCGAACGCCTTGCCCTGGTCGTCGGGATGGCCGAGTACCGGCACATTCCCGCGCTGCGCAACACCGTTCACGATGCACGCCGACTTTCCGAAACGCTCTCGGGTATCGGCTTCGACGTGACGACGCTGATCGACGCGCCGCAGGCGGAACTGCGCGACGCGCTTGACGATTTCGCCTTTCGTTCGGAAACCGCCGACCTCGCGCTGATCTACTTCGCGGGTCACGGCGTCGAAGTGCAGGGCGAGAATTTCCTGATCCCGGTCGATGCGGCCGTACGCTCGAACCGCGATATCCAGCAGCAGTCGGTGTCGCTGAAGGACATGCTGGCCGCAGTCGACCGCGCCCGCAAGATGCGGATCGTGATCCTGGACAGCTGCCGCGACAACCCGTTCGGCGACGTCATCGCGGCGCCTGCCGAACCGCAGGCCATCGGCGATGCGGCGACGCGTGGCGGCGGCGGGCTGGCCCAGCCATCGCCCGACCGCGGCACGCTCGTGGCATTCGCCGCGCGCGACGGGCAGGTGGCGCTTGACGGCGACGGCGACAACAGCCCGTTCGCGCTGGCCCTTGCCGACAGGCTCGCCGAGCCCGGCGTGGAAATCAGCCTCATGTTCCGGCAAGTGCGCGACGAGGTTCTGGCCGCGACCCGCAACCAACAAGAACCGCACACTTACGGCTCCCTGCCCGGCCTGCCCTACTACATCGCGGGCGCCCCCGAACAGCGGGCGGAGGTCGCGGTCGATGACCTTCGCGTCGCATGGTCCGCATTGCGGCAGGAACAGGCCGCGCAGCTCGCGAAGCTGGCGGCCGACGGCGACCCCCGGGCGATGCTCGGGCTGGCCTATATTCGCCTCAACCCGCATTCCGACGCCTACGCGCCGGCTGAGGCGGCCGCGCTGCTCGGCGATGCCGCGGCAGCCGGATCGCCGGAGGCGATGCACGAACTCGCGCGGCTGTATGAAAGCGGCAACGGCGTGGAGCAGGACGAGACGAAGGCGCTGGCCCTCTTCGAGCAGGCGGCCGATCTGGGATTCGCAGACGCGATCAACGACCTCGGCTTCCTGCACTACCAGGGCGGGCTCGGCCTCAGGCGGGACCCGCAGCGGGCGCTCGAATACTTCGAGCGCGCGGCCGATCTGCGCCAGCCGCAGGCGATGTTCAACTTCGCCGCGCTGATCGACGACGGGCTGGTCCCCGGCATGGGGCCGGAACAGGCGGCTGCACATCTTTACCGGGCGCTTCGCGCGGGCAGTTCGACTGTGCTGACCTTGATGGCCGAGCAACCGACCATGTTCAAACGCGACACGCGGCGCGCCCTTCAGGCGGAGCTTGCCCGGAACGGGTTCTACCAGGGCGCACTTGACGGCGATATCGGCCCCGGAAGCCTCAAGGCGCTCCGCGTGGCCTACGGTTTCGAGGAGGAGACGGGGCGATGACTTCGACGCTCAATCTTGCAACGGTCAGGCACGGGGCTTCCGCCTGCACTGCCGTCCTAGCGCTGGTACTCGGCGCGGTGCCGTCCGCCCCGGCGGTCGCAGCGCCGATCCGGATCATCGTAGAAGCACCGCCCGTCATGCAATCGAATGAGCTTGCCCCGATACCGGCGCAGGCGACCGGCACCGGACAGCAGACATCCCCAAACCGCAATTCCGGCGCACCGGGCGGCGGGCCGAAGATGCGGGCATACCTCCACTTTAACCCTAGCTCCACGGACCGGATCAGCGACGCGATCGGCGGCGCGGTACGCACCTGCGGCCCCGACTATCTGGAGCCGCGCTACCGCATCGACTGTATCCGCGTCTATTTCTTGCAACTGTCACGGGAACTGCCGCGTACTGGCGACTACGCGCCGGTGCGCGCGGCGCTTGCCAAGGCCGCTGCCGATCTCGACGTCATCGTCCGGCAAAACCGCGACCCTTCGGCACCGTTGCTACGGCCACGGCTGAACGGCAAACCCGCCGCACCCCTCCTGCCACCGATCCGCGCCGTTCGCCCCGAGGCAGCGGCCCGCGCACTGCGGCAGGCCGAAGCGGTGATTGAAGAGACCGCAACCGTACTTCTCCGTTCGACCGAGAACTCCGAAAGGCGCACCGCGCACTACCAGCAGATCGCGGCGGCAATCGGTTCTACCAAGGTGCTGCTCCGGTCCACGTGACGACCGGGGCAAACGTTAGAAACAATGCTGCGAAATACCCGTCTTCGTTGAAAAATAGTTACGAAACTGCTATGAAGCATCACCCATTTATTTCAGTGAGGATTTCAATATGTGGAAGCGGAGTTGGTTTCTCTGCGCCGTGCTGATCTCGGCATCTTGCGTTCCTGTTGAGCGGAAAGCCGCAACAACCCCGAAGCCCGCGCCCGCAGCGGCCCCCGTGGCCCCTGCCCCGGCCGCACCGGCCCGCCGCGTCGCGGCACCCGCGCCGAGTCCTGCCCCTGCTCCGCAACCTGCCCCCACTCCGACGCCCGCGCCTGTGGCTCCGGTGCTGCCGGCTGTCAATGCCGGCGGGGGCGGCGGTGGCGGGGGGGGCTGGAATTGACACGGCTCCGGCATAACCGCAGGCATCGCCCGGCGGGCGTCACCCTTGCTGCGGCGGTTTTCGTGGCAGGCATGGCCTCGGCGCAATCAAGCCAGACCTTTGTGACCCTCCAGCGTCCCGGCGAGGTACTCGGGATGCCCGGGCTGAGCATCGACCTGTCGGTGCCTGCGACCGAACGTTACGCCCTCGTCATCGGCAATGGCAGCTACCAGCATGCGCCATCCCTGCCCAATGCCGTCTCCGACGCGAAACTGGTTGCCCGGGTCCTGAAACAGAGCGGCTACGTTGTTCAGGAATACGAAAACCTCGACCGGCGCGGTTTCGAGGCGGCGCTGAGGCGGATGATCTTCGATACCGGCAAGGGTTCGGAAATCGTCATCTACTATGCCGGCCACGGCGTGCAGATCGGCAACTCCAACCGGCTGATCCCGGTCGATGCGGAAATCGACACGATCTACGACCTTCCGTTCGAGACGGTGTCACTGTCGAGCCTTCTTTCGATCGCGGGCGCTCGGTCCCGGTCACTCGTCGTCATTCTCGACAGTTGCCGCGACAATCCGTTCCCTGACCGGGACGCGATTGTCGGGCTGGATGCGATTCCGCAGGAGCTCCGGAACGGTTTTGCCGCGCAGGATTCCCCGGTGAATTCGTTGATTGTCTTTTCCACATCACCCGGCGCCGTGGCGCTTGACGGCGACGGCACGAACAGCCCGTTCACCGAAGCGCTCTACCAGGCCGCCACCGCCGCGCCGGACGCGCCGCTGGACGCGGTCCTCAAGGATGTGCGGCGCAGGGTCTACGTGACGACAAACGGGCGGCAGGTGCCGTGGGAAAGCTCGTCGCTGGTCGAGACGGTGGCCTTCGATGCCGATCCGTCGGTGCCCGGTTTCCAGACGACGCTTTCGGACTCCGGCAATACCGAAGCACCCGCCACGCCCGCCGGAGCGCCCGTGGCGCTCAATCTCGCGCTGGACCGGAAGGTACGGGTCGGCGAGGCGCTGCGCGACACGGCCGACGCGCCCATGGACGCAGTCGTCGTGACGCGGCTGCCGCAATTCGGGCGGCTGGAGATGGCGAGCGGAGAGCGGACGCGCGGCCTTGTGCCCTTGTCGCAAATGTCAGGCGGGGTCGAGGGCCTCGTCTACGCGAACAACCAGCCGGAGCTTTCGGCGCTGACGATGGCCGCCCCGTCGATCACCGATGAATTCGTGGTCGCCGCGAACGGCGAGGCGAAGACGGTGCAGATGACGCTGAACGTCGATCCCTGCGACTTCCACGCAGGCGATCACCTTGACCCCGAAGGCGTCGGCGTCGCCCGCTATCCGAACGAGATCGAGATCGACGCAGCACTTGCCGCCTGCGAGGCAGCCGTCGCGCGCGAACCGGAAAACGGCCGGTTCCACTATGAGCTTGGCCGGGTTCGGGTCGCCCTGCGCGACCTTGACGGGGCGGAAGCCGCCTTCGTGAAGGCGCGGGAACTGGGCCACACGCGGGCCTGGCACGCGCTCGGGATGCTGGTCATTGCGCGCGAACAGGAGACAGAGGGCGCGGCCCGGACACGCGCACCGGAAGAGGCGCTGGCGCTTCTGGCTATGGGTGTCGATCGCGGCGATCCCTATGCCTACCATTCGCTGGGCCAGCAGCTTCTGGAACTCGCCGACGATCCGGGGCTGAAACGGCAGGGTTTCGACCTTCTTTCGCGATCGCTGGAGGTCGGGCATACATTCTCGATGAACACGCTTGGCTACTACTTCCTGCAGGATGGCACAGACCATTACGAACCGCAGCGCGGCCTGCGCTATCTTCGGGAAAGCGCGGATCGCGGCGATATCTACGGCTATGACAACATGGGCTGGGTCACGCTGAATGGCGCCGGTGGAACCGAACGCGATCCGCAGGCCGCCCTCGACTGGTACCGGAAGGCATCCGACGGAGGGCACCCCCGCGCGCCGACCAGTATCGGGCGCATGTATTTCAACGGCGATCTCGGCGGCACTCCGGACTTCGCAGAAGCGGTCAAGTGGTATGACGAGGGGCTGAAGCGTGGCGATGGCTGGGGCGGCGCGAACGCGGCCTGGGTGATCGCGCAGAATGCGCCCGCGGGGCTGACCGTCGGGGACGCGGCCGCGCGTGCGGCGAAAGCCGTGGCTCTGCGCGATGCTGACGCCGCAGCGACAGCGCAACAGCTTCTCGATGCGCTGCCTGCCGATGCGCTCGACATGGGATCGCAGGTACTGATGGCCGAGCTTGGCGCCGATGTGACCGCTGATGGCGCATTCGGCGACGGGAGCAAGGCAGCCCTAGCCGGGATTGCGGCGCAGTACGGCACGGTATTTCCCGATACCAGTCTGGGGCGGCTGACCGCGCTCGGCCAACTCTACTGGACCACGCAGAAGTTCCGGGTCGATCTCTACTGACGGGCGGATCACCTGCGCATACGGGTTTTCAGTTCGGGCCGACGACGAAAACAAGCAGACTGGCTCGGCCCTAGTGAACCACGCGCAGGAAGGGTTCTGGTTCCGGTCCGGGTTCGTCCGTTGCCAGGTTCGGCAGCATCTCGTCGTCCATCAGATCCTCAATGAACAGGCTGAGCAGCTGCGGCCGGCCATTGACGCCCGATTTGCGATAGATCGCGTTGGTCTGTGCCTTCACGGTACCTTCGGCCGTGCCGCGCAGGGCGGCGATCTCCGGCGTTGAGAGTCCCTTGATCGCGAAGAGAGCGACGTCGCGCTCTGCCGAGGTCAGACCCCAGTCCCTGAAACGTGAATGCAGCAGTTCCATGAACGCGCCGGACACCTGCCGCAACTGGTCCTCCGCACGCTTCTGCCTGCGCAGACCGCGGTTCAGCACGATCGCCCCGAGAACGGCGCCGAAGACGAGGCCAAGCGTGGCGCCGATTTCGAGAAGCTCCCGCAGTTCCCAGTTCAATGGGCGGTGCTCGACCCCCAGCAGGGTCAGCACGGTTCCGCCCACGAGAAACCCGGCACAGACGATCTGAACGAACAGCAGAACCGTAAGGGCGATATAGTCGCGCATGGGTCCCGGCCTCATTGTTCCGGTACCTTGATCATGCCAATGGCGGCCGTGTCATCTCTTGACATCGCCACCTTCCTTGGTGCCGCCCGTTTCCGACCGGCCCTCCGTCTTTCCGCCAGTTTCGCCGCCGGTCTCACCGCTACCGGTTCCGCCGCCGGACTCACCGCCGGGTTCTCCGCCGCCGCCCGTTCCGCCACCCGATGAGGGGCCGTCATTGCCGCCTTTTCGAACGTTTGTGGAATGCAACCGGCTTTCCGTGGGCTCCATCGTATAATCGCGCAGGATCTCACCCGAGGACGGATCGAGAACCACTTCCCGCTGAAGTTGGCCCTTGCTCGCGTCGAACTTCACCCGACCAAGCCACGTGCGTTTGCGCCGGGTGATCCTGAATCCGTCGCTTTGAAGGCGCGCGGCTACCTCCTCCTCGTGGGAGGCTGCGAAAGCCGTACCGGAAGCAGCCAGAAAGCTTGCCGCCGACAACAGGAACCCGCGTCTTGTCATGTCCGACCCACGCAACACCCCCGGAACACCATCTCCGGTTTCCCGTCTTTTCTCAAGAAAATCGGTATTATGGGTCGTTTAGGTTTCGTCTGCGTCAACGATCCTCGGATTTGTCGATGATCACCTCGGAAACGAGTGTAATTCCATCTACGTCAAAATAACGTTCCACTCCGGTCCCGCCTTGGTCGAACTTTTCCATCATGCAGGCGCCGGTCGAGTCGAAGGCTCGGCAAACATACAGATCGGCGCTGCGTGCCTCGACCATGAGCATGTCGCAGTTCCAGCGCACCTCCACTTCCTCGTGGCCGTCCGCCATCATCGCGTTGAGTTGGTCGCGCACAAGCTGGCCGAGATCAATACCTGCGCGAACGACCCGAACCCGGTCTGCCCGCGCCTGTGAAATTCCGGTCGTGTGTATCATGGCTTTCCCTCGATCACCGTTTCACCGATATGCGACGCGCCTCCCATTACTCGTGACTACGGTGCGCCGTTCCTCGGATTTGGCGGGAAACTGCCCCATAATGGCCATAAACCGGGGAGGGACGCGGATAAACCGTAGTTTATACGATGTCAGAAAGGACAAACCGCAGCATCAATGCCCCGGATCGTCGTGATTTGCGTCCGTTCCGGCGACGATCCGACCATGGGCATCCCGATCTGCCGTCCTGCACGTGAATGGACTTGTCGACGAGGCGCGCGACGACATCACCGGATGTGCCGTCGCGAATCGCTTGATTTCCTGCGGTTAAGCCGGAAGCGGCGGTGTTCAGGTCTGGATATCGAAGCCCAGATGCTTGGCCACGGCGAATATATCCTTGTCGCCCCGACCGCACATGTTCATGACGATGATGTGGTCCTTGGGCAGCCTCGGCGCGATCTTCATCACATGGGCCAAGGCGTGGCTCGGCTCCAGGGCCGGGATGATGCCTTCCAGCGCGCAAGAGAGCTGGAACGCCTCCAGCGCCTCCTTGTCGGTGATCGCGACATAGTTGGCGCGGCCGGTCTCATGCAGCCATGAATGCTCCGGCCCGATGCCGGGATAGTCGAGGCCCGCCGAGATCGAGAAACCTTCGAGGATCTGGCCGTCCTCATCCTGCAGCAGATAGGTGCGGTTGCCATGCAGCACGCCCGGCCGCCCGCCGGTAAGCGAAGCGCAGTGCTCCATCCGCTCGTCAACGCCCTTGCCGCCGGCTTCCACACCGATGATGTTGACCGAAGGATCGTCGAGGAAGGGGTAGAAGAGCCCCATCGCGTTTGACCCGCCGCCGATGGCGGCGATGACGGTGTCGGGGAGACGCCCCTCGCCCTCCTGCTCGGCAAGCTGCCAGCGCACCTCCTTGCCGATGATCGACTGGAAGTCGCGCACCATCGCCGGATAGGGATGGGGCCCGGCCACGGTGCCGATGCAGTAGAAGGTGTCACGCACGTTGGTCACCCAGTCGCGCAGCGCGTCGTTCATCGCGTCCTTGAGCGTGCCACGGCCGGAGGTCACCGGCACCACCTCGGCCCCCAGAAGCCGCATCCGGAAGACGTTCGGCGCCTGACGTTCCACGTCGTGGGCGCCCATGTAAACGATGCATTTCAGGCCGAGCTTGGCACAAACCGTTGCCGTCGCCACGCCGTGCTGGCCTGCCCCTGTCTCGGCGATGATCCGGGTCTTGCCCATGCGGCGGGCGAGGATGATCTGGCCGAGCACGTTGTTGATCTTGTGCGCGCCGGTATGGTTCAGTTCATCGCGCTTCATGTAGATTTTCGCGCCGCCCAGATGCTCGGTCAGGCGCTCCGCGAAATAGAGCGGCGAGGGCCGGCCGACATAGTGCTTCCAGAGCCAGTCCATCTCGGCCCAGAAACTGCTGTCGGTCTTTGCCTTCTCGTACTCCGCTTCAAGGTCGAGGATCAGCGGCATCAACGTTTCCGAAACGAAGCGCCCGCCGAAGATGCCGAACCGGCCATTTTCGTCGGGGCCGTTCATGAAGCTGTTGAACAGGTCGTCGGCCATGATCGCCTCCTCTCAGGACAGATCGCGTTTAAAGCCAATATGCGACGGGGTAAAGCCGAGCCGTTCGTAAAAGCGGCTGGCATCCTTGCGGCTGGCATTCATCGTCAGCTGCATCAGCCGGCAGCCGGCGGCGCGGGCGCGCGCCTCGGCATCCGCGAACATCGCCTCGCCGATGCCCCGCCCGCGCAGATCGGTCGCGACACGCACCGATTCCACCTGCGCCCGGCGGCTGGCGCGCAGCGAGAGGCCCGAGATGAAGGTAAGCTGGTAGGTCGCGACGATGCGGCCCGCATCCTCACCGACAATCAGCGTGTTGTCCCCTTCCACGGTCATCGCGTCGAAGGCGGCGAGATAGGGGGCAAGGTCGCTCCCCTCGCGCGTTGCACCAAGCGCATCGTCGGTGAGAAGCGCAATCACAGCCGGCACATCCGCACGCGTCGCGGCGCGGAAGCGGATCACGCCGGCACCGCGCCCTTGGCGGCGGCGATGAAAGCGCGGATCAGGTCCGCGTCCTTCACACCGGGCGCGGTCTCGACGCCGGAGGAGACATCGACCTGCTGCGCGCCCGTCAGCCGGATCGCCTCGGCGACATTGCCGGGCGTCAACCCTCCCGCAAGCATCCACGGGCAAGGCCAGTACTTCCGTGCTACCAGCCGCCAATCAAAGGCGAGGCCGTTGCCCCCGGGCAGCGCCGCGCCCTTCGGCGGCTTCGCATCGACCAGAAGCTGATCCGCCACCCGCCCATAGGCCTGAAGCGCGGGAAGGTCCGCCTCCTCGGCGATGCCAATGGCCTTCATCACGGGCAGGCCGTAGCGCACCCGGACCTCCACGACACGCTCCGGGCTCTCGGAGCCGTGAAGCTGCAGCAGGTCGAGCGGCACGGAACCGGTGATCGCGTCCAGTTCCGCATCGGTGGCGTTCACCGTCAACGCGACCTTGGCGATACCCGGCGGCACTGCTTCCGCGAGCCGCGCAGCAGCGGGAAGTTCGAGATGCCGGGGGGATTTCGGGAAGAAGACAAGACCGATATAGGTCGCGCCCGCCTCGACGGCAGCGGCGACATGCGCAGCTTCTCTCAACCCGCAGATCTTTACGCGGATATCCACCTGTTTCTCCGGATTTCCGGCGTCCATGGCGATCATACGTCCTGCCTGTCCCAACCCGGCCAAACCCGGGCGCGGGATGACTTACTCGGCCGCGCGCTTTCCCTCAAGCAGCGCCAGGACGTCGTCGTCAGGTGCTGCCTTCTCAGCGCGCAGCTGCTTGACCTCGCGCTCCAGCCGGCCCGCCTCGCGCTTGTGCTGGCTTGCCGCCGCACGGTGCTTTGCCTCGCGGAACCATTCCCACACAAAGCCGATACCCAACCCGGCGACGATGCCTGCGAAGATCACAAGGAAAAGCGGAAGCTCCGCCGACCAGCCGAAACCGAGGTAGCTGTCCAATTCTTCCGGCAGCAGCCGGAGGGTCACCATCCCACGGTTTGCCGAGGCAACGGCAACCAGCGCAATGCCGAGAAGCGAGAGGAAAAGAAGGCGAAGCAGCCGCAACATGCGCGATACTTACCCCCCGTTCAGACGGTCCCGCAAGAGCTTTCCGGTCTTGAAGAACGGAACGTGCTTTTCCTCGACATCGACGGATTCACCGGTTCGGGGGTTACGGCCGACGCGTGCATCCCGCTTCTTGACCGAAAACGCGCCAAAGCCGCGAAGTTCGACCCGGTCGCCCCGCGCAAGCGCTTCGATGATTTCCTCGAAGATCGTGTTCACGATCCTTTCGACGTCGCGCTGAAAGAGATGCGGATTCTCTTCAGATATCTTCTGGATCAATTCGGACCGGATCATTCAACCCCCCTTGCAGGCCTTCGTTCGCGATGGCTGCTCTTTTCTTTTTGAGGACTATAGGGGCAATCGTCCCGCCGACAAACAGGAAAGCCATTGGAAAGGCGGGGAATTCTGTCTTCTGCGCCGTTTTACGCGGCGGAATGCGCATGCGCGCTCGACGTTGCAGCGCAGCATCACGGGCGTGGCGGCGCGGCGGCGCGTCGTGGCCCAGGCATCGCGACCGGGCGATTCGGTCAAACGACAACGGCCCCGCCTTTCGGCGGGGCCGTCCGTTTCCGCGTCGCGGGATTCTTACTTGTCGCCCGAACCCTTGAGGGCCGCGCCAAGGATGTCGCCAAGCGAAGCACCCGAGTCGGACGAGCCGTACTGTTCCACGGCTTCCTTCTCTTCGGCGATCTCGCGTGCCTTGATCGACAGGCCCAGACGGCGGGTCTTGCTGTCGACGTTGGTCACGCGGGCATCGACATGGTCACCCACCTGGAAGCGCTCAGGCCGCTGGTCGGCGCGGTCGCGGGCAAGGTCCGAACGGCGGATGAAGGATTTCATGCCGTTGTACTCGACCTCGATGCCGCCATCCTCGATCGCGGTGACGGTCGTGGTGATGACCGAGCCGCGCTTCACGCCGTCGACGGCGTCCGAGAACGTGTCGGCATCCAGCGCCTTGATGGAGAGCGAGATGCGCTCCTTCTCGACGTCCACCTCGGTGACGGCGGCCTTGACCACGTCGCCCTTGCGGTAGTTCTGGATCGCATCCTCGCCGCGCTGTTCCCAGGAAAGGTCGGACAGGTGAACCATGCCGTCGATGTCGCTGTCGAGACCAACGAACAGACCGAATTCGGTGATGTTCTTGACTTCGCCCTCGATGACGGTGTTGACCGGATGGGTTTCCGCGAAGACTTCCCACGGGTTGCGCATCGTCTGCTTGAGGCCGAGCGAAACGCGACGCTTCGCGGTGTCGATCTCCAGCACCATGACGTCGACTTCCTGCGAGGTCGAAACGATCTTGCCCGGGTGGACGTTCTTCTTGGTCCAGGACATTTCCGAGACGTGGACAAGGCCCTCGACCCCGGCTTCCAGCTCCACGAACGCACCGTAATCGGTGATGTTCGTGACACGGCCCTTGTGGACTGAACCCAGAGGGAACTTCTCCTCGACCGAATCCCACGGGTCGGACTGAAGCTGCTTCATACCGAGCGAGATGCGGTGGGTTTCCTTGTTGATCTTGATGACCTGGACCTTGACGGTCTCGCCGATCGACAGGATCTCGTTCGGGTGGTTCACACGGCGCCACGCCATGTCAGTGACGTGAAGCAGGCCGTCGACACCGCCGAGGTCAACGAACGCACCGTATTCGGTGATGTTCTTGACCACGCCGTCGACCGTCTGGCCTTCGGTGAGGTTGCCGATGACTTCCGCACGCTGCTCGGCGCGGGACTCTTCGAGGATCGCGCGGCGGGAAACGACGATGTTGCCCCGGCGACGGTCCATCTTGAGGATCTGGAACGGCTGCTTGAGACCCATGAGCGGGCCCGCGTCGCGCACGGGGCGCACGTCAACCTGCGAACCGGGAAGGAACGCGACAGCGCCACCCAGATCGACGGTGAAGCCACCCTTGACGCGGCCGAAGATGGCGCCATCGACACGCTCTTCCGCGGCGTAGGCCTTTTCGAGACGATCCCAGGCCTCTTCACGGCGGGCTTTCTCGCGGCTGATGACGGCTTCGCCGCGGACGTTCTCGACGCGGTCGAGATAAACCTCAACCTCATCGCCGACCGCGATCTCAGCATTCTCGCCAGGATTTGCGAATTCTTTCAGATCGACGCGGCCTTCCATCTTGTAGCCGACATCGATGATGGCCTGGCCCGCCTCGATGGCGATGACCTTGCCTTTGACGACAGACCCTTCTTCGGGGGTGTCGATCTCGAAGCTTTCTTTCAGGAGGGCTTCGAATTCCTCCATCGTCGCTTTAGCGCACATGCGTGTTCAGTTCCTTTTCATCACGTTTTCTGGCCATGCGGTTGGCTCCGCCGGTCTTTGGTTTCGTGTCCTTCGGGCGAGCCCCGGACAAAGACAAAGGGCCGCAGCTTACGCCCGACCCTGCCCGATCCGTTTTTTTATGGCTTCAATCGCCTTTTTGACTGCGGCGTCTATAGAGAGTTCCGTCGTATCTAGCAAGAGCGCATCCTCTGCCGGCTTCAGCGGCGCGGTTGCCCGTTCGGCATCCCTTTTATCGCGCTCGATCACCTCGGCCAGCACCTTGGCCTCATCGCCTCCCACTTCCAGCCAGCGCCGGTGCGCACGGACTTCTGCGCTGGCGGTGACGAAAAGCTTCACCTCCGCCTCGGGGCAGATCACCGTGCCGATGTCGCGGCCGTCCAGCACCGCGCCGCCCTCACGCCGGGCGAAGCTGCGCTGGAACTCGGTCAGCGCCGCCCGCACCTCGGGGATCACGGCCACACGGCTCGCGGATTGCCCCGCCTCCAGCGTTCTCAGGTCATCGCGCTTCAGGTCGGCTTCGGTCAGACTGCGAGCCGCCTCCACCGGATCGCCGCCCTTGGCCCCGACCGCACGGTAGAGCAGCCCCGTATCCAGATGGGCAAAGCCGAAATGCGATGCAACGGCACGCGAAATCGTGCCCTTCCCCGCCGCCGCCGGCCCGTCAATCGCCACCGTGAAGATCATGCGCCCCCCCCGCCTGATGCCGCCCGAGCCCTAGCGCAGGCGGCCCCGTGTCACAAGCCCGGGGCTCTGCTGAAACCCTGCTGAACCCGTCGGCGGAATTTGCGGACGGTCCCCCTAGACCAGGGCGAAAGCAACCGACGGAGTCCTCATGCGCCTTACCCTCCTGAACCCGCCCCACACCGCCATCGGCAGCCGCATCCCCGGCGAGCATCTGCCGCCCTTCGGCCTTCTCTGCATCGGCGGCCCCCTGATCGATGCGGGCCATCAGGTCCGGCTGGTCAATGCGGACCCCGGCCCGATGGACATGGCCCGGATCGTGGTCGAATGCCTTTACGACCACCCCGACGCCGTTCTGATCGGCCATTCCGGGTCCAGTTCCGCCCATCCGACCGTGGTGCAGATCGTCCGCGCGCTGAAACGCGCCCGGCCCGACGTCACCATCATCTATGGCGGCGTCTTTCCGTCCTATCACTGGCAGGACGTTCTGACCGAAGTGCCCGGGATCGACGTCATCGTCCGTGGCGAAGGCGAGGTCACCGCGCCTGCGCTCATCAATGCGCTCAACGCAGGGCAGCCCCTCGCCCCGATCCCGGGTCTCGCCTACCGCAAGAACGGAACGCCCGTCGTCACCCCGCCCGCACCGATGCTGACCGACCTCGACAGCGCCCGCATCGGATGGGAGCTGATCGACTTCGCCGCCCACTCCTACTGGGGCGGCCGGCGGGCCGTCATCATGCAGTTCTCGCGCGGCTGCCCGCATCTTTGCACCTATTGCGGCCAGCGCGGCTTCTGGACCCGCTGGCGCCACCGCGACCCGGTGAGGTTCGCGGCCGAGATCGCGCGCCTGGTACGTGACCACGGGGTCGAGTTGATCAACCTCGCCGACGAGAATCCCACCTCCTCGCGCCGCGCATGGAAGGCGTTTCTTGAGGCGCTGATCGCCGAGGATGTGAAGGTCACCATCATCGGATCGACCCGCGCTGACGACATCGTGCGGGATGCCGATATCCTGCACCTTTACAAGAAGGCCGGCGTGCTGCGCTTCCTTCTGGGAATGGAGGGCACCGACGAGGCGACCTTGAAGGCCATAAAAAAGGGCGGCAGCCGGTCGAAGGACCGCGAGGCGATCCGGCTTCTGCGCGCCCACGGCATGATCGGCCTTTGCACCTTCGCTGTGGGGTTCGAGGAGGAAACCGACAGCGACTACTGGCGGATGCTGCGCCAGCTTCTGGCCTACGACCCCGACCAGATCATGTCGATCTACGCCACGCCCCACCGCTGGACGCCGTTCCATGTCCAGTCCGCCGGCCGTAGGGTGATCCAGAGCGACCTCAGGCTTTGGGACTACAAGCATCAGGTGCTGGAAACGCCGCGCGTCCCGGCGTGGCGGGTGTTTCTCTGGGTGAAGCTGATCGAGGCGGTCCTGCAAGCCCGGCCCAAGGCCTTGTGGCGGACCTACCTGCACCCCGACCCCGACATCCGCCACGCGATGCGCTGGTATTCCCGGATGGGCCGCCGGGTCGTGCTGCATGAGGTTCTGTCGTTCCTCTTCCGCGAACGCCGGCGGGCCGGTCCGACGGTCGCCGAATTCTGGGGCGGCACGCAACTCCCAGAAAACGCGCTGGCGGTACGTCCCGCCACCCCCGCCGTCAGCGCCGCCGCTGCCTGACCCAGAGCCTTGCCAGCACAGCGAAGAGGACCACGAGGGTCATCCACTTGATGAGGGTGAGTATACTTGCCGCCGGGGCGACAACCTCGGAAAACCCGGACGGGTTCTTGAGCATCACCCTGACAAGGGCGTTTTCCAGATAGTCGACCCCGGCGGCAAAGACGGCGACCCGGGTCATCCTGCGGGCGAAAGTTTCCGGCGCCCAACGCTCGAACGCCTCGCGGAAGGTGATGCAGAGAAGCGCGGGGAAGATGAGGTCGAGCGCCTGAACGACCCAGAGATAGCGCCAGCGCGCGCCCTCGGACAAAGCCGCCAGATAGGCCCGCGCCGTGTCGGCCCCATAGGGCAGGTGCGGCGCGTCGAAGGTGCAGAGCGCCCAGACTTCTCCGCAGCCCATCGGGCTCGCGGCAACCATGGCGACGAACAGAACAGCCGCCGTGATAGCCGCCGCCCTGAAGCCGCTGTCGCTCACCGGTCCGACCGCTCGACCACCGCACCGAGACTGGCCATCAGACCTTCAAAAACCGGGAAGGAGGTGGCGATGGCCGAGCCATCGTCGACACTGACGGGCTTTTGCGAGGCGAGACCGAGAACGAGGAAGGACATCGCGATGCGGTGGTCGAGATGGCTCTTGCAGGTCGCGCCCCCCAGCACGCCGCCTGGCCCCATCCCGTGGACGATCAACGTATCCTCATCCTCCTCGATCCGGACACCGCAGGCTTCAAGCCCCCGCGCCATCGCGTCGATGCGGTCGCTTTCCTTGACCCGTAGCTCCTTTACGCCGCGCATGATCGTCGTGCCTTCGGCGCAGGCAGCGACCACGGACAGGACCGGGTATTCGTCGATCATCGAGGCCGCGCGTTCCGGCGGCACCTCGATCCCCTTCAGGCTCGACGCCTTCACCCACAGATCGGCGACAGGCTCGCCGCCTTCCTCGCGTGGATTCTGAAACTCGATATCGGCGCCCATCTCAACCAGCGTCGTGTAAAGCCCGTTGCGGGTCGGGTTCTGGCTGACGCCGGGGACGAGGATGTCAGAGCCTTCGACAATCAGCGCCGCGCAGACCGGGAAGGCGGCCGAGGACGGATCGCGCGGCACGGCGACCGTCTGCGGTCTCAGCTCCGGCTGACCGGTCAGGGTGATGACATGGCCCTCATCGGTGGCCTCCACCGTCAGTTCGGCCCCGAAGCCCCGCAACATGCGCTCGGAATGGTCCCGCGTCGGCTCCTTCTCGATGACGACCGTCTGGCCCGGCGCATTGAGCCCCGCCAAGAGCACCGCCGACTTCACCTGCGCCGAAGGCATCGGCACGGTGTAGCGCGCCGGCACAGGGTCGGCGGCACCGACGATGGTCATCGGCAGACGCCCGCCCTGCCGCCCATAGGCCTTAGCCCCGAACAACGCCAAGGCATCGGTCACCCGCCCCATCGGCCGCTTGTTGAGGCTCGCATCACCCGTGAATGTCGCGGTGATCGGCGTCGTCGCCATCGCCCCCATGATCAGGCGCACGCCGGTGCCGGAATTGCCGCAGTCGATGACGTTGGCAGGCTCGGCAAAGCCACCGACCCCCACGCCATGCACCGACCACGCCCCGGCCCCGTGCTGCACCACGTCCGCCCCGAACGCCCGCATCGCCTTGGCGGTATCGAGAACGTCCTGCCCTTCAAGAAGCCCCGTCACCTTCGTTTCGCCCACCGCCATCGCGCCAAGGATCAGCGCGCGGTGAGAGATCGACTTGTCCCCCGGCACCTCGGCCACACCGGAGAGTGGCCCGGACCGGCGGGCAATCATCGGGATCGGGTCTGCATGGCCGGACATGGGGCTTCCTTCGGGCTGGTTTTCGTCCCTGCCCTAGCGCAAGGCCGCGACCCGGTCCAGTCCGGTCACGCCAGAGCCAGTATGCAGCCGGCGGTCCCGCATCACCGACGCCGGAAGGTCACATAATGCGGAGCACGACCTTCGCGCAGCGCCTTCTGTTCGTAGCGTGTGGACAGCCAGTCCTCCCACGGTGCGCTGCTTTGCGCGACCAGGTCGAAGCCAGCCGCCGGAACCTCTGCAAGGGTCTGGCGGACATAGTCGGGAATGTCGGTCGCGACACGGAATTCCGCGCCCGGCTTCATTGCCCGCGCCAGAGGCACGAGATGTTCGGGCGTCACGAAGCGGCGGCGGTGATGCCGGGTCTTCGGCCATGGATCGGGATAATTGAGAAACGCCTTGGACAACGAGGCGGCCGGCAGGACATCCAGCAGATCGCGCGCGTCGCCGGGATGAACGGAGAGATTCGTTACCCCGGCCTCGCGGATTTTGCCCAGAAGCATCGCCACACCGTTGATGAAAGGCTCGCATCCGATGATCCCGACAGCGGGATTGCGGGCGGCCATGTGGACCATATGCTCGCCACCCCCGAAGCCGACCTCAAGCCAGACCGGCCGGTCATCGCCGAAGATCGCGGATGGATCGACGGGATTGCGGCCGGGGTTATCCTCTCGCGTCACGCCGTGCGGGCGCAGCGCGTCGAGGTCTTCGTTCAGGTAGGTCTTCTGACTTGCACGCAGGGTCTTGCCACGGATGCGGCCGTAGAAGTTGCGGTGCGGCTGGCGGGAATTCGGCATGGCCTGCGATGTAGCGGCAACCGCGTCGTGCCGCAACCGCTACAGCGGTACAGTCGCACGGCTCGGCGCGGTCGGGTTGCTTGCTTGTCCCGACCGCGCCGAATGGCTGTAACCGTGAGTGGTAGGGTGGGTTTGCGGTACAGCCGATGTAGCCCAAATCGTTGTCCGGCGGGCACAGCCCTTCACGCCCTTGACATCCGGTCGCAGGGTGCGTGCACCGGGCGCCTAGGGTGAAGGCGCGGCGGCACGTCGGAGGGAAAGGGGCCTGCTGGGTGTCATGCTCATGCCAAACTCCTTTCCCGGTACCGGCCTTGGGCGACAGGCCGATGCCCTCAGATCACGCTACGCATAATTCAGGGCCTGGGAACGGACCATGGTCCGATCAATTTTCGGACCGGACGACGGCGGGTCGAAGCGGACGGCCGGGCGTTTGTACACCCCGGGCCGCCCATCCGTTCGCAATGCTGTCAGACAGCGGCCTTCAGGGCCTTGGCCAGATCGACCTTTTCCCAGCTGAAGCCACCGTCGGCATCAGGCATCCGGCCGAAATGGCCATAGGCCGCCGTCCGCTGGAAAATCGGCTTGTTCAGACCCAGATGGGTGCGAATGCCGCGCGGCGTCAGGTCCATGACCTTCGCCACGGCGCGTTCGATCGCTGCCTCATCCACAGCGCCGGTGCCGTGGGCATCGACATAGATCGAAAGCGGTTTCGCAACGCCGATCGCATAGGACAGTTGCAGCGTGCATCGCTTCGCGAGACCGGCGGCAACCACGTTCTTCGCCAGATAGCGCGCCGCATAAGCGGCGGACCGGTCGACCTTGGTCGGGTCCTTGCCGGAGAATGCGCCACCACCGTGGGGCGCGGCCCCGCCATAGGTGTCCACGATGATCTTGCGGCCGGTCAGGCCCGCGTCCCCGTCCGGGCCGCCGATGACGAACTTACCGGTCGGGTTCACATGCCATTCGGTCCGGCCCGTCAGCCATTCCTCCGGCAGCACCTCGCGGATGTAGGGCTCAGTCAGCGCCCGGACATCCTCCGACGACAGTGACGGATCAAGGTGCTGGGTCGACAGCACCAGCGATGTCACCTCGACCGGCTTGCCATCCTCGTAGCGGATCGAAAGCTGCGACTTGGCGTCAGGGCCAAGCTTGGGTTCGGTGCCGTTCTTGCGCACCTCGGCAAGGCGGCGCAGGATCGCATGAGCATAAAGGATTGGCGCCGGCATGAGTTCCGGCGTCTCGTCCACGGCATAGCCGAACATGATGCCCTGATCGCCCGCACCCTCGTCCTTGTTGCCCGAGGCATCGACGCCCTGCGCGATGTCGGCGGACTGCGCGTGAAGGTAGCTGTCCACCTTCATGTTCGCCCAGTGGAAACCCTCCTGTTCGTAGCCGATGTCCCGGACACATTCGCGCGCGATGTCTTCCACCCGCTGGATGACGGTTCCGGGACCGCGAACCTCGCCGCCGATCACGACGCGGTCGGTCGTCGCGAAGGTTTCACAGGCGACGCGGGATTGCGGATCCTCACTAAGAAATGCATCGAGGACGGCATCCGAGATCCGGTCGCAGACCTTGTCCGGATGGCCTTCCGAAACGCTTTCGGAAGTAAAAATATAGTTCTGACGGGACATGAAATGCTCCATTAGGGTTATCCCCGTCACGCCAGGAAGCCGTTGTGACGGTTCTCCGGCCCTGCCTATCCCCGCGCGGTGGCGCGGTCAATCGGATAGTCGCTGGCGGTATCCGACGAAGACGAATAACCCGATCGCGATAAGGATTGTTGCCGGAAGATCACCGGTTCGCGCGTAGACGGTCGGCGCCAAGGCAGCGGGTACGGCGGTGTCGATCACCCCGACCGTATTGAGCGGCAGGCTCCGCAGCATCCGCCCCTTCGCGTCGATCACTGCCGTAATCCCGGTATTCGCGGCGCGCAGAAGCGGCAGGCCCTGTTCGATCGCGCGCAGCCGCGCCTGGGCAAGATGCTGGTAGGGACCGGAGACGTTGCCGAACCAGCCGTCATTGGTCACCTGCAGGATCCAGTCCGCACGCTCGGGTGCCGCGCGCAGGTCCTGCGGGAAAACCGCCTCGTAGCAGATCAGCGGCAGAACCTTGCCCGCCGAGCCAAGATCAAGAACGCGCGCGCCCGGTCCGGCGGAATAGCCATTCCCTTCCCGCGCGGCGAAGGCCGAGATGCCGAACGTGGAAAGCGCGTCGCCAAATGGAACGTATTCGCCGAAGGGAACGAGATGCCATTTGTCGTAGACCGCGAAGACCTGCCCCGCACGATCGGCAACGGCGAGGCTGTTGAAGAAACGCAGGCCATCCTCGCGCTGGATACCGGCCGCGACGGGAACGCCGTCGGACAGAACGGCGATATCCTCGAAAAGCGGGCCGGATCGGTCCAGCAGGAACGGAATCGCGGTTTCCGGCCAGACGATCAGGTCCAGTGGCAACGCCGCCGGCTGCGCCGTCTGCTCCATCTGCCGGTCAAGAAAGACGCGCCACATGTCCGCACGCCATTTCAGATGCTGGGCGGCGTTGGGCTGGATCAGACGCACGTTTATCGCCGGATCGCGGACTGGGTCGGGTACCGCAAGCCGCGACGCCCCGGCCAGCCAGACGCCGGCAACCACGATGGCAGAGAGAAGAACGAGGCCGCCGCGCACGCGGCGACTGGTGGCCCCTGCCGGCAGCGCCGCCGCGAAGGCCGCAAGCGCGCTCAGCCCGACCGGACCGATGAATGCCGCCGCCTGTGCGGCGGGTGTATCAATCCAGATATGCCCGACAAGCGCCCACGGGAAGCCAGTGAAGACGTATCCCCGCAGCATATCAGCCGCGACAATCCCCAGCGCGAAACCGAACGCCCGCTGCCCGATCGTTCCGCCACGCGCCGCAACTCCAGCGGCCAGGGCCCAGAACAAGGCCATGCCGAAGGCCAGAAACACAAGCGCGAAGGGCGCCATCCATCCGTGCCGCGCGGCATCGACGAAGAAAGGCTCCACGATCCAGAAAAGGCCGGCCCCGAAATAGCCCGCACCACCGATCCAGCCAAGCCAGACTGCCTGAGCCGCGCCCGGTGCCACCACGACAAGTCGGGTCAGAAGCGCCAGTGCAGGAAGCGCAAGCCACCACAGGCCCCACGGCGCCTGTCCCAGTGACACGCCCGCGCCAAGTCCCGCAGCGAGGAAAAGGCGCATCGCCTCAGGCCGGGCGCCGCGCCGGAAGAAATCCCGCAGGCGAAACTTCACGATCAGGCCGTGGCCCGCGGCAGCCGCACTCTCAGCCGCTTGATGCGGCGCGGATCGGCGTCGATCACTTCGAACTCGGCGCCGCTTTCGTGGCGAATGACTTCGCCGCGCGCGGGAACCCGACCAAGCATCATGAAGGTCAGCCCGCCGAGCGTGTCGATCTCCTCATCCTGATCGGGGCCGGCAAGCTTCAGGCCGATCTCGGCCTCGAATTCCGGCAGCGGCGCGCGCGCCTGGACGATATACTGGCCGGGCTTCTCTTCCTGCCAGAGGCCGTCCTCCGACGTGTCGTGCTCATCCTCGATCTCACCCAGGACCGTCTCGATCAGGTCTTCAATCGTCAGGAGCCCGTCCACACCGCCATATTCGTCAATGACGAGCGCCATGTGGATCCGTTCGGACTGCATCTTCTGCAAAAGGACGCCGATCGGCATCGACGGCGGTGCGTAGAGAAGAGGACGCAGCATCTTGCGCAGATTGAAACGCGGCTTCGGTTCACTGAATGCCTGCTCCAGCGCCAGATCCTTGAGGTGGATCAGCCCGAGGGGGCTGTCCAGCGTGCCACGGAAGACCGGCAGCCGCGAAAATCCCGATTCGCGGAAATTCTTCACGAGATCGTCCAGCGATGCTGTCACTGGCACAGCCACGATTTCCGCCTTCGGGATCGCCACATCCTCGACCCGCATCCGGCGAAGGTTGCCGATGCCCGGAAGCGGCAGGCCGTTGGTCCGTCCGGCATTCGCCTCGTCCGGCCGGTCCCTGCCCTGATCCTCTGGGTCGTTGGGGGAGAAGGCGTCGATGATACGGCCGAAAAAGCCGCGCTGTTCGCTACTGTCTGAGGGGTCGGGCGCGTCTTGCGCCACCATAGACCCGTCTGCGGATTCGCCCATTGGTCCTTTCCAAATCAGCCGGCCCGTTTCGGCGCCGGTTCACTCATATGGGTTGGCAATACCCATTTTTGCAAGAATTCGTACTTCCGTCGACTCCATCAACGCGGCATCCCGCTCTCGGACATGGTCATAGCCGAGTAAATGCAACACTCCGTGAACAAGCAAATGCGTCACGTGATCGGTCACCGGCTTGCCCTGTTCACCCGCTTCGCGTTCGCACGTCTCCCACGCGATGGCGATGTCGCCAAGCTCTTCGGGCATCGCCGCATCGCCCGGCTCGGCCGGTTCGGGCACGCCGCCGTCGTCCTCGGCTCCACGTTCCTCCGATGGCCATGACAGCACGTTTGTCGGCTGCGGCTTGCCGCGAAAATCAGCGTTGAGAACGGCGATACGGGCGTCGTCGCAACCCAGCAGGCTGATCTCGAAACCCTGACCCGGCAGCGCCAGTTCCGACAGACATCCGCGCGCGGCACGATCGGCAAGCGCCGGCAAGCCCAAGGCTTCCCAACGCTCATCCTTGATCACGGTGTCAACCAGCGGCTCCATCCTCGGCGTCATAAGCCTCGATGATACGGGCCACAAGCGCGTGGCGCACGACATCCTTCGCGGTGAAGTAGTTGAAGCTGATGCCCTTGACGTCCTTCAGGATGCGTTCGGCATCGGTCAGGCCAGAGGCGGTGCCGCGCGGCAGGTCGATCTGGGTCCGGTCGCCGGTGATGACCATGCGGCTGCCTTCGCCAAGACGGGTCAGAAACATCTTCATCTGCATGGTCGTCGCGTTCTGCGCCTCGTCAAGCACCACGAAGGCGTTCGACAGGGTCCGGCCGCGCATGAAGGCCAGAGGCGCGATCTCGATCCGCTTTTCCTCCATCAGCTTCTGCACCTGCTTGGCGGGCAGGAAGTCGTTCAGCGCGTCGTAGAGCGGCTGCATGTAGGGATCGACCTTCTCCTTCATGTCGCCGGGCAGGAAGCCGAGCCGCTCGCCTGCCTCTACGGCTGGGCGGCTGAGGATGATCTTGTCGACATGGCCGCCAATCAGCATCGTCACCCCGACCGCGACGGCAAGATAGGTCTTGCCGGTGCCCGCCGGTCCGATACCGAAGGCCAGTTCGTTTGAAAACAGGCTCTTTACATAGGCCTTCTGCGCCTCGGTGCGCGGCTCGACCTGTTTCTTGCGGGTGCGGATCTCGTAGCGCCCGCCCGCGAACATTTCGAGTTGTTCGTCAAGGCTCGTCGGCTCTGCCGCCCTGCCCTCGCCCATGCGGATCACCGCGTCGATCTCGCCGGCGTCGATGGGGCGGCCGGATTCGAGCTTTCCGTAGAGCGTTTGAAGAACCGCCGCAGCCTGGCCACGCGCCTCGGCCGATCCCACCACGGCGACCTGATTGCCGCGGCGCAGGATATGGACCCCTAACTGATGTTCGATCTGCGCAAGGTTGCGGTCAAATTCACCGCAGAGATCGATCAGAAGCCGGTTGTCGGAAAATTCCAGGAGGGTTTCGTGCAGGTCCTCCGGGCGCGGCGGCGGGGTCAAGGCGCTAATGCCCAAGCAAGTCTCCTTTTGACTGGCATCGTATGGAAATGGTGCCCACAGATTGTGTCCAAAGCAAGCCGGACTGGCAGATATTTGTGCTTATGTGAAAAAAACCGCGAAGTGTTACAGTGGCGTGACGAACTGCTGCATTCGCGGGCACCGTCTGGATCAGCCGACGATTTCTCCGGCCAGCGAGTTCGGCGCGCTCTTCGTGATCCGCACCTTCGCAATATCGCCGGGTCTCAGGTCGGTCTGGACATGGGCCGCATGCAGGTAGTCGGACTTTCCGACCATCTGGCCCGGCAAACGGCCGGGTTTCTCGAAAAGGACCGAGACCTCGCGCCCGACCATTGCCTCTTGCGTCGCGCGCTGCTGTTCGGTGATCAGCGCCTGAAGGGTCTGCAGTCTCGCGTCGGCGACCTCGGCCGGAACCGGAGCCTTTTCCGCTGCCGGGGTGCCGGGCCGCGCGGAGTATTTGAACGAATACGCCATGCCGTAATTGACCGCGCGGATCAGGTCCATCGTCGCGTCGAAATCGGCATCCGTCTCGCCCGGGAAACCGACGATGAAGTCGCCCGACATCATCATGTCGGGCCGGGCGGCGCGGATGCGGTCGATCAGGCGTAGATAGTCCTCGGCGGTATGCTTGCGGTTCATCGCCTTCAGGATGCGGTCCGAGCCGGACTGCACCGGCAGGTGCAGGTAGGGCATCAGCTTCGGTTCCTCGCCATGGGCGGCGATGAGGTCGTCGCCCATGTCATTCGGATGCGAGGTCGTGTAGCGGATACGCTCCAGCCCGTCGACCTTGGCCAGTTCCCGCACCAGCCGCGCCAGTGTCCAGTCACCGTCCGGCCCGGCCCCGTGGTAGGCGTTGACGTTCTGGCCCAGCAGCGTGATCTCGCGCACGCCCTTTTCCACCAGCCCGCGCGCCTCACTCATGATCCGTTCGGCGGGGCGCGAAACCTCCGCCCCGCGCGTATAGGGCACCACGCAGAAGGCGCAGAACTTGTCGCAGCCCTCCTGCACCGTCAGGAACGCTGTCGGGCGGACCGCAGCCTTCGGCCGGTCGGGCAGATGGTCGAACTTGTCCTCTTCGGGAAAGTCGGTGTCGACGGTCTTTTCCCCCGCCTCGGCAGCCTTGGCCATTGCCGGCAGGCGGTGATAGCTCTGCGGACCGACGACGAGGTCAACCAAAGGCATCCGCTTCAGGATCTCCGCGCCCTCGGCCTGCGCCACGCAGCCCGCAACGCCGATCTTCAGATCGGGATTCGCAAGCTTCAGGGGTCGCAAGCGTCCAAGATCGGAATAGACCTTCTCGGCGGCCTTTTCGCGGATATGGCAGGTGTTCAGAAGGACCATGTCAGCCTCTTCCGCCACATCGGTCGTAACATAGCCTTCCGCGCCCATGGCCTCGGCCATGCGCTCGCTGTCATAGACGTTCATCTGACAGCCGTAGGTCTTGATGAAAAGCTTCTTCGGGGCGGACATGCGGCTACCTTCAGCGGGACCCGCGGTTCCTACCGCAAACGGACGACGCCTTCAATCGTCACGCCTGCTTGCATTCGCCTTCTCCATAACCGAGTCTGCACCGACTCCGCCCTGCTGGACCCCACATGATCTTCGCTTCGCTCAAAGACCTGCTTGCCGATGGCAAGGACATTCTTGCCACGGGGCCCGTCGCGCTGATCTTCGTCGAGGACCCGGTCGAAGTCGCTTCGACAGTAACCCACCACGCGGATGCCGGCTTCCGGGCCGTCATCGCGTTCCTTCCCGAAGACATTGCCATTCCGGACGCGGTCGAGGCAGAGGCCCACTGGGTCCGCTACCACACGCCGGTGCGGCGGGCGCTTCCCGATGCGGTCAATGCAGTGATCGCCGCGGCACCCCCGACAACATGGTTCTACTACTGCTACAACGCGGAATACCTGTTCTTCCCGTTCTGCGAACACCGCACGGTCGGGGAGATGCTGGCATTCCACACGGAGGAACGCCGAGACGCGATGCTGACCTACGTGGTCGATCTTTACGCACCCGACCTTGACCGGTTCCCGAACGCGGTGAGCATAGAAGAGGCGATGCTCGACCGCTCAGGCTACTACGCGCTCGCCCGGCCGGACCCGGTGACGGGTCATCCGAAGGAACGCCAGCTCGATTTCTATGGCGGCCTGCGGTGGCGGTTCGAGGAGCATATCCCGAAGGTCCGGCGCCGCATCGACCGGATCGCCCTGTTCCGCGCGCAAGCCGGACTTCGGCTGGGCGAAGATCACACTTTCAATATCGAGGAATACAACACCTATGCCTGCCCATGGCATCACAATCTGACCGCAGCGATCGCCTCGTTCCGGACGGCAAAGGCGCTCAGGACGAATCCGGGCAGCATGTATGACGTCCATGGCTTCGCGTGGCGCAACTCCGCGAAGTTCGAGTGGCATTCGCAACAGCTGATGGATCTGGGGCTGATGGAACCCGGCCAGTGGTTCTGACCCCCGCGCGGCCCGGGCCATTCGACTGCATCGGTTTCGGCGGCTTATCGCGGTTCGGGTTTGCGTTGAATCAGAATTCAAACCTTCTTCGTTCGAATTCTGATCCGTGCAGTTTCAGCCGAAACCCGAAACGCGTTAGTTCACCAGCCCCGCATGACGCATCGCCGCGTCGATCTTCGCCTTGGTCTCCGGCAGAAGCGTCGTCAGCGGCGAGCGCACCTCGTCCGAGCAGAGGCCGAGCTTCGACAGGCCGTATTTCGCGCCGGCAAGGCCGGGTTCGATGAAGATCGCCTCATGCAGCGGCATCAGCCGGTCCTGATAGGTCAGCGCGGTGGCATAATCGCCCGCGAGCGTCGCCTCCTGAAACTCGGCGCAGAGTTTCGGCGCGACGTTGGCGGTGACCGAGATCGCGCCGACGCCGCCATGGGCGTTGAAGCCGAGGGCCGAGGCATCCTCGCCCGAAAGCTGGATGAAATCCGGCCCGCAGGTGGCGCGCTGCTTGGAGACGCGGGTGATGTCGGCGGTCGCGTCCTTGACCCCGACGATGCGGGGCAGTTTCGCTAGTTCGCCCATCGTCTCGGGCGTCATGTCGATGACCGAGCGCGGCGGGATGTTGTAGATGATGATCGGCAGGTTGGACGCGTCGTGCATCGCCTTGAAATGCGCGTAAAGCCCGCGCTGGGTCGGCTTGTTGTAATAGGGCGTCACGACAAGCGCCGCATCCGCGCCTGCCCTTTCGGCGTGCTGGATCAGCGCGATCCCCTCGGCAGTGTTGTTCGACCCGGCGCCGGCGATGACCGGCACACGGCCGGCGGCCGCCTTCACGACGGCTTCGATGACCTGGCCATGCTCCTCGTGGGAAAGCGTCGGGCTTTCGCCGGTCGTGCCGACGGGGACAAGCCCGTGCGTGCCTTCGGCGATGTGCCAGTCCACGAGTTTCTTCAGAGCGTTCCAATCCACCGCGCCGTTCGTGAACGGCGTGACGAGGGCAACATAGGACCCTTTGAACATGACACGCTCCTTTGGTGTGAAGGGCAGACTCGCCCGGTGAAATCGCGCGGAACCTATAGGGATCGGACGGACTTGCCAAGTTTGTGTGTTGCGAGCGCTGACAGGGCCGCTATCCTTGTAAAAAACCTCGAGGCAGAGCGACAAATGACGACAAGGTTCCTGCAGGCCGCGCCGATGGCGCTGGCCGCATTCATATGTCTGGTGCAATACGCGCACGCTGACGACACGGCTGCCTTCCGCGACGCGCTCGCCGCCGCGGACGCACGAAATTGGCCGGCCGCGGTGTCGAAGGCACGCGCCGCCGGCCCGCTGGCCGCCGACGTGATCGACTGGGAACGCCTGCGCGACGGCAAGGGCGGATTCGACGAATACATCGCCTTCCTGTCGCGCCGGCCCGACTGGCCGGGCCTGCCGCTTCTGCGCAGCAAGGGCGAGGCGGTGATCGCCGAGGACATCCCTGCCAGCGCTGTCGTCGACTATTTCGCGGCCGAGAAGCCGCAGACCGGCAGAGGGAGCCTTGCCTACATCGCGGCGCTTCGTGCGCTGGGGCAGGACCGCGCGGCGCAGGACGAAGCGGTGCGCGCATGGCGCAATCTTGCCATGACCGAGGCAGAGCACGAATTGTTCATCGCCCGGCACGGCGCGTGGCTGGCGGATCATCACGATGGCCGGACGGCCGCAATGCTTCGCGCGGGAAACACCGCCGATGTGCGCAGGATGCTGATCCTCGCCAGTCCCTATACGCGGGCCGTGGCGGAGGCCCGGGTCGCCCTTCAGACCGATGCCAAGGGTGTGGACGACCTGATCGCCGCACTACCCGAGAAGGCGGTCAATTCCGGCGGCCTCGCCTATGACCGGTTTCGCTGGCGGATCCGCAAGGATCTTTATGACAGCGCCGGCGCCCTTCTGCTGGAACGATCCGTCAGCGCCGAGGCGCTTGGCGATCCGGAGCAATGGGCAGACTGGCGCCGCCGGCTGGCACGCAAGGAGATGCGCGAGGGCGATGCAAGGCGGGCCTACCGCATGGCCGCGATGCACTACCTTCGTTCGGGTTCCCACTATGCGGATCTGGAATGGCTCGCGGGATATATCGCCTTGCGGAAACTGGGTGACGCCACGACCGCACTGACCCATTTCGACCGTTTTGCGAAGGCCGTGAACGGCCCAATCAGCATGTCGCGCGCACAATACTGGCGCGGCCGCGCCTTCGAGGTCTTGGGACAAGGCGCGGACGCCCGAACCGCCTATGCCGAAGGAGCGCGTTATCCGACCGCCTTCTACGGGCTGCTGTCGGCCGAGAAGGTTGGCCTACCGCTCTCGCCCGCGATGGCCGGGGGCGAGGCCTATCCCGACTGGCGTACCTTGCCGATGGCGCATTCGTCCGTCCTGCTCACGGCGCGGGAGCTGATGGCCGCGGGGGACGAGACGCTCGCGGCCCGGTTCCTGCTTCACCTCGGCGAGGGTCTGTCCGGCCGCGAAATCGGCGCGCTGGCCGGAATGGCCGTCGAGGCCAAGGAACCCTATGTCGCGCTGTCGCTCGCCAAGGCGGCTGCCGACAAGGGCGCGATCTGGCCGTCGGCCTATTTCCCGGTGCCGGCGTTGTCGGGGCTTGACCTGCCGGTCAGGCCGGAACTGGCGCTGTCAATCGCGCGGCGGGAAAGCGAGTTCAACGCCGCCGTCATCTCTCACGCCGGCGCGCGGGGATTGATGCAGGTGATGCCCGGCACGGCGAAGATGATGGCGAAGAAGGTTGGCGTCGCCTATGACGGCGGCAAGCTGACCACGGACTGGAAGTATAACGCGCGGCTGGGTGCGGCCTATCTGGATGAGCTCGTGAACGAGTTCGGCAACTCGCCGCTTCTCGTTGCCACCGGCTACAATGCCGGGCCGGGCCGCTCGCGGCAGTGGATCAGGGACCTAGGCGATCCGCGCCGGGACGGTGTCGACCCGGTCGACTGGATCGAGGCGATCCCGTTCCGTGAAACCCAGACTTACGTGATGCGCGTGGCCGAGAGCCTGCCGATCTATCGCGCGCGGCTGAGCGGGCAGTCCGGGCCGCTGAACTTCACGGCGGAACTGAAGGGGCGGTAAAGCGCCGTGGCCGCGGTTACGTCGCGGCCACTTTCCGCGCCCGCCAGAGGGTGAAAAGCCCCGCCGCCACGACGATCGCCGCGCCGATGGCCACGTTCACCTCAAGCGTTTCGCCAAAGACCGTCATGCCAAGCGCGGCAGCGAAAACCAACTGGAAATAGGCGAAGGGCTGGACCGCGCTCGCCTCAGCCACTTCGAGTGCCCGGATCATGAACCAGTGCCCGGTGGCCGCAGTGCAGCACAGCACGGCCATCCAAAGCCAGTCGCCGCCGCGCATCGGTTCCCAGTGGAACACGCCGACCGCCGTCATGACGACCGCGCCGCTGATCCCTGTCCAGAAGAAGCTGACGGCCGATCCGTCCGACCGCGCGACATAGCGGGTCAGAAGCCCGTAGAGCGCAAACATGAGTGCGGCCGCCAGCGGAATCAGCGCCGCCGGAGCGAATACCTTCACACCGGGTTCAAGAATGACGAGGACGCCGACGAAACCCACGCCGATCGCGGTCCACCGACGCCAGCCAACCTTCTCGCCCAGAACCGGGCCGGACAGCGCTGCGACCAGAAGCGGATAGCAGGTGAAGACGGCATGGCTTTCGACAAGGCCGAGGATGGTGAACGCCGTCACCATCACGCAAATCTCCGCCGCCAGCAGCACGCCGCGAAAGATCTGGACCGCCGGGTGGCGCGAGCGGGTCGCGGCACGGATGCCCCCCGCCTTTCGCGCCGCCACGACGATCACGAACGCCGCGAAGAACCAGTAGCGGATCATCACGACCATGTAGACGTTGTATTCGGCCGCGAGGTGGCGCGAGATGCCGTCCTGCATTGCGAAGACAAAGGCCGTTGCGGTCATCAGCCATGCGCCGAGGCGGAAATTCTGGTCGGTCATGTCGTGCCCCGGCTCATGTGGCGCTTCGCTCCGTAGCCCGCGCACCGCTCCACCTGAAATCCCGCCTCTGCCAAGCTCCGCCGAACGAAACCGGCCGCCGTGTAAGTGGCAAAGCTGCCACCCGGCGCAGTATGGCGCGCGACTTCCCCCATCAGGGTGGCGGACCACAGTTCGGGGTTCTTCGCGGGCGAGAAGCCGTCAAGGAACCAGGCATCGGCCCGCCCGTCCCAGTTTGGAAGGGTTTCACGGGCATCACCTTCGATCACCGTGACGTCGAGCGCGCCGAAGGCGAATCTGCGGGCGCCCGCGCCCCAGGCCGTCAGGAGCGGCCCGGCCGATGCCAGCGCCTCTGGGAAGGCGGAAAGCGCCCGCTCCATATCGTCGGCGGGCATCGGATGGGCCTCGAAACTCGTGTAGCTGAGCCGCCCCGGCACGCCCGACCGCCCCCATTCGATCGCTGTCGCGACAAGATTGAGCCCGGTGCCGAACCCCAGTTCGGCGATGGTGAAACCGTCACGAAACCGCGCCGGCAGGTCATTCCCGCCAAGGAAGACATGGCGTGTCTCGGCCAGCCCGTCGGCGAGCGAGAAATACGGGTCGTCAAACAGCGAGGAAACGGGAACCAGCCCGTCCCGCCACGCCACCCGCTCGCTCTGGTCCTTCGCGGTCATCTGGCATACCCCTTCGGAAGGCAGTTACGCGAAGGGCGCGAGGAATGGCAACGGCGGATGTGACGGTGATGGGGGGCGGCATCTTCGGCCTTGCCATTGCCTGGACATGCCTGCGCCGCGGCGCGTCCGTGCGGGTCGTGGAACGCGAGCGGATCGGTGCGGGATCGTCCGGCGGTATCGTCGGCGCCCTAGCCCCCCACGTGCCGGAACAGTGGAACGCCAAGAAGGAGTTCCAATTGGACAGTCTGTTGATGGCGGCGGACTTCTGGGACGCGATCGCGGGCCAGTCCGGCATCGACCCCGGATACGCGCGCCTCGGACGCCTTCAGCCGCTTGCCGACGATGCAGCCGTGGCCCGCGCGCGCGAACGGGCGGCGGGGGCGACAACACTCTGGCGTGGCAAGGCGGAATGGCGCGTCGTCCCGGCATCAGATGATGGCTGGACGCCTGCCAGCCCGTCTGGATGGATGGTCGAGGACAATCTTTCCGCGCGGCTTCACCCGCGCCGCGCCGCTGAGGCTCTGGTCGCCGCGATCCATGCGAAGGGCGGCCGCGTTGAGATTGCGGGGTCCATGCCGGACATGTCCGGCCCGGATGCCGCGGGGGGCAGCGTGATCTGGGCAACGGGCGTGCGCGGGCTTGCCGACCTGTCCGCCGAGCTAGGGCGAACCGTCGGCGGCGCAGTGAAGGGTCAGGCCGCGCTCCTCTCGTGCGCGGCGTGCGACCGACCGCAGATCTTCGCCGACGGGCTTCATATCGTGCCGCATTGCGATGACACAGTGGCGGTCGGATCAACGTCCGAACGCGCGTTCGAGAGCCCTGACAGCGTGGACGGCCGGCTGGAGGCGCTGATCGACAAGGCGCGTGCACTTTGCCCGGCCTTGCGCTCGGCCCCGGTGACAGAACGTTGGGCCGGCCTCCGACCGCGCGCGAAGAGCCGGGCGCCGATGCTCGGCCCGTGGCCGGGCCGCGCCGGGCACTTCGTCGCCAATGGCGGCTTCAAGATCGGCTTCGGCATGGCGCCTGGGATCGCCGCCGTCATGGCCGACCTCGTCCTCGACGGGCGGGATTTGATCCCCGATGGATTCCGGGTCGAAGACAGCCTTTAGGGTGCTATTGCAATTCTGCCCGCAGCGCCGCCATCAGCGCCGTCAATCCACTGATCGAGCGTTCGTCCGTCAACCGGCCATCCCCGTCGAACGCCGCGCGCGAATTCGCAATCATCACCTCCGGCCCGGTTAGCAGCCGTGGCCGGAACGGCGTCATCGCTAGGCGAAGCGAGGATTGCGCCCTGGCACCCCCGGTCCGGCCGGCCGCTGCCGAGAGGATGGCGACCGGCTTGCCCGCCCATGGATTCCCCTCCACCCGGCTAACCCAGTCCAGCGCGTTCTTCAGCACACCCGAGAGCGCGCTGTTATATTCAGGGGTCGAAATCACGACAGCATCCGCGCCGGCGATCAGTTCCGCGAGCCGCAGCACCGGCGCGGGCATCCCCTCTGCCTCCAGATCGCCGTCATAGAGAGCCAGTCGCAGGTCTGCCTCAACGAAGTCGGCAGGACCGAAAAGGCGCGCCGCCTCACGGACAAGCATGCGGTTCGTGGACCCGGCGCGCAGTGCGCCGGCCATTCCGAGCAGGACAGGTAGGGTCATCGGGTCTCCGTTTCCATCTGGGAACGGTAGGAACCCCGGCGGGCTTCGACAACCCGCAAAGCCGGATCAGGCGATGACTTTCGCAAAGGTCAGGGATGTCGGACGGTCGAAGCCCTCATGCGCCCGTGCGCCGGTCCGGGCGAAGCCCAGCGCCTCGAACGCCTTGTGGTTCGCGATCAGTTCGACACGGCTTTCGAGTTCGAGCCGCATCAATCCACGTTCGCGCGCACGACGCTCTGTAAGCGCAACAAGCTGCGCGGCAAGTCCCTGCCGACGGTATGCCTCGGACACGGCGACCTTGCCGACATAAAGGTGATCGGCCCGGGGCGTGAGAAACAGGCAGGCGATCGGCCCGCCATTCTCCTCGACGACCCAGACCTCGCCGTCCTCCGCCTGCCGCGCGATGACGTCGGTGGTCAGTTGATGTACGGAAGACGGGGGATCGACGACACCGTCCATGTAGGCAAAAGCGCGACGGATCAGGTTCAGGACAGGGGCTGTGTCCTCGTCCGGAGCCAGCCGGCGGGGCTTGCGCCGGACCGGAAGACCATCGGCCAATTTCAGCCACGGCAGATGTTCGTTCCAGTTGACATGTTCGGTGGGTTCGTAGGCGCCGGGATCGTCGAGTGTCGCCGCGTAGAAATGGATCTCATGCGGCCACACTTCGCTTTCGTACGCCATGGGCGTGCCGCAGGTCGGGCAGAAGTGCCGTGTAACGCCGGGCGACGACGCATAGCGGGCCGGTGCAGTTCCGGTCCAGCGCCACTTGCCGTGATCCACACCGAGAAAACTCGTGAACGGGGCGGCGCAGTTGCGCCGGCAGCTTTCACAGTGGCAGTGGGCCTGCCAGTTGGCCGCGCCGTCGAACGCAAACCGAACCGCGCCGCACAGGCAATGACCGGACCCACCTTGCATCTCTCGCCCTCTTCTCGCGTCGCACGATTTGGCGCCGGCCCGAGCGCCGCGTCAAGCGCCACCACCGCGCGATATCTTGTGGAAAACTTCGGCCGGACCGCCATATGCTGGGCATTAGCATTGACTCACCGGCCCTTCCGCCCAAGGATTGCAGGCCCTGAGGAATCACGAGAGGGCCGGCCCTTGCGCTTCACGCGGCTCAGACTGAACGGTTTCAAGAGCTTCGTCGATCCGACGGATCTCCTGATTCATGACGGGCTGACGGGCGTCGTCGGCCCGAATGGCTGCGGCAAATCGAACCTGCTCGAAGCGTTGCGCTGGGTGATGGGTGAAAACCGGCCCACCGCGATGCGCGGCGACGGGATGGAGGACGTGATCTTCGCCGGCGCGGCGACACGGCCCGCGCGCAACTTCGCCGAGGTGTCGCTGACGATCGACAACACCGAACGCCTTGCGCCTTCGGGGTTCAACGATCAGGACCAGCTCGACATCGTGCGGCGCATCACGCGTGACGCCGGATCGGCCTACAAGGCCAACACGAAGGACGTCCGCGCCCGCGACGTGCAGATGCTTTTCGCCGACGCCTCGACCGGATCGCATTCGCCCGCGCTGGTCCGGCAGGGCCAGATCGCCGAACTGATCAATGCCAAGCCGAAAAACCGGCGCCGCATCCTCGAGGAGGCCGCCGGCATCTCGGGTCTCTACCAGCGCCGGCACGAGGCGGAGCTGAAGCTGAACGCGACCGAGCAGAACCTTGCGCGGGTGGAGGACGTGGTCGAGCAGCTCGCATCACAACTCAACCAGCTTGCACGGCAGGCACGGCAGGCAGCGCGCTACCGCGAAATCGGCGAAGAGCTGCGGCGTGCCGAGGGGATGCTTCTTTACCGCCGCTGGCGCGAAGCCGACGAGGCGCGTGCCCTTGCCGAAGCAAGCCTGACGGAACGCACGAAGCTTGCCGCGCAGGGCGAAGCCGCCGCGCGCGCCGCCGCAAGGGCCCGCAGCGAACGCGAGGACGCGTTGCCGCCGCTGCGCGAGGAGGAAGCCATCGCAGCGGCAGTGCTGCAGCGGCTCCAGGTTCAGCGCGACACGCTGAACGATCAGGAGGCCCGCGCGCTTCAGACGATCGAGACACTGCAAGGCCGGATCGAACAGCTTGCCCGCGACATGGAGCGCGAGGCCGGTCTCAACCGCGACGCCGGAGAGACGATCGGCCGGCTGGAATGGGAACAGGCGCAGATCGCCAAGGCTGCGGATGGTCACGAGGCCCGGCTGGCCGATGCGCTCGAGGCCGCTCAGGACGCGGCGCGCGTCCTGTCCGACCGGGAGACCGCGCATTCCGAACTGACCGAGGACGTGGCCCGCCTGTCGGCGCGCCATCAATCCGCGCATCGGCTTCTGACCGACAGCCGTTCGACGCTCGACAAGTCCGAAGCTGATGCCGCACGCGCCGAGGGGACTGCCTCCGAAGCCGAGGCGGCACTTGCCCGCGCATCGGCCGACCTCGCCACCGCCGAGGCGGCCCAGACCGAGGCGACGGCTGCGGCCGAGGCCGCCGAGACCGCGCTGATCGCCGCCGACGAGGCGCGAAACGACGCGCAGGCGCGCGAGACCGAAGCACGCGCCGTACTGTCCGAGGCCGATGGCGAGGTCGGCGCACTGAAAGCGGAAGCGGCGGCGCTTCAGAAACTGGTCGAGCGGGAAGCCGCGAGCGGAAAGCAACTGCTTGACCGGGTGACCGTGAAGAAGGGCTATGAGAAGGCGCTCGGTGCGGCCCTTGCCGACGATCTGCGCGCGCCGGTTGTCGATGCGGCGGCACGGTCGGGCTGGACCGCGCTTCCCGGCTACGGCCAGGCGCAAACGCTACCTGAAGGCGTCAGCGCGCTTTCGAACCATGTCACCGTGCCCGAGGTTCTGGCCCGCCGGATCGGCCAGATCGGACTTGTCGACAAGGCCGACGGCGCGCGGCTTCAACCGCTTCTCAAGCCGGGGCAGCGGCTTGTCTCGGCCGAGGGCGATCTCTGGCGCTGGGACGGGTTCCGCGCGGGGGCGGAAGATGCCCCGACGGCCGCGGCGCTGCGCCTTCAGCAACTCAACCGCCTGACCGACCTAAAGCGTGACCTCGAAGAGGCGACCGGGCGGGCGGAAGGCGCGCGGCAGGCCCATGACCTTCTGACCCGCCGCCTTACCGAGGCGACGGGCGCGGACCGCGAGGCGCGGGAAGCCAGGCGCGAGGCCGACCGCCGCATGGCCGAGGCCTCTCGCGCGCTGTCGCGGGCTGAGGCCGACAGTTCCATCGCGGGCGGAAAACTGGAAGGCGCCCGTCTTGCCGTCGCGCGCCATCAGGAAGAAGCTCGCGCCGCCCGCACGCAGTTGCGCGAAGCCGAGGCGGCCGTGAAGGCACTGCCCGATCTGGACGCGGCCCGGGCCGAGGTCGAGGATGTCAAGCTGACCGTCGAAGCGGCGCGAATGACGATGATGGCCAAACGCTCCGCCCACGACGAGATCCGTCGCGAGGGCGAAGCGCGGACCCGCCGCCGGCAGGAGATCACCAAGGAAATCTCCGGCTGGAAGCACCGGCTGGAGACGGCCGAGAAGCGGTCCGCCGAACTGGCCGAACGGAAGACGGCCTCCGAGGCAGAACTCAAGGACGCCTCCGCCGCACCGGCCGAAATCGCCGCGAAGCGGGAGGAGCTTGGCGATGCGATCGACGCGGCCGAGACCCGCCGCCGCGCCAGCGCCGACAAGCTTGCCGAGGCGGAAACCGCGCTGAGGCAGGCGACCGATGCCGAACGCGAGGCGGAACGCGGTGCGTCCGAGGCACGCGAGGCAAGGGCGCGCGCGGAAGCGCGGGCCGAAGCCGCGCGCGAAACAGTTGTTCACGCCGCCGACCGCATCCGCGAGGACACGGAGAAGGAGCCGGCCGCGCTGTTGCAAAGCCTGGATACCGATCCGGAGAAAATGCCTTCGGCCGAAGCGCTCGACAACGACGTGCACCGCCTGCGCCGCCAGCGCGACTCGCTCGGCGCGGTCAACCTGCGCGCCGAGGAGGACGCGAAGGAGGTGCAGGAGGAACATGACAATCTGGTCATGGAGAAAGCCGACCTCGAAGAAGCGATCAAGAAGCTGCGGTCGGGGATCGCCGGGCTGAACCGTGAAGGGCGCGAACGGCTCCTGACGGCGTTCGAACAGGTCAACGCCAATTTCCGGCTGCTCTTCACACATCTCTTCGGCGGGGGTGAGGCGAACCTCGTCCTCGTCGAAAGCGATGACCCGCTTGAGGCCGGGCTGGAAATCATGTGCCAGCCTCCCGGGAAGAAGCTGTCCACGCTGTCGCTGCTGTCGGGGGGTGAGCAGACGCTGACCGCGCTTGCTTTGATCTTCGCGGTGTTCCTTGCCAACCCCGCGCCGATCTGTGTCCTCGACGAGGTCGACGCACCGCTCGACGATGCCAACGTCACCCGCTTCTGCGACCTGCTGGACGAGATGACGCGGCGCACCGACACGCGGTTTCTCATCATCACCCACCATGCGGTCACGATGGCGCGGATGGACCGGCTGTTCGGCGTGACAATGCAGGAACAGGGCGTCAGCCAGCTTGTGAGCGTGGACCTTAAGCGCGCCGAAGCGCTCGTCGCCTGAAGCAGCGGACGCGACGCTAACGCGGCATTAAGGATGAATCTCCAGAAGAGGCGTGAACAAACAAGGAAAGTTCACGTCGATGCGCGAAGCCGTTTCAGTCGCCATTTTCTTCCTTCTGCTTGCCGTCGCCGGTATGGAGCCGGGCCATGCAGCAATCGCGAAGACCTGCAAGACCGGTGTCGTAGCGAAGGTCCTTTCGGTCGGCTGCTGACGGGGATCAGGTACCGGACACAATTTCTTGTGGGCGCGATCCTTTCGTTGCAGGTAGCCGGCTGACCTTCAGTCGCTGCCATCAGCCCAACTGTCCAGTTCTGGCCGGGGGACGAATCTTCAAAGCTTGCCGAGAAGTGTCTTCGTTGGCCAGGCATCCGCCGGCAGACCAAGGCGCTGCTGCTCCTTCTGCACGGCGGCGCGGGTCTTAGCGCCGAGGATACCGTCGATCGCGCCAACATCGTGGCCGCGCGCAGCGAGTTTCTGCTGGACCGCCTTCATCTCTCCCACCGACAGTCCCCGTTCGGGATTTCGCGCGTCATAGATCGGCGCGCCTTCAAGGCGGGTCGCAAAATAGGCGGCCGTCGTGACATAGACGAAGCTCTTGTTCCATTCGAAATACACACGGAAATTCGGGTAGGCCATGAAAGCCGGTCCCTTGCGCCCCATCGGCAAGAGGATCGATCCCTTCAGCCCGGATGCCAAGGGCGCCGATCGCCCCTTGACGCCCATGCGCGCCCATTCCGAGACGGAAAGCTCCCGGTCCAGCCCGGTCTTGGACCAGTCGAGGCCGTCCGGCACGACGATTTCCTGCATCCACGGCTCGCCCGGACGCCAACCGAGTCCGCGCAGCATCTTCGCCCCCGACATCAGCGCATCCGGCGCCGAGGTCTTGAGCGTGACATGCCCGTCGCCGTCACCGTCGACACCGTTTCGAAGGATATCCTCGGGCAGCATCTGCACCTGCCCGATCTCTCCGGCCCATGCGCCCCGGGTGCGCGCCGGGTCAAAATCGCCGCGTGCATAGAGTTCCAGCGCAGCGAAAATCTGCGGCCGGAAAAGTGCCGGCCGGCGGCAATCATGGGCAAGAGTGACCAGCGCGTTCAGGGTGTTGAAGTCGCCCTGCACCGCGCCGTAGTCGGTCTCCAACGCCCAGAATGCCAGCAGCACGCCCGACGACACCCCGTATTCCCGCGCAATCCGCTTGAAAGTCTGCGCATGGCGCTGTGCGTTCTTCTGCCCGTTAACGAGCCGGTTCTTGCTGATCACAGCTTGGGAGAATTCGATGAAGTCTTTGCGGAAAACACCTTGGGAACGGTCGGCCCGTAGCACCGCGCCATCGGCACGGACGCCGGCGAAGAAGCGATCCACCCGTTCGGCCGGATGCCCCGCCGCTCGCGCCTCGGCCTTCAGGCCGTTGACGAAGCCGCCGAAATCCCCACCGCAAGCAAAGGCGGATTGCGGTGCGGCGGCGAGCGGGAGGATGGTGATTGCAGCAAGAATAGTGCGCATGGGAACCTCTGGACGAACCATGAAAAGACTAACAACCTTGGCACGGCTGGCAACCGGCGATATCCCGCCGACCCATCGGGCGCATTAACGATTGGTTAATAGTTGTTTACGAATCTCTAACAAAGAGTCGGAACGAGTGATTGGTGCCGTGCTTGGCGATTGCGGGAGTGGCCATGCGTGTTCTTATTGTTGAGAGTGACCCGAATCTTGGCTGGCTCTGGAAACGTCATCTGGAGCGGTTTTCGGCACTGGTTGCCGTTGTCGCCGATCAGGATTCCGCCGTCGCGCACCTGGAAGCGGAGGCGGTCGACATTATCGTCCTGGACCTCGTCCTGACGACGGGCAGCGCGATCGCGGTAGCAGACTACGCCGCTTATCGCCAACCCGAGGCGCGGATCGTCTTTGTCACCAATACCAGCTTCTTCTCTGACGGGTCGATCTTCCAACATATCCCGAATGCCTGCGCCTTCCTGCCGTCCGCGACCCCGCCCGACGATCTTGCCGCCGTGGTCGAGCACTACGGGTCGGCGCACTAGGCGTGGCAACCTCCACGGAATGGTTACACTTCTCTGCAAAAACGCCTCCCGTGTCCGGGACGTGGACAATTACATGGTCACGCAAAAGTTGTCTTGATTTTTCATGGTATTGGCCCATGCTGACCGACGGGAAGGTGGTGGATGTCTGATATCTTGCCGAAAGAGGTGCGCGCAGGGCTTGAGGAGGCGCGCAAACGCGATCTGCGCCGCCGGGCGCGGCTGCGTATCGTCGTTGGCGACGAGATTTATCCGATCTTGCGCTTCTGGGAGACGGGCTTCGCGCTCGACGCCGATCAGGTGGCGCATCTCCGGGGGCTTGCTGATATCTACGATGGAACGCGTCACCTCTATCAATGCCTGATCGTCGCGTCAGGCATCGAGGAGGGCGAGCTTATCTGCACGATGAAGTGGTCGACGGCGACGGCGGACCGACCGGCCCTCGACTATGTCCGCGACGAAAACGCGCCCGTGGCCTACCTGCCGCGACGGTGACCGGCCCGCTCAGGGACGGATCTCAACCGGCGTTCCGACCGGCGTGATGCGCCAAAGCTCCTCGATCTCGGCGTCTGACACTGCGATGCACCCCGCAGTCCAGTCGCGGCGGAGCGTGCCCTTCCCGGCAAGCGCATTGGGCTGGCCATGGATGAAGATGTCGCCGCCCGGGTCGTACCCGCCTGCCGAGGCGCGGATCAGATCGTCCCGCTGCGGATAGTCGATCCCAAGAGACAGGTGGAAGCGACTCTGCGCATTGCGCCGGTCGATGCGGAACTGTCCTTCCGGCGTCCGACCGTCACCCTGACGCTCCTTGTCGCCCTCGGGCGCGAAGCCGAGCGCGACGCTGTAGGTCCGAAGCGCCGCACCATCGCGAAAGACGGTCAGCCGGCGCGCGCCCTTCTCGATCAGGATGCGGTCGATCTGGCCGGAAAGCGGCGGCAGGGGTGCCGGCGGCCGGATAAGAAAGCGGTCGTAGACGGCAAGGGCCAGAAGGGCTGCGACGATCAGAAGCACGATCGCCCTGAACGCCCGGCCGAGCCAGCTCACTGAAGATCGCCGAACGCTTTCTGCATCCGCTCCACCGCCTCTTCGACCCGGACCTTCGGCATCGCGATGTTGAACCGCAGATAGCTGTCACCGCCCAGCCCGAAGACCGGGCCGGGGCTGGCCGCGATCTTTGCGTCCTTCGCGACACGGGCGGAATACTCCTCCTGCGCCATCCCCGTTCCGGTGAAGTCGACCCAAGCCAGATAGGTGCCCTGCATCGGCATCATCTTCAGCCCCGGGATGGCGTTGATCCCGTCAAGGAACAGCCGGTGATTGGCGTCGAGATAGGTGTTGAGCGCATCGACCCATTCAGCGCCTGCGGGTGAATAGAGCGCCGGTGTCATGTGCATCGACATGGAGTTGGGCGAGAGCGACAGCTGCCCCATCCGCTTCGCGAACGGCGCGCGCAGCCCCTCGTCCGCGATGATGGCATTGCCGCAATGCATTCCCGCGACGTTGAAGGTCTTCGATGTCGCCGCGAGCATGACCAGCCGGTCGCTCATCGACGGGTCGACAACCGCCATTGGGATATGCTTCTGGCCAGGAAAGACCAGGTCGTGGTGGATTTCGTCCGACACCAGAATCAGGTCATGGCGCTTGGCGAAATCGGCCATGCCCTGCAGTTCCACCTGCGCCCAGACCCGGCCGCCGGGATTGTGCGGCGAACAGAGGATCGCCATCTTCTCGCGCCCCGTCATTTGCGCGTCCCAGGCGTCGAAGTCCATCTGGTAGACACCGTCGCGGATCGCCAGCGGGCATTCGACGACCGTCCTGCCATTGGCGCGGATCACGCGGGCGAAGGCGTGATAGACGGGCGTGAAGATCACCACCCCGTCACCCAGCTGCGTGTAGGATTCGAGGCAAAGCGACACCGCGTTGACGAGGCCCTGCGTGGTGAAGATCGTCCCGCTTTCGACCTCCCAGCCGTGGCGCGTTTTCATCCACCAGCGGATCGCGGCGTCATATTCGCTCGTGTCGGCGAAATAGGTGAAGAGCGCGCGGTCGGCCATGCGCTTGACCGCGTCGATCACCACCTGCGGCTGGCGGAAATCCATATCGGCCACCCACATCGCCAGCCCGTCCTCGGGCGACACGCCGATGTTCTGCTCCATCGCGTCCCATTTCGACGTATGCTGGCCGCGGAAGTCGATGATCTCGTCAAAATTCATGAAACTGCTCTCCGATCCGCCGGGCAGGTTATCCATCGCAGTGCCGGGTGCAAGGGGCACCATTGCGCGCGCGGCGGCCTTCGCCTAAATCGGGCGCATGACATTGCGCCCGATCCTGATCCATCCCGACCCGCGCCTGAAGAAGCGATGCGACCGCGTGACCGAGGTCACGGACGAATTGCGCGAAGCTGCAAGCGATATGCTTGAGACGATGTATGACGCCCCCGGGGTCGGCCTGGCTGGCCCGCAGGTCGGCCTGATGAGCCGCATCCTCGTCATGGATTGCGTCAAGGACCCGGAGGCGGAGCCGCGGCCGCTTGTCCTCCTGAACCCGGAGATCACCTGGTCCTCGGACGATCTGAATACCTATGAGGAAGGCTGCCTTTCGATCCCCGAGCAATACGCCGAAGTGACCCGGCCCGCCGAGGTGAAGGTGCGCTGGATGGACCTCGACGGTGCGACGCAGGAAGAGCAGTTCGCCGGCCTCTGGGCCACCTGCGTCCAGCACGAGATCGACCATCTCGACGGCAAGCTTTTCATCGACTACCTCACGCCGCTCAAGCGTCAGCTCATCACCCGCAAGATGCAGAAGCTGAAGCGGGAGAAGGCGCGGCTGTGACGGTCAGGGCCTTCGTTCCCTATCCCGACAAGAGGTTGCGAACGGCTGCGGAGCCTGTCGCCGAAGTTACCGAGACCGTGCGGATGATCTGGGACGACATGGTCGAGACTATGGACGCGATGCCGGGCTACGGCCTTGCCGCCCCCCAGATCGGGATCATGCTGCGGCTGGCCGTCGTCGATTGTTCCGACAAGCGCGGGCAGGCGGTGAAGATGGCCAATCCCGAGGTGCTCCACACCTCCGTCCAGCTTCGCAAGCATGACGAGGCGAGCCCCAACCTGCCCGGCGTCTTCGCCCCGATCGAGCGCCCGCGCGCCGTGACGGTGCGGTTCCTGAACGAGATGGGCGAGATCGAGGAGCGCGATTTCGTCGGCCTTTGGGCGACGAGCGTGCAGCATCAGATCGATCACCTGAACGGGAAGATGTTCATCGACCACCTGTCGCCGATGCGCCGGAAGATGCTTGTGGCGAAGGCCGAGAAGCTGAGGAAGCGGGCGTGAAGGTCGTCTTCATGGGCACGCCGGACTTCTCCGTTCCGGCGCTTGAGGCGATCCACGCCTTGCATAAGGTCGTCTGCGTCTACACCCAGCCGCCGCGTCCGGCGGGGCGCGGGAAGAAGGACCGCCCATCACCCGTGCAGGCGAAGGCCGCGGCGCTCGGCCTGCCAGTGCGTCATCCGGTCAGCCTGAAGACGCCGGAGGCGCAGGCGGAGTTCGCGGCGCTGGGCGCCGATGTCGCGGTGGTCGTCGCCTACGGGCTGATCCTGCCGCAGGCGGTTCTTGATGCGCCGGCAAAGGGCTGTCTGAACATCCACGCCTCGCTCCTGCCGCGCTGGCGCGGGGCGGCGCCGATCCACCGGGCGATCATGGCGGGCGACGCGGAAACCGGCATCGCCATCATGCAGATGGAGGCGGGCCTCGATACCGGGCCGGTACTGCTGGCCGAGCGCACTCCGATCGGGGTGGAGGACACGACCGCCGATCTGCACGACCGCCTCGCGGCAATGGGCGGGCGGTTGATCGTCGAGGCATTGGATCGGCTCGGCACACTCAGCCCGGTGCCTCAGCCAGAGGACGGCGTCACCTACGCCGCGAAGATCGACAAGGCCGAGGCGCTGGTGGACTGGTCCCGTCCCGCCGAAGAGGTTGATCGCCTGATACGCGGTCTTTCACCCTTCCCGGGCGCCTGGACCGAGATCGGCGGCGAGCGTGTGAAGCTCCTGCGCTCCCGGCGCGCTGCGGGATCGGGCGCTCCGGGCGAGATCCTCGGCGGCTTCACCGTGGCCTGTGGAAACGGCGCGGTCGAAGTCACTGAAGCGCAGCGCGAAGGCAAGAAGGCGATGGCGGCGGCCGAGGTTCTGAAGGGGCTCAACCTGCCCCGGCGGATCGGCTGACCTTCACGAAGGCGGCGTTCCACCCCATATTGTTCCGGAACGGAGGCATGACGTGGCGATCATCGGGCTTATCATCATCGGCGCGGCCGCGGGCTTCATCGCCACGCGGCTGATGGGGATTGAGGCGGACCTCATCACGACAATCTCTGTCGGTGTGCTGGGCGCCGTCATCGGCGGGCTGGTCCTGCGCTTCCTGCTGACCGTTTCCGGCTGGATGGGCGGTTTCGTCGGCGCGCTGCTCGGCGCACTCGCGCTGATCTGGCTTTGGCAGACCTACGGGCCGAAACGGCGCTAGCGGCGCGGCGGGCGCGACTTGTAGACCGGCAGGCGCCAACCGAAAATCAGGCTGCCCGCGCGCAGCGTGAAGGTGACACCGGCGCAGATAAGAAGCGCCCACCCCTCGGAGACCAGCGAACCCGCGATAATCGCCGAGGCCGCGCCGGCGAAGGCCGCGGTTACATAGAGTTCGCCCTGTTTCAGGACAAGCGGCACCTCGTTGCAGACGACATCCCGCATGAGGCCGCCGAAACACCCGGTCGCCACCCCCATCAGGAGGACAATCGCCGCATGATGCCCGAGTTCGAGCGCGACACCCGTCCCGGCAGCGACCGCCACGGCAAGCGCGCAGGCGTCGAGCCAGGTCAACACGGTCAGCCGGCTTTCGAACAGGTGGGCGGTGAAGAAGACCAGCACGGCGGCCGCTACGGCCACGCCGATGAAGCTCGGCTCGCCCACCCAGAAGACCGGGTTGCGGTCCAGCAGCACGTCGCGCAGCGTGCCGCCGCCGACGGCCGTCAGGCTCGCCACGAAGGCAAAGCCCACCACGTCCAACTGCGCCCGGCTGGCCACCAGCGCGCCGGTCAGCGCGAAGATGAAGACAGACGCGTAGTCGAAAAACTCAATCAGCGTCATCAGTCTTCTTCTTCGGCTTGAAGGGCTTCATCCCGGCCCGCGCCAGTTCGTCCGCGCGTTCATTCTCCGGATGGCCAGCATGGCCCTTGATCCATTCCCATCTGACCGTGTGCTGCGCCTGCGCCTCGTCCAGCCGCTGCCAGAGATCGACGTTCTTCACCGGCTTCTTGTCGGCCGTGCGCCAGCCGTTCCGCTTCCATCCGTGGATCCACTGGCTGACACCGTTCTTCACATAGGCGCTGTCCGTGACAACGGTGATCGCCGACGACCGCTTGAGCGCCTCCAACGCCGAGATCGCGGCCAGAAGCTCCATCCGGTTGTTGGTGGTATCCGCCTCGCCGCCCTTCAACTCGCGCGTCTTGACGACCGTGTCGCCGTCCCGCGCGATCATCAGAACCCCCCAGCCGCCGGGGCCGGGATTACCGGAGCAGGCTCCGTCGGTATAGGCGAAGAGGTCGGGCATTGAGGCTCCGCTTTGGAATTCGGCTTCGTCAAAAGCGTTTCGGGTTTCGATCAAAACGGTAACTATCAGAATTCGAACGAAAAAGGTTCGAATTCTGATTCACCATACACCCCAAACGCCATAGGGGCTGGGACCGGCGCGGTCAACCTCCGCTCAGGCGCGTTCCAGTGCCAGCCGGATGCCCAGCGCCGCGAAGGAGGCGGCGAAAGCACGGCGCAGCCAGGTCAGGATCGCGGGGCGGCTCAACACGGCCTCGCGCCCCGATGCGGCAAGCGCGGCATAACCGAGGAAGACCGCGAAGGTCATCAGGGCAAAGCCAAGGCTGAGCACGGCAATCTCCCGCGCTCCGTCGCCGGGGGCCAGGAATTGCGGAAGGAAGGCAAGGAAGAACATCGGGATCTTCGGATTGAGCAGGTTCAGCACGACGCCACGCCACACGATCCGCGCCGCAGGCTGCGGGTCCGCCGCCCGGACATCAAGCCCGCCCGTGCCTTTAAGCGTGCCCCATGCCATCCACAGCAGATAGGCCGCACCGGCGAATTTCAGCGTCTGGAACAGAAGCGCGGATGTGTGCAGGACGGCGGCAAGGCCCGCCATCGCGACAGCCATATGGACGAGCGTGGCAAGCGTGCAGCCGATCGCGGCCCAGGTCCCGCCGCGCATCCCCTGTGCAAGTGCAACTGACAGCGTATAGACGACGCCGATCCCCGGCACGAGGCAGACAAGGAACGTGGTCAGAAGATATTCGGGCGACATCAGGCACTCCGACAGAAAACGCCCCAACGCTGGTCGCGGCGCCACGCCCTGTCAAGCCGTCTCAGGCGCGAGCAAGAAGGATCAGGAACGGGTCGAGCGTCCCGGCCAGCCCACGCTCCACCCCCTCATGCTCCGAGACGACGGTGAAGCCCGCGTCGCGAACCAGTTCCATCAGTTCGTCCCGGGTGACAAACGTGTAGAACCGGTCGAGCGCATCGCGCGCCGCGCCGGTGCCGGTCTTCATCCCGATATGGAAATGCCCGCCGGGCTTCAGCGCCCGGTGAAGGGCCGCAAGATGGCGCGGCAGGTCGGCCCGATCGGCATGCAGGAGCGAGAAGTTCGCCCAGACACCGTCATATTCGGCCACCGCGTCGATATCGTCGAACGTGGCCAGTCGCGCACCGATGTCGTGGCGTTCGTTCGCCAGCGCCACCATTGCGGGTGAGGCATCGACCGGGTCGGGCCGCATCCCCGCAGCCCGCAGGAAGGCCGAGGCATTGGCCGGTCCGCAGCCCAGATCAAGGACGCGCGCGCCCTCTGGCAACATCGCCATGAAGGCTTGAAGGTGCCGGTCGGGTTTTCCTTGGGCGAAGCGGTTGGCGTAGTCGCCCGCTTTCGCATCATAGACAGCGATCGTGCGCCGGTCGGCTGTCACGCCGGTTCTCTCAGCACGCGCGGCACCTTGAATTCCACGTTCTCCTGCGCGGTTTCCACGAGATCGACCGCCACATCGAAGCGCGCGCGGAAAGCGTCGATGACCTCGTTCACCAGCACTTCCGGAGCAGAGGCGCCCGCCGTCACGCCGACCGCACGGATACCGTCCAGCGCGCGCCAGTCGATGTCAGCCGCACGTTGCACGAGTTGCGCGTAGCCGCAGCCCGCTGCCCGTCCGACCTCCACCAGTCGCTTGGAGTTGGACGAATTCGGCGCGCCGATCACCAGAAGCGCGTCGATCTTCGGCGCGATGGCCTTGACCGCTTCCTGCCGGTTCGTCGTGGCGTAGCAGATGTCTTCCTTGTGCGGCCCGACAATCGCGGGGAACCGCGCCTTGAGCGCGGCCACGATATCGGCGGTATCGTCGACCGAAAGCGTCGTCTGCGTGATGAATGCCAGTTTCCCCGGATCTCGCGGTGCGATCTCCGCTACGTCGGCGACGGTTTCCACCAGAAGCACCTCGCCCTCGGGCAGTTGGCCCATCGTGCCCAGCGTCTCCGGGTGGCCGGCATGTCCGATCATCACCATCTGAAGGCCGGTCTGATGGTGCCGCTCGGCCTCGATATGGACCTTGCTGACCAGCGGACAGGTGGCGTCGACATAGACCATCTCGCGCCGGGCGGCCTCGGCAGGCACTGCCTTCGGCACGCCGTGCGCGGAAAAGATCACCGGACGGTCGTCGGGGCAATCGTCGAGTTCCTCGACGAAGACCGCGCCTTTCGCGCGCAGACCGTCGACCACGAACTTGTTGTGGACGATCTCATGGCGCACGAAGACGGGCGCGCCCCATTTCTCCAGCGCCATCTCGACGATCTTGATCGCGCGGTCCACACCCGCGCAAAAGCCGCGCGGCGCGGCGAGGTAGAGAGTGAGCGGATTGGCCATGACGGTCCCCAGATTTCGCCGGGACACTAGTCCAAGGTGCGGGCGGCGACAACCGCCGCCCATGGAAGGCAAGGCAGACCGCGGCCTGCCTTATCCTGGATCGGCCTACTTGCTGCCGATTGTTTCTTCCTCACGCTCCATGCGCGGCTCACGCGGCGGACGGCCGATAACTTCGCGCAACGCATCGAGCTCGATGAAGTTGTCGGCCTGGCGCCGCAACTCGTCCGCGATCATCGGCGGCTGCGACCGTATCGTCGAGACGACGGAGACACGCACCCCCTGCCGCTGCAAACTCTCGACCAGCGGGCGGAAATCGCCGTCACCAGAGAAGAGCACGATGTGATCGACGCGCGGTGCAAGCTCCATGGCATCGACCGTCAGTTCGATATCCATGTTGCCCTTCACCTTCCGCCGCCCTTGGCTGTCGGTGTATTCCTTCGCAGGCTTCGTCACCATCGAGAAGCCGTTGTAGTGGAGCCAGTCAACCAGCGGGCGGATGGGCGAGTAGTCGTCATTTTCCAGCAACGCGGTGTAGTAGAACGCGCGTAAGAGCTTGCCACGACGCTCGAATTCCTGCCGCAGAAGCTTGTAGTCGATGTCGAACCCGAGTGCCTTTGCGGCGGCGTACAGATTCGATCCATCGACGAACAGCGCAAGCCGTTCGTCCTTGTAGAACATCAAAAGTTCCTTCCAAATATAATACCGCCAGCACCCCACAATATGTTTGGGTGGGCAAACTGGAATCCCGGCGGTAACGTTCCCCCTGAGTAGGATGTATCAACGTTGGCACAGACTTGGGTATCTGTACAAAAGAATACGCTAGCAGCGATCGCCCTCGGAGGCAATTCACGCTCTATCACGGGTAGTGTAGGCGCCACCATTGTCGCCGCGCTTGCGGCGATTTCTCAGGAAATCGGCGGGATTGTCGCCGTTTCACGGTTCTACCGGACACCCGCATTTCCGCCCGGCTCGGGGCCCGACTTCGTCAATGCCGCGGCGCTGGTTGCCGCAGACGGTCGCGACGCGCCTGAGCTTCTGACGCGACTGCACGGGATCGAAGCCGCCTTCGGCCGCGAGCGGATGGAACGCTGGGGGCCGAGGACTCTCGACCTCGACCTCCTCGCTTTCGGTGACGAGGTGCGTCCGGACGCGAAGACCCAGGCAGGTTGGATGGCCCTGCCGCACGAACGGCAGCGCACCGAGGCGCCCAGTGAACTGATCCTGCCGCATCCGCGCCTTCAGGATCGCGGCTTTGTCCTGATTCCGCTGGCAGAGATTGCCCCCTGCTGGCGCCATCCCGCGACCGGCCTGACCGTCGCGGCGATGGCTGCGGCGCTGCCCGAGGCGGAAAAGGCGGCAATTTGCCCGCTTTGAGCTGGATTCACGGCTTGTCAAGGGGGATGGGAGCGCCTAAATAGCGGTCTCCATACCTCCCAATCCGATTGGAGCTTCTCATGGCCCGCGTGACGGTTGAAGACTGCGTTGACAAGGTTCCGAACCGGTTCGAGCTGGTGATGCTCGCCGCACACCGCGCGCGTGAGATCGCGTCTGGCGCACCGCTGACGATCGACCGCGACAACGACAAGAATCCCGTCGTCTCGCTGCGTGAGATCGCCGACGAAACGCAAACGGCCGGCGACCTGCGCGAGCGCATGATCGAAAGCCACCAGACCCAGATCGAAGTCGACGAGGCCGAGGAAGACGCGATGGCGCTTCTCATGGGCGCCGAGGTCGACCGCCCGGATACCGACGACATGTCGGAAGAGAAACTTCTGCGGGCGTTGATGGAAGCACAGGGTCAGGGCTAAGCCCACCAACACCGAGGCGCGCGGACCGGAATGATCGACGTCGAAGACCTGATCGCGCTGGTCCGCAACTACAATCCCGGTACCAATGCAGACTTGATTCGTCAGGCCTACGACTATGGCCTGCGGATGCACGAGGGGCAGACACGCCGCTCGGGCGAGCCGTATTTTACCCATCCGGTCGCTGTCGCCGCGATTCTGACCGAACAGCGGCTTGACGACGCGACAATCATTACCGCTCTCCTGCACGACACGATCGAGGACACCAAGTCCACCTATCAGGAAATCACGGCCAAGTTCGGCGGTGAAGTCGCCGAACTGGTGGACGGCGTCACCAAGCTGACGAACCTCCAGCTTTCCTCGACCGAGACCAAGCAGTCGGAAAACTTCCGCAAGCTGTTCATGGCGATGTCCAAGGACCTGCGGGTGATCCTCGTCAAACTTGCCGACCGGCTGCACAACATGCGTACGATCAAGTCGCTGCCGCAGGAAAAGCAGGTCCGCAAGGCGCGCGAGACGATGGACATCTTCGCGCCGCTGGCCGGCCGGATGGGCATGCAGTGGATGCGGGAAGAGCTTGAGGACCTGTCCTTCAAGGTCATCAATCCCGAGGCACGATCCTCGATCATTCGTCGTTATGTGACTTTGCAAAAGGAAACCGGCGACGTGATTCACAAGATCACCGCCGACATCCGGCGCGAGCTGGAGAAGGAAGATATCGAGGCCGACGTCTTCGGCCGGGCCAAGAAGCCCTATTCGATCTGGCGCAAAATGCAGGAAAAGCAGCTTGCCTTCTCGCGGCTCTCTGACATCTACGGCTTTCGTGTGATCTGCCAGACCGAGTCCGATTGCTACCGCATCCTCGGCGCGATCCACCGCCGCTGGCGCGCGGTGCCGGGGCGGTTCAAGGATTACATCAGCCAACCGAAATCGAATGGCTACCGCTCCATCCACACGACAGTCTCGGGCCGGGATGGAAAGCGGGTGGAGGTGCAGATCCGCACCCGCCAGATGCACGAAGTCGCCGAATCCGGCGTCGCCGCGCATTGGTCCTACCGCGACGGTGAGCGGGCGCAGAACCCCTTCGCCGTCGATCCGGCAAAGTGGATCGCGACCCTGACCGAACGGTTCGACACGGGCGAGGACCATGACGAATTCCTCGAGAACGTGAAGCTCGAGATGTATTCCGATCAGGTCTTTTGCTTCACGCCGAAGGGCGACGTCGTGCAATTGCCGAAGGGTGCATCGCCCATTGATTTCGCCTATGCGATCCACACGCGCATCGGCAATTCCACGGTCGGCGCCAAGGTGGACGGCATCCGGGTGCCGCTTTGGACGCGCCTCAAGAACGGGCAGTCGGTGGAGATCATCACGGCGACCGGCCAGCGCCCGCAGGCGACCTGGATCGACATCGTCGTGACCGGGCGTGCGAAATCCGCGATCCGCCGTTCGCTGCGCGACGAGGATCGTGAGCGCTTCATCAAGCTCGGACAGGAACTCGCCCGCGTCGCCTTTGAGCATCACGGCCGCAAGGTTTCCGAAAAGGCGCTGCGGACGGCGGCCAAGACGCTTGGCCTGACTGACGAATCCGAAGTGCTCGCCCGGCTCGGAAGTGCCGAACTGACCACCCGCGAGGTGATCGAGGCGATCTATCCCGAACTCGCGACCGCGAGCCCCGCCGAGGAAGTCGACGCCCGGCGCCCGGTCGTGGGTCTGACCGCGGACCAGTCGTTCCGGCGGGCTAATTGCTGCCAGCCGGTCCCCGGTGAGCGCATCGTCGGGATTACTTATCGGGGCCAGGGCGTCGTGGTGCACGCAATTGACTGCCCTGCGCTGGCCGAATTCGAGGAGCAGCCCGGCCGCTGGATCGACCTGCGCTGGCATTCCGGACGGCATGCACCGATCTACACAATCAGTCTGAACATGACGATCGCCAACGATGCGGGCGTTCTAGGCCACATCTGCACGCTGATCGGCGAACAGAAAGCCAACATATCGGACCTTACTTTCGTCGATCGAAAGCCGGATTTTTACCGTCTTATCGTGGAAGTTGATTTAAGGGATGCGGAGCATTTGCACATGGTGTTGACGGCCCTTGAAGCCGAAAGCGATGTCGCGCAGGTGGAACGCTATCGCGATCTGGGACGAAAGCCCTGACGGGGCGACGGGGAACGGAAATTGGTTTTCAAAAGGCGCACACCGCGTTCCTACCTTCAGGTCTTCGCCGAGGCGTTGTGGCCCCGGGGTGGCTGGACCCGCGCCTTCCACTACGTCAAACACCGCGTCCGGCGCCTTCCGGACCGGCCTGACCGGATCGCGCGCGGGGTCGGCGCAGGGGTGTTCATCAGCTTCACACCCCTTTTCGGCCTTCACTTCATCTGTGCCGTGCTGGCGGCCAAGGTGGTCCGCGGCAATATGCTCGCGGCACTCCTCGGCACGTTTTTCGGCAACCCGCTCACCTTTCCGTTCATCGCGCTCTCGTCGATGAAACTCGGCAATCTCCTGCTCGGCACCCGGTTCGATGAAAGGGAGCACGCGACGCTTTTCAGCAAGTTCCTCGGTGCCGGCGAGGATCTGAAGCACAACTTCTTTGCCATCTTCACGGACGAAACCAGTAGCTGGACCAACCTCATCAACTTCGCGAACGATGTATTTCTGCCGTATCTGGTCGGGGGTATCCTGCCGGGCATTGCTGCGGGCGTCGCTGCTTACTACCTGTCGGAACCGGTGATCGCCGTGTACCAGAAACGCCGCCGCAAACGCCTCAAGGAACGGTTCGAAAAACTCAAGGCGCGGCTTCAGGCGCGTAACGAGGAACAGCGCGAAAAGGGTTGAGTCGGGATTGTATCCGGGACGATTCCGACGTTCACATGGCGTTGTGGCGCGGTCTAGTCTGGCCGTGGCGAACCGGATTACGGGAGAGTATCCTTGCAGCATCTCAGACTCGGCGTGAACATTGACCATGTCGCGACGGTGCGGAACGCCCGCGGCTCCGCCTATCCCGACCCGGTGCGCGCCGCGAAACTGGCCGAAGAGGCCGGCGCTGATGGTATCACCGCGCATCTGCGCGAAGACCGCCGCCACATCACGGACGACGATATCGAGCGGTTGGTGGCGGCTCTGACCGTGCCCCTCAACTTCGAGATGGCCGCGACCGACGAGATGCAGAGGATCGCGCTCCGCCACCGGCCGCATGCCGTCTGCATCGTGCCCGAAAAGCGTGAGGAGCGGACGACCGAGGGCGGGCTGGAAGTTGCGCGCGAGGAAAACCGGCTTGCCCATTTCATCGCGCCGCTGGCCGAGGCCGGCTGCCGCGTGTCGATCTTCATCGCCGCCGACGCGGCACAGATCGAAGCGGCCGCCCGGATCGGCGCGGCGGTGGTGGAACTCCATACCGGCGCCTATTGCGATTTCCACGCCGAGGAGAAATTTGCAGAACGCGACGCGGAACTCGCACGGCTGCGCGAGATGTCGGCCTTCGCCCATTCGCTCGGGCTGGAGGTCCATGCGGGGCACGGGCTGACCTATGACACCGTGGCGCCGGTCGCCGCTTTCCCGGAAGTCCGCGAACTGAATATCGGACACTTCCTGATCGGTGAGGCGATCTTTACCGGCCTGAAACCGGCGATCGCCGAAATGCGCCGGCTGATGGACGCGGCACGGGCAGGAACATGAAAGCCGTCTGGTATGAAAGGTTCGGCCCGGCGGATGAGGTCCTGACCCACGGCGACCTGCCCGACCCGACCCCGGGGCCGGGCGAGGTTCTGGTCCGGCTTCACGCCACTGGCGTCAATCCATCCGACGTGAAGCTTCGCGCCGGCGCGCGTGCCGGGGCGGTCATGGCCTGGCCCTGGATCGTTCCGCACTCAGACGGGGCAGGTGTGATCGAGGCGGTCGGCGAAGGGGTCGACACGCGGCGGATCGGCCAGCGCGCCTGGATCTGGAACGGCGGCTGGCAGCGTCAATCGGGGACCGCCGCCGAAATGATCGCGCTTCCGTCCGAACAGGCCGTGCCCCTGCCCGACGGCACGACTTTTGCCGAGGCGGCCTGCTTCGGCATTCCGGCGATGACGGCCTGGTTCACCGTGTTCGCGGACGGCCCGGTTGCGGGCAAGACCGTTCTGGTCACCGGCGGTGCCGGAACGGTCGGACGTTATGCCTGCCAGATGGCCCGATTGGGCGGCGCACGTGTCATCACGACCGTCTCCTCTACAGAGAAGGCCGCGCATTCGACGGCCGGGGAATGGGTGAACTACCGCGACACCGACGTGGCGGAAGCGGTGACGGAACTAACCGCCGGCACGGGCGTCGACCGCATCGTGGAGGTCGATTTCGCCGCGAACCAGGCGACGACACTTGCCGTCCTGAAACCCGGTGGAACGATCGCCACCTACGCCTCGGCCTCCGACATGCGGCCAGCGCTCGAATTCTATCCGCTCATGTTCAAGAACGTCGTCCTGCGCATGGCGCTCGTCTATCTGCTAGACCCGGCCACGCGACGGCGGGGCGAGGCGCAACTGACCGAGTGGCTGGCGGCTGGCGCACTTTCTCATGCCGTCGTTCCCGCGGGACGGCTTGCGGATTGCGCCGCCGCTCACCGTACGGTGGAGGCAGGCGGAAAACTCGGCACAGTCGTTCTGGAGGTCTGACCCCCGTGATCCTCGGCATCGGCACAGACCTTGCGAATATCGAGCGCATTCAGGCGACGCTGGACCGCTTCGGCGACCGCTTCCGCGATCGCGTCTTTACCGAGACGGAGCAGAACAAGGCCGAACGCCGCAGCGATACGGCAGGCACCTACGCCAAACGCTGGGCGGCGAAGGAGGCCTGCTCCAAGGCGCTCGGCACCGGCCTCAGGATGGGCATATCTTGGAAGGACATGGCGGTCTCCAACCTCCGCACCGGCCAGCCGGTGATGCATCTCACCGGCTGGGCCGCCGAGCGGCTGGCCGAGATGACGCCCGAGGGGCATGAGGCCATCGTCCATGTGACGCTGACGGACGATCACCCCTGGGCGCAGGCCTTCGTTGTGATCGAAGCGCGGCCCCGGAAAGCCGGCTAACCCGGCCGTGTTGCCATCACGCCACGTGGCTGTATGGTGACGTTACGTCAATCTGACAGGAGGAGCACCATGCAACCCAGCCGCGTGCTTACCCTTGCCGCCGCCCTGTTCTCGGCCGCACCGGTGATGGCCCAGACGGCCGCCAATCCGCAGGTTCTTGGCGCCGTCGACGCTGCGACATCGCCGGACGAGGTCCGCGCCGCCATATCCGCTGTCGATACGCCCGAGGGCCTCGAAGCCGTTCTCGACTCCGCAACGAAGCTGGACCACGCGGGGCCGATTATCGAGCGGCTCGAGACCGAAGCGCGCAGCCGCGTGCTTTCCGGGTCATACCGCAGCTGCGATGTGTTCTTCCCTGAAACCGGGCCGCTCTTTCCAGCGGCGGCGGATGATAGCATCTATCTGACGATGACTGTCGCCGAACTGATCGGCGGCGGCGACGGAATGCTGAAGACCTCCTCGGAGTTCGATCATGACGTCATCTCCATGGTGGCGGTGACAGATGGCGGCCTGAGTGAAGCCATCCACATGTATGCCAGCCAGAATATCCATCGAATCGACGGTCAGCTTCGCGTGCACGGAGCAAAAATCCTTAGCGACACGGACAAATATCACCGCGCCACCTTCCTGATCCTTAAGGATGTGGGCCTTGTCTACCTGCGCGGGGACGGCCAGATCGTCTCTGCCGAAGGCGCCGTTACGGAACTCGCCGGGCGCACGTGCGACTAAGCGGGCTGCGCGCCTAACTTGACTCCCCGGCCCCACACGATCATGAAACGCCGGAGCAGGAAACGGGGCAGGAATGGATATGGCAGGCGAAGCTAAGGACGGGATCGTCGAAACGATCAAGACGGTGGTCTATGCGCTGCTGATTGCTGGTGTGTTCCGGACGCTCTTCTACCAGCCTTTCTGGATTCCTTCCGGATCTATGAAGGACACGCTTCTGATCGGCGACTTCCTCTTCGTCAACAAGATGGCCTACGGCTATTCGCGCTATTCCTGTCCCTTCGCGGCCTGCCCGATCACCGGCCGCCTGTTTTCGGCCGAGCCCGAGCGGGGCGATGTCGTCGTGTTCCGCCACCCGGCCAACGGGTCGGACTTCATCAAGCGGCTGATCGGCCTGCCGGGCGACACCGTCCAGATGCAGGATGGCGTCCTCTGGCTGAACGGCGAGGTGGTTCCCCAGCAGGATGCAGGCACGTTCGAGGAGATCAAGGCGCCGCAGGGTTCGCAACGCAACATGCCGCGCTGCGCCAACGATCCGGTCGGCCGCGGCGCGCTTTGCGTGAAGGAGCGGAAGATCGAGACGCTGCCGAACGGCGTCGCCCACGACGTGCTCAACATCGCCAATGTGGAAGCTGACAATACGCCGGTCTACACCGTGCCCGATGGTCATTACTTCTTCATGGGCGACAACCGCGACAACAGTCAGGACAGCCGTTTCTCGCTCAACAGCGGCGGCGTCGGGATGCTGCCGGCCGAATACCTGATCGGCCGCGCCGACAGGATCATGTTCTCCTCGGCCGGGTCGTCGCTCTTCTTCTTCTGGACCTGGCGGTCCGATCGTTTCTTCAAGGCGGTGGAGTGAAGCTCGCGGCCGATCTTGCCGCCTTCGCGGCCCGGATCGGGCATGACTTCCGCCGCCCCGAACTGCTTGCGCGCGCCGTCACCCATGCATCGATCGCCACGGCGACCAGGCCGGACAACCAGCGGCTCGAATTCCTCGGAGACCGGGTGCTGGGCCTCGTGATGGCCGAGGCCCTGCTGGCCGCCGACAAAGGCGCGACCGAAGGCCAGCTCGCGCCCCGGTTCAACGCGCTGGTGCGCAAGGAAACATGCGCCGCCGTCGCGCGTGAGGTATCGCTTGGCGACGTGCTCAAGCTTGGCCGGTCGGAAATGATGTCCGGCGGCCGGCGCAAGGAGGCGCTGCTTGGCGACGCGATGGAGGCGGTGATCGCCGCCGTCTATCTCGACGCGGGGTTTGATGCCGCGCGGGGTGTGGTCCTGCGGCTCTGGGGTGCCCGCATCGGCGCGGTCGAGGCCGATGCCCGCGACGCCAAGACGGCGCTTCAGGAATGGGCCCAGGCGCGCGGCCTGCCACCGCCGAGCTACACGGAGCAGAAGCGCGAAGGTCCCGATCACCAGCCCGTCTTCACCGTCGAGGCGCGGCTCTCGACAGGAGAGGCCGAGATCGCGAAGGCCGGCGCCAAGCGTCAGGCCGAACAGGCAGCAGCGAGAGCGCTATTGGCGCGGATGGAGAACACGGATGGCTGAGGCCGAACAAAAGACACGCGCCGGTTTCGTCGCATTGATCGGAGAGCCCAACGCGGGCAAGTCGACGCTTCTGAACCGGATGGTGGGCGCCAAGGTCTCCATCGTCACCCACAAGGTGCAGACGACGCGCGCGCGCATCCGCGGCATCGCGATGGAGGGCGCGGCACAGATCGTCTTCGTCGATACGCCGGGCCTGTTCCGTCCGCGCCGCCGGCTGGACCGGGCGATGGTCAAGGCGGCATGGGGCGGTGCGGCGGATGCCGATATCGTGGTGCTGCTGATCGAGGCGCATCGCGGCCTGACCGACGGCGCCCGCGCGATCATCGAGCGCATTGCCGAGGAGCTTCCCAAGGGCAAGCCCGTTGCACTGGCGATCAACAAGATCGACCGGGTGAAGGCAGAGGCGCTTCTTGCGCTGACGGAGGAGATGAACGCGGCCTTCCCGTTCGAAAAGACCTTCCTCATCTCGGCCGAGCGCGGGCATGGGGTGGAGGATCTGAAGGCATGGCTCGGCGCGGAACTGCCCGAAGGCCCGTGGTTCTACCCCGAGGACCAGATCGCCGACCTGCCGCTCCGCATGATCGCGGCCGAGATCACCCGCGAGAAGCTGACGCTCAGGCTGCACGAGGAGCTGCCATACCAGCTGACCGTCGAGACCGAGCGCTGGGAGGACAAACCCGACGGCTCCGCACGGGTCGACCAGCTTGTCTATGTCGCCCGCGACGGCCACAAGGGGATCGTCCTTGGCCACAGGGGTGAAACGATCAAGGCCGTCGGGCAGGCGGCGCGGACGGAACTGACGGAGTTTCTTGGCCGGCCGGTGCACCTGTTTCTTCAGGTGAAGGTGCGCCCGAACTGGCTGGAGGAGAAGGAGCGCTATTCCGAGATGGGGCTCGAGTTCCGGGATGGAGACTGAGGCGTCCGTCGTGAGGTGGTGCCGCCTCGGGGGGCATCGAGCCCCCGCTCGACGGTTTGCCTCCGGCGGAGGTATTTTCCGGCAAGATGAAGGGACGAGCGCATGTCGGCCCGGCTGACCGCGGATTTCTGGGTGCGCGCCTATCTGACCCGGCTTCAGGCGGCGCATATCCCGGCCTATGTCGTGGCGCGGGGCGATGTGACGGCGGGGGCGGTGCTGGTGAAGCTTGCCACCCTTGACGGGCAGGCGCGGCTGTTTCAGCGGTCTTTCGACCTGATGACCGGAGCGCGGGCCTGGGTGGTGCTGGCCGAGGGGGCGGAGGCGGAGGTCGACGCGTCCATCGCGCACCAGCGGCGGAGCGATCCCGACCTCTGGGTGATCGAGATCGAGAGCCGCGAGGGGCGGACGCTTCTCGACGAGGAGGGGCTGGCGGATTGACGGCGGAAGCGCCGCCGTGCCGACGTCAGCACGTCACAGGTTTTCCTGCTGCGGCATGCCAAGGACGTGGAAGCCGCCGTCGACGCGGATGATCTCTCCGGTCGTGTCGGCACCGTAGTCCGAACAGAGATAGGCCGCCGTCCCTCCGACGGAAGCGAGGGTCGCGTTCGACCGCAGCGGCGCGTTTTCCTCTGTGTGTCGGAAGGTCGCCCGGGCGCCGCCGATTGCCGCGCCCGCCAGCGTCTTCATCGGGCCGGGCGAGATCGCGTTGACGCGCACCTTTTGGGGGCCGAGATCGTTGGCCAGATAGCGCACCGCGCTTTCCAGCGCCGCCTTCGCCACGCCCATGACGTTGTAGTTGGGCGTGACCCGGTTGGACCCGCCATAGGTCAGCGTGATCAGCGACCCGCCTTGGGGCATCAGGTCCGAGGCGCGCCGCGCCACATCGATGAACGAGAAGCACGAGATCGCGAGCGAATTCTTGAAGTTCTCGCGGCTCGTGTTGATGAAGCGGCCGGTCAACTCGTTCTTGTCGGAATAGGCGATAGCGTGGACGAGGAAGTCCATCGTCCCCCAGCGGTCCTTCAGCGCGCCGAAGCAGGCGTCGAGACTTTCGTCGTCCGTCACGTCGACATCGACCAGAAAATCGGAACCAACGGACGCCGCGAGCGGTTCGACACGCTTGCCGAATGCCTCGCCCTGGTAAGAAAAGGCGAGTTCCGCCCCCTCGGCAGCCAGCGCCAAGGCGATGCCCCACGCGATGGACCGCTCGTTCGCGACACCCATGACGAGCCCGCGCTTGCCCTTCATCAGTTCGGCCATGTTAGATCATCCGAGATATGTGCTCATCACGAGCGTGGCATTGGTGCCGCCGAAACCGAAGCTGTTGGAGAGGACAGTATCGAGGTCGATACCCTCGCGATACTCTGTCGCGATCTCTTCCGGTTTCAGTTCGGGGTCAAGCTCGGTCACGTTGGCCGAGGCGGCGATGAAATTGCCGTTCAGCATCAGAAGCGAATAGATCGCCTCATGCACGCCGGTCGCGCCGAGCGAGTGGCCGGTCAGCGACTTGGTGGACGAAATCGGCGGCACCGTGCCCTCTCCAAAGACGCGGCGCACGGCCTTGACCTCGGTCACATCGCCAGCGGGCGTCGAGGTGCCATGGGCGTTGATATAGCCGATCCTGCGATCCTTCGGCAGTGTGGAAACCGCGAGCCGCATCGACCGTTCGCCGCCCTCGCCCGAGGGCGCGACCATGTCGTAGCCATCCGAGGTGGCACCGTAGCCCGTGACCTCGGCGTAAATCTTGGCGCCGCGCGCCTTGGCGTGTTCCAGTTCCTCAAGCACCACGACCCCGCCGCCGCCCGCGATCACGAACCCATCACGGGTCGCGTCGAAGGCGCGGGACGCGGTTTCGGGCGTGTCGTTGTACTTGGACGACATCGCACCCATCGCGTCGAAGAGGCAGGAGAGCGTCCAGTCCAGTTCCTCGCCGCCACCGGCGAAGACGATGTCCTGCTTGCCCATCTGGATCAGTTCGGTTCCGTTGCCGATGCAATGCGCCGAGGTCGAGCATGCCGAGGTGATCGAATAGTTCACACCCTTGATCTGGAACGGCGTCGCGAGGCAGGCGGAGTTCGTGGACGACATGCAGCGGGTGACCATGAACGGTCCCATCCGCTTCGGCGCACCCTTTTCGATGACGATCTGATGCGCCTGGAAGAAATTCGACGTCGACGGCCCGCCCGAGCCCATGACAAGGCCGGTGCGTTCGTTCGAAACGTCGGACTGCTCCAGCCCGCTGTCGGCGATCGCCTGTTCCATGGCGAGGAAGTTGTAGGCCGCGCCCGGCCCCATGAAGCGTAGGTTGCGCTTGTCGATATGATCCTCGAGCACGATCTGCGGCATGCCGTGGACCTGGCTGCGAAAGCCGTGTTCGGCATATTCGGGGGCGAAGACGATGCCCGACTTGCCCGCCCGCAGGGACGCTTCGACTTCTGCGGCATTGTTGCCGATGGGCGAGACGATCCCGATCCCGGTGATGACGACGCGGCGCATGGGCGCACTCCTTCTGTCCAGGGTCAGCTCGCCGAGAGCGCGACCTTCATGTCCTTGACCTGATAGATGGTCTCGCCGTCAGCTTCCACCCGACCGTCGGCAACGCCCATCGTGAGACGGCGCGTTTGCACCGCTTTCGTGAAGTCGACGTAGTAGGTCAGCATCTTGCGGTCTGGCCGAACCATGCCGGTCAGCTTGACCTCGCCCACGCCCAGCGCATAGCCGCGCCCTTCCCAGCCGCGCCAGCCGAGGTTGAAGCCGGTCAGCTGCCAAAGCCCGTCAAGGCCGAGGCAGCCGGGCATGATCGGGTTGCCGGGGAAGTGGCAGTCGAAGAACCAGAGGTCCGGTTTGATGTCGAACTCGGCGACGACATGGCCCTTGCCGTGTTCCCCGCGGTCCTCCGAGATGTCGGTAATCCGGTCCATCATCAGCATCGGCGGTTCGGGCAGTTGCGCATTGCCGGGACCGAAAAGCTCGCCCCGCGCGCATTTCAGTAGCCCTTCCCGATCGAAACTCGTGGGATATCCCGCCATCCGCCCGTCCCCCAACACGCATTTACACTTTGCTCCCTCTACCACCCGCCTCACTGTCAGGGCAAGGGCAGTGGCGTGGCGTGGAAAGTGCCAATTTCGATTGAAAAGCGCGGTCTGCGCGGCCTATATATCCAATCGCACGGGGCAAAGGGCACGGCATGGACGCGATCGGAACCGAAGCGGCGAAACGCGGGACGCGCTGGCTAGCACGCGCCGGGTTGCGCCCGACACGGCAGCGGCTGTCACTTGCAGCGCTTCTGGTAGGCGACGGGGTGGACCGTCACGTCACCGCGGAAAGCCTGCATGCCGCTGCCGGCGAGGCCGGAGAACCGGTATCGCTCGCCACCGTCTACAACACGCTCCGCGCCTTCTGCGAAGCTGGTCTGATCAATGAAATCTCGGTCGATGGCTCGCGCTCCTATTTCGACACCCGGCTTGACGACCACCCGCATTTCTTCTGGGAGGAAGACGGGCGCCTGGTCGATGCGCCCGCCGCAGATCTGGAGATCGCCCGCCTGCCGGACCTGCCCGAAGGGGCGGAACTGTCGCGCGTCGATGTCGTGATCCGGCTCAGGAAGTCCTGACCGGCCTACCCTTCCCCGATTGTCCGCGCTCGTGCCACGGCCGCATCAAGGCCGGCGAAGATGGTGCGCTCCAATCCGGCCTCTTCCATCGCGATCAGGCCGGCCGCCGTCGTGCCGGCATAGTCGACCATCACCCTGACCTGATCTGCCGGACTTTCTTTCCCGCGCGCCAGTATCTCGCCCGATGCGAGGAAAAGCTGGCGCACGGCACGGTCGGCGACTTCGGGCGCCACGCCGCTTTCAGTCGCGTAGCGGACCATGCAATCGGCAAATAGCGCGACAAAACCCGGCACCGGCCCGGTCATCGCGGTGAAAAGGTCGATCTGCCCCTCCTTCGTCACCTCGTCGGTCAGCCCACAGGCGGAGAAGATCGCATGTGTCACAGACCGGTCCGCCGCGCTCACCGCCGGCGTGGCGATCCACGGAGAGTAGGCGCGCGCCTCTGCGGCGGCGGGGCTGGACATCGCCCGGATGACGCGGGTAGCGCCGGTTTCCCGCGCGATACGGTCCAGCGTAACGCCTGCCATGACAGAGATCACCAGCCGGTCGCCCGCGTTGATCCCGACGGCGGCCATCTGCGCCGGCGGAACCGAGAGGATCACAGTGGCGCAGTTTTCGACCAATGCGCGGTTGTCGGCAACGATCCGAACGCCGTCCCGGCCGGACAAGGCCGCAGCCTGTCCGGACCGGGACGATATCCATAGCGCATCCGGTGCGACCAACCCGGCATCAAGTACGGCCCTCGCAATCGCGCCGCCAAGCTGGCCGCCCCCGCCGACAATGCCCAAACCGCCGTCAATCCTCATGTCTCACTCCTTTTCCGCCGCACCTCGTTCTGCCCGATCCGGACATGGCGAAGTACCTCGACAAGCATCGCGGTCAGAAGCCCCATCGACAGCAGCCCGTTCGCCGCCGCCATGCCGCCGAGCAGCCGCCAGTCCTGCGGTAGCAGGATGTCGCCGAATCCAAGCGTCGTGAACGCGACGAGCGAGAAGTAGACCGACGCCTCCATCGTCACGAAGATATCCAGCGCCCTGAGCGCGATCGCCCAAATCCAGACGCCAACGGTCACCATGCCCAGCACCCAGACCACCGTAACTGAAAGGACAAGCGCGAGCTTCGGGCGATGCGGCTCCCGCATGAGCCAGGGATGCGACCGCGACAACAGAACCTCAAGCGCCCAGTAAGCGAGGCCCGAGACAAGGATGGTCATCAGCATCAGAGCCGTTCCAAGCGCGATCTGAACGATCATTCCGCTCCTCCGTTTCGTTTGGCGCAAAATCGCATCAATTCCAGGCCGGGTGAAGGTGGCGCGTGGGCGCATCCCGGTGTGGGCGCAGAGGCGGGCCGCATCGGCCGCATGGCTTGAACCTGCGTGCTCATCTGGACTTGCACCGCCGGCTCGCCTATCTCGTGGCGATCATGGCCGAGAAACAGAACCCGAACTACAAGGTGATTGCCGAGAACCGCCGGGCGCGGTTCGACTACTTCATCGAGAGCGATCTCGAGGTCGGCATCGTGCTGACCGGGTCGGAGGTGAAATCGCTCCGCACAGGCCAGTCAAACATCGCCGACAGCTATGCCTCGGTCGAGGACGGAGAACTGTGGCTGATCAACGGCTATATCGCACCCTACAAACAGGCCGGCGTCTTCGGGCATGAGGAACGGCAGCGGCGCAAGCTTCTGGTGTCAAAGCGGGAATTGTCGCGGCTCTGGCAGGCGACGGGTCGTGAGGGCATGACGCTCGTGCCGCTCGTGATGTACTTCAACCACAAGGGCCGGGTGAAGCTGAAGATCGGCGTCGCCAAGGGCAAGAAGCAGGCCGACAAACGCGCGACAGAGGCCAAGCGCGACTGGAACCGGCAGAAACAGCGCCTGCTGAAGCAGAGCTGACGCAAGGTCATCGCGCCGGGCCGAACGGAAAGATTGTCGCAAATTGCGAAACATGAGACGATTCCGACGTCGGCGCGCGGGCCGGCCGGCCGTTTTGTGATGAGTGCCCGAACGAAAGGATATGAGTGAATGGAACAGCTGATCATCAGCCTTCTGTCCGGTGCAGCCGGCGGCAACATCGCCGGGAAACTCCTGAAGAACCTCGACCTTGGCCTGCTCGGCAACTCGATCGCTGGTATTCTCGGCGGGGGCCTGGGCAGCCAGATACTCGGCGGCCTGCTCGGCGGGGGCGGCGATGCGGCGGCCGGTCTCGATATCGGTTCGATCATCTCCTCGGTAGCATCGGGCGGGGTCGGAGGGGGCGTCCTGATGGCGCTCATCGGCGTCGTGAAAGGCGCACTTGCCAAGAAATGACGATCCGTGCGGGGGTGACATTTCACCCCCGCACCGCTTGCGGCCTTGCGTCCCCCGTTCCGGCCCGGATAATGCAGGGCAGGCAGACGAGAGGATTGCGATGTCCGGGGACGATCCGAAAACGCTGGTTTCTACCGAATGGCTTGGAAATCACCTTAAAGACCCTGATCTTCGGATCCTTGACGCCTCGTGGTACCTGCCCGACGCGGGGCGCGACGCGAAGGCGGAATATGACGCCGCCCACATCCCCGGTGCGCGCTTCTTCGATATCGACGAGATTTCCGACCAGCGATCCGACCTGCCGCACATGGCCCCCCCGCCCGAGAAGTTCATCAGCCGGATGCGGGCCATGGGCGTGGGCGACGGCCATCAGGTCGTGATCTACGACGGAGCAGGGCTGTTTTCGGCCGCGCGCGTCTGGTGGACGTTCCGCCTGATGGGCAAGACCGATGTCGCGGTTCTCGATGGCGGCCTCCCGAAATGGCTGGCCGAGGAGCGTTCGACCGAGGACATGCCACCCGTCCTGCGGGACCGCCATATCACCGTCAGCCGCCAGGCCAATCTGGTGAAGGACGTGACCCAAGTCGCCGCCGCCGCGAAGCTCGGCGACTATGAGATCATCGACGCCCGCAGCGCGCCCCGATTCCGTGGCGAAGAAGCGGAACCCCGACCGGGCCTGCGCGCGGGCCATATCCCGAATTCAAGGAATGTCCCCTTCCGTGCGCTTCTGAACGCCGACGGTACGATGCTGCCGCCCGACGCGCTCGCCAAGGTGTTTGCGGATTCCGGCGTCGATCTGTCCAAACCGGCGATCACCACCTGCGGCTCGGGCGTCACCGCCGCGATCCTGAGCCTTGCGATGGAGCGCATGGGCAAGCGCGACCATGCACTCTACGACGGGTCCTGGGCGGAATGGGGCATGTACGGCGACCTGAAGGTCGCCACCGGATAACAGGAGCATTGCCATGCTGGGCACGCTGAAGCCGCAACCCGCGGACAAGATTCTGCAGCTTATGGGTCAGTACAAGGCCGACCCGCGGACCGACAAGATCGACCTCGGCGTCGGCGTCTACAAGGACGCGACCGGACTGACGCCGGTCATGCGGGCGATCAAGGCCGCCGAGAAGCAGCTCTGGGAGGTCGAAAAGACCAAGTCCTATACCGGCCTTGCCGGAGAGCCGGAATTCAACGCCGCGCTGTCCACGCTCGTTCTGGGCGATGCGGCGGCAGGCGGGCGGCTGTCCTCCGTCGCGACGCCGGGCGGCACCGGTGCTTGCCGGCAGGCCTTTGAGCTGATCCGCATGGCCTCGCCCGAAGCGACGGTCTGGGTCTCTGACCCGACCTGGCCCAACCACCTGTCGATCCTGAAATACCTGGGCATGCCGGTGCAACCCTATCGCTATTTCGACAGCGATACGCGAGCCGTGGATTTCGGCGCGATGATGGCGGACCTTACCGCCGCGAAGCCCGGCGACGTGGTGCTGTTGCACGGCTGCTGCCACAACCCGACCGGCGCTAACCTGACGCTGCCGGAATGGGCGGAGGTGGCCGCCCTGCTGGAAAAGACCGGCGCGGTGCCGATGATCGACATCGCCTATCAGGGCTTCGGCGATGGGCTTGAGGAAGATGCGGCCGGCGTGCGGCTGATCGCATCGCGGCTGCCTGAAGTGCTGATCGCTGCGTCCTGCTCGAAGAACTTCGGCATTTACCGCGAACGCACCGGCGCGCTGATGGCGCTGTCGGACCCCGCGAAGCAGGAGGTGACGCAGGGAACGCTCGCCTTCCTCAACCGGCAGAATTATTCGTTCCCGCCCGATCACGGTGCGCGGCTTGTGACCATGATCCTGAACGACCCGGCGCTGCGCGCCGACTGGCAGGCGGAGCTTGAAGAGGTGCGCCGGGGAATGCTCACGCTCCGCGAACAACTCGCGAAAGAGCTTCAGGTCCTCTCGGGCTCCGACCGCTTCGGCTTCATCGCCCAGCACCGCGGCATGTTCTCGCGCCTCGGCGCGAGCCCCGAGCAGGTGGAGCGTCTGAAGACCGAACACGGCATCTACATGGTCGGCGATTCGCGCCTGAACATCGCAGGGCTGAACGCGACGACCGTCCCGATCCTTGCCCGCGCGATCATCGACGTCGGCATCTGAATCCCCGAAACGGTTAGGGGGGCTTTGCGCCCCCCTTGTCGCCCCTTCGTGGCGACGGCCCCCCTGTGGGACACCGTTATGCGTGATATGCGCTTTCCCCATGCGACGTGAGGTCCAGCCCCCGACGCTCGTCGTCACCCGCGACCCTTAGGCCGATCGTCTTGTCGACGATGAAGTAGAGAACCGCCGAACCGACGCCGCACCACAGGATGGTGATCACCACGGCCTGGATCTGAATCCAGGTCTGCGCCGCCATCACGTAGTCGTCGCCACCGGTGCCGCCGAGGCCGGGCGCGGTGAAGATGCCCGTGCCGACAGCGCCGACAATGCCGCCGATGCCGTGGATGCCGAAGACGTCGAGACTGTCGTCATAGCCCATTTTGTTCTTCACCACCGCCACGAAGAAGTAGCAGATGGCCGCGGCAATCGCGCCAAGGACGATGGCGCCGACCGGTCCGACGGACCCCGCCGCCGGGGTAACCGCAACGAGACCCGCAACAAGCCCGGAGGCCGCGCCGAGCATCGAGGCCTTGCCGCGCAGCATGGCTTCCAGACCGGCCCAGGCAAGGATCGCGCCCGCCGTCGCGGTGAAGGTGTTGATCATCGCCAGCGTCGCGCCGCCATTGGCCTCAAGGTTGGAACCTGCGTTGAAACCGAACCAGCCGACCCAGAGGATACCCGCGCCCACGAGCGTCAGCGTCATCGAATGGGGCGCCATCATATCCTTACCAAGCCCGATGCGCGGGCCGACAAAATAGGCGCCGACCAGCGCCGCGATACCGGCGTTGATATGCACGACCGTGCCACCGGCGAAGTCAAGCGCGCCCATGTTGAAGATCAGCCCTGCGCCGTCCCAGACCATGTGGGCAACTGGGAAATAGACCACCGTCACCCAGAGCGCGGAAAAGAGCATGACCGCGCCGAACTTGATGCGTTCGGCAAATGCGCCGACGATCAGTGCCGGCGTGATCGCGGCGAAGGTCATCTGGAAGGCGATGAAGACATATTCCGGGATCACCACGCCATCGGTGAAGGTCGCCGCCATGCTGTCAGCGTTGACGCCGGCCAGGAACAGCTTGCCAAACCCGCCGAAGAACGGCCCGGTCCCACCGCCGAAGGCGAAGGAGTAGCCGTAGACGACCCAGATCACCATCACCATCGCCGTGATCATCGTGCACTGCATGAGGACCGACAGCATGTTCTTGGATCGCACGAGGCCGCCGTAGAACAGCGCCAGGCCCGGCAGGATCATGAACAGGACAAGCAGGGTGGACACCATCATCCAGGCCACGTCGCCCTTATCCATCACCTCGGCCGCAGCTTCTGTCGCCTCCTGCGCCATGGCCGGCCCGGCCAGCAAGGCCGCAAGGCCCGCCCATCCCAAAGATCTCATCATTGTTTTCCCCTGACTCATTGCCTCGCTCATAGCGCGTCCTCCCCGGTGTCACCGGTCCGGACCCGCAGCGCATCCTTCAGATCGAGCACGAAGATCTTGCCGTCGCCGATCTTGTCGGTCTTGGCGACCTTGGCGATCGTCGCAACGACGTCCTCGGCAAGCGTGTCGCTCACCGCGATCTCAAGTTTCATCTTCGGCACGAAATTCACGGCGTACTCGGCGCCGCGATAGATCTCCGTATGGCCGGATTGTGTTCCGAAGCCCTTGATTTCACTTACCATCATGCCCCGAACCCCGATTGCGGTCAGCGCTTCGCGGACCTCGTCGAGCTTGTAGGGCTTGATCGCCGCTATGACGTATTTCACATCCCACTCCTCGTCTGACAGCCCTCATCGGGGCCTCGCAGGTAGCGGAGACGCCGCAGCGCAGCATTGCAAGAAATCGAGTGTTCCGGCGGACCATCAAACTGCGATGGCGCACAATTTTTGCACGGATTTGCGCAAATGCCTAAAAATTGTGCGCACAACAAAGCGAATCGTCGACAGCATCCGCTCCACATTCCCCGCGCGAACCTGTATGGTCGCGGGAAACGAGCAGGTATCGGGTTTCTATTCCATGAGCACGACGGGCGGCAAAAAACCCCCGCTGGTCGCCGACAGGCGCTATGCGAACAGGGCTTCGCAGAAACCGAAGGCGGCGAGCAAGCCGAAGACGGCCAAACCGGCCTCGAAACGACGCCGCGCGCCCGGCCGCCGGGCAAGCTGGCCGGTCCGGGCCGTCACAGGGCTTGTGCGGCTTGTCTGGCGCGTGATCTGGGGTGCGGGCTGGCGGCTCGCGGCGACGGGCGCCCTGATTATCGGCCTCGCCACGTTCTACTTCTACGCCCAGTTGCCGTCGCTCGATTCGCTGATCGACGCGCGCACCAAGGGGTCCGTCACGATGCTGGACCGCGACGGGCGCGTCTATGCGTGGCGCGGCGAAACCTTCGGCGGCCAGATCACTTCAGAGACGGTTTCCCCGCATCTCAGAAACGCGATCGTCGCGACCGAGGACAAGCGGTTCTACGGCCATTTCGGCATCTCCCCCCGCGGCATCGCGAGCGCGGTGCGCATCAACCTGCGCGAGGGACGCGGCCCGCTTGAGGGCAACGGCGGTTCCACCATCACGCAGCAGGTGGCGAAGCTGATCTGCCTTGGCGTGCCTTACGACCCGGCAACGTGGAAAAGCGAAACGGACTATGAGGCCGACTGCCGGCAATCGAGCCTGATGCGGAAGATCAAGGAGGTTCCTTTTTCTTTCGCGATGGAAGCGAAATACGGCAAGGACGACGTCCTCACCCTCTACCTCAACCGGGCCTATCTCGGCGCCGGCGCGCGCGGCTTCGAGGCCGCCGCCCAGCGCTATTTCGGAAAGTCCGCGAATGACGTGACCCCGTCGGAGGCCGCGATGCTCGCCGGTCTTCTGAAAGCGCCCACGCGATATGCGCCGACCGGCGACCTCAAGCGGGCACAGGACCGCGCAGCGGTGGTCCTTGGTCTGATGCACGACCAGGGCTACCTGACGGACCTGCAATACAAGGAAGCGCTGGCGAAGCCGGCGCAATTGTCCGAGGCAGCCGAGGCGCGCGCAGGCGGATACTTTGCGGACTGGGTTATGGAATCCGGACCCGCGTTCCTCACGCAGGACACGACCGAGGACGTGATCGTGCGGACGACGCTGGACCAGCGCATTCAGAGATCGGCCGAAGAGGCGCTCGCGCATGTCTTCGAGACGAAGGTCAAGGAAGGCTCCAAGGCGCAGGCCGCAATCGTCGTGATGTCGGCCGATGGCGCGGTGCGAGCGATGGTCGGCGGACGCAAGACCAAGGTGTCGGGCGCGTTCAACCGCGCGACACAGGCGCTCCGTCAGGTCGGCTCGACCTTCAAGCCCTTCGTTTACGCGGCCGCGCTCGATATGGGCTACACGATGAACTCCATCGTCGAGGACGCCCCGATCACGCTTTACGTGAAAGGGTCGGGCGAATGGTCGCCGAAGAACTATACGCCGAACTATCGCGGCATGATTACCTTGACCGAAGCACTTACCCATTCGGTCAACACCGCCACGGTCCGTGTCAGCCAGGCCGTCGGGCTGGAAGCGGTACGGACCGTCGCCGCCGAATTCGGCCTCGAATCTGACCTCGCGGCGGGACCGGCCGTCGCGCTCGGCGCCTCGGAATCGACCTTGCTGCAAATGACGGGCGCCTATGCCGGCATCCTCAACGGCGGCTCGTCGGTCAAACCTTATGGTCTGGTCGAGTTGCGCATTCAGGGGGATGACACGGCCCTGATGGGACAGGAAGGCGGGATGGGCGAGCGCGTCATATCCGAGGCTGCGGCGCGCCAGCTCACATACATGATGAGCCAGGTCATCGACCGCGGCACCGGACAACGCGCCCGGATCGACGGCCGCGAGGCGGCGGGCAAAACCGGCACGACCTCTGACTACCGCGATGCCTGGTTCATCGGCTTCACCGCTGACTATGTCGTCGGCGTGTGGATGGGCAACGACGACAACAAACCGCTGACCGGCGTGACCGGGGGCGGCCTGCCCGCCGATATCTGGCGCGAAGTCATGGTGCGGGTCGAAGAAGGGCAGCCGGCCGCGCCGTTGCCGATGACGCGGCCCGAGGACCTTCCCCCGCCTGCATGGGCCGGAGAGACATACGAGACCGGACCCTACGCGCAGCAGCCGGGCCTCCAGACGCCGCAGCCCGTCCCGCAGCAGCCGCAACGGCGGCAGGATCCCGCGGAACGGCTGATCCTGGAGGTTCTCGGCGCGATTCTTGGCGGCAAGAACTGAGCTTCAGAGCCCCAGGGCGACCAGCCTAGCCGGCTTTCCGAAGGTCCGCCGCCAAGGCGCCGATATCACCCTTCCGGCGATCGAGCATAGCACCGATCTCGGTCCGCTCCGCCGCAAGCATGTTCACGCCCTCGATGATGATGTTGAAGAAGAGGTGTTTTCCCCCGCGGTCGAAGACATGCCAGTCAAGCCGGAAGGGCGGCTGCCCCCGCAGCTTGGCGACCGAGCGCACTTCGAAGAAGCTCTTCAATGGCCGCGCTTCCTGAACCTCGATCTGGCCACCGATGAACTCGCGGAACCGCCGCCCGTATTTGCGCGCGATATACCCCTGATATGCGGCGATATAGGCTGCAAGATCGGCCTTGCTGGCGCTGCGCCCGGCCGGGCCGAGTGAACTTTGCGCGATGTAGCGTGCATCGGCATAGCGGGCAAATATCCGTTCGAAATCCTTCAACATCGCGCCCTCGGACTTGCCCGATGCAATCACGCCATTCACCTCGCCCACGACGCGCCCGACGAGGGCGCTGGCCTGGCTGGTATTGAGCGCGAAAGCGCCTGACGGCAGCGCGGCGAGCGTAATGCCGGCGGGGATTGCTCCGAGCAGTTGGCGGCGGGAGATATCACGGGCCATAGGGATCCTCGTACGGGTCGAACACTTCGGCTTCGATGCCCAGCTCAAAATGGCGGTTCTGCAGGTAGAGCAGCCGCATCTGGGCATAGCTGTCTGCACTCTCATATAGGATGGAATCGACCGTATCGCCAAACTTCTGGCGATCGGCCACCCGTCCGGCCAGCTTGGCGGCGCGAATGTAATAGTCTTCCGGTCGTCCGACGGCGGCGCCGATCGGGTCGATAATCGCATCGACCACTTTCCCGGCAAGGTCGCGTTCGGTCGTGGGGCCAGCGAACGGTACGACGAGGAACGCGCCCTCCGGCGCACCCCAGACATGCAACGTTTCACCGAAGTCGGTTTCCTCGGCATAGATTCCCATTGCCGTAGCGGGATCGAAAATTCCGCCAATACCGACCGTGGTGTTCACGAGAAATCGCACGGAATTGATCACCGCCGGTTCCGGGCGCAGTTGCAGCACGCTGTTCAGAACGTCTCCGGGCGCGCCAAGGTTGCCGGCAACGTTGCCCAGCGCGTCGGCCACGGGCAGCGGCAGAAGCGGCCGTTTGCGCGGCTTCCCACCACCGAAAAGCGCGCGGTCCATCGCCACGTTTTCTTCGTGCACCGCGCGGTTGTTCGCTTCGTATGGATCGTTGAATTCAGCGCCTGGCTGCGGCGGCGTGCATGCGGAAAGGGAAAACAGCACCGCGATCCCCGCCCCCATAAGGTGCATCCGCCCCGAGCTTGCTGATGGAATTCCGATCATCTTGTTTCTATCTTCCCGGTCAAATCCTGCGCGGGCGTCTAAACCCGGTCCATAAGGCTTAAAAGCGGATGCGGCCGGAGGCAAGCCGCGGGCCACCCCTGCCGCACATGCTGCGTTCACGCGCCGATCGGTCGTGACCGGGCTTTCGCACCCGCGCCCCGGCGGATAACTTGCGCGCGAATCTGAACGAGGAGATCAAGACATGGCCGGAACTATCGACGCGCGCCTCAAGGAACTTGGCATCACCCTGCCCGACGCGCCCGCCCCCGCGGCGAACTATGTCCCCTATGTGCAGTCCGGCGATCTCGTCTTCGTCTCGGGCCAGATCAGCCAGGGGCCGGACGGGCTGATCAAGGGCAAGCTTGGCGATACGCTCGATGTCGCGGCGGGTGCGGACGCTGCGCGTCGCTGCGGTCTCAGCCTTCTGGCGCAGGCGCGTGCCGCACTCGGCGGCGATCTCGACCGCATCGCGCGGGTCGTGAAGCTGACCGGCTTCGTCAACTCCACCCCCGATTTCACCGACCAGCCCAAGGTCATCAACGGCTGCTCCGACCTCATGGTCGAAGTGCTCGGCGATGCCGGCCGTCACGCCCGGGCCGCCGTCTCTGCCCCCGCGCTGCCCCTTGGCGTCGCGGTGGAGATCGAGGCGATCTTCCAGGTGAAATGATGACTGCCGGGCCGGTCCCGCTTCCTGAGGCGTTCCGTTCGATCCCCATCGCGCACCGGGCGCTGCACGACAAGTCCGCCGGTCGGCCCGAAAACTCTCCCGCGGCGTTCAGGGCGGCCATCGCGGCCGGGTACGGCATCGAATGCGATATCCAGCCGTCTTCCGACGGCGTGCCTATGGTCTTTCACGACTACGACACGCGCCGTCTGACCGGCGTGCCGGGCCGGGTTCGCGGGCGCACGGCGGCGGAACTTGGGGCGATGACTCTGCTAGGGGGCCGGGAAGGCATCCCGACGCTGGAGGAGATGCTTTCCCTTGTCGCGGGCCGGGTGCCGCTTCTCATCGAGATCAAGGATCAGGACGGCGCGATGGGTGCCGATGTCGGCCCGCTGGAGCGCGCGGTCGCCGGGGTCTTGGCCGGCTATGTCGGGCCCGTGGCGCTCATGTCCTTCAACCCGCATTCCGTCGCGGCGCTTGCCAAGGCCGCGCCAGACCGCCCGCGTGGGATCGTGACCTCGGCCTATTCGGCGGAGGATTGGCCGCTCCTTCCCGAAAGGGTGCGCGACCGGCTGCGCGACATCCCGGACTACGACGGGACGGGGGCGAGCTTCATCTCGCACGAGGCCGCCGATCTTGGCAGCCCGCGCGTGGCAGAACTGAATGCGCAGGGTGCAGATGTGCTCTGCTGGACGATCCGTTCGCCCGATGCCGAGGCAGTCGCCCGGCGCGTTGCCGCGAATGTGACCTTCGAGGGCTACGCAGCGCCGCTTCCGGCTTGACGCGCCGGGTGTCGCATCCCCAAGTCGGGGGTAAGGACGGGCGCAATGGAACGGACGGAAATCGAGATCACGGTTCTTTCGGACCTCGGCGAAATCGCTGCGTCCGAATGGGACGGCTGTGCGTCTCCCGAGGCGGCGACGGGCCGGCCGCGCGACCCCTTCACCACGCACCGCTTCCTCTCGGCGCTGGAACGGTCGGCGTCGGTCGGCGACGGCACCGGCTGGCAGCCGCATCACCTCGTCGCGCGAAGCGAAGGTCAGGCCATCGCGGTCATGCCGCTCTATGCCAAGAACCACAGCCAGGGCGAATACATCTTCGACCACGGCTGGGCCGACGCGCTGGAGCGCGCGGGCGGCGCCTACTATCCGAAGCTGCAGGCCGCCGTGCCGTTCACTCCGGCAACCGGGCGTCGGCTCCTTGTCCGTCCGGGATGGGAAACGACAGGGCGCGCTGCGCTGACGCAGGCCATGGTGCAGATCGCCGCAGACAACGGCCTTTCCTCGGCGCATGTCACCTTCTGCACGGCCGAAGAGGCCGAGGCGGGCGAAGCGATGGGGCTGTTGCACCGCGTCACGCAGCAGTTCCACTGGGAAAACGCGGGCTACGCGGATTTCGACGGATTCCTCACCGCCCTGTCGTCCCGCAAGCGCAAGGCGATCCGCAAGGAACGGCTTGGCGCGCAGGGTTTCGGCGGCGCGATCCGGGCGCTCAGCGGAGACGATCTGAAGCCGGAGCACTGGGACGCGTTCTGGCGCTTCTATCAGGACACAGGCAGCCGCAAATGGGGTCGCCCGTACCTGACCCGGGCGTTCTTCGACGAACTTCACCGGACCATGCGCGACGACGTCCTCCTGATCCTGGCCGAGCGTGATGGCCGCCCGGTAGCCGGCGCGCTGAACTTCCTTGGCCGAGATACACTCTATGGCCGCTACTGGGGCGCGGTGGAGGATCACCCCTTCCTGCATTTCGAATGCTGCTACTACCGCGCCATCGACGAGGCCATCGCGCGCGGCCTTTCGCGCGTGGAGGCGGGCGCTCAGGGTGAACACAAGCTGGCCCGCGGCTACCTGCCGGTAGAGACCCACTCGCTCCACTGGATCGCGAACCCCTCGTTCCGCGAAGCTGTCGCCCGCTATCTCGAAGCCGAGCGTCGCGCCGTGGGGTCCGAAATCGAGATCCTCACGGATTTCGGACCCTTCCGGAAGACTGTCGCGCAGGAATGACATCACGGCCTAGGCGACCCGCGCAGGGCGGAATAGAGTGGGGCGACCCGACCTGTGGAGAACCGACATGGGCAAGACCGAACCGCTTTCCCCCGGCAAGGAGCGCGACGATAGCCTCGCCGCGCTCGGCGATACCGGCTGGCGCGCTGTCGAAGGCCGCGACGCCATTCGCAAAATCTGGAAATTCCGTTCCTTCTCTGAGGCATGGGGTTTCATGTCCCGCGCCGCCCTTCAGGCCGAGAAGCTGAACCATCACCCGGAATGGACGAACGTCTACAACACCGTGGACGTGACCCTGACGACCCATGATTGCGGCGGCCTGTCCGCCCTCGACGTCTCGCTCGCGCAGCGCATGGACAGGATCGCGGGCGCGGCCGAGGTCCAGATCGACCACGGCGCGCCCGTCACCTGCCTTTGCGAGGAACATGCCCGCACGCGCTGACGCCCGGCTGTCCGGGTCAGATCGCCTCAAGCATGGATTCGCCGCCCGACCGGTCGCAGACGCCGGGGTTCTCCTCGGCGTGGAGCACCTTCACCACACCGTCCACCGCATAGAGCGCATAGCGTTTTGAACGGTCGGAAAAGCCGACCGCTGGATTCGAGAAGTTCATTCCGACCGCGCGGGTGAATTCCGATGCGGCATCGCCAAGCATCGTGATCCCCGCGGCGGTCGCACCCGTCGCCTCGCCCCAGGCCTTCATCACGAACGGGTCGTTGACCGAGACGCAGATGATCTCGTCCACGCCTTTCGCCCGCAGCGCGTCCGCCGTGCGGATGAAACTTGGTACATGGGCGCTGGTGCAGGTGCCGGTATACGCGCCGGGAAGCCCGAAAATGATGACCTTGCGCCCCTGCAGCTTCGGCCCGAGCGCGACCGCCTCCGGTCCCGCATCGCCCATCGCCAGCAGGCTTGCGCCCGGCAGTTGCTGTCCTTCGGTAATTGCCATCGGTGTCTTCCTCTCGCGTTGCGCTTCACGGGCGCGACGATATAGGGTCCGACCAACCATCCGCCAGAGGGAGTTTCGTGATGAGCGGGATCGTGATCGTCGGCGCCGGACAGGCGGGGGCCTCGCTCGCCGCGAAGCTGCGGACACTCGGCCATGACGGCGCTGTGACCCTGATCGGAGAGGAACCGGCACCGCCCTATCAGCGCCCGCCGCTGTCGAAGGGCTACCTGCTGGGAGAGATGGAACTGGAACGTCTCTATCTCCGCGCGCCGTCCTACTGGGCCGATCAGAACATCATGCTGAAGCTCGGCGCGCAGGTCACGGCCATCGACCGCACCGCGAAGACCATACGGGCCGGCGGCGAAACCGTCTCTTACGACCATCTCGCCCTTACGACCGGTTCCCGGCCGCGCCGGCTGCCGGCCGCGGTGGGCGGGGACCTCGAAGGCGTCTATACCGTCCGTACCCTCGCCGATGTCGACGCGATGGCACCGGAGTTCCGCGCGGGCAGGAAGCTTCTTATCGTCGGCGGCGGCTATATCGGACTGGAGGCGGCAGCGGTCGGCGCGAAACTCGGTCTCGATGTCACACTGATCGAAATGGCCCCGCGCATCCTCCAGCGCGTGGCAGCGCCCGAAACGTCGGACTATTTCCGGCAGGTCCACGACGGGCATGGCGTGAAGATACTCGAGAATACGGGCCTCGACCGGCTGACCGGAGACGGCCGTGTCACCGGCGCGGACCTGTCCGACGGCAGCAAGGTCGTGGTCGATTTCGTCATTGTCGGCGTCGGCATCACGCCGATGACCATCCTCGCCGAGGAAGCCGGGTTGGAGATCGACAACGGCATTCGCACCGACGCCTTCGGCCGCACATCCGACCCGCATATCTGGGCCGCCGGAGACTGCGCGTCCTTCCCCCATCAGGACGGCCGCATCCGGCTTGAAAGCGTCGGCAACGCCATCGACCAGGCGGAAGCCGTGGCCGCGAACATGCTTGGCGCGGAAACGCCTTACGCGGCGAAACCCTGGTTCTGGTCCGACCAGTACGATGTGAAGCTTCAGATCGCCGGGCTCAACACCGGCTACGACCGGATCGTGACGCGGGCGGGCGAGGGCGGCGCGGTCAGCTTCTGGTACTACCGGGGCGATACGCTTCTTGCCCTCGACGCAATGAACGACGCGCGCGCCTACATGATCGGGAAACGCCTGATCGAGGCGGGCAAGTCGCCCGACCCGGCGACGGTCGCCGACGCCGGCAGCGATCTGAAGGCGCTTCTGAAGTGAAGCGCGGAATAGCAACGGCCGCCCTCCCGCGGCACCGCCAGGGGTGAGCCGGGCATGCGGATCATCGGAGGCGAAAGACGCGGCCTCAAGCTCGCCGAGGTCGGCACAGGCGATCAGACCGCGCATCTGCGCCCGACAACGGACCGCGTCCGCGAGGCGATCTTCAACCTCCTGATGAACAGCCCCTACGGTAATCCGGTCGCGGGCGCGCGGGTTCTCGACCTCTTCGCCGGTACCGGCGCGCTGGGGCTGGAGGCGTTGTCGCGCGGGGCCTTGCGTGTCGCCTTCATCGACGACGGCGCGGCGGCGCGCGCGCTCCTGCGGCGCAACATCGAACTGATGCGCGCCATGGGCACGACCGACGTCTGGCGCCGCGACGCGACGCGGATGGGGCCGAACCGGGGGACGGGATACGATCTCGTCTTTCTCGACCCGCCTTACGGAAAGGGGCTCGGCGAAAAGGCGCTTGCCTCGCTTGCCGAAGGCCAATGGCTCGCCCCCGGCGCACTGATCGTCTGGGAGGAAAGCGCAGCCCCGCTTCCGCCCGGCGGGTTCATAATGCACGACCAGCGCCGTTATGGCGACACGCTGATCACCATCCTTCAGGCCCCGGCATGAGGCCGGAAGCCGTGCTTTTCGACTGCGACGGCGTCATCGTCGACAGCGAACCGATCACCGACCGGGTGATCGCGGCAAGCCTGGCGCGCCACGGGTTCGAAATCACGCTCGCCGAAGTCTCGACCCTCTTTCTTGGCGGCACGATCAGCGGCGTTGCCGAAACCGCCCGGGCGCGCGGAACCATATTGCCCGATGACTGGGTTGCGCAGGTCTACAGCGAAACCTTCACCCGCCTCGCAGAAGGCACCCCCCTCGTCCCGGGCATCGAGGCCGTCCTCGACAGGCTCGACGTGGCACGCATCCCCTATGCGGTCGGCTCCAACGGCCCGCATGCCAAGATGCAGGTGACGCTCGGCCAGCACCCAGCACTCCACTCCCGCCTCACCGGCCGCATCTTCTCGCGCGAGGATGTCGCCCGCCCGAAGCCCGCGCCCGATCTCTACCTCCACGCCGCCCGATCCCTCGGCGTCCGGCCGGAAAACTGCGTGGTCATCGAGGACAGCGCCACCGGAATCCGTTCGGCGAATGCCGCCGGAATGACTGCCTTCGGCTACGCGCACACCGGCGACGGAACCCTTCTCAAGGCCGAGGGCGCACGGCTATTTCGCAGGATGTGCGACCTTCCCGCGCTCCTCGGCCTCTGATCTTCTTCTGTTCGGAAATACTCCGGGGGGTGCGGGGGGCTGGCCCCCCGCTTCGGTCGTCCCGGCGACAACCGGGGCGAAATTCACATCGATGGATGGAACCGCCCGGCAGGCGACAGCGTGAAGATCTCACAGCCGTCCCGCGTCACGCCGATTGAGTGCTCGAACTGCGCGGACAGCGACTTGTCGCGCGTCACCGCCGTCCAGTCGTCCGCCAGCACCTTCGTTTCCGGACGGCCGAGATTCACCATCGGCTCGATCGTGAAGAACATGCCTTCCTCAAGCCGGGGGCCGGTGCCGGGCCTCCCGTAATGCAGCACGTTCGGCGGCGCATGGAACACACGGCCAAGGCCGTGGCCACAGAAGTCACGCACCACGCTCATCCGCTGCGCCTCCACGTAGGACTGGATCGCATGACCGATATCGCCGAACGTGTTGCCGGGCCGGACCGCCTCGATCCCCCGCATGAGCGAGTCGTGCGTCACCTCGATCAGGCGCTGCGCCTTGCGCGACAGAGTGCCGGCCACATACATCCGGCTCGTATCGCCAAACCAGCCGTCGACGATGACGGTGACGTCGATGTTCAGGACATCGCCGTCCTTCAGCGTCTTCGGCCCCGGAATTCCGTGGCAGACGACATGGTTGACCGAAATGCAGGAGGCGTGCTGATAGCCGCGATAGCCAATCGTGGCCGACCGCGCGCCAGCGGCCTCCACCCGTCCCCGGATGAAATCGTCCAGCGCCTCGGTCGTGGCGCCCGGCGCGACCAGATCCCCGACCTCGTCGAGAATCTCCGCCGCGAGGCGCCCGGCACGATGCATTCCCTCGAATTCCGAGGGCTCATGAATCCTGATCCCGTCCTTCGTCAGACGGCCGCGCGGATCATCCACGGGGTGCTCCTTCCGCTTCATACCCGGCCTAGATAGTCAACCATCTTCGTTTTGGCCAGAGCCGGGGCTTTCCCGGACGGTGCGTTCTGCCTATAGCTTCTGCGAAGAGAGGTCCCACCATGCCGAACCCAACAGCCGCGATCCTCATCATCGGAGCCGAGATCCTTTCGGGACGGACCCGCGACGCGAACATGCACTACCTCGCCGGAGAGCTCACGCGGATCGGCATCGACCTGATGGAGGTACGCGTCGTGACCGACGATCACGGCGCGATCATCGAGGCGGTCAACGCCCTTCACAGCCGCTACGATCATATCTTCACCTCCGGCGGCATCGGCCCCACCCATGACGACATCACCGCCGATGCCGTGGCGGCGGCGTTTGGCGTGCCGCTTGCCATACGCGACGACGCGCGCGCGCTTCTCGCCGCGCATTACGAACGCACGGGGCTCGAATTCAACGCGGCCCGGCAACGGATGGCGCGCATCCCGGGCGACGCGACCCTGATCGAAAACCCGATCTCCGCTGCACCCGGCTTCAGCATCGGCAATGTTCATGTCATGGCCGGCGTGCCGAACATCTTTCAGGCGATGGTCGCGTCGCTGTTGCCGCACCTCACCGGCGGCCGGCCCCTGCTCAGCCAGACGCTCCGCATCGACCAGGGCGAAGGCGTGATCGCCGGGCCGCTCGGCGACCTCGCCAACGAGTTCGCCGACCTCTCGATCGGCTCCTATCCGTTCATCCAGAACGGCGCTTATGGGTCGAATATCGTGATCCGCGGCACCGATCCCGGCCGGATCGACGCCGCGATGGCCAGGCTGGCCGCGCTGTTCCCACGCGAGGGCGCATGACTGACGCCTTCGCGATCACCGACGCAACATGGCCGGCAGCGGCCGTCCACCGCGCAGGCGCATTCCTTGTGCGCGAGGGGCAAGGTGGCGGTCAGCGCGTGTCGGCGGCGATGGCTGCCGGAGAGTGGGCCGACGACGATATCGCTGCCGCCGAAGCGCTTCACGACAAGCTCGGACAGCGCCGCCTGTTCATGATCCGCCCTGAACAGGCGGCGCTCGACGCGGCTTTGGCGGCGCGCGGCTACGACATCGTCGATCCGGTCAACATCTATGACTGTCCGGTCGGCACCCTTCGGGGCGAGATTCCGCGCCTCTCTGCCTTCACGATCTGGCCGCCGCTCGCGATCATGCGCGACATCTGGGCCGAGGGCGGGATCGGCGCGGACCGCATCGCGGTAATGGCCCGCACCGGCGGCCCCAAGACCGCGATCCTCGGCCGGGTCCGGGACCGCGCCGCCGGGACTGCCTTCGTTGCGATCCACGGCAATGCGGCAATGCTGCACGCTCTGCATGTCGTGCCGGATCAGCGTCGGCAAGGATCCGCCGTCAATATGGTGAGGATGGCCGCCTCATGGGCGCAAGATAATGGGGCAGAACGGTTTTTTGTCCTCGTCACCAAGGCCAATGACGCGGCCAACAGGCTCTATGCTTCCCTCGGAATGCGAGTTGTGGGAGAGTATCACTACCGCTCATATAAGCCCTGAAGAGGCATGGGGAGCAGTTGAAAGACAGAGGCTACAGCCCTACGGCGCTTGACCTGCCTATGGTCGAGCCACTTCCGGATGCGACCCGGAAGTATTTTGACGTCTGCACCGAAAAGCTAGGACTGGTTCCCAATGTGCTGAAGGCCTATGCCTTCGACATCGACAAGCTGAACGCCTTCACCGGCATCTACAACGACCTGATGCTGGCGGCGAGCGGCCTGAGCAAGCTTGAACGCGAGATGATCGCGGTGGCGGTGTCCTCGCTCAATCGCTGCTGGTATTGTCAGGTCGCGCATGGCGCGGCGGTGCGGCAATTGTCGGGCGATCCAGCCCTTGGCGAGGCGTTGGTGATGAACTGGCGCGTGGCGCCGCTCTCGCCTCGGCAGAGGGCGATGCTCGAATTCGCCGAAAAGTTGACACTTTCTTCATCCAAGGTCGATGAATCTGATCGCCAGATGCTGCGCGACGCAGGATTCTCCGACCGCGACATCTGGGACATCGCATCGGTAACGGGGTTCTTCAACATGACGAACCGCATCGCATCGGCGACCGCGATGGAGCCAAATGCCGAATATCACGGGGCGGACCGATGAAACGGTTCGCTCTCCCGCTCATCCTTTGCGCTTCGGCCGTTCAGGCCGCGCCGACGCTGTCGCTGCCACCAACCGCCGCACGCACCGCCGAAGACGCGACGGCGATGGGCAGCTATGCCGTGCCGGTGGGGCCGTGGGCGGATGGAAAAATCCGGACCGTGACCGCCGAGGGCGAGGTCACGCAAACCGCCTGGCGGGTCCGTGACGGCGACGTCTCGACGATGGCGCTTCTCGGCAAGCTGCGCGACCAGTTGCAGGCGGAAGGGTTCGAAACCCTCTACGAATGCGAAACCGACGCCTGCGGCGGCTTCGATTTCCGCTATTCCACGACTGTCCTGCCGGAACCCGACATGCATGTCGACCTCGGCGATTTCCGGTTCCTGTCGGCACGCCGCGAAACCGGGGCAAAGCCGGACTATGTCAGCCTGTTGGTCAGCCGCTCTTCCGACAGCGGCTATGTTCAGGTGACACGCGTCGGCGCCGTCCTCTCGGGTCCGGCCCCGGTGGCCAAGGCGAATTTCACGGCGCGTGACGCCACCCCGGGCCTTGGCGCTATCGGCGATGAACTGGCCACATCGGGGAAAGTCGTCCTTGACGACCTGACATTCCCCAGCGGCGCGACCGAACTTGGCGACGGGCGCTTTGCCTCGCTGGCTGCACTTGCGGACTTCCTCAAGGCCAATCCGGAACGCACCGTGGCGCTGGTCGGTCATACCGACGCGGAAGGATCGCTTGCCGCGAATGTCTCGCTTTCGCGTCAGCGTGCGCAATCAGTGCTGAACCGCCTGGTGTCCGTGCACGGAGTGGACCGGTCGCGGCTGTCAGCGGATGGCGTCGGCTTCCTGAGCCCGATCGCGTCGAACCTGACATCCGAAGGCCGCACGAAAAACAGGCGGGTCGAGGCGCTCATCACCTCGACCCGCTGAACTTGCATCTAGAGAACTCGCTACCGTTCCCCCGTTCGTCTTACCAGGCGTCCGGCCCCTTTTCCGAGAAGGTCTGGGCCAGGAAATCAATGAATGCGCGCACCTTCGGCTGGGTGAACCGGCCCGGCGGATAGACCGCGTAGATGCCAAGCGTTTCCGACGGCAAATCTGGGATCGCCTCTTCGACCAGCCCCTTGCTCATCGCTTCTGAGTAGAGGAACGACGGCAGGTAAGCGATGCCAAGGCCGGAGATCGCAGCGTTCAGAAGCGACTGTCCGTCATTGACCGTCAGCCAGCCGGCGGTGCGGACCTGCCGCTTTTCGCCGGACGGCGCGGTGATCTTCCACACGTTCCCCGCCGCCTGGTTGGAATAGTGCAGCAGTTTGTGTTCGTTCAGATCGTCGATCTTCTGCGGGCGGCCGAACTTCTCGAAGTAGGCGGGCGCGCCGACCATGCGCTTCGTCGTCTCGGTCAGCTTCCGGGCGCGCAGCGTGGAATCTTCCAGCTCTCCGACCCGGATCGCCATGTCGAACCCTTCAGAAATGAGTTCCACATACCGGTTGTTCAGCACCATGTTCACGGTGATCTCGGGGTATTCCAGAAGGAAATCGCCGAGAACGGGCGACAGCAGATTCACGCCGAAATCGGTGGCGACCGAGATTCGCAGAAGACCCGAAGGCGCGGACTGCATCGAAGTCACCAGCGCGTCTGCCTCACCGGCATCATTGAGCACTCGGCGGGCGCGATCATAATATGCGAGGCCGATCTCCGTCGGCGACACGCGCCGCGTTGTCCGATTCAGAAGACGTGCCCCAAGCCGCGCTTCCAGTGAGGAAACATGCTTGGAGACGGCAGACTTCGAAATCCCCATCTTCTTCGCCGCATCGGTGAACCCCCCCTGGTCCACGACGGTCGCGAAGGCCTCCATCTCTGTAAGTCGGTCCATTTAGCACCCGTTATGTCTTAAGCCCGCCAACAACTGGTATCGCGGCGAATTCGGGCAATAATGCGGAGCTTGCCGGTCAAGACTTGGGTATTGTCTGGAACCAAAGTGGCAAATCGGGTCCGATAGTTGCCAAATGGGTGTGCGGCTGACTAGATCACCGCCGCAAGGCGAGTGCCCTGATCTATGGCGCGTTTGGCGTCGAGCTCGGCCGCCAGATCAGCGCCGCCGATGACATGAACGACCGGTCCGGCCGTCACCAGCGCGTCCACGAGATCGCGCAAACTTTCCTGTCCGGCGCACAGAACGATCGTGTCGGCTTCGATCAGGCGCGGATCGGCGCGGTCGGGCCCGGAAGAGACGTGAAGTCCCCGCGCATCAATGCGCTCGTAGTTCACGCCACCGATCATCGTGACGCCCTTTGCCTGCAGCGTCGCCCGATGAATCCAGCCGGTCGTCTTGCCAAGCTTGCGCCCCGGCTTTTCCGGCTTGCGCTGCAGCAACGTCACCTTGCGGGCTGGCGCCTCCGGCTTTGGCTCGGTCAGCCCGCCGCGCGCCGCCTCGGGGTCGGTGACGCCCCATTCGGCAAGCCATTCCGGCAGGTCGAGCGTCGGGCTGCCGCCGTTCTGGGTCAGGAACTCCGCAACATCGAAGCCAATGCCGCCGGCACCGACAATCGCGACCTTCGGCCCGACTTTGGCACCCCTCAGGACGTCGATATAGGACAGCACGTTCGGGCCGTCCTGCCCGTCGATCCCCGGATCGCGGGGCCGGACACCGGTGGCGATCACCACCTCATCGAAATCACCAAGCATCGTTGCCGTCGCCTCGATACCAAGCCGCAACTCGATCCCGCTTTGCCCGACCATTGTGCGAAACCAGTCCACGAAGCCGTGGAACTCTTCCTTGCCCGGCACCTTCCGCGCGAGGTTCAGTTGCCCGCCGATCTGATCGGCCCGGTCGAACAGCGTCACCGTGTGGCCACGCGAATCAAGCGCAAGCGCCGCGGACAGCCCCGCCGGGCCGGCGCCGACAACCGCTACCCGCTTCGCCACCGGCGCCGGTTCCAGAACCAGCTCGGTCTCGAAACAGGCGCGGGGATTGACAAGGCAGGATGAAATCTTGCCCTGGAACGTGTGATCGAGGCAGGCCTGGTTGCAGGCGATGCAGGGCGCGATCTGTTCCGCGCGGCCCTCAGCCGCCTTCCGGACGAAATCTGGGTCGGCGAGGAAGGGGCGCGCCATCGACACCATGTCGGCGCAGCCTTCGGCCAGGACCGCCTCTGCCACTTCCGGCGTATTGATACGGTTCGAGGTAATCACGGGAATCGTCACTTCGCCCATCAGCTTCTTGGTGACCCAGGCGAAGGCCCGGCGCGGAACCGAAGTGGCGATCGTCGGAATACGCGCCTCATGCCAGCCGATCCCGGTGTTCAGGATCGACGCCCCGGCGCTCTCGATCGCCTTCGCCAGCGTCACCACCTCAGGCCACGACTGACCATCCGGGATAAGGTCCATCAGCGATATCCGGTAGATCACGATGAAATCGCTGCCCACCGCCGCACGAACCCGGCGCATGACTTCGACCGGAAGGCGCATCCGGTTCTCGTGCGAGCCACCCCAGCGGTCGGTGCGCTTGTTGGTGTGGGCGACGAGGAACTCGTTTAGGAAGTAACCCTCCGATCCCATGACCTCGACACCGTCATAACCCGCTTCACGCGCGCGCGCGGCGGCAGTGGCGATATCGGCGATCTGCTTCTCGATCCCCGCCTCGTCCAGCTCTTTTGGCGGGAATGGCGAGATCGGCGATTTGATCGCCGACGGCGCGACGCATTCGGGGCTATAGGCATATCGACCGGCGTGAAGAATCTGCATCGCGATCCGCCCGCCGGCATTGTGTACGCGGTCGGTGACCACGCGGTGATTGGCTATGTCGTCGGCGGTAAACAGCCCCGCCGCGCCGGGGAAGACACCGCCTTCGCGGTTCGGCGCCATGCCACCCGTCACCATCAGCGCGACACCGCCGCGCGCCCGGGTCGCATAGAACTCCGCCACCCGGTTCCAGTCCTTCGTTTCTTCGAGGTTGGTGTGCATCGACCCCATGAGCACGCGGTTCGGCAAGGTCACATGGCCTAGGTCGAGCGGTGCGAGAAGATGGGGGAAGGATGTCATCCGGGGGGCCTCCTGAAGATCACCGCACGATGGCGCAGAACCTGCCGCAGGTCACGCCGAACGCTGCGTCAGAGGTCCGGACCCGGCCACTATACCACCGAAGTTTCGAGGCAGTGCCGGCGGAACGCCTTCTTGAGCATGTCGAGTTCGGCCCGCAGCAGGTCGACCTCGGCGCGGATGTCGTCCTCGAGCGGCACGCCGGTGACGATCGTGAACTGGCCAAGCCGCTCGCCCGTCCCGCCATCACGAACCAGAAAGGTTTGCACTCCGTCCGACAGAAACTCGGCCGGGATCGGCACGGAAACCGGCCAGTGCCCCGCTGCCGTCGATGCGCCGATCTCGACGCCGTCCAGCTGGCGTTCCAGATGCCAGACCTCGACCGGTGGCGCCGCCTCGCCGGGGGCCTTCAGCACGGCCTCCCACCGCCCCGCGCGAATCCGCGCCGCCGCCAATACCGCTTCGCTCATGGCTCCTCCGCTCACAGTTCCGCACGCGGGCGGCGGCTGAACGTCACGTCGCGCAGGACGATCTGGTTCATCTCCGGCCCTTCGAAGATCAGGTCCACCCAGGCCCTTTCTACCCGCTTTTCATTCATCTTCGTATAGGCGAGGTCGAATTCCACGACTGCCTCGTCGTCGCCCAGCGGCAGTTCGCGCACGATCTGCTCGGAGTTCGGGCCATGCCTCACGTTGAAGCGCGCGAATATCTCCAGCGGTTTCTCCATCTCGACAACCGCCTCCATCCGGATGATGTGGCTGAGCGTCAGCCCCCGGACCGCGTTTTCCGGCAGGTCGATGACAAGCGACAGGTAGGACCCGTCGAAGCGGAACACATCCATCCGGAACCCAAAAGGCGCGAGGTCGAGCTCCCGGGTATTGCGGATCTGCCGGACCGAAAGTTCGCTCGTCGCGCAATCGTGGAAGATCGTTGCCTCATGCCCGAAGGTCGAGCGGTTCTCGACACCCGCGACGCCCGGCGGGCTGATCGGACCGCTCCAGATTTCCGGGCGCCAGGCCCAGTCCGCCATGAGCGGCTTGCGGATCGCCGTCGACCCGATCGCGGGCAATGCCAGCCGTCCCTCGGCCACATGCAGCAGGCGGTCGATCTCGCGCCGGACCTGCCGCGCGGGGCCGCGCAACCGCCGCAAGCCAGCCGGATCGGCGGTGACTGCCCGTTCCGCGACCCGCCGCCAGCGCTCCAGCGAGCGCCGGAACAGGAGCCGATCGAGAAAATTGTCGAACCTCTGGCTCATCGCGGGCGCCGCTTACATCCTCTGGCCGTCTCAGGAGACCTGTGAAGTCTTAGCGTTTCCTTTCGCCGCGACGCAAGCCGTGGCGTCAGGCGCCGGCGCCGACTGCCGCTCACTCCGCGCCCGCATTGGACGCGCGCATCCGGGCGACCATCGCCTCAAGCACCCGGCGCTTTTCGGCCGATGACAGCGGCCGGTCGCTCAGGCCCAGCGCCGACAGCGTGACCATCCGGCCGCGCAACGCAAGGATCGCACGCCAGTATTCCGGCTCCACCGCCTGTCCCGTGGCCGCCGATCTGTCGTTGAGCCGAAGGTAGAGCACATCGCCCGCCCGGACGGCTTCGGCCACCTCGACCGTATCCGCCCTGCCCGACCGGCTGAGTGCGGCGCGGCCGGGCGCAGAGCGGAAGAAGGCGGTCATCGACGCGAAACTGTCCGGCAGTGAGCCGTCTTCCGGCGCGCCCCTGCTGACAGAGGCCGTCAGAACCGCCGGCCGGGCCGGCTGGGCCGCGCCGCGCCCGCCCGAAAGGGCAGCACAGGTGCCAAAAAGGACAAAGGCCCCGTCCGCCCCGTCGCGGCTTGCCGTGCGGTCGATGCAGTAGCCCGCCGGCCCGGCAACCGTCACGGCGCCGTCCGACACAGCCATCGCCCGCGTTCCGCCGCTGGCAGCGCCGAACTCCGCCGGCACACAAGCGCTCAGCACCAGGGTCGCGGCAATCGTCAGCCCGGCCCTACTGATCCATATAGACATGACGTTCGGATTTCGCGCCCGGATGCGTGACGGCACCCTGCCGCGCACCGCCGACAAGCCGGGAATACTTCCAGAGCGCGCCGGACGCATACTGCGTTTCGCGCGGGCCCTTCCAATCGGCCTTGCGCTTCGCCAGCTCGTCGTCCGAAAGCGCCACCGAAAGCGCGCCGGTGATCGCGTTCAGCGTGATCACGTCGCCATCCTTCAGAAGCGCAATCGGCCCGCCATGCGCGGCCTCGGGGCCAACATGGCCGACGCAGAAGCCCCGGGTCGCGCCCGAGAAGCGGCCATCGGTAATCAGCGCCACCTTCTTGCCCATGCCCTGGCCGGACAGCGCCGCCGTCGTTGCCAGCATCTCGCGCATCCCCGGCCCACCGGCGGGGCCTTCGTTGCGGATGACGATCACCTCGCCCTCCTTGTAGGCGCGCGCCTTCACCGCCTCGAATGCGTCCTCCTCGCTTTCGAATACGCGGGCGGGGCCGGAGAAGACCTGCTCTTCCGGCTTCATCCCCGCGACCTTCACGATGGCTCCATCCGGCGCGAGGTTGCCCTTCAGGCCGACGACCCCGCCCGTCGGCGTGATCGGCGCGGCGGCCGGATAGATCACGCGGCCGTCGGCCTCGCGGGTGATCAGGTCCAGTTCCTCGCCCATCGTCTTGCCCGAGGCGGTGATGCAGTCCTCGTGGATCATGCCGATCTTGCGCAGTTCTTTCATGACGACCGGCACGCCACCCGCCTCGTAAAGGTCCTTGGCGACATAGGCGCCGCCCGGCTTCAGGTCGACGAAGTAGGGCGTGTCGTGGAAGATGTCGGTCACGTCGAAAAGGTCGAACTCGATCCCCGCCTCATGCGCGATGGCCGGCAGGTGCAGGCCCGCATTGGTCGACCCGCCGGTGCAGGCGACGACGCGGGCGGCGTTTTCCAGCGCCTTGCGGGTGACGACATCACGGGCGCGGATGTTCTTCTCGATCAGCGTCATGACGGCTTCGCCCGAGGCCATGCCGTATTCGTCACGGCTTTCGTAAGGCGCGGGCGCGCCCGAGGAATTCAGAAGCGCCAGTCCGATCGCCTCGCTGACGCAGGCCATGGTATTCGCGGTGAACTGGCCGCCGCAGGCGCCGGCCGAGGGGCAGGCGACCCGTTCCAGCACCGCAAGTTCGGCATCCGAATAGTTGCCCGCCTGATGCTTGCCGACCGCCTCGAACACGTCCTGCACGGTCACGTCTTGGCCGTTCAGCCGGCCCGGCAGGATCGACCCGCCATAGATGAACACGGATGGCACGTTCAACCGCACCATGGCCATCATCATCCCCGGCAGCGACTTGTCGCACCCCGCAAGGCCAACCAGCGCGTCATAGCAATGGCCGCGCATCGTCAGTTCCACTGTGTCCGCAATCGCCTCGCGCGAGGCGAGCGAGGAGCGCATCCCCTCATGCCCCATCGCGATGCCGTCGGTCACGGTGATCGTGGTGAACTCGCGCGGCGTGCCGCCGCCGACCTTCACGCCCTGCTTCACCGCCTGCGCCTGACGGTTCAGTGCGATGTTACAGGGCGCCGCCTCGTTCCAGCAGGTCGCAACGCCGACCCAGGGCTGGTGGATCTCCTGCTCGGAAATTCCCATTGCGTAGAAGTACGACCGGTGCGGCGCGCGGGCGGGCCCTTCGGTCACATGGCGGCTCGGTAGCGCGGTCTTGTCGAAACGGCGGTTTTTCATGGAATCCTCCGGTCAGGCAGTCTGCTCTGCAATAGGCGAGGCGTTGACGGGAGACAAGCGGGCGGCACCAGATTTCGCTGCCCACGCCTGCCCGCGCCCGCCCCCCGGGGCAAGCGGGCCGGATACACGCTTTGACCGGGTCGGAACGTCCGCAATCCTACTCGACCGCCCTGCCGGCTTCGATTGCATTTCTTGCGCGTGCGGCTTATCTGACTGTCCTGACCCGCGGCCCCTGCCGCATCCGGAATGCGAGGCTGACAGCGATGAACTGGATCACCAACTACGTCCGGCCGACGATCAATTCGCTCTTCTCGCGCCGCGAGGTTCCGGACAACCTGTGGTCCAAATGCCCCGAATGCGGGACCATGCTCTTTCACCGCGAGCTGAGCGACAATCTCAACGTCTGCACCAACTGCGACCACCATCTCGCCATCAGCCCGCGCGCGCGCTTCGCCGCGCTGTTCGACGGCGGCGTCTTTGCCGAGGTCAAGGTCCCCGACCCGATCGCCGACCCGCTGCATTTCCGCGACCAGAAGAAATATCCCGACCGGATGCGGTCAGCCCAGAAGTCCACGGGCGAGAAAGAAGCGATGCTGGTTGCCGAGGGCGAAATCGGCCGCACCCCGATCGTCGCCGCGGCGCAGGACTTCGCCTTCATGGGCGGGTCGATGTCGATGTATGTCGGCAACGCGATCATCGCCGGGGCGGAACGCGCGGTGAGGCTCAAGCGACCCTTTGTCCTTTTTTCCGCCGCGGGCGGCGCGCGGATGCAGGAAGGCATCCTCGCGCTGATGCAGATGCCCCGCACCACGATCGCGGTCGAGATGCTGAAAGATGCGGGCCTGCCCTATGTGGTCGTCCTGACCCATCCGACCACAGGTGGCGTTACCGCGTCCTACGCCATGCTGGGCGATGTCCAGCTTGCCGAACCGAACGCGCTGATCGGCTTCGCCGGCGCCCGCGTGATCGAACAGACGATCCGCGAGAAACTGCCGGAAGGGTTCCAGCGCTCGGAATACCTCCTCGATCACGGGATGCTCGACCGGGTGACCCACCGCCGGGACATGAAGGACGAACTGGTCGCGATCCTGCGGATGCTGACCCGCCAACCGCCCGCCGTGAAGGGCGACCTGCCGAAGCCCGAAGCGAAAACGGAGACGAAATCAGGGGCGAAAGCCGACCCGGCGGAAGCACCGAAGCCCGATGCCAAGGCCCCGCCCGCATCGAAATAACCCCTTCTTCTGTTCCGAAATACTCTCCGGGGGGTCCGGGGGGCGGAAAGCCCCCGGCGCCTGCCCCCAAGTCAGCGCCACGAGGCCAACATGTCCGACGGTTCCGATCTGATCCTCGCCCGGATGATGGCGCTGCATCCCAAGATCATAGACCTGACGCTGGACCGGGTATGGCGCCTGCTCGCGGCACTCGGCCATCCCGAACGCGACCTCCCGCCGGTGATCCATCTTGCCGGCACGAACGGCAAGGGGTCCACCCAGGCGATGATCCGCGCCGGGCTTGAAACGATGGGCGACACGGTCCACGCCTATACCTCACCCCATCTCGCGCGTTTCCACGAACGCATCCGGCTGGCGGGGGACCTCATTTCAGAGGACTACCTGAGCGAGGTCCTCGCCGAATGCGAGAAAGCCAACGGCGGCACCCCGATCACCTATTTCGAGATCACGACGTGCGCCGCCCTTCTGGCCTTCGCCCGGACGAAGGCCGACTGGACACTTCTGGAGGTGGGCCTCGGCGGGCGGCTTGATGCGACCAATGTCGTGGAAAAACCGCGCCTGACGGTCATTACGCCGGTATCGCTCGACCATCAGCAGTATCTGGGCGAGACGCTGACCGAAATCGCGGGCGAGAAGGCCGGGATCATCAAACGCGGCGTGCCGTGCGTGGTCGGCCCGCAGGAAGAGGACGGGCTGGCCGCAATCGAGGCGAAGGCGGAAAGGCTCGGCGCACCGCTCCTCGTGCACGGCCAGCACTGGAATGCATGGGAGGAACGCGGGCGGCTGATCTTTCAGGACGAGAACGGCCTTCTCGACTTGCCGCTGCCGAACCTGCCGGGCCCGCATCAGATCGACAATGCCGGTGCGGCGCTCGCCGCCCTTCGGCATCTCGGCGCGGACGAAGCCGCCTGCGAGGCGGCGGTGACACGGGCCTACTGGCCCGCGCGGATGCAGCGCCTGACGCACGGGCCGCTCGTTGAGGCGGCCGGCCCCTGCGAACTCTGGCTCGACGGCGGCCACAACCCGGCGGGCGGGATCGCGGTCGCCGCCACGCTCGCCCGGTTTCCGGCGAAGCCCACCCATCTGATCCTCGGCATGCTGAACACCAAGGACATCGCGGGCTATCTCCGTCCCGTCGCGGCCGCGGCCAGGACCCTTACCGCCGTCTCGATCCCCGGAGAGGCGAACACGCTGACCGCCGAGCAGACTCAGGCCGCGGCCGCCAAGGCGGGGATCGAGGCCGGCACGGCCGACAGCGTCCTTTCCGCGGTGCAGGCCATCGCCGCCGCCGATCCCGGCGCGCGTATCCTGATCTGCGGCTCGCTCTACCTTGCCGGCGGTGTTCTCAGGGAAAACGGCTGACGGAGGTTCCGATCCCGCAACGGCAAAGGGCCCGCCATGTGACGGGCCCTTCTTCCGATGTCCGGGGACTTAGCCGTCCAGGAAGCGACGCGCGGACGGCATCGACTTCATCAGGACATAGTAGGCGATGCCGGCAGGCAGAAGGCTCGCATACCACGAGATGCCCGAGAAGGTGAGCGCGGCTGCGACACCGATCGCCATCGCGATCACGGCCGCCCAGTTGATGCCGCTATAGGGCCCCTCGGGGTCATAGAGCTTGTCGAGGTCAAGCACTTGCCGGCGCAGCACGAAGTAGTCCACGACAAGGATCGCAAAGATCGGGCCGAGGAACGCGGAATAGGTCTGGATAAAGATGCTCAGACCCGTCGCGGATTCGTCCTTCACCAATTCCCACGGGAAGGTCGCGAAAGCGAGAAGCCCGACGATCACCGCAGAGGTGCGGAACTTCAGCTTGAACACGTCCATCAGCGCATAGGCCGGCGGCACGACGTTGTTCAGGATATTCGTCGTGACCTGCGCGAAGGCGATGAAGAGCAGCGTGATGATCAGAAGCGGCTTGTTGTCCACGGCGCTCGAGAACACCTTGATCGGATCGACCTCGCCCGTCGCGCCGGAAACCATGAGACCGATCAGGCCCATGAACAGCGTCGCCGGCAGGATCGAGTTGGCGTAGATCGCGATCTGGCGCAGCGGCCCGACATTGCGGCGCAATTCCCGCGAATAGTCCGACACGTTCAGCATCATCGTCGAATAGATGCCGAGGAAGAGCATGGTCGCCCCCCAGAACGGCGCGCCCCAGGTGCCTTCTACGTTGACGAGATTGGCCGAAATCTCCTCACCGTATTTTCCGATCACGCTGAAGAACATGTAGACCAGCGAGCCGATGATGAAGACGGAGCCGACATTTTCCAGCCACTTGATGCCGTGGAAGCCAAGGACCGAAAGCCCGATCTGCAGGAACTGGAAGCCGATGAAGAAGACGACGATGTTATCGTAGCCGAAAAGCGTGGCCGAAACGAGGTTCAGCGCGCCGGCGCCGATCCAGCTTTGAAAGCCGAACCAGACGATTGCGGGGACCGAGCGGACCAGCGCCGGGATGCGGGTGCCGGTGAAGCCGAAGGCCGACCGCGCCTGCACCATGAACGGAATGCCGTATTTGTGGCCCGCCTGCCCGTTGATCATCAGCGCGATGCCGATCACGGTACAGCCGATGGCGATGGCCACGAAGGTCTGCAACAGGTTCAGCGTGCCGACCAGGCCCGATCCGATGGTGAACGTGCCGATCGACACGCAACCGCCGAGCCATGCGAACAGGTAGGACCACGGGTCCATGATGCGCGTTTCCTGCGGCGCAAGGCTCTCCTCCCCGATTGCCTTGTGCTCGATGTGGGTGACGTGATCGTCGGGCATCATCTGCCCGGGATCCACCGTGGCTTGGGTCGTTGTCATTCTCTCCTCCCTCGTCAGATTACTTCATGTTGGGGCGCGCATAGGCGTTGATCTTGCTGGTCTTAAGGCCGCAGCCGACCAGCGCCTCGATCATCCGCGTGGCAACGCTCACCCCGTCGATCACAGGAATGCCGGTCTCCTCGCTCAGCCATGCGGTCAGGTCCGCCATACCGGCGCAGCCGAGCACCACGGCCTCGCAGTGGTCCTCCTCGATGGCGCGCAGGATCTCGTCGCGGACCTTCTCGCGGGCATTGGATCCCGGCTCCTCCAGCGCGAGGACCGGGATTTCGGCCGAGCGAACGCGACGGCACTGATGCGACAGGCCGTAGCCGTGGACCAGCCGTTCGATCACGGGGACGGAGCGCGGCAGAGTCGTGACCACGGTGAACGAGGTCGCAAGCATGCTCGCCGCCTTCACCGCCGCCTCGCAGATGCCCAGAACCGGACCGGTCGCGATTTCGCGGCAGGCGCCGATGCCCGGATCGTCGAAACAGGCGACGACGATGCCGTCCACGCCGCGCTCCTCCGCCTCCCGCACGCAGGAAAGCAGACCGGGAACCGACATCGCCTCGTCGAAATGGCCCTCGATACTGGCCGGCGCGCCCTTCGCGGTCGCGCCGCTAACGGTCACGCCGGAACTCGCAACGCGGATCGCCGTCTCGACGATCTTCCGCGTCATCGATTCCGTCGAATTCGGATTGACCACCAGGATGTTCATCAAGTCTCCTCCTAACTTGTTAACATAAATTGTTAACAATCATTGATGACAAATCAAGAGAATCTTCGCGCGCATTGTCAATGCCTTGCGCGATCCTTAAGTTTCTGACCCGGATGTAACGGCAACCAGGGATACGGATGAGCGACTCGCCCGAAGACACGATTGTCGCCGCCGTTCTCGACGCGGTCGCCGAGCAGCGTCTGCCCGCAGGCGCGAAACTGGGTGAGCAGGCGCTGAGCGATCTGTTCGAGTGCAACCGCGCGAATGTGCGCCGCGCACTGGCCTCTCTGGCGGCTCAGCACGTCGTCGAACTGCGCCCCAACCGCGGCGCCTTCGTCATCACGCCGTCCCCGAAAGAGGCGCGCGACATCTTTCAGGCGCGGCGCGCGCTTGAGCACACGATCGCGCGGCATGCGGCGGGACAGGCCAAGAAGGCCGACATCACCTATCTCCGCCGGAACATCGCCGAGGAGACGCAGGCGCGCCGGGCCGGCGACAAGCCCGCCGAATTGCGGCTGTCCCGCCAGTTCCACATGTCCCTTGCCGGAATTGCCGGAAACAAGGTGCTGGAGCGGTTCCTGTCCGAACTCACCATGCGCACGACACTCATCCTCGGTCTTTACGCGACAGCCGGGGGTTCACATTGCGCCGAGGACGAACACGACCGGATCGTGGATGCGCTGGAGGCCGGCGATGCCGACGAGCTTGCCCGGCTGACGGACGAGCATCTGCACCATCTCGAAGCTGGGCTGAGCTTCAAGACCCCGAAGCCCGTGGGCTCCAACCTGCGTGACCAGTTGCTGGGCCCCGTCGCGACGAACATGTGACGCAGCACCTTCGTCTCAGTTCAGGACACCGTCGACAGGTTTCAGGGGGGTCGGCGCCTCGCGGCCCAGCGCCTCGGCGACAGAAACCTCGATGGTCCGGCACATCGTGTCCAGCGGCAGGCCGTTCGGCGCGTCGCGGAATGGATGTTCAAGTTCGTCACTGACCGCGTTCAGTCCGAAGAACATATAGGCCACGACCGCCGTCAGTGCCGGCGCGATGCACCCGGCCGTGTCGATCAGTGCGAAGGGCAGTATCGCGCAATAGAGATAGGTCGTTCGTAGCACGAGTAGCGAATAGACGAACGGGATCGGCGCGGTGCACAGCCGTTCGCAACCCGCCTGCGCCAGTGCGATGCCGCCCAGCCGTTCGGCCAACGCGCGTTGGCCGATCTCGGACACCCGCCCCGCCTCGGCTTCGGCGCGGATCGTTTCGGCCATCGCGCGCAGAACCGCGTCTGGCGGATTGCGCCGGGCGACATGATCCGCCGCGGCACTATCCCAGGCGGCGGCATCGGCGGTAGTGTCAGTGCCGCGCAGCCATCCGCGATGAAGATGCGCAAAGGCGGCATACCCGGTCAGCACCGCGTCACGCGCCTTGCCCGGCCCAATGAAAAGCAGCGTTTCGCGCCCGAGGCTGCGGCCATCCGCAATCATCTGGCCCCAAAGCTTGCGCGCCTCCCACCAGCGATCATAGGCGGCGTTGTTCCGGAACCCCAGGAACAGCGACAGCGCAATCCCGAAGACACCCACCGCCGCGACCGACACATGCGGAAGGGCAATAACATGTTGATCTACCAGAAGAACCAGAATGGTGAACGCCGCAAAGGCGACGATCCGCGCGGCGACCCTCGGCACGATGGACCCGTGCATGACGACGAACAGCTTCAGGAGACTTGGCGTTTCGCGGACGATCATTGCTGTTTCTCTCAAGGCAGGGACGATCGCCTACCTCTGCCCCGGCGCCGCGCCAACCGCCAGTACGAATACGACGCGCCTGAGAACAATGCCGCCGCGGCTTACTCGTTCTCGTCGACGAAGACCAACGGCGACGATGTCGCCGCTAGGAACTCCACCAACTGAGCGATTTCTGCCGGGTCCTCGACCCCCGGATCGGGCATCGACGTGCCCGGCACGACCGATGTCGGGCTGGCGATGAAAGCCGTTAGAGCCTCTCGCGTCCATTTGTCAGGGCGGTTGCGAAACCCGTCGGTGTAGCCGGCATAGGCGGTGCCGCCGATCCGCGCATCGAACACCTTGGCAAGGCTTGGCGCACCGGTATTGCTGTTCGGATCGAGCGAATGGCATTGCAGACAGTTGTTCATGTTCGATTCAAGCCGCGCACGCGCCTGCCTACCCAGTTCCGGCTGCTCCAGATAGGCCGTGAGGAATTCCATGGCGGCCGCGTTGTCCTGCCGGGTGAGGAACACAAGCTCATTGTCGTCGGTGTAGAAAACGATCCGCTCGCCGTCGAGTTGCTGGGCGTCGCGCACCCGTTCCTCGACTGGAATCCGTTCCGCATATTGGACATGGTCGCCCACGATATGCACCCGGTAGAGCGACTGGTCCTTCAGCGTTCCCATCAGCAAATCGCCGTCCCAGGCGTCGTGGAACCCGTCGATCAGCGAGAGGTTCCCCGTCGCGATGGACGGCAGGAAGGCAAACTTCGGCGCCTCGAACACCCGGTGATGGCCGTAGGACAGGGTGCCGGGGATCGGCAGTTTGTTATAGAGCGTACCAAGGCTTTCCTGCGGCCATCCGTAGTCGCGCCCCTCGATCTCCAGGTTCAGTTCGTCGCCCCCGCGCATGCCGTGCTCGACCGTCCAGACCCGGCCGAGACGGTCAACTGCGATGCCTTGCATGTTGCGGTGACCTTGCGTGAATTGCCGCGCCTCTCCAGTCGCGACGTCAATCGCGATGACCTTTCCATAGTCGTATGCAGGGTCCTGGGCGATAGGCGGACCGTCCTGGAATATGCCGTCGAAGTGATAGTCGCCACTCGTCATGTAGAGCGTGCCCCGACCGTCCCAAGCGAAGCGGCCGCCGCCCATTTGCGCCTCGATAGCGCTTTCCTTGGTTTTCAAGGGCAGGCAGGGTTCCGTCTGATAAAGCCGTGTCCAGTCAGCTGCCGTCGCCGCGAACCCGTCCAAACCGGCCGCCGTCGCCGGGATTGCGAGCGTCGCCACGACGGTGCGGAAGCAGAGCTTATCCTTATCGAAATCCGTATACGAAATGGCAAGCCGGGTCTCGCTTCCCGGCTGATAGATGATGACATCCGCGTAGCGATAGCTCCAGAAGGCGGACTTGTAAGTCGTGTTCGACGGATCTTCGATAAAGGCCCTGAAATCCGCGAAGTGGTAGTCAGGGACCTCGATGTCGAGTTGGCGGACATCTTCGGGCGACGAGGCAAGGAACAGCCGGCCGTCCACCGCTGAAAGAAGAACATGGCCGTCGAAAATCGTCAACCCGCCGCCGCGAGCGTAGCGGGTGATCGGAACCTGGACGGTCTCGCTGACGAAACTGAAGAAGGTGCTTTCTACTGTGGAGCGGACCACTGCCGGCACTCGGCCCTTCCGGGGCATCACCTTGGCAGCGACCTTTCCGACAAGGGCAGAAGGCTGCGAGAAATACTCCGCCGCCACGCCGCTGAGGAAGATCGCCCCGAGAACTGCGGCCGCGCCTGCCAGCTTGAAAAGCCGTCTGCCCACCATGTCATTCACTCCGCGAGGTGCTGCTGCGATCGGGTCCGGCCAGCATTTCCCATGACCCTACAGACAGATACCGGCACCGGCAACCGGCCCGCATCCCGCTGTCAGACGACTTCCATCACCTCGTACATCACCGGCTCGAACCGCGAGCAGAGGGCAGAGATGCGGCGATTGCGTTCGCGCATCTCCTCGGACCGCAGCATGGCCTGGAAATCCTTGCGGTCGCGCCACTGGCTGTAATTGGCGATGCGGGTCTGCGCGTCGTTCATGTGAAGGCCCGCGCCGATGAAGCCGGGCTGGTGCCGGATGAACTGGTCGTAGGCATCCTTCAGCGCATCCATCAGGTCCTGCGCCGTGCCGGGCGTCATCTCGAACGTCGTGATGACGGTCTGACCGCTGAAATCCTTGGCAATCTTCGGCATGGGCATACTCCGTTCCGGGCGCGTTCGGTCCAACTATCGCGCCCTGCCCCACAGCTGTAAACCACGATCAGAAGTCGAAGAGCTCCGACAGGAAACTGTCGCGCTTCTTCTTTTTCCGATACCGCCGGTCGTCGTCCTCGTCGCGGTGGCGGCGATCCTCGCGCAAGGCCCGTGCCCGCCCATCGTCGCGCCGAGGCTCCGCAAGCGCGACCGGGGGTGCAGCATCCGCGACGCTGCGATCTATGATCTTGTCGAGTTCCCCGCGATCCAGCCAGATGCCCCGGCAATTCGGGCAATAGTCGATCTCGACACCGTTCCGTTCGGTCATCACGAGCGTAGTGTGGTTGACGGGGCATTTCATCGTGCTGGTCACTCCATTCGGGTTGTCCAGACCGATATGGGCGCACGACGAAGCGGCGCAAGTCACGCGTCTAGAAGCTCCATGACCTCATCCGCCAGTGCGCGAACTTCCGCGCGCGCTGCCTTCGGCCCCGCCTCCACCGCGCCAAGCCCGAGGCCGAGCGTTTCGGCATAGGCAACCCGGTTGGCCAGCCGCGCCTCGGTGACGCCAGCCGTCAGCTGCGTGGCGGCCTGCGCCACTTCCTCGGACAACCGCGTATTCGCGCGGGTGCGGTTGAGAACAAGCCAGGCGCGCTTCTGTTCGCGTGCGGCAAGGTCAAGCACGCCGTCCGTCGCCCAGAGATCAACATGGCTCGACGCCACCGGCACAAGCACAAGGTCGGCTTCCCGCAGCGCGGGACGCAGGTCGGCATCCACCTTCGGCGGGGTATCAACGATCACCAGATCGACGTCCCGCTTCAGCTTTTCGCACTCGTAGGAAACGCCCCAGGCCGAAGAGGTGGAAAAATCCAGCCCGGCCTCGCCCAGCCGCTCGCGCCGCGCCATGAACCAGCGCCCGAGTGAGCCCTGCGGGTCGGTATCGAGAAGGGCGACCTTCAGGCCGCGCCGCACCGCCTCCACCGCGATATTGACGGCGAGCGTGGTCTTACCCGACCCGCCCTTCTGCTGCACGACCGCGATGACCTTGCCCGACATGGCACCCCCGGCGCCGCGTCCGGCCCATGCCGCGCGACGATTGCTGCGATGCAGCATAAACTGATTCTCGGGTAAGTGCACGGGCGGAAATGCCGCATGCCCGCGCGGGCGGCTAGCACACCTTCAGTACGATCTTGCCAATATGACCGGAGCTTTCGATCCGCCGGTGTGCCTCGGCGGCATCTTCAAGCGGGAACTCTGAGTCCATCACCGGCCTCAGGCGCCCGCCTTCGATCAGCGGCCAGACCTGCGCGCGAAGCTCCCCGGCAATCCGGGCCTTGGCCAGGTCGCTTTGCGGGCGAAGCGTCGACCCGGTGATCGTCAACCGCCGCGCCATCACCTGCGCGAAGTTCAACTCTGCCTTCGGCCCGGACAGGAAGGCGATCTGCACCAGCCTCCCGTCATCGGCGAGCGCCCTGACGTTACGCGCAATGTAGTCGCCGCCGACCATGTCGAGGATCAGGTCTGCCCCGCCCGCCGCGCGCAGAATCTCGACAAAATCCTCCTCGCGGTAGTTGATCGCCCGTTCCGCGCCAAGCTCTTCGCAAACCTTGCATTTCCCGGCCGAGCCGGCGGTCGTGAAAACCCGTGCGCCGAGGGCGCTGGCGATCTGGATCGCGGTCGTGCCGATACCGGAGGACCCGCCATGGACGAGGAAAACCTCGCCCGCCTTAAGGCCCCCACGCATGAAGACGTTGGACCAGACCGTATAACAGGTCTCGGGCAGACAGGCGGCTTCGCGCAGGTCCATGCCCTCGGGAACCGGCAGCGCATGGGCCGCCGGGGTTACGACATATTCAGCATAGCCGCCGCCGGGCAAAAGCGCGCAGACCGCGTCGCCGACCTCCCAGCCTGCCACGTCGGGCCCCAGCGCCGCGATCCGGCCCGAAGCCTCCAGCCCCGGCAGGGGCGAAGCCGAGGGCGGTGGCGCATAGGCGCCCGCCCGTTGCAGCGCGTCGGGCCGGTTGACCCCGGCCCAGTGCACTTCGATCAGGATCTGCCCCGGTCCGGGTGCGGGTACGGGTACCTTCACCACACGCAACACCTCCGGCCCGCCGGGCGCGGAAATCTCGACCGCCCGCATCTCTTTCGGCAGCGTCATGCCTTCTCCTCGTCGCTGATCGTTCCGGGCAGACCGTCAGTCGCGCCGGAGGGCGCCCGCACCCGCTCCAGCACCTTGAGCGGCCCGGCCAGAACGCGGCCCAGAACCGGGTTGGCGCGCACCTGCGCCTTGAACTTCTCGAACCGCATCACGTCCTCGATCCGCCGGTCGAGGAACTCCCATGTCGCGTCATGCCCCTCGCTCTCGTCGCCCAGCCAGTAGAGCACGACGGCGGAATAGACAGCCGAGAGTGTCGCGCGCTTGGAGTACCAGTTGATGTCCTCGGACGTGTCGCCAAGCGCCCGCCAGACCGCATCCGCCGTCCCCCAGACCAGCGACGCGCCGGTGCCCGCATTCTGCGGCAGCGCGAAAAGCGCCGCACCGCGCCGGACGAGTTCCCTGTCCGCCGCCGCCAGCCTGCGCCGGACCGCCAGCGCTACCCGGTCGCGGAACCGCAAGGCGGCCAGATCCTCGGCCCCAAGCGCCGCGACCATCGCCGCATCACCCGCCTTGTGATAGGCGGTGGCAAGATCAAGCGCCCCCCTCGGGCAGACCACCCGGGCAAGGTCGAGCGAAAGCCCGGCATCGTCGACCGCTGCGCGAAACGTCGCCTCGGACCAGCCGTCAAAGACGGCGTGGGACAGCGCAGCCTCCAACAGCCGCGCCTTCGCCGAACCGATGTCCAAAGCCTTGTTTTCCATGGCTCACCCCCGCCTCGCATCCCCATAGACAAAAGCCGGGGCCTTTGCTATAGGGGCGCCTCCTGCAACTGATTGCAACTCTAACTTAGGAAGGTGGTGACAACCACATGCAGGTCAGCGTTCGCGACAACAACGTCGAACAGGCGCTTCGTGCCCTGAAGAAAAAACTTCAGCGCGAAGGGGTTTTCCGTGAAATGAAGCTCAAGCAGCATTTCGAGAAGCCCTCCGTCAAGAAAGCGCGCGAGAAGGCCGAGGCCATCCGCCGTGCCCGCAAACTGGCACGCAAGAAGGCCCAGCGCGAAGGCGCGCTCTAAGACGCGGCTGGAACAGCTGGCGGGGGCAACCCCGCAAAGACGATCAACCCCCGAGGCCCCGCCGCGGGGGTTTTTCGTTGCCCGACCGTGTGACCCTACTCCTCACCGCGCGCTGAGCTATCGCGATCGCGGGCATATCGGGACTTGAGCGGGAAGGGTGGCAGCCAGGCTTCACGCCGGACGGTCCAAAGCTCATAGGTCGGCACCAGCTGGTCGGACGCATCCAGCGACCCCAGATGTACCTCCATCTCGTCGCCGCTCTGCGAGAAGACTGACGAGCCGCAGCGCGGGCAGAAGAATCGCCCCTCGTAGTCGCGCACCTCACCTTCCACCGTCACCGCGTCCTGCGGGAAAATCGCGGAGGCGTGGAACAGCGCGCCGTGATGCTTGCGACAGTCGAGACAGTGACACAGGCCGACCCGGTAGGGACGCCCGGACGCCACGATACGGACCCTGCCGCAAAGGCAACCGCCAGTGAATCGATCCATTCTGCGCATCCCCCCGTCGAAACATTCGAACGGGGGGAAGACTACGGCATCCGTGCCGCAAATGTCCGCAGGGAACGATAGCGACGGCAAATCGAACGGGCGCCACGAGGGCGCCCGTTATGCAGTCTCAGTGATGAAAAAAATCAGAGCGACTTGGTCAGGGCCGCCACGACCGCGTCGCCCATTTCTGAAGTCGAGATCGGCTTGCCGCCTTCCGGTCCCATCAGGTCAGCGGTGCGCAAACCGTCGGCCAGCACCTGTTCCACCGCCTTCTCAAGCCGGTCGGCCTCCGCGCCCTGATCGAAGGAATAGCGCAGCGCCATCGCGAAGGAGAGGATGCAGGCGATCGGGTTCGCCTTGCCCTGACCGGCGATGTCCGGCGCCGATCCGTGCACCGGCTCGTAGAGCGCCTTCGGCCGGCCGTTCGCCATCGGCGCACCGAGCGAGGCCGACGGCAGCATGCCGAGCGAGCCGGTCAGCATCGCGGCGCAATCCGACAGGAGATCGCCGAAGAGGTTATCGGTGACGATCACGTCGAACTGCTTCGGCCAGCGGACCAGCTGCATCGCGCCGGCATCGGCATACATGTGGCTGAGTTCGACATCGGGATATTCCTCGTCACGGACCTTCTGCACGACCTCGCGCCAGAGGATGCCCGATTCCATGACGTTGGCCTTCTCCATCGAGCAGACCTTGTTCGACCGCCGCCGCGCCAGTTCGAAGGCCGACCGAGCCACGCGCGCAACCTCGCTTTCGGTGTAGCGCTGGGTATTGATCCCGACCCGCTCGTTGCCTTCGGTGAAAATGCCGCGCGGCTCGCCGAAATAGACGCCCGAGGTCAGCTCCCGCACAATCATGATGTCGAGGCCGGCAACGACGTCGGTCTTGAGCGAGGAAAAATCGGCCAGCGCGTCGAAGCACTGCGCCGGGCGGAGGTTGGAAAACAGGTCCATCTCCTTGCGGAGCCGCAGCAGGCCCCGCTCCGGCTTCACCGAGAAATCGAGCTTGTCGTATTTCGGGCCGCCAACTGCGCCGAGAAGGACGGCGTCTACCGCCTGCGCCTTGGCCATCGTGTCGTCATGCAGCGGCGTTCCGTACTTGTCGTAGGCCGCGCCGCCGACAAGATCCTCGCTCACGTCGAAGGCAAGCCCGCGCTTCGCCCCGAACCAGTCGATGATCTTCTTCACTTCGGCCATGACTTCGGGGCCGATCCCGTCGCCGGGCAGGATGAGGATGGAAGGATTGGCCACGTCGAAGCTCCTGAAGCTGGAAAACCGTCTCCGCCCGCCTAGCCAAAGCCCGCCGCAGGGTCAAGCCGCGGGCGTGCGTGAGGGGCCGTCAGGGAAGGACGACATCCACCCAGACCAGGCGGTGGCGCGATGCCTGTGCCGCCACCTCCGCCTCCGGCGTGCCGGGCAGAGGCCACCAGATGCCGGCGTCGGTGACAGCGAGGTCACGACTCGGCAACACATAATCCACCCGCAGGTTGCCCGGCCCCGGATCATCGGGCCAGTCCGCGGTATCGAGCGTGGGATCGCCGCCATGCCCGGCATTCGCCCCGCCCTGGCGCGCGGCCGCACTGCCGCCCGCGCTTTCCGGTCGCGGGTCACTGAGGCGTCCATCGGACAAGAGCGCCAGCAACGCCACGGGCCGCCCGTCGCCATCGACCGGGTCGAGATTGGCATCACCGAGGACCACGAAGGGTGCCGACGGCACCTCGAAAGGCAGCGCCCCGTCGAGCAGCCGCGACCAGAACGCCGCCTCGTCGTGATTGCGCCGGCCGTTGCGGTCCTCCGGCCCGTCGAAGACCGGCGGCGTGGCATGCCAGGCGAGCAATGTCAGATGGCCACCGCCGGGCAGATCGACCGGCACCGCCCAGTGCGCCGTCGTGGACAGCCGCTGCACCTCCTCTGCCGCTTCCGAAAGCCCGGCCCCGGCCAGCAGCGCACCCGGCAGGTCCGCCCAGCGAAACGCGGAATAGTCCACAGCCGCTTCTTCCCGGACCGGCAGGCGCGAGAGGACTGCCATGCCCCCTTCCCCTGCGAACCGCCCGAAGCCCTGCGCATCGCCCGGACCGCCCGTCCGGCCATCGCTATCAAGGTCGATCCCCGTCGCGCGCCCGGTATTCGGACGCGGCGCGAACCGGTGCGGATAGGATACGCCGCGACCCGCCAGCCGTTCGGCAAAGGCGGAAAGGGCGACCCCGTCCATGTCGTAGTCGAAGCCGGTCAGGAGGATCACGTCCGGTGCCACCGCTGCGATCACCTCGGCGGCCGCCTCCACCTGGGCGTCGCGGCCGGTAAGGATGTCGCGCAGCAAAAGCCCGGGACCCCGACGCGTCAGTTCAGCGTTGTATGTCGCGATCCGAAGCGTTTCGGCCGCCGACGGCACAGCCGCCAGCAGGGCCATGAAAACGGCAGCGGGAAAAGTTCGGTGGATCAGGCCGGAACGAGGTCTGCCGCCGCAGCCGCGTTGTTGCGCTTCCGCTTCTCGGCAATCATCCCGGCGATACGGCCCATGGCGATGCCGCGCATGAAGAGGGAAGCGGGAAGGAAGGCCCATGCAGTCATCGTCCAGATCAGGGTTTGCGGGCTTTCCAGCGTCACCGGCGAGAAGGCGAGCGAGGCGAGCTTGACCGCAGCGGGAATGAGGAACGGAAGAAGGAAGCCAAGCGCGATGTTGAACCGGGCGTCACGCTGAAGCCGCTCGACCACATCACCGCCGGTCGTCGGATCGAATGTCGGCAGGTTGATCCAGACATTGAAGCTGCCCATGCGGTTCGGCCAGCCGATCGCACGCATCGTGATGACGAACAGGATCAGCGTGAGAAGCGAGATCATGTAGGCGATCCCCGCCGACGTGCGGACAAGGATCAGGTGCTTCAGGCTCATGCCCTCGGGCAGCATCAGCACGACAAGGCGGACGGGGCTGTAGGGAACGTCGATCACCTCGCCAAGCCGGTTGCCGAGCGCCTCGACCAAGGTCGTGAAGGTCGTCGGGCTGGTCTGGCCGCGCACGATGGTCGACAAGATCAGTACCGTCACGAACAACGACAGGAAGCGCAGCCGGTTGAACGGCGGCGCGTCGCGGAACTCAACGAGGCCGGGATAGGTCGAGGCATATTCGAAAAAGGTCAGCGCTGCGGCGAAGAGGGCCACGAGCGCGACGATCTGGGTCGTATCGGATGACACGCCGGGCAGCATCAGCGACGGAGTGGCGATCAACACCACGATCAGCAATGCCCTTACGAGTGCACCGGTGAGTTGCGAAATCACTACCCTATACCCTTACCCTTGCCGGAAACGGTTCTTCGCCGCACATCCGGCCCAGACAGCACCGCCATGAGCGGTATTCTGCCTGCTTGTCCCCCAGATTGCGCGCAAGTCCGCCTCCCATTCAACTTGGGGTTAAGGTTAACGATGGCAATAAGGCGTTTTCGTGGAAGAAGTGGTGCGGCATTGCATCAATTTCTGCGCAAAAATCCGCCTATTGGCCAAAATCAAAGGGCCGCCCCGAAGGACGGCCCTACATCTTGTGGGTGTATTCGCCTTAAACCCAAGGCCGCGCCTGGGCGGCCGACGCCTCGAATGTGTCGATTGCAGCGGCTTTTTCCAGCGTCAGCCCGATATCGTCCAAGCCGTTAAGAAGGCAGTGCTTTCTGAACGAATCGACTTCGAACCCGAAGCTCTGGCCATCCGACGTCGTGACTGTCTGGGCCTCAAGATCCACGGTCATCCGCGCATTCGCGCCCTTCCGGGCATCGGCCATCAGGATGTCGACGACCTCCTGAGGCATCACGATCGGCAGGATGCCGTTCTTGAAGCAGTTGTTGAAGAAGATGTCCGCGAAGCTTGTCGAAATGACGCAGCGAATCCCGAAATCGAGAAGCGCCCATGGTGCATGTTCGCGGCTTGACCCACAGCCGAAATTGTCGCCCGCAACGATGATCTCCGCGTTGCGGTAGGCGGGCTGGTTCAGCACGAAGTCGGCGATCTCGGCGCCGTCCTGGGTATAGCGCATCTCGTCGAACAGGTTCTTGCCAAGGCCCGAGCGCTTGATCGTCTTCAGGAACTGCTTGGGGATGATCATGTCGGTGTCGATGTTGACCAACGGCATCGGCGCCGCGATCCCGGTGAGGGTATTGAATTTGTCCATCGTCTTTCTCCCTTACACCGTTTCCGCCATCATCTCGCGCACGTCGGTCAGATGCCCTGTGACCGCCGCCGCCGCCGCCATCGCGGGGCTCATCAGGTGGGTGCGTCCGCCCCGGCCCTGACGGCCTTCGAAGTTGCGGTTGGAGGTCGCGGCGCAACGTTCGCCGGGCTGCAACTGGTCGGGGTTCATCGCCAGGCACATCGAGCAGCCGGCAAGCCGCCACTCGAAGCCTGCGTCGATGAAGATCTGGGCGAGCCCTTCCTCTTCCGCCTGCGCCCGGACGAGGCCCGAGCCCGGCACGACCATCGCCCGCATCCCCTCGGCGACCTTCTTGCCCTTGAGGATCGCGGCAGCCGCCCGCAGGTCCTCGATCCGGCCGTTGGTGCACGAGCCGATGAAGACGGTGTCGATCTTGATGTCGGTCAGCTTCGTGCCCGGCTTCAGGCCCATGTAGTCGAGCGACCGCGCGGCCGCCTCGACCTTGCCGCCCTTGAAGTCCTCGGGCGAGGGCACGACGCCGGTGATCGGCAGCACGTCCTCAGGCGAGGTGCCCCAGGTCACGACCGGGGCGATGTCCTCGCCCTTCAGTGTCACGACCTTGTCCCAATGCGCGTCATCGTCGGATTTGAGCGTCTTCCACCAGTTCAGCGCCGCTTCCCACTGCGCACCTTTCGGGGCGTGCGGACGGCCCTGCACATAGGCAAAGGTCTTTTCGTCCGGCGCGATCAGACCGGCGCGGGCGCCACCCTCGATCGCCATGTTGCAGACGGTCATGCGGCCTTCCATCGACAGGTCGCGGATCGCCTCGCCCATGTACTCGATGACATAGCCGGTGCCGCCCGCCGTTCCGGTCGCGCCGATCACCGACAGCGTGATGTCCTTGGCGGTCACGCCCGGGCGCAGCTTACCGGTGATCTCCACCTTCATGTTCTTCGACTTCTTCTGGATCAGCGTCTGGGTGGCCAGAACATGCTCGACCTCAGAGGTGCCGATCCCGTGGGCCAGCGCGCCGAAGGCGCCGTGCGTCGCGGTGTGGCTGTCGCCGCAAACCACCGTCATCCCCGGCAGGGTCCAGCCCTGTTCCGGCCCGACGATGTGGACGATGCCCTGACGGATGTCCGAGACCGGATAGTAGTTGATCCCGAAATCCTTCGCGTTCTTGTCGAGCGCAGCAACCTGGATGCGGCTGTCCTCGGTCATCGTCGCGGGATCGTCGCGATCGAGCGTCGTGGGCACGTTGTGATCGGGTACCGCGATGGTCTTTTCCGGCGCGCGGACCTTGCGGCCGGCCATGCGCAGACCTTCGAAGGCCTGCGGCGAAGTCACCTCATGCACGAGGTGGCGGTCGATATAGAGCAATCCGGTGCCGTCGTCCTGGGTATCGACGACATGGGCATCCCAGATCTTGTCATAGAGCGTCTTGGGGGACATCGGTCCTCTCCGCTTGTCAGGAATTCACAAAAGGCGACAGGGTAGGGCCGCGATCAAAGTCGCGCCAGCACCGTCATCGTCGCGCCGAAGAACCGCCAGGGCAGGCGCGCGCGATCGTCCATGTCGAAGATGCGTTTCATGGCTCCCGCAGATACACCCACGGCCCGAGTCCCGCAAGAGAGGCGTGCGCGCAGAGGCGCGCTGCCGCGTTTTCGACATGCTCTCTGTCTAGCGTGCCGCGAGAATCGTGTGAGACACATGCAATTAACGGGTATCGCCATGTCCTTCCTTCGCGCCGTCGCCTTCTTCGCGGGTCTTGTCGCCGCCGGCCCCGCACTTGCCGAGCGGGAGCTGCACTATGTCGGCATCTATGAGGGCAACCAAAAGACCGGTGGGGTCATTCACGGGCCCGAGGCCAGGGTCTTCGTCGACCGGCCGGGCGCCGAGGTCGTGCTGGTGCTGGCCGATTACGGCCCCGTGCGCTGGTTCGTCGAGACCGCCGGGGCAACGGTGATCGAACAGATCATTCTGGGCGGAATACGGCCCGAACGGAGCGAGGTGCGGCTCAACGGCGTGCCGTTCGTTGCCGATATCAATCCCGACATTCCCTATGTCCACCAGCGGAAGGGCAAGGATTTCCGCGCGCTGGTGAAGAACCTGCCGGAACAGACGGGACTGCCGCTTTCCAGCGCTTCGGTCAGCTACGCGGCGCCGGAAAAGTTCTTTGCCGTCACGACCTCAGACCCGGGCAACCCGGCGTTTTCAGAAGATCCGCTGGCCACGCTGCTTGCCCCGGCGGACCGGATCCCCGAAGGATTACTGCCGCTGATCGGACGCACGGCAATTCCCGCACCGGCCAGCCGCTTCACGTCCGAGGGGATGGAGATCCTCCAGCCCGACGGAAGCCGGCGGCTTTATCCCGCGACGCTCGATATGCCTGAGATCAGCTGGCCCACCGGCAGCGCGATCGTTCCCGAGGAGAACGCGGCCTACGGCGTCTCGCTCGGCGGCGAGGGGTTCCTCTATCGCGTGGACCTTGAAACAGGGGTTTGGTCGGTGGTGATGAGCATGGAGAACGCCGACGCGAAAGGCATGCTCTACGATCCGGCGGGAAAGCGGTTCGTGATGCCGGAAGGGGTCTTTGACTTGCAGTCCCTGCTCCTCGTCGGGCTGGACGGCGCCCGCCGGGGAATCCGGCTGGGCTATGCCGACCTGCCGGGCAGCTACGATCTTTTCGATCCGGGCAACGGGCCCGATCCGGTCGCGGTGCCGGTGGCGGTCGACGGCGGCTGGCTTTTGCTGCATCTCGGCCCCGACGGACGGTACGATTCCGCCGGCGCATGGCGGGACTATGCGGTGAACGTGGAGACCGGAGAGATCCTGCTGATCGGCTATTCCACGCCCTGACCGCCCGCCAAACTGGCGCCGATGGCGTTCCGCTGGTCACCGACGGCGCGGGCCACCAGAAGGCCCGATCCGCCGCCGGGCGGGCGCATGACGACCCAGCGTTTCGTCGGGCTTTTCGGCCTGCCCTTGACCAGATCGAAGCCGATACCGGCCAGAAACGCGATACCGCTGCCGTATCCAACGACCAGAAGGACGACGGGTCCCAGGCACGTGGCTGAGGCTGTCCCCCGGCCCGAGTCCCGCAAGGCGCTCGGCGCGGCTCGGACTTGCCTTGTCGGCGCTATTGCGGGCACAGTCGGGGAAAGGCGGCGGAAAGGGAATATGGACGGCGAACTCGACACGATCGTGACCGGACTGGACGACCTCTGGCGGGCGGTGAAGCTCAACCTCCGGCTCCTGTCACTGCCTAACCAGTTGGGACAACTCGCCGCGATCCTCGTCTGCGTCATCCTCGCATGGCTTCTCGCCCGCTGGCTCGGCCCGAAGTTCGAGGAATGGGTCCGCGCGCTGGAAGGCCGGCCGAAATGGCAGCTCCGGTGGCTCATCGTTCTGCGCAACCGGATAAACCTCGCCATCTTCGCGGTTCTCGCCTGGATCGCCTCCAGCGGCTTCGCCTACGCCTATGCCTTCCCCTCGCGCCGCTATCTTGTGACGCTCGCGGCGACAATCGCGACGGCATGGTTCTTCATCCGCATCGCGGCGCAGGTGATCCGGAACCGCTTCCTCCGGCGGATGGTGATCTGGGGTCTGACGATCTACGCGACGCTCTACTACCTCGGACTTCTCGACGCGGCGACGCAGTTCCTCGACGGGCTTTCCATCGAGTTTGGCGACTTCCGCCTGACCGTCCTCGCGATCCTCAAGGCGGTCCTCGTAACCGGGCTTCTGTTCTTCGGTGCCCGGCTTCTTGCCAGCGGTGCGGCGCGGCGGATCAGCGCGAACGAGGATATCAGCCCCTCGATGCGCGTGCTCTCGGTCAAGTTCGTGCAGGTCGTGCTCTATTCGCTGGCCTTCTTCATTGGGCTGAAGGCGGTGGGCTTCGACCTGACCGGCCTGGCGGTCCTTTCGGGCGCTATCGGCGTCGGCCTCGGCTTCGGCCTGCAGAAGGTGGTGTCAAACCTTGTCTCGGGCGTCATCATCCTGCTCGACAAGTCGATCAAGCCGGGCGACGTGATCTCGCTCGGCGACACGTTCGGCTGGATCGAGAGCCTTGGCGCGCGCTACGTCTCGGTCGTTACCCGAGACGGCAAGGAATACCTGATCCCGAACGAGGATCTGATTACCGGACAGGTGGTCAACTGGTCGCATTCGAACGAGTTCGTGCGGCTCGACATCTTCTTCGGCACTGCCTATTCCGACGACCCCCACAAGGTCCGCAAGATCGCCATCGAGGCGGCGAAGGGAGTCGACCGGGTGCTCAGCCGTCAGGCGCCGGTCTGCCACATCACCGGTTTCGGCGACAGTTCGGTCGACTATATCCTGCGGTTCTGGATCAGCGACCCGACCGGCGGGCTGACCAATATCCGCGGCAACGTCTATCTCGCGCTCTGGGACGCCTTCAAGGAAAACGGCATCTCGATCCCCTTCCCGCAACGCGAGGTGAAAGTGCTGGGCGGCACGATGCCCTCCCCGGCCCTACCGCCGGAGGCAGGGGCGGAATGATCACGTTCTACGGCACCGGCACCGCCTTCGATCTGCCTCATGCCAGCCCGTTCGCGATCAAGACCGAGATCCTCCTGAAGATGGCCGGCGTGGAATACCGGACCCGCCGCGCCGATCTGCGCAAGGCGCCGCGCGGCAAGCTGCCGTGGATCGACGACGACGGAACCATCGTGACCGACAGTCGGATGATCCGCCATCACCTGGAAACCGCGCATGGCGCAGATTTCTCCGGCGGATATGACGCGGCGCGGCTGGGGATCGGCCTCGCGGTAGAGCGGCTTTGCGAGGACCACCTCTACTGGTTCAACGTCGACAACCGCTGGCTGCGGCCCGAGAACTTCGCGAAAGGTCCGGCGCAATTCTTCAAACGGGTTCCCGCCGTCCTGCGGCCGCTGGTCAAGGCGCGGATCCTCGCGCGCCTTCGCATGGCGCTTCACGGGCAGGGAACCGGCCGGCTGGAAGCGCCGGAAAAAGCCCATCTCGTCGGCCGCGCCGTTGACTCGATTTCCGATATCATGGGCGCAAACGACTACCTTCTCGGCCCCGATCCCTGCGGCGCCGACGCGACGCTTTTCGGGTTTCTTGCCAGCGTCGAAAGCCCGTTTTTCGACACGCCCTATGGCGCAATGGTCCGCGGCCGGGAGAACCTTGTCGCCTATCTCGACCGGATGGGCGGGCGGTTCTTTCCGCAGTGAGCGGCCACCGCATTCGCCCGAAACCCGCCACATTGAGATTTTACAATCGGGGTGTTACGTTAACCTCATGCCCAGCGTCGGGGCCTGCGATCGGCGCGCAACCCAGGAGGACAATGTCCTGTTCCATACTGCAAAAGCGGCCGAGTCTCCGGTCGCAGGGCTGGAGCCAATGACGGCCAAGCCCACCGAGGTCCAGAGCGACGGTCTTCTCGCGCGGATCCTTTCCTCTCTCGACGACGACAAGGCCGAGGACGTGGTGACGATTGATCTCCGCGGCCGGTCCTCTGTCGCCGATTACATGGTTGTCTGCTCGGGGCGTTCCTCGCGTCAGGTGGCCGCCATCGCCGAAAAGCTGGTTGAGCGGCTGAAGCAGGAATTCGGCCGGACCTGCAAGGTCGAGGGCAAGGAGCAGGGCGACTGGGTCCTGATCGACGCCGCCGACGTCGTGGTTCATGTCTTCCGCCCCGAAGTGCGGGAGTTCTACCAGCTCGAAAAGATGTGGATGCCCGCCGGCGCGGGACTGGCCTCGCGCCAGAACTGATGCGCGTCCATATCTGCGCGGTCGGCCGGCTTCGCGCCGGTCCCGAACGCGCGCTGATCGACGACTATCTCACCCGTTTCGACAGGACGGGCCGGGCCTTGGGCCTCGGCCCGGCTTCCGTTTCCGAGGTCGAGGACAAGAAGGGCGGCGGCATGGAGGCCGAGGCGTCGCTTTTGCGGCGTGCGATCCCTTCGGGCGCGCTCGTTGCCGTGATGGACGAGCGCGGGCGCACCATGTCCTCGCCGGACTTCGCCGACATGCTTGCCCGCTGGCGCGACGGCGGTCGGCAGGACGTGGCTTTCGTCATCGGTGGCGCCGACGGTCTTGCGCCCGCCCTGCGTGCCGAGGCCGAGCAGGCGATTTCCTTCGGGCAGATGGTCTGGCCGCATATGCTGGTCCGCGTGATGCTGGCCGAACAGCTCTACCGCGCGGCCTCCATCCTTGCCGGCAGCCCCTATCACCGCGCCTGACCTAGCGCACCGCGATCGCCGTCGCGGCACCGGCCATGACACCGGCGCTCAGCCGGTTGGCCAGCCGCACCGCCGGCGGGCTTTTCAGGAAGACGCGCGCCCGCGCGGCCAGCCCGACCCAGGCGAGGTCGATCGCGATGAGGACGACGAACATCACCGCCGTCAGCTCCGCCCAGCCCGTGACGGTCAGCGCCCTGAGGTCGACAATGGCCGGCAGAAGCGCGAGGTAGAAGACCATGATCTTCGGATTGCCGAGCGTCACGGCAAGCCCGGCGGCGAACATCCTCGCGGCCGAGCCGCGCCGCGGGATCGCGTCCTCGGCAAGCTGTGCGGGCGCCGACCACATCTTCCAAGCAAGGTAGAGAAGGTAGAGCACCCCGGCCCATTTCAGCACCGCGAAAGCGGTCTGGAACGTGGCGGCGATCGAGGCCAGCCCCCAGACCGCGAAAGAAAGCCAGACCGCCTCGCCGATCCACATCGCGGCGAGGAAGGGCAGCACGTCGCGATGCCCGCGCGCGATGACCCGCGCCACCAGCGCGGCGATGCTCGGCCCGGGTGAGCCAGCGGCAAGTGCCAGCGCACCGGCAAAGAGAACGAGGGCGGCTGCGTCCATCCCGATGTCTCCGCTTTGACTGTCCCGGCGCAAGTCTTCCCCGGATCGCTCCCCGCCGCAATCCCCGCAGGACGGAGGAGCCGGTTGCCCCCTCGCCCGGCTGCGCGTAGAACCGCGATGAACAACGCAAGGGCCTGTCATGACCGCTCCGAAACCCGTCGTCCTCTGCATCCTCGACGGTTGGGGTATCCGCGCCGAAACAGAGGGCAATGCCGTGGCGCTCGCCGACACGCCGGCCTTCGACCGGCTGATCGCCGGCTACCCCAATGCGCGGCTGGTGACGCATGGGCCCAATGTCGGCCTGCCCTCGGGCCAGATGGGCAATTCCGAGGTCGGCCACACCAATATCGGCGCGGGCCGCGTGGTGGCGATGGACCTTGGCCAGATCGACCTCGCCATCGAGGACAAAAGCTTCTTCTCGAACGCCGCGATCACTGCTTTCGCGCAAAGCCTGAAGGCCGATGGCGGGACCGCGCACCTGATGGGCGTGATATCGGATGGCGGCGTCCACGGGCATATCGACCATGTCATCGCCGCCTGCGCCGCCATCACCGCGATGGGGGTACCGGTCGCGCTCCACGCCGTCACCGATGGCCGTGACGTGGCCCCGAAATCCGCCGATGACTTCGCCGCCGATCTTCAGGCCCGCCTGCCCGAAGGCACCTTCGTCGCCACGCTCAGCGGGCGCTATTTCGCCATGGACCGCGACAACCGCTGGGACCGGGTGGAACGCGCCTACCGGGCAATGGTCCGCGCCGAGGGGCTGACCGCTGCGTCCGCGACCGAGGCGGTCGCGACGGCCTATGAGCGCGGCGAAACGGATGAGTTCATCCAGCCGACGGTCATCAGCGCCTATCACGGCGCGAAGGATGGCGACGGCTTCTTCTGCCTCAACTTCCGCGCCGACCGCGCGCGGGAGATTCTGCTTGCGGTGGGTGAGGACGACTTCAAGGGCTTCGACCGGGGTACCCGCCCGCATTGGGCGGCTCTTCTTGGCATGGTCGACTACTCCAAGACCCATGACGCGTTCATGGCGGCGGCCTACCCCAAACGCCCCGTGGTCAACACGCTCGGCGCGTGGGTCGCGGCGAAGGGCCTCACCCAGTTCCGCCTCGCCGAAACCGAGAAATATCCCCATGTCACCTTCTTCCTGAACGGCGGCAGGGAAGTGCCGGAGCGTGGCGAGGACCGCCACATGGCCCCTTCGCCCAAGGTCGCCACCTATGACCTGCAACCGGAAATGTCCGCACCCGAAGTGTCGGACACGCTCGTCGATGCCATCGGCAAGGGCTACGACCTTATCGTGGTGAATTATGCCAACCCAGACATGGTCGGCCATACCGGCGATCTGTCTGCCGCCATCGCTGCAGTGGAGGAGGTCGACCGCGGCCTCGCCCGCGCGCTCGTGGCGCTTGAGGCGGCCGGCGGCGCGATGATCGTGACCGCCGATCACGGCAATTGCGAAACGATGATCGACCCGGAGACCGGCGGGCCGCATACCGCGCATACGACGAACCCGGTGCCGGTGATCCTGATCGGCGGGCCCGAGGGCGCGCACCTGAGGAACGGCCGCCTTGCCGATCTTGCGCCGACACTGCTTGACCTCATGGGTCTTGACCTGCCGCCCGAGATGACCGGGCGCTCGCTCATCGAACGCTGATGATGCTGCGCGCTGGCCTCCTCGCCCTTGCGCTTCTGGCCGCGCCTCCCGCCGCGGCGCAGGACCCCGCCGCACCGGCGGCCGAAGCCGCCGCGCAAGAGTTGCGCGACGCGATCGAGGCGCTTGAAGCTGCCGAAGGTTCACGCGAACGCGTCGCGGCACTGACCCGCACCATCGGCGCCTACGAAAACGGCCTCTCCTCGCTTCGCGACGTGCTGCGCCGCACCCGCGCGCGCGAAAAGGAGATCGAGGCAGGGCTGGAAAACAGCCGCGACCGGATCGGCGGGCTTCTCGGCGCAATGGCGACGATGGAGCGCGCAGGCGAGCCGCTTCTGCTCTTTCATCCCGACGGACCGCTCGAAACCGCGCGGTCGGGCATGATCCTCGCCGCCATCACGCCTGCACTTCAGGCCGAAGCCGACGCACTGCGCGGCCAGCTTGACGAATTGCAGATGCTGCGCAAGCGGCAGGACGACACCGCCGCGATGCTGAAAAAGGGGCTTGCCGCCGCGCAGGAGGCGCGCACCGCGCTCAGCCAGGCGGTGCAGGATCGAACCGACCTGCCGCGACGTTTCATCTCAGACCCGGAAGAACTCACCCAGCTTGTAACCAGCGCCGAGAGCCTTGACGCGTTCGCCGCCGGCCTTGCGGCGATGGAGACCGATATCGGCGCGCCGATGGAGGATTTCGAAGGGGCGCGCGGCGCGCTGCCGCTTCCGGTTCGGGGCACGATCCTGCGGCGCGCGGGCGAGGCCGACGCCGCCGGCATCCGCCGGCCGGGCCTCGTCCTTACCACTCTGCCCGGCGCGCTTGTGACATTGCCTTGGCCGGCGACGCTGCGCTATCGCGGCCCATTGCTCGACTACGGAAATGTGATCATCGTGGAGCCGGCTTCAGGCTATCTTCTGATCCTTGCGGGCCTTGGCACCGTTTTTGGCGAAACCGGCGACGTTCTGGACGCCGATGCGCCGCTTGGCCTGATGGGCGGGTCGCCGGACGGACTGGCCGGGGATCGCGCAGACGGTGAAGAAGGCGGTGGCGTCGGGCGCGTGGAAACGCTTTATATAGAGTTGAGACAGGGTAAGGAGCCCGTGGACCCGGCCCCGTGGTTCACCGAGACAAGGGAAAACTGAGCGATGAAGAATTTCACGATGGCCGCGCTCGGCGGTACGCTCGCCGGCATATTGCTGACGACGCAGGTGGCCGGGCCCCTGGTGGCACAGGAGACGCGCGGCAACAACACTGTCTACGAGCAGCTCGACCTGTTCGGCGACATCTTCGAGCGGATCCGCGCCCAGTATGTCGAAGATGTCGACGAGGGTAAGCTGATCGAAGCGGCGATCAACGGAATGCTCACCTCGCTCGACCCTCATTCGAGCTATCTTGCACCCGACGCCTTCGACGATATGCGGGTTCAGACGCGCGGCGAATTCGGTGGCCTCGGCATCGAGGTCACGCAGGAGGAAGGCTTCATCAAGGTCGTCTCGCCGATCGACGGAACGCCCGCCGCCGAGGCCGGAATCGAGGCCGGCGACTTCATCACTCATGTCGATGGGGAAAGCGTTCTTGGCCTCACGCTCGACGAGGCAGTGGACAAGATGCGCGGGCCGGTCGGGTCCGAGATCATCATCACCGTCGCCCGCGAAGGCGCCGACGAGCCCTTCGACGTCTCGATCATCCGCGACACGATCAAGCTGACCGCCGCGCGCGTCCGGACCGAGGGCGACACCGTCGTGCTGCGCGTCACCACGTTCAACGACCAGACCTACGACAACATGGCCGACGGGCTGAAGAAGGCGGTCCAGGACGCCGGCGGAATGGACAAGGTCAACGGCTTCGTCCTTGACCTGCGCAACAATCCCGGCGGCCTGCTGACCCAGGCCATCGCCGTGTCCGACGCCTTCCTCGACAAGGGAGAGATCGTGTCGACCCGCGGCCGCAACCCGCAGGACAGCGAGCGGTTCAACGCCGAACCGGGTGACCTGACCGAAGGCAAGCCGATGGTCGTGCTGATCAACGGCGGTTCGGCCTCTGCGTCCGAAATCGTCACCGGCGCGTTGCAGGATCACCGTCGTGCCATCGTCGTCGGCACCAAGAGCTTCGGCAAGGGTTCGGTCCAGACCGTCATCCCGCTCCGCGGCGAAGGCGCGATGCGGCTGACCACGGCGCGCTACTACACGCCGTCCGGCCGCTCGATCCAGGCGCTCGGCATCTCGCCCGACATCGTCGTCGAACAGCCCGCCGGTCCGCCGCCGTCCGAGGAGGAGGAAACAAGCTCTGCCGCGAACCGCTCGCGCTCCGAGGCCGACCTGCGCGGCGCGATTACCAACGACACGATGACCGAGGACGAGAAGCGCGTCTGGGAGGAAGAGCAGACCAAGGCCGAGGAAGCCGCAAAGCTGCGCGAGGAGGACTATCAACTCGCCTACGCGATCGACATCCTCAAGGGCCTCTCCGCCATCGCCTCTTCCGAATGACCCCGGAAGAGGCCGCCCGCCTGCCCTACAGACCCTGCGTCGGCGTCATGCTCATCAATGAAGCCGGCCTGATCTTCGCGGGTCAGCGACGGGACAACCCGGTGCCCGCCTGGCAGATGCCGCAGGGCGGGATCGACGGCGACGAGAAGCCGAAGAAGGCCGCCTTGCGGGAACTCCGGGAAGAGACGGGCGTGACCAAGGATCACGTCGACTTCATCGCCAAGGCGAAGGGCTGGGTGACCTATGACCTCCCGCCGGAGCTTCTGGGAAACATCTGGGGCGGCAAGTATCGCGGCCAGAAACAGAAATGGTTCCTCTACCGCTTCACCGGTCAGGACAGCCAGATCGACATCGCGACCGAGCACCCGGAATTCTCCGAGTGGAAATGGGTGACGGCGGACGAGATGCTGGCCGCCATCGTACCCTTCAAGCGCGCCGTCTACGAAAAGGTCGTCGCGGCCTTCCGCGAGCATCTGGCCTGAGCCTGCCCGCACCGTTCCGGTCTAGATTTCGGAAATCCGCTGCGCCTCGCGCAGAAGCGCGGCGAGAACCGGGGTATGCGGTTCCCGGTACGGGGCGATCAGCCCGACCGAATGGCGCGGCGCGATGGTCTTCAGCGGGATGATCCGAACCGGCTTCCCGGCCGCCAGGAATTCGGCCATCTGCACCGGCAGGATCGTCGCCCAGCGCCCCGCCGCGACATGCGCCATCAGAACCATGGTGGAGTTCGATTCGACCGCCCCGGTGACGGTCCGGCCGACCATCTGGAAATGCTGGTTGATGATCCGGCGGTTCTGCATGTCTGGCGTGAGCAGGCAGAGCGGTTCGTCCGCGATCTCGTCCCAGCCGACCTCGCTGCGCCCGGCGATGGCCGAGTCCTCCGAACAGACGAATGTGTAGGCCTCGCCGTACAGCGGCACGGTCGTGACCCGCCCCAGCGGCTCGTTGTCGAGATAGGAGATGCCTGCATCCACCTCCAGGTTCTCGATCATGGCCAGTATCTCGGACGAGGTCCGCGAGAGGATCGTGAAGCGCACGTTGGGATGCGTGTTTCCGAACCGCCCGGTCAGATGCGCGACCGTCGTCAGCGCGGTCGGGATCACGGCAAGCCGGAGGTTCCCGGCAAGCCCCTTGCGCACGGCCCGCATCTCCTCGCGCATGGTGCGCGCGTCGCCGACGATCTGGCGTGCCCAGACCAGCACCCGCGCGCCCTCCGGCGTCAATCCGCCAAAGCGCGACCCGCGCCAGACAAGCTGGACGCCAAGCTGCGCCTCCAGCGCCTTGATCCCGGCCGAAAGCGTCGGCTGCGTCACCCCGAGGCTCTCGGCCGCCCGGCCGAAATGCCCCTCGCGGGCGAGGGCGATGAACATCTCCAGCTTGTCGATCATGCGCCCCTGCCCGCCCCTTCCACCTTGGTCCGACTATCCCCGCGCGGGAAGGAAACCACAACCACCGTGATCGCGGCGGATAGGAACCGCTGGCCCGGCCTGCTACACTCGATGCCGAAAGGAACAACGGCCATGCAGCAGATTGACGACTTGCCGGCGATGGATTTCACCTCACCGGAATATCGCACGAAGCCCTTCGCCGTGCTCTCGGACTGCGCTCGACGTTGGCGGATCGCCCGTTCGGCGCGCGGGGTGGAACTACTTGACTACGACCTCTGCCGCGCAGCGATCATTGACCGGCGCCTCGGCACCGGCCATCCAAAGCTGATGGATGTGCTGGGCCTGCCCGAAGGCCGCGCGCTCGACTACAAGCGCAATTCGATCTCGTTTCACAATCGCGGACCCAGACGGCGGGACCTGCGCCTGCCGATCAACCGGCTGATGGGTCCGGACGCCTCGGAGAGATTCCGCACCGATATCCGCGCCGTCGTGACCCGCGTCGTCGATGCGATCCCGACCGACCAACCCGTCGATCTTATCGCCACGCTCTGCGATCCGATCCCGTCGGCGGTCTACTGCTACTGGACCGGCGCACCCTTCGAGGATGCCGCCTACATCGCGCGCACCTCGCACCGGGTCCAGCAGGTCCATACCCGCAACCCCGACCATGCGGGCGACATCGTCGCCGCCTTCGAGAGCCTCATCGACTATGTCGATGAGCGGATCAGGGTCCGCCGCGCCGATATGGGCGACGACCTCCTGTCGGACCTGATCCGCGCCACCGATGCCGGGGCACTGTCCGAGGCCGACCTGCGCAACTGGGTCATCAAACTGGCCGAGGCCAATACCGACAATTCCTCGCATCAGATCGGCATCGCACTCATCGAGCTTGCGGGGCGGCCCGATATCTGGGCGCGGCTCGGCGCCGATCCGTCACTGGTGCCGGCCGCTGTCCGGGAAGTGATGCGCTTCCATCCCCGCTCGATCTCGACATCGCGCGAAGTGATGGAGGATATGGTCATCGAAGACACGCTGCTTCCGAAAGGCACGCCCGTCTTCGCCAATATCGGCGCCGCACACTGGGACAACCGCTACTACCCCGATCCTGACCGCTTCGACATCGACAGACAGGATGAACCACCGCACCTGAACTTTGGCGGCGGCATCTTTTCCTGCGTCGGGCGCTATGCGGTGACGATGGAGGTGGAGGAGGTGATCGCCCTTCTCGCGCGCCGCCACCCCCGCCTGTCGCTTGAGCGAACCGGTTTCAGCCATTCTCCGATGTTCACCTCGGTTAGCGAGCTAGTGGCGACGCTTGACCCGACCGAACGCAGCGCCGCCTAGCCGTTTACATCGTCATTGATGTCGCGGTCCCAGACCTTCACCTGTCCGCGCCGCACGCCCACCACCTTCCGCAGCGCCAGCCATGCGACGAGAGAGGCGACCGCGAAGACCAGCAGCAACACCGCCAGCGACCCGCCCAGCACACCGGCCCAGAGGAGAAGCCCGGTCAGCCCCGCCCCGATCGCGAACCCCAGAAGGATGAAGCCGGGAATCACGACCTCAAGGATGCCGAGCACCGCGCCGGCGATCATCCAGACCCACCATTGCTGCCAGAGCATCAGACCCGCCCCTTCAGCATCTTGAACGCATCGCCGAACGCCTCAAGCGCGTTGGCGGGCACGATCACCGTCTGCTTGCCCGCGCCCTGGCCGACCGCCGTCAAGGCTTCGACCTGCTTCAGCGCGACCTGGTATTGCGCGGCCTCTATGCCGTTTTCCTTGATCGCCTTGGCGACGACCTCGGTCGCGTAAGCCTCCGCCTCGGCCGAGATGCGCCGGGCCTTGGCCTCCTGTTCGGCTGCATAAAGCTCGGCATCCGCCGAAAGCTCCACCGCCCGTTTCTTACCCTCGGCTTCGGTCACCTGCGCGCGCCGCGCCCGTTCCGCGTTCAGCTGCTGCAGCATCGCCGCCCGCGTCGCTTCATCTAGGTTGACGTCCAGCACCTCGGCCCGTGTCACCTCGATACCCCAGTCGTCGACCATCGCGGCCACCTGCTCGCGCACCTTGCCGATAAGTTCGGAGCGGTTGGACTGGACCTGATCCAGTTCCATCTTGCCGATCTCGCTCCGCACGATGCCGGCCACGGTGGTGGCGATGGCCGCGTCCACGTCGCGGATACGGTAGACGGTCTTTTCGGGTTCGGTGATGCGGTAGAAAACGCTGGTTTCGACCTTCACCAGAACGTTGTCCGCGGTGATCGCGTCCTGCAGTGCATTCGGGAGCTGACGCTCCAGAATGGAAATCTTGTGCGCCACCCGGTCGAGGAACGGCACGATGAAGTTGATGCCCGGCCCCAGCACGGCGCGGAGCCGTCCGAACCGCTCCACCACATGCTTTTCCGACTGCGGCACGATCCGCACGCCGAGCATGACGCAGATGATGATGAAGACCGCGAGCGCGATCAGCACGCCATTTCCACCGATCACTTCGCCGATGATCTGCCCGAAATCCATGTCCGTCTCCTGAACAAATGCCCCGGCGGGACTATGCCCTTGCACGCCGGGGGTGAAAAGCCCTTTGCGCAGTCGGGTCGCCCGAGTTGCCAACGCCCGGCGACGCGATCCGGCCCATTCCACACCCGGACGGAGTCAGGCATACTTCGCCCACCATGCCCGCCCTCTGCCGCGATTGCCTCCACCAATTCGAGACCGGCCACCGCTGCCCGGCCTGCCGGTCGCCGCGCGTCCTGTCGCATCCAGAACTCTTCAGCCTCAGCACCGCCCACATGGATTGCGACGCCTTCTATGCCAGCGTCGAGAAGCGCGACAATCCGGATATCCGCGACCGGCCGGTGATCGTCGGCGGCGGCAAGCGTGGCGTGGTCTCCACCTGCTGCTACCTTGCCCGGATCAAGGGGGTGCGCTCTGCCATGCCGATGTTCCAGGCGCTCAGGCTCTGCCCCGAAGCGGTCGTGGTGAAGCCGAGAGGCAGCCACTATGCCGCCGTCTCGAAACAGATCCGCGCGATGATGGACGACCTCACCCCGGTCATCGAGCCCCTGTCGCTCGACGAGGCGTTCCTTGACCTTGCCGGCACCGAGCGGTTGCACAAGGCGCCGCCCGCCGTTTTGCTCTGCCGCCTCCTCAACCGGATGGAGGCGGAACTGGGCCTGACCGGTTCCGTCGGACTGTCGCATAACAAGTTCCTCGCCAAGGTCGCCTCGGACCTCGACAAGCCGCGCGGCTTTTCGGTCATCGGTCGCGCCGATACCGCCGCTTTCCTGAAGGGCAAGCCGGTGCGCATGATCTGGGGCGTCGGCGCGGCCACGCAGGACCACCTCGCCAATGCCGGCATCCGCAGTTTCGACGACCTCGCGCGGTGGGACCGCAAGGACCTGATCCACCGCTTCGGCCAGATCGGCGACCGGCTCTGGCACCTCGCGCGCGGCGAGGATTTCCGCCGCGTGAACCCGCATGAGCCGACGCGCTCCATCTCGGCAGAGACGACGTTCGACGAGGATATCGCCGACCGCGATCTTCTGGACGGCCATGTCTGGCGGCTGGCCGAAAAGGTCGCAGACCGCACCAAGGCCAAGGACCTTGCCGGGCGCACGGTGACGCTGAAACTGAAGCGCGCGGACTTCACCACGATCAGCCGCCGCCACACCTTGCGCGAACCGACGCAGATCGCCGACCGCCTCTACCGGGAGGCGGCCGATCTGCTGGCGCAGGTGGCCGACAAGGGGCCCTACCGGCTGATCGGCGTCGGACTTTCGGACATCGTGCCGGGGCACGAGGCCGACCTGACACCCGATCTGCTTGACCCGCAGGCGGCGCGGCGCGCCAGCGCAGAACGCGCGACGGACCGCATCCGCGCCCGGTTCGGACCCGAAGCAATCGTCAAGGGACGGTCGCTGCGCTAAGGAGTTACTCGGCCGCCAGCGGCATCTCTCGCCGCCCGATATCGGCAATCTCGGCGAGGATGCCGGAGAGGAGCCGCTTGAAGCCCGGGAAGTTGCCGTTCGGCCGGATTTCGCGCTCGTTCATATAAAGCGCGCGATCCATCTCGATCTGCACCGCGTGCATCCCGCGCGAGGGCCGGCCGTAGGTCTGGGTGATGTAGGCGCCGGCAAAGGGCGCGTTGCGAAGCGTCCTGAGGCCCGCCGACTCGAATGCCGCCTCGATGCGGTCGACGACATCGGCCGAGGCCGCCGCGCCGAAGCGGTCGCCCAGCACGATCTCGGGGCGTTTCGCACCGGCCGAGGCGATGGAATCCATCGCTTCGTGCGGCATGGAATGCACGTCGATCAGGATCGCCTCGCCAAAACGGACATGGGCACCATCGATCAGAAGGCGCAGGCAGTCGTGATAGGGCTGCCAGCAGGATGCGATCCGCTCTTCCGCCTCGGAAAGCGGGATCTTTCCACGATAGATCGCCCGCCCGCCGGCGACGACCCGCGGAATGACGCCAAGACCCGAGGCGATGCGCGGATTGTGCAGGCTGACGCGCACGCCGTCGACCAGCGCCGGGTCAAGCTCGTCCGCGGCGCGGTTCATGTCGATATAGGCGCGCGGCGCAAGCGCCGTGAGCAGGGGGGCGCCAAGCGCCGGCACCCCGTCGAGAAGCTGATCCACGAAGGCGTCCTCCGACGAACGCACGCTGCGCTCGTCCAGAACCGAGGCCCGCAGGAACGCGGCCGGGTAGTTCCGCCCGGAATGCGGCGAGGCGAAGATGACGCTGGTCTCGCGTTCCTGCGGCATCGTCAGACGGAAGGCGGATTGCGGCATCGGAACTCCCCCGTGATCGGCGGACTATAGCGGCAAAACGCGGCTTTCCAAAACCCCTTGAAAGCTCCCACGACTCCTTTTATAGACCCGGGACCGATGCGGTTCCGGCTTCTGTCCCAATAGGTATAGAAAGCAGGAATCGTTGACGGAACGGGCGGTTAGCTCAGCGGTAGAGCACTACGTTGACATCGTAGTGGCCACTGGTTCGATCCCAGTACCGCCCACCATCCGCCCCCGATTCGGGGGCATTTGTGTTTCAATGGCGCGACGCGCGCCGCGAATAGGAGAAGACCGATGAAGGTCAGGAACTCGCTCCGCTCGCTGAAGTTGCGCCATCGCGACTGTCAGATCGTGCGCCGCAAGGGCCGCGTCTATGTGATCAACAAGACGCAGCGCCGCTTCAAGGCCCGCCAGGGCTAAGCCGCAGCCTCGGCTGCGTGAAAAAGGCCGCTCCCGGCGTCGGGGGCGGCCTTTTCGCTTTTCGGGACGCCATTCGGGGCAGTTTCCGGCGACGGCGGGCGCTTTTGCCGCATCGCCCGATTGCGCTGCGTCATCGTTTCAACATGGATCGCACCCCATATTCGCCGGAACCGGTGCCAATGGTTGTGGGACAGACCGATGACGCATTCCGAGATGCTGCCGAAGAACACCCCGGACGAACACGGCGCACCATGCGCCGGAACCGACGATCAGCCGCCCTGCCCGCCCGGGCGCGACGCCTTCGACCGTGCCGCGCACGCAGCACTCGCGCGGATGACGGGCGGCCTTTCTCCCTACGCCGCCGCTGCGGCCTGGGCGGACTGGTTCGCCCATCTTGCCGCCTCCCCCGGCCGTCAGCGCGACCTTGCCGAACATGCCTGGACGAACGCGACTAAACTGGCGGCCTTCGCGGCGCGTGCCGGGTCTGGCGACGCCCAACCGCCCTTCGCGGCACGCCCGAGCGACCATCGCTTCGCGCATCCCGGTTGGGCCAACGCCCCGTTCAGCCTCTGGCAGCAGGGCCTTCTCGCTGCACAGGACTGGTGGGACGACGCGACCGCCCGGGCGCATGGCACGTTGCCCAAGAACAGCGACCGGGTCGCCTTCATGGTGCGCCAGATGCTCGACATGGCCTCGCCGTCGAACCTGCCCTGGCTCAACCCCGAGATCATCGAGGCGACGCTGGGCCGGAACGGCCGCAACCTCGTCGACGGCGCACGCCACGCGGTCGCGGATGCGCAGGCCGCCCTCACCGGCGAGAAGGACGGGCAGACATCGCCCTTCCGGGTCGGGGAAACGCTCGCCTGCACGCCGGGCGACGTGATTTACCGCAATGAGTTGCTGGAGCTGATCCAGTACCGCCCGCAGACGGGCAAGGTCCGGGGCGAACCGATCCTGATCGTCCCGGCCTGGATCATGAAATACTACATCCTCGACCTGCGGCCCGAAAACTCGCTGATCAACTACCTGGTCGGCCAGGGCTTCACGGTCTTCGCGATCTCGTGGCGCAATCCCGGCGTGGAACAGCGCGACCTCACGCTCGAAGACTACCGGACAAAGGGCGTAATGGCGGCGCTTGACGCGGTGGCCGGGGTCCTGCCCGGCGCGAAGGTCCATGCCTGCGGCTACTGTCTTGGCGGCACGATCCTGTCGATCGCGGCGGCGACCATGGCGCGCGACGGTGACGACCGGCTCGCATCGGTCACGCTTCTGGCCGCGCAGACGGATTTCACCGAGGCCGGCGAACTGATGCTCTTCGTCGACGAGGCGCAGCTTTCCTTCCTTGAGGACATGATGTGGGACCGCGGCTATCTCGACAGCGCGCAGATGGCCGGTGCGTTCCAGGCGCTGCGGGCCGAGGACCTGATCTGGTCGCGGGCCGTTCGCCGCTATTTCCTCGGCGAAGATGCGGAAGCTTTCGACATCGCTGTCTGGAGCCGCGACACGACGCGGATGCCCTACAGGATGCACTCGCAATACCTGCGCGCGCTTTTCATGGAGAACCGGCTGACCTCCGGCCGCTTCGCCGTCGACGGGCGGGTGATCGCGCTCAAGGACATCCGTGCGCCGCTGTTCGTCGTGGGGACAGAGCTTGACCACATCGCGCCGTGGCGGTCGGTCTACAAGACCGCGCTGTTCACCAGCGGCGACATGGACTTCGTCCTGACGAATGGCGGGCACAACGCCGGGATTGTGAGCGAACCGGGCCATGCCCACCGCCACTACCGGATCGGTCACCGCGCGGCCGGCGACCTCTACGTCGACCCCGATGGCTGGGCGGCAGAACACGCCCCGAAAGACGGAAGCTGGTGGCCCGCCTGGTCAGACTGGCTCATCCGCCAGAGCGGGTCGGTCGATGCCGATCCGCCGGCACCGGACGCGCCGCTCTGCCCCGCGCCCGGCACCTATGTGTTCGAGACCTGAGCGCCGTCAGAGCGAATCCACCAGAAGCCGGGCCACCGTCTGCTGCGTCAGATATCCCGTCGCGGGCAGTCCGCGCGCCTGTTGATAGCGGCGTAAGGCGCGCCTTGTATTGTCGTCAAAGACACCGTCGGCGCGCCCCGGCTTCAGCCCGAGCGCGGTCAGGCGCTGTTCGATCAGCGACCGCATCACCGGATTCAGGCCGAGCGCCTGTTCCGTCCGCTCCGCCTGAAGGCGTGCGGCCTCCGCGGCGGCATCGTCGCCCTGATCGGCGATCATCAGCCGCGCCTCGTCGGCAAACGCGCCCTGCGGATAGTCCGACAGGTACTTGCGGAACCCTGCCACCGTATTGGTCTTGAGGGCGGCGTCCCATGCGGCGCGGTCCGCCGCCGCCGCCTGCTGCCGGCGCTGCTCGTCAAAGACCTTCAGCCTTTCCTGCGCGAGTTCGGCGAACAAACCGTCGGGATAGCGCTTGAGATAGGCGCGCAGCCCAGCCTCGTCGCCCGCCGCGCCGGTCTGGTCCCAGTAAAGCCGGTCAAGCCGTTCCTGCTCGACTTGCCGTGCCGCCGCTTCGGCCTCAAGCTCGGCGGCGCGGCGTTCGGCCTGGGCGCCAAGTGCCGCCATCTGCGGCGCGGTGACAAAGCCCGTCGCCTCGTGCCCGTTCCGCCGCTGCCACGTCGCGATGGCGTTGCGCGATCCCGGACCGAAGAGGCCGTCGATCCCGCGCGGGTCGATGTCGAGAATCGAGAGGTCGCGCTGGATCTGCCTGCGCTGGTCGCGGCTGAGGCCAAGCGCCTCTTCCCCCAGCCTTGCCTGCGTGGCCGGGTCCGAGAACTCGGCGATCCTGCGTTCGGCCGTGCCGGCAAAGATCCCGTCCGGATAGCGGCGCAGATAGGCCTCGTAGGCGGCCTTCGTGCCGATCGCCTCCGTCGCTTCCCAGAGCGTGCGGTCGGCGGCATCGGCGCTGATCGCCCCGGTAGGCGCGGCGGCCGTGCTGTCCGCCTCCGGGCGGAAGGGCGTGGTCGCGCCAAGATAGCCGTCGACGGTCAGATCCTCGTCACGCGCACGCTCCGCGATCTCGGCAAGGCTCAGGCCGCGCAGTGTCAGGACATCGGCGGCAAGCTCCGCCACCGTTTCGGCATCGCCCCGGATCACCGTGACGCCTTGCGGAACGGCGAAGTCTCCGATCCCGGCGCTCAGCCCGCGGCCAAGCGCGATCCGCCTGCCCTCGGTGCCCAGCAGCACGACCGCGCCGCCCGGCCGCTCCGCCGCAATGGCAAGCAGCGTCGCGACCGGCAGGCCAGCGGCATCGACACCGCCAAGCGCCGGGCGGTCCGCCTCGGTGCCAAGCAGCCAGCTTTCCGCGCCGGCATGGACGAAATGACCGGCGGCGAGGATAACGCTCGTCCCCGGCCCGTCGATCATGTCGAAGTGCTCGCCCACGAGTTTCCTGAGCGCCTCGGTCGTGAGATCGCCCCCTTTCGCGACGGCGAAACCCGCCTTCTCAAGCGCCCCGGCTGCGTCGAGCGCGTCGTCGGCCGCCGAGATGTCGGCGGCGTTGCGGTAATTCTCGTTCCCGATGATCAGCGCGGCATCCTGGGCCGCGGCAGGGCAGGCAAGAAGCGCGGCGATCCCAGCGATACTCATACGCAGCATTGGCGAAACTCCCTTGTTTGTCCGGGAATCTTACGCCGGGACCGGCGGTTATTCCATCACAGCCCCGCACCCGCAGGCGCGGGGCTGCGGTTCAGGCCGTGAGTGAGTGGTGGCCGAAATACATGAATTCCCTGTCCATTCCCGCGACCTCGGCAGCGGCGAGCGAAAGACTCGGCCCGTCGAGCATCCGGTAGCTTTTCTGCGCCGTCACCCATTCGTCGGCCGGTTGCAGCGTGGTCAGCGTGTAGCTCGTTGTTTCGTTCAGATAGTGCGTCGGGATGACGATCTTCGGCTTCAGCCGTTCCACGATCGCGTTGCCCTGTTCGTAGGACAGGATGTGCATCGACCCGTCGACCGGCAGCGTCAGGACATCGACCTGCCCCACCGCGTCCCAGAACCCCTCGGCCGGGTTGGGCCGGTTGTCGCCCCAGATCAGCGTGCGGATACCGCCGGTTTCGACGAGGTAGGTCACCATATCCATATGGCCGGGATTGTTCGGCGGGCAGGCATCGACGCCGAACTCCGCCAGCGCATCGGTCCAGGAATACCACCCCGGCGCCACGCAGGCGTGCTTGTCTGCGAAACCGGTGATCTTCAGGTCGGCGAATTCGAAACTGCCGACCATCCGGTCAAGCACCATGGTCGATTGCGGCCGGTCGATTGCGTCGTGGTCGAAATGGGTGTGCGTCGACATGGTGATGTCGACGAGCGTTTCCGGGAACGGGTTCTTGAACCACAACCCCCAGGCACCCGACGGATCGTCGCGCCACGGATCGAAAAGGACCGAAGCGCCGCCGGGCGAGGTGATCTTGATCGCGCAGTGCCCGTAGTAGTCGATGCCGACCGCGCCATCGGCGAAGCTGCCGGCCTCTTGCAACTCGATGACATGGTTGTTGTTGCCCGGCTGGGTCCAGTCCGTCGATTGCGCCTGCGCGGCGCGCGGGCCGATCAGCGTCGCGGCGGCGCCCAGACCGGCGCTGCCGGCGGCCGCGAAGAACGACCGGCGCGACAGGCCGGGCGCAAGCGCGCCCTCCTGTCCGGTGAAGATCGCGGGCTTCAGTTCCTTCCTGTCCATGATGTTCTCCCCGTTGGTGGCCGCCAATGCGGCAAGGGAAGGCTAGCACGCGGCTCTTCTGCCGGGATCATGGGTATGACCGGGGATAAATATGGGGTTCTTCCCCATATCAGTGCAGCGACATCAGGTAGGAACGCAGGTTACGGCTCCGCCCCAGGCGAAGCTTCCGGCGGATGTTGTTGCGATGGAAATCGACCGTGCTGGTGCCGCGTGCCATCCGTGCGGCTATATCCTTGGTCGAATAGCCGTGCAGCACCAGCTGCGCCACCTCCACCTCCGCCGGTGTCAGCCGCTCGAACACTTCGGCAAGGCCGCGCGCCCGCGACGTCATCAGCGCCGCGAGGTTCTCCTCCACAAGGTCGATATGGGTCCGGTGCGGTTCCGCCGCGCCGATCCCGTGGCGCAGCTTGGCGATCGAGGGCCGCACCAGCCCGCGGATCTTCTTGCGGATTTCCTCCTCGTGGTCGCGGCGCGCGGTCTCAAGGTTGGCGATCAGCACCCGCAGCGCGGCGTTCGCCTCCTCCAGGTCGCGGGTGCGGTCCTCCACCCGCCGCTCCAGCCCGGCGAGCGTGTGCTGCAGTTCCGCCTCCGCCGCCGCGCGACGGTCGGCTTCCAGCAGCAGGGCGAGGTCCGTCTCGATCAGGCGTCGGAATTCCTGCAACCCCTCGCGGAACAGGAGCGCGTGCTGGTTGCGCTGGCGGTCGAGAACGCAGATCGTGCCGAAGACCTCGCCGTCCGGCCATTTCACCGGGTAGCCGACATAGAACGACATGCCGAATTCCATGTCGTCATTGTCGTGCCAGTGCGGGTCGCCGGTCGCATCCTCCACCACCAGCTCTCCGTCGCATTTCAGCACGCCGTGGCAGTACAGCTTTTCGTGCAGGCGAAAGGACTGGCCGCCGCGATACGGGCTGTCCGCGCCGTCATTGGCGACGAAGACCGAATGCACCGGCGCGTCGGTCTTCATCACCAGGCTGGACGGCACATCGGCGAGCCGGGCGATCAGATCGACCACCCGCTGCCATTTCGCGGTCACGTCCGGACTGATATCGGGTTTGCGGTCAGGCATGGCGACAGCCTGCCGCCGCAACCCCGCTCGATCAAGCCCCGCCGTCGGCGCCGTCAGTCGTAGACGCGCTGGTCGTCGATCACCTTGCCGTCATTCGGCAGGCTGCCCGGAGCGACGATCTCGACCCGGCCCTTGAGCTTGAGCACGTCGGCCACCGATCTCTCGTAATCCGAACCGGCGCCCTCTGGCGCTTCGACCTGAACCGTCATCACGTCCATCTCGCCCTCGCGCGTCGCGATGACGCGGGCGCGAGCGACCTCGGCATGGCGGGCAACGAAATCGGCGACCTGTTCGGGGCGCACGAACATGCCCTTGATCTTGGTGGTCTGATCGGCGCGGCCCATCCAGCCCTTGATCCGCATGTTGGTGCGGCCGCAGGGGCTTTGCCCCGGCATCACGGCGGAAAGGTCGCCGGTCGCGAACCGGATCAGCGGGTAGTCGGGGTTGAGCGTGGTGACGACAACCTCGCCCACCTCGCCCTCCGGCACCGGATCGCCGGTGCCGGGACGGACGATCTCGACGATCACGCCCTCGTCGATGATCATCCCCTCCTGCGCGGGGCTCTCATAGGCGATGTTGCCCAGATCGGCCGTCGCGTAGCATTGCAGGCAGGCGATCCCCCGGTCGGCGTATTCCTTGCGCAAACTGGGGAAGAGCGCCCCGCCACCCACGGCCGCCTTGGTGATCGCAAGGCGCTCGCCCATCTCGTCGGCGCGGTCGAGGATGATCTTCAGATAGTCGGGCGTACCGGCATAGGCGGTGGTGCCGATATCGACGGCGGCGCGGACCTGAAGGTCGGTCTGGCCGGTCCCCGCAGGCAGCACGGCGGCGCCAACGGCGCGGGCGCCGTTCTCGAAGATCATGCCAGCGGGCGTCAGGTGATAGCCGAAGCAGTTCTGCACGATATCGGCCTTGCCGACGCCGCAGGCATGCAGGAACCGGCCCATCCGCCACCAGTCATGGCTTACCCCTCCCGGCTCGTAGATCGGGCCCGGCGACTGGAAGATATGGGCGACATTGGCCGTCAGGATGCCACCGAAGGGCGGGTTTTCCTTCTGCCACGCAACGAGGTCGGATTTCCGTAGAACCGGTAACGCGGAAAGGCTGGCAAGATCGGCAAGCGGTCTGCCGTCGATCCGGCAGGCACTGGGGGCGGCAGCGACCCGCGCGATCTGGCCGTTCAGCGCCGCAAGCTGCGCACCGATGCGTTCATCGGCCGAGCGGGTTTCAAGCGAATCGTAATGCGTCACCTTGAGATCCTTCATCACGCCAGCCACCGCTTGCGGCGGCGATAGCTGCGCACGTCGCGGAACGACTTGCGGCCCTCGTCCGACATGCCGAGGTAGAATTCCTTCACGTCCGGATTCTCGCGCAGGTCCTTTGCCGGCCCGTCCATCACGACGCGCCCGCTTTCCAGGATGTAGCCATAATGCGCGTAGCGCAGCGCCACGTTGGTGTTCTGTTCGGCCAGAAGGAAGGTCACGCCCTCCTTCTCATTCACCGCCTTCACGATCTCGAAGATCTGTTCGACGAGCTGCGGCGCGAGTCCCATCGAGGGTTCGTCGAGCAGGATCGTCTCGGGCTTCGACATCAGCGCGCGGCCGATTGCGACCATCTGCTGTTCGCCGCCCGACGTGTAGCCGGCCTGGCTCTTGCGGCGTTCCTTCAGGCGCGGAAAATAGTTGTAGACCATCTCGAGATCAGCACCGATCTGCCCCTTGTCCCCGCGCGTATATGCGCCGGTCAGAAGGTTCTCCTCGACGGTCAGGTGTTCGAAGCAGTGACGGCCCTCCATCACCTGGATCACGCCCAGCTTCACCAGCGCCGCCGGGTCGAGGTCCTGCACCCGTTCTCCGCGATAGGAGATGGTGCCCTTCGTGACCTCACCACGTTCGGAATGCAGCAGGTTGGAGATGGCCTTGAGCGTGGTGGTCTTGCCCGCGCCGTTGCCACCCAGAAGCGCGGTGATGCCGCCTTTCGGAACCGAAAGGCTGACGCCCTTCAGGACGAGGATCACGTGGTTGTAGATCACCTCGATATTGTTGACCTCAAGCAGGGTCTCGGTCTTGGCGGAATCGAGCATCGGCGCTCTCCCGAAGGGAATGGATCCAGTGGACCCCGGCCCTGGTCGGGCCGGGGAAGCTCTTGCATGGCGCTTAGTTGCAGCGCTCGGCGATGTTGTTCTCGGCGGCGAAGGCGGCCGAGTCTTCCATGACCAGCGGCGTCAGGACTTCATCATCCGGCGCGATGAAGCCGGTGATCAGGCTCCATTTCTTCGCCGAGGCGTCCCATTGCTGGATCAGCGCGGCGCCCGGGCCACCATGGTCCGAGCAGCTCGCCGCGAAGGGCTGGCCGAAATGCGGCAAGCCAAGCTCGGCCATCCGCTCCTCGGTGATTTCCAGCGCCTCGAACCCGTCGCGCACCTGCGCGGCGTTGACGGCCGAGGTGCCGGCCAGTTCCTGCGCCTTGCGGATCGCCTCGGAGATGACGAGCGCCGCGTACATGCCGCGCGAATAGAGCACGGAGCCGACCTGATCGCCCGCGCCCGAGGCCTTGCCCGCGTCATAGACATACTGCTTGAGGTCGGCATAGACCGGATAGTCCATCCCCGTCCCGTGCATGGCGAGCGACTTGTAGCCGTTGGCGCCGTCGCCGGCCGGCAGAACGTCGTTCTCCGAACCCGACCACCAGACGCCGATGAAGTTTTCCATCGGGAACTTGATGTTCGCGGCTTCCTGGATGGCGACGGCGTTCATCACGCCCCAGCCCCACATCAGCACATAGTCCGGCTTGTCGCGGCGGATCTGCAGCCACTGCGACTTCTGCTCCTGGCCGGGATGGTCCACGGGAACCTCGACCAGCTCATAGCCGTGCTTCTTCGACAGTTCCTGAAGCGTGCGGATCGGCTCCTTGCCATAGGCGGAGTTGTGGTAGACGAGCGCGATCTTCTTGCCCGAAAGGTCGCCGCCGTTCTCATCCAGCAGGTACTTCACCGCCACCGAGGCGGCATCCCAGTAGTTGGCCGGATAGTTGAAGACGTTGGAGAACACCTTGCCGTTCGCGGCCGAGGTGCGGCCATAGCCGGGGGTGTAAAGCGGGATGCCGTCGGCCGTCACCTTCGGGATAAGCTGATAGGTGATGCCCGTGGACAGGGGATTGTAGACCAGCGCGCCCGAGCCCTTCGTGGCCTCGTAGCACTCGACGCCCTTCTCGGTGTTGTAGGCGGTTTCGCATTCCGGGTTGGCGACCTTCTCGCCGCCGATGCCGCCGTCGCGTTCGTTCAGAAGCGTGAAGTAGTCGTTGAAGCCATCGGCATAGGGAATGCCGCCCGGCGCGTAGGGGCCGGTCCGGTAGCTCAGGTTCGGCACGACAAGCTCGGCAAGGGCCGGCGTCGCCGCCGCCATCGCCAGGGCCAGTGCAGTCAGGGTCTTCTTCATCTGGGTCTCCTCCCAAGGGTTGAGGTTGTGATCGCCGGCCGTGTGCCGGTCTTTTCAGGCGCCCGCTCGGACGCCCCTGTTGGGCGGCCCCTCAATGCGGGAAGGGCCAAAGCCGGAGTTTCTCCTTCGCCAGTCGCCAGAGCTGGGCAAGGCCATGCGGTTCCGCGATCAGGAAGATCACGATCAGCGCGCCGACGATCATCAGTTCGATATGCGCAGCAAGGTCGGTCGGCCAGTCAAGCTGGCCGACGAGGATGTTCTTCAGAAGCACCGGCAACAGGACGAGGAAGGCCGCGCCCGCGAACGACCCGAAGATGGAGCCGAGTCCGCCGATGATCACCATGAAGAGGATCAGGAACGACTTCTGGATGCCGAAGGCCTCGCCCACCTCGACCGCGCCGAGATAGACCGAGAAGAAGAGCGCACCGGCCACGCCGATATAGAAGGACGAGATGGCGAAGGCGGAAAGCTTCGTCGTCAGCGGATTCACCCCGATGATCTCGGCCGCGATGTCCATGTCGCGGATCGCCATCCACTTGCGCCCGACCGTGCCGCGCGTGAGGTTGCGGGCAAGCCAGGCGAGGCCGACGACGAGAACGAGGCAGAAGAGGTATTTCGCCTGCGCCGTCGTCGCCGCCCCCGTGACCGCATGGCCGAGGATGGTGCGCTCGGGCGCCGAGATCTGGCCGGAAGCCGAGTAGTTGTAGAACCACGGCACCTTGTTGAAGAGCCAGACGAGGAAGAACTGCGCGGCAAGCGTGGCGACAGCGAGGTAGAAGCCCTTGATCCTGAGGGACGGCAGACCGAACAAGACGCCCACCCCGGCCGTGATGCCGCCCGCAAGCAGCACGTGGATCAGGATCGACACCTCGGGAAAGGCGGTCATCAGCTTGTAGCAGGCATAGGCCCCCACCGCCATGAACCCTCCGGTGCCGAGCGAGACCTGCCCGCAATAGCCGACGAGGATGTTCAGCCCGATCGCCGCGATGGCGTAGATCAGGAACGGCACGAAGACCGCATTGGCCCAGTAATCGTTGATCAGGAACGGGACCACGCCGAACGCCACCGCGAGGACGGCGTAGTAGCGCCAGCGGTCGAATTTGATCGGAAAGGTCTGGCTGTCGTCCACATAGGACGTCTTGAAGTCGCCTGCCTCGCGGTAGAACATCAGCCAAACTCCTTTGCATTACCGGGGAAATCGTCACCCTGTGGGCGGACCAGACAGAAGCGGTGCCCGGTCGGCGCTTCCATCACGATCCATGTCCTGATCCGCGCGACCTCTTTCGCGCCCAGCGCCTTCAGCCGCTCGCATTCCGCATCCACGTCATCCGTCTCGAAATCCAGATGCACGCGCGGCTCGTGATCCACCGCCTGCAACAGGACGCGCGGATAGCCCTTGTGACCATCAAACGCCGCGTATTTGCCGCGTTCGTCGATCTCGCCCTTCATGCCGAGCATGGCGGACCAGAAGCCGACCGCCTCGGTCAGGTCATCGGTCTTGCAGTCGATGCAGACGACGCCGATGCGGGCGTGGTGGCTCATGCCTGGCCCTCCGGCTGGCGATGATGCTCGCGCGGGACCTGGTTGGGCCGCTTGGCATAGCCGGTCGCCTCGGAATGGCGGACCAGCCAGAACCAGGCGACGATGCCGATGCCCGCGCCGAGGGCGGCGAGAAGCGCAGCGACGGTCAGGCTCGCGCTACCCGTATCGCTCGTCAGCGCAATGTAGCCGAAGGACCAGAAGCCGGCCCAGGCAATGACGTTCAGGATGGCGATCAGTTTCGGCATTCTCAAACCCTCTCGATGATCTTTTCACCGAACAGACCTTGCGGCCTGAAGACGAGGAAGAGAAGCGCCAGAACATAGGCGAACCAGTTTTCTGTCGCGCCACCGATCATCGGACCGACGAGGAATTCGAACAGTTTCTCGCCTACCCCGATGATCAGCCCTCCGACAATGGCGCCGGGGATCGAGGTGAAGCCGCCAAGCATGAGAACCGGCAGCGCCTTGAGCGCGATGAGCGACAGAGAGAACTGCACACCCGATTTCGATCCCCACATGATGCCGGCGACGAGCGCGACGACCCCCGCGATCGACCAGACCAGCACCCAGATGAACCGCAGCGAGATACCGACCGAAAGCGCAGCCTGATGGTCGTCGGCCACGGCGCGGAGCGCACGGCCGTATTTGGTGTATTGCGAGAAAAGCGTCAGCGACAGGACCAGAAGTGCAGCCACCACGGTCGCCACGATGTCGAGGTTATCGATGAAGAAGCCATAGCCGAACAGGCTGTCGGTCACGCTTTCCACCGTCTCGGAAATCCCCTGCGGCAGGCCGACATCGAGCTTCTTGATATCCGCGCCCCACATGATGTCGCCCAGACCTTCGAGGAAATAGGCCATGCCGATGGTCGCCATGAAGAGGATGATCGGCGCCTGATTGACGAGGTGCTTGAGAACGAACTTCTCGATGATGATCGCGAGCAGCACCATCACCGCGCCGGTCAGCGCGATGGCAACGACCGCCGGCAGGTGCCAGCCGAATTCATGCAGGTTGGTGCCGAAGATCGCGTTGATCAGATGGGCGAAGGGAATCTGCCCGTTCTGGAACCCGACGAGCGTCAGCGCGGCAAAAAGCGCGAGCACACCCTGCGCATAGTTGAAGATTCCGCTCGCCTTGAAGATCAGCACGAAGCCAAGCGCCACGAGCGAATACATCACACCCGCCATGAGGCCGTTCAGCGTGACCTCCATCGCGAAAAGAAGCTGGTCAGGCATGGCTGGCCTCCTTGGTCCGGGGGCGGAAAGTGTCGGGACGCTGTAGGGACGGATGCACTACGGAAAAACTACGGATGCGGTCAGTCATGGGCGACCCCCAGATAGGCGTCGATGACGTCCTGGTTGTTCCTGACCTCGTCGGGCGTGCCGTCGCCGATCTTCTTGCCGTAATCCATCACGACCACGCGGTCGGAAAGGTCCATGACCACGCCCATGTCGTGCTCGATCAGCGCGATCGTGGTGCCGAATTCGTCATTCACGTCGAGAATGAAGCGCGACATGTCTTCCTTCTCCTCGACGTTCATCCCGGCCATGGGTTCGTCGAGAAGCAGCAGCTTCGGCTCGGCGGCGAGTGCGCGGGCCAGTTCGACCCGTTTCTTCAGACCGTAAGGCAGGCGCCCCACCGGCGTCTTTCGGATCGGCTGAATTTCAAGGAAGTCGATGATTTTCTCGACTTTTTCGCGATGCTCAGTCTCTTCACGCTGCGCCCCGCCCCACCAGAGCGCCTGGGAAAGCAGGCCCGATTTCATCATCGTAAGGCGACCCGTCATGATGTTGTCGAGAACGCTCATGCCGTCGAAAAGCGCGATGTTCTGGAAGGTGCGGGCAATGCCGAGGCGGGCGACCTGATAGGGCTTCATCGGCCCCCTCTTGTAGCCTTTGAACCAGACTTCGCCTTCCTGCGGGACGTAAAAGCCCGAGATGACATTGAGCATGGAGGACTTGCCCGCACCGTTCGGCCCGATGATCGCGCGGATCTCGCCCTCGCGGATGTCGAAACTGATGTCGGTGATCGCCTTCACGCCCCCGAAGCGCAGCGTGATGTTCTTCATCTCCATCAGGACGCCGCCAATCTTGCGGCCGTCGGCAGTGGTGTAACCCTCTGAATTCGCTACGTTCATTCCGCTGCCATCCTTTCCGCCGGCCGTTCGACCTTGGCGTCGCGGATGGTCAGCGTCGCCTTGATCTTGCCCTTGCGGCCATCCTCGTAGGTGACCTCGGTCTCGGTGTAGATTTCGTCCTTGCCGCCATAGAGCGCGTCGATCAGGTCGGCGAACTTCTCGGCGATGATGTTGCGGCGGACCTTGCGGGTGCGGGTCAGTTCGCCGTCATCGGCATCCAGTTCCTTGTGCAGGATCAGGAAGCGATGGATCTGGCAGCCGGCCAGCATCGGGTCGGCGGCGACCGACTTGTTCACCTCTTCGACATGGCCCGCGACCGTCTCCAGAACCTGTGGATGCTGGCTCAGTTCCTGATAGCTCGCATAGGCGATGTTGTTGCGTTCGGCCCAGTTGCCGACCGCCGTCAGGTCGATGTTGATGAAGGCCGTGCACATATCCCGATCGGCCCCGAAGACAACGGCTTCGAGGATGTTCGGATAGAACTTCAGCTTGTTCTCGACATATTTCGGCGCGAACAGGCGGCCATCGGCCATCTTGCCCACATCCTTGGCGCGGTCGATGATCCGAAGGTGCCCGGTGCCTTCCTCGAAAAAGCCCGCATCACCCGTTGCCACCCAGCCCTCGGCATCCTTGGTCGAGGCGGTCGAGTCCGCGTTCTTGTAATATTCGACGAACGTGCCGGGCGAGCGGTAGAAGACCTCGCCATTGTCGGCGATCTTCACCTCGACACCGGGCGAGGGCACGCCGACCGTATCGGACCGGACCTCGCCATCGGGCTGCTGGGTGATGAAGACCGAGGCCTCGGTCTGACCGTAGAGCTGCTTCAGGTTGATGCCGAGCGAGCGGTAGAAATCGAAGATCTCCGGCCCGATCGCCTCGCCCGCCGTATAGCCGACGCGGACGCGGGAAAAGCCGAGCGTATTCTTCAGCGGCCCGTAAACCAGCACGTTCCCAAGCCAGTAGCGAAAACGGTCCATGCCCGAGACGGGTTTTCCGTCGAGGATCGCGGGCCCGACGCGGCGGGCGACTTCCATGTAGTGATCGAACATCCGCTTCTTGATGCGGCCCGCATCTTCCATGCGGATCATCACATTGGTGAGCTGCCCTTCGAAGACGCGCGGCGGCGCGAAAAAATAGGTCGGCCCGATTTCGCGCAGATCGGTCATCATGGTCGACGCGTTTTCCGGGCAGTTCACGGTGAACCCGGTCCAGAAGGCCTGACCGACCGAGAAGATGAAATCGCCGACCCAGGCCATCGGCAGATAGGCCAGCACCTCGTCGTCGCGTTTCAGATGATCGAACTTGGCGGAGTTCTTCGAGGTTTCGATGATGTTCCGGTTCGACAGCACGACGCCCTTCGGCTTGCCCGTCGTGCCGGAGGTATAGAGCATCACGCAGGTATGGTCGTAGGTCAGCTCCGCGGCGCGCGCATCAAGCTCTGCGTCGAAGCGGTAATGGGCAGCGCGGCCCTCGGCGGCGATGTCGGCCAGCGCGTTCATGTGGCTGTGGTCGTATTTGCGCATCCCGCGCTTGTCGAGATAGGCGATCTGGTCGATTCCGGTCACGCGATCCTGCACTTCCAGCACCTTGTCGACCTGCTCCTGGTCGCCGCAGATCACGAACCGCGCGCCGCAGTGTTCGAGGACATAGGCCATCTCTTCCGCGACCGCGTCCTGATAGAGCGGCACAGGCACGGCGCCGCACATCTGCGCCGCCACCATCGACCAGTAAAGCGCCGGGCGGTTACGGCCGATGATCGCGACGTGATCGCCCCGCTCGATCCCGAGCGTCATGAGGCCCAGCGCCATAGAGCGGATCTCGTCGGCGGTCTGGGCCCAGGTCCAGCTTTGCCAGATGCCGAATTCCTTCTCGCGGAAGGCCGGCATCGCCCCGAAGTCGCGGGCATTGCGCGCCAGCAGTGCCGGAATGGACTGCAACTCGCCCGTCGTCGCGTCTCTTGCCACCGATGCTCCTCCCCCATGCCGCACGCCGTGGCGGCCAAGTTCGCCACAAAGGCGATTCCCTGTCGCCCTGAGCGTTCCGTGCAAAGGGATCGCCGTCAAAGGTTTCCTGACTTTTTCGCAATCCTATCGAATTGTAACATGCGCGCCCTCCCCCTTTCCGCCCGCCGCCGAAGGGTGCTAGCGATAGGGGGAAGGGAGCCTCGCTGATGGAGCGGAACGACGCGCGCGCCAAGATGACTCAGGCCGGGCTGAACCTGATTCAGCAGGCACTGTCGATCTATGACAAGGACCTGAATCTCGCTGTCTGCAACCGCCGGTTTCAGGAGATGTTCGACCTGCCGGAGGAACTGGTTACGCCGGGCGCCTCGTTCGAGGACACGATCCGGTTCCTTGTCCTGCGCGGCGAATACGGCGATGTCGACGATATCGAGGACGCAATCCGGGTGCGGGTCGAACAGGCCCGCGCGTTTCAGCCGCACTATATGGAGCGGACCCGGGCGAACCGGAGGACGATCTCTGTCGAAGGCTCGCCCCTGCAACAGGGCGGCTGGGTCGCGGTCTATACCGACATCACCGAGATCAAGGCGCAGGAAACGCTCCTGCGCGCGCGATCGGAGGAGTTGTCCGATCAGCTTCTGACCCATGCCGAACGGCTGGCGCAGGCGAACCGCCAGCTTGGCGCCACCAATTCCGCGCTCGAGGAAGCCAAGCGCGAATTGATGGAGATGGAAGCCCGCACCCGCCTCGTGACCGAGATGATGCCAGCCCATATCGCGCATGTCGGAACCGATCTTCACTACACGTTCTCGAACCGGCGGCTGTCGGCGGTGATGCCCGGCAGCCTGTCCGACATCATCGGCAGGCCGGCCGAAGAGGCACTTGGCGAAAGCACCTTCGCGAAGATCGCGCCGGGCCTCAGGCGCGCGCTGGACGGCGAAGCCAATGTGTTCGAGATCACGCACGACCTTTCCGGCCGCCGTATCCGCATCGCGCTGACGCCCGATCGCGGGACCGGCGATCAGCCGCAGGGCGTCTTCATCCTGTCGATGGATGTAACCGAAGAGGCGCAGACCCGCGCCGCGCTGAGTCAGACCGCGAAGCGTGAGCTTGCCGCGCAGCTTACATCGGGCCTCGCACACGATTTCGCCAATCTGCTGACGATCATCCTCGGGCTTCAGGGGCGACTTGAGCGTCTGGCCGGACTGCCGCCGGACGCCGCCGAACTGGCGCGCGCGACGCTGGCCGCGGCGCGGCGCGGGGGGATGCTGCTTGACCGGATCGCGGCAATTTCCGGCCCGCGCGAGGTGCGTCCGCAACCGACCGATATCGAGGCCCTTCTAGCCGAACTTCAGATCATGGCGCGACCGTCGCTGCCGGAAGGGGTCGGGCTCGATCTTCTCGTCTCCAATCTGTGCGGGCCGGTGCTTCTCGATCCCGGCCCGCTGCAGGATTCGCTTCTCAACCTCATCCTCAACGCCAAGGATTCGATCGGTTCGGGTGGCGGCCGCATCACCCTGACGGCGCGGCCGGTACGCGATACCTGGCTGGAGGTTTCGGTCGCCGATACCGGGCCGGGCTTCTCCGCCGAGGCGCTGGAGCACGGCCTCGATCCCTTTTTCACCACCAAGGGTGGCGAAGGGTCTGGCCTCGGCCTGTCGATGGTCTACGACCACACCAAACTTTCGGGCGGCACGGTCAAGCTGGAAAACCGGCCCGAGGGTGGCGCGAGGGTCACGCTGCGTCTGCCGCTGCGTCGCGGCGGCGCGGCTCCCGATAGTCCGCTCCTTGTGCTTTTGGTCGAGGATAACGACGTGATCCGCACCGATGTCCGCGAAATGCTTCGTGGCCTTGGCCACAATGTCATCGAGGCCGGCAGCGCCGACGAGGCCACCGAACTGTCGGACCTGCCCGGGCTTGACGTAATCCTGTCCGATATCGGCCTGCCCGGCTCACTGAACGGTGTGGACTTCGCGATGCAGCTCACCGACCGCCGCCACCCGGCGCGGATCGTGCTGATGACGTCCCTGCCGCCGGGCGACGAGCTGCGCAGCCGTGCAGGCGCGATCCCGGTCCTGACAAAGCCATTCGGGGCCGCCGAACTGGCCGCCTACCTGACCCGGAAGGAGGCCGCATGACCGCGCCGCAGGATACCCGCTCCCATGTCGCGATCCTTGATGACGAGCCGGAGATCCGGCGCATGCTTTCGGACGCGCTTGAAGAAGCCGGCTTTCGAACGTCCAGCTTTGCCCGCGCTACCGAGTTCGAGGCCGCGCTGAAGCGCACCGCGCCCGATGTCTGCCTGGTCGATCTTGGCCTTCCCGATCGCGACGGGCTGGCGCTGGTCCACCGCCTCGCGCTCGAATCCGGGGCGGCGATCATCATCATCTCGGGCCGGGCGCAGGTGCAGGACCGGGTAACGGGGCTGGAACTGGGGGCAGACGACTACATCATCAAGCCCTTTGACCCGGCCGAGGTTGTCGCCCGCATCCGCGCCCGTCTCCGCAAGGGCCGGAGCGAGCCGGAACCCGCCGCCGCCACCGCGCAGTTCGCGGGCTGGACCGCGCATTTCGACCGCTACGTCCTGATCGGCGAGGACGGCGGCGAGGTTCCCTTCAGCCATGCCGAGGGCGAGGTTCTGCGGCTCTTCCTCGACAGTCCGAAACGGCTGATTTCCCGCGCCCAGATGCAGGAAAGCCTAGGCGGTGTCGCTGGTGAAAGCTTCGACCGGGCGATGGATGTGCGCATCTCGCGGCTCAGGACCAAGCTTGGCGAGGACCCGAAGAATCCCCGTTTGATCAAGACGATCTACGGCGCCGGCTACATTTTCCTTGGCGACGTCCGCTGGGTCTGACAGAAGATCCGGCATGACCGAACTGACTCTGATCCGCCACGGGCAGGCCAATAGCGGTGCCCGGACCGAAGAGGACTATGACCGCCTCTCGCCGCTCGGCCGGCAACAGGCCGAATGGCTGGGCGAACATCTGCGCGCCTGCGGTGGTTTCGACCGCGTGATCTCGGGCACGATGCGCCGGCAGCGCGAGACAGCCGAGATGCTCAACCTCGACGCGCGGCCGCATCATCTGGACGAGCGGCTGAACGAGCTGGATTATTTCGCGCTGTCCCATGCGCTTCAGGACAGCCACGGCATTGCGTTCCCGAGCGGTCCTGAAGAATTCGCCGCGCATGTGCCGCAGGTTCTCGACCTCTGGCGCAACGGTCAGGCCGGACCCGGCCATGAAAGCTATGACAGTTTCCGCAACCGGGTCTTCGGTGCGCTGGAGGATACCGGAAAGGTCGGGCCCGGCGCGGTTGTCGTGACCTCCACCGGCGTGATCGCAACGCTCTGCGCGCTCGCCCTCGGTCTGGAGGCGGTGATGAAGGCGCGGATGTTCCTGAAGGTGATGAACACCTCAGTCCATCGTTTCGCGTTCCATGATGGCGTGCTGCATCTCAACCAGTTCGGGGCGACACCGCATCTCGACCTGCCGGATCGCCATACGGCGCGAACGCACTACTGAACCTTTGGACTTGTCCCTGCGGCTTGGCGGCCGCAGTCTGGCGCCAAGACCCGAGCGGAGACGGAACGATGCGAATTCACTGGTGCGGCACCGGCCTGTCCGCGCGACCGGGCCTGAGGCGCCTGATCCTTGCGGGCCATCCGGTGACGGTCTGGAACCTGCCGGTAGAGGCCGCAGTGGAGGCGGTGGGCGACATCACCGATGACATCCGTGCGATGGAACCCGGCGCGCTGGACGAGGCGCTCGCGCCCGGCGACATCGTCGTCTCAATGTTGCCAGCGGACATGCATGCCGATCTTGCCCGCCATTGCGTCGCCCAGGGGTCGCACTTCGTATCCTCCAGCTATCTGTCGCCGGCGTTGCGCGCCCTGGACGAACCTGCCCGCACTGCCGGCGTTACCGTCGTGAACGAGGTGGGCCTCGATCCCGGCATCGACCACCTGATGGCGCATGATCTTGTCGCTGCCTACCGCGCGTCGAAGGCCTATGACCGTGAAAACGTGCTGTCGTTCACGTCCTATTGCGGCGGGTTGCCGGCGCAGGCCAACGCGTTCCGCTACAAGTTCTCGTGGTCGCCCCTCGGTGTCCTGCGCGCGCTGATGACCCCGGCCCGTTCGATCCGGGATTTCTCAGAACTGCGCGTGTCCCATCCATGGGACGCGGTGCGGCCCTATTCGGCCCCCCTGCGCCAGACCGAGACGTTCGAGGTCTATCCGAACCGGGATTCTGTGCCGTTCATCGCGGACTATGACTTCGATCCGGCATGGAAGGTGAAGGAATTCGTGCGCGGCACGCTCAGGCTGAACGGCTGGTCCGAGGCGTGGGCGGGTGTCTTCGACGAACTGGCCGGTAACCCGCCCGAAGACCGGCTGAAAGCGCTGTCGGACGGCCTCTGGGAAAAGTATCCGCTGGCGGAGGGGGAGCCGGACCGGGTCGTGCTCTGCGTTTCGCTGAAGGCGGAGAAGGCCGGTGTGCCGGTCTGGCACCGGACATGGGTTCTCGACGCCGAAGGCGATGTGCGCGGCTCCGCCATGGCACGGCTCGTGTCGGGAACAGTCGCGCTTGCGGTCGAGTCGGTGATGGCGCGGGAAATTCCGGTCGGCGCCCACGCGGCGCCGCATGACCCGCGGCTGGTCAGACGGTGGCTGGAGGAGGTGGGGCACCTCGCGCAGTATATGCGATTGGTGGAGGGGGCGTAGCGTCAAGGGCTAGCTGGCCACATGGCCGGCACCCATGATACTCTCGCAGTATTCCACAATCGGAACAGCCATATGGGAGGGCGGTTGATGCGTTGCTCCTCGCTATCAAGACCTTATTCGGGTTCGGCATATGCGCTGCTGGCTGTGCTGCTGATCATGCCGGGCGCTCCTGTCGCTGCGGCGGTGTCTACGGGGGAAAACCCCATGCCCCGCACGGCCGACGCGGCGCTCTGGCCGGTTTTCAGTGACCGGGAAACGGCAACGATAGTGCAGGTCATCGCCGACGGGCGCGACGCCTGTGGACGTCTGCCTGCCGAATACCGGATCGACTGCCTGCGCGCCACGCTGAAGACTGCCGCGCGGCAGGTTCCATCCAACCGTCCCGACTACGATAAGGCGCGGAGCATCCTGAACAACGCGACGCGCCAGCTTGACCGGATCGTGGAACAATCGCTCGATACGGCGGCCCCGGCGACAAAACTCGGCCGCGAAACGGTCCGTGCGGTCAGGAAGGATGCGGCGCGCTCTGCGATGAGCGCTGCCCGTCTTGTCGTGGCCGAGGCGGAAACGCTGCTGGTCAGATCGGCTGAGAATTCGCAGCGGCGGATGGTCCACTACGCCCAGATCGCCGAAGCCGTTGGCTCCACCAAGGTCCTTCTGCGATCCTAGGCCGTGTCCCTGACGCGGGCGGCAGAGGCCAGGGTCAGCGGTTCGGCTGGCCCCTCAAGTTCCTCGAAGTCGAAATTGTCGAGTTTTGCGGCACGCTTGCCCGCGCGTTCGGCGGCGGTGGTGATGCCTTCAAGGTCGCTTCGCGCCTGATTGAAATGAGTATCGAGTTTCGAAACCCGTTCTACCACCAGTTCCACGTCCCGGTGCAACTGGCGCAGCGTGGCGCGGATCGCGCCGGCCTGCTCGCGCATCCGCGCGTCCTTCAAGACAGCGCGCATCGTGTTCAGCGTCGCCATGCAGGTCGTGGGCGAGACGATCCAGACCTTGGCGTTGAACCCCTCGCGGACGAGTTCGGGGAAGTTGGCGTGCAGTTCAGCATAAACCGCCTCGGACGGCAGGAACATCAGCGCGCCGTCGGCTGTCTCGCCATCAAGGATGTAGCGTTCTGAAATCGCCTTGATATGGGCGCGGACGGCAATCCGCAGCATCCGCTGCGCCTCGATCAGCTGTGACTGGTTCTCGGCCCGTCTGAGCGCCTCGTAGGCTTCCAGCGGAAACTTGGAGTCGATGACGATCGGGCCGGGCGGGTTCGGCAGGTGGATCAGGCAGTCCGCCCGCCGCCCGTTGGAAAGCGTCGCTTGCATGGTGAAGGCGTCGGGTGGCATGGCCTTGCGGACGATGTCGTTCAGCTGGATTTCCCCGAAAGCGCCGCGCGTCTGCTTGTTCGAGAGAATATCCTGCAGCGACAGCACGTCGCCCGAAAGTTTCTCGATATTCGACTGCGCCTTGTCGATCGTCTCCAGCCGTTGTTGCAACTCGCCCAGGCTGCGAGCCGTCCGGGTCGCAGTGCCTTGCAGGCTTTCGGACATGCCGCGCGACACTTCGGCAAGGCGCTGCTCCATCAGTTGCAGGACCTTTGTCTGCGATGCGGCCTGCGCCTCCGACACATGGTGAAGGCCGCCGGTCAGGCGTTCCTGCCCGGCCGACAACGCCTCCACCCGGTTGCCAAGCTGGCTGAGATGGTAGCCGAGCGGCTCCGTCATCCGGGCCGAGCGGGAGGCGGCGCGGAGCGTCACGATCAGGATGATGAAAAGCAGCAGCAGAAGCGCCGCGCCCCCGAGGGCGGCGAGGACGAGCGGATCGTCAAGCGCGTAGGTCTGGCCGTAAAGCGTGATCATGTGCGTCCGAAAAGCCGTTCGATGTCGCTGAGTTTCAGTTCGACATAGGTGGGCCGGCCGTGGTTGCACTGGCCGGAAAGCGGGGTTCTCTCCATCTCGCGCAAAAGCGCGTTCATCTCGTCCGGCCGCATCCGGCGGCCGGAGCGGATGGAGCCGTGGCAGGCCATGCGCGACAGCACCGCGTCGATCCGCGATTGCAGGCGCCGGCTGTCGCCGAGATCAGCAAGCTCATCGAGAATGTCGCGCAGGAGCGCCGTCGCGTTGACCTCGCCCAGAACCGCCGGTGTCTCACGGACGGCGACAGCCGAGCCGCCGAAGGGTTCGATGGTCAGGCCAAGCTGGCCAAGCGCCTCGGCATGGCCAAGCAGGAGCGCCGCGTCCCCTTCGCTCAGGTCCACGATTTCGGGGATCAGAAGCGCCTGCGCGGCAACGCCGTTCTCCTCACGCTGCCGCTTGAGGCGTTCGTAGACGAGGCGCTCATGCGCGGCGTGCTGGTCGACGATGACCATTCCGGTCGCCGTCTGCGCGATGATGTAGTTCTCATGCACCTGAGCGCGGGCGGCCCCCAGCGGATTGTCCGTGACATCGGCCTCCGCGTCCGGCTCCAGCTCGAACCGGGCGCTGGCTTCGGCGAAGACCGGGGCAAGGGGGGCCTGCGCGGTATAGGCGGCACGAAGCGCGGACTGCGAGGGCCGGTCCATCTGATAGATGCGGGGCGTCGCCGTCGCTGCGGGTTCGGGCCGCATCGCGCCCAGCGTCATGCCCGCGACGGTGGAGGAGGCGCGGTGCCCCGCATCGGCGAGTGCATGGCGCAGCGCCGAGACGATCAGACCGCGCGCAAGGCCCGGGTCGCGGAAGCGCACCTCTGCCTTCGCGGGATGGACGTTCACATCCACCCGCTCCGGATCGCAGATCAGGTTGAGGACGGCAGCCGGGTGGCGGTCGCGGCTCAGTACATCCATGTATCCCGCCCGCAGCGCGCCGATCAGCAGCTTGTCGCGCACCGGGCGGCCGTTGACGAACAAGAACTGCTCCACCGCCGCGCCGCGCGAATAAGTCGGCAGCGCCGCGAAACCGGTCAGGCGGATACCCTCGCGTTCCGCGTCGATCGGCAGGGCGTTGTCGGCGAAGTCGTTGCCGATCAGGCGGCGAAGGCGCTGCGACAGCGCGTCGAACAGCTCCCCCTGCTCGGCATCGGCGCGCAGGATCACCCGTCCCTCGCCGCCACCGGTCGCGTCGCGAAGGGTGAAGCCCACATAGGGTTCCGCCATCGCGAGGCGCTGGACGACGTCGCGGATCGCCTGCGCCTCTGCCCGATCCGAGCGCAGGAACTTCAGCCGCGCGGGCGTCGCGTAGAAAAGGTCGCGCAACTCCACCACCGTGCCCTGTGACAGCGCGGCGGGGCGCACAGCGTCCATCCGCCCGCCGGAAACGGCGATCTCGGCACCCTCGCTGCCCCCGGCACGCGAGGTGATCCTGAGCCGACCCACGGCACCGAGCGAAGGCAGCGCCTCGCCCCGGAAACCGAAGGAACGGATGTTCAGGAGGTCCGAGCCGTCGATCTTCGAGGTCGCGTGCCGGGCGAGCGCGAGGGGAAGGTCCTCGGCGCTCATACCGCAGCCGTCGTCGCTGACGCGGATCAGGGTCTTGCCGCCATCGGCATAGGCAACTTCGATCCGCCGAGCGCCGGCATCAAGGGAATTCTCCACGAGTTCCTTGACCGCCGAAGCCGGCCGCTCGACCACTTCACCGGCCGCGATACGGTTCACGGCGGCTTCGTCGAGTTGACGAATCCGGGGCCGTTCGGGGACGATCTTGGGGTTCGGGACGGTCATGCCACCACAACTAGCATGGTCAACGCCGATTCGGCCAGTTCACCATTTGTCTCCCGGAGCGGCTTCGACTGCCGCGCCGGCGTCGTGCGTGCGCCTTGCGCTAGTTGGTCCCGGCAACACCCTGCGGCTGCCCGACAACGACGAAACGCAAGGCGTCCGGCTGCATCAGGCGGGCGGCAACGCGCCTGATATCGTCGGGCGTCACGGCCTCGATATAGGCGTTCCGGTCGTTCACATAGCTCGCCGGCAAGCCCTCGATCTGCATGCCAACGAGGATGTCGGCGATCGGTCCGTTGCCATCGAAGCGAAGCGGATACGAGCCGGTCAGATATGTCTTGGCCGCCTCAAGCTCGGCGTCCGTGACCCCTTCCGCCGCCGCTTTCGCCCATTCGGCGCGCACGACGTCGATCGCCTCGGCAACTTTCGCGTTCGCCGACGAGAAGGAGCCCTGCCAGGTTTCCGCCAGGTCCATCGGCACGAGGTAAGTATAGATCCCGTAGGTAAGGCCGCGTTTCTCGCGCACCTCGTCCATCAAACGCGCGGCAAAGCCCGATCCCCCCAGCACCTGATTGAGGAGATAGGCGGCAAAGAAATCCGGATCGTCGCGCTTGATGCCGGCATGGCCGAAAACGACAACCGATTGCGGCGACGCGTAGTCAATGACCGTCACGCCACCCGTCAGCCCAAGTTCGGCCCGGGGCGGCATCGGCGCGCCGGCTTCGGGCAGGTCGCCCAGCAGATCGTCCAGAAGCACGCCAAGCTCCACCTCGGTGATGTCACCGACTGCGGAGACATAGACCCGGTCTTTCGCCATGCTGGCGGCGTGGGCGGCAACAAGGTCGGCGCGCGAAAGCGCCGCGATGCTGTCAAGCGTGCCGTTCCGCGAGGTTCCGTAAGGGTGATCCCCAAAAGCCTGCTCGTCGAAGGCGCGCCCGGCGATGGCATGCGGATCGGTTTCGTCGGACTGGATGATGGAGGCGACCTGCGCGCGCACGCGTTCGATGGCCTCAGCGTCGAAGCGCGGGGTGATCAGCGCCGTTCTGAGAAGCGCCGCCGCTTCCGCGCGGTTCTCCGTCAGCATCCGGGCCGACACAGAGACGGAGTCGTCGTAGGCGTCGAAATGAAATTCGGCCGCGAGCGAATCGCGCGCCGCAGCAAAGCCCTGGCTGTCCAGGTCGCCAGCCCCCTCTTCGATCAGCGCCATCATCAGGAGCGTCGCGCCCCGTTTGCCGGGCTGGTCGAGGCTGGCGCCGCCCTTGAAGCGGAGTTCGAGCGCAGTGAAGGGGATCGAATGCTCCTCGACCAGCCAGGCCTTGATGCCGCCCGGGGACGTCACTTCACGGATATCGACCGCGCCGGCGGGAAGCGCCGCAAGAACGGCAACGACCGCCGCGAAAAGGAACCGCATCATTGCATCACCTCCGCCCGGTCGGGCAGCATCATCCATCCGGTGACCGCCCGGCGGCGGTCGAAAACCTCGAGCGCCGCGGCGAGCACGTCCGCTTCAGTCACCGCGTCAAGGACATCGGGCCATGCCTGAACATCGGCCACGGTCAGCCCGGTCGTCAGCGCCTCTCCATAGCGGCGTGCAAGCCGGTTGACGTCGTCCTGCCCGTAGATCGTCGCGGCGCGGATGCGGGTCTTGACCCGCTCAAACGCTTCCGTGTCGACGCCGCCCTCGATGAATTCGTCAATCGCCTCGTCCAGCGCCTTCTCGGCCTCGGCAAGGCTCACGCCTTCGGCGGGAACGACAGCGAGGTTGAAGGTCGTATCATCGTAGGAAGAACCGTCGTAGCCAGCCGATGTGTAGATCGCCTTCTTGCTGTCGAACTGGAGCTTGCGGGCGAGGAACGAGGTCTGGCCGTCGCCGCCGAGAAGATCGGCGAGGATCGTCAGCGCGGCCCCCTTTTCCTGCGCGCCCGAGTCGCGTTCCGGCGCGAGATAGGAGCGCGTGACATAGGGCCGCGATACACGCGGATCGGAATAGCTCAACCGGCGTTCGGCGAGTTGCGGCGGCTCCTGCGGACGGACGCGTTCCGTGATGTCCGGGCTGGGTGCAAGCGGGCCGTAATAGGTCTCAGCCAGGTCCCGGACCCGGTCCGGCGTCACGTCGCCGGCGATGACAAGCACGGCGTTGTTCGGCGCGTAGTTGCGACGATACCAGTCAAGCGCATCCTGCCGGGTCAGGTGCTCCATCTCCTGCCGCCAGCCGATGACCGGCGTGCCGTAGGGATGGTTGAGATACTGCGCGGCGCGCCGCTGTTCGCTGAAGATCGCGCCCGGATCGCTGTCGGTGCGCTGGTTGCGCTCCTCGATGATCACCTCGCGCTCGGTCCGCCAGTCGTCTTCGGTAAGCTTCAGATTGCGCATCCGGTCCGCCTCCATCCGCATGACAAGCTCAAGCCGGTCGGCGGCGATGCGCTGGAAATAGGCTGTGTAGTCCGAAGAGGTGAAGGCGTTGTCCGAACCGCCATTGGCCGCGACGGTTTTGGACAATTCTCCCGAGGCGACGGTATCGGTTCCCTTGAACATCAGGTGTTCGAGAAAATGCGCAACGCCCGATACGCCCGGTTTTTCATCGGCAGCGCCGGCGCGATACCAGACCATCTGGACGACGACCGGCGCACGATGATCCTCGATCACGACGACTTCAAGCCCGTTGTCGAGCGTGAACGTCGTCACCTTTTCCGCCGCCGCGGCGGGAAGGGCGAAGAGTGCTGCGAACGCGGCCCGGCGCAGGATACGGAACATGGCGGTCTCCCTCGGTGCAATGCAGAGGTAACCGTGCCGCCGACAAGGTCAAGCCCGGTGACGCAGAGGTGATGCGATCAGTTGTCGCTGATGACGCCTTCTGGCGGTGCGCCAACGGTGCGCGCGCCGGCCCGGCGCCAGCGCTCAAGCTCGGCATACTGGTCAAGCGACATCGGCGCGTAGGCGCGGAAATAGACGTTGACGTTGAAGACACGCTCCAACAGCCGGCCGTCGTTATCGCGCCGGTATTCGAGATCTTCGGCCGCGAGCGTCTGGCGGATGCTGGAGGATGTGCCGAAGCGCGAGGCGTAGGAGACAAGGCCGCCATTGCTGCGTGCGATACCGGTCCGCGCGAGCGCCGCCGGATTGCCGCCCAGCGCGGCAACCGCGTCGGCTTCGGGTGTCGGATCGGTGATGTTGGAACCGCCCGGCGTCGGCTCCGGCAGGCTCGCCAGATTTTCGGGCAGTTGCAGGGGCTTCGTCGGCAGGACGGTGAATTCGTCGGGCGCGCGGCTTTGCGAGCGGATGTTCAGAAGCCGCGGCTCCTTTCCGCCGCCACCGCAGGCCGACAGCATCAGAACCGCGCCAAGCATCGCGATTCCGTGGATGCCAAATCTTGCCGCCATGGGTTTCTCCCTCACCTGCCTTGCCTTCGTTTAGCGCATGTCCCGGCGCGCGTCACGGGGTCTTCTCCCCTCCGGTGAAGAGGACGAGACCGATGGCCCCGGCGAAGATCGCGATATCGGCGACATTGAAGGAATAGGGGTTGTCGAACCACGGCGTCGCCATATTGAGAAAATCAGCGACCGCGCCATAGAAGACGCGGTCGACGACATTGCCCAGCGCCCCGCCGATCAGAAAACCGGCCGAGACCTGCACGAACGGGCGCTTCGGTTCGCGCCGCACCCAGAGCCATACCCAGACCGAGATGCCAAGTGCCAGAGCGATGAGCGCCCAGCGCGCGACATCGGTGGAGTTCGACAGGAGGCCGAAGTTGATACCCTGATTCCATGCCATCCGCAGATTGAACCACGGTGGCAGCACCGCGATCTCCTGCCGCGACCAGAGGTCGAGCACGTGGACGACGAAGACCTTCGATAACTGGTCCAGAACCAGTGTCGCCGCCGCAACGAGGACCGCAAGCCGCATGAATGCCCTCAGTGCCGGAAATGCCGTTGGCCGGTGAAGACCATGGCAAGCCCGGCCTTGTCCGCCGCCGCGATAACGTCGGCGTCGCGCATCGAACCGCCGGGCTGGATGACCGCGGTCGCCCCTGCCTCGGCAGCGGTCAGCAGACCGTCGGGAAAGGGGAAGAAGGCGTCAGAGGCAACGACGGAACCTTTCACGGTCGGCTCCGCCAAGCCCAGCGCCTCGGCCATGTCGGCGGATTTGTGCGCCGCGATGCGGGTCGAATCCACACGGCTCATCTGGCCCGCGCCGATGCCGACGGTTGCGCCATCCTTGACGTAGACGATGGCGTTCGACTTGACGTGCTTGGCGACTTTCCAGGCGAACAGCAGGTCTTTCAGCTCTGCCTCGGTCGGCGCGCGCTTGGTCACGACCTTCAGGTCAGCCGCAGTGATCACGCCATTGTCGCGATCCTGCACGAGGAAGCCACCCGCAACCTGCCGGAAGGCGAGACCAGCCGATTTCGGATCGGGCAGGCCTTTGGTCGTCAGAAGGCGCAGATTCTTCTTGGCGGCGAAGACCGCCTTGGCTGCGTCGTCGGCGCCGGGCGCGATGACGACTTCGGTGAAGATCTGGCAGATTTCCTCGGCCGTCGCAGCGTCCAGCGGCCGGTTCAGCGCGACGATGCCGCCGAAAGCCGAGGTGCGGTCGCAGTCATAGGCGGCCTTGTAGGCCTCCAGAAGCGTTGCACCCCGCGCGACGCCGCAGGGATTGGCGTGCTTGATGATCGCGCAGGCGGGTCCGGCGGCGGGTTCGAACTCTGCCACCAGTTCAAAAGCCGCGTCGGTGTCGTTGATGTTGTTGTAGCTCAGTTCCTTGCCCTGATGCTGGATCGCCGTGGAAACACCCGAACGGGACGAGCCGTCTGTGTAGAAGGCCGCCGATTGATGCGGGTTCTCGCCATAGCGCAGCGTCTGGGCGAGCGTACCGGCGAAGGCGCGACGGCGTGGCGCGGGATCGCCGATCGCGCCGGCGAGCCAGGTCGACACGGCCGCATCATAGGCGGCTGTCCTTGCATAGGCCCGCTGGGCAAGCTTGCGGCGGAATTTCGGGCATGTCCTGCCGCCGTGCTTGTCCAGATCGGCAAGAACCAGGGCGTAGTCATCGGGATCCACCACCACGGCCACATGGGCGTGGTTCTTGGCCGCGGCGCGGATCATTGCCGGACCGCCAATGTCGATGTTCTCGACGCAGGTATCGTAGTCGGCGCCCTTCGCGACGGTGGCCTCGAACGGGTAGAGATTGACGACCAGAAGGTCGATCGGCTCGATCCCGTGTGTCTCCATCGCCGCCACATGGTCGGCATTGTCGCGCAAGGCCAGGAGCCCGCCATGCACCTTCGGGTGCAGCGTCTTCACCCGCCCGTCCATCATCTCGGGGAAGCCGGTCACATCCGCAACGTCCCGCACCGTCAGCCCCGCTTCGCGCAGCATCGCCGAGGTACCGCCGGTCGAGAGCAGTTCCACACCCCTTTCGGCCAGCCCCTTGGCGAAATCGAGAAGCCCGCCCTTGTCGGATACGGAGATCAGGGCACGGGCGAGCGGGGCCAGTTGGGCGGAATCGGCGGTCAAGGGCAGCGTCCTTTTCTAGGCGGTCACGTCATCTTCGTCGCGCACGGTGTCGCGGATCGCCTGTGGCGTATCCTGTGCCTTCGCCAAGGTCCAGCCCAAGTGGCGGGCGTAGTCGAGAACATGGGACGAGAGGACGATCTGCTTCGTCGCCCTCGGTTTCAGACGCCCGGTTTCGAGGTAAACGGACGGCTCAAGCGTCAGTTCCCCTACCCCGTCGTGACGGAACACCCAGATTTCGCCGGATTTCTGGGCCATTGAAACCGCCGTGCCCCCGAGATCGAGCGTTGCATCGACATCCGGGTGCAGATGAAAGCGGATCGAGAATGGCACGCCCTGGTGGCGCACGCGTTCCATGATCGTCTCGAACCGCCGCCGGTCGGCGACCGTCATCGCCCCCAGCGTATCCTCGCCTGACAGGGTGCGGCCATCGACCGAGAGAAGGATCTGGCGGATATGGGTCAGCCCATGGGTCGGAACATAGCCGTTGTGGCCGGCGATAAGGCGGTGGCCTTCGGCATCGTCCTCGGGCTGCGCCCATACCTGGCCGGGCGTGTCGGTGAATTCGCTCCGTGCGCCCTGCGGCCCAAGCCGGGATGAGGAAAAACCTTCGATACCAAGCGTCGAATGCGACGGCGTGGCGCGGCCGGCGCGGCGCCAGTCAGGCCCGAAACTCGCCCCCGAGCCGCAATTGACAATCAGCGGACGGCGACCGGAGGTCAGTTCCATCGCGAGCGTCGAGGCATGGGCGTTGGTCGAGGCGCGGCCGGTTGGCGGGCCGGCGGCATCGACGATGATCGTCGTGCGGGCGGCCGTGACCCGAGCGTAGCCCATCGCCGGCCCGTGCGTCGTGATCGCGCGTCCCCCGGCGCTGGCCAGCGCCTGATCCAGCCGCCCCTCAATCCCGCGCCCGCCGCCATGGAACCGCGCGAGCGCGCCGTCGGCATGGCGCAGCGCGCGCAGGGTCGGCGCGATCCGCTCGATTGCCGCAAGATGGGCGCGCTGTGGCGTGCGGCCGGCTTCGACCAGCGCCTCGGCGGTCCAGGTCAGCAACGTGAAGACCTCAAGCAATTCCTCGGGGTTGCGCGTGGGGATACCGCCTTCGGCGTCGATGTTCTGCGCGCATTCCCGCCCAAGTGCCGCAGAGGCAGAACCGACATAGCGCTCCATTCCGCTCAACGAAAGGCCCGCGTAGACAAGGCCGGTAAGCGCCTCGAACCGTGGCAGGCCGGGTGCGGCGGTCTTCCAGCGGCGTGCAAGGAACACGGTCTGGCGGCCAAGCGCACGGAAATACGCGTTGGAAGCCGCCCGGTCCTGACCGTTGAGCAGCAGGATCGCATGGTTGATCCACCGGATCAGCCGCCGTCCGGTCAGGTCCGGCGTCCAACCCGGACCGCCGCCACGGCCAAACCGCGCGATCCATTCGAACACCCATTCCTGCGCACGCTGGCAGGCCGTCGGGTCCCCGACGGCAGCAAGGTCGTCCAGCCAGACGGAGCCGTGGATTTCCTCCTCAAACCGGGGGTCGGGGACCGGGATGTCCCAGATCGACTTTCCTTTCGCCTCGAACAGGAAGCCCGCGAAAAGAAAGTTGCCGGCAGTAAGCTGGCGGCCGCGCGCGAAGGAACCGATCGACTTGGGCTCCGGCTGGCTGACGAAACCTTGCGCACCACGCGACAGCACCGCAAGCCGCGCATGCAGCCGGTGCATCGCACCGACATATCCTCCGACCCCGCTTCTGGATCGCGCCACGCCTGCCGCCCTCGCTTATGTCGTTCGGGTCGCCGCGCGCGCCCCGATGAGTCTGCTCGGGGCGAATTTACCGACCGCCCCGTCGCCTGTCACCGGCTAATGGCCCTGCGCTTCACCGTAGCGCAGGTTCGCGACGAAAAATCCGTCCATTCCGCCAAGCTCCGGCCAATAATCCGGCCGGAGCCGCAGGCCGTTTTCCGCTGTGATCCAGTGCGGTTCCGCACCCGCGACCATCAGCGCATCGCGGTCTGCCACAAGACCTGGATGGCGGGCGAGGCCGGCGGAAACCTGCCGTTCTCCCTCCTCGGGCAGTAGCGAGCAGGTCGCGAATACCAGCCGGCCGCCGGGCCGCAGAAGGCCAAGCGCATGGTCGAGAAGTGCCGCCTGCAGCGCCACGATCTCTTTCAGGCCGGCGGGGTCACGCACGAAGGGAAGATCGGGGTGGCGGCGGATCGTTCCGGTGGCCGAGCACGGCGCGTCGAGAAGGATCGCGTCGAACCCCGCCGGATCGCGCCATTCGAGCGCGTCGGCGACGACCGTCTCGGCGGTCAGGCCGCACCGCGCGAGGTTTTCGGAAAGCCGCTCCATCCGCGCCGCAGAAAGGTCGAGCGCGGTGACGCGCGCGCCGGCTGCGGCAAGCTGCAGCGTCTTGCCGCCCGGTGCCGCGCAGAGGTCGAGGACCCGTTCGCCGGAGCGCGGAGCGAGAACCCGCGCGGCCAGTGCGGCAGCGGCGTCTTGTACCCACCACGCCCCCTCCGAGTAGCCAGGCAGCTCGGATACCTGCGCCGGACCCGCAAGCCGTACCGATCCGGTGGCAAGCGGCGTGCCACCCGTGGCCGCCGCCAGTGTCGCCGCGTCGTCATCCTTCGGTGTCAGGTCGATCGGCGCGCCGCGGCTGTGGGCGGCCTCCATCGCCATCACCGCAGCCTTTCCCCAGGCCGACATCATCCGCCCGCGCAGCCATCCCGGCAACGGATCCGGGGGTAGCGCAGCCCAGCGTTCAGGCGGGGTTTCGGCGGCGCGGCGCAGAACCGCGTTCACGAGGCCCGCGAAGCTCTCGGACTTTCGGCTCTCAGCCCGAACGAGTGACACTGCTTCCGACACCACTCCGTGCGCCGGTGCGCTTTCGGCCATGATCTCGATAACGGAAAGGCGCAGGATTGCTTGTACGAAAGCGGGGGGGCGTTTACGCAGGAACGGTTTCAGGACGGCGTCCGCCCGGCTGATATTGCGCAACGTCGCCAGCGCGAGGCGCTGGGCCCTTGCGCGGTCTGGAGGCGAAAGCGTATCGAGCGCACCGCGCGCGATCTGGTCGGAAAGCGGGATCCGCTGTTCCACCACGCCAAGGACAAGCCCCGCCGCACATCCCCGTGCCGTCGCCTCTTTCATCTCGCCCCCGGTTGCCGCACGTTGGACCGCCCCGTATATCATGGCAACGAGCGAGACAAGGAACGCCCATGTCCGGTACAAGCCACGAAGACCTGCCAGAAGCCGCGAAACGCGCGCTTGCCGAAGCAGAGGAGCGCCGCCGGGCGTCGAAGGCACAGGACCTTCCCGCCGAACTTGGCGGACGCGACGGTCCGGAGCCGGTCCGCTACGGCGACTGGGAGAAGAAGGGGATTGCCATCGATTTCTGAGGCGCCGGCACCCTTGCCCGCCTAACCCGGTTCCTCTCGAAGGCCGGGCTTCAAAGCCCCAGCACATCCAGCATGTCGTATTCGCCGGGCTTCTTGTCCTGCCCCCAGAGTGCGGCTTTCAGCGCACCCCGCGCGAAGATCGCCCGGTCGGTCGCAAGGTGGCGCAGGACGATCCGCTCGCCTTCCGTGGCAAAGATAACGTCATGCTCACCCACTACATCGCCGCCCCGGATCGCCGAAAAGCCGATATGGCCACGATCGCGGGCGCCGGTGATCCCCTCGCGCGCGCGATCGCGGATGTCGGGGAAGTTGAGCCCCCTTCCCTCCGCCGCCGCCTCGCCCAGCATCAATGCGGTGCCCGAGGGCGCATCGACCTTCATGCGGTGATGCGCCTCGACGATCTCGATATCCCAATCGGCATCGAGCGCGGCGGCGACCTTCTTCGTAAGCTGGGTCAGAAGGTTGACACCAAGGCTCATATTGCCGGCGCGGATGATGACGGCGTGGCGGGCGGCGGCGGCGATCTTTGCCAGATGCGTGTCGTCCAGCCCGGTCGTGCCGATGACATGGACCGCGCGGGCCTGCGCGGCGAGTGCTGCGAACTCGACGGTTGCGGCAGGCGCGGTGAAGTCGATCACCGCCTGCGCCCGCGCGAAAGCGTCGAGCGGATCGTCTGTGACGGTGACACCAAGCTCCGCCCCGCCCATAGCGGAGCCTACGTCGCGGCCGATCCAGTCATGACCCGCGCGCTCCACCGCGCCGACAAGCCGCGCGCGGTCGGAAGCGGCGATCGTGCGGACCAGCATCTGGCCCATGCGGCCCGATACGCCGGTGACGACGATGCCGGGGATATCGTTATTATCGGTCATGCGTGTTCCTCGCGGCTGGTCGGCTTCCTTTAGCCGTTCCCCGTCGTCATGGCAAAGCCCCGTTGCGGGGGCCGTGCGCTTGCCCTACACGTCAGCCATGGCACAGAAGCACGTTCCCCAGGGCACCGGCCCGTCCCATCGTCAGCTTCGCGTTGGCGAACTCATCCGCAGGACCCTATCGGAGGTCCTGCAGCGCGGGGAAGTGCACAGTGATGAACTGCGCGCGATGTCGATCACCGTGGGCGAAGTCAGGGTGTCGCCCGACCTCCGGATCGCGACCGCCTTCGTCCTGCCGCTGGGCGGCAAGGATGCCGAGGAGGCGCTGGCCGCGCTCAATCGCTCGAAGGGTGAGCTTCGGCACCATGTGGCCAAGGCGGTGAAACTGAAATTCGCGCCGGAACTGCGCTTCATCCTCGACGAGACCTTCGACCGGATGGAAGCGACGCGGCGGCTGCTGGCCGATGAGCGGGTGCAGCGCGACATCGCGAAACGCGACGATGACGGCGAAAGCGATGCGGAATAGCGCCGCTCTGGCGTTGCTGCTCGTCGCCGGCATGGCGCGGGGCGAGACCTGCCGCACGATGAACCATGACGGCGACGGTTATGCCGTCTGCGAAGTACAGGCGGCGGCGGACCTGCGGCTTTTCCTTCGCGATCCGGAGGACCAGCCGATCGGCACGTTCGACCGGCTTCGTGAACGCGTCGAAGCGGAAGGCGGAAGGCTTGTCTTCGCAATGAACGGTGGAATGTATCATTCCGACCGTGCGCCCGTGGGCCTTTACATCGAGAACGGCGAGGAGCGCGCGCCAATCGTGACATCCGCCGGGCCGGGCAATTTCGGGATGCAGCCCAACGGGGTCTTTTGCGTCGGGCCAGACCGCTTCGCGGTCGTCGAGACACTGGCCTTTGCGGCGGCACCGCCAGACTGCCGCTACGCGACCCAGTCCGGGCCGATGCTGGTCATCGGCGGCGCGCTGCATCCGCGGTTCATCGCCGGGTCGGATTCCCGCTATGTCCGCAATGGCGTCGGCGTGTCGGCGGACGGGCAGACGGCGTGGTTCGTCATCTCGGACGCGCCGGTCAACTTCGACCGCTTCGCCCGGTTCTTCCGCGATGTTCTGTCGGCGCCGGACGCGCTCTATTTCGATGGCAAGGTCTCTCGCCTCTACGCGCCCGGGATCGGGCGCGACGATATCGGCTTTCCGATGGGGCCGATGGTCGGGCTGGTCGCAACCGGCGAATAGCGGCCGGGCGTTGACGGCAGGCCGCACATTCGCTAGCAGGCGACCTTCTTCTGCAAGGGACGAACGATGGCACGCAAGAAGGGGCGCGACATTTCCGGCTGGCTGGTCGTGGACAAGCCGGCGGGCATGACCTCTACCGCCGTGGTGAACAAGGTCCGCTGGGCACTGGACGCGAAGAAGGCGGGCCATGCCGGGACGCTCGACCCCGAGGCGACGGGCGTGCTTGCCGTCGCGCTCGGCGAGGCGACCAAGACCGTTCCCTTCATCACGGACGCGCTGAAATGCTACCGGTTCACCGTCCGGCTCGGCGCCGCGACGAACACGGACGATGCCGAGGGCGAGGTGATCGAGACCTCCGACCTGCGGCCCTCGGACGAGGAGATCGGCGCAGCGCTTGCGGCGTTCCGGGGTGAAATCATGCAGGTGCCGCCGCAATTCTCGGCCGTCAAGGTCGACGGCGAACGCGCCTATGCGCTGGCCCGCGCCGGCGAGGACATGGACCTGGCCGCGCGGCCGCTCTGGGTCGAGAGCCTTGAGATGACCGCGCGCCCCGATGCCGACACCGTCGAGCTGGAGATGGTCTGCGGCAAGGGCGGCTATGTCCGATCCATCGCCCGCGATCTCGGCCGGTCGCTCGGCTGCCTCGGCCATGTCCTCTGGCTTCGCCGGGAATGGTCAGGGCCGTTCGAGGCTTCGGACGGGGTGACAATCGAGACGATCGACGCCGGTGCGAAGACCGGTGCGCTCGACACGCTCCTCCTGCCGCTGGAGGTCGGGCTTGCCGACCTGCCGGAACTCAAGGCGACCCCGGAAGGCGCCGCCCGGCTGCGGAACGGCAATCCGGGCATGGTCTTCGCCTCGGACGTCGAATGGGGCGAGGAAGCCTGGGCAAGCCATCAGGGCCGGGCCGTGGCGGTCGGGGTCTATAAGTCCGGCGAGCTGCATCCGAGCCGGGTGTTCAACCTCTGACCGCCGGGGCGCTGCCCCGGACCCCGAGGTGTTTCGGGCAAGTTGAAGATCAGAGCGCCAGTCCGGTGCGGCGACCTTCATGGAAGGCGTAGGGCGCCTGACGGGGGGCGGCCGCATCGCCAATGAGATGCGTTTCGATATCGCCGAGGTCGCTCGAGAGCGGGTCGAAGGCGCGGTTGGTCGTCGACATGACGAGGGCGGACGCGGAGTGGCGGGTCTCTTCGCCAGTCAGCATGTTGCGGATGGTTGCCGCCTGCCCGTGCCATTCGGCGATCAGGTGTTCGATCAGAAAGGCGACGCCGAGCTTCGCGAGGCGGGGGCGGAGACCGATATCGGAGGAGGTGCGGGCAAGCTCCTTGCCGATGAAGGGTTCGGGCGTGACGATGGTGACCTTGTGGCCGCGTTCGGCCATCGCCCATGCGGTGCCGAGGCCGCGCCAGTGGCCGCCTTCGTCGTAGAGGATGACCTCCGGCCCGAGCTTCGCCTCGCGCCGCATCACGTCCTCGGGCGACCAGACATTCCCCTTGTCGATGCCCGGCAGGCGGTCGGACCCGGGCATCCAGCGCTGGAAGCCGTCCTCATCCGGCAGCGAGCCGGTGGCGAGGACGACGGCATCGGGGTTGAGGGCGCGGATATCGTCCGCATCGGCATAGGCATTCAGGTGAACGCGCACCTGAAGCTTCTCGAACTGGCGTTCGTACCAGTCCATGAGGTCGAGGATCTGCGCCCGGCGCGGCTGTTCCCCGGCAAGGCGGAACTGGCCGCCGATCCGGCTTTGCGCCTCGAAGAGATCGACGCGGTGGCCGCGTTCGGCGGCGACGCGCGCTGCCTCCAGGCCGGCCGGACCGGCGCCGACGACGACGACACGGCGCGGTTTTTCGGCGGCGGTGAAGCGGTCGCCGCCCCATTCGAATTCGCGTCCCGCCGAGGGGTTGATGAGGCAGGAGATCCAGTAGTCGCGGCTGCGGCGGCCCCAGCACATCTGGTTGCACGAGATGCAGCCGCGCACATCGTCCGCCCGGCCTTCCATGGTCTTCCGCGCCAGATGGGGGTCGGCGATCTGGCCGCGCACGATGGAGACCATGTCCGCCTGACCGCTCGCAATCACGCTTTCGGCGTTCTCGGGCGTGCGGATATGCGCCTCGGACGTTACCTTCGCGTGTTTGACGATGCCCTTGAGCGTTTCGGTGAAGGGCGCGGTCAGCTTCTCTGCGTAGAGAAAGGTCGGCATCAGGCGTTCAAAATCCAGATAGCCGCCGTGGCCGCAGGTGACGTAGTCGATATGGCCGGTGGCATCGTGCAGCGCGACGATCTCGGCCAGCGCCTCGCCTTGCAGCAGCACATCGTGGCTGTCCGAGGTAGAGACTGCGAGGCCAATGACGAAGTCCTCGCCGCAGGCCTTGCGGATGCCCTCGATGATGGTCCGCGACATGCGGGTTCGGTTCTCCAGCGAACCGCCCCACTTGTCGGTGCGCCTGTTCGACCACGGCGTCCAGAACTGGTCGAGAAGCGAATGGTAGGCGCCCCAGATCTCCACCCCCTGGAAGCCACCCTTCTGGCAACGGATGGCGGCGGCGATATGCGCCTCGATCAGCTCCTCGATCTCGGCCTCGGTCATCGCGTGCGAACCGTCCGAGTCGTGATAGCTTGGCCCGCCCGAGGGCCCCCAGTGGGGCTGGAAGCTGAGGTCGGAATCCCCGTGCGATCCGATATGGTAGAGCTGCTGGAGGATGACGGCGCCGGCTTCCTTCACCGGCTCTGTCACCTTGCGGAAATGCGGGATGACCGCGTCCGTCGAATGCAGGAAGTTACCGCGGGTGAGGATGCCGGTCCGGTGGACCGGCATCGGTTCGGCGACGATCATCGCCGCGCCGCCCAGCGCGCGTTCCAGAAGATAGGCGCCGAACCGCTCACCCGGCAAGCCTTCGACCGACATGTTCGCGGTGTGCGCGCCGAAGACGATGCGGTTGCGAAGCGTGTGGCCGCGAAGGTCGAGCGGCGAGAGAAGGTGGCGATGGCTGGCCTCAGTACCAGGCATCCGGCATCTCCGCCTTCTTCTTGGTCACAAACGCCTTCAGCGCCTCGTCGACCCCTTCGTCGAGATGCGGCGCCTCGTATTCGCGCAGCTTCTGCTTCCAGAGCCGGTTGGCGCGCGTCGCGGCATCGTCGCTGCCGGCGAGTTCCCATTTCTCGAACGGCTCGTTGTCAGCAGTCTCGCTGTCCCAGAAGGCGGTCTCGTAGTTCGCCATCGTGTGCGAGCAGCCGAAGAAATGGTTGCCGGGGCCGACCTCGGCGAAGGCATCGACGGCCAGACTGTTGTCGTCGATCTTCACGCCATCGAGATAGGAGTGCAGCGCGCCGCAAAGGTCGGCGTCGAGCATGAATTTCTCATATGACATCGACAGCAGCCCGTCGAGGAAGCCCGCCGAATGCAGGATGAAGTTCGCGCCGCAATGCACGGCGGCCAGCATCGACATCGTGCCCTCGGTCATCGCCTGCGCATCCGGCAGCTTCGACGTGGTGAAGTTGCCCGAGCAGCGCAGCGGCAGGTTCAGGCGCCGTGCAAGCTGGCCGATGACCATGGAGCCGATGGCCGGTTCCGGCGTGCCGAAGGTGGGGGAGCCGGAGCGGAGCGACATCGAGGAAAGGAAATTTCCGAAGACGACCGGCGCGCCCTTGCGTTCCAGCTGGGTGATCGCGCACCCCGCCATCGTCTCGGCCAAGGCTTGGGCGATGGCGCCCGCATTCGTCACGGGGCCCATCGCGCCGCCGAGGATGAAGGGCACGATGACAGAGCCCTGGTTGGCGCGGGCATAGGCACGGAGCGATTTGGTCATCGTCCCGTCCCACACGAGGGGCGAATTGACGTTGACGTTGCCCATGATGACGCAGTTCCGGTCGACGAAATCCTCGCCGAACACGATCCGCGCCATGTCGATCGAATCCTCGCTGCGCTCCTCGGCGGTGATCGAGCCGAGGAACGGGCGGTCGGAATAGCGGACGTGGGCATAGACCATGTCGAGGTGGCGCTTGTTCACCGGCACGTCGGTCGGTTCACAGATCGTGCCGCCGGAATGATGGAACCAGGGCGAGGACTGCGCGAGTTTGATGAAGTTCTCGAAGTCCTGAAGCGTGCCGAAGCGGCGGCCCCGGTCGAGGTCCATCACGAAGGGCGAGCCGTATGCCGGAGCGAAGACGACGTTCCTGCCTCCGATCTGCGCGGAATTGACCGGGTTGCGGGCGTGCTGGGTGAACTCGGCAGGCGCGGATTTCAGAATCTCGCGCAGCATACCGGGTTCAAACTTCACCAGTGTGCCATCGACCTTCGCGCCGGCTTCCTTCCAGTAAGCGAGCACCGTATCATCGTCGCGAAACTCGATCCCAGTTTCGGCGAGGATACGGTCGGCGGCCGCCTCGATCTTTACGAGGTTCTCTTCGGAGAGGACATCATAGGTCGGAATGTTCCGCGTGATGTAGGGGCGGCCAAGCCCGGACGCCTTGTGCGACCGTTCACGACGCCGCGCCTCGCGCCCGCCATGCCGTGACCGTGTTGCGGCTTCTTCGACTGCCATGATCCTCGCTCCGAAAAGTGTGTCTTGTCGGGCGGGATTTTACGATCCGCGATGCGGTCTGGGAAAGTATCCGGCACGACATTCGGAACCGGCCAGATGTCGTTTTGCGGCGATGAAGGGGCGCTCTCGTCCGGCGGGGTCAAACCCGATCCGGGGCGGCCGGACCTGACGGGTTATTCGGCCGCCAAGTCGCCGGCCCAGCCGGAGATCGCCTTTACCTCGAGAAACTCCTCGATCCCCCAATGCCCGCCCTCGCGCGCGCGGCCCGACGCCTTCACGCCGCCGAAGGGTGAGCCGGCGCCGCGGCTCTGGCCGTTCATCTCGATCATGCCGGACTTCAGTGCCAGTGCCAGGCGGTTGCGCTTCGCGCCGTCTTGCGTCTGGACGTAGTTCGTCAGGCCGTAGGGCGTATCGTTGGCGATCCTGACCGCCTCTTCTTCGTTCTCGAACGGGATGATCGACAGGACCGGGCCAAAGATCTCTTCACGCTCGATCGTCATGCCGGGTGTCACGTCTGCAAAAACCGTCGGGCGGACATAGTAGCCCTTGTTCATCCCCTCGGGCAGTCCGAGGCCGCCGGCGACCAGCCGCGCGCCTTCGTCGATGCCTTTCTGGATGTAGCCCTGGATCTGCTCCCACTGACGCTTGTTAACCACCGGGCCGATATGGCGGCCGGCTTCGGAAGCGGGGCCAACCTTAATCGACTTCGCAACCTCGGCGGCGGTCTCGACCGCCTGATCGTAGATCGAACGTTCGACAAGCATCCGTGAGGGCGCGTTACAGCTTTGGCCGGAATTGTTCATCATGTGCAGCACGCCACGCTTCACAGCCTTTTCGTCGGCATCGGCGAAGATCACGTTGGCGCCCTTGCCGCCAAGCTCCAGCGTCACGCGCTTCAACGTCTCCGCCGCCGCCTTGGAGATTGCACGGCCCGCGCGCGTCGAGCCGGTGAACGAGATCATCTCGACGTCCGGATGCTCCGACAGCCGCGTGCCTACGCCCATCCCGTCGCCGTTTACGAGGTTGAAGACACCCGGCGGCACACCTGCGTCATGGCAGAACTCGGCGAACAGCATCGCGTTCAACGGCGATTCCTCCGACGGTTTCAGCACGCAGGTGCAGCCGGCAAGAAGCGCGGGGATCACCTTCAACGCGATCTGGTTCATCGGCCAGTTCCATGGCGTGATGAGGCCGACGACCCCGATCGGCTCAAGCGCGATGCGGTCGTTCGGTGCGTGCGGGCCGAGCGGGCGGACCCATTCGATCTCATCGAAGGCGCGAAGGAAATTCGTCAGGTGCCACGGCAGGCAAGGCGCCTGCTGATCCCTGGCCATGTCTATCGGCGCGCCCATCTCGCAGGATATCGCCTCGGCCATTTCCTCCTTGCGCAACTCGTACTGGTCGAGGATGCGCTCCACCACCTTGCGGCGCTCTGCCGGTGGGGTGGCGGCCCAGGCCGGGAAGGCGGACTTGGCTGCGGCGACTGCGGCATCCGCGTCGGCCACCGAGCCGATCGAGATGGTCGCGCAGCTTTCCTCGGTCGAAGGGTCGATGACGGCAAGGTCATGCGGGCTGACCGGAGCGACCCAGCGTCCGTTGATATAGAAGTCGCGTTTCTCGATCATGACAAACCTCATCTGATGGCGCGCGGAGAGTGGCAGGGCCGAATCGCCGCTACAGGCGTTTGCGAATAATTTGATCAAATTATTCGCAAGGTCAATCCCGGCGTTTTGTCGCGCCCGGTTCAATCGGCGTGCAAAATCGGCCGGGGAGGCCTATGTAGTAGCGCAAATACTCTACGACATCCGCGAAAGGAGCAAGCGATGGGTCTGCGCATCAATGACACCGTTCCCAACTTTACGGCCCAGACCGATCTGGGCGTGATCCAGTTCCATGACTGGATCGGTGACAGCTGGGCGATCCTCTTCTCCCACCCGAAGGATTTCACGCCGGTCTGCACGACCGAATTCGGCGCCGTCGCGCGGCTTGCCGAAGAATGGGAGAAGCGCAACACCAAGGTCATCGGTATCTCGGTCGATGGCGTGGAAGAGCACAAGAAATGGAAGACCGACATCCAGACCGCGGTCGGCGCCTATCCCGGCTTTCCGATCATCGCCGATGACGGGCTTCATGTCTCGAAGGCGTTCGACATGCTGCCGCACGAAGCCTACCTGCCCGAAAACGCATCCGCGAACGATACCGCGACGGTGCGGGCGGTTTTCATCATCGGTCCGGACAAGAAGCTGAAGCTGTCGATGATCTACCCGATGAATGTTGGGCGCAACTTCGCCGAAATCGTCCGTGCGCTCGACGCGCTGCAGACGGCGAACGGCAAAGGCGTCGCGACGCCGGCGAACTGGACAGAGGGTCAGGACGTGATCATCCCGCTCTCGGTCGACGATGAAGCGGCGAAGGCGAAGTTCGGCGAGTTCAACGCCGTCCTGCCCTATCTGCGCTACGCGAAGGTTCCGAACTGACGGCTGGCGGAAGCCGGAAACGACGAAGGCCCCGGACTGCTCCGGGGCCTTTTTGTCAGTACCGATTAAGACCGGATCACTCCTGATCGGCGTCGGCCTTTTCCTTCTTCTCCGGCGCGATCTCTTCACCGGTTTCCTGATCGACCATCTTCATGCCGAGCCGGACCTTGCCGCGATCGTCGAAGCCGAGAAGCTTGACCTTCACTTCCTGACCCTCGGTCAGCACCTCGTTCGGGTGCTGAAGGCGCTTGTTGGCGATCTGGGACACGTGGACCAGACCGTCGCGCTTGCCGAAGAAGTTCACGAAGGCGCCGAAGTCAACGAGCTTGACCACTTTGCCGGTATAGATCTTGCCCTCTTCCGGCTCGGCCACGATCGAATAGATCATGTCATAGGCCTTCTGGATCGACTCGGCATTGGCCGATGCGATCTTGATCACGCCGTCGTCGTTGATGTCGACCTTGGCGCCCGAGACTTCCACGATCTCGCGGATGACCTTGCCGCCCGAGCCGATCACTTCGCGGATCTTGTCGGTCGGGATCGTCATCGTCTCGATCCGCGGGGCGTGGGCGGAGAACTCGCTCCGGCCCTCGGTCAGCGCCTTGGCCATCTCGCCAAGGATGTGCATCCGGCCGTCTTTTGCCTGCGCCAGCGCCTGCTCCATGATCGCCGGGGTGATGCCCGCGACCTTGATGTCCATCTGGAGCGAGGTGATGCCGGCCTCGGTGCCCGCAACCTTGAAGTCCATGTCGCCGAGGTGATCTTCGTCGCCAAGGATGTCGGTCAGCACCGCCCACTTGCCGTCGTCCTCAAGGATGAGGCCCATGGCGACACCGGCAACCGGCGCCTTCAGCGGCACGCCCGCATCCATCATCGACAGCGACGATCCGCAGACCGTGGCCATGGAAGAGGAGCCGTTCGATTCCGTGATCTCCGACACGATGCGGATCGTGTAGGGGAAGTCGGTCGGGGCCGGCAGAACCGCCTGAAGCGCACGCCAGGCCAGCTTGCCGTGGCCGATCTCACGACGGCCCGGAGGGCCGAAGCGGCCAACCTCGCCGACCGAATAGGGCGGGAAGTTGTAGTGCAGCAGGAAGTTGGAGCGCCAGTTGCCGTGCAGGGCGTCGATGATCTGCTCATCCTCGCCGGTGCCGAGCGTGGTAATGACCAGACCCTGCGTCTCACCGCGGGTGAAGAGCGCCGAGCCGTGGGTGCGGGGCAGAAGACCGACCTCGGAAACGATCGGGCGGACGGTCTTGGTGTCGCGGCCGTCGATGCGCTTGCCGTTGGCGACCACATCGCCGCGCAGGATCGAACTTTCCAGTTTCTTGATCGCGGAGCCGAGATTGGCGTCGGCCTGATCTTCTTCCGACAGCGCTTCCTTGATCGCCGAGACGGCCGCAGAGATAGCCGAGGTGCGCTCTTGCTTGTCGAGGATCGCGAAGGCGGCGCGCATCTGCGTTTCGCCGGCTTTCTTCACTTTCGCGTAAAGCTCGGAGTAGTCCGGCGGCGTGAAGTCGAAAGGCTCCTTGGCCGAGGCTTCGGCGAAGTCGATGATCAGGTCGATCACCGGCTGCATCGCGTCATGGCCGAACTTCACCGCGCCCAGCATCTCGGCCTCGGAAAGCTCATACGCCTCCGATTCCACCATCATCACCGCGTCCTTGGTGCCCGCGATGACGAGGTCGAGCCGCTGCTCAGGGTTCATGCGAAGCTGGTCCATGTCGGCCACTTCGGGGTTCAGCACGTATTCGCCGTTGGCGAAGCCAACGCGCGCGGCGCCGATCGGGCCCATGAAGGGCACGCCGGAAATCGTCAGCGCGGCGGAGGCCGCGATCATCGCGACGATGTCGGGGTCATTGACGAGGTCGTGGCTGAGAACGGTGCAGATCACCAGCACTTCGTTCTTGAAGCCATCGACGAAAAGCGGACGGATCGGTCGGTCGATCAGGCGCGAGGTCAGGGTTTCCTTCTCGGAAGGACGGCCTTCGCGCTTGAAGAAGCCGCCCGGGATCTTGCCGGCGGCATAGGTCTTTTCCTGGTAGTGCACGGTCAGGGGGAAGAAGTCCTGCCCCGGCTTCTGGCTCCGGGCATAGGTCACGTTGGCCATGACGCTGGTCTCGCCCAGAGTGGCGATGACCGAACCGTCGGCCTGACGGGCAACCTTCCCCGTTTCCAGCGTGAGCTCTTCCTGGCCCCACTGGATGGATTTCTTTGTCACGTTGAACATATATCGTTTCCTCTTGGAGGCACGCACGGGCGTATCCCGTGTCCTCCGTTCAAATGGCGGCCCCATTGCCGCCGCCCCCAATCCTTCGCATGCGCCCGGGGGCATGGGCTCACGTCACAGATGGAGCGGGGCCATACAGGAAATCGGGCGGGTTGGGAAGGGGCGGGTTGGGCGCGAGGTCCAAACGGTCAGTCCAGTTCCTTCACGATCCGGAACCCGTCGTATTGGCTTCCCGACATTTCAGCGGTGACAGGTTTCCGACTGGCCACGCGCGCCACGTCCATAGGTGCATTAAAGCCGCCGCCCCGCTCAACGCGCTCGCAGTTTTCTCCGAAACTCCTCTTCAGCCATTCGCTGGTACTTGACCAACCTTTGTAGCGCACCGTGTAGCAGGAGAGTGTGATCTCGCCCGCATTGCCGGACATGTGCCGCAAGCCCCAGGCATTGGCGGCGTCCAGTTCGTCCACCGGAACCGGAAAGCCTAGGTTACGCAGGTCAGGCCGATCTTCGTGCAGCGCCAGTTCGGTCATCCGTCCGGATATGTTCACCTGATCCGGCTTCGGCTCGAACCCTTGCGCAAACCGTGTTGTCGTTCCGGCGCGCGCCGCGTACTCCCATTCCGCTTCGGTCGGCAGCCGGTAGGCGTCGGTGTTCAGCTTGTGGTTCAGCCAGGCCACATAGGCCTGCGCATCATCGTAAGAGATTCTCAGCGCCGGGTAGTTGCCGCTGATCCGCAGAAAACCATCCCCGGCCAACGCATTCCGCATCGCCTCATTCGAGGGCAGATGCGCGAACCGCGCGTCGTTCAGTGTGCGCAGTATGGCCTCCTCCAGACCCACCCAGCCGATCTCGTTGTCCGGAACGTAGCCGTTGCACCCGCCATCCTCGACGCAGGCCATCCATTCGGCATAGGTCACTTCGTTGCGCGCCATGGCGATAGGAATGTCGACGGTAACCCGGTGCTGCGGGCCTTCATTCTCGGGGATGTAGGGGGCGTCCTTTGTTGCCATGCGAATGGCACCATCGCGGTAGTAGACGTTCCGTCGGAACTCATCATCGGGTGCGCCCATCACGAACTCGCCCATCGGCAGTTCGATCATCTCCGGGCAGGCATCGCAGTCGCTGAAGACATCCTGCGGCGCGGCATGGGCGGCCGACCCGAGCATAAGCACGATGAACAATTGGTAGGCCGAGCGCGTCACCGGATACCCCTTCCGATAGCAAAAAACGCCCGCACCATACGGCACGGGCGTTCCATTCCGTCAAGCAGAGCGACTTAGCGGCGGATGCCGAGGCGCTTGATCAGGTCCTGATAGCGGCCTTCGTCGTTCTTCTTGAGGTAGTCGAGAAGCTTGCGGCGCTGGGCGACCATCATCAGAAGGCCACGACGGGAGTGGTTGTCCTTCTTGTGGGTCTTGAAATGCTCGGTCAGCGTGGCGATCCGCGACGAGAGGATGGCGACCTGAACTTCGGGCGAACCGGTGTCGCCTTCCTTGGTCGCGAATTCCTTCATCACGCGGGCTTTTTCTTCGGCCGTGATCGACATCGGGGTCTCCTTTCGGAATAAGGGTTATGGCGCAAGCCGGGATGTCGTCCAGCAGGGCCCGTGGAGAAATAGCCGCCGGTTTCGCGGCGGATGCGGGCCTATAGGGGAAATCTTCTCGAAAGGAAAGGGTCAATCGCACGCCGTCACGTGCCGGCGAGGGTCCGCCCCGCTGTCAGCTCGATCTCCTCTGCGGTCAGATCCGGGCAGCCGAGGACATGGGCGATGACCGCGCCGTCGATGATGACCTGCACAACCTCCGCCATTGCGGGATCGGGCCCGACCGTGACATGCGGATCGGGATGGGCGGCGGGATCGTAGAGTACGACCAGACGATCCTCGGCCCAATCGAAATCGGCGATGACCGTTGGCTGTGCGCCGTCATCCGGCCAGTCCGCCACCGCGAACAGGTCGGCCCCTGCGCCCCCGTCCGCCCAATCGTCCGGCCCCGCGACTAGCGTATCGTCGCCGTCACCGCCGTTGAGGAAATCCCGTCTGTCCTCGTTCAGAGGGTCCTCTTCCGCCTCGCGCCCGTCGAGCAGGTCGTTGCCGTCATCGCCCATGAGCGTGTCCTGCCCCGCACCGCCTGCAAGGCTGTCGTCGCCGAGACCCCCCTGAAGCGCATCATCGCCCTCGCCGCCAGCAAGGCTGTCATTGCCGCCGCCACCGATCAGCCGATCATCGCCTGCGCCGCCGCCGAGCCTGTCGTCGCCCTCACAACCGGCAAGCAGATCGTCGCCCGTGCCGCCGTCCAGGCTGTCGTTGCCATCCTCACCATGCAGGGTGTCGGCGCCTGCGCCGCCAAGGATGGTGTCGTCGCCCTCCTGCCCGTGCAGCTCGTCGCGACCGTCATCGCCATGAATCTCATCCGGGCTGCCGCCGCCGCCGATCTGGTCGTCGCCATCGCCACCCCTGATACGGTCGCCGCCTTCGCCGCCGACAAGAAACTCGGCCAGCGGCGTGCCGTCGATGGTGTTTTCCTGTGCTTCGCCGCCAGCGGTCCCGTCATTTTCCGGGTTATCCCCGTCATCATCGTCGCCCGCGAATATGCCGCTGATTTCGGCCGCGACCCCCGCCATGAAAAGCCCCAGCAAGCCACCAATCATGAACATAGCACCCACCCCGATCCTGTACCTGCCGGCCCCAGACGGCCGGTCACCCCGCCCGATTCATGCGCCGGAAGTTTAAAAACTCCTGCAACAGCGGGTATGATTGATACAATTCAAGGCATTTCTTTGACTATTTCAAACAATCCAAGGTTGCGTGGCGCATTTATAGCCTACGTACAGAGGATGGCGTGGGTGGCCGTCGCGTGTCAGCCCAAGATGTGCGGTCGCGATGCCCGCGCCGCGCAAGCGGGCAGCAAGGTCGGGTCCGCGAACAAGATGGGCGCCGTGGACGCCCCAGCCGCACAGAACCGCCGCCGCGGCGGCTGCGGCCTCCATCACCACGGCGTCATTCCCTGGTCCGACCGGATCGTCGGCGCGCTTCAACTCACGCGGGTCCGTCGCGCGGAAGGCGAAGAGATTGGCGACCGCGAAGCCGGAGAACCCGAGCATCCGCGCCCGTCTTTCGCAACGCTCGATCGTCGGATCGTTCCGCTCTTCCGTCGCAGTCGATGGATTGAGCAGGATATAGAGCAGCCGGCCACCCTCGCCCCAGTCACGAGAAAGCAGGTAGCGATACCGCTCGCAATCCGAGTAGAGCGCGACGGACCGACGCGCCCCGGCTTCGTGCCTGCGCGTGATCATCGAAAGGGACAGGGCGCGGCAAAGGTCATGCCCCTACCGGTCTCGGGATGATTGAAGCGCAAGCTTTCGGCATGAAGCATCAGCCGTGGAAAGTCGCGCGCGGCACCATCGGCGTAAAGCAGATCGCCGAGGATGGGGTGGCCCGTCTCTTTCATGTGGACCCGCAACTGGTGGCTGCGCCCGGTAAGCGGAAACAACCGGACACGGGTCGTGCCGTCGCCCTCGTGGCCCAGGACTTTCCAGTCGGTCTGGGCCGGCTTGCCGTTTACCGGATCGACATGCTGGCGCGGCCGGTTCGGCCAGTCGACGATCAGCGGCAGATCGACACGGCCCTCCTTCGGCTCCAGATACCCCCAAAGCCTGGCGCGATAGGCTTTCTTCGTGCGCCGCGCCTCAAACTGGGCGGAGAGTTCCCGCTGCGCGTGACGGGTCAGCGCGAAAACCATGACGCCCGATGTGTCGCGGTCCAGCCGATGGACCAGAAGCGCCTCGGGATGGACTTTCTGGATGCGGGCGATGAGGCAATCGGCCAGTTCCTCTCCCTTGCCGGGAACGGAGAGGAGCCCGGCGGGCTTGTCGACGACGATGATCGCGTGATCGGAGTGAAGCACCGTCAGCGGAGTGTCGGGCGGGTTGTAGGCGGCATCGCTCATCCGCCGGGCGATAGCACGGAGCGCGGCGGCAGGGCCAGCCCCGGTGGCGTATCAGACGATCCTGTGCCCGGCCGCTGTCAGACGCCGCGCGATCTCGGCGATATGGGCGGGGCCAGTCTCACAGCAGCCGCCAATGATCGTCGCCCCCACGTCGACCCAGCGCATCGCGAAATCGGCATAGCGCGCCGGTGTCATTTCGGGCCGGGCGTGAAGCGCATCGACGGTCGGGCTGTCCTTCAGGAAGTCCTTGGTGATCTGCTGGAACCCGTTCGCATAGGCGCCGAAGGGCAGCCTAAATGCCGAAAGCTCCTTAAGCGCGGCCGCCATAGCCTCGGGTGCGGAGCAGTTGGCCAAGACCGCGGCCGCGCCGTGTTGGGCGAGAACCGGGCCAAGCGCGGACACCGGCTCGCCCGAGCGCAGGCGGGACCCGTCCTCATCGTCGACCGTCACCGACAACCAGACCGGTCGGCCGCCGACCTTCGCACCTTCGAGCACCGCAGCCGCGTGGGCGAGTGACGCGACAGTCTCGGCGAGAAAGAAGTCGATGGCCGGGGCCAGAAGGCCCGCGATCTCGGAATATTTCGCGACCGCTTCGGAATGCGGCGGATGGGTATCGGGCCGGTAGGATGCGACGAGCGGACCGAGCGACCCGGCAATCCGGCCGGCACCATTCTCGGCCCGCGCCGCAGAAGCTTCGGCCAGCGCCTGCATGTGAAGCGCGGCAAACCGGTCGTCGATACCGGCCTTCAACAGCCGGTCGTGGTGAATGGCATAGGTATTCGTCGTCGCAACCGTTGCCCCCGCCGCGAAATAGGCAGCGTGGACATCATGGACGATGCCGGGATGATCCATCATCACCTGCGTGGCCCAGAGCGGCGTGGGCGTATCGCCCGACCGGGCGAGCAGTTCCTGCCCCATTCCGCCATCCAGTAGCGTGATCTCGGTCATCGTCTCACTCCGTAACAAGTTTTGCCGCAAGGCCCGCGAACATCACCGCTGCAACCCGGTTGAGCACGCCGAGCCGGTGACCGACACGACTGCCAAGAACGCCCGCGATCACGCCGTAGCCCATCGTGACGATCGTCCCGGTGATACCGAAGATACCGCCGAGAAGAAGAACCTGCTGCCAGATCGGCCCGTATTCCGGCCGCGTGAACTGGGGCAGGAACGCAAGGATGAAAAGCACCGGCTTCGGATTCAGCGCGTTCGAAAGGAAGCCGCGCAGAACGGCGCGGCGCGGCGACATGACGCCCCTGACCCGGTCGGTCGGGGCACCGGCGCGCCAGCTTTTCCAGGCAAGCCACAAAAGATAGCCGGCCCCGGCCCAGCGGATCGCATCCAGCACGCCGGGATGAGCGGCGATCACGGCGGACAGGCCGAGTGCGGCCAGGGTAACGTGCCAGACGGCGCCCAGCCCGACGCCAAGGCCCGCCATTGCCCCGGCGCGCGGGCCGCCCTGAATGCCGCAGGCCGTCGCGAAGAAGACATCCTGACCGGGCGCGAAATTGAGGATCAGCCCGCCCAGCGTGAAGGCGAGCAGGCTTTCTGTCGGAAAGGCCTGGATCAGATCCCACATCTGCCGCACTCCGGGAAGGGATGGCGACCAGCGCTGACCGAAAGTGCGCGCGGGGTCAAGCCCCTGCCCGCAAGCAGCGCATTGACGGTCGGGTCGGGGACTGTCAGCGTCCGAGGTATCGGGAGGATTCAGGATGGACTTCGAAACGGTCGATGCCGGTGATTTCGGCCGGTCGCTGAGCGGGATGGGGCTCAATCTGCTCGTGCGTGATGTGCGGTCGCTCGCGGGATTTCTGACGGCAGTGTTTGGCATGAAGGCGCATCGCCTTTCCGACGATTTCGCGATCATGACCTATCATGGCAACGCCTTTCAGTTGCACGCCGATGCGACCTACCACTCCCACCCGCTGCCGTCGCTCCTGCCCGAAGCCGGGCCGCGCGGCGCGGGGATCGAGATTCGGCTTTATGAAACCGACCCCGATGCGGCTGCCGCGCAGGCCGCGGCGTTCCCGGATGCGACTCTGCTTCAGGCGCCAGCCGACAAACCACATGGGCTGCGGGAATGCTGCATCCTTTGCGAAAACGGCTATGCGTGGGTGCCGAGCCGGCGGCTTTGACGCGCCGGTCCTGCACGCGGCGCTTCAGGCGCCATCCGATTGCGGCAGGCCATCGTCAATCACGTAGTAGTCGCCCTTGTCGGCTACGAAAATATGCTCCGCGAGGCGGCCGCCGGTCGGCCCGACGACCGAGCCGGCCTCTACCGAGAATTCACCCCGCGCGGACCGGAACCAGAGACTCGACCCGCAGCGGAAGCAGAACCCCCGCCGTCCGCCGCCCGGGGTTTCGTATTCGGCCAAGGCCGAACGGCTTTGCCAGCGGACCGTTTCCTCCTCAGCATCGAAAGAGGCGGAGTAGTGGCCCGAGAGCTTGCGGCATTGGGTGCAGTGGCACGCGGTGATCGCGCCGGCGGGGCCAGGCAGGCCGAAGCGTACGGCCCCACAAAGGCAGGAACAGTCAAGCCCGGAGGGCGGCGCGATGACCTGGGCCGGGGGCGGCCCTTCGGGGCAGTAGTAGTCGCCCGCATCCCCGGTGAACCAGTGTTCGCCGACGTGAAGGTCCATAGCGCCGTCGAGGGCCCCGCCCGCCACATAGATCGTGCCGGACCCGAGGGGCCGCCAGAACAGGCTGGCGCCGCAATGGCCGCAGAACCCCCGCTCCACCGCCTCGGAGGAACGATACCAGCAAAGCGTCGATGCCGTGATCAGTTCAAAGCGTTCGTCTGGCACCGTGGTCGCGGCCCAGACATGGCCGGAGGTCCGGCGGCATTGGGTGCAGTGGCAGGCGACGACCGGCGGCAGCGGGCCCCTAACAGTGAACGCCACGCCGCCGCACAGACAGCTTCCTGAATGAAGATCGCGACCGCTCATCGAACGAGAATGGCAAACCGCGCGGCGCGCGCCAAGAGCTACGTCAGAGCGCGCCGAAAACCGATCTGAGGATCGCTTCCAGCCCGCGCCCATCCGCCGAGGAAAAGGCATCCGGCTGGTCGCTGTCGATGTCGAAAACACCGATAAGCCGCCCGCCCTTGCCGAAGACCGGCAGGACGATCTCCGACCGCGTGGTGGAGGAACAGGCGATATGGCCAGGGAACGCCTCGACATCGGCGACGATCTGGATCGTGCCGGTTCGCGCGGCCGCACCGCAAACGCCTTTGTCGAACGGAATCGCGAGGCATCCGTGCCCGCCCTGATAGGGGCCGATCTTCAGCATCGACGGGCCGCTGACACGATAGAAGCCGGTCCAGTCGAAACGGTCGTCGGAATGGTGGACCTCACAGGCGACGGTCGCCATCAGCGCGACCTCGTCGGTTTCGCCTTCAGCGAGACTGCCGATCACCGCGGCAAGAGTGGGATAGTCGACGTTCATGTGATCTCCTGTAGGCCGGCGGCCGGGGGATTTCCACCCTCTGAAGGCCGAAGGGTATTTCGACGACGAAGAAGCCAGGGGCGTCTTGCGCGGCCCTGCCATATCCGGTCCCTTCGGTCGGACAACAGATCAAAGGCATACCGAATGGTAAGGATTGGCGTCTAGCCTTCCGGTGAATGAAGGAGGGTGAGCAATGGATATCGTCTCGGAATCCGTCGGCGACGCGCTGGTGGTTCGTGTGAGGGAAGAACGTATCGACGCCGCGATAGCGATCCAGTTCAAGGACCGGATGCGGGAACTGGCCGCCGGGCCGGGCGGGGTGGTTATCCTCGACCTCGGGCAAGTGAACTTCCTCGACAGTTCCGGGCTTGGCGCGATCGTCTCCGTGATGAAGTTCCTCGCGCCCGAACGCCAGCTTGAACTGGCGGCGCTGACGCCGAATGTGGGCAAGGTGTTCCATCTGACGCGGATGGACAGCGTGTTCCCGATCCACATGCACGCACCGGTGCCGGGCTGCGGGAATGCACCCTGATCCCGCTATAGCGAAGCGATCCGGTGCGGAGGAAGGATCGGACGCGCTCGATCTGCAATTCCGGGCGGAGCCATTTGCCGTTCGCGAGGCGCTGCGCCGGGTAATGACCCGGTTCGCCCACTGCATGACGCCGGACGAGGCGGGCGCACTGGAACTGGCGCTGGCGGAGGTTTTGAACAACATTACCGAACACGCCTATTCGGACATGGCGCCCGGTCTGATCGCGCTTCATCTGCGACATGAAGGAATGGGGCTGACCTGCCGGATCGAAGATCACGGACGGCCGATGCCCGGCCGTGTACTGCCGAACGTGCATCTTCCGGGAGCACCGTATCGGGCCGACTTTCCGGAGGGCGGATGGGGCTGGGCGCTGATTTTCCATCTGACCGATGGGCTCGACTACACGCGCAGCAACGGACGGAATATTTTGGTTTTCAGGATCCCGCTCCGCCGCTGAGAAACACGGTTTTCCTGACGGCTTCCCGCGCCGACAACACTGGCAATGACGATTCGCCCTGATTCCTGGAGGGGCCTGCGGGTCGTCCACCGCCCGGGAACGGGTTCGGAACGCGCCACACCAAGACCGGCGCTTCGATGCGCTCGTTCGCACCCGCCAGAGAACCATGAATTTCAATATTATTCAATTACTTGTCACTCAGGAGCCCGACATCGGAAACCGATCCTCAGGCTGGAAGTACGTACTGGCGACGGGTCAGCGCGCCGCAAATATGCCGCATTGCCTCCCCAACTCGGCCGGAAAGTGACGTGAAACTGGCCTTGTAGCTGCGAAAGGCTTCCCTCGGCGTCGCGTTCAACAGCCCCCACCCATTGCGCGGCGCCGAGGTTTTCTTTTTCCCCCGATCACCGGTTCAACGGCGCCACCCAGGACGGTTGCGCGAAGAGCGATTGCAGGCAGTGATCGATTAAGGATGTTTGATTGAGCGGCCGCGCAATCCACTGAGAGCGGTCCTCATCGTCCGGCAAGGGCGCCACAAGCACCGCGCGACCGATACAATCAGTTCAGATTGAAGTGGAGAGGATAGCGACCATCCTCGAAATCGCCGAACAGGTCGTGCAGGTCAGGATGATCCACCGGCTCGCCCGAACTGTCGGCGACAAGGTTCTGCTCCGACACGTAGGCAACGTAGTAGCTTTCGTCATTCTCGGCGAGAAGGTGGTAGAAAGGCTGTTCCTTCGCGGGGCGGCTGTCCTCCGGGATCGCGGCGTACCATTCCTCGGTATTGCTGAACATCGCGTCGACATCGAAGATAACACCACGAAACGGATGCCGCCGATGCCGCACCACCTGTCCGAGATGATATTTCGCGCAAGTCTTCAACATAACGCCTTTAGCCCCCTTGACAAATTAGCCTTTTTCGCGGGGTGATGTCCATTCCCGACCGCGATTCCGGCCGGAAACAGTCTGTGAACACGGGGCCGACAGTCTGCCCCGCCCCACATGACCACACGCACCGCCCCCGCAAAGACCGCACCACATCGCGAAGTTGTGTCGCCCGCGACCGCGCCGACCGCGCTCTTTGTCGTTTCCTCGGGCGGTAAAATCTCATAAACTGGCGAAAAACAAGATCGAGCGAGGCAGAATGAGCAGATTCCTCCGGATGGGAGTCCTGTTGTTGTTGGTATCCTGCGGCGGGGGCAACAATTCCGCGCCACGCAACCTTGATAGTGCCTGCTCCATCCTCGACCAGCGCCCGAAATACCTGTCGGCGATGCAGCGCGCCGAGAGTCGCTGGGGCGTTCCGGTCCATGTTCAGATGGCGACGATCTACCAGGAATCCAAATTCGTGAGCAATGCGAAGACGCCACACCGCTATACACTCGGGGTGATTCCGATGGGTCGTCAGAGCTCTGCCTTCGGATACAGCCAGGCGCTCGACGGCACCTGGGAAGACTACCAGAAATCGACCCGCCGCTATGGCGCGCGGCGCAACAAGATCACCGATGCCACGGATTTCATGGGCTGGTACATGGATCAGTCCGAAAAGAAGCTCGGCATCTCCAAATGGGACGCGACGAGCCAGTATCTCGCCTATCACGAAGGCCAGACCGGCTATTCGCGCGGCAGCCACATGCAGAAGGCGTGGCTGCTGCGCGTCGCGGCCGAGGTGGGGAGCCGGGCGGAACTGTATCAGCGCCAGCTCATCGCCTGCGGCAAGCTGTAGGCCCTATTTCTTGCGACGCTGGTTGCGTTGCACTTCGGAGTTGATGGAAAAAAGCGAGGAGGCGTAGTTTCCGCCCGCTTTCAGGCCGTTGAGGATCACCGTCGTCCGGCTGCCGGCCTCGTCGGTCACCACCCATTGCTTCAGCTCGACCGGGTTGGCGGAGAAGGCCATCTGGATCGTGCCGAGTTCGGGGTGTTCGGGGTCCTGCGCGGTGACGATGGTAAGGCCGTTCGCTTCGCCGTGACCCACCACCATCTTCGCGCGCGAAAGGTCGACGCGGCTCGCGAGGATCAGGTTCAGGGGGGTCTTCTTCAGCGGATACTGCTCGGGCGGCTGATTGGATTTCGTATCAAAAACAGCTACTTGACCCCCCGATGCCAGGACCAGGGTGCGGTCGGGGGGGCCGTATTCGAAACGCATCCTTCCGGGGCGGTGGATGATCAGGCGACCGGAGGAGGTGGAGCCGTCGCTGTTGATCTGCCGGAAATCGGTCTCGGCCGTCTTCAGGCTGTTGAAATAGGCCGAAATCTTGCCGAGCGGCAGCTTTTCGGCACAGGCCGTGCCGACGCTGAACGCGAGGGCGAGGGGCGCGAGGAGGAGGGCGTATCTCATGGCCCCTATCTAGGTCAGACGGCGTCGTTATGCCATAACGGAGCCGTCACAAAGCCGTAGGTTTTCCGTAGCTACGGACCGCGCGGGCGGGAAACCGCCTTTTCACACCCCCCGGGCGATCATTGGGGCCCCGCGTTCGGAGGCCGAAATGACCCGACAGACCAAATCCGAGAAGGAGAAGCTTGCCGCCTACCACGAACTGGCCGAAACCATGCGGGGGCTGGAGGCGGACCTGCGCTGGGGGCTGAACGACTCGCTCCGCCTGCCCCGCGAATGGACCGAGATCGCCCGGCGGCCGGCCGTGCCGGGGAAGCGGATGGTGACGATCCGGCTGGACGAGGACGTCGTGGCCTTCTTCCGGGCGATGGGGGCGGGGTACCTCACCCGCATCAACGCGGTCCTCAGGACCTTCATGCTCGCCCGGCTGGCGGGGCTGGTGACGGGGCCGGAGGAGGTGCGGTATGCGCCCAGCCACGATGAGGAGATGATGAAGCTCCGCCGCGAAATCCTCGACCACGCCATCACTGAGACCGACGCCCGCGAGGCGCGGGAGAAGGCGGCGGAGGAGAAGAAGGAGTTGGAAGCGCGGCGGGCGTTCCGGGATGCGCGGTTGGGGAAGTAGGGGGGGGTGGTTGGTGGGTGAACTCGCGCTTCCGTTCGGAACTGACCAACCTACGCTTGCTAGAGCAGCTTAAGAGTGCGTGAACTTCAACGTTGGGTGCAGTTAAGCACCTCACACGTCATGCTATGCACTGTCATCCTTTTCGCTTTGCGCTCCGTCGATTTGCTCTGCCAGCAATCTTGATATTAGCGCATGCAACGCGGAAAGGTCCAAAGCTCCTGCCGCGATGCTTGCATCTGCTGCCTTGATCGCCGCAATGTAGTCTGGATCGTTCATCTTCAATCTGGCCGGCAAGATCGGCGTGCCTTTCAGCCACCCGCCGAGCTTGACGCACAGAGCAAAGTAAGCGGCAGCGCGAGCAGTCCGTCCATTGCCATTGATAAATGGGTGAATGTGGTTCAGTCGCCACAGGATAAAAGCGGACAGGTAGACTGGGTCAGAGGTCTCCCAATGCCTGTTCACGCTGTTGATGAAATTTTCCATCAGCCCCGGAACCATAAACTCCGGCGGCGGCTCATAGTCGCCAACGGTAACTCTGCACGGTCGGTATTGCCCCGCACTTGTGTGAAGGCAAGCAATCGCGTGGAAGTTAAGCGCTTTCAGCAGCGTATCTGATAGATACTGTTGATTGCTTGCGATGGCGGCGTCGACGAGCGACTGCAAGAAACTAAATTGGCGACCGCCGTTCGCGATCGCCATTGATTGGTATACCGGATTTGCTTCTGATCCGCTCAGGTCGAATAGGATCAATGCTCGGGTCTCACGCAGCTTCGCCGGTTAGCTTTTCAAGCTCGTGCAAAACCTGAGCTCTCGTCACAGTTGTTCCTTCGTCGGAAAGACAGCCAATGATGTAGTCGATGCGTTGCTGAAGAAGCTCTTCATGCGACAGCTTACTGTGAGCAGCCCGCTTCAGTGCATTCAAGAGACCTGGCTCTGTCGTAATCTCAGGCATCCTACGTCCTCCCTGTCGCGTTGTGTTTTCGCCTACTACAGCACAACTGAGTCACTCTTCCAACTGGTGTTTGCACTTTGCCCCAATGCGGTTTCTGCGACCTTTCGCCGTCGGTCGTCGCTAAAGATGTAAGCATCTACTTTGTCAAGAGTAGGGCGACTAGCACACAAGTGAACGATACCCTCTACTGCTCTGGCACCAATATCTCCCGCTTGCCGACATGGTTCGCGGCCGACACGAGCCCCTCTTCCTCCATCTGCTCCACCAGACGTGCGGCCTTGTTGTAGCCGATGCCGAGCTTGCGCTGGATGTAGGAGGTGCTGACCTTGCGGTCGCGCAACACGACCTGCACGGCCTGATCGTAGAGCGCGTCCTCGCTGCCATCGCCGCCGAGCCCGAGGACGAGGTCGATATCGGCCTCCTTGTCGTCATCCGGGCCCTCGACCACGCCGGACATGTATTCGGGCGGGCCGAAGCTCTTGAGGTGGGTCACGATCTCCTCCACCTCCTCATCCGAGACGAACGGCCCGTGGATGCGGGTGATCTTTGACCCGCCGGCCATGTAGAGCATGTCGCCCATGCCGAGGAGCTGTTCGGCGCCCATTTCGCCGAGGATGGTCCGCGAGTCGATCTTCGACGTGACCTGGAAGCTGATCCGGGTCGGGAAGTTGGCCTTGATCGTGCCGGTGATGACATCGACCGAGGGCCGCTGGGTCGCCATGATGAGGTGGATGCCCGACGCGCGGGCCATCTGGGCGAGGCGCTGGATGCAGGCCTCGATCTCCTTCCCCGCGACCATCATCAGGTCGGCCATCTCGTCGACGATGACGACGATGTAGGGCAGCGCCTCGGGCATGATCTCTTCGGTCTCGAAGATCGGGTCGCCGGTTTCCTCGTCGAAGCCGGTCTGAATCGTGCGCTTGAACATCTCGTTCTTCGACAGCGCCTCGCGGACGCGGCCGTTATAGCCCTCGATATTGCGGACGCCCATCTTGGACATCTTGCGGTAGCGCTCCTCCATCTCGCCCACGGTCCATTTCAGCGCGACGACGGCCTTCTTGGGGTCGGTGACGACGGGGGAGAGGAGATGCGGGATGCCGTCATAGACGGAAAGTTCGAGCATCTTGGGGTCGATCATGATGAGCCGGCATTCCTCGGGCGTGAGCTTGTAGAGGAGCGAGAGGATCATCGTGTTGATGGCGACGGACTTGCCCGAGCCGGTGGTGCCGGCGATCAGCAGGTGGGGCATCTTGGCGAGGTTGGCGACGACGGGTTCGCCGGCGATGTCCTTGCCGAGCGCGAGCGGCAGGCGGAGACCGCTGTCGCCGAAGTCGCGGGCCGACAGGATTTCGCGGAGGACGACCTTCTCGCGGAAGGCGTTGGGGAGTTCGATGCCGATGACGGTGCGGCCGGGGACGGTGGAGACTCGGGCGGAAAGGGCGGACATGGAGCGCGCGATGTCGTCGGCAAGCCCGATGACGCGGGAGGCCTTGAGGCCCGGCGCGGGTTCCAGCTCGTACATGGTGACGACGGGGCCGGGACGGACCGACACGATCTCACCCTTCACGCCGTAGTCGTCGAGGACGCTTTCGAGCATCCGCGCGTTTTCCTCCAGCGCTTCGTCGGAGAGCGGGCGGCGCTGGACCGAGGAGGGGTTGGCGAGGAGCGAAAGGGGCGGCATTTCGTAGTCGCTGGCCTTTTCCTCGAACTTGAGACGCGGCTGGGCCTCGGCGATGGCCTGCCGCGAGGGCGCGGGGGCCTTGCGGGGCGTGTGCTGGACAAGTGCGCGCTGGCCGGACTGCGCGGCGAGGTCGGGCATGTCGGCCGGTTCGTCGGTGTCGAAGAGCGGCTCGGCCGTCAGGGGCGCTGCGATCTCGGCGGGATCGTCGGCATGGTCTTCATCGTGCGGCGCGGTCATGCGCGGCTGCGGCATGAAGCGGGGTTCGGCGGAAAGCGGGGGTTCGGCGCCGATCCCGCGCGCGGTGGCGGTGAGGGGCGGTTCGGCGCGGACGCGCGGTTCGCCATCGGCGACATGGACGGTGCGGGTGCGCACGGCATCGGCGATGCGCGCGCGGATGCGATCCTCGGACGGGGCCTCGCCGTTCCAGGCGGCGCGCGGCGGGTGGCGTTCGATGAGTTCGGGTTCCAGATCGGCCTCCGTCTCGACCGAGCGGCGGGCGAGATCGGTGACCCGCGCGAGGAGACCGCGCCGGGGCGCGGGTTCACCCACTGGTTCGGGCGCGGTATCGGCGGCAAAGCGCGGCTCGGCGCGCAGGACGGGCGCGCGGCGGGGCTGCGGCGCGGGATCGCCGTAGGCGTAGGCGTCGTCGTCATGATCGAGCGCGGCCTCACGGCGGGCGCGGTTGCGGTCCTGAAGCGCCTGGGCGCCCCGGACGGACGCGGCCGCGCCGCGCCCGAGAAGGCGCAGTACGCCGTCATAGGCGACGATCGTGCCGACAAGGAGGAAACGCCCGGTCGCGCGGAGTTCGCGCGCGTTGAAGCCCAGCACGAAAAGCACCATGGCCAGCGTCGCGAAGCCGAGGAGGAACGACATCACCTTCAGCCCGAAGGTCGCAGACACGGGCGCGATGCCCAGAACCGCACCAAGCACGGTGTCGCCGAAAAGTCCGCCGAGGCCGAAGCTGTGCGCCCAGTCCGGCCCCGCCACATGGGTCGAGGCATAGACCGACATCAACGCGACCGCTATCGGCGCGAAGATGACGCGGGACAGCGCGCGTTCCTCGCCGCGATGGGTCATGAAGCGCACGCCCCAGCCAGCAAGGATCAGCGCGATACCCCAGGCGCCGTGCCCGGCGATGACATAGAGCGGCGAGGCGATGGCCGCGCCGAAGCGGCCCAGAAGGTTCCGCGCCGGTTCGTCGGTGGAGGCGAGCCAGCTCGGGTCGTCGGGCGAGTAGCTCGACAGCAGCATCGCCGCCATGACCGCGAGCACGAGGAGCCCGACGCCAAGCAGTTCCTTGCCGCGCCGTTCGAGGGCGGCCTGAATGTTCTGATCCAGAAGCGGGTCGCGCTGCCGTGCCTGATACGATGCCATTACTCTTGTCCTCAACCGTAAAGACAGTCGCGAAGCTGGGTCAGCCCGCGCTGCATTTCTTCTTTTGGAGCTACCATCGCGACGCGAATGTAGCCCTTCCCCGGATTATGGCCCGCAACGTCGCGGGCAAGATAGGCGCCCGGGAGCACCCTGACCCCGGTTTCACGCCAAAGCCTGAGCGCCGCCGTCTCGCCGTCATCCACTGGCAGCCAGAGGAAGAAGCCGCCTTCCGGCCCCTGATAGCCGTGGATCCTGGCGAAGACTTTGTCGGCGACGCGGAATTTTTCCTGATAGAGCGCACGGCTGGCCTCAACATGAGCCTCGTCGCTCCATGCCTTTTCGGAGACGTGCTGCACGGGCAGCGGCAGCGGCGCACCACCATAGCTGCGCAACTGGCGGAACCGCGCGATGGCCTCCGGCCCGCCGGCGACGAAGCCGGAACGGAGGCCGGGCAGGTTCGACCGCTTGGAGAGCGAATGAAAGACCGCGACCCGTTCGGGATCAGCGCCGACCTCGTCCGCGACCTGCAGCGCGCCGACCGGCGGATGGTCGCGCCAGATTTCGGAATAGCATTCGTCGGAGAGCAGGATGAAATCGTGCTTCTCGGCAAGCGCCAGCACCTTGGCGATATAGTCGCGCGAGGCGACGGACCCCTGCGGGTTCGCGGGCGAACAGAGATAGGCGAGCGCGGTGCGGTCGAGAATGTCTGGCGAGAGCGCGGTGTAGTCCGGCAGGAAGCCGGTCGCCGCCGTCGCGGGAACATAGACCGGCTCGGCCCCCACCGACAGTGCCGCAGCCGAATAGGGCTGGTAGAACGGGTTCGGCATGAGGACGACCGGCTGGCGGCCGTTCTTGACCTCGGGGCAGAGCGCCATGCAGGCGTCGAACAGGCCTTCGCGGGTGCCGTTCAGCACCATGATGCGGTCGGGGCCAAGGTCCGCGCCGTAGCGCAGCCGGAGCCAACCCGCGATCGCCGCGAGAAGGCCGGGCGTGCCTTCGTTCGGCGGGTACTTCCCGAACTCCGCGACATGGGCCTGAAGCGTCGGCGCTACGAAATCGGGCACGGCGTGGCGCGGTTCGCCGATGGTCATGACAATGGGCTCGCCCCCCGGTTCATGGTGGTCGAGCAACGTCCGCAGCCGCGGAAACGCGTAATCTGGCAGGTTTGAAAACCGCTCTGGAAACGCCATTTCTGCCTCAGTCACCGGGGTCATTGCGCCCCGTTTGCCTGTCAGATTAGCGGCGCAGGCCGCGCCGGTCCAGCAAAAGCAATACCTTGAGAGGGTCTGGCGGCGCCGATTGTGGCTTTTGCGCCGTCACCGCAGGGCGGCTTCGGCCGCAGCACCGATCCGAAGCAGGCGTTCCTCGCCAAAAGGTTGTCCGAGAAGCATAATTCCCGTCGACGGCAGGCCCGTGGGCAGCGTCAGCGCGGACAGCCCCATCAGGTTGCCGATCCGCGTGTTGCGGAGCGTCAACAGGTTCTCGGTGACGAAATAGTCCTCATCGGAGGTCAGCCGCGTCGTGTCGGGCGGCAGGTTCGGCGCGGTCGGCACCAGGACCGCGTCGTAGGGGGCGGCGCGCTCGGCCCAGATCCCGCGGATCTGGTCAAGGCGCTGCCACGCGGCGACGTAATCGGCGGCAGAGAACTGCGCGCCAAGTCGGAAGCGGTCGCGGACAGCGGCGAACATGCGGTCGGGCGCGGCTTCGATCGCGTCTTTCCAGGTGCCGTAGGCTTCCGACGTGAAGAGGATGCCCGAAAGCGCCATCGCCTCGGCCAGTTCCGGAACGGCCCCGCGCGCGATGGTCGCCCCGGCATCCGTCAGCCGTTCAAGCGCGTGCTTGAATCCCGCAAGTGGCTCGGGCCGCATATCGTCGAGCGCGACGGTCTCCAGCACGAGGAAGCGCGCGCCGTTCAGGGTCGCGCCGCGCAGATCGGCGGGTTTGCCGCCCTCCATCGCCGCGAGAAGCTGCGTCGCATCCTCCACCGTGCGGCAGAGCGGGCCGACCGTGTCGAACCGCGCGCAGAGCGGCACGACGCCGGTCAGCGGCAGGCGGTCGGAGGTCGTCTTGAGCCCGACAAGATCGTTCCAGGCGGACGGGATGCGGACAGAGCCTCCGGTATCGGACCCGATGCCCGCCGCGGCAAGGCCGAAGGCGACGGATGCCGCTGCGCCGGAAGACGAGCCGCCGGGCGCGAGCGCGGGATCGTTGGCGTTGGGCGGCGTCGCGGTCATCGGGTTGAGGCCGAGACCGGAAAAGGCGAGTTCCGTCATATGGGTCTTGCCGAGGCAGACGAGGCCTTGTGCGGTGGCATTGGCCAGCACCTCGGCATCGGCGGTCGGCACACGGCCCTCAAGCAGGCGGGAGCCGGCTTCGGTCGCGGTGCCGGCAGTGTCGAACAGGTCCTTCCACGAGATCGGCACCCCGTCGAGAAGCGAGAGCCGCTGCCCCGCCTTGGCGCGCCGGGACGCGGCGGCGGCTTCTTCCAGGGCGCGGGCCTCGGTCAGGCGGGCATAGATGCGGTCGCGGTAGTCGTGCGCCCGGATCGCGTCGAGATGCGCGGCGGTCAGTTCCTCGGGATCGATCTCGCCCCGGCCGATCGCCCGGCCGAGATCGGACGCGCTCATCTCCCGCCATTCCGCCATGCCGTCCTCCGTTCGTTCGGGCCGACGCTAGCGCCCTGCCCGCGCCTTGGGAAGCGGCAGTTGACGGGGCCGGCCCCGTTCGGGAAGCTGGGGACAGCGAACAGGAGGAACCATGGGCAGCTGGGGCACCGGGCTTTACCAGAACGACAGCGCGGCGGATGTGAAGATGGTCTTTGCCGATCTTTCCCGCCGCCCGACCGATACCGCGACGCTTGTGGCCGAGGTGCTGGAGAAGCTGGCGCCGGAGGGGGAGGAGGAGGCGGATGTCTGGCTCGCGTTCGCCGACCTTCTGCACCTTCACGCGCTGGACCATCCGGAGGTGATGACCCGCGCCCGCGCGCTGATCGAGACGGGCGAGGACCTTGAGGTGAAACGCAGCCTCGGCATGTCGCCGCGCGATCTGGAAAAGCGCGCGAAGGTGCTGGAGGAGGTGCTGGCGCGCTGGTCCGCGCCGCATCCGAAGCCGAAGAAGCGCAAGGCCACCCCCGCGCCGGAGCCGTTCCTTCTGGAGGTGGGCGAGGTCTGGACCTTCCCCGCCATGCACCACGCCGCGCGGCCCTTCCATGTGAAGGAGGCCGATCCGGCCGGGTTCACCCCCGACGGCTGGGGCGCCTTTGCCGTCGCCGACCGCTTCCATTCCGAGGGCTACCGGGCCAGCTATCTTTTCATTCTGGCTGTGGCGGGCGGCGCGGCGCGCCCCGATCTGGAGGCTCTGCGCCGGGCGCCGGTGCAGGACTGCACCTTCGCCATTTCCGGCCCGCCGCAATCCTGGACCTATCCGATGATCTTCGCGGCACGGCTGGCCAAGCGCAAACAGGGACTGAAAGCCTGGGAAGCGGTGCGGGCCGGCACCCTGCCCTTCGACGCGAACCTTGTGCGGAGCCACCTGCCCGAGCGGCTGTCCAGCCGAGGCCGATATAACGCGCGCGACCCGGACGGGATCGCCTGGCTGGAGGAGGATCTGACAACCACCTCATATCACAAGGCGGCCTCGAACGCGCGGACCGGGCTTTCGTGGACCATCGCGCCCCACCCCACACTCAGGCTGGGCGATCTTTGCGGCGGCTAGGCCTCAGCGCTCGTTCGCGCCCTTCCCGGCGAGAATCTTGCCCCGAAACCCGGCGATGCGGCGGAGGCGCGTCTGGGTCGTCTTGGCGCCGCTGATGACGATCGCATAGCTGCGCTGGCGGCCCGGGGTGAGGCCGTGGAACGCCTCGGCCAGTTCGGGATCGGCATCGAGCGCCTCGGTCAGTTCGTCCGGCAGATCGAGGTCGGTTTCCTTCTTCGGCGGGCGGATGCCGGCCTGGGCGTAGCCCATCGCCTCGGTCAGATAGGCGCGCAGGACCGGTTCCATCGCGGCGACCGCATCAGCGCCGGTGAAGCGGATCGTGCCGGCCTGACGGCTGTTCGGGCCCTGCGGTTCCAACACATTCTCCGAGTCTTTCAGAAGGGCTGCGTTGAGGAACGTGATCCGGAAATCACCGCGGAATGCGCCCAGAAGCGCGATATTGCGGCCCGCATGCATGTAGCAGGGATGCGCCCATTTGACCGTCTCGACCAACCCGCAATCGCGACAGATTTCGCGCAAGGCATTCAGCCCGTCGGCCCAGCGCCGCGCGGAACAGTCCGGGGTCGCGAACCGGTCGCAGCGGCCGCAGCCCTTCGTGAAGAAATCCTCGATCTCGGTGATCATCATGGCCGATCCGCCCCTGCGTTTACCGTCCTGTTTTCGCACGGGACAGCGCAGCGTCAAAGGCCCGACCGCGCGGCAGGCGACCGCATGGACATTCCCCGGTGGCGCGCGATACTGGCGGGTATGGAATACGACGCGGATGTGATCATCACCGGCGGCGGGCTGAACGGCCCGGCACTTGCGCTTGCGCTGGCGCAGGCCGGGCTGACAGTAGCGGTGATCGACGCGCAGCCGGCCCGTGCCCGTGCCGAGGCGAATTTCGACGGGCGGGCTTATGCGCTGGCCATCGCGTCCAAGCGGCTTCTGTCTGCGACCGGCGTCTGGGACCGGATCGCGGGCGAGGCCCAGCCGATGCTGGAGATCAAGACCGGCGACGGGCGGCCTGGCGAAGGCCCCGCGCCCCTCTTCCTGCATTTCGAGGCGGCCGAGATCGAGGAAGGCCCGATGGGCTTCATGGTCGAGGACCGCCACCTCTACGCGGCCTTCCTTGCCGCGATGGAGGCAGAGGACCGGATCACCCACCTGCCCGCAACGACCGTCACGGCGCAGGAGGTAGGCGCGGCGGGCGTCACGGTCACCTTGTCCGACGGGCGGACCCTGACGGGAAAGGTTCTGGCGGGCTGCGACGGGCGCGCCTCTGGCACCGCCCAGCGCGCCGGGATTGGCCGGACCGGATGGGGCTACGGTCAGACGGCGCTGGTCTGCGCGGTGGCGCATGAAAAGCCGCATGGCGGGATCGCGCACCAGTTCTTCATGCCGTCCGGCCCGCTCGCGATTCTGCCGTTGAAGGGCAACCGGTCTTCGATCGTCTGGAGCGAGACTGAGGCACAGGCGAAAACCATCGCGGGCCTCACCGACGAGGATTTCCTTGAAGTGCTGCGGCCGCGCTTCGGTGAATTTCTCGGAACGATCGAACTGGCCGGCGGGCGGTTCACCTATCCCCTGAACCTGACGCTGGCCAATGCCTATGTCGCGCCGCGCCTCGCGCTGGTTGGCGATGCGGCGCATGGCGTGCATCCGATTGCGGGACAGGGCCTGAACCTCGGTTTCCGCGACGTGGGCGCGCTGGCGGAAGTTCTGGTCGAGGCGCACAGGCGCGGCGAGGATATCGGCACGGTGGACGTTCTGGAGCGGTATCAAAGCTGGCGGCGGTTCGATGCGACTGCCCTCGCCCTTGGGATGGACGCGGTCAACAAGCTGTTTTCCAACGACAATCCGCTCTTGCGCGCCGCCCGCGACATCGGCATGGGCGTCGTTGGCGCCCTGCCCCCTCTGCGCCGGGGGTTCATCCGCCAGGCGGCCGGGATCGCGGGCACGCCGCCGAAGCTCCTCCGCGGCGTGGCGCTCTAGGGCCGAACGGCCACGACAGCCCCCCGCCTTTCGGGTAACGTGCACCCGAGGGGAAAGGGAGGCAGCGCCATGACCCGGCAATTCGATCCGCAAGAGGTTCTGGACCTCTGGTTTCCCGACACCGGGCACGAGACGGACTCGGCCGCGCACAGCGCCTTCTGGGACGAGCGGATGCAGGGCGGGATGGACGCGCGGATTAACCGAGATTTCGCCGATCTGACGCTGGCTGCCGCCACCGGCGCCCTAGATCACTGGGCCGGGACCCCGCGCGGGCGGCTCGCGCTTCTGATCGCCCTCGACCAGTTTCCGCGGTCCTTGTGGCGGGACACGCCAGCGGCCTTTGCGCAGGACATCAAGGCGGCGCGGCTGGCGCTTGAAGGCATCGCGAACGGCGATTTCGAGGCGCTCGCCCCGTGGGAGCAGGCGTTCTTCGCGATTTCGATCTCGCATTGCGAGGGACCGCAACACCTCGAGCGGATGAAGATGCTGATCCCCGTGATCGAGGGGATCGCGGCGCGGCTGCCGGACCCGATCCGGGAGATGGGCGAAGGCTTCCTCCAGCAACATGCGCGGGTCACCGGCATCATCGAACGCTTTGGCCGCCACCCGCACCGCAACCCGATCCTCGGCCGGCCGTCCTCCCCCGAGGAGGAGGCCTATATCGCGACCGGGGATTTTCCGCATGTGCGCAAGGTCGCGGGCTAGGCGGCAGCGGCGCGCATGAAGCGCCCGGGCGGCAGGCCGGTGTGGCGGCTGAAGGCGGTGCTGAAGGTGCTGGCCGAGCCGTAGCCGACCCGCATCGCCACCTCGTCGAGCGCAAGGCCGCCGCCGCGGAGAAGGTCGCGCGCGACCGCCATGCGCCAGGCGAGAAGGTATTCCATCGGCCGGACCCCGACGGTGCGCGAGAAATGGTCGAAGAAGGACGATCGCGACATGCCCGCGTCGCGCGCAAGTTCGGCGACGGTCCAGGACTGCCCGATCCCCTCGTGCATCTGGCGAAGGGCGATGGCAAGGCGGGGGTCGGCAAGGCCGTTCAGAAGGCCGGGGCGCGCCGCACCCGAGGGCGCCGCGCGCAGGGCCTCGATCAGCAGGATCTCCACCAGACGCTCGAGGATGAGGTCGCGCCCCGGATCCTCGCGCGCGGCCTCGTCGCCGACAAGGCGCACCAGCTCGGCCAGGCGCGGCACGCCGCGGATATGGATCATGCGCGGCAGAAGCGCGACGAGCAGACCGGCCTCGGGCGCGCCGAAGGTGAACCAGCCGCCGAACTGGCGCATGTCGGGCGGCCCGTCCGGCCGGCCGAATCGCATCTCGCGGTCCGGCGGCGGGGCCGTCGTTGGGTCGATGCGGAGGGGGGCGGCGGGCTCGAGCCCCGACATGGTGAAGGCGGGCGTCGCCGGTAGAAGGACGAAATCGCCCGCCTCGAGCACCACGGGCGCCTCGCCCGCGACGGCAAGGCGGCAGCGCCCCTCGGTCATCGCGCAGAAGCCCGGCTGGCCGAATTCGGCGTAGCGGACCGCCCAGCGCCCCGCCGCGCTGATCCCCTTGGAGAAGACGGCGGAGGGGCGGAGCAGCCGGATGACCTGGGACAGAGGATCGGTCATTTGGACTATTGCCAACTTTATTCGGATCATTGATCGATGATAGTCCCGATTTCGCCCGCTACATCGGTCCCTGTCAAGTTCAACCACAGGAGACCGACATGACCACCGTCCTCATCACCGGCTGCTCGTCCGGCTACGGACTGCAGACCGCCCGGCACTTTCACGACAAGGGCTGGACCGTGATCGCCACGATGCGCAGCCCGCGCGACGGCATCCTTCCCGCCTCTGACCGGTTGCGCATCCTGCCGCTCGACATCACCGACGCGGGCAGCATCGCCGCGGCGATCGCGGCAGCGGGGCCGATCGACGTCCTTGTCAACAACGCCGGCATCGGCGCGGCGGGCGCCTTCGAGGCGACCCCGATGGACCATGTGCGCAAGATCTTTGCCACCAACACCTTCGGCACGATGACGATGGTGCAGGCCGTGATCCCGCAGATGCGCGCGCGCCGGTCGGGGGTGATCGTCAACGTCACGTCAAGCTCCGTTCTCGCGCCGATGCCGCTTGTCGCGGCCTATACGGCAAGCAAAGAGGCGGTCGAGGGGTTCACCGGATCACTCGCGCTTGAGCTTGGTGCCTTCGGGATCCGCGCGAAACTGGTGGAACCGGGCCACGCGCCGACCACGCAGTTCGCCGCGAACAGCGATGTTCAGGTGAGCGACCTCATCCCCGAGGCCTATGCCGGCTTCGCCGCCGGGGCCTTCGCCGAATATGCCAACCCCGCGCTGACGACGACGGAAAGCGACGTGGCCGAGGCGGTCTGGCGGGCCGCGACGGACGGGTCCGACCAACTGCGCTATCCGGCCGGGGCGGATGCCGTGGCGCTCGCCAAGGCGGTCTGAGAGGGCGTCCACTGGGGGGCTGCGGCCCCTCAGTCGATCTTGCGGGCCTCGTCCACCAGCATCACCGGGATGCCGCCGCGGATCGGGAAGGCGAGCTTGGCGGGCTTGGAGATCAGTTCCTGCGCCTCGGCGTCATAGCTGAGCGGCGAATGGGTCAGCGGGCAGACCAGCGCCTCCAGCATCCGCCGGTCGAACTTGCCTTCGTCGCTCATTGCACCACCTCCTCGCCGCCGCCCCGGAGCGCGTATTCCATCAGCGTCGCCAGCGTCTCGCGCCGGGTTTCGAGCGAGGGCGCCTCAAGCAGGGCCTGCTTGTCCTCCGGCTCAAACGGGCAGAGCATGGCGAGCGAGTTGATCAAAAGTTCGTCCTCCGCCTCTTTCAGGCTGTCCCAGTCGGTCGAAAGCTGCTCGGCCTCGAAATACCGGCGCAGGAGCCGGAGGAACGGCTTCCGCGCGAACCCCGCATCGTGTTCCGCAGGCCCCAGATCGCGCCCGAAATCGCTCCAGCCGACCTCACCCGACAGGTAGGGGGCAAAGCCCGAAATCTCCCGCTTCAGGCGGAAGCGCGACACGCCGGTGAGCGTAATCATATAGCGCCCGTCTTCGGTCTCGGAAAACCCGGTGACGCGGCCGGCGCAGCCGATCGCGGCAAGGCGCGGCTGGCCTTCGGGGCCGGGCCGCGGCTGGATCATCCCGATCAGCCGGTGCTGCGTCTTGAGCGTTTCGTCGAGCATGGCGAGGTAGCGCGGCTCGAATATCTGCAGGGGCAGGCGCGCGCGCGGCAGGAGAAGCGCCCCCGGAAGAGGGAAAAGCGGGATCTTCTCCGGCAGGTCGCCGTGCAGCTTCATGAACCGATCCTAGCGGCTGTCGGCCATCAGGCAAAGAGCAGCGAGGAGAGCTTTCGCCGCCCCTTCAGGACGATCGGATCGTTCGGCTTCAACGCATCGAATATGGTGAACAGCTGCGCCTTGGCGGCGCCGTCGTTCCATTCGCGGTCGCGGCGGAACAGTTCCAAAAGCTCCTCTACCGCACCTTCAACCTTGCCGGCAGCGTGCAGCGCCTGGGCAAGGTCGAACCGGGCCTGATGGTCGTCGGGATGCGAAAGAACACGGTCGAGAAGCTCGGCCACCGGGCCGGCATTCGCGGCCTGTTTCAAAAGCGCGAGCTGGGCGCGCGCGGCCTCGACCTCGGCAGAGGAAGCGATTGCGGCCGGGACATTGTCCAGCAGGGCTGCGGCTTCGTCCTCGTTACCGGCGGCGAGGCGGGCGCGGACCAGCCCGCCATAGGCGGCGGCATTCTCCGGCTCTTCCCCGAGGATCGCGGCGAAGGTCTCGGCCGCGTCGTCGATGGCGCCTTCCGCCAGCATCGCCTCGGCGGCCTCGATCGCCTCACCAAGGCCACCGTCCCCGGCGAGGGAGGCGAGCTTGTCGACGAAGGCCTTGATCTCCGACCCCGGGATCGCACCCTGGAAGCCGTCCACCGGCTTGCCCTGCCAGAAAGCATAGACCGTCGGGATCGACTGGATACGAAGCTGCGCGGCGATCGACTGGTTCTCATCCACGTTGACCTTGGCCATGCGGACCTTGCCCTTCGCGGCGGTCACGGCGGCCTCGAGCGCGGGGCCGAGCGTCTTGCAGGGGCCGCACCACGGCGCCCAGAAGTCGACGATGACGGGCACCTCTACGCTCGCCTCGATCACGTCCTTCATGAACTCCGCCTCGGTCACGTCACGGATCAGGTCGCCGGCAGGTGCCGCGTCCTTGGTCTGGCCGAATTCGAGCATGTCTGCCCCCTATCTGTCTGGTTGCCCCCTATATGAGCGCGCCGGGCCGAAAGGCCAAGGGGGTGCGGCCGCAACGCTCAGTCGAAGAAGGGCGTCACCTCGGCGACGATCACCGCGTTCTCGGCCAGCGCCTTGTCCATCAACGCGCGCTCCTCCTCGGCGATCTCGTGGCCCTGCGCCTCGCGTTCCGGCAGCGTTCCGTAGCCGGTGACATCAAGCGGCGCCATATCGGCCTGCTTGAGGATCGCGACCGTCTCGCGCACCGCCTCGTCTTCGTCCACGCCGCTTGCATAGACCATGAGCGCGGCACCCGTCGCCTTCTTCGGCAGGCCGTCGCCGGCCTTGCGGCCGACCTGGACGACAAGGGTATAGACCTGCTGGGGGCGTTTCGGTTTGTCGGTCATCTTGGGGTCTCTTGCTCCGGCCGTTCCCGATTTCTGCCCATCGCATGAATGGTGCAGCGCCGCAACAGCGCGGCGGGTAGGGATGATCGCCGTTGATCCGAATCGAGCAGGCGGTTATTCCGCACCTCCCTTTAGGAGAAAAGGAGGGCGGAATGACGAACGACAATGCAGCAATCCGGCCCTTCGCAAGACGGGCCTGACCGCCTTCGGGGCGGTTTCCGACCAATCTTCCTGACCAGCACGCCGGGACATTCCCGGCAACGGTTCCGCCCGTGACGGCGGAAAGGTGACCCATGTTCGAGTCCATCATGACCTATCTGGCGCAGGGCGCCGGAAGCGACATCTTCGCGGGCGGTACCGCGCTTGGCCTGCTCGGCGCCTCCGTGGCGCTCGGGCGCGGCCTCTTGTTGCGCGGCTGGACCGCGATCCTGCGCCGGGCGATGGTGACGGTGACGCTCGACAACCGCACTGCGGCCTATCGCGGGTTCTACGGCTGGCTGGACATGACCGGCGTTCTGGCCCATGCGCGGCGCGTGCGGATCACCGAGCTGCATGGCGCGGCGGGCGAGATCTATGGCCCGGCGCCCGGCCTGCACTGGTTCTGGCGTGAGGGGCGGCTCTGCCTCTTCCTGCGCGAGCGGCGCGAAAGCGCGGGCGCCGAGGGCCCCGCCTATCCGCGTCCGGTGGAGTCGGTGAGCCTGACGGTGATCTGCGGCCGGATCGGCACGATCCGGCGCTGGATCGCCGAAGGTCAGGCGCATCTTGCCGCGCAGGAACGCGTCGGGCCGGAGGTCTTCATGTTCCAGGACGGCTATTGGGAAAGCCTCGGCCAGGTCACCGCCCGCAGCGTCGTATCGGTGCTGAGTGACGACGACCGCGTCGAACGGCTCGTCGCGGACATGCGCCGCTTCCTCGGCGCGCGGGACTGGTACGGCGAACGCGGCATCCCGTGGCGGCGGGGCTACCTGCTTCACGGGCCTCCCGGCACCGGCAAGTCGAGCGCGATCCGCGCGCTTGCCTCCGAACTTGGTCTCGATATCGCGATCCTCGATATCGGCCGCGCCGGGCTTGGGGACGAGGCGTTGCGGCAGGCGATGGCTACCGCGCCGCGCGGCGCGATCCTCGCCATCGAGGATATCGACGCGGCCTTCCGGCAGCGGCGCAAGGGCGAGGCGGCGAGCGGCGTCACCTTCTCCGGCCTTCTGAACGCCATCGACGGGGTGGCAGCGCAGGAGGGCCGGGCGCTGGTGATGACCACGAACCACCCCGAGCGTCTCGACCCGGCATTGGTCCGGCCAGGGCGCGCGGACGTGCATGTGGAGCTTGGCCTGATCGGGTCGGAGACCGCCGCGCGGCTCTTCGCGCGGTTCTTCCCGGACCGCCCCGACCTCGCGCCGCGCTTCGCCGAGGCACTGGGTCACGCGCGCATCACCCCGGCGGCGCTGCAGGGCTGGCTTCTGGCCCATGCCGAGGATGCCGGGGCGGCGGCCCGGGCGGAGGGGTTGATCGCCCCTCCCGAAAAGAACGCGATGGCCGCCGAATAGCGGCCATCGCACACCTGCGTTCAATTGCGGCAGATACCGTTGCGGTAGGTGCCCACCTCGCGGATCACGTCGCCCGGTGCGGCCTCGTGCCTGTTGCCGGTCAGTTCGGTGGCGAGGATGCGGGTCAGCAACTGCGCGAGTTTCGTGACGCGGTAGCACGAGATCGTCGGTTCCGCATGCGAAAGCCCCACGCCGCTGTCGTCGGTCAGGAAGACATAGCGCCCGCCCGTCGCGACCGAAGCCTGCCGCATGAGATATTCCGATTCCTCGGCGACTCCGCTCGCGCCAAGGGTGAAGACCTGCACACCCTTCCCGGCCGCCGTCTTGGCCGTGCGAAGATAGGCCGCGGCGTCACGATCGTGCGGCGGGGCGTCCGCGACGTGGAGCAGGATGCGCTCCCCCTTGCCGCGCCGCCAGTCGAGGCCGACGCCGGCGGACAGCGCGGCCGCTGCGGCTTCGGGATAGTCGCCGCCGCCACCGGCCCGCAGCCCTCGGAGCCAGCCCGCCATCTCGGAAGGATTGGTGGTGAAGCCGTAGTTCCGGACAACGTATGCGTCGTAACGGTCGCGATAGGCAACAAGGCCGTAGCGGACCTGCAAGCCGCGCGCCTTGCGGGCGGCGGCACGGGCAATGCCGATCAGTTCCTTGTTCAGGAATGCGATCTCGTCACCCATGGAGCCGGTCGTGTCCACCACGACGACAAGGTCGAGGAAGTCGGGCTGCCAATCCGCATCGAAGGGCAGGTCGACGCGCTGCCACTGGCCGGTCTTGAGCGTCCTGCCCGCCGTTTCCTGACCGTCCTCCCCGAAGGCACGGAGTTCCACCGATTTCAGGGCGCCGCCGCCGACTACGCCGGGAAAGACCGCGATGCGGCCATCTGGCCCCGCATAGCCGGAATGGAACGGCTCTGCCGCGCCGGGACGGCGGAGCGTGTAGCGCGCGCCCGGCGCAGGGGTTCCGTCGACACCGACAAGCTGCGCGAGGACCGGCGTGCCGAGCCCGAGTTTCGGCAATCCCGTCTCGCGCCCGGCGCGGGCGAGGTAGCGGGAGAAAGCGGCAAGGTTGAGGGTGTCGTCGATATCGCCCGCCGTCACGACGCCCCGCCGCGCCCGGCCGGAATAGCTGCCGCGTGCAGGCGCTGGGTAGTCCGCCATCGGTTCGGCCGGGGTGAAAGGCTCCATGACCGGTTCGGCCATTCCGCTGGCCTCTTCCATCACGGGTTCCGCGACAACCGGGGCGGACGGGGTGAATGCGGTGGGTGAACAGGCCGCGAGAAGCGCGGCGACGGACGCGGCGGGGAGTAGTCGGAAGGCAAGCATCTCATGACTCCATCTGGCAAATGTGTATTTTGCACATATTATGAGTTGCTGGACCTGTCAAAGAAAATGTGCATATTGCACATCAATGGATATGTTCGACGCCCTCTTTGCCCCGATCGCCCGCCTTCTGGTGGCGCGCGGCGTGCTCTTTCCCGACCTCGCCGAGCGGATGAAGGCGCACTACGTCCAGGCCGCTTTGGCGCAGGCGGATGGCAAGGCGACGGACAGCCGGGTCTCGGTTCTGACCGGGCTGCAACGGCGCGACGTGGCCCGGCTGCGGGCGGAGGACGTGAAGGACCAACGCCCGAACCACCTTGCCCGGCTGGTGGCGCTGTGGCGAACCGATCCCGGCCTCCAGGAACAGGGACAGCCGATGGCGTTGCCGAAGAACGGCCCTGCCCCGTCCTTCGAGGCGCTGGCGCAGGAGGTGCGGCGCGACGTGCATGCCCGGACGATGCTCGACACGCTGCTGGCAGCGGGCACGGTCGCGCTGTCCGACGACGGCCAGACGGTGCGGCTGGTGCAGGGGTCCTACCAGCCGCTTTCGGGGTCGGACGATCAGCTTGCCTATCTGTCGCGCAACCTCGGCGATCACCTTTCGGCCGCGTTCGAGAATGTGCAGGGCCGCGATGTCCCGCATTTTGAACGGGCGGTGCATTACACCGGGCTGACGGATGCGCAAGTCACGGAACTCGCGGCGCTTTTTTCCGAAAGGGAGATGGCGCTCTTTCAGGAAATCAGCCAGACTGCGGCGGCGATGAAGCGGGCGAATACCGCGCCCGGGCCGATGCGGTTTCGTGCGGGCGGATTTTTCTACCGCACGGGGGAGGAAAGCTGATGTTTCGCCGATTGACCGGGCTTCTGGCGCTGCTGGCGCTCTCCGCCTGTACGGCCGCGAACCGCGAGGAACATGTCGGCGGCATGGCCGAGCCGGTCATGGAACCCGCGCCGGTCGTCGAAGAACCGGTGATGGCGGAACCCGCCGTGCCCGAATGTGCGCCGGGCGACGACGACGGGATCGGCGGCACGGGCTGCCAGATCGACTGAGGTCAGTCGCGGAGCAGTTCGTTGATCGAGGTCTTCGACCGCGTCTTCGCGTCCACCTTCTTCACGATCACCGCACAGTAGAGATTGATGCCGTTCTTCGAGGGCATGGAGCCCGCGACGACGACCGACCCGGCGGGCACTTCGCCATACATCACGTCCCCGGTCTCCCGGTCCACGATCTTCGTGGACTGACCGATGAAGACGCCCATGCCGAGGACGGAGCCTTCGCGGACGATGCAGCCCTCGACCACTTCCGAACGCGCGCCGATGAAGCAGTTATCCTCGATGATCGTGGGGCCGGCCTGCATCGGCTCCAGCACGCCGCCGATGCCGACGCCGCCCGACAGATGCACGTTCTTGCCGATCTGGGCGCAGGAGCCGACCGTAGCCCAGGTATCGACCATGGTGCCGCTGTCGACATAGGCGCCGAGGTTCACGAAAGACGGCATCAGCACCACGCCCGGCGCGATATAGGCCGACCTGCGCACGACCGAGGTCGGCACGGCCCGAAAGCCTGCTGCCTTCCATTGATTGTCGCCCCAGCCGGCGAACTTGCTGTCGACCTTGTCCCACCAGCCGCCGCCCTGCGGGCCGCCCGACTGCATCTCCATATCCTTGACGCGGAAACCGAGCAGCACCGCCTTCTTGGCCCACTGATTGACGTGCCACTTGCCGTCTGCCTGCCGCTCCGCGACGCGCAGGCGGCCGCTGTCGAGCGCATTCAGCGTGTCTTCGATCGCCTCACGCGTCTCTCCCCCGGTCGACGGCGTGATCGTGTCGCGCACCTCCCATGCGGCTTCGATGGCGGATTCGAGTGCGGCGTTCGACATTGGCTTTCCCCCGGGGCTGTTCGCGCGTGACGATGACCTATAGGACGCCGCGCCCGACGAGGCAATGCGACCATGCGCGCCACAGTTGCGCCATCCCGCCGCGCGGCGCTGGCCTCGTCAGGCCAAACCGGCTAGGTCTGGACCGACAGGACAGCCGAGGATCGCATGAAGGACGACGCCCGAAACCACCCGTTCCGTGACAGCCAGCAGGATGTCGAGGCCGCACACCGCATTCCCGACACGCCCCAGACGCGCGCGCCGGCCTACCGGCTTGCCTTCACCGACAACGACTTCATGTGCCGGGAGGAATTGCGGCCGGTCCGGCTCCAGCTGGAACTGCTCAAGCCGCAGATGATCCTCGACGAGCGCGGGATCGAGTCCACGATCGTGATGTTCGGCGGCGCGCGGATTCCCGAGCCCGCGAAGAAGGACACGGCGCGGACGAAGACGCTCGCGGATCTGTCGCGCTTCTATGACGAGGCGCGGACCTTTGCGCGCCTGATGACCGAGCGGAGCATGCAAAGCTACGGGCGCGAGGACGTGATTGTCACCGGCGGCGGTCCGGGTGTGATGGAGGCGGGAAACCGCGGCGCGGACGATGCCGGCGGCTCCTCCATCGGGCTGAACATCGTGCTGCCGCATGAACAGGCGCCCAACGAATACGTGACGCCGGATCTCAGCTTCAATTTCCACTACTTCGCCATCCGCAAGATGCACTTCCTGATGCGGGCAAAGGCGATCTGCATCTTCCCCGGCGGGTTCGGTACGCTCGACGAGATGTTCGAAAGCCTGACGCTGATCCAGACCGGCCGGATGCGGCGGGTGCCGTTTCTCCTGTTCGGCCGCGCCTTCTGGGAGAAGATCATCAACTGGCAGGCGCTGGCGGATGCAGGCACGATTTCGGCCGAGGATCTGGACTTGTTCCAGTTCGTCGAGACGGCAGAAGAGGCCGTGAAGATCATCACCGAGTGGAAGGACGGCTGCTAGACAGTCACGCCGGCGGCGGCATCACGATCTCGATCATCACCGGGCCATCACGGCGATTGTCAGCAAGCGCACCGGCAACAGCCTCCGGCGTCATGGTGACGCGCCGATACGGCATCCGGCAGGACCGCGCCACCGCCTCGAAATCCGGCGGCGTCGGAGTGCAGCCGATCACCTCGACCCCGGCGGCTTCCATCGCCGAGGCGATTTCGCCGTAGGCGTGGTTGTTCCAGATCAGGAAGGCGATCGGCAGTTTCTCGTCCACCGCCGTCATCAGTTCGGGCAGGGTGAACTGCGCGCCGCCGTCGCCGATCAGCGCCACGACCGACGCGGCGGGATCGGCGAGGGCCGCACCGATGGCTGCCGGAATCCCGTATCCCAACGCGCCGAACCCGGTCGCGGCGTTGAACCAGCCGCCGGGGCGGTCGTGGTCGTAGAAAAGATTGCCCGCATAGACCACCTGCGTTGAATCGCCGACCAGGATCGCGCCGGGCAGCGCATCCCGGATCGCGTTCAGAATGACGGTCTGTGTCCGCATCGCGGGGCCGACCGCATCCCATGCGCCGTCGCGCGCCGTCTCGGCGCGGGCGGAACCCCGCGCGGCGGCCCGCGCAGTGATACGCGCGGCCAGAGCCGGCAACACAAGCTCCGCATGACCGGGAAGGCCAAGCTCTGCGGGGTGGCGCGTCAGTTGCACGGTGTCGACCTCCACCCGGATCAGTCCCTTCGGCCAGGCCAGGCCGCCGGCACCATACATGTCGTAGTCGGTCGGGCCGAATTCCGTGCCGACGGCGAGAACGGCATCGGCATCCGCAATAAGGTCCCGCACCGGGGCGAGGCTGGGGCTGGCGGGGACGCCGAGGGGGTGGCCGTGCATCAGGCCGCGGGCATTCGTAGTCAGCACGACCGGGGCATCAAGCGCCTCGGCCAGTTCGCGCAGCGCTGCGCCCGCCCGTTTCGCGCCGCCGCCGGCAAGGATCAGCGGGCGCTCTGCAGCGGCAAGCCGGCGTGCGGCCTCGGCGATCCGGTCTTCCGGGGGCAAGACAGATTTCGGCACGCTGGGGATGGTCGCTTCTGCCGCCGGCAGCGGCATGACGTCAAGCGGGACTTCGATATGGCGCGGGCCGGGGCGGCCGGTCGCGAAACCCGCGAAGGCGCGCTCCAGCGCCGGAGCGAGGTCCTCGGCCGAGACGATGCGGTCGGAACTTTGCGCGACGAGCGCGGTCATCGCCTGCTGGTCGGGCAGTTCGTGGAGATGCCCGTAACCCTTGCCGAGCGTGCCGAGCGCATTGACACCGGAGATCACGAGCATTGGCACGGAATCGGCGCGGGCCTGTCCCATCGGGGTCAATGTGTTTGCCACGCCCGGCCCGGTGATGACGAAGGCAACGCCGGGCTTGCCGGAAACGCGCGCATAGCCATCGGCCATGAAGCCCGCACCCTGTTCGTGGCGCGGCGTGACATGGCGGACGGTCGAGCGGGCGAGGCCGCGATAAAGCTCTACCGTGTGGACGCCGGGGATGCCGAACACCGTATCCACGCCCCGTGCCTCAAGCGCGCGGACAAGCGCTTCACCGATTGTCGTCATGGTCAGGCTCCTACCCGGGCGAGCGTTTCGGCATAGCGCGCGATGCCGTCGCAGGCGCGCGCGAAACGGTCGTCATCGACGGTCAGCGCCACGCGGACCCAGCCCGCGAGCGTCGCGCCGAAGACCGACCCCGGCATCACGGCGACGCCTTCGCCATGCAGCAGGCCAAGAGCGAAGTCACGGTCGGACATGCCGGTCGCGCGGATGTCAACCAACGCGAACATTCCCGCCTTCGGCGGCGCTACCCTGAGCGGGGTTCCCTGCCCGAGCCGTTCGGCCAGGTGTGTGGCGCGCGCGGCGAAACGGCGGCGCATCCCGCGGGCCGCCTCGGAAGGCCCTGCCACGGCAAGCGCGGTCATGTCGGCGATGAAGGGCTGGTTGCCGAAAAGCATAACCTCCGACAGCGCCAGAAGACGTTCGGTGAACGGCTCAGGCCCGACGCACCAGCCCGACCGGAACCCCGGCGCAGCGTGCGATTTGGAGATCGAGGAGACGACGATGGTGCGGTCGGCCAGTTCCGCCCAGTCGAAAGGCGAGGTGAACGTCACACCGTCGAAGATCAGTTCTTCATAGACCTCATCGACGACGATCCAGAGATCATGCTGCCGCGCAAGCGCGCCGATCGCCGCGATGTCCTCGGGGCCGAGGACGGCACCCGTCGGATTGTGCGGCGTGTTGAGAAGGATCGCGCGCGAGGCGGGGTTGATCCGTGCCGCGATATCGTCGGCCGAGATGCGGAACCCGTTCCCCGCCCGGAGCGGCACGGGGACGAGACGTGCGCCGCTTGCCGCGATCACGCCCTCGTAAGTGGCATACATCGGGTCCCCGACAAGAACTTCGGTCCCCGCCTCGGCGATACCGGCAATTACGGCGTAAAGCGCGGTTTGCGTGCCGGGGAAGCACAGGACCTGATTGGGTGCAACGGGACGGCCCGAGCGCGCGGCGTACCGCGCGGCAAGGGCCGCGCGGAGCCTCGCTTCCCCCCTGCCATCGGAATATTCGGTCCGCCCGGCCCGCATCGCAGCAGCGGCGGCCTCGACAAGGTCGGCTGCGACCGACACGTCGGGATTTCCGATGGTAAGGTCAATGACCTCGCGACCCGCCAGCGCAAGATCGCGCGCGGCGACGTGCAGTTCCCATTTTGCACTGCCAAGCCCGGCAAGGCGGTCAAGGACGGCTGCGTATCTCATCGGGCGCTTCCTTCCTGGCGGCGCTCGATCAGGGCCGCAACAAATTATACGCTTGTATGATTACGGAGCAACACGACCCGGCGCAAGGCGCAAAATCACCACGCGGCCTCTGGCGTCCGGACGGCGGAAGCGGCAGTCTCTGCCGCGACAGGAGGACCCGCAATGAAAAACACCGACCGGCTCTGGGATATCGTCGAGGCCCATCGCGGCACGTTCACGGCATTGGCCGACCGGGTCTTCGACACGCCCGAGGTTGCCTATACCGAACACGAAAGCGCGCGGGCGCATGCCGATGTGCTGCGCGCAGAGGGCGCGCGGCTGCGCGAGGGCGTGGCGGGCATTCCCACGGCACTCATCGGTGAATGGGGCGAGGACGGTCCGGTTATCGCGATCCTTGGCGAGTATGACGCGCTGCCGGAACTCGGCCAGGAGCCCGGCGTCGCGGAGGAGCGCCCGCTGGGCCGGTTCGGCCACGGCTGCGGTCACAACCTGCTTGGCTCCGCCGCCCTGATGGCGGCTGTGGCGCTGCGCGACCACCTGAGGGAACGGGGCCTGCCCGGGCGCGTACGCTACTACGGCTGTCCGGCGGAGGAAGGCGGCGCGGCCAAGACCTTCATGGTTCGCGCCGGTCTGTTCGACGATGTCGATGCCGCGATCAGCTGGCACCCGTCGGACTATACCGGCGTCTTCCATGCCGCCTCGCTCGCCAACACTCGAATCGACTTCACCTTCCACGGCCGCGCCGCCCATGCGGCAGGTTCACCCGAACTCGGACGTTCCGCGCTTGATGCGGTGGAACTGATGAATGTCGGCGTGAACTACCTGCGTGAACACATGCCGCCGGGCGCCAAGGTCCACTACGCTTATCTGGACGCGGGCGGAACAGCGCCGAATGTGGTGCAGGCGAAGGCAACGGTCCGGCAGTTGATCCGGACCCGGCGGCTGAAGGACCTGAACGTGCTTGCGGAGCGAGTGCGGCGGGTCGCCGAGGGCGCGGCCTTGATGACCGAAACGCGGGTGGAGACGCAGGTCGTTTCGGCGGTCTCGGACCTTCTGGGCAACCGCGCTCTGGAAGAGGCGATGCAGGCGAACATGGAGCAGCTCGGCCCGGTCGATTTCGATGCCGGCGACGTGCCGTTTGCCGAGGCGATCCGCGCGACGCTGACGGAGGAGCATATCGCGGACACGTTCCGGCAACTCGGACGGCCGTTGGATGCGGCGCTGGCGCTTTGCGATTTCGTCGTACCGCTCGACGCGGCGCCGGAGGCGTCGATGGGATCAACCGATGTCGGCGATGTAAGCTGGGCGGTACCGACGGTGCAGGCCTGGGTCGCGACCTGCGCCATCGGCACCCCGTTCCATTCGTGGCAGCTGACCGCGCAAGGTAAGTCGCCCGCCGCGCACAAGGGCATGGTTCATGCCGCGAAGATCATGGCGATGACGGCGCGCGACCTGTTCGAGAAGCCGGACCTTCTTGCCGCGGCGAAGGCCGAACATGCGGCCCATCTGGCGCGGGAACCGTATTCGTGCCCGCTACCGCCAGAGGTTACGCCGCCGATCCCGCAGCGGGGCTGATCGCCGCTCAGCCCGTCAGACCCAGCAGCGCCTTCAGCCGGTCATGCGGCAGGGCGGGAACGAAGTTGCCGTCGCGGCCCTCCATCCCGGCATTGGCGATCATGCTATTCAGAACCGCCTCCTCCACGGATTGGGCGGCGGCTTCGAAGAACCCATCGATATGCTCGTCCGGCACGAAATCGGCGTTGAGCACCTGCTCCCCGTCCCCACCCATCAGCGCCCGATTGGCGGTCGAGAAGGCGAGGAAGATATCGCCCGATCCGTGGCGCCCGAAGCCGCCGGTGCGGGCGACACCGACCGTTGCGCGCTGTGCGATGCGGCGCAACTGGTGCGGCAGGAAGGGCGCATCGGTCGCGATCACGGCGATGATGGAACTGAGATCTCGGTCGGGCGTCGCGCGGCGCATCGGCAGATCGTCGAACGCGCCGCCGATCCGGTGGCCAAGGACGGTCAGGTCGCCCCGCGCGCCGAAGTTGGCCTGCACGAAAGCGCCCAGCGCATAGTCCCGCCCGCCATAGGGCACAACGCGCGAGGCGGTGCCCGACCCGGCCTTGAAGCCGAAGCATTTCATGCCGGTGCCGCCACCGACGCTGCCTTCCTCTACCGGCCCGGCGACCGCGGTGTCGATCGCCGCGAAGACGTGCGCGTCGGTGACGTGGAACCCGTTGATGTCGTTCAGGAAGCCGTCATAGGTCTCGGCCGCGACGGGCAGCGCGAAATCTTCGTCGAACCGCCCGGCGAAGCGGCGCACGGCCCAGCGGATCGTCGCATCCCGGGTCAGGCCGCAGGAATGGGTGTTGGTGATCGTGACGGGCAGCGCAAACTTGCCCGCCTCTGCAATGTAGTGGGAACCGGTCAGCTCGCCATTCCCGTTGAAGCTGTGATAGCCGGCGAAGACCAGGGTCTGAAGGTCGGCCTCGGCCCGGGGCAGGATGGCGGTGACGCCGGTGCGCACCGGGCCGCTGCCGACGGTCAGCGCGCCGCTGCCCTCGATGATCGTCGCATAGCCGACCGCGACGCCGGGCACGTCGGTGATGGCATTGAACGGGCCGGGCCGCCCCTCGGGCACAAGGCCGAGGCCGCGCGCGCGGGGTTTGCCGGACGGGGTGGTCAGCAGGGGATCGTGCATCCTGTCGCTCCGCAACGAAGCCCGGGTTGGGCCTTTCAGTAGGGGTGTGCCGGGGTTCAGACGACGACGTCGATGCTTTCCTGCGGACCCACGCCGAAGACCCGCTTGTAGCGGGCGATCTGATCGGCCGGTCCCATCGCCTTGTTAGGATTGTCGGACAGCTTGACTGTCGGCCGTCCGTTCGCCGCGACCGCCTTGCAGACAAGGCTGAACGGCGCCAGGCCGTCATCCGGCGCGAAGCCGCGGAAGTCGTTGGTGAGAAGCGTGCCCCAACCGAAGGAGACCTTCACGCGGCCGACGAAACGGGCATGCAGTTCCTCGATCTTCGCGACATCAAGCCCGTCGGAAAAGATCACGAGCTTCTTCGTCGGATCCTCGCCGCGCTCCTTCCACCAGCGGATCGCGGTTTCGGCACCCTCTGCCGGGTCCCCGCTGTCGATGCGGATACCCGTCCAGCCAGCGAGCCAGTCCGGCGCGTTCCTGAGGAAACCCTCGGTCCCGTAGGTGTCGGGCAGGATGATCCTGAGGTTGCCGTCATGTTCGTCATGCCAGTCGGCGAGCACCTTGTAGGGCGCTTCGCGCAGCGCATCGTCGCTGTCGGCAAGCGCGGCCGTCACCATCGGCAGTTCGTGCGCGTTGGTGCCGATCGCCTCGATGTCGCGGCGCATGGCGATGCGGCAGTTGGAAGTACCGACGAACGCATCGCCGAGGCCTTCAATCATCGCCTGTACGCACCAGTCCTGCCAGAGGAAGGAATGCCGCCGCCGCGTGCCGAAATCGGCGATCTTCAGGCCGTCGATCGCGCGCAGACGCTCGATCTTCTCCCAGAGCCGCGTCATGGCACGGGCATAGAGCACCTGAAGCTCGAACTTGCCCATGGTCTCAAGCACCGAGCGTGAGCGGAGTTCCATCAGCACGGCGAGCGCCGGGATTTCCCACAGCATGACCTCGGGCCACTTGCCCTCGAACGTCAGTTCATACTGGTCGCCCTTGCGCTCAAGCTCGTAGGGCGGCAGGCGGAGGTTCTCGAACCATTCCATGAAGGCGGGCGAGAACATCTGGCGCTTGCCGTAGAAGGTGTTGCCGCGCAGCCATGTGCTTTCTCCGCGCGTCAAGGAAAGGGAGCGGACATGGTCAAGCTGTTCGCGCAGCTCGCCTTCGTCGATCAGCCGGGCAAGCGGAATCGCGGTGGTGCGGTTGATCAGTGAGAAGGTGACGGTGGTGTCGGGCGAGTTGCGCAGAACCGACTGACACATCAGGAGCTTGTAGAAATCGGTATCGATCAACGACCGGACGATCGGGTCGATCTTCCAGTGGTGGTTATAGACCCGGGTTGCGATATCGACCATGCGTCCGCTCCAGTAGTTCCGTTCCCTTGGACCCCTGTCTTAGAGCAATGCCCGCGGGCAAGAACAAGGGGAAGCCGCGCCGGGTTCGCCAGATTGCGCCTCAGGCCAGGACGACGCCGGCCCGTTTCATCTCGTCCCGCGCCTTGGCGAGCGAACCGTCGAGGTCGATCGCACGACAGGCATCTTCGAGCACCGTAACGCCGAAACCGAGCCGCGCCGCGTCGATCGCCGAATAGCCGACACAGAAATCAGTGGCGAGCCCGACAAGGGTAAGATCGGTCACGCCGCGATTGCGGAGATAACCTTCAAGCCCGGTGGGCGTTTCGCGGTCATTCTCGAAGAAGGCGGAATAGCTGTCGATCCCGGAGCGAAAGCCCTTGCGAATGATGAGGTCGGCGGGATCGGTCGCGAGGCCGTCATGGAAGTCAGCGCCGGGGGTTCCCTGCACGCAATGGGTCGGCCAGAGCACCTGCGGACCGTAGGGCATCTGGGTCAGCGAGAACGGTGCCGCGCCAGGATGGTTTGCGGCAAAGGAGGAATGGTCGGCAGGGTGCCAGTCCTGTGTCAGGACCCTGACCGCGAATTCCCTCATCAGCGCGTTGATGCGCGGGATGATCGCATCGCCGTCGGCGACTGCGAGCGCGCCGCCGGGGCAAAAATCGTTCTGCACGTCGATGACGATCAGGGCTTGGATGTTCGGGCGCATGGCGGTTCCCCTATGACGTCTTCCGTTGCTAGGCCGCACCCGGCGTCAGGTCAATGGCGGCGTCTTGCGGCGGGCGGCGGGTTTTGCTACATGCCGCCTCCCCTCGTTCTCCGGCAGGTTCCCATGCGCCCCGCGATCGGTATCGATTTCGGCACGTCCAACACCGCCGCCGCGATCCTGCGCGGCGGCGCGGCGCGGATTGTGCCGCTGGAGCCCGGGCAGGATACGCTGCCGACCGCGATCTTCCTTGACTATGCAGCGCGCCGGACGGTGTTCGGCAGCGAAGCCGTGCGCAGCATGATCGACGGGCAGGAGGGGCGGTTCATGCGGGCGCTGAAAAGCGTGCTCGGAACGTCGCTCGCCCGCGAGAGGCGGCAGTTCCTGAACCGGCGGCTGACGCTTCTGGACATCGTATCGGAGTTCCTTGCCGAAATCCGCACGCGGGCGGAAGCGGCGGCTGGCACCGAATTCCGGCGGGTGGTCTCCGGCAGGCCGGTGCGGTTCCACAGCGCACATCCCGAGCGTAACGCACAGGCCGAGCGCGATCTGCGGGAGTGCTATCATGCCGCCGGCTTCGAAGAGGTCCGCTTCGTGAACGAGCCGGAGGCGGCGGCGCGCGCGGCCGGTCCTGGGCAGGGTCTCGGACTGATCGTCGATATCGGTGGCGGCACATCCGACTTCACGCTGTTCGAGAGCCAGGGGACCGCGACGCGCATCGTGGCAAGCCACGGTGTCCGACTTGGCGGGACGGATTTCGACCGGATACTAAGCCTCGAAACCGTGATGCCGCTGTTCGGCCTTGGCGGCGACCTTCGCAAGGATATCGGACCGGGCCGCCATCCGGTTCCCCGTGCGCTGTTCCACGACCTCGCGAGTTGGGAAAAGATCGCATTTCTCTACGGTCCAGCAACGCTGCGCGATGCGCAGGCGATGGCACGGTTGGCGGTTGAGCCAGCGCGGCTGAACCGGCTGGTGCGCGTGATCGAAAACGAGATCGGCCATGACGTCGCCTTCGCTGTGGAAGCCGCCAAGATCGGTGCGAACCAGGACGGCGGAGCCGAGATCGACCTGACGCTTGTCGAACCCGGATTGCGGCCCGCGCTGACCGGCGCCGAGCTTGCCGCGACGCTGGCGCCGTCAGCAGCGGCCATCCGGGCCGAGATCGCCGAGACTCTGACCCTTGGCGGCGTCAAGGCCGACGCTGTCGGGCGGCTGGTCTTCGTCGGCGGGTCGAGCCTTCTGTCCGCAGTCGACGCGGCGGCGCGCGCGGCGCTTCCGGCGGCGATGGTGGAGCGGTCGGACGTATTCACCGCCGTGGTGCGTGGCCTGGCACTTGCCACGGCTGAGGACGGCTGACTTGCCGGCGCCCGCGGCTGGCCTTATCACCGCGCCATGATCATCGTCGCCGCTCTCTACAAGTTCACGCCCTTCGCGGACCCGGCCGCCCTGCGCCGTGGCCTTTTGTCGACCTGTGAGGCCGCTGGCGTGAAAGGAACGCTCCTACTGGCGCGCGAAGGGATAAACGGAACGATCGCCGGCGCCCGACCCGGGATCGACGCCGTTCTGGCGGCGATCCGCGCCCTGCCGGGCTGCGCTGACCTCGACTGGAAGGAAAGTCGCGCGTCCGAGATGCCGTTCGGGCGCATGAAAGTGCGGCTGAAGCGCGAGATCGTGACGATGGGCGAGCCAGACGTGAACCCGACGCGGGCGACGGGACACTATGTCGATCCGGCCGACTGGAATGCGCTGATCTCTGCCGAGGACGTGGTGGTGATCGACACCCGGAACGACTACGAAGTCGCGATCGGCACGTTCGAGGGCGCGGTCGATCCGGGCACGAAGAGCTTCCGCGAGTTTCCCGCTTGGTGGCGCGAGAATGCCGGACGGTTCGGCAACAAGCGCGTGGCGATGTTCTGCACAGGAGGCATCCGGTGCGAGAAATCGACAAACTTTCTGCTTGGCGAAGGTGTGAGCGAGGTCTTTCACCTCAGGGGCGGCATCCTGAAATACCTGGAGGAAGTCCCCGAAGCCGAGAGCCTTTGGCAGGGCGAGTGTTTCGTCTTCGACCAACGGGTCAGCGTGGGCCACGGGCTTGCCGAGGGGCCGCACCAGATGTGCCATGCCTGCCGGCGGCCGGTGACCGCGGCGGACCTTGCGCATCCGCTCTACGAGGAAGGCGTGCGCTGTGCGCGTTGCGCTGACGAGTACACCGACACGCAGCGGCAGCGTTTCCGGGAGCGTCAGCGCCAAGTCGATCTGGCTGCCCGGCGCGGCAGGCGACATCTCGGCGCCGGACCGTCGGACCACTAGCGCCTGAGAAAGGCCGCCAGATCCCGCATGCGGCGCGGGGCGACAAGGCTCCAGTCATAGTCGAGCGCCGCCGCCCGGGCGAGCGCACCCCAATGGCGGCGTATGTCTTCGGACCGGGCATATTCGGCGAGGCGGTCGCGGAACGCTTCCGTGTCGGCGGGATCAACAATGCTTATCGCACCGCTTTCCGCGCCGATGCGGCCGGCCCCGGCCGCCGAAGCGATCACCGGCAGGCCATGCGATGCGGCCTCGTATGTCGAGATCGGATCGCCTTCCTCGAGCGAGGGCAGAAGTGCTGCATCGGCGCGGGCCATTTCGGCGGCGACATCGTGGCTGAAGCCGGCACAGGAGACGTTGGGCATTTCGATGACATCGCCGAACCGCTTGCGGATAGCCGGCTCGATCTCGCCCACCACGCGCAGGATCGCACCTTTCGGGGCGTTCCGCCACGCTTCGAGAACGTGATGCGCGCCCTTGCGCACGCAGAAGCGCCCGACAAAGAGGAACACGATCGGCGCATCCGCATCCCGCTTCGGGCGTGGCGGAAGTTTCTTTGGTACCCAGGTCCCGTAGCTGGCCGGAATAAGACGCGTCTCAAGCCCGGTCCCGGCGAAGGACTGCTCTACCGCGGGACTCGGTGCAAAGATCGCGGTGCAAAGCGCGTTGCGGGCATCCTGTACGGCAATCCGTTCGTCCGTAATTCCATGTGACGGGCGGAGTCCCAAACCTTCATACGCCTGGTCGAGAATTTCCCGCGCGACCGCCATCCTCGTATTGACCGCTTCGGCCACGACCGGGATGCCGCGTTCGGCAAGCTGCTCATAGACCGACAGGTCGGCGGACGGCCAGAGATAGGCGACCTCATCCCCGGTGAACGACTCGATGAAATCCCGTCTTAGGGCGCGACTGAAGATCGGCCGCGCGAGGCCGTGGGGAAGTGCGCGAAACGCAGGCGGAACCGCTTCATGAACGCAAATACCGTCAGGTGCCCCGCCTTCCAGATGGGACGTGAAAAGCTTTACATCGGTGCCCATCGCCCCTGCCCCGACAAGGACTGATCGACAGGTCATCCCCACACCGGCGAGTTTCCCCGGCATTTCCAGAAGCGCTCGGACCTTCGGCAGGGGATACATGATACCCGCCGAGGCGCGATCGCGCGCGTTCAGGTCATCCACTCGTTAACTCCATGCCCACACACACCCAACAGGCCGTTCTTTTTACACCGAAATTGAAACAATTGCCACAGGTTCCGCGATAATCCGATCCTGACCCGCTGCTATCGCTTGCGCCCGCGCCGAGGAGCGTCCGCGTCAGGTGCGGGACCGTCGGAAAATCGGGTGTAGCGCAGCTCCGGCTCGTCCCGCGCCGCCTCCTCGTTACTTCCCTTTCGAGACAGAAGCGATGCCGTGCGTTCCGACACATCACTCTCCGATGTCGAGCGGGTGTGGGTGACCGTTGAGTTTTCCCGGCGTAGGGCCGGCCCAGCCCGGCGCGGCGCGTCGGACGCCGGTTCCACCGCCCCGTTTGCGACGGCGGCCGGTTCGTCACTGGCGTTCACGAACCACATGCCAGCCCCGAGAAGGAAGAAGACGAACGAGAAGATCGACGTCCAGATATGAACGGTGGCAAGAGAGAAGATCAGGCCGAAAGTGGTAAACATCCAGGCAAGGCGCAGGTTGGAAACGGGCGAGCCCGGCGTGAAGCGCCGCCGTCCGATGCGCACCATCGCGTCAAGGTACGCGCCCGCAAGCGACAGGAAACCGGGGAAGCCGAACTTGACCGCCGCGACGAGCCAGAAGTTGTCGATACTGCCCGATCGCATGAAGCTTGGCCGGATCCAGCGCCGCAGCCCCAGGCCGGTTATCGGGTTGTCCCAGACGTTCATCATCCCCCATTCGAAGATGATTGCGCGGTAAAAGGCGTTGTGCGCGGAAAAGGTGGCATAGCTCATGAACACGCGGACGGGTGAACGGTTCGACAGCAGATCGACCACGACGTAGGCGAAAGCGAACAGCCCGACGAGAACCCACCAGCGGCGCGGATTGGAGCGGAAGATGAAGTTCCAGGCGATCAGCCCGCCCTGGAGCAGCGCGGCAAGCAGCGCGCCGCTCGACAGAGACAGGAACACACCGAGACCCACCGCCATGACACCGAGGATGCGGGCCGTGCCTGACATCACGCCTTTCATCCCGATCCACGTCATCGACAGGACCATGGTGCAGAACAGCCCGTAGTGGATTGGGTGGGCGAAAACGACCTGGGAGCGGTGCAGACCCATGCGTTTGGCGACATCGATCTGCTGGACGGTCTTCAGGCCCGGTACCCGCTCGATCAGGTCGACAATGACTGCGGTGCCGGTCTGCGACTCGATCAGCGCGAAGGGCAGAGAGAGGATCACGAAGGCCAGCGAAATGCGGATAAGCCGGTAGAAGGCTTGTGGCGTACGGATATAGGCGCGTCCGATGGCGTAGCCACCGAGGAATTCAAGGGAATAGGCCCCGGCATTCTCGACGACCCGGTCGGGATTGTTGATGGAAATGCTGACGACGGCCCAGAAGGCGTGGAAGAACAGCAGGTAGTCCACCGGATAGACCTTGCCGTAGCGGCCCGTGAACAGCCCGATCGTTGTCGGCACGATGGTGAAGAGCAACAGGAGGCGCAGGCCGTTCATCGCCAGCGTGCCGACATCGAAGCCGATCGGGATGATCACGGCCGCGACATAAAGCAGAACGATCACGGCACCCTTGTCGGCCTCGGCGGGTGCCGCAGCCTGCTGCGGCACCGGGCCGGGCATCGTGGTCGCTGACGAGGCCGAACGCGTGTAAATCTTTGCCGTCTCCGATCAGGGTGGCCGGCCCGTCAACGGAACCGGCTACCGCAACTATACCATTCCGGCCCGCGAATGCGCGGCCGGGTCGTCCGCTCAGTATCCTTTCAGCCAATCGTGGCGCGCGCGCCATGCCTCGGCCCAGGCGTCCGCCCTGGCGTGTGCCCGGCGTAACCCCGAAAGCGACAGGAGCCGGAACGCCGCCGCGCGTAGCCCGGCCCAGATCCACATCAGAACCAGCCCGAGCGGCACAAGGGCGCGCGGCCAGTGATCGCGGATGAGCGTCGTCCGCGCCTTGGCAAGAAGGACGAGCTTTCCGCCAAGCGTCTTGGACGCCGCGCCGACGATATGCATGATCTCTGCCTCGGGTGTGATCATCGGCTGATACCCCTTCCGCGCCGCGCGAAGGCACAGGTCGCTTTCCTCGCCATACATGAAGTAGCGCAGGTCGAAGCCGCCAAGATCGTTCCAGAGATCGCGACGGATCAGAAAGAGGCATCCAACGACGATATCGACGGCACGCACGCTGTCGCGTTTCCAGCCGCCGATGGCTTCGGGGTTGAAGACCGCCGAATTCGGCGCCAGGGCGGTCAGGCCGAAGGCCATGCAAAAGAGGCTCCAGGGCGTGATCCGCATCCAGCAGGACGCGATGTTGAGCGATCCGTCGGGGAACACGGTCCTGCCGCCATAGATCCCTGCCTCGGGATGTTCATGCGCGAAGTCCATCAGCCGGTCGATGGCGTGTTCGTGCACCTCGGTATCGGGGTTGAGGAGCAGCAGCCATTCCGTCCGGGCGCGCTCTGCCACGATGTTGTTCGCCCGCGCGAAGCCGACATTCTCGTCACTGCGGATCAGCTCCACCTGCGGAAACTCGGCGGCGACCGCATCGGCGGACCCGTCGGCAGAGGCATTGTCGAACACGACGACATGCATCGCCGTATCGCGGGTTTCTACGAACAGGGTCCGCAGCGCCGCCAGCGTGAGATCGCGGGTATTGTAGCTGACCACGATCACCGTCAGCACGGCCTGCGCGTTATCGTTGGTCTTCAGCATGACGGGTGACGGATGAAATCTCTCAGGTTCTGCAAGATGTTGACGTCCCATTACACGGTTTTCCGGGCCGATGCGATCCCGAACGATCCTCTCGCCGATCCGGTCGGGCTGCGTTTGCGTTTCGTTAACCAGTTTGACGTTTCCTTAAGCCGACTTAGCGAGCTTCATCCGGACCGGAGAACCCGATGTATCACGAACCCGTCGCCGATCTGCCGTCAACATTCGCTCCTGAGCAGCGGTTTTGTCTCTCCTCCGCCAACGCGGGGCGGCCCGGCACCATCCTGCATTCCCAGTCGCGCCTCCCGGTCAAGGCGAAGCGGCGCGGTCTGAACCGGCTTGCCGGCCTGCGCCGGGCGCTGGTCACTATGCGCAGGTTCTGGCTGACCCGCATCTGGGGCATGGACATCCATCCGAGCGCGGAGCTGTCGCTGTCTGCGAAACTCGACCGGACCTTCCCCGTCGGGGTGCATGTGGGCGCCAATTCCTACATCGCTTTCGAGGCGCGCATTCTCACCCACGACCGCACGCGCGGGCTTTACCTCCACACCCGGATCGGCGCGGATTGCTTCGTCGGCGGACGCAGCCTGATCCTGCCCGGCATCGAGATCGGCGACGGCTGCGTCATCGGTGCGGGATCGGTCGTGACGAAATCGGTGCCGGCGGGGTCCGTCGTCGCCGGCAATCCCGCACGCATCCTTCGTTCCGGCATCGCCGTTGGCCCGTATGGGCGCTTCGCCGGGGCCGATGCGATGGAAAGCGCGCTGGCGGAGCAAGGCCTCACCTGAAGCGATGCGCGCTGGTCTGGTCGTGACGGCCGTCCTGCTGCCGGTCGCGGTTCTAGTCTGGCCGATCACCCCGCTTCCCGCAAGTGGCGATTACGTTCCCGCCGCTACGGTCGCATCGTCTGATATCGGCACGTTGCAGATCACGGCCTTCGGTACGAGCCTGACCCGGCGCGCATTGTGGCGCGAGCGTCTGTCCGACCGGCTCTCGAACTGTCTGGGTCGTGGCGTCACGGTCGCCAGTATGGGGCGGGCGGGCGCCGCATCGAATACCGGCGTCGCGCTTGTCACGAACGGCGTGTCCGCCGAGATGGATATCGCGATCATCGAATACGCCATGAACGACGCCGATCTTCTCGATGGCTTGTCGCGTGCCGAAAGCCGCGACAATCACCGTCGGATGATCGCGGTACTGCGACGGGACAATCCCGGCATCGCCATCATCCTGATGACGACGAATCCGGTGCGCGGGCTGCAGCGTCTGAAACGGCCGGGGCTGGCGACCCGTTATCGGGACTATGCCGCGCTCGCCCGCGAAACCGGGACCGGCCTGTTCGATGGGGCCGGGCGGTGGAACGTGGCCGGCACCAGAGGCGCCGCGATTCCGGACGGCGTGCATCCCGATCCGCGCGCCGAGGCCGATCTGTTCGCCGCGCCGCTCACCGATATGGTGGCACAGATGCAGGGCACCACCTGCGAGGGCCGGAACCGCCAGCCCTGAACGAACCCCTGCCCGCCCGCCCGCACCGACGGCAAGCGCGGCAACGCCCGGCGGCCCGATGATATGGAGAAGCGATGTCCGGTGCGGCGGGCGGCCCCCGGCGGCCGCGCCGCCGCTTCCGGCGCCAGGTAACCGGACGAGCGCCGCCGCCGCTCCGGACCGGAGCACGATCACCGCGCCGCCGTCCCACAAGACGGGAACACATCATGATCTCACCCTCCGCGCTCTCGGTGAACATGGCGCCTGCGCGCCACGCTCCGATCACGCCTGCCGTGCTGACGCTGGCCGCGTTCAGCCGCGACCGGACCATCTTCGACAGCGGCGCGGGTTTCGGCCGGGCCTCTACCGACATCCCGCTGTCGGGAGCCGCCCCTTCCGGAGCCGTGATCGAAGCGCGTGCGATTTCCCTCGACGATGGCGGGGTGGCGACGACCGGATGGACCGACATCGCGACCGCTGACGGGGCGGGCAACTGGAACGGCGCGATTACGATCGCACGCGCGGCGACCTGGTACCGGCCGGAGGCGCGGCTGAAGGCTCAGCCCGCGACCCATGTGACCGGTTCGACGCGGTTCGGCGTCGGCCACGTGATCGCGATCTGGGGCCAGTCGGAGCCGGACCGGATCCTGTCGGTCTTCCACGACGGAACCGCCGCGCCGGGAATCGCCGACCCGGAAGCCGTGCAAATCCTGCATGGCGCCGCATCCTCCCCGGCGCGCCATTTCGTCACCGACGGGCAGCCACTGACGGCGGCCGCCGCTGCACTTGCCGCTACGCTGATCGCGACGCGGCCCGGAGAAAAGTTCGCTGTGGTCTTCCACACCGTTCCCGGCAGCGATCCACGCGCTCTGGTCGATGATGGCGATCCGTCGCGCGACTGGGCCTCGGACCGGGCGCTTCATGATTTCGCGACAGCCGACGGTCAGCATGTCGGCCTTGCCGCGATGTCGTGGTTTGCCGCACCCGGCAGCCTTGGTGCGAATTACGGCGAGGCGCTTTTCCCGCTGTTCTCCGGCAAAACGGCCGGCGGCACCACGATCAGCTTTCCGGCAACCATCACCCACGGCGGCGGCAGCTACCACGCCGACCACTGGTTTGGTGAGCTCTACGACTATACGCAGACGCGCTGGGTGCCCTACGGCCCACACCGGTTCGATATTGACGCCGACATGCGCGACGCGACACATGACGCCGGCGGCGGTCTGCAATACAACCTCGCCAACAAGGAGGCCGCGCGCACGAGTTGGCGCGGGATGCTGTCACTGCCCGGCGCGGGGATGTTTCTGCCGGCCGGCCTTGAACCCTTGATCTATGTGAATGGCTCCGACGACGGGGCGGGCGGATGGGCGGACATCGCCCATCCGGCGGCGGACACACCTGACGGCGCGCAGGCATGGGCGCGGCTGACGGCGCTGTCGATCCTGCAATCGGCAGGGCTGACGGGACGGCCAACGCCGGAATTCGACCAGTGCGAATGGGAGCCTTCCGGCACCTGGGTAGAGGTCTGGTCCACCGCAGGCCCGATCACGACGACCCGGCGCGAACGGGGTGAAGCGGCACTCGATACCACGCATCCGCACTGGACGGAGGTCATGGGCTTTCAGATCAACGGGCTGCCGGCCGGAAACACCCAGATCATCGGCGGTCGCGTCCGGATCCTGCCGGAGACGGGCGTTTTCACCTATGCAGACGCGATCCAGTATGGCGAAGGCGGCGCGACCGGGATGATCGCCTTTCCCGACGACTGTATCGCTGGAGTCTGGAAGAACCTGCCGATCGTGGGGCCTGGAATTGCCGGGCTGGACGGCCTGCCGGTGCGCCCTCTGCCCGCCCCCGCAGTCTTCGCCAACACCTTGCCGGTGATGGCGCCCAGCTTCCAGACCGGGGCGGCGGGTCCGTATTTCGTCGATCCCGCCGCATTGCCCGCCGGCACTACCGCCATCACGCATGCCGCCCGCATCCGCTTCCCTGACCTGCCGGGATCGAGGGCGATCCTTTTTGCACAGGCGAGTACCGGGTTTGACGTCGAGCTGATGAATACCGGCGCGCTTCGCGTCACGATCGAGGATGGCACCGGATTGCGGACTTTGAACAACGCGACGGTTGCAACCTCGCTGACGCCCGGCGTCTGGTACGATCTGGTCTGTTCCGCAGATCAGGCCGCGAACGTGTTCCGACTGCGCGTCAACGAGGCCTTGGTCGCGACGGTACCGTTCTCCGCAGCCGGGAACGGATTGTTCCAGAGCAACCGCGCGCTCAGCTATCTTGCGCGTAACAACGGCGCGCCGCAATTCGTGGGCGAGGTGGAATACCTGCGGACCTGGCGGAGCGCCGCCGCGGACGGCACCACGCCAGCCGGCCCTCCCTTCAAGGAGATCGTCGGCCCCGCAGCGCCGGCGAATGCGGATGGTTGGAAACAGGGTGCCGACGCGGTCTGAGGCGCAACGCCCGTAGGATAAGAAAAGGCCGCCGTCGGATGGTCCGACGGCGGCCTCTCTGTTTTCCGGGGCGCATCCTGCTACCAGAGTGCGACGATGGCAGATGCCGTGGTGCCGATGACGTTGATCCCCCGCGCGCGCACGGGAAGCAGGCTGCCGCCCTGAACATTCTGGAAGACGACGGTCTGCCCGCCGGCGAGGCGGGCAGAAACATTGCCCGGCTGGCCGACGAACAGCGCGCGCGGCAGGAACTCGAGGTCGGAAATGTCGTCGGGCGTCACCGCCACGCCGTCCCGGGCAGGGGCAGTCAAGCTCGTTGGATAGTCGGAAAACTTGTCCATATCGCATTCATCCTGTTTGGCGGCGCCCGGCACGAATCGGCAACCGGCCTGCTCGTGGCCAACCGCGTTTCACGGGCGCAGCGCGTTGCGTTATCTCCGTCCGACGGGCCGGTTTTCCGGCCTCGCGCGACCCACGATCTATCGTCAGTTGTGTGAACAACCCGACAAGGCGCCGGTCGGCGCGACTGTTTCCCTGTTTGTGTGCGTTCGATCAGGCGAAATCGGCGGATTCACGCCGCTTTGGTTAACAATAGCCGGAGAATAAGCGCCGAAACCCCGGTTCGCGACACAGACCCACTACATTCTCGCCCCATCTTTGCCACGTTACGGCGCATTGTTCGTCTTGGGGACACACTACTCGCACAAGACCACTCACGAAACGAAGGAACCAATTATGAGACGCTACTGCACATTGTTCATCCTTGGGATGACCACTGCGCTGGGCACCACCGGAGCGTCTGCCGCTGACTACTTTGTCGGAGCCGTCAAAGCCGGCCCCGTCACAGGAACGCCACTTGGGGTTGTGGCGTTGCAGGCAAAGTGGAAGCGGAAGCAGGCACAGGAACCAGCCGCCCTTCCAGGTACAGCCATCACCGAGCAGGAACCGACGCCCGAGGCGACGGCCACGACATCCACAAGCGACTCGACTCTGGTCCAGACAACGGCCGGCGCAAAATGGATTACAGCCGAACCCGGCAAGAAGCAGGTGAGCCGTCGCAAGGACTCCGTCGAAACCGTGACCGGCACGACGCCGGAAGGCGGATCGACGACTTCCGGTGGCGGTACAACCGATACAGGCAGCACCTCGTCGGGCGGAACGACGTCGGGAACGACGACGACCGACGGCGGCCCCACGGGCGGCACAACAACGCCCGATAGCGGCGGCACGACGGCCGGCGGTGGGAGCACGACGCCGGATACGGGCGGCACCACTTCTGGCAGCGGCACCACTTCCGGCAGCGGCTCCACGGCGGGCAGCGGAAGCACGACAGGCAGCGGAAGCACGGCGGGAACAGGGTCCTCCACCGGGTCCGGTTCGACCACACCGCCGACGCAGACCGGACAGACCTGGCCGACACTGAACGCCCTTCTGGGCTCCGGGCAAGTCAAGGGCGGAGACCGCATCTACCTCCTGGACGGCTACCACGGGCCGATCTCGGTCGACGGTCAGGCGTTTGCCTCGCCGGTGCTGATCGCGCCGATGCCGGGTGAAGTCGCGCATGTGGATTCGATCATCATCAACAACACGAAGAACGTTGTCTTCCAGGGCCTCAAGGTCTGGGCGACGTCGGCGAACGCTGGCAACGGTGCGCTTGTGCGCTCCTATCCCAACACGTCGGATCTGGCATTCCTCGACCTCGATATCCGGGCGGTGTCTACTTCCGGCGACTACGTGACCTGGACGCTGACCGACTGGAAAGCCAACCAGCGCAACGGCATGCATATTGACGGCAACCGCGTGACGATCGCGCGCAACCGGGTCACGGGAATCTATCACGGAATCCAGAGCCTCGCGAACAACACATTGATGGAAGAGAACATCATCGACGGCTTCGCCGCTGACGGCCTGCGCGCGAACGGCGACGATTCCATCGTGCGCCGGAACAAGGTGCAGAACTGTCACCAGATCGACGGCAACCACGCGGACGGCTTTCAGTCGTTCTCGCGCGGTTCGGATGGAAAGGTGGGCACCGGAACGGTCCGCAACCTGAAGGTCGAGGGCAACAAGTTCTTCGAATGGACCGGTTCGACGGTGAACCCGCTGCGCTGCAAGCTGCAGGGCATCAGCATGTTCGACGGGATGTATGACGGGGCGGTCATCCGCAACAACATCATTTCGTCGACTGCCTACCACGGCATCACGATCAACGGCGCGCTGAATACGGTCATCGCGAACAACACGGTCGTTCATGCCAACGGCACTGCCGGCGGCTGGCCCTGGATCCGGCTGTCGCCGCACAAGAACGGGACCAAGTCGTTCAACGTGACGGTGGCGAACAACCTCGCAACCTCTGTCAAGCCGGTCACAGACCCGGCGAGCCAGTTCGTCGTGACCAACAACGTTATCGTGACGAACGCGGCGAATGAGTTCACGTCGCTCACACAGCTCGACTTCACGCTGAAATCGACGGCCAAGGCCATTGACGCCGGCCTCGCCAACTTTGCGCCCAACACGGATATCCGTGGCGCAGCGCGGCCGCTGGGCAAGGGCCCGGATGCTGGAGCGTACGAGAACTTCTGACGCGTCGCGTCCAGGTCAGAAAGTAACCCCGCCGGCCAGTGCCGGCGGGGTTTTCTATCAGATGTCGCCGCCGGCAGCCTGACGCAGCATCCACCCGGCACGCAGCAGGCGGAGTCGGAGGAGTGTTGCCGCGCCGCGCAGCCGCTCTCCGGTTCCGTTCAGCTTCGGGCTCGTCAGAACTTTCGGCAGGTGGACGAACGCGCTTGGCGGCATCGCCAGCCCCCGCAGCGCCCAGCGCAAACGGCCGGCCATGCCCGGATGCTCCTGTGCATGCAGGGCCGCCATCTCACGCGTGAGACGGTGCCACTTGCGACGCAGGGCCTGCCAGTCGGATCGTGTCGGGTGGGCGACCCGCATGGTTTCGTCGAGAGTGATCGTGAATCCGCGGGCACGGGCGCGTCTGCACCACTCCTCATCCTCGGAGACTCCGTTTATGAACGGCCCGACGGCATCGAACACGGCGCGCGTGGTGACGAGATTCGCGGTGACGGAGAAGCCCTTCCGCTCGATATAGTCGCGGTAGTTGAAGGCAAAGACCGTCTCGAACGCCTGCGCGCCGTTGCGCGGCGGCGAGGTTTCGTCAAATACCTCGATTGCACCGCCGACAATGTCTCCGTGCTGCCCCGCACACCGCGCGGCGTCGAGCCAGCCGGGTGCGGGGACACAGTCGGCATCAAGGAACACGAGCGTCTCGGACACGGTTTCGCTGACCCCCCGGTTGCGCGCCATCGCCGCGCCCTTCTCGGTCTCGTCAACGAAGCGGACGGCAGGGAATTCCGCGCGCACCTCGGCGAGCGGTTCAGTCGATCCGTTGTCCACGATAAGTATCTCGGTATCTTCCGGCACGGCAGCGGGTAGCGCCGACAGGCAACGCCGCAGCCTCGCAACGTCGTTGTAATGCGGGATGATGACTGCGTATCGGATGCCCATTGCCCTTCCTTCTTCGACGTAACGAATCGCGGAGCAGGACGGACTTGTCCAGAGTCCTGTCGCGCATGGGGTGCGGGCCACCCTTTCCGGCCGGCCATAAGCCCGCAGAACCGACGCTTCGGTCCCTTCGGTCGAGGCGTTGGAAACGATTGACGCGGCGGCAGATCATCGTTCGAAACGGAGCGCCAATGTCGTCGCCGATAGGGAAACAATGCGCTGGAATCCTAGGGTAAGTGCTCGAAAATGCACCATAAAACAACCTGTGATTGAATCGAGAGGATATCCTCAGGAAAAAGGAAAAAAGATGGCGTTTTCATGATGCAAATCGGCTGAAACGTGATAAACCTAGAAGGGTAAATTTTTTCTTAAGCGACAAATATCGCGAGGGGTGGAACGATGCTTGCTAAGAAATGGTGCGCTGGTGCACTTGCTGGCTTGGCCATGCTCGCCGGAGTTTCTGCTGCGAATGCCTATGTGATCGACTTCACCGATGCCGGTACCGGCACGTCGGGTTCGATCTTCAACGGCACCGTTTCCTGGCAGATGACGGGCAGTGGATTTCTGAACAACTCCCAGGCTTTCGACGGCAACTCCGCGCCGGCCGGAACCGGGCTTGCCTTCGAAACCGACGGTTACGGTGTCGGGCGCAACGACGACGAGATCACGACCTATTCCAACCAGAACATGGAGTGGATCCGCGTGACCTTCAGCGCGCCGGTGCTGGTAAACGCGATCGCCTTCCTTGACCTGTTCCAGGCGGCCGACGGCACGTCGCAGGAAGTGGGCATTGCCACGATCAACGGCGGCTTCCCGGTGATTTCGCTTTATGCGAACGACATCGCGGGAACCGGTGCGTCGGGCTTCGTCGGCGCGTCCTTCGCGGCGATTTCTGTTACCGAAATCTTCTTCACGGTGCTCAGCAGCAACGACAGCCTCGGCTTCGCCGATGGCGCGCTGGCTGGAATCGGGCTTGCCCCGGTGCCGGTGCCGGCTGCGGGTGTTCTGTTGCTCGGTGGGCTTGGTGGCCTTGCCGCCCTGCGCCGCCGCCGCAAGAAAGCCGCCTGACAAGGCGTCCAGACAAACGGAAAGGCCGGGCTCCTCGCCCGGCCTTTTGCATATCAGGGCCGCGACTTCGTCAGCCGTAGTGACCGTAACCATATCCAACCGAGTCATCGGCATAGCGGCACTTGTTCAGCACGACACCAAGCACGTTGGTAAGCTGCGCAAGCTCCTTCTCGCAGATGTCGATATTCGCGAGCGTCGTGCTCTCGGCGGCAGCGATCAGCAGCGCGCAATCGACATTGCCGAGGAACCCAACATTGTCGTCGCTTGCCAGCATCGGCGACATATCGAACAGCATGACGTCCGGCTGCCACCGCCGCTCGATCTCGTCGAGGAATTCGCGCGTGCTCGCGCTTTGAAGAAGCTCCGCTGGATTGCGGCTGGCCGTACCGTTCATCGCGACAACCAGGTTGTCACCGATCCGCCGGGCGTGTTCCTCGAATGACACCTTGCCGGCGAGAACCTCGTGGAAGGAATTAGGCGGGTTCTGGTCGAGGAGCTTGTGCAGCGAAGGCCGCCGCAGATCGAGGTCAATCAGCATGACCTTGAGATCCCTCTGGCGCGCAAGGCTGACCGCGAGGTTGAGCGCGATCGTGGACTTGCCGCAAGCCGCTCCGGGCGACGTGATGGCAAGCCGGCTCCACCCCTTTTCCCTGAGAAGCCGGATCGTCCGCGACCGCAGCATGTCATAGGGCGTCGCGTCCTTACCGCCCAGAAGCGCGGTTATCCGGTGGCGGGTCATGCTGCCTTGCGACAGCTTGATCTCGGGCAGGACACTCCAGCCCAGAGGCTTGCCCTGATGGGGCACCCGTTCGCGGACCGCCTCCTCGTTCGCCAAGGCGGATTTGCGCTGCTCACGCGCTTTCGCCAATGCGGCTTCGAGTTTTTCCATTCTTCACTTACCTCAGAATAGCAGTGGCCAGGCAAGCCGGCTCACAGCCGGATACCGAACTTGGCCGCGACCTTCGCGACGATGATGTCGAGCGGCTGGTAGTAGACGTGGACCGCGTAGATCATCGCCGGAATGCCAAGAACGGCGATCAACAGCATCGCGGTGAAGGCCGTACGCCGCATCATCGTTTCCGACGGGGTCCGCATATAGGGGATCGTCGCAATTGGCGTGATACCGAAGGCGCGGATCAGGTCCGTTGGCCGCCGCACGGCGCGGTTAAGCAGTTCAAGCAGCACAATCGCCGCGATGCCCAGGAATGCCCCCGCCGCGGTCCCGCCTCCGGCGATAAGGACGCGGTTCGGCTTGACCGGCCGGGACGGCTCGGTCGCGGGTTCCACCACCGACAGGCGCTCGCCCTTGGAACGAACCTCGATCTCTTCACCGGCCGCGGCCTTGGCCTGCTTGTCGACCGCGATATTGTATTGCTGCTGGATGTTGTTGTGATCGCGCTGGAGTGCGTCCAACTTGATCTGGTTCGCCGGCGTCCGGTCGATCGAATCCTTGAGTTCGGCAAGATCGTCGATGAGCTTCACGCGCTCTTCCTCAAGCAGCGCAATCCGCGTGTCGATATCGGCGATCTGAACGTCAAGCATGCTGGCCGCCGGATTGCCGCCGGCCGCTGTCGGAAGCTGCGCCTTGACCACCTCTTCCAGTTGCTCAATCTGCGCCGCGAGCACCTTCACCTTGGGGTGGGTCGGCGCGAGCACTGCCAGAAGGCCGTTCATCTGCTGGCGCATCTGATCAAGCTGGCGCGCTTCAGGGGTCTGGTTCGCGGTTGCCCCGCTGATTTGACCGGTCGACTCGAAGATCGCGACCATACGTGCCTTCTGGTCCTTGAGCGATGCGATGTCACGCTCCACGACACCAAGGCGGCTTTGCAGCAGTTGTTGCTGGTTCAGCCGGTAGTTCAGCGTATTCGGCAGCGCGTCTGCATTCTCGTTCTGGAAATCGAGGATGCGCGCGCTCACCACGTCAAGCTCTCCGGAGAGCTTCTGGACCTGCTGGCGGAAGAACTCCACGGTGTCCTCGGCATTGGTCGTGCGGACTTCCAGATCCGCCTCCTGGATCAGCGTCAGGTATTCGTTGACCACACCGGCCGCCGCCGCGCCGGTCTCCGCATCGAACGAGATCGTCATGATCGTGGCCTGACCGCGCCCGGCATTCTTGTTGATCGTGGTGTTGTCGCGCATCGCCTGGACGACTTCGTCGGGCGACATCTTGGCCATGTCGCGGAACACGTTCAGCTTCTGCGCGATGTTCAGCAGGTTGGTGCGCGTCATCAGCTTCTTTTCGATCGTCTGAAGCTTTTCAAGCGCCTGCGCCTGAACGGTCGGCGCCGAGAGGGCGCCCGGGATCGACGAGGATTCGACAAGCAGGACCGCGCCGGCGGAATAGACGGCAGGCAGCATGAAGGCCGCCGCGATCGAGGCCGCCGCCACCAGGGCGAAGATGATGACAAAATAGTGCAGCCGTCGCAGGAACACTGCAATGTAGAATGACAGATCAAGATTCATGACTGCTTCGCTTCCTCCGCCGCGATCTGCGCCGCAAAGAACACCCCGTCGTCGAGCACCGATTGCACGACATGTTCATCGACATGGTGGTTATCCATGCTCCAGCCATAGAGCAATGCCATGTCGCAGAGTTGATTGATCAGACGCGGCACACCGTGCGTGACCCGATAGATCATGCGCGCCGCCGGGAGCGTCACTTCCTTGCCCGATCCGCCTGCGGCCTTCAGGCGATGCGCGATCAGTTCGATTACCGCGCCTTCGTCAAGCGGCATGAGGTGGAAGCTCGCCGCGATGCGCTGGGCGAGCTGGCGCAGCGACGGATCGAGAACCATGTCGCGCAGTTCGGGCTGTCCGACCAGCACGAGCTGGATGACCTCGTCCTTGCCGGAGTTGATGTTGGTGAGCATCCGAAGCTCTTCCAGGCTCTCTCGTGACAAGTTTTGCGCCTCGTCGAAGATCAGCACGACGCGCCGCCCTGAGGCATATTCCTCGATCAGGTAGTCCTGAAGCTTCTGGAACAGCGGGACGTAACCCGCATTGGTGTCGAACGGAATGCCGAGCGAGTTGAGAACCCACTGGATTAGCTCCCCCCGCCCGCCCTGTGCGTTGGAGATAAGGCCGACCGTCACACGCGACCCGAATTGCCGCAGCAGTTCGCGCAGAAGCGTGGTCTTGCCGCAACCGACGCCGCCGGTCACCAGCGTGATCGGCGCACGGCTCAGGATTCCGAATTCAAGCACGGAGTAGGCGCGCCGGTGCTGCGCGGACCAGAACAGGAAATCGGGATCGGGCACGAGCGTGAACGGACGCTCGCGGAACCCGTAGAAGTCCATGTAGAAGCCGACGGTGTTGCCTTCGTTGGTATCGGTTTCCACGATCTTGTTCATCCGCAATCCATCACATCAACGCCTCATGCCCTCGGGGTCTCTCCGCTTCTTCGGCCTGTCCCGTCCGGCTCCAAACCCTGTCATTAAATGATGATACAATTTCGGCGACTTATTGGCTTCATTCAATCCCTGCTCGCGAAAACCACTATACGCAGATCGAATCGAAGTCTCGCATGACTTTGGCTGCGCGGGTCCGGCGAGGCACAATCCGGGGGCAGATGGATACTGTAGACGATTTGGAAACAGAATTGCGCCGAATGCTACGCAACTCGGGCAGCGCTACTGGCGAAGCCGCGGCATTCCGGCGGGAAGGGGCAGGAAAAGCAGACCCGCCAGAATTGTTGATTCCGCATTTGGGCCAATGGTGGTAAGAAAATAGTGTGCGGTGCCGGGTGGCGCCGGAATCGTGGTGGTGAGGGGTCGGGTGGACCTTGGTTCGTCCGAAATTGTTTGCATGTTCGGTGTTGGGCTTGCGCATGACGCTTCGGATTAATGATATTTCAGATGATCTCGGTATGTCAGGCGCACCGGTTGACCTTGTGACAATGGCGTCACGGTCCGGCCTCTATCGCAATTTCTTCAAACGCTTCCTCGATGTTGTCGCCGTACTTCTGTCGGGCGTCATCGTGCTTCCGATCATCCTGATCCTTGCGGTTCTCGTCGCGCTGGACGGATCGTCGCCCTTCTATTGGAATGACCGCGTCGGGCGCGGCGGACGCACGTTCCGCATGCTGAAGCTGCGCACGATGGTGCCGGACGCCGACAAGCTTCTGGAGGATTACCTGTCCCGCAACCCCGAGGCGCGGCTTGAATGGAACGGCACGCAAAAACTCAAGCGGGATCCGCGGATTACGCCGGTGGGGCGGTTCCTGCGCAAGACCTCTCTCGATGAACTCCCGCAGCTCTGGAATGTGCTCATCGGTGACATGTCGCTTGTCGGGCCGCGCCCGATGATGCCGAACCAGCGGGCATTGTATTCCGGCGTCGCCTACTATGCGCTGCGCCCCGGTATCACCGGCCCCTGGCAGGTATCGGTCCGCAACGAGAGCGAATTCAAGCAGCGCGTGGAGTTCGACACCCGGTATCACGAGGATCTGTCGTTTCCGACTGACATAAAGCTTCTTGTCGCGACGGTTCGCGTCGTCCTGCGCGGAACCGGATACTGAATTGACCAATCCGAGGTTTACGGGAACAATTCCCCCTTCGCTCGCGTGCCAGTTGCCCTGCGTTTCCCGCAGGGAAGGTTCCGCTACACCACGAGGAATTTGAATGGCCACAAGCAGGGTCCTGACCGCAATTGTCCTTTCTGCCTGCATCGCGGCACTAAGCGCCTGCGATTCGTCAGAGGAACGTGCCGAAAAACACTACCAGTCGGGGCTTGAATACCTCGCGGCAGGCGATGTCGACCGCGCCCTTGTGGAGTTTCGCAACGTCTTCAAGCTGAACGGCGGGCACAAGGACGCGCGGCGCACCTACGCCGAGGCGGAGCGGAAGCGCGGTCGTCTGCGCGAGGCGTTCTCGCAGTATCTTCGTCTTGCGGAACAGTATCCTGACGACCTTGACGCCGCGCGTGCGCTTGCGGAAATCGCCGCCGACGGCAGCGATTGGGACACGGCCGGCCGCTTTGCCGCCACGGCATTGGAACTCGCGCCCGGCGATACCGGGCTTCAGGCAATCCGCATCGCCGCCGACTATGGCCGGGCGCTAGCGGAAAACGATGTCTCGGCGCTTGTCGCCTCGTCGGCAGACGCGCGCGCGATGCGCGAGACGCTGCCCGACAACCTGCTGCTGCGCCGCGTCATCATCGACGACCATATCCGCGCCGAGGACTATGGCGACGCCCTGCGCGAACTGGATTCGGCGCTTGCGCTTTCACCCAACGATCGCACGCTTCTGGCGCAGCGCCTTTCGGTACACGCGGCGCGCGGCGACGAGGCCGCCGTCGAGGCCGGGCTGAAGGATATGGTCGAACGGTTCCCCGAAGCGCCGGAAATGGCAACGACGCTCGTGCGCTGGTACGTCGCACGCAGCGAACTCGACAAGGCCGAGGGTTTCCTGCGTGTGCGTGTCGCCTCCGCGCAACCCGATCAGGACGACGTCTTCGCGCTTGTCGGCTTCCTCGCGGAACAGCGCGGCCAGGACGTCGCGGTGGCGGAGCTTGAACGTGTGATCGCGGCGGCACCGGATATCGCCGCCTACCGTGCCGCCCATGCGGCCTTCATCTTCGACCTCGGCCGCCGGGACGAGGCGATCGCCAACATGCGCGCCCTGCTCGACGGCGCGCCGCCCTCGCACGAGCGCCGCAACAGCAAGGTCGCGCTGGCCAAGATGCTGTCGATCACCGGCAACGATGTCGGCGCGCGGGCGCTGGTGGAGGAGGTGCTCTCCGAGGATGCCGGCGAAGTCGAAGCGCTCAAGCTCAAGGCCGGTTGGCTGATTCTCGACGATTCCGTCGGCGATGCCATCGCGATCCTGCGCCGCGCGCTCGACCAGAACCCACGAGACGCGGGAATCCTGACACTGATGGCGCAGGCCTATGAGCGTGACGGCAACTACGACCTCGTACGCGAGACGCTGGCCCTTGCCGTGGCGGCAGCCAACCGTGCCCCGGCGGAGTCGCTGCGCTATGCGCAGTTCCTCGCCCGCGAGGACCGGTTCATTCCGGCCGAAGGCGTCCTGATCGACGCGCTGCGCCTCTCTCCGGGCAATCCCGCGCTTCTGGTTCCGCTGGGCGACATCTACCTGCATGTGCAGGACTGGCCCCGCGCCGAAGCTGTCGCCGTAGCGCTGGAGGCCACCGGCGGCACCGAGGCGCGCCGCGCCGCACAGAACATCCGCGCGACTAGCCTGCTCAACCAGGAGGATACGGACCAAGCAATCGACTACCTCCAGAAACTCGTGGACGATGGTGCCGGGGGACTGGCCGCCCAGATCGCCATCCTACGCACCCATCTTGACGCCGGAGCGAACGACAAGGCGCTGGCTTATTCCGCGACGCTTCTTGCCCGGGCCCCAGAGGACCGCGACATCCGCTTCATCGACGCTACCGTCCGCGCCCTGGCTGGAGACGCGCCCGGCGCGGAGACCGTGTATCGCCAACTTGTCGAGCAAGATCAACAGCTTCAACCCGCATGGATGGCCCTTGCACGGCTTGTCGCGGCCGACCCTGCGCGTATTGAAGAGGCCACCGGCATTGTCGAACAGGGCATCGCCGCATTGCCGGATTCGGCCGAACTTCAATGGGCCAAGGCGGGTCTGCTTGAACGGAACGGCGACTATGACGGCGCAATCGCGATCTACGAGACGTTGTACACGGCCAACAGCGCGAACCCGATCATCGCCAACAATCTTGCCAGCCTTCTTTCGAATCATCGATCCGATCCGGACAGTATCGCGCGGGCCGAGGTTATTGCCCGCAGGTTGCGAAACAGTCCCGTCGCGCCTTACCAGGACACGTATGGCTGGATTGCCCATCTGCGCGGCCGCCATGACGAGGCGATCCGCGATCTCGAAAAGGCCTCGACCGGATTGGGCGACGATCCCGTCGTACAATATCACCTTGCCATGGCCTACCTCGCGGTCGGGCGGAAATCAGAGGCCGCAGCCCAATTTCAAAAGGCCCTCGCACTGGCCGGACCGGACGATTCGCGGCCTTTCGTTACGACTACGCGGGACCAACTCGCCCAGCTCGAGGCCGAGGGCATCGCGATCGGGAACTGACGTCGGGGCATGTTGCTTTGTTGACACTTCGCCGGGTTCAGCCTGCTTCGGCGCCTGAGCTTTGGAAGTTAAAGGTTTGATTTGGTGCTGATCCGCCGTAATCTTGTTCGGAACAGCGTTTGATTGGGTGACAAAATGTTCAGAACCGTCTTGGGCCTTTTGCTGGCCGTCCTTCTCGCGCCGGCCGCTCTGGCGCAAAGCAGCTACCGCATCCAGTCGGGCGATGTGCTCCAGATGGAAGTCCTGGAGGACCCCAGCCTCAACCGCAGCCTTCTCGTCCTTCCGGACGGGAATGTCAGCCTGCCGCTGGTCGGTACCGTCCGCGCGAACGGCCGCAGCATCGACGCGCTGCGCAGCGCAATCTCGACCGCGCTCGCGCCGAACTTCGCATCGCCCCCGACGGTGTTCCTGTCGGTCGGGCAGCTCAACCCGACGACGACGGCCGTCAACGCGGCGCAGGCTCAGGCGGTTGCAGCCAATGTCGGCACCTACGGGACGATCGCGATCTACGCGGTCGGCGAGGTGAACAATCAGGGCAAGCTCGACGTCGACCGCGGCACCACGCTGCTGCAATTCCTGGCCGAAACCGGCGGTCTGACGCGCTTTGCCGCGACCAAGCGCATTCAACTGCGCCGGCCGGACCCGAAGACCGGCACCGAGATCGTCTACCGTTACAACTATAAAGCCGTGCAAAACGGTGCTAAAGCGCCGGTGATCGTACTTCGTGAGGGCGACACCATCGTCGTGCCCGAGCGAAAACTGTTTGAGTGATCTCCGGAAACCACAGGCAACGATAAAAGGCGGAAAAGGTGGGGACGAGCAGGAAAAAACGGATCGCGGCAGCCGCAGCGCTGACGGCGATGTGGCCGGTTGTCGCGCTCCCGCAGGCGGGCGCCGGCACGGGTGGTGGTCTTCAGATCGATATCGGCGTCAAGTCGGACCTGTCGTTTGACGACAACTTCGGGCTCGACCCGGTTTCGCCCGGAAACTCGACCATTCTGGACAACCTTTTTACGTTCGACCTGTCCAGCATCACCGGCACGCAGGAATTCCGCCTCAACGCCACCGGCGTCTATCGCTATGCCGAAATCCCGGGACGGACTGCTTCTGGGTTCGAGGATCCGAACCTACGCCTGAGCTACAAGATCGAAAGTGCGAACAGCCGGCTGACCGCCAGCGGGCGCTATCGACACGTTGACCGTGAATTCCTTGACCCGTTCCAGGTCGAGGATGAGGAACAGCTAGTCGGAAGCCTCGTTGACAACGGCGGTACGCTGACCGTGCGCAACGCCGCGCTGACCTATGAGACGGGCATCAACGCGCCGCTCGGTTTCACGATCACCGCGTCGCATGACGAGAAGCAGTATGCCGGGATCGACCCGATCAACGTAACCCGCCTGTTCGACACCACGACCGACGCCATCGATGCCACGGTTTCGATGAAAGTCTCTCCTGTCGCCACCGTGCGTCTCAGCAGCGGGCTGAAGCTGTATGATGCCGAAGACGCTTTGCAGACCGAGCGTAAGACGCTCGACTACGCAGTCGGTGCAACCTACGAGATCACGCCTGTTCTTCTGCTTGATGCCAAGATCGGTCGGACGCGTGTGGAAACAGACACGACCGGCGGCAGCACGGACCGGACCGGTACCAACGGCGCACTGACGCTGACCCGGACGCTTTCCAACGGCAAGATCTTCGGCTCGCTCGATTCCGTGGTGAACCAGAATGGCACCCGTACATCGCTCCGCTTCGGCCGCGACCTGCAACTGCCGCTTGGATCGCTCTCGGCCGCCGTCGGCGCGACGCGGACCCCGCTTGGCGACACCAACCTCAATGCGGCGATTGCTTTCAACCGGTCGCTCCAGTCGAGCGATTTCAACCTGACCGTCCGGCGTGACGTCTCTACCAACGCGGCGAGCGAGGATATCCTCGATACCCGCGTCTCGCTCGGATACGGCTATGAGATCGACAGCTTGTCACGCATCGACGTCGCGCTCAACTGGGGCAAGACCGAAAGCGCCGATGCAGGCGGCACCGCACCGACGATCGAACGCACGACGCTGCGGGCCTCTTATTCGCGTGCGGTGACACAGGACTGGAACCTGACCGGCGGCGTCCGCCTCCGCAAGCGGTCCGATTCCCGCGTCGCGGGCGAGGCCGACTCGAACTCGGTCTTCCTGACGCTGGACCGGACATTCAGTTTCCGCCCCTGAACCAAACCGCCGGAACGGGCGCGACTGGCGGCGCAGGCGCATGACGTCGTATGCCGGTAGCCGCACGAATAGGGAAACCGGTCGTGCTACGCTGCATTTTCACCTAGCTTGGCACCGACCGACCGATCCCGGAACCGCCGCAAGATGACGCATTCGATCCACTCAGACCGGCCCACAGCTACAGGCGCGGGTGGCCTCAACCCGGCCGGTTTCGCCTTGTTTGCCGCGCTCCTCGCGGCATCGGTGCCGATCTTCTGGATCGGCTTCGTGTCGCTTGCCCAGGCATGGTCAACGGCCGAATACAGCCACGGCCCGCTGATCCCGCTCGTATCGCTCTACCTGTTCCTGCGCGAGCTGCGCCGGATGCCGTCGCCCGATTCCGCCGCGCGGCTCCGCTGGCCCGGGCTCGCGGTTGTGGCGCTTGCCCTCGCGGTCGCGGCACTCGGCAATCTCATGCGCGTGCCCGACATCGTGACCTATGCGATGATCATCTGGGTGGGGGGCGTGGTGCTGACGGTGTTCGGCTGGGATCGCGGACGGCGCCACATGCTGCCGGTCGTGCACCTCGTCTTCATGCTGCCGCTGCCGCAGATCCTTTACTGGAAGCTCACGATCTTCCTGCAATGGGTGTCTTCAGCGATCGGCGTCTGGTTTGTCAGCCTGATGGGCGTTGCGGTCTATCTCGAAGGCAACGTGATCGACCTTGGGGTCTACAAGCTTCAGGTGGCCGAGGCGTGTTCCGGCCTGCGCTACCTTTTCCCGATCCTCAGCTTCTCTTACCTTTTCGCGATCCTCTATCGCGGCCCGCTGTGGCACAAGCTGGTGCTCCTGCTCTCCGCCGCGCCGCTGACCGTGCTGATGAACTCCGTCCGCATCGGCGTGATCGGGGTCCTCGTCGACCGCTACGGGATCGAGCAGGCCGAGGGCTTCCTGCACTTCTTCGAAGGCTGGGTGATCTTCATCATCTGTGTCCTGATCCTCTTCGCCATGGCGATCGGGCTCCAGCGCCTGACGCCAAGCCCGATGCCCTTGGCCGACGCAATCGACCTTGATTTCGAAGGCTTCGGCACGATCCTCGCCCGGATATTCGCGATCCGAGCGACCCCGGCGCTGCTGGGTGCGGTGCTGTTGACGGCGGCTGCCTCGCTCGCGTGGCAGACGCTGCCCGCCCCGCCCGCCGCGCCGACAGAGCGCGATCCGCTCATCCTCTTCCCGCGGGAAATCGAAGGGTGGCAAAGCTACACGGTCGGGCTGGAGCCCGACGTGGCCCGCGTACTCGCGGCGGACGACTACCTCAATGCGTTCTATCAGCGGCCCGGAGAGGACGACATCGTCAATTTCTTCGTGGCCTACTACAACAAGCAGACCGAAGGTCAGGGCATCCATTCGCCCGAAGTCTGCCTTCCGACTGGCGGCTGGGAAGTGTTTTCGCTGACCGAGGTGCCAGTAGACATGACCGAGGTCGGTTATGGCCGCTTCACGGCGATCCGGGCGGTGATCCAGAAGGGGCTGGCGCGGCAGATCGTCTACTACTGGTTCGAAGGACGTGGCAAACGCCTGTCCAACGACGTTCACGCCAAGCTTAGCGTTCTCCACGACAGCCTCACGCTCGGCCGGACCGATGGCGCGCTGGTGCGTTACGTGACGCCGATCAGCGCGAACGAGACCGAAGCCGACGCGGAAGCGCGGCTGCTCGAATTCATGCGGCACAGCCTGCCCTCGCTGCCGCGTTTCGTACCATTCTGAGCGGGATGCGCCCCCCGGAGTTCGGATGCCTGAGCGGTGCGGGGTTCGCGGCATGATGCGCCGGCCCCCTGATGCCTCGTCTGGGCAGCGTGCCGCTGCGGTAATATGGGCGATCCTTGCGCTTTACCTGTTGCCCGAACTGGTGCTTGCCGGGGCCGACCTTGGCCTTTGGGGAAGCCCCTACTGGCGCGCGCTCACCTATCAATATGCGGGGTTTTGGGCCGGCTTGCTGCATGACTGGCGACCGAACTACCGCCTGCAGCCATGGCTGATGTTCGCGACCTACGGGTTCCTCCACGCCGGGGTCATGCATCTCGCCGTCAATATGGTGGCGCTGTTTTCCCTTTCCCGTCCGCTCCTCCGATGGCTCGATCAGCGGCGCTTCGCCCTGCTCTACGCGGTATCGCTGATCGGGGGGGCGGCCGGGTTCGGCCTTCTGGGGCCGCGGGATGCGCCCATGGTCGGTGCGTCCGGCGCGCTCTTCGGCCTTGCGGGCGCATATCTGGCGCATGACCTGTCGGTACGCGCCCGTATGGGTCTAGCGAAAGCGCCTGTCTTCCGCTCGATCCTGTGGCTCGTCGCGCTGAATGCGGTCCTTTGGGTCGCCCTTGACGGACAGCTGGCCTGGGAAACCCATCTCGGCGGTTTCCTCGCCGGCTGGGCCTTTGCCATCCTTTCGCGCCGCTAGCGGCCCATCTTCGCGAAGGCCCGGTCATAGGCAGCCAGCAGATGCGGCACCGAATGCGCCCAGCTCAGGTTCGCCTCGATCCGCGCCCGGCCGATCTGGCCCATCCTCTCCCGCGCGTCCGGGTCGTCCATCAGTTGGGCAATCTTCTCGGCGAAGTCCTTCGGATCGTTCGGCCGCGCGTATAGCGACGCCTCGGCGGCCGATGCCCGGCCTTCCTTCAGTTCGAACTGAACGATGGGTTTGCCAAGGGTCATGTATTCCATGATCTTGTTCATGGTGCTGAGGTCGTTCATCGTGGTCACCCGGTCAGGGTTCACGCAGATATCGGCGGTATTGAGCATGTCGAGCAACAGGTCATCCGGCGCGCGTCCGGTGAAGGTGAAGTAGCTTTCCAGCCTCTTCGCCCGCACGTCCGCCTGCACCTCCTCCAAAGCAGGCCCGCCACCGACGATCCCGAAATGCACATCCGTACGGCCCATCGGCCCGGTCAGGTGCTGCGCCGTCTCGACCAGAAGGTCCAGCCCTTCTTGCTGACCGATCACGCCGACATAGCCGATCAGGAAACGCGCACCCTTCTTCAGTTCTGCCTTCGGCGGCCTGATCTCAAGCTTTTCGATCTTGGGGCCGGAGCGGACGACAAACACATCCTCGGCCGCCATGCCGCCGCGACGGCGGGCAATCTCGGCATAGCTTTCATTGGTGGCGATGGAGACGAGCGCCGTCTTGAACGTCAGCCACTCGAAAAACACCATCGCCCGCCACAGCACGCCGCGTTTGCCGAACTTCACCTCGTAAAGCTCGGGGCAGATGTCGTGGTGATCGAAGAGGTAACGCACCCCGAACAGCCGCATCACCCAGGCGACAAGGAAGATCAGGTCGGGCGGGTTGCACCCATGCAGGATATCCACGCCCTGCTCGCGCTTTGCCTTCAGCGCCAGCCGCAGCTCATTCCAGAGCGCCGAGCCGTATTCGCGCAGATAGCCCACGGCCGAATTGCCTTCGGGCGGCAGCTTGTGGCGGTAGACGTGGACGCCGTCGAGAAACTCGTATTCCGCCTCGAACCCCTTGCCGGTGGGTGAGACGACCGAAACCGTGTAGCCCTCGGCGGCCAAGGTCGTCGCCTCGGCCCAGACCCGGCGGTCGAAGGGGACCGGCAGGTTTTCAACGACGATCAGGACGCGGCGGCCCGCGCCCTTACCAGTTGATGCCACGGTACCGCTCCCCAAGCTCGGCCCCGAGGCCCGGGATGCGGGCGAGGTCGAGCACCTTCTGATCCCCGCGCAGCTTCGCCCCGATGAACTTGAACTCTGGCGCCGGGTTTCCGACGATCACCAGATCACCGTGGCTGAGAACAGTGTCGAGGTCATCCGACAGGATTTCCGCGATATGCGGAATCGCCCCTTCGATGTAGGCGCGGTTTGCGCCCAGAAGCCGCGACAGGTGCACATTCCGGTCATAGATCTTGAGGCTGAAGCCCTTGCCGATCAGCCGTTCCACGAGCGTCACCAAGGGGCTTTCGCGCAGGTCGTCGGTGCCGGCCTTGAAGCTGATCCCCATGAAGGAAATGTTGCGCAACCCATAGTCCGCGACCATCTCGATCGCGCGTTCGACTTGTTCGGCATTGGTCGCCAGAACCGAATTCAGAAGCGGCAGATCAAGGTCCAGATCGCGGCCCTTGAAGGTCAGCGCGCGCACATCCTTGGGCAGGCAGGACCCACCGAAGGCAAAGCCCGGCTTCATGTAGTAGGATGAGATATTCAGCTTCGTGTCCTGACAGAAGATGTCCATCACGTCCCAGCTGTCGACGCCCACGGCCTGCGCGATATTCCCGATCTCGTTCGCGAAGGACACCTTGACCGCGTGCCAGGCGTTGTCGGCGTATTTCACCATCTCGCCGATTTCGAGCCTCGTCGCGATCTTCGGCCCCGGCAGGTCGGCGTAAAGCGACAGAACAGCCTCGGCCACGGCGGGATCGTCCGAGCCCACGACGGTCTTCGGCGGGTTATCGTAGTCGTAGACGGCGGTCGATTCACGCAGGAATTCGGGGTTGTTCGCGACCTTGAGGTGCTTCGCGCCACTCCCCGCCGCCCGAGTCAACGCCGGGATCACCACATTCCGCATCGTGCCGGGAAGGATGGTGGAGCGGATGACAACAAGATGGTCACGGCCCTTGGCCCCCACCGCCGCGCCGATCTCTTCGCAGACCCGCTCCACCGCGCCGGTCTCAAGTGAGCCGTTCTTGCGCGACGGCGTACCGACGCAGACAAGGCTCAGATCGGCGAATTCAATTGCTTCAGCGGCCGAGGTCGTGGCGCGCAGGGCGCCGGATTTCACCGCCTCCGCGACCAGTTCGCCCACGTTCTTCTCGATGATCGGGGGCTGCCCGCCGTTGACGAGGTCGACCTTCGCCTGCTGCGGATCGACACCGATCACCTCATGCCCGTCGCGCGCCAGACACGCGGCCGAGACGATGCCAACATAACCAAGTCCGAAAACTGCAATCTTCACAAAGGGCCTCGCGCTCGCTTCGGCTACTTTTCTGCGCCGCGGCGACTGGGCCGGGCGCACACTTCCTTCCGGCGCAATTATCTGCCGGCGCTGGGAAATTCCCGCCCGTTTTTAGCCGAGCAGGGGGCGGTTGGCAAAGCCTATCCGCCCCGCCGCCGTCACGGTCCGGGAAGCCGCGACAATGGCACTCACTCGACCAGATCGTATTCGACGAGAAGCGTATTCTGGATCGGCAGGAAATTGTCGTCCGAAATCAGGCTCACGACCGTCCTACCGCCGGCATCGCGCCACAGACTGATCCCCTCCATGTTATCAAGGGTGCCCGGTCGTGTTTCCAGAAGCGTTTCGCCGGGGCCAAAATGGCCATCCCGGTAGTCGAACCGTCGAATTCGCGTCGCGTAGCCCGCAGTGAAGGCAAAACGCCTTTCCAGCAGATAGAACCGCCCGTCGGGCCCGAATGTTGCATCCGCCGCGGCATATCCGCCGTTCGCCGGAAGCGGCGGGCCGTCACGCCAGACCCGCCCGTCGCCAAACAGCGTTCTCAACGCATCGGCACGCGGTGTCTCGATCACCGCGAGAAGTCCCCCTTCCGGCCGCAGCGCCAAGGCCTCGATGCCTTCGTTACCCCAAAGGGGGCGGAATCGGTCCCAGCGATGCTGCGGCTCAGGGACCATGTCGGGCGGATGAAAGGCGGCCACCCGTGCATAGCTTTCAAACCCGACATAGAGCGTTCCGTCCGGCGCTGCCGCAAGTGCCTCGGCATCGGCGGTGAACCCTTCGACGGGCTTGCCGTGGTTGTCGATGAACCGCCCCTGCCATTCCGTCGTGATCCCCTCCACGCGGCCGGCTGCATCGCGCGCGATCTTCGCCCGCAGCAGCCATCCGGCGTCGCTTACCGTCCAGAGCCCGACGCCGTCCGGCAGGACCGCGAGGCCGGAGAAGCCGCCGAAAGTGTCGCTGTCCTCCGACCAGTGGTACACGCCGCGCTGTTTTAGCTCTGCGGCAGTCGCCGGGGCGGTCAGTCCACAAGCGAGGGCCAGCGCCGCCGGCGCAAGCCATCGGATCGGAAACGGGACACGCCACGCGGACATCGGACCTCCACCGCGACCCGACCGGCGGGGTGCCAGCAGGGCGGTTACCGTTTGGTAGCAATTCGCCGCCGTCGCCGCCAGACGCACGAACCGCAGCGCCGTGTCGCACATTGACGGCGGCGCGATCCGGTTTACCCTGCGGGCGCGCTTCGGCATCATCGCCATTGGCGGGCAACAGGGGGATGCGATGGTGAGTGGCAGGACCGAAAAGAAGCGGACGACGCGGCTGCAACGGCTGCTGCGCCTTGTCGCGGCCGCCTTGGACCCGCGCGCCTATGCCCATGGGCTGAAGGTTCTGAACTATTACAACTACACCCACGTCGCCGAACTGCGGCACGTGACCCGCAAGGGCGTGCAGCGCATCAGCCCGACTGCGAGCTTCGCCAACGGTCGCAACATCACACTTGGTGACCGCGTCAATATCGGCGCCTATACGAGCATCTGGGCCGGGCCCGGCACGGCGCGGGTGGTGCTTGGCGACGATGTTCTGATCGGGCCGTCCGTCATGATCACTGCGGCAAGCTACCGTTACGACGATGGCGCGCCGGTCAACGAACAGGCAATGGATGAGGCCGATATCATCATCGGGCGCGATGTCTGGCTTGGCTACGGCGCCGTGGTTCTGGCCGGGGTGACCATCGGCGACGGCGCCGTCATTGGCGCAGGGGCGGTCGTTCGGCGGGACGTTCCGTCCTTCGCCATCGTCGCCGGCAGCCCCGCCAAGATCGTCGGCGAGCGGCGCAGACCGGAGAGCGAGACCGAAGGCTAGTGGTTCCGCGCGCGGAACCGCCGGACGAGATAGCCGCGCAGGTTCTTCATCAGCCCCAGCGCCACCAATCCGCACAGGACCACCGGCCAAAGCGACCAGTGGCTCAGATGGGCGGCGAGGTTCGCGCTGGGTGGCGTCGTCAGGTTGTCGAGAAGCGCGGCGGCAGCCGTCAGAAACACCATCCCCGTCGGCACGAGAAGCGGGCCGAGCTTAAGGCCGGTGCGCCGTGCCGCCAGGTAAAGCGCGAAGAGGTAGCCCAGCAACTCCGCCACCATGGCGATGAAGATCACCGCCATCAGATTGCCCGTCTCGATCACCGCGATCCAAGAAACCGGCAAGGAAACAACGCGGAAGAGGTTCGACATGGCCGCGTTACCCGACCGTTCCTTTGACAGGGCAACCGTCGAACTGCCCGACTTCGCCACGCGGATCGCCTGTACGACCGTGATCGGCACCAGAATGTCGAGGATCGGCAGATATTTCTCACCGAGGAGGAGGTAGACGAGCGGACCGCCCAGAAGCATCACGCCAAGCATCAGGAGAAGCCCGATCGCCAGCCCCGCCTCGATCGCGGCGACGCCAAGCCACTGGAAGGAGCCGGGCTTGTCGCGCGCGCCGCTCAGGCTTGGCAGGAACAGCGACTGGCAGGCGCCGGCAAGAACAAGTGTCGGCGTCAGGGTCAGCGTGACGGCCATCGAGAACATGGCAAGCTGGCTCATCCCCAGTTCGTGCCCGACGATCAACCGCTCACCGTTGAAGACGCCGAACAGGAGAACTCCATTCAACAGCAGCGGCCAGCCGAATATCGTCGCCCGCCGCATGATCGAGAAATCGAGGGCGAGGCCGTAACGCCGTTCTGCCGTCAGGTGCGACAGCGCCACCATCGACCCCGCTTGCACCAGAAGCGAGACGAGCATGATCCGGTAGTCGTTGTAGATCAGCGCAAGCGGCCAGAGCGCCAGAACCGACACCAGCGGCGGCATCGACTGCACGATGACAGACGGCCTGAAGTTCAAGTGGCGCTTGAGCCGGTGCATGTCGTAGTGCTGCAAACCGTTCATCAGCGGAATCGCCGCGATAAGCTGGTAGGCCCAGGCAATATGTTCGATGCCGAGGAACGCGGCATAGGGCCGGGCGATAAGGAACAGGACCAGGCTCGAAAACATGCCACGCATAAGCTGAAAGCCCTGAAGCGCGCGCTGCATGTGCGGATCGTCGCCGTTCTTGTCGACAACGATCATCTGATTCAGCCCGAGATAGGAGAGCATCTCGACCAGAGACATCGAGATCGCGAAAGTCGCCGCGATGCCGTAGTCCTCGGGGCTGATAAGCCGAGCGACGATCAGATTCCGCGCAAGAAGCAGCGCCGACCCGAAGGCATTGCCCGAAACGAGCATGACGGCTTTCTTCAGCATGTTCGCGTGGTGTCCCTCGGCGCGCTTACTATGGTTGTCGGCGCAATCGCGCCGATCCGCAACCCTTTGCCACGGCGATTTTCGCAATCCGCGGCGCCGGGCGGTCAGTCTTCCTCGACCTTGCCGCGCAGGGCCTTGACCTGGCCCCGCGCCGTCTTCGCGGCAAGCCGCCGCCGCTTGCTTCCCAGCGTCGGTTTCGTCGCGATGCGCCGCTTCGGCGCGACCAGCGCGGCGCGGATCATTTCCGCCAGCCGCTCCCGGGCGAGTTCGCGGTTCCGAAGCTGGCTGCGCGTCTCTTCCGCGCGGATCACGATGGCACCGTCGAGCGTCCAGCGCCGTCCGGCCAGCCGTTTCAATCGCTTCTTGACCGGTTCCGGCAGGTTCGGGCTTCGCGCCGCCTCGAACCGCAGTTCCACCGCCGTCTCCACCTTGTTGACGTTCTGGCCACCAGGCCCGGACGACCGCGAAAAGCTCTCGGTCAGTTCCCAGTCAGCGATGGCAATATCGTCAGTGATACGCAGCATGTCCCCGTTGTCGCCGAAGCCGCCCCGCAAGGCAATCGGGCGGCCCCCGCCGGCAGCCTAAATGCAGGCCCGCCGCCGGCTGTATGACACACACCGAAACCGCGACGCGCAAACGGAAAGGGCCGCTCCGGTTTGGAGCGGCCCTCCGAGATCTACGGAGATGGGCCAGTTAGGGTGTCGAAGCTCGACTAGGCCCAGTCAGGGTTCAAAGCCCAAGATGCTACCCTTAGGCCCACGCCCCCCTGACTGTCCCGACACCTCTCTCCAATATCACTCTAGACACTGGATCACCTCCTTTCTCTGCGTTGCCGTTATCCACAGGTTGCCACAGATATTGTGTCTGTCAAACGTTTTTACGCAACTTTTGCTGTCAGTCTTGTAACAATCGCCCGGAATGGGACAAGCGCCACAATTGCGAGCGATAGTTTCACAATCCAGTCCGCCGTGGCGAGCGATACCCAGAGCGGTACGACGGGTCCATGCCCCAGCAGCGGCAGCATCTCGCCCGCCCAACTCACGTCCTTGCCCGGTTCGAGGAAACTCAGCACGCCGGCGAAGGCGACGGTGAAGAAGATCGCAGTATCGACGGCCGAACCGAACAGCGTCGAGACAAGCGGCGCCTTCCACCATGACGCGGCGCGCAGCCGGTCGAAGATCGCGACATCAAGTAACTGCGCCGTCAGGAACGCGAGTCCCGACCCCGCCGCGATGCGCAACGTCACGAGCGGGCCGAATTCCCCCATGATCCGCGTCCCGATGAAGGAACAGACAAGACCCACGATGAACCCCGCGAGGACGACACGGCGCGCGGCGGCAGGGCCGTAAACGCGGTTCATCACGTCGGTGACGAGGAAGGCGAGGGGATAGGTGAAGGCGCCCCAGGTCAGCCATTGGCCGAACAGGAACTGCACGAGGATGTTGGAGGCCACGACGATGGCGGCCATGGCAAGAATGCCAGGAACGAGTGAGCGGGTCATTGATCTTTCCGTTTTGACAAGGTCGCGGAGACTTGGTTCCCGATCGGGAACGGGCGGCATCTACGCCCTCGGTCTGTTTGGGTCAAGTCATTCGACAACCCGGTAGTCCACGATCTCGGTGCGCTGCACGGGCAGAAAGTTGTCGTCCGAGATCATGGTGAGGTGGGTATCGCCTGCCCCATCCCGCCAGACAGCGATGCCTTCGAGGTTGTCGTGGACCCCCGCGCTCGTCTCCAGCAGGACTTCGTCCGCTACGACGCTATCGGCCTCGATGGTAATCCGGCGAACACGGCTCATGAAACCGATAAGCGGCCAGAAATCGCGTTCGAGAAGAAAGAGCCGCCCGTCCGGCCCGAAATCCGCGCCCACCTGCGACCAGTCTCCGCTGCGGGGCAGTGTGAAGGGCTGCTCCATCGTACCGTCGATCAGACGAAAAACCGGGATCGGACTGCCGGGCGGGCCATCGCGCTCCGGCATGGCGTAAAGCGCGCCGCTCCCGTCGATCGCCAGCGCCTCGATCCCCGCATTCAGGGCGAAGGTCCGAAATCGGGGAGGCCAGAACTCCGTTACCCAGGTTGCCCCACCATCGGCATATTGCGCGATCCTGTCCTCCGTCTCGAAGGAGATGTAGATCGTTCCGTCCGGGCCCAGCGCCAACCCCTCGGCGTCGTCCATCGGTTCCGTCAGCGGCAGCCCATGATGCGACAAGGGAAAGACCGGCGCATTGGCTTCGACTGCAACGACCGCACCCGTATCGTCGCGCGTCAGCCGGCCGCTGAAGATGGCAGCGGAGTCCGAGATGGCGACAAACGTCGTTCCGTCCTCCGCGATATCAATACCGGAAAAGCCACCAAAGCGGTCCCCCGGCGCATCCCATTCGTAACTGCCGGTGAGCACAGCCTTAGGCGCCGGCGCCGAGGCGCCAGTCAGCGCCAGCGCGAGCGCCACGCCTAGTCCGAGGCGAGAACGGAAGCGCATTGCCTCGGCAGGTCTGCCATGACGTAGTCGCGGGCACCCCGCTTGCGTGGCTCCTTCGGCTTCTTCGTCGTGGTCTTCGGTGGGTTCAGGTAGTCCGTGACCCACCATTTAAGCGTTTCGTCGCAGCCATTGCCGCCCTTCGACAGCTCACCGACCGTCGGCGTCTGCGTCTTGCAGAGCGATGACCCGGATGGGCATTTCAGCCGCACGTGGAAATGCGTGTTGTGGCCATAGATCGGACGGATCTTCTGAAGCCACTTCTTGTCGGATGCCCGCGCCGACTTGCACATCTCTATCTTCACCGCCGCCGCGACGAAAATCCGGTCCACCCGCGGATCGGACGCCGCCGCTTGCAGAAGTTTGTGATGAGTAGCCGTCCAGTTGCCGTTCACGCGTTTCTGGTCGTTCGTCCGAACCGAGATTGAGCTGATGCTCTCCCGCTCTGCCCGGCTGAGGTTCAACCGCGTCGGCGGCAGCATCCAGATATCGGCATCAAGGCCGATTTGATGGCTCGAATGGCCCGAAGTCATCGGCCCACCGCGCGGCTGGCTCATGTCGCCGATATAGAGACCTGCCCAACCGAGCTTCCGCGCCGTCGCGGAAAGATCGGCAACGAACTGCACCAGTTCCGGGTGCCCCCAGTTGCGGTTGCGGCTAAGCCGCATCGCCTGCCAGGTCGGGCCGTTTTCCGGCAGTTGCACGAAGCCGGCGCCGCAGCCCTTGGCATATGTGCCTATGGCGTGCGGCTTCTGGGCCGAGGCCGACCGCTTGGCGCCGAAAAGCTGGTTGGCGCGCGGTTCGGCCGAAACCGGCGCGGCGGCCAGAATGGATGCAGACAGAATGATCGCGAGAAGTCTTCTCACGGCGTCCTCCTTTCTCCGTTCGGGTTCACCCAGGCGAGCAGGACAAGCCCGACCAGGAAGAGGCCGATCAACGGCGCAATGCCAAGGCGGGCGCTGCCGAGCATCATCGTCGCGACCGTGATCAGCGCCGGTGCGAGAAAGGCCGTCGCCTTGCCCGACAGGCCGTAGAAGCCGAAATCGCCTGCCGCATCCTTGTCCGTCGTGTGAAACACCATGAGCGTGCGGCTCGCCGCCTGCGCGATGCCGCCGGCAGCGCCGATCACCACGCCACAGCCGTAGAATACGATATCGGGGACCGCCGATCCCTCGGCCAGTCCAACGCCGAAGAGGCTGGTGGGCGTCAGGTTCATCATGACGACGATAGTAGCAGTCAGAACGACGACGGCCCAGACGATCACCGGCTTCGGCCCGATCGAGGAATCGAGCTTGCCGCCCGCCCAGGAGGCAAGCGTTGCCGCGATCGCCGCGATGATGCCGAACGTACCGCTCTGGATCACGGTCCAGCCCATCACATTCGACGCGAAGGCGCCGCCCAGCGCATAGGTCGCGTTCAGCGCGTCGCGATAGAACATCGAGGCCAGCAGGAAGGCCAGAAGGCTTGGCCTCTGTTTCAGCGCCTTGATCGCGGTCCCGAGCGCGGCAAGGCTCTCGCCCACGCGCCGGCCGCCGGTCGTCAGCGGCTCCCGCACCCAGAGGAAGAAGGGCACCATGAAGACGACGTACCAGATTGCCGTGAACGGCCCGACCGACCGCGTCCCCTCCCGCGTCCCCGGGTCAAGTCCGAAGGCCGGCGAGAGGCCGATCAGCGTCTTTCCGGTCTTCGCATCCTCGGCGAAGAACAGAAGGAAGATGAACAGCGCGATCACGCCGCCAAGATAGCCGAAGGCGAAGCCGGTGCCCGACACCCGGCCCATATCCTCCTGCGTGGTGAGCGAGGGCATCAGCGCATTGGTGAAGTTGGTCGCCAGTTCCATCCCGATGAACCCGAACGAGAACCAGAAGGCGGCCCAGAAAAGGGTCGACATCTCGGGCATCGTCCACCACAGGATCGCCGCGCCGGTCACGTACATGCACGAGAATGCCCATATCCATGGCATCTTGCGGCCGCGCCCGTCGGCGATCACGCCGAGTACCGGGGCGAGGACGGCGATGATCAGGCCGGTGATCGTCTGCGCACCGGTCCAGTAGGCCTGCGAACTGGCCTGCGACAGCTCCACCGATTGCCCCTGCTCGACGAAGTAGGCCCGCGCGACTTCCGCGAAATAGGGTCCGAAGCAGAAAGTCAGCAGCAGGGTATTGTAAGGCTGGCTTGCCCAGTCGAAGAACCACCAGCCCCAGATGCGCTTCTTCGCCGATACCGTCATGACCTGCCTCTCGCCTGTTGACGCGATGAAGCCTGAAAAGCGGGTTTGGTGCAAGCGGCGGAGCGAGGGGGCGGGACAGCGCGCCGGTTCCGGGCCCGATTTTCGCCGGGTCAGCGTTGCGGCGGCCAGGGCCGTTCGGCATCGGCCGCAATCCAGGCACGCACCCAGCCGGGCAGTTCCGGGCTTTCGGCCGGCTGGCCAAGTGCCGCCAGAACCTCGGCCGTCGGGACGATCCCCGATTTCCCGGTGACAGCGGACCGCAGCAACATGTGGCTCGTGCAGTCGCCTGCCCGCCACATGCTCTGCTCCATGTAGATGAAACGATCATCCCAGCCGACGCAGCGGCTGATGATTTCCAGCCGGTCAAACATCCGCACGCGCCGCCGGTAGCGCACGGAATTTCCTGCAACCGTGATCCCCCAGCGGTACTTGCGGATCAGATCGCCAAGCCCTGTCCGCATCGCCAGCGGAATGCGTCCGAGATCGTAGAGCGTGAGCGTCCGCCCGTTATTCATCTCGACCCACATGTCGAGGTCCCACGGCCAGCAGATATGGTGGGAGACATGCGCCTCGGTGATCGCGAGCGGCGCGGCGTGGCGGTTCTTCCAGATTTCTTTCGCCATGCGAACGAAGGGATACATCGGGGCGTCCTGTCTCGGCTGCAAGAAAGGACGTGACGGGCCGGCATCGAGGCGTCAACCAGCGACGTTGCGTAAGACGGTTGCGGAGCGCGTCTGCGGCGACTAATTCTGCGTCAAAGGCAAGGGAACCGGACCATGGGCATTATCTACGACGTGCTGACGATCTGTCTCAGGATCCTGCAGTTCTTCATCCTCGCGCATTTCATCATGTCGTGGCTGATCAGCTTCCAGGTGCTGAACATCCGTCAGCCGATCGTCTCGCAGATCTGGTACGGCCTCTCGCAACTACTTGAGCCGATCTACGCGCCCGTCCGCCGGTTCCTGCCGCGCACGCCCGGACTCGACCTTGCGCCGCTCGTCGTGCTGATCATCGTCTACGTCCTTCAGAACGCGCTGATCCGCAATCAAGGCTTCTTCTTCGGCTACTGAGCTTGCCCCCGCCCGCCGGCTATGAAACTGTCGGCCCATCGAGCCAACAAGAACCGCGAGCCATGACGCGCGCCGAGGGACTTCTTTCCTCCGTTTTCGGATTCACCGACTTCAGGCCGGGCCAGGCCGAGATTGTCGCCGCCGTGGCGGCCGGGCGGAACACGCTTGCCATCATGCCGACAGGCGGCGGCAAATCGCTCTGCTTTCAACTACCCGCCCTGATGCGGGACGGGGTGACAGTCGTCATCTCGCCTCTGATCGCGCTGATGCGCGATCAGGTCCGCGCGCTCCGGGAGGCCGGCGTGGCGGCCGGCGCGCTGACATCGGGCAATACCGAAGAAGAGACGGAGGAGGTGTTCCAGGCGCTCGACGACGGGCGGCTGAAACTTCTCTACATGGCGCCCGAGCGGCTTGCCTCCGGCGGAACATTCACGCTTCTCAAACGCATCGGCACGTCGTTCATCGCGGTGGACGAGGCGCATTGTGTAAGCCAGTGGGGCCACGACTTCCGCCCCGACTATCTCAGGATCGGCGAGCTTCGCCGCGCACTCAACGTGCCGCTTGCCGCCTTCACCGCAACCGCGGACGAGGAGACGCGGACCGAGATCGTAGTCCGGCTGTTCGAGGGCGCCGCGCCCGAGACCTTCCTGCGCGGCTTCGACCGGCCGAACATTCACCTTGCCTTCGAGGTCAAGGACCAGCCACGGCGCCAGATACTCGGTTTTGCTGCCGCACGAAAAGGGCAGTCCGGTATCGTCTACTGCGCGACGCGGGCCAAGACCGAGGCACTTGCCGCCGCGCTTCGCGAGGCGGGGCATTCCGCCTGCCACTACCACGGCGGAATGGAAGCCGACGCCCGGCGCGAGGTCGAGGCACGGTTCCAGCAGGAGGACGGGCTGATCGTCGTGGCGACGGTCGCCTTCGGCATGGGCATCGACAAGCCCGACATCCGCTGGGTCGCCCATGCCGACCTTCCGAAGTCGATCGAGGCCTACTATCAGGAGATCGGCCGCGCCGGTCGAGACGGCGCACCGGCCGAGACGATGACGCTCTACGGCCCCGACGACATCCGCCTTCGCCGCGCACAGATCGACGAGGGCCTCGCCCCGGCCGGGCGGAAGGCGGCCGACCATGCCCGGCTCAACGCGCTTCTCGGGCTCGCGGAGGCCACGTCATGCCGCCGGCAGCGGCTTCTGGCGTATTTCGGAGAGGCGGCGGAACCCTGCGGTGCCTGCGATCTGTGCGACACGCCGCCGGAACTCTTCGACGGGACCGATGCGGTCAGGAAGGTGTTGTCCGCGATCCTGCGCACGGGTGAAAGCTTCGGCGCGGGCCATCTGATCGACATCCTGACCGGCAATGCGACCGACAAGGTGCAGCAGCGCGGACATGACAGCCTGCCGACGTTTGGCGTAGGGCGTGACCTGCCGAAGGCACAGTGGCAGGCGGTGTTCCGGCAGATGATGGGCCACGACCTAATCCGCCCCGACCCCGAGCGGCACGGCGCGTTCTGCATGACCGATCCGGCGCGGCCGATCCTGAGGGGTGAGGCGTCGATCACGCTCCGCCGCGATACGGTGCGCAAGGCTGTGGGCGGTCCGGTCGTGCGCACGCTCGTCTCGGAGGAGGATGCACCGCTTCTGTCCGCGCTGAAGGCCAAACGGCGGGCGCTGGCCGAGGCAGCGCGAGTGCCGGCCTATGTGATCTTCCCCGACCGGACACTGATCGAGATGGCAGAGACGCGACCCCGGACGCTCGACCAGATGGCGCGGGTGAATGGCGTCGGCGCAAAGAAGCTGGAAAGCTACGGCGCGGCCTTTCTCGAGGTCATCACGGGCGAGGGCGAGGAGGTGCACCCCGCCCGCCGCAAGCTTGCCGGCCGAGCCGAGGGCGCCGTGTTCGACCGGCTTCTTGCGGCGCAAGCCGAACTCGCCCGGGGTGTGGATGGCTGCGGCAAATACCTGAGCTGCACGCATTCGACGCTGAGGAAAATCGCCGAGAACCGGCCCCGCAGCCTGTCCGAGATGGAGCGGATCGGCGGCATGGGCGAAGTAAAGACGGAAAGGTTCGGCCCGGCCTTTCTCGACGTGCTCCAGGCGGTGGACTGACCGCCCCTGACCGGCGCAACCCGCCGCGGTCAGGCCGGATCGGACGGCACACGGCAATCGGCCGGCCGGTGATATGCGATCCTTTCGACGATCTCGGCCTTGCGCAGCGGCTTGGTCAGGTAGTGGTCGATCCCCGAGGCAAGGATTGAATCGCTGTCTCCGTCCATCGCGTGGGCGGTCAGCGCGACGATCGGCACGCGGGGAAGGCCCCGTTCGTCCTCGATCGCGCGGATCGCGCGGGCAGCCGCGCGGCCGTCCATCTCTGGCATCGAGATATCCATGAAGATGAGGTCCGGCCGGAAGCTGCGCCACAGGTCCACCGCCTCCCGGCCGTTGCCGGCGAATTGCAGGTCGATGTCGAGGCCGCCGATCATCTTGCGAAAGACAAGCTGGTTCGTCCGGTTGTCTTCGGCGGCAAGGACGCGCATCGGACGCGGGTCGGCTGGGTGTCCGGCCTGCGATGTATCACAGGCGGGGTGCAATCCATGGACGGCGGACGGGTAGGAGAGATCCTGCAGGACGCGAAACAATTGTGAGCGCAGGACCGGCTTCTGCAGAACGCTCGTGATACCGGGAACCGCGCCTTCGGCAGCGTCGGTATGCGAGGACAGAAGCAGGATCGGCGCGCTGACGCCGGCCTTCCGCAGCGTCGCGGCAAAATCAGGCCCCGTCATTCCCGGCATGTCATGATCGGTCAGGATGACGTCGAACATGCCGCCCGCTCGCACCGACTGCAACGCCTCTGCGGCATCCCGGCATTGCGTGACCTCAAGTCCGTAGGTCTCCAGCTGGCGTTCGAGGATCACGCGGTTGATCTGCACGTCATCAACGATCAGCGCCCGCTTCAGGAGGATCGGACCCTCCGGCCGGTCGATCACGCGAAGCGGCTCGGCCGCGGCGAGCGCGACACGGAAGCCAAAGCACGATCCCTGCCCCGGTTCGCTGTCCACCCAGATCGTTCCGCCCATCAGGTCCACCAGTTGCCGGGTGATCGCGAGGCCAAGCCCCGTCCCCTCGAACTTGCGGTTTGACTGGTCCTCCACCTGATTGAACTCGCCGAAGACATGGTCGACGAAATCGGCCGCGATGCCGATACCGGTATCCTCCACGGTGACATGCAGGTCGAACCGGCCGTCCGGAAGCTCGATCCCGACGACTCGCGCCAGGACATGACCTTCGGAGGTGAATTTGACGGCGTTACCAAGCAGGTTCGTGAGGATCTGCCGGATTCGTCCGGGATCGCCGACAAATCGCGTCGGCAGGAACAGGTCGAAATCGATGAGAAGCTTCAGCCCCTTGTCACGCGCCGACGGCTGGAGCAGCAGGACCACCTCGTGCAGGCAGCGCTCAAGATCAAAGGGTTCAGGATAGAGCTTGAGTTTCTCGGCCTCGATCTTCGAGTAGTCGAGCACATCGTTAATGATCGCCAGCAGCGCCTCGCCCGAGGACTTGATCGTTTCCGCGAACAGTCGCTGATCCTCGCTCAATTCGGTTTCACACAACAGATCCGCCATGCCGACGACACCGTTCATCGGCGTGCGGATCTCATGGCTCATATTCGCGAGGAAGGCGGACTTCGCGCGGTTTGCGGCCTCGGCCCGGGCGCGCGCCTCGTCAAGCTCCGCCTCGCGCGCGACGGCATCGGAAATATCCTGCGCCATGGCCACAAGGCCACCGCCGGCATCGTGCCTGCAGACGAGGCGGATGTGGCGGCCATCGGTGAGGGGAACGACCTTCGGTTCGATCACCGCGCGTGCGATACGCTCGGTCATTTCCTGACGCCAGTCGTGAATGTCGCCCCCGGCCAGGTCCACGACACCGCCGAGGGCAAGGATCATGTCGTCGTAGCTGGCGCCGGGAAGGATGCCGGCATCGCCACCTGACAGCGCCACCCAGGCACGGTTCGCGGTAACAAGGCGCATGTCGCTGTCAAAAACCGCGAAACCGTCCTCGATCGTTTCGATCGCCTCCCACAGCCGCCGCTCGGCGACCTCAATGGCCGAATTGGCACGCGCCAGATCGCACATGGCCTGCGAATTCTGGCCCTTCAGCGATTCGGCCTCGTGCCGCGCGAGCTCGAGTCCGTGGCGCTGCTCGACAATCTGGTCCGACAAGTCGCGCGCATGGCGGGAAAGCTGCGAATTGGCGGCGAACAGTTCACGTTTCTTCTGTTCAAGTAGCCGTTCTGCGGCAAGACGTGCCCGCCGCTCCTTCGCGAGTTTCTCGGCTATGCTCACATCCCGCCTCCGGCCCGTTCTGCGCGCTTCGGGCGCGCCCGCCGACCTTCACAGAACGGCATGAACGAAGACTTAAACTGTCTGCTTCCGGCTGTAGTCGTCTTGCATCCCGCCCACCCGGCATGTCAGCATCCCTACGATTCCAGCATGGGAGATTTCGATGCGCGCGTTTTTCACCGCAGTATTTTCCGCCGGCCTTCTTCTGGCTGGCCAAGTCGGCGCACGCGACTACATTCCCGAGCGTCGGGCGGTTCTGATCAACGACGTCGATTTCTACGGCTCCGATCTGCGGTCCATCTTCGATGTCGACTTCGCAGCCTGCCGCGCGGCCTGCGTGACGGACACGGCGTGCAACGCCTTCACGTTCAACACGCGGTCGGGTTCGTGCTTCCTGAAATCCGAAACCAGCCGCCGGGAACCTTATGCCGGTGCGGTGTCGGGCTGGGTTTATGGCAGCAATGCCGACGCCGTAGGGCGGGCGGCGGCTCGTGCCGGTGAACTTGGGTTCCTGCGCGATGCGGATTTTGACGCGGCCCTCAGCCAGGCGGCTGATCTTGGGCGGCAGCATGTGGCGGGCGAAGCGACCGCCGAAGAAATCCGGGGGCCGGCCGATGCCGCGCGCGCGACCGGGAACTGGCCGGCGGCAGTCGAGCTTTCGGGCGTACTCGCCGCGCTTACGGACGATGCCGGAGACTGGGCCGACTACGGCGATGCACTCCTCAACATTAGAACCGATGACAGCGGCCAGAAACGGCGGCTTGCCGAACGTGCCGGGCGGGCGTCGGTCAATGCCTATCTGCGGGCCGATGCGCCGGGGCTGAGGGCCACCGCGCTTGCCACGCTCGCCGCCTCGTTCGAACGCCTCGGGCGGGGCCGCGACATGATCCCCGCGCTGAGGCTCGCCCAATCGCTACAGCCGCGCGACGATACCGCTGCGGCGCTTGAGGATGCGATCGGCAAATACGGGTTCCGCATTGCCGAAACTCAGGTTGAAAGCGACAACGCCGCGCCGCGCATCTGCGCCGTCTTCACCGAAGACCTGATCCGCGCGGGCACGGACTACACGCCGTTCGTCAAGTTGCCGACCTCCGGGCTGGCCGTCGACGCGTCGGGGCGGCAGATCTGCGTCAGCGGTGTCGAACACGGGCAGCGCGTGGCCCTGACCTTCCGCGAGGGGCTACCCTCGGCCTCGGGTGAAGTGCTCGCGAAGGATGTCTCGCTCAACCTCTATGTCCGCGACCGGACACCCGCCGTCCGCTTCCCCGGCCGTGCCTATGTCCTGCCGAAGGTCGGCCAGTCCGGCATCCCGGTGGAGACGGTGAACGCCGATACGCTGAAGCTGTCGCTGCTGCGCCTGTCGGACCGCAACCTCATCCGCGCGATGCAGAACGACCTGTTCGGGCGCCCGCTCGACTACTGGTCGTCCGAGAACCTGCGCCGCGACGTGGCCGACGAAGTCTGGACCGGCACCGGCGACGTGGCGATGGAGGTGAACCGGGACGTTACAACGCTCCTGCCTCTTGACGGGGTGATGGCCGATCTCGGCCCGGGCATCTACGCGCTGCAGGCGGCAGTCCCCGGGCGCGATCCCTATGACAATCCGCCGGCGACGCAGTGGTTCGTGATCTCCGATCTCGGCCTGACGGCGATGGAGGCGGCCGATGGCCTCCATGTCTTCGTCCGCGCCTTGTCGGATGCCACCGCCGGCGAAGGCGTGACCGCTACGCTCGTGTCACGCGCCAATGCGGTGATCGGGACCGCCACGACCGATGCCGACGGCTATGCCCGGTTCGATTCCGGCCTGACCGCAGGAACCGGCGGCGCCGCACCCGCACTCGTCATGGTCGAGAAGGGCGAGGACATGGCCTTCCTTTCGCTGACCGAGGCGGAATTCGACCTCTCCGACCGCGGCGTCGCGGGGCGCGAGGCGGCGCCGCCGATCGACGTCTTCCTGTCGACCGATCGCGGCGCCTACCGGGCTGGCGAGACCGTGAATGCGACCCTGCTCGCCCGCGATCCGAAAATGGACGCGCTGGCAGGTCTTCCGCTGACGGTGCGGCTGATGCGGCCGGATGGCGTGGAATATTCCCGCGCACTTCTGACCGATGCCGGCGCGGGCGGATTTGTCGCCACGATGCCGCTTGCCGGAAACGCCCCGCGCGGCACCTGGCGGATGGAAAGCTTCGTCGAGGACGAAACCATCCTTGCCGCGCAGAGCTTCCTGGTGGAGGATTTCCTGCCGGAGCGCATCGACTTCACCCTGTCGCTTCCCGAAGGGCCGGTCCGCCTGTCGGACACCGTGCCGCTAGCGATCTCAGCGCGCTATCTTTTCGGTGCGCCGGGCACGGGTCTTGATGTGGAGGGCGATATCCGCATCACCGCGCTTAGCGCAATCGATACCTATCCCGGCTATGTCTTCGGCAAGCATGATGAACCGTTCTCGCCGTTCCGCGACGCGCTGGGCGGGGCCGGGGCGACCGATGCGAACGGCGATGCCACGCTGCCGGTTTCCTTCCCCGATCTCGGCGAGGCCGCGAACCGTCCGCTGGAGGCGCGTGTCTCGGTGCGCGTCAAGGAAGGCTCCGGCCGTCCGGTCGAGCGTGACATCACCCGGCGCATCCTTCCGGATGCCGCCGTCATTGGCATCAAGCCGGTCTTCGAAGGCGGCACTGTGCCCGAGGGCGCGGAAGCGCGCTTCGACGTGATCGCGGTCGGCCCGGATGAGGCGCGCGCCTCCCGGACAGTTCACTGGACGCTGAACCGGGTCGAGACCCACTATCAGTGGTATTCGCTCTACGGAAACTGGAACTGGGAGGTCACGACGACCCGGAGCCGGGTTGCAGAGGGCGACCTTGCACTTGCCCCGGACAGCGCGGCGCAGATCACCGCGCCGGTGAGCTGGGGCAATTACGAACTCGTCGTCGAGACGACGGACGGCGCCTACACCGCGACGTCCACGGAGTTTTACGCCGGCTGGTACGTGCCCGCCGACGCCGCCGAGACGCCGGACACCTTGACCGTGGCGCTCGACAAGGAAGCCTACCGGCCCGGCGACACGGCGCGACTGAAGATCGAGCCGCGCGCGGACGGGATCGCGCTGGTGACGGTCCTGTCCAACAGGCTGATCGACATGAAGGCGGTTCCCGTCACGGCGGGCGAAACCGTCATCGACCTGCCCGTGACCGATGACTGGGGTGCGGGCGCCTACGTGACGGCATCCGTCGTCCGGCCGCTCGCGGAGGATGCGGGCCGGGTGCCGGTGCGGGCGCTTGGCCTGTCCTACGCGCAGGTCGATCCCGGGGCGCGGAAACTCTCCGCGCTGTTCGAGGTCGCCGCCGAAGCCGACCCGCGCGGACCGCTGCCGGTGGCGCTGAAAGTCGACGCGACGGAAGGCGCACAGGTCTATGCAACCATCGCCGCCGTCGATGTTGGCATCCTCAACCTGACCGGTTTCGACCCCCCCGATCCCGAGGGGCACTATTTCGGACAGCGCAAGCTCGGCGTCGGCATCCGCGACCTTTATGGGCGGTTGATCGACGGGCGGACCGGAACACTCGGTGCGATCCGCTCGGGCGGTGACGCTGCGCAGGGGCTTAAGACACAGGCTCCGCCGCCGACGGAAGAACTTGTCGCCTACTTCTCCGGCCCTCTGACCGTCGGCGCGGACGGCTACGCCCGGACCGAGTTCCAGTTGCCGGGCTTCAACGGCACGGTGAAACTGATGGCCGTCGTCTGGTCCGGCAAGGCCGTGGGGCAGGCGGAGGCAGAGGTTCTGGTGCGCGACCCGGTGGTCGTGACGGCCTCGGTCCCGCGCTTCCTCGCGCCCGGTGATGAAAGCCGACTGCTGCTGGAGATCGTTCATGCGACCGGCCCCGCCGGCCGCATGGGCCTCGACGTGAGCGGCGAGGCGCTCGCACTTGGCGCGGCGCCCTCGGGCCTCGATCTGGCCGAAAACGGCAAGGCGGAATTCACCGTCCCCGTAACCGCCGGAGAGGCGGATGGCCTCGGCAAGCTCCGCGTCGCGCTGACGACGCCGGACGGCAAGCAGCTCATCAAGGAACTGTCCGTGCCGGTGCAAGCGAACGATCCGGAGATCGCACGCCAAAGCCGGTTCGAGCTTGCCGCCGGGTCGAGCTTCATCCTCGACGGGAACGCCTTCGCGGGGCTCCTGCCCGGCTCGGGTCGCGCGACGCTCGCCGCCGGGCCGCTCGCGCGCTTCGATGCGCCGGGGCTTCTCTCCACGCTCGACGCCTATCCCTATGGCTGCACCGAGCAGCTCACCTCGAAGGCACTGCCGCTTCTCTATTTCGAGGAGGTCGCCAGTGCGATGGGAACCGGCACGGCTGCGGATATCCGCAAGCGGGTGGACGAAAGCATCGCGGAGATCCTGCTGAACCAGTCCTCGAACGGCGCGTTCGGCCTTTGGTATCCCGATACCGGCGATCTGTGGCTCGACGCCTATGTCACCGACTTCCTCAGCCGCGCTCGGGCGCAGGGCTACGATGTGGCCGACACCGCCTTCCGCAACGCGATGGACAACCTGCGCAACCAGATCAACTACGCGCCCGATTTCGACGAAGGGGGCGGCGCCTATGCCTATGCGCTTATGGTGCTGGCCCGCGAAGGCGCGGCGGCAGTGGGCGACCTGCGCTACTACGCGGATGTGAAGGCAGAGGCGTTCGACACGCCGATCGCTTCAGCCCAGCTTGGCGCGGCGCTCGCCTCTTACGGCGATCAGCGCCGGGCGGATGCGATGTTCGCGCAGGCCGCCCGGCTTCTCGCCGCGCGCGGCGTGACCGAGGCGCAGATCTGGCGGGCCGATTACGGCACCAACCTGCGGGATGCGACAGCGCTTCTCGCGCTCGCCTCCGAAGCTGGCTCAAACGCCATCGACCCTGCAAAGCTGGGCGATTCCGTCGCCACCGCGATGGCGGGTCAGCGGCTTTCGACGCAGGAGGCGACATGGGCGCTGCTCGCCACCCACGCGCTGATCGACCGGCCGGGGGCGGAGGGCTTCAGCGTGAATGGCACGCCGGTAAGCGGTCCGCTCGTCCGCGTGCTCGACGCGGACGCCACCGAACCGCAGATCATCACCAACGGAACGGGCCGGGACACGACCGTCACACTCACGACGTTCGGCATCCCGACGGAACCGGAACCCGCCAGCGGAAAGGGCTATACCATCACGCGAAGCTACTACACGCCGGAGGGCGAGGTGGCCGACATCGCGACGGTGAAGCAGGGCACACGGCTTGTCGCCGTGATCGAGGTCGCGCCGCACGGCAACGGCGAGGCACGACTGATCGTGAACGACCCGCTGCCCGCCGGGTTCGAGATCGACAACCCGAGCCTGATCCGCGCCGGCGATATCGCTGCGCTGTCCTGGCTCGACACAGCCGAAACCCGGATGACGGAGTTCCGGCAGGACCGGTTCCTCGCCGCTGTCGACTGGACCTCCGACGCGCCGTTCCGCCTCGCTTATATCGTCCGAGCGATTTCGCCCGGCACGTTCCGCCAGCCGGCGGCAAGCGTTGAGGATATGTATCGCCCCGATTACCGCGCCCGCACGGCGATAGGATGGGTCACGGTGACGGAGTAACCCGATGCGTCGCCACGCGCCCCTGATCCTCGCCGCCGCGCTTTTCGCGGCGGCGCTGGCGCGCGACGCGACGGACCTCTGGGTCGCGCGGACGGAGCTGCCGCCGCTTGCGATCGAAACGGGGGCTGAAGTGGTCGCGCGCGACGGGACGTTACTGCGCGCCTTCACCGTCGCGGACGGACGTTGGCGGCTTGATCCCGGCGCGGTCGATCCGGCCTTCGTGGAAATGCTGATCGGTTATGAGGACAAGCGGTTCCGTTCCCATTCCGGCGTCGATCCGCGCGCGCTGATCCGGGCCGGCATTCAGGCTGTTCTGAACGGCAAGATCGTGTCGGGAGGTTCCACCCTGACGATGCAGGTCGCGCGTCTGCTTGAGAACAGCGGCACCGGACGGCTCGGCGGCAAGCTGCGCCAGATACGTGTGGCGCTGGCGCTGGAACGACGTCTTTCCAAGGACGAGATCCTCGCCCTCTACCTGCGTCTGGCACCCTATGGCGGCAACCTCGAAGGGGTTCGCGCTGCCTCTCTCGCCTATCTCGGCAAGGAGCCGCGCCGCCTGACGCCGGCGGAGGCCGCCCTGCTTGTGGCACTGCCGCAGTCGCCCGAGACACGCCGCCCCGACCGCTTCCCTTCGGTCGCAGCCGAGGCGCGGTCGCGCGTTCTGGCGCGGCTCGTCACCGAGGGCTTTCTGACCGATGACCGCCGGCGCGCGGCCCTGACCGAGCCGGTCCCGACCGCGCGCCGCGACTTCCCGGCGCTCAGCCCGCACCTTGCCCAGCGGCTGCGCGGGGCGTCTGGTGGCGGGCAGCGCGTCGAGACGACCATCGACGCCCGCCTGCAACGGCGACTTGAGGCGCTGGCCGCCCGCTCCGCCCCCGCGCGGCTCTCTCTCGCGATCCTCGTCGCCGACCACCGGACGGGTGAGATCCTCGCCTCCGTCGGCTCGCCGGACTGGACCGATGACCGGCGCGCCGGCTTCATCGACATGACGCGCGCGCTGCGTTCGCCCGGCTCGACCCTGAAACCGTTCGTCTACGCGCTTGCCTTCGACGAGGGGCTGGCCCATCCCGAAACCCTGATCGAGGACCGGCCGACCGCCTTCGGCACCTACGCGCCGCAGAATTTCGACCGCAGCTTCCGTGGCACGGTCACGATGCGCGAAGCACTACACCTTTCGCTGAACATCCCGGTCGTGAGCCTGACCGAGGCATTGGGACCGGCGCGCCTGACGGCAACGCTGCGCCGCGCCGGGGCGGACATCGTGATCCCCGGCGGGCAGCCCGGCCTTGCCGTGGCGCTGGGTGGTGCCGGCATCACGCTGGAAGACCTCGTGCAAAGCTATGCGGCACTCGCCCGGCTTGGTGAACCCGTTCGCCTCTCGCCGCTTCGCGGCGCCTCCCAGCCGCCGGGCCCGCGCCTGTTCCGGCCCGAGGCCGCATGGCTTACCGCCGACATACTCGCCGGCCTTCCGCCGCCCCCGAATGCGCCGGCCGACCGGCTCGCCTACAAGACCGGCACAAGCTACGGCCATCGCGACGCATGGGCTGTCGGCTTTGATGGCCGCCATGTCGTCGGCGTCTGGATGGGGCGGGCGGACGGTGCGTCCGTGCCCGGCGCCTTCGGTGGCGACCTTGCGGCGCCGGTTCTCTTCGAGACCTTCGCGCGGCTTGGCCCGACGCTGGAGCCGCTGCCGTCGCCACCTCCGGCGACGCTCATCCTTTCCAATGCGCGGCTGCCGCAACCCCTGCAACGCTTCCGCCCGCGCGACGCGCTTTTTGCCGCCGCGCCGGACGGGCCAGAGGTCGCCTTCCCGCCCGATGGGGCAGAGGTCGAAACCACAGGCGCGCTGGTTGTCAAAGTCCGGGGCGGCACCCCGCCCTTCACCTGGCTCGCCAACGGCACGCCGGTGAGTGTCGCGGGGCGTGCGCGGGAGGCGGCCCTACCGACACCCTCGAAGGGCTACCTGACGCTGTCGGTCATTGATGCGAAAGGGCGGAGCGCCACGTCTTCGGTGACTCTCCGCCCCTGATCTTCCCGGTTTGCCGGGTATCGCCGGGGGCGTCGCCCCCGGCCTTTCGCGTGTCAGATCCGCTCGATGGCGAGTGCGATACCCTGCCCGCCGCCGATGCACATGGTGATCAGCGCCTTCTTGCCATTGATCCGCTCAAGCTCGTGGAGCGCCTTGATCGTGATGATCGCGCCGGTCGCCCCGATCGGATGACCAAGGGCGACGGCGCCGCCGTTCGGGTTCACCTTGGCCGCATCGAGGCCAAGCCCCTTCGTCACCGCGAGCGCCTGCGCCGCGAAGGCCTCGTTCGATTCGATCACATCGAAATCCTCGACCGAAAGGCCGGTGCGCTTCAGCAGGTTCTGCACCGCGGGGACCGGACCGATCCCCATGACTTCGGGGCGCACGCCGGCATGGGCATAGCCAATGATCCGCGCGCGCGGTTTCAGGCCCGCCTTCGCCGCCGCGTCGGCACGGGCGAGGACGATGGCCGCTGCGCCGTCATTGATGCCGCTCGCATTGCCTGCCGTCACCGTGCCGTCCTTCTTGAACACCGTCTTCAGACCGGCAAGCGCCTCCGGCGTCGTCGCCTTCGGATGTTCGTCGGTGTCGAAGACAATCGTGCCCTTGCGGGACTGGATCTCGACCGGGACGATCTGGTCCTTGAAGCGGCCATCCGCGATCGCTTTCGCCGCGCGGTTCTGGCTTTCGAGCGCGAAGGCATCCTGCGCGTCGCGGGTGATGTCATGCTCAGAGGCAACGTTTTCGGCCGTGACGCCCATGTGCCCGGTGCCGAACGGGCAGGAAAGCGCGCCCGTCATCATGTCGAGCGCGCGGGTGTCACCCATCTTTTGGCCCCAGCGGGCGGTTTGCAGGGCATAGGGCGAGCGGCTCATGCTTTCCGCACCGCCGGCCAGCGCGAAATCGGCATCACCGAGCGCGAGCGACTGGACACAGGAGACGATGGCCTGAACACCCGAGCCGCACAGCCGGTTCACGTTCATCGCCGGCGTTTCGTTCGGAACGCCCGCCTGCATCGCGGCGACCCGGCTCAGATACATGTCGCGCGGTTCGGTGTTGATGACATGGCCGAACGCGACATGGCCGATCTGGGCTCCATCCACGCCGGAACGCTCAAGCGCGGCCTTGGACGCGATGGTCGCCGTCTCGATCGGCGCGAACCCGGCAAGAGAGCCGCCGAATGTCCCGATCGCGGTGCGCGCGCCGGAGAGAATCACGATATCGTCGCTCATTTAATCCCCCAGTGTGAAAAACTAGGCACAGCCTAAACGCCGCGCCGCAGCGTGACCAGTGTGATTTCGGGCGGCTGGAGGATTCGAAGCGGCAGACCCGAGTAACCGATTCCGCCCGAGACGATCAGATGCCTGCCGCCCTCGCGGATATGGCCCCATGCATAGCGCGATCCGTGTGCGGAGGGGGTCAGCGGCCGCCAGCCGAGAAAGTTTGCCTGACCGCCATGGGTGTGGCCGGACACCTGCAGAAAGGCGCGCCGGTCCCCTTCCGCGAAATAGTCCGGCTCATGCGCCATCAGGATCGCGGGCGCGCCCTTGGGCACCTCGGCAAAAGCGGCATCCGGGTCGTGAAACCCGCGATGGTTCCGGCGCTTCAGCGCGCGTTGGCTGTCGATGCCTGCCAGCCAGAAATCGCCGCCGCCATGGTCGAGCCTCATGGCGCTGTTGGAAAGGAGCGTGACCGGGCTTTGCGCCAGAGCCTCGGCGACAGAATTTCTGGCAAAGCGGGTTTCCCGCGCGAGGTGACAGTCCCACCAATCGTGGTTGCCCAGCACGGCGACGACACCAAGGGGCGCAGACAACCCGGTCAATTCCGCGACGATCGCAGAGGCAGGTTCGCCGCGTGCGGCGAGGTTTCCATCGGCAAGGAAATCGCCCGGGATAAGGATGAGATCGGCACCAAGACGGTTCGTGACCACAACGATCCGGCGCAGCGCCGAAAGCGGCGTCCAGGGGCGGCAGATGTGAAGATCGGAGAGGATCGCGATCGTCATATCCGGCAATGTCCAGCACGTGTCGGCGATCTCGTACCGCACAAGCCGCGGCCGGCTGAATGCGGTCATCGGCGCGAAAAACCGGCGTGCCTTCATTCCGGCGACACGGGGGCAGGACGGAAGGCCAACGGCCATGCCCCGCATGTGATCCGCGGGTCAGGCATGGGCCCCGGCCGGTCGGATTTCCTTGCGCCCGGACCCGTCAAGAAGGAAGACCCGACCTTCCTCGATCACGACCGTCGTCAGCGCACGGCCATAGCCTGCCCCGGTGTCGATATTCACCCGGTTCCCGTAATGCGTCACCGCGTCGACCGGTGTGTGACCATGCACAATCAGCGCGCCGTGGTCGCGCGTGTCTTCAAGAAACTCCCGGCGAATCCAGAGAAGATCGTCCTCGCGCTGATCCTCAAGCGTGACGCCCGGCCGGAGTCCGGCATGAACGAAAATGATCCCGCCCCTGCGGTAGGAAGTCGGCAGACCGCGCACGAATGCCAGATGCTCTGCAGGCACCCGTTCCACCGCATCGGCGTGGAGGTCGGAAAGAAACCGTTCCCCCGCGCCGGCCACTTCGTAGGACGCAAGCGTCTTGTCGCCGCCGAGCAGGGGGTCGATCCAGTGAAGGCTGGCCCGCAAGCCCGGATCGTGGCTGTCGGGGTCGCCCATGAAATCGGCGAACATGCGATCGTGATTGCCCTTGAGCGTGACCCAGGGCGCGTCAGCGTCGTGCCCCTGGATCAAGAAGTCGATGACGCCCCGGCTGTCGGGCCCCCGGTCCACCAGATCGCCAACATGAACCACCGGTGCATCGGCATCGCCGGTCCGCGCGCGATCCTCAGCGATCCGTCCGTGTGCCTCCTCAAGCTTGTCGAGATGGCCGTGAATGTCGCCGATTGCGTAGGTCCGCATTTCCTGCCCGTTCAATTCCGCCCTGCCCCGGCGCGCAGACTATCCCCGCGCCGCGCCCGGATGCAATCGGTGCCGGTCAGGCGATCAGTGCCTCCGGGTCGTCGAGGAACGCATAGGAATGCGTGTTCACGTCGCCGCTCCACCGCCATAACGCCAGAACGCCCTCCTCGCCGGTGCGGAAGGCATGGGGCATGAGGCTGGGGTGATGGATCATGTCGCCCGGCAGGCGAATCCGGCGATCCTCACCCGCTGTCCAGAACGCCGCCCCGGCGAGGATGACATAGGTCTCATCTGCATCGTGATTGTGCAACGCATAGTAACTGTTCGGGCGCTGGTAAAAGAGGCCAAGGCGCAGATCGGAGGCCGGGATCGGACCGTCGGGGCCCATCAGCGTCGTCACGGCGCAGATCGCGGCGGCGGACTGGCTCATCCGGTCGGCGACGGGGTTGGTGCCCCAGGGCAAGAGGTGCTGCGCGCCGAGAATGGCCTGCGCGGCGGGAAGTGGAGAGGTCGAAAGCAGATCGCGCATCAGACCGTCAAGGGCGCAGGGTTGCTGCACGTTGAAGGGGGCAGGCGCGGCAGTAGTCAGCAGCGCATTCGCGGTGCGCGCAGCCGCTTCCCGGTCCTCGCGCGAATAGATGGCGGCCAGCGCGGACAACAGCGTGTCGAATTCGGGCGGGTTCATCGCAGGCGTCCTTTTCCGGTCCGGGAACCGGAAAAGCGATGCGCCGGTTGCGCCGGCGCCGCTTTGATCTGCGCGACACCGGCGTGGTCGTTTTCGGATCGCGCGCGGCCAGACCGCGCGCGACCTGGGTCAGGCGACGTCGAAGACCAGCGGCTTGACCTGCTGGAACAGGCCCGTTGCCATCAGCTTGTCGATCACCGGCTGCGGGATCGGATCGTCGACATAGAGAAGCGCGATGGCGTCCTTGCCGCGCGAGGAACGGCCGAGGGTAAAGTTGGCGATGTTCACGCCGTTCTCGCCCATCGTCTGGCCGAGCGTGCCGATGATGCCCGGCACGTCCTCGTTCGTCGTGTAGAGCATGTGCGCCCCGATCTCGGCGTCGATATTGATCCCCTTGATCTGGATGAAGCGCGGCTTGCCATCGGAGAACACCGTCCCGGCGATAGAACGCTCACGCCTTTCCGTCACGACGGTCAGCTTCATGTAGCCGTCGAAGACGCCGCCCTTCTCCTGTCGGGTCGTCGAGATCTGGATGCCGCGTTCGCGCGCCACGACGGGGGCCGAGACCATGTTCACGTCGGGGTTCGTGGCTTTCATGATCCCCGCAATCGCACCGCAGTTCAGTGCGTCGAGGTTCATGTGGCTGACATTGCCGTCATAGAGGATGTTGATCGCCTTGACCGGCTCTTCCGTCATCTGGCCGGCGAAGGCGCCAAGATGCTGGGCAAGCTGTAGCCACGGCCCCATGACGGCGGCTTCCTCGGCGGTCACGGACGGCATGTTGAGCGCGTTCTGTACTGCGCCGGTCAGCAGGTAGTCCGACATCTGCTCGGCCACCTGAATCGCAACGTTCTCCTGCGCCTCGGACGTGGACGCGCCCAGATGCGGCGTCACGACGACATTGGGCAGATGAAACAGCGGCGATTCCGTCGCCGGTTCCTTTTCGAACACATCGAAGGCCGCGCCGGCGACGTGGCCAGATTTCAGCGCCTCGGCGAGTGCTGCCTCATCGACCAGACCGCCGCGGGCGCAGTTGATGATGCGCACGCCCTTCTTCGTCTTCGCAAGGTTTTCCTTCGACAGGACATTGCGGGTCTTGTCGGTCAGGGGCACGTGCAGCGTGATGAAATCGGCCCGCGCCAGAAGCTCGTCCAGTTCCACCTTGGTCACGCCCATCTGCTTGGCGCGTTCTTCGGAAAGGAACGGATCGTAGGCCACGACCTTCATGTGCAGCCCCAGCGCCCGGTCGCAGACGATGCCACCGATATTGCCTGCGCCGATGACGCCCAGCGTCTTGTTGAAAAGCTCGACGCCCATGAAGCGGTTCTTCTCCCACTTCCCGGCATGGGTGGATTCCGAGGCCTCAGGCAGTTGCCGCGCAACCGCGAACATCATCGCGATGGCATGTTCGGCGGTGGTGACGGAGTTGCCGAAAGGCGTATTCATGACGATCACGCCCTTCTTCGACGCCGCCGGAATGTCGACGTTGTCGACGCCGATGCCAGCGCGGCCGATGACCTTGAGGCTCGCGGCCTTTTCCAGAACCTTCTCGGTGACCTTGGTCGCCGAACGGATTGCAAGGCCGTCATACTGGCCGATCAGTTCGAGCAACTTGTCCTTGTCCTTGCCGAGGTCCGGCAGGTAGTCCACATCGACGCCGCGGTCGCGGAAGATCTGGACGGCGGTTTCCGACAGCTTGTCGGACACGAGAACTTTGGGTGCCATTTCAACAGGCTCCTTGATTTTCAGAGTGTTCGGGGAAAGCAAGGGGCGGCCGGTCAGGCCGCCACCGCCTGCGCTTCGATCTCGGCGTTGAACGCATATTCGATCCAAGGCATCAATGCCGCGACATCGGATGTCTCGACCGTGGAGCCGCACCAGATGCGCAGGCCCGCCGGCGCGTCGCGATAGGCGCCGGCGTCCAGAGCGACGCCTTCCTTTTCCAGACGCTTCGCCACCGCTTTGGCAAAGGCCGCGCCATCCTTGATCCGGTCGTCGGTGAACTTGAGGCAGACGCTCGTCGTCGAAGCCGTCGCCGGATCGACCGCGAGATTGGCGATCCAGTCCTTGTCCGCGATGAAGTCGGCGACTGTCTTGGCGTTCGCATTGGCCCGGGCGATCAGGCCCTTCAGCCCGCCGATCCGTTTCGCCCAGTTCAGGGCGACGAGGTAGTCCTCGACGCAGAGCATCGACGGCGTGTTGATCGTCTCACCCTTGAAGATGCCTTCGACGAGCTTGCCGCCCTTGGTCATGCGGAAGATCTTCGGCATCGGCCAGGCGGGTGTGTAGCTTTCCAGACGCTCGACAGCGCGGGGACTGAGGATCAGGACGCCATGCCCGCCCTCGCCGCCGAGAACCTTCTGCCAGGAGAAGGTCACGACATCGAGTTTGTCCCACGGCAGGTCCATCGCGAAGGCTGCACTGGTCGCGTCGCAGATCGTGAGGCCGGCGCGGTTCGCCGGGATCGCGTCGCCGTTCGGCAGCCGCACGCCCGAGGTCGTGCCATTCCATGTGAAGACCACGTCGCGGTCGAAATCGACGGTCGCGAAATCCACGATCTCGCCATAGGGCGCCTTCTTCACGGTCGCATCCAGCTTCAGTTGCTTGACCACGTCCGTCACCCAGCCTTCACCGAACGACTCCCAGGCCAGCATCTCTACCGGGCGGGCACCGAGAAGTGACCAGAGCGCCATTTCGACGGCTCCGGTGTCGGAGGCGGGCACGATGCCGATGCGGTAATCCGCCGGTACGCCCAGAATCTCGCGGGTGAGGTCAATTGCTTCTGCCAGCTTCGCCTTACCCACCGCAGCGCGGTGCGAGCGGCCCAAAGGCGCGTCGGCAAGCATATCGAGGGAGAAGCCGGGAATCTTCGTGCACGGACCCGAAGAGAAGCGCGGATTGGCCGGCCGCGCGGCCGGAGTCGTCTTGACCATTGCTGGTATCCTTCCAGATATACGCCCCTCGTTGGGGAGGGGTGTCCCACCGCCGGAGATAGAGAGGTCCTTTGACTGGCACAAGCCGGAAAAGTGATCTAAAGCGCCGCTTGGACCACGAAAAACGACACCCCTCTTCCACTATCGGAAACATCGTGATGCACGTCGCAACCCTCCTCGCCAGCCCCGTCCGCGCCGATCTTGACCGGGTTGCGGTTGAATCCCTTCGCGATGCCTGGGGCGGCGGCGAGGCACAGTGGCTCAACCCCGGCATCGCCGCCGAGTTCACGGTCGACCGGATGCCGGAGAACCGCTGGGAGGCGTGGGAAAACCTTCAGGCGCTGGGATACGACCTTGTCGTTCAGAAAGCCGAAGGCCGGAGAAAGCGGATGCTTCTTGCGGACATGGATTCGACCATGATCGGTCAGGAATGCATCGACGAGCTTGCCGACATGGCCGGCGTCGGCCCCCGGGTGGCCGAGATCACCGCGCGGGCGATGAACGGCGAACTGGATTTCGAAGGCGCGCTGATCGAGCGGGTCGGCCTGCTGAAAGGACTGCCCGAGAGGGTGATCGGGCAGGTCCTCAAAGATCGCATCACCTTCACGCCGGGCGGGCGCGAACTGATCGCGACGATGAAGGCGAATGGCGGTTATGCGGCGCTCGTCTCAGGCGGGTTCACCGCCTTTACCGAAGCCGTTGCCGCGCATCTCGGCTTCGACGAGAACCGCGCGAATACTCTTCTCGCCGCGAACGGAGAACTGACCGGCGATGTGGCCCGCCCGATTCTCGGCCGCGCGGCGAAGGTCGCGGCTTTGGAGGAGATATCCGCAAGGCTTGGTATCGGCCACGATGCCGTCATGGCGGTTGGCGACGGGGCCAACGACCTTGGGATGCTACACCTCGCAGGCGCCGGGGTCGCGCTTCACGCCAAGCCCTCGGTCGCGGCGGAATGCGACATCCGCATCAACCACGGCGACCTGACGGCGCTGCTTTATATCCAAGGCTACTCCGTTAACGATTTCTCCTGAACCGGGTCGGCGGTTCGCTCCCGCTACGCGCCAACAGGTTATGATCGCCTCGGCGATGTCTGTTTTGCATACTTTTATTTAACTGTTGCGTTAATTAACGGAATCAGAAATAGTCGACCCATGCAGCCACTACATTCCCTCTTCGCCGCCCTGTCCGACGAAACGCGCTTCGCGATCGTGACGCGGCTTCTTGACGCCGGAGAGCAGTCGGCAGGCGAGTTGTGCGATGTGGCCGACATTACCGCGCCGGCCATATCCCGACACCTGAAAGTCCTCCGCGAAGCGGGCGTCGTGACCCAGCGCATCGACGGCCAGCGTCGGATCTACTCCGTCGCGCCGGAACCGCTCGCCGCAATCTCATCCTGGGTGATCGCGCATCGCGCGTTCTGGGAAGGAAGCCTGAACCGGCTGGAAGCAGCCATCAAGAACCGCAAGAAGGAGGGCCGCTGATGTCGGATGTCCGGCTGGAACGCGATCTCGACGTGTCGCTTGCCGATCTGTGGGAGTTCGTCACGACAACGGACGGGCTGCTTCAATGGTGGGGCCATGACGGCTTCACCATCCCAGAACACGCGCTTGACTTCACCGAAACCGGCCCGTGGTTCTCGACCATGATCAGCCCCGACGGAACGCGCTTCAAGGTCTCGGGGCATGTTACGCATGTCCGGCCCAAGACCTCGGTCGGCTTTACCTGGGCCTGGCATGACGACGCGGACCGTCGGGGCGCCGAAAGCCATGTCACGATCACGCTCACGGAACTTGAGGGCGGGCGCACCCGCTTCACGCTCGACCACAGGGACTTGGCCGACGACGACATCGCACAGCGTCACAGCCAGGGCTGGACCTCGGTTCTCGGCAGGCTGGAACGCCTGTTCACACCGGCCTGAAACAAGGAGGAAATACAAATGCCAGAGTTCGTATTCGCCTATCACGGCGGCGGCAAACCGGAGACACCGGAAGACGGCGCAAAGGCCATGGCGGCTTGGACCGCCTGGTTCGGCAATCTCGGCGCTGCTGTGGTTGACGGCGGAAAGCCCGTGGGGCAATCCCACACCGTCTCGGCCAAGGGCGTGACGTCAAACGGCGGCGCCAACCCGATATCGGGCTATTCGATCGTCAGGGCAAAGGACCTCGACGCGGCGGTCGAGATGGCGAAGGGCTGTCCGCTGGTTGCCGATGGCAGCGGGACGGTCGAAGTCGCCGAAACCTTTGACGTATGATCCATGCGCGGCTGGCGGTCAGATAAAACCGCCGGCCGTCCGCATCTCTCCCGCGACGAAGCCGCGGCGGCTGGTGATCGGACCGGTGAGATAGCGCGCGACGACCGGATCGGCGGGGTCGAGTGCGCCCGCCCGCACCAGAAGCGCTGTGATCGCCGCCTCGGACCCGCGCGTTCCGCCATCCATGATCTTGAGCGCGATGCCGCGCCGCAAGTCCGGCAGGATCGCGACGAACACGGCCTCTGCCCCCGTCTTCACCGCCACCTTGCCCCCCATCGCCCGCATCAGGTTCGTGCAGGCGCGGCCTTCGCCGGCGACAAGTTCCGGGTAGGCCACCATGGCGCGGACCAGCCGTGCAGCGGCCCGGTCGCGTGCCGAGCCGTCGGGATCGGCTGCCGCGAAGAACGCCATCGCGCGGGCAAGCCCATGCACCGTCGTGGCGAAATTCGGGGCAGAGCAGCCATCGATCCCATAGCCGGGCGACACCATCCCCGTCACCTCCTCGAAGGCGCTTCGGACGGCCCGCTGTACCGGATGATCTGGCTCTACGTATTCGGGACCGGCTTTCAGATGCTGCGACAGGGTCAGGAACCCGGCATGTTTGCCCGAACAGTTGTTGTGAAGCTGGCAGGGCTCGGTGTCCGAGCAGATCAGCGCCTTGCGGGCGTCGCGGTCGTCGGGCATCTGCGGGCCGCAGCGCAGGTCCGCCTCTCCAAGCCCCAGACTTCCAAGCCAGCGCGCGACCGGTTCGGTATGAATGACCGCACCGTTGTGGCTGGCACAGGCAAGAGCGAGCTGTGCCTCGGACAGGCCGTACGCTTCTGCAGCGCCGCTTTCGAGAAGCGGCAGGGCCTGGACCATCTTGCAAGACGACCGCGGGAAGATCACCGCATCGGGGTCGCCCCATGCCTCGACGATCGCGCCAGTATCGTCGCAGATGACCGCGTGGCCGGCATGGACGCTTTCGAGAATACCACCGCGCCAGAGTTCGATCATCGATACGGCCGCCATGTCGTTCACCCTTGCGCGATTTTCTGCCGCCGGGGCTTTCCCCGCACGAGAAATTTGAGATAAGACGTCCATATCGAGTTGGACGGCGGCCCGCCAATCAAAAACGCCCAGACAATCCGGGCGGCGGGCTACGCAGAGGCAGAGACAGCTGGAGGCTGCAGACTGATGACATCACCGATGCAGCGCGCCGCGGGCGCGGTTCTTCTGACGCTGGCCTTGGCGCCGGGGGCGGATGCTCAGGTCTCCACCAACCGCGTCGCGGCCGAAACAGCGTGGAGCGTCTTCGTCGACGGCGACCCCAAGGAATGCTGGAGCGTCTCGGCGCCGACCGAGACCGTCAACACCCGCGACGGACAGGCTGTGTCCGTACGCCGTGGCGACATCCTGCTTTTCGTGACGTTCCGGCCCGGTGGTGCTACAGGCGAAGTGTCCTTCACCGGCGGCTATCCGTTCAAGGAAGGCTCAACCGTCGATCTGGACATCGGCGGCACGGAATTCGCGCTCGCGACCAATCCCGACAGCCCGGAATGGGCCTGGTCCGGATCGCCTGAAGAGGATGCGAAGATCGTCGCTGCCCTGAAAGCCGGCGCCTCGGCGGTCGTGTCCGCACAGTCGAGCCGCGGCACCAGGACGCGGGACACGTTCTCGCTCATCGGGATCAGTGCGGCGCTCGATCAGGCGGCGAAACGCTGCGAGAACTGAGCAGCGCAAAGCACCGCCGGTCTTGATCCGGCGTCCCTGGCGCGAATTCCCTGTTGTCTGCCGCCCGGTGCACGGCTACCGATTCGGCTGCAGGCCCCTCTTCGCGACGACGGCGCGATGTCGGGCTGCATCCAGACACCGCCGGACGGGAGATACCGATGCCGCTGAATTCCAAGCTCCTCCTGATCATCCTCGACGGTGTGCCGTGGCGGAATTGGCGGGGTCTCTTCGGCAATCTCGAAGGCTGGGTCGACAGCGGCCATGCGCGGGTCTGGAGGATGCGCTCTGTCCTGCCGTCCACATCGGCCTCGTGCTATGCCTCGATCCATACCGGCGTGAGCCCGCAGGAACACGGCTGCACGGGCAACGATAACGTCTTCCGCGTCGGCCTGCCCGACATCTTCCGACAGGTCCGCGAGGCGGGTGGCGTCACCGGCGCCGTGGCGCATTCCTTCTGGTCGGAATTCTTCAACCGCGCGCCCTTCGATCCTGTCCGCGACATCGAATACGACGAACAGGACAGCAGCACGATCAACCACGGCCGCTTCCACACGATGACCGGCTACGGCCACGACAACCAGATGACGCCCTGCGACCTCGACCTTTTCGCGACGCTGACCAGCCTTTGCGACCGGTTCGGGCTGCAATACGGGATGCTGCATACATGTACGCTGGACAGCATGGGGCACCGGTTCCGCCACGATTGCAGGGAGATGGACCTCGCCTGTTTCAAGGCCGACGAGATGCTTGCCCCGTTCATCACCCGCTGGCGGCAGATGGGTTACGAGATCATCGTCACCGCCGATCACGGCCAGAGCGACCGCGGCCATCACGGCGGGCGAGGCGAGGATCAGCAGGATTTCGCGCTCTATTATTTCGGCTCGGCAGTGGGGCCCGAGCCGGAAATGATCCTTCGCCAGACACAGCTCGCGCCCACGATCCTGAAACGCCTCGGCGCGCCGGTCCCCGCCACGATGACGGATGCGCCCTTCCTGAGCTAACGCGCCCCACGGATACGGATTAGGAATGCGTTAAATCCCGCATGCTAGTTCCGGTTCCGGGTGAACGGAAAGGTTGGTGGGATGGCCAGGCAGTCAAATGCCGCGCCGGTCATCATCAAGCGCAAGAAGGTCATGGGCGGCGGCGGGCATCACGGCGGCGCCTGGAAAGTCGCCTATGCCGACTTCGTGACGGCGATGATGGCCTTCTTCATGCTGATGTGGCTGCTGAACGCAACGACGGAAAAGCAGAGAAAGGGCATAGCGGACTATTTCAGTCCAGCGATCCCGCTGTCCCGCGTCTCGGGCGGTGGTGACGGATCGTTCGGCGGCGACAGTGTCTTTTCCGAGGACCAGATCGCCCAGAACGGCACCGGCGCGTCGAGCTTGCGGCCATCCGAGGAGCGTCAGGCCCTGGGGCAGACGGGGACGGACACCGAGGATGCCGCAAGGGACGCCGCCGCCTTCACGGAAGAGGTCCGCCGCATCGAAGAGGCGCTGATGGGGGTCGGCGGCGAAAGCATGGTCAGCGAGCGGGTCGCGCGCCACATCGTGACCCGGGTCACCGATGAGGGGCTGATCGTCGAAATCTTCGATCTGGACGATGACCCCTTGTTTTCCGGCGACAGCGATGCACCTGCCGCAATCCTGACGGAACTGGTCGCAGTCCTCGCCCGCGTCTTCGCGATCGTTGAGAACGGCGTCGCCGTCAACGGTCACATCCGCGCATTGCCTGAAGTCCTGCGCGACAACCCCTCGTGGGATCTGTCCACCGCGCGCGCAATGCGTGTCCGAACCATGCTGGAGGGCGCGGGCGTGCCGGCTGCGAGGATGCAGCGCGTGACGGGATTTGCCGATCGGAAGCCCGTGCTTCGCAACCCGATGGCGCCCCGCAACAACCGGCTGGAGGTGATTCTCCTGCGCTCCGGACGCTGACTTCCCTGGACGCTTCGATCGTTAGGCCGATGTTAAGCCGCCGCGCGCATTGTGGCCTCAAGACGGGCACAGCAGCAGAAAGGCGGCACTCATGTCCATTTCGTCCTCGCTCAATGCCGGAGTTGCCGGCCTCAGCGCCAATGCGACGCGGCTCGCGACGATCTCTGACAATATCGCGAATTCCGGCACCTACGGCTACAAGCGCGCCTCGACGGATTTCGAAAACTTCGTGATCAATCAGGCGCGCGGCGCCGGCACCTATTCCGCCGGCGGGGTCAGGGCGGCAACCACGCGGCTGATCGACGAACATGGCGCGCTCGTCGCCACGTCGAACGCGCTCGACCTCGCCGTCTCGGGGCGCGGCATGCTGCCGGTCACCTCTGCGGTATCGCTGAATTCCTTTTCCGGCGGCGCGCAACCCCTGATGATGACGACAACCGGCGCATTCCGACCCGATGCCGACGGCGTCCTGCGGACCGAATCCGGGCTTGTACTGCTCGGCTGGCCCGCGAATGCCGATGGCTCGATTCCGGTTCTGCCGCGTGACACCATCGCCGGACTGCAGCCAGTTGTCATCAACGCCAACCAGACCGCCGGCGACCCGACGACGGCGATGAATCTCGGCGTCAACCTTCCTGCGACGGCAACCGAAGCGGGTGCCAGCGGATCGGCGCTGCCTCTCTCCGTCGAGTATTTCGGCAATCTCGGCACCTCGGACACTCTGGACATCACGTTCACGCCGACGGTGCCGGCGTCGGGGTCATCGAACACCTGGACCATGCAGGTTCGCGATTCCGCGCAGAACGGCGCTTTGATAGGGGAGTACACGCTCGCCTTCGACGACACCCGCGCCAATGGCGGGACACTCGCCGCCGTCACGACCGTGTCGGGCGGCGCATACGATCCGGTGGCGGGAACCCTGGCGCTGACGGTCGCGGGCGGCCCGATCACGATGACGATCGGCAAACTGGGCGACCCGAATGGGCTGACCCAGCTGTCGGACAGTTTCGCGCCGACCTCGATCACCAAGGACGGCTCCCCGGTGGGCAACCTCACGACGGTCGAGGTCGATGAGAACGGCTATGTGACGGCGACCTACGATACGGGCTTCACACGCCGGATCTACCAGATCCCCGTCGTCGACGTGCCGAACCCGAACGGCCTCGTCGCGCTCAACAACCAGACATTCCAGGTTTCACCTGATTCAGGATCCTTCTTCCTCTGGGACGCCGGCGACGGGCCGACCGGATCAGTCGTCGGTTACGCGCGCGAAGGCTCCGCCACTGACGTAGCCGCGGAACTGACGGCGCTCATCCAGACGCAGCGCGCCTATTCCTCGAACGCTAAGGTGATTCAGACGGTCGCGTTGTCTTTGGCTGAGGCAACGGATTTGCCGGTTGAGATTTCGTCCTGGGTTTTCGACAGGTTGGCGTTGATGCCGCGAAGCGTCTGCAACGCCACCATCGAGCTGGAATTGGTCAAGATGCTTGACATACTTTCGTCCTTCACTGGATCGGCGCTTCGCGCCGGACTGCAAATGCCGCTCATCGCGGCGCCTGTGGCGTTCTGACCGATGCGGCTTTCGGGATCGACGGGCCGCGCCATCCGATTGCAGATGCAGGACCGACCCTGGCGCAGAGACTCTAAGAGTTCGCTAAAGCAAGCTACTGAATGCGAACAATTTTATGTTCCACAAGAACCAGTCAGACCTGACGCTCCACCTTCCCGCTATCAAGGATGACTGCGCGGGCATGACCGTGGCTGTCATAGGTCTCAAACCGGGTCCCGGCGGCGCGGACTGCCTGTACGCGGCGCCGGGCAGAGCGAACCCCCTGCAGTACCGCCCCAAGCAGCTGGCGGAGCCGCTCCGCCTCCCGCTTCAGCGCTGCGTGGTCGTCGTTCGCGCTTGGGGCGGAAGCCACTATGTCTGCCAGGTCCGCCGCGCGCGCACCGAGAGGCGCGAGGGCCGTCAGGTCGCCGTCCCGAATCGCCTGCCGTTGACTCGTCAGGTTCGATAGCAGCGCGTCGAAAGCACCGACGTCACCCGACATCGCCAGCCCTCCTGTTCAGAGCTTCGAAGATGCTTTCGGCAAGCCCGATACCGCCGGCACGGGCCATCGACACCGCCTGTTCGTGCCGCATGAACGAGGCGAATTGCTCCTCGCCAATGCCGCCACCGAAACCGTCGCGTGCCGCGGCGAGGCCAGCGGGTTTCAGCATCTCTTCGAGGAACTGGGCTTCGAGCGACTCGGCCGCCGATCGAAGCGCCGTTTCGCGCGGGGTGGGCAGTCTGGCGGCGCCAGCGGCGGCAATCTCGTTCATGCGATGACTCCAATTGCGGACAATTCGGGCAGTATCGGCGAATCGCGGTAAAGAAGCGGTAACCCTGGTCTGTGATCGTGGCCCGGAACCGGCAGAAGTCGTGGACCATGGACATCATTCCCCTCATCAATCCCGCAAGGGTGAAGAACCCGCCCCCCGGCGAGGTCACATCGCCCGACGGTGTGGATGGAACAATCGTGGCGTTCCTCGCGGTTTTCGGTGCGGAAGGGGGCGCTGCTTCGGCGCAGGACCTGCTCTTCCGGGCGGTCGCGCCCGCCGCCGACAAAGCGCTTGCCGATCACTCGCGCTGCAACGCCCTATCCTGGCCCTCGCCGCTGCCGTTCGACGGAACGCCACCCGGGGTACCCGCGCGAGAGAGCGGCCCGGGGCTTGCGCCGGAACGAGCCACGGAACCGGACGCAGAGGGTGAGATCGCACAAGACGTCGTGCAGGCCGGGGCTGCGCCTGTTCATCTGGCTCCGATTCCGCCGCTGCCCGGTCTTTCAGCGAAGAACCCCACCGACACCGCCCTTACACAGGACGGGTCCGGTGTTCGGACCGACTCGGGGGGCGCGCCAACGCCGATTCCGGGGCCGGATCAGCCGATACCAGGCATTGGCCTTGCCGAGGAACTACCGATAGCCAGGCGGACCGCTGACGCCGCAGGGACGGTAAACCCCGCACTCCCGACTGATCGGCGTCCTGTCGGTACTACCGCGCCGGACCATGCGCCGATGCGGAGTGCCGACCCAACACCGATTCCGAATAACCGGGCAGCAGCCAGCGCGCTGATACTGGGGGTGGCCGACGACCCGGTGAACAGTGCCGCGACCGACACACGCGCGGCCGCACCGGATGGAACGCGACGGCTCGGCCCGGAAGGCGCTGGCGTGGGAGCAGCAGCCCCGCCGGACGCTGGCGAACCGACAGATCATACCGCCCGCGCCGCGATGCCTGAACGACGCGGCCAGCCGAACGATGCCGGTACTGATTACGTATCTCGGCCGGACGGTGCGAGGCCGGCTGCGGAGAGGGCGCAGCCCGCCGCTGCCACGCCCCCCGGTGCAAGTGAAGGTATGAAAGCCGTCCCCCCGGCGCACGACCTGCCTGTTCCGATGCGAGAAACCTTGCCTGCAGGCGCTGAAGGCGATGCCGCGGAATGGCCAGCGACCGCCACGGCGGATGTTCGTTCCGACACCACGCCCCGCCGGCCGGTCGAAAGGCTGGCGGATTGGTCGGAAAATGCCGACAAGGATGCCCCCATTGCGGTCGATTTCGGTGAAAAACCGGAAACCACGCCCGGCTCCGCGCCCGAGGCAGGCTCAACCGGGCGCGCCATGCGAGATTCGACGCCTCCGACCATGGCCGGAGGGTTGCCGCCCGGCCTTGGCCAGCGCCTCGCGGAAACTGCGGCGCAGTTCCCTGACCGACCCGTCGAGGTGACGCTTTCGCCCGAGGAGCTCGGACGGGTGCGGATGTCGCTGTCCACGCAAGACGGAACACTGGCGATGGTCGTGCAAGCCGATCGGCCGGAAACGCTCGAACTCCTCCGCCGGAACATCGACTCGCTCGCCCAGGACTTTCGTGATCTCGGATTCGGGCAGCTCACCTTCACGTTTGCCGGGGGCGGACAGGGTGGGCAGCCCGATACATTCGACAATATGCCGGACTCGTCCGGGCACGAAGAGATGTTGACCGAATCCAACGTCCGGGCGCTGGCCGCAGGATCGGCACCGGACGGTACCGATGGCCTCGATATCAGGTTGTGAAAGGAAGACCGAATGGATGTATCCGCAACCCCCGCCACCGGCCAGACCCCGGCAGCAAGCGCGAAACAGCAAGGCCAGGGCAGCACAGCCGTCAGCAGCGATTTCCAGACATTCCTCCGGATGCTGACGACGCAGATCCAGAACCAGGACCCGCTCAACCCGATGGAAAGCACGGAATTCGCACAGCAGCTTGCAACCTTTTCCGGTGTAGAGCAGCAGGTGAAGACGAACACGCTTCTGTCGGCGCTGTCGGCGCAGATGGGGTTGTCAGGCATGGCCCAGATGGCCGGCTGGGTCGGGATGGAGGCCAGGACCGCCGCGCCGGCCCGTTTCGAGGGCGTACCACTCACGCTCTATCCCACGCCGTCGGCGGATGCCGATGCGGCGGTCCTCGTCGCGTTCGATTCCGGCGGGCGCGAAGTGACGCGGACGCAGGTCCCGGTATCCGATGACCCGCTGATCTGGGCCGGAACGGATTCCGGCAATGCGCCACTGCCGGAAGGCCTCTATTCCTTCCGGCTGGAAAGCTACGTCGAGGGGAAGCTGGCCGGGACGACGGCCGTCGAAAGCTACGGGAAGGTGACCGAGGTTCGCAACGGGGCCGACGGAACGCGTATCGTTCTGAATGGCGGCGGGACCGTCACCCCCGACGAAGTCAGGGCATTGAAACAGCCGGCCTCGCCATGACCCAAGCGTCAGTGCAGCATTGCAGCAAGGGTACCGGCGACACCTGCAGCGATGCCCAGCGCCAGCAGCAGAAGCGTCGGAAGGGAGGAACGGCGCGGCGGCGGCGGGGCGGGTTCCGTCTGACGGATCAGCAGCGCCTCCGCCAACTGCGGCAGGCGCGGCCCGAACCGCCCGACGACGCGCACCGTGCGCGCCAGGTCCCGCAGCAATGCCCGCGGCCCGATATTCTCGGTGATGTAGCGCTCCACAATCGGCCGCGCGGCCTGCCAGATGTTGATATTGGGATTGAGCGATCGGGCGACACCCTCGACCACGACCATCGTACGCTGAAGCAGAATCAGCTCGGTCCGGGTCTGCATCCCGAACCGTTCGGTCACCTCGAACAGATAGGCCAGCAGCCGCGCCATGGAGATATGGCTCGCATCCATGCCGAAGATCGGCTCACCCACTGCCCGAAGGGCACGGGCGAATTCGTCGATGTCACGGTCACGGGGAACATAGCCGGCTTCAAAATGCACTTCGGCCACCCGGCGATAGTCCCTGCGGATGAAGCCGATCAGGATCTCGGCATAGACACGCCGGGTATATTCGTCGATCTGGCCCATGATGCCGAAGTCGTAGGCGATTATATCGCCGTTGGCCGCGACCTTCATGTTGCCTTGGTGCATGTCGGCGTGGAAATAACCGTCGCGCAGCGCATGGCTGAGGAACAGCTGAAGCACCCGCTCCGACAGCGCCACGCAATCGTGGCCGGCCGCGCGGATCGCGTCGACATCGCCAAGGGGGATACCCTCTGCCCAGCCCAGCGTCATCATCCGGCGCGAGGACAGGTTCCAGAGCGGCTCCGGCACCTGGAATCCTTCGTCCTTCTGGGTATTGGCGCGGAACTCCGACGCGGCGGAACTTTCGAGCCGCAGATCCAGTTCGCCCATCACGACGCCCTCGAAGTGATGGATCACGTCGGTCGGGCGCAGCCGGCGGGTCCCGGGAAGCAGCGCCTCGATCAGGCCGGCGGCGAAATGGAACGCGTCGACGTCGCGGCGAAACGCACGCTCGATCCCCGGACGCAGCACTTTCACGGCCACGTCCGTACCCGTATCCGCGACCCGCGCGCGGTGGACCTGCGCGATAGAGGCCGCGGCGACAGGTTCGGAGAACTCAGAGAAGAGCGCGTCGACCGGAATCCCGAGTTCCGAGGCCACCGTGGCCTTGGCGGTCTCGGTCGGGAACGGCGGAAGCTTGTCCTGCAAAACGCGAAGCTGGTCGGCAAGTTCCTGGCCGACCACATCCGGCCGCGTCGAGAGCATCTGCCCGAACTTGATGTAGGCGGGGCCAAGCGCCGTCAGCGCGCGTGTTACCGGCGGCAGTGCCGGGTCGCCCCTGTAGCCCAGCCACTTGAACGGCCAGCCGAGCACGCGGGCGAGAAGGCGCAGCCGAGGCGGCGCCTCCATCGCCTCGAGTGCGACCTTCATGGCGCCCGTGCGCTCGAACGTCGCGCCGGTGCGGATCAGTCGCCAGATATTATGGGGTCCGCGCAAGTCAGATCTTCCAGCCGGAATGGAGCGCCGCGACGCCCATCGTGAGATTGCGGTATTTCACCTGATCGAACCCGGCCGCGCGGATCATCGTGGCAAAGCTGTCCTGATCGGGAAACTTGCGGATCGACTCGACAAGATACTGGTAGCTGTCGCGGTCATTCGCGACGATCTGGCCCATCACCGGGATGACGTTGAAGGAATAGCGGTCGTACGCCCATTGCATCGCCGGGTTGGGCAACTGGCTGAACTCCAGCACCATCAGCCGCCCGCCGGGTTTCAGCACCCGGTAGGCCTCGGCCAAAGCGTCGGGGATGCGGGTCACGTTCCGGATACCGAAGCTGATCGTGTAGGTATCGAAGGTGTTCGCCTCGAACGGCAGAGCCATCGCGTCGCCGACGATCCAGTCGAGGCTGTCGGCGAGGTTTTCCGCCTCGGCCCGCTTCTGGCCCTCGATCAGCATCGACTCGGTCATGTCGAGAACGGTTGCCGTCGCACCCGGAGCGCGTTTCAGGAACCGGAAGGCGATGTCTCCGGTGCCGCCGGCGACGTCGAGCAACCGCTGACCCGGCCGGGGTGCCAGCCAGTCCATCATTGCGTCCTTCCAGAGCCGGTGGATACCGACCGACATCACATCGTTCATGACGTCGTACTTGTTGGCCACGCGGGTGAAGACACCGTGGACCATGCCGGCCTTTTCGCCCTCGGGGACGCTCCGGAACCCGAAATGGGTCGTGCGGGTATCGCTTTCGGTCATTGGCCCTTGCCGTCCGGTGGAACTCGTCTTCCTTATAGAAGCCTTGGCCGCAGAGACAATGCGGCGTTCACGCACCGGATGGGACGATGCCCGAACTGCCCGAGGTCGAAACCGTGCGCCGGGGCCTGCTGCCGGTGATGGAGGGTCAGGTGATCGCCGCCGCCGATATCCGGCGGCCGGATCTGCGCTTTCCGCTGCCGGAACGGATGGCGGACAGGCTGACCGGTGCGCGGGTCACATCCCTGCGGCGGCGGTCGAAATACATCCTCGCCGACCTTTCCAGCGGCGAGACGCTGCTCATCCATCTCGGCATGTCGGGGCGGATCCTGATCTCTGGCCGGGTCGTGGGCCAATTCCATCACGAACATCCCGCCCCATCGAAACACGATCATGTCGTGTTCGAGATGGAAGGCGGCGCCCGCGTCACCTTCAACGATGCCCGCCGCTTCGGCGCCATGGACCTGATGGAAACGGCGCGGGCGGAGGAGCACTGGCTCCTCCGCGACATCGGGCCGGAGCCGCTCGGCAACGCGTTCAACGAGGACTATCTCGTCGACCGGCTGCGGAGGCGCAACGCGCCGGTCAAGACCGCCCTTCTCGATCAGAAGATCGTGGCCGGGCTGGGTAATATCTATGTCTGCGAAGTTCTGCACCGGGCCGGAATCGACCCCCGCCGCAAGGCAGGCCGGATCGCGACGGCGCGGGTCGCCGGATTGGTCCCGATCATCCGGGACGTTCTTGGCGAGGCGATCGAGGCGGGCGGATCGTCCCTGCGCGACTACCGGCAGACCGACGGGGAGCTTGGCTACTTCCAGCACGCGTTCCGCGCATATGACCGCGAAGGTAGGCCATGCGCCACGTCAGGCTGCGACGGCACGGTCGCGCGAATCGTACAGTCCGGGCGCTCCACTTTCTTCTGCCCGAGATGCCAAAGATGACTTGATCCCTCCGGTCGGACTGGTAGGACTCGGCCCCGCACCATCAGAAAGGCACCGCTTCCATGGCCTACGAGACCTTGATCGTCGAGATCGAAGACTACGTCGCACTGATCCGGCTGAACCGGGCCGACGCGCTGAATGCGCTGAACTCAAAGCTTGTTGAAGAGCTGGGCGACGCGCTGAACGCGGCGGATGCCAATGACAAGGTGCGCTGCATCGTCCTGACGGGGTCGGAAAAGGCCTTTGCCGCCGGCGCCGACATCAAGGAGATGGCAGAGAAGAGTTTTGTCGACGTCTTCACGTCCGACCTCTTTGGTGGCAGCACCGACCCGATCCTGAAATGCCGCAAGCCGATCATCGCGGCGGTCGCTGGCTATGCGCTTGGTGGCGGCTGCGAACTGGCGATGATGTGCGACTTCATCATCGCCGCCGATACAGCGAAGTTCGGCCAGCCCGAGATCAACCTCGGTGTCGTGGCCGGCATCGGCGGCACGCAGCGCCTGACCCGCTTCGTCGGCAAGTCGAAGTCGATGGACATGCACCTGACCGGGCGCTTCATGGACGCTGCGGAAGCCGAGCGCGCGGGCCTTGTCAGCCGTGTGGTCCCTGCCAACAAGCTGATCCCCGAGGCGATGGCGGCGGCACGCAAGATCGCCGAGAAATCGGCTCTCACGGCGATGGCGGTGAAGGAAGCCGTGAACCGCAGCTACGAGACGACCCTGCGCGAGGGCATTCTGTTCGAACGCCGGCTTTTCCACGCGCTCTTCGCGACCGAGGATCAGAAGGAAGGCATGAGCGCGTTCCTCGAAAAGCGCCAGCCGCAGTTCCGCGACCGCTGAAAACCTCTTTCCTTTGCCAGCGTTTTCCCTTAAGGGGGCGCGGTCACATGCGCGTGGAGCCCGCTCAGGCTAGAATCGACCGGTTCACTGGGAACCCGGGTTTTTTCGCGCTTAGGTATCGAAACAAACCCGGAAGTTGGGAAACCACATATGGCCAATACGCCCCAGTCCAAGAAACGCGCCCGCCAGGCCGAGCGTCGTCAGGATATCAACAAAGCCCGTCGTTCGCGGATTCGCACCTATCTTCGCAAGGTCGAAGAGGCGATCGCCTCCGGAAACCAGGAATCGGCAGCAGCCGCCCTGCGTGAAGCCCAGCCGGAACTGGCCCGCGGCGTCACCAAAGGCGTGCTCCACAAGAACACCGCAGCGCGCAAGATGTCGCGCCTCACGTCCCGTGTGAAGGCCCTGACCGCCTGATCGAGCGGCCAGCAGTACTATCGGAAGGCGCAACCTCGGTTGCGCCTTTTTTGCATTTTGGGACGTTCGTGATCAATCTGTGCCCGATTTGCACAGGCCGTCGGATTCGCTGCGACAAAGGATGAGTCAAGCGCGAAGTTCTATTGCGGGCTCTTCCCGGCCCTTGCTAGCGTCAGCTTGCGATTCACATCGTCCTGGGGGGACATGCGGTAACCGCTGGTTCGGGCAGATGCTGTAACTGCCGGACCATTTGCTGCGCCGACATAGGCGGCGCGGCTGGTTTATCTCGGGCGTCTGCATCCGTGCCGGCGCTTCGGGCGAGGTTGAGCTATGGGGGCTTTCCATTGGCTTGATCGCTGCCGTGTCCAAAGTACCCGCGCTTCCAGTGGAAGCGGACAGAGCCGGAGCTGCCGTTCCGTGTTCTGTCTGTCTGCTGATGAGTGCCGACGGTCTGTATCGCCACCAATTGCGGCCGTGGGCGAGGTCCGCGTTCGGGACAGTGATGAAAGACCGGGTAAACAAAAATGACAGACGAATCTTGGGGGCAAGTGCGCGATGAACTTCGCAAGGCCGTCGGCAAGAACAACTTCACCTCTTGGATCGAACCCCTGAAACTGGTGCGTCTGGCGGACGGCACGGCCTCATTCGAGGTGCCCACCAAGTTCATGCGCGACTGGGTGTCGCGCAACTTCGCCGAGCAGATTCGCCTCTACCTCGAAAAGGCCGGCGAGCATGTGGAGCGCGTGGAACTTCACGTCGCGACAACCAAAGGCGCGCCGAAAGCACGCCCTGCCCCGCAGTGGACCAGGCCGGCGCAAGCCGCTGCCAGCGCGAACGACGATCTTCCCGGCGCCCCCCTCGATTCCCGCTTCACCTTCGACAGTTTCGTCGTCGGCAAGCCCAATGAACTGGCTCATGCGGCGGCGCGCAGGGTCGCCGAGGGCGGCCGCGTCGATTTCAACCCGCTGTTCCTCTACGGCGGCGTCGGCCTCGGCAAGACGCACCTGATGCACGCCATCGCACATGAGCTTCAGACCCGTCAGCCGCATTTGCGCGTTCTCTACCTTTCGGCCGAGCAGTTCATGTATCGCTTCGTCCAGGCGCTCCGCGAAAAGGAGATCATGGGCTTCAAGGAGATGTTCCGCTCGGTCGATGTCCTTATGGTCGATGACGTGCAGTTCATCGCGGGCAAGGATTCGACGCAGGAGGAGTTCTTCCACACGTTCAACGCGCTCGTCGATCAGAACAAGCAAATCGTCATCTCTGCCGACCGGGCACCGGGTGAAATCAAGGATCTGGAGGAACGGATCAAGAGCCGCCTGCAGTGCGGCCTTGTCGTCGACCTGCATCCTACCGACTACGAATTGCGCCTCGGCATCCTGCAGCAGAAGGCCGAATACTATCGCGGCAAGTATTCCGATCTGAAGCTTGCCAACGGCGTTCTGGAATTCCTCGCCCACCGGATCACGACGAATGTCCGCGTCCTCGAGGGCGCGCTGACCCGCCTCTTCGCTTTCGCCTCGCTCGTCGGACGCGAGATCACGCTTGAACTGGCGCAGGATTGCCTGGCCGATGTGCTGCGCGCCTCCGACCGCAAGGTCACGATCGAAGAGATTCAGCGCAAGGTGGCCGAGCACTACAACATCCGCCTGTCGGACATGATCGGGCCAAAGCGGGTCCGAACCATCGCCCGGCCACGGCAGGTGGCGATGTACCTCGCCAAGACGCTGACCACGCGGTCATTGCCGGATATCGGCCGTCGCTTCGGCGGGCGCGACCACACCACGATCATGCACGGTATCCGCAAGGTCGAGGAGCTGAAGGCGACCGACGGCCAGCTGGCCGAGGATATCGACCTGTTGCGCCGCCTCCTCGAAGGTTAGGCCCGCACGAACCGGCCTTGACCCCCTGTCCATTCCATTGGACATTCCCGAAAATTCTTGAGCCTCGGGGGAAAGTTGTTACCTTTCCCCTCCCGGCGACCTGAGGGGACAGACATGAAGATCAGCATCGAGCGCGCAACGCTTCTGAAGGCGGTGGGCCAGGCGCAATCGGTCGTGGAGCGGCGCAACACGATCCCGATCCTCGCCAATGTGCTGATCGAGGCCGAGGGCGACACGGTCAGCTTCCGCGCCACCGATCTTGACATCGAAGTTGTCGACAAGGCATCCGCGCAGGTCGAGCGCGCCGGCGCTACCACCGTGTCTGCGGTGACTCTGCACGAAATCGTTCGCAAGCTGCCGGACGGGGCATTGGTGCAACTGACCGACGATGCGGCGTCGGGCCGGCTGACGGTCGAGACGGGGCGATCCATGTTCTCGCTCGCCACGCTGCCGAAAGAGGACTTTCCGGTGATGGCCTCGTCGGAATACACAGCGAATTTCTCGGCCCCCGCGGCGGTGCTGCGCCGACTGTTCGACAAGTCGAAATTCGCGATCTCGACCGAGGAAACCCGCTACTACCTCAACGGCGTCTACATGCATGTCTCGCAAGGTGAGGACGGCCAGGTTCTTCGCTGCGTGGCGACCGACGGTCATCGTCTGGCCCGCATCGACGCGGCCCTGCCCGCGGGTGCCGCCGAGATGCCCGGCGTGATCGTGCCGCGCAAGACGGTGGGTGAATTGCGCAAGCTTCTGGATGATGACGAGATGCAGATCGCCGTCTCGGTTTCCGAGACGAAGGTGCGCTTTGCGACACCGGCGATCACGCTTACCTCCAAGGTGATCGACGGGACTTTCCCGGACTATACCCGCGTCATCCCGGCGGCGAATACCCGCAGGCTGGAAGTCGATGCGGCCGAGTTCGCGAAGGCCGTGGACCGCGTCGCGACGGTTTCGTCCGAGCGTTCGCGCGCGGTGAAGCTGCAGCTTGACGAGGACCGGCTGGTCCTGTCGGTCAACGCGCCCGATGCAGGCGCGGCCGAGGAGGAACTAGCCGTCGCCTATGGCGACGAACGGCTGGAGATCGGGTTCAACGCCAAGTACCTTCTGGAAATCGCCAGCCAGGTGGATCGTGAAAACGCGGTGTTTCTGTTCAACTCCTCGGGCGATCCGACGCTGATGCGCGAGGGCAACGACACGTCGGCGGTCTACGTCGTCATGCCGATGCGCGTCTGATCCGGCTTCGCCGGAGCCTCCGGCGGGGATATTTGACCCAAGTGGAAGGTGCCGGCCGGAGTGCGGACCCTTGCCGTCACATCGCTTCTCCTGTCGCATTTCCGGTCGCATCGGCGGACGGAACTGGCCTTCGACGGCCGGCCCGTCGCGATCTATGGGCCGAACGGGGCGGGCAAGACCAATATCCTTGAAGCGGTCTCGCTTCTGTCGCCCGGCCGCGGACTGCGCCGCGCCGGACCGGACGAGATCGCGCGGCGGCCGGAGGCGCTTGGCTGGAAGCTGAAAGCCGAACTTGTCAGCCTGCACCAGAACCATGAGGTCGCGACCTTCGCCGAGCCGGGCATGAGCCGTAGCGTCGAGATCGACGGCAAACCTGCATCGCAGGCAGCGCTCGGGCGCATCGCCCGTATGCAGTGGTTGGTGCCGGCGATGGATCGGCTGTGGATCGAGGGCGCCGACGGGCGGCGCCGGTTTCTCGACCGCATGGTCCTGTCGTTTGAGCCGGGCCATGCCGAAGCTGCGCTGACCTACGAGAAGGCGATGCGGGAGCGCAACCGGCTTCTGAAGGACGACGTGCGCGATCCCGGCTGGTACGGCGCGCTCGAGGTGCAGATGGCGGAGGCCGGCGCGTTGATCCAGGCGAACCGGGCAACAACGATCGCGCGTGTCGTCAGCGCGCAGGGCGAAGCCGGAACGGTCTTCCCGGCGGCGGAACTGACGCTGCTTGGGCCGGAGGAAGAGGATTTTCCGACGTCAGCGGAAGAACTTGGCGATGCCCTCGCGGCGGGTCGTGCACGGGACATGGCCGCCGGCCGGACCCTCGTCGGCCCGCATCGCGCCGACCTCGGCGCGGTCTATGCCGCCAAGGGCGTTCCGGCGGCGCAGGCATCGACCGGGGAGCAGAAGGCGCTGCTGATCTCGCTCGTCCTGGCTGGGGCGCGTGCGCTGGCCGAGGATTTCGGGGCGCCGCCGGTCCTGCTGCTCGACGAGGTCGCGGCGCATCTTGATGAGGGGCGTCGGGGGGCGCTCTATGATGAAATCTGCGCGCTTGGTGCGCAGGCGTTCATGACGGGAACGGGGGCGGAGCTGTTCGACACGCTCGGGTCGCGCGCGCAGCACTTCGAAGTCAGAGACGATGAGGGACTATCGCTCGTAACGGAAAGGACCGGGACATGACACCGCAACGCGTCACCCTTATCACTCTCGGTGTCGGCGATCTTGCCCGGTCACGTGCCTTCTACGAGGCGCTCAGCTGGGTTCCGACGCAGGCGGAGGAGGCCGTCGTCTTCTATCAGATAAATGGTATGGTGCTGGGATTGTTCGGAAAATCCGACCTCGCCGCCGATCAGGGACGGCCGGGCACGATGCTGGGGACCGGGGCGATGACGCTTGCCCAGAACTTCCCGACGGAGGCCGAGGTCGATGCCGCCTGGGGCGCCGCGGTGGCCGCCGGGGCGGAGCCGATGAAGCGGCCGGAGAAGGTCTTCTGGGGCGGTTATTCCGGCTACTACGCTGATCCCGACGGCCATGTCTGGGAGGTCGCGATGAACCCTTTCTGGCCGCTCGAACCGGACGGATCGCTGAATATTTCGCGTGTGGCGGACGTCGGGTAAGCGTACAGCCAGCGTAACGACATCGTAGTAACACCGTATCTACAGCGCGCCGACCACCATCATGACCGTGACGCTCATTTCCCTTCTTCTCTATGCCGGCGCGGTCGGCCTTCTGTGGCTCACCCCCGGCCCGGTCTGGGTCGCGATCACAGCGCGCGCCCTGACGGGCGGCTTCGCCAGCGCCTGGCCTCTGGCGGTCGGCGTGACGATCGGCGACCTGCTCTGGCCGCTTGTCGCGATCTTCGGGCTTGCCTGGATCGTCGACCAGTTCGACGCGTTCATGACGGTCATGCGCTATGTCGCGGCGGCGGTCTTCATCGTCATGGGCGGCCTTCTCATCCGCCACGCCGGCCAGCCGGTCTCGACCGACAGCCGCCTTACCCGGCCGGGGCGTTGGGCGGGCTTCATGGCCGGGATCGCGGCGATCCTGGGCAATCCGAAAGCCGTCCTTTTCTACATGGGCGTGTTGCCGGGCTTCTTCGACCTCCGGCACATCACCGGGCCGGATATCGCGGCAATCGTCGCCGCATCCATGCTGGTACCGCTGGTCGGCAACCTCTTCCTCGCGCTTCTTGTCAGCGAGGCGCGCGGCCTTCTGAAATCGCCGCGCGCGCTCTGGCGGATCAATGTCAGTGCCGGCGTGATGCTGATCGCGGTGGGCCTGATCATCGGCGTGCTGAAGATGTGACGCAACGCGCGGCAGTTACGGAACCGCTTGACACCGCCGCGCCAAAGGCCCATGTGCAACCCGATGCTGCGCTGCCGCGTGAGACAGCCGCACCGCGACAAGGCGGTGCATCAGCGACACATTCAACACCAGTTCCCCATCACGCAGGGTTCGATACGCAAGACCGGACGGGGCGAGAGACGCTCTCCTGTCCCGAGGTCCTGCAGCACCCTCGTGTGCCGCGCATCCCGCGCGGCCATGCAACACACCGCGCGGCCCCATCGGCAGATACGCGCGGCGAAAGGATACACTTTGTTCGATTTCGACATGCTCGGCCTTGCGCCGGCCCTTAACGAGGCACTTCAGCGCGCCGGTCTTTCCCAGCCGACCCCGATCCAGAGCCGGGCGATCCCGCTTGCCATGGATGGTCATGACATCCTCGGCCTTGCGCAGACCGGCACCGGCAAGACGCTGGCCTTCGGCCTGCCGCTGGTCAACCACCTGCTCGCCACGCCAGGCAAGCCCGCACCGAAAACCGCCAAGGCGCTGATCCTCGCGCCGACCCGGGAACTGGTGAACCAGATCGCCGAGAACCTGCGGACCCTAACCGGCAAGACGCGCATCCACGTTTCAACCGTGGTCGGCGGCCAGTCCATCGGCAAGCAGATCGCCTTCCTTTCGCGCGGCACCGACATTCTGGTTGCGACCCCGGGCCGGCTTATCGACCTGATGGAGCGTCGCGCCGTCGACCTTGGCACCGTGCGTCACCTCGTCCTCGACGAAGCGGATCAGATGCTCGACCTCGGCTTCATCCACGCGCTGCGCAAGATCGCGCCGCGCCTTGGCACGCCGCGCCAGACGATGCTGTTTTCGGCCACGATGCCGAAGCAGATGGAGGAGTTGAGCGCCGCCTATCTGACGAACCCGCAGCGAGTGCAGGTGGCGCCTCCGGGCAAGGCCGCCGACAAGGTCACTCAGTCGGTCCACTTCCTCGACAAGGCGGCGAAGCCCGACCGGCTGCGCGAGATTCTCGGCGCCGACCTCAGCGCGCTGACGCTGGTCTTTTCGCGCACCAAGCACGGGGCGGAGAAGCTGATGACCGGTCTGGTCGCGGACGGTTTCAACGCCGCCTCGATCCACGGCAACAAGAGCCAGGGTCAGCGCGACCGCGCGATCAAGGCATTCCGCGAAGGCAGCGTGAAAGTGCTGGTGGCGACCGACGTTGCTGCGCGCGGGATCGACATTCCGGGCGTCGCCTATGTGATCAACTACGATCTGCCGGAAGTGCCCGACAACTATGTCCACCGCATCGGCCGCACCGCGCGGGCCGGGCGTGAGGGCGAGGCGATCGCGTTCTGCGCGCCTGACGAGGCCGATCTGCTGCGCCAGATCGAGAAGCTGATGAAGATCGAGATCCCGGTCGCGAGTGGCACCCGGCCGACCGGCGTCGGTGCCGGGCGGTCCGCTGCACGGCCCGGCCCGTCGCGGCGCCGCGGCTTCAAGCCGGCCGCCGGCGGAAAGCCCGAAGGCGCCGCTGTTGGCAAACGCCGCCGGCCCCGTCGGCGCAAGGCGGCCTGACCCGCGCCGCCCCCGAAGGCAGCCGTAAAAACCGTCGCCGGCCCGATGCGGCCGGCGATGGTGTCTGCCCACCAAATGTTGTGTCATCGGCGTGACAAACCCCCGCCGGGAGACTATAAAATGGGGCAACTAACAAGGACAGGCGGGCATGACCGACGAGACGCAGCAACCGGCCGAATACGGCGCCGATTCCATCAAGGTTCTCAAAGGCTTGGAAGCCGTCCGCAAACGGCCCGGGATGTATATCGGCGACACCGATGACGGGTCGGGCCTGCACCACATGGTCTACGAGGTTGTCGATAACGGGATCGACGAGGCGCTGGCGGGTCACGCGGACTTCGTCCGGGTCCGGATTCATGCCGACAACTCGGTTTCCGTCCGCGACAACGGGCGCGGGATTCCGACCGACATGCATCCGACCGAAGGCGTCTCGGCGGCCGAGGTCATCATGACCCAGCTTCATGCCGGCGGGAAGTTCGACCAGAACAGCTACAAGGTGTCGGGCGGTTTGCACGGGGTGGGCGTTTCGGTTGTGAACGCGCTGTCCGACTGGCTTGAACTGCGGGTCTGGCGGAACGGCAAGGAACACTTCGCGAAGTTCGTGCACGGCGACACGGTGGAGCCGCTGCGCGTCGTCGGCGACGCCCCGGATGGCGAGACCGGGACCGAAGTGCGGTTTCTCGCCTCGTCCAAGATCAGCGACCCGAATGGCACGTTCTCCAACCTCGACTACAGCTTCCGGACGCTGGAAGCGCGGCTCAGGGAACTCGCCTTCCTGAATTCGGGCGTGAAGATCATCATCGAGGACAACCGGGGTGCCGAATTGCAGCGCACGGAACTGGTCTATGAGGGCGGCGTCCGCGAATTCGTGAAATACCTCGACCGCAACAAGAGCGCGGCGATGGAGGAACCGATCTTCATCCAGGGCGAGCGCGGCGGTATCGGCGTCGAGGTCGCGATGTGGTGGAACGACAGCTACCACGAGACGGTCCTGCCCTTCACCAACAACATCCCCCAACGCGACGGCGGCACGCATCTGGCGGGGTTCCGGGGCGCGCTGACGCGGACGATCAACAACTATGCCCAGACCTCGGGCATAGCGAAGAAGGAGAAGGTCGACTTCACCGGCGACGATGCGCGCGAAGGGCTGACCTGCGTGCTGTCGGTGAAGGTGCCCGACCCGAAGTTTTCGTCCCAGACCAAAGACAAGCTGGTGTCGTCCGAGGTGCGGCCAGCGGTCGAGAACCTCGTGAACGAGAAGCTCGGCGAATGGTTCGAGGAGCATCCCGGCGAGGCCAAGGTCATCGTCGGCAAGATCATCGAGGCGGCGCTCGCACGCGAAGCGGCGCGCAAGGCGCGGGAACTGACGCGGCGCAAGACGGCGATGGATGTCGCCTCCTTGCCCGGCAAGCTGGCCGACTGCCAGGAAAAGGATCCGGCGCTTTCCGAACTGTTCCTCGTGGAGGGCGATTCCGCCGGCGGGTCGGCCAAGCAGGGGCGCGAGCGGAAGAACCAGGCGGTTCTGCCGCTTCGGGGCAAGATCCTGAACGTGGAGCGCGCGCGTTTCGACCGGATGCTGTCATCCGACCAGATCGGCACGCTGATCACGGCGCTTGGTACCGGGATCGGGCGGGATGAGTTCAATCTCGACAAGCTCCGCTACCACAAGGTCATCATCATGACCGATGCGGATGTGGACGGCGCGCATATCCGCACCCTGCTGCTGACCTTCTTCTTCCGGCAGATGCCGGAACTGATCGAACACGGGCATCTCTTCATCGCAGAGCCACCGCTCTACAAGGTCGCGCGCGGCAAGTCCGAAGTCTATCTGAAGGACCAGTCGGCGCTTGAGGACTACCTGATCCAGCAGGGGATCGAGGGGGCGATCCTCAGGCTTGGTACCGGCGAAGAGATCAGCGGCGCCGATCTGGGCCGGGTTGTCGACGAGGCGCGCGTGGTCCGGAAAAGCCTGATGGCCTTCCCGACGCATTACCCGATGCACATCCTGGAACAGGCGACGATCGCCGGCGCACTCGTGCCGGGGCGGGTCGATGCCGACGCACAGGGCGTCGCGGACGAGGTCACGCGCCGGCTCGACGCCGTCGCGGTGGAGTATGAGCGTGGCTGGCAGGGCCGGCCGACACAGGATCACGGCCTGCGCTTCTCGCGGTCGCTCCGCGGTGTCGAGGAGGTCCGCACACTCGACGGGCAGATCCTGCGATCGGGCGAGGCGCGCCGGCTCGCCACGCACACGAAGAACCTGCAGGAGGTCTATGGCGCGCTCGCGACGCTGGTCCGCAAGGACCGCTCGCAGCCGATCCACGGCCCGCGCGAGCTGCTTGCGGCGATCCTGTCCGAGGGCGAGAAGGGCCTGACGCTTCAGCGCTACAAGGGCCTTGGCGAGATGAACCCCGAACAACTGTGGGAAACCACGCTCGACCCCGCAGCGCGGGTCCTGAACCAGGTGAAAATCGACGATGTCGCCGAAGCCGAGGACATCTTCACCAAGCTCATGGGCGACGTCGTCGAACCCCGCCGCGAATTCATCCAGCAAAACGCGCTGAGCGTTGAGAATCTGGACTTCTGACGCCTTCCGGCATCGGCAAGCCCGCGGTGTATTGGAATTGCGATACTGCATGGGCCGTCACCGGGTCGCGCAAAGGCCCGGAGGGCGCGCCTCCTGCGATCGCCTGGCCCAAAGTCGGCCATGCGATAACGCGGAAGTTCTGAGGGGATATGGTGCCGGTGAAGGGACTCGAACCCCCGACCCCATCATTACGAATGCGCTCGGCCTCGTCCAACTGCATATGATGTCCGTCCAAACTCATAACAAAATCAGTGACTTACCTTGAACTTCGGTTGGCGTCCGCCCAAGTGCATCGTAACGTGTTCTCGAAAATTCTCGAAAACAGGAGCGACACATGGCGACGACGATGACCTTCACAGACAGCGCGATCCAGCGGATCAAACCGCTGTCGGCGATGGAGTGGTATTCGGACAAGACCTATCGCGGGCTGCGCCTGTCCGTCACGTCGGGCGGCACGAAGACGTGGTACGCATCGAAGTGGGACGGCGCGGCGCAGAAGTCGCGGCAGGTGAAGATCGGGCAGTTCCCGAACATGAAGCGTGACGAGGCATGGCGGATCGCATCCGAGGTCAAGTCGGAGATGGACGCCGGAGACTTCATGAGCCGCGCAGAGAAGGCGGTTAAGGCGGTCGAGGAGGAAATGCCCCTGCCGAACCTTGCCGACGCGCTCGACGCCTATCTGTCGCATCAGACCGGCCCGCGCTTCTCGGGCAAGAGCCGGATGCAGGCCGACACCGCCGACGAATACCGCCGAACGTTTCGCCTTCACCTCGCCACGTGGGAAGATGTGCAGATCGACAAGCTGCCGACCCGCAACGTCAACCAACACCTCAACGCCTTGCAGAAAGACCGTCCGCACGCCGCCTACCGCGCCCACGCCGTGATCGGCGCGACGCTGCGCCATGCCTGCAAGGTCCACGCCATCGTCCTGCCGATCCCGACGCTGACCGACATCACGAAGCAGCCGAAGCGTGACGTTGACCGCGACATCGACTGGGCCGACCGCTGGAAGGAAGTCGTGGCGATTGACAACCCGATCAAACGCGCCTGCTGGGAATTGCGGTGGCACATGGGCTGCCGCGAGAACGTCCTGCGCGAACTGACTTGGTCGCAGGTCGATCTCGAAAAGGGCACCGTGACGTTCGCCCGCCTCAAGCGCGACGAGAACGGTCGCACCGTCGCCATCTCCGACTATGCGCTGTCCGTGTTCCAGCGACTGCGCGACATGCACGCGAGCGATTGGGTGTTTCCGTCCGTCCGCCGCATCAAGGGCAAGCACGGCCATCTCGACGTTCTCGACCGCCTGCCCCTGACTGCCCCCGGCGATGTTCGCCATCTGTGGAACGAGGCCGCGATGTCCGTCGTGATCCCTTACCACCTGCAACGCTGGCTGAACGGCCAAAACCTCACCGGCAAGGAGATCGCCATGCTCGGCCATTACGGCGTGCCCGACCTCGCCTCGCAGCGTGATGCGGCGAACAAGGTTTCCGCCTACATCATGTCGCGGTGCAAATCGACACCTTCTTCTGTTGTTGAAATGCGCCCAACTGGAACGTAAATTAGAAGCACATCGCCTCCTCGCCCGTGGACAGAACCTTGCACGGGCGTGAGGCCGAAGGCGCCTGCGCCGCGAGTTGCCCGCGGCAGAAGCAGTCAAGACGCGCCCCGGTCATCTGGCTCCAACCCAAAATTGGTGGCCTCATGACTGACCTCTCGACCCTCGAGTCGAAACTCGACGAAATCATGGAAATCGTTGTTCGGGCGAACCCGCCTGAACTCATGACCACGCAGGAATGCGCGGCCTATCTCAAGTGTTCTGCCGAACGCCTCTACCAGATGCGCAAGGAAGGCGGTGGCCCGCGATTCTGTCAGCCGACGGATCGCTGGGTTCGCTATCGCCGCGCCGACGTGGATGCGTGGGTGCAGGGCAAGACGGAAATGTGAAACGGGGCGACCTGATGGCCGCCCCGACATTCCGACTGGAAACAACGCCCTACCACAAGCGATTGCGACACCATCATAGTCGCTCGCCCGTAAGCGCCCAACCGGAATGTTAGGAGCCCATCCGTCGCTCTCCGACAATGGAGAGAAAGATGACTGAACTCGAACGCCTCGCGCAGCAAGGCAAGCTGATCCCGCTCAAGCCGAGGTCGAAGGAACCGAAGCAGATCGGATACGCCACCAAGGAATATGACCTCGACGACCTCTCCGGCTGCAACGTCGGCCTGATGATCGACGAGAAGAAGGTGGACATCGACTTCGACTGGCCGGAATCGCGGATGCTCGCGCCCCTGCTGTTCAACGACCACGGCCCAACGTTCGGATGGGGCCGCAAGAACGAGATCACCCACCTCGTCTACGCGGCCGAAATCGCGAAAGGCGTCAACTTCGAGCTGAAGGACGAGCCGGGCGCGCCCAAGCTGTCGGGGCCGCACGGCAACATGATCCTGCAAGTGCGCACGTCCGCTGGTGGCGAACCGTATCACGCGATGATCCCGCCATCAGTCCACCCTGACGGTGACACGCTCGAATGGAACTTCGACGCCGTGACGGGCGAAACGCATATCGCCATCAAGGAGACCGACGGCAAGGCGCTTGTGAAGACGTGCGCCTTCATCGCCGGTGTGTCCGCCCTCGCCCGCTTCTATCCCGCGCAAGGTGGCCGCGATGAAGCCATGCTCGGGATCGTCGGCTGCATGGTGCGGGCGGGCTACGAGCAGGAACAGATCGAAGTCTTCGTGCGGCAATTCTGTCTGGTCGTCGGCGACAACGAGATCGACATGCGCGTGGACAAGGCGAAGCGCACGCTCAAGCGGCAGGAGAACGGTCGCAAGTTTCGCGGAATCCCGGCGACTGCCAAGTCGCTAGGTATCCCCGTCGAATGGATGCGCAAGATCGCTGTCTGGCTCGGGTGGGCAAAGGAAAACCCCGAAGGCAGCGGGCCTGTCGTGTTCCTCTCCGGCGTGGTGCGCGACGTGGCGAAGCAGGCGTGGCACGCCCTCTCGGAATACGAAGTTGACGACGATCCCGGCGTCTATGCCTACGGCGAAACCCTCGCCCGCGTTGACCGTGGCCGTCTCGGCGTTCTCGACGCCTCCGGCCTCAAGTTCGAGTTGAACCGCTGCGCCTCGTGGCTCGCCCAAGACGGCGACAAGTGGAAACGCACCTCCGCGCCCAGCGGCTGCGTGGAAGACATGCTGTCCGCGCGGCGGGCCGAGGTGACGGTGCCCGAACTGCGCCGTGTGTCCATCGTCCCGACGTTCACGAAGGACGGGCGTATCCTCAAGCGGCGTGGCTTCGACGAGGCTTCCGGCATCTTCATCGACCTCGAAGTCGATGTGGACGTTCCCGACGAACCGACACGCCAAGATGTCCGCTGGGCGTTGCGGCAATTGTGGACCCCTATTCGGCAGTTTCCTTTCGAGGATCGGTCGGATCGCGTCCACGCCCTCGCGATGGTCCTCGAACCCTACATGCGCGACATGTTCGGCCCGACCCCCATGTACTTCGTCAACAAGCCGCGCGCGGGCACGGGCGCATCGCTGTTCATCGAAACGTCCCTCTACCCGACCTTGGGCTATTTCCCCGAGGCGCAAACCCCGCCCACGGCGAAGGAGGAAATGAAGAAGACGCTGACCGCCTGCTTCATCGAGGGCGACCGCGTGATCTACTTCGACAACGCGAACTACCTCGACTCGGGCGAACTCGCCTCGGCTCTGACCGCTGAGGTTTACGCCGCCCGCATCCTCGGCGTTTCCAAGATGTGCCGCGTGCCAGTCCAGGTGCAGTGGGTCGGCTCGGGCAACAACACGCAGTTGTCGAGCGAGCTTTACCGCCGCACCGTGGACATCCGCATGGATGCGAAGATGGCGAACCCCGAGGATCGGGCCGCCACCCAATTCCGCATCCGCAACCTGAAAGAGTGGGTGCGCGAGAAGCAGGCCGAGCAGGTTCGGGCCGCCTGCACGATCATCCAATACTGGGTCAATCAGGGTATGCCCGAGGGTGACGGGCACAAGGCGTCCTACGAAACGTGGTCGAAGGTCATGTCGGGCTTGTTCGACAGCATCGGCGTCACGGGCTTCCTCGAAACGCCCGAGGATCGACGCCCCGATGATCCCGAAGGCGATCAGGTGCGCGAACTCGTCCTCGCCATGTTCAATGCGCAGCGCGGGCGATCCGATCCGTCTGGGTCGCACTACGACGAGGATAACGGTTGGCAGAACGATGTGGACTGGACGAAGCCATACAAGGCATCGGATGTCGTCCTTCTCGTCAACGCGGGCAAGGCGGACATCGACTTCGGGTTCAAGGATCCCGCGCGCGTCGTCGGTGATTTGCTTCGCCACAACCTCGGTGTGCCGTTCGACTTCGATACGGCCAAGGGCGGGCGGATTGCACTGACCATCGAGAAATCACGGTATCAGGGCACGACGCGGTGGTTCATCAAGGATGAGCGTCTGTAGCAGCGGACGTTGGTGATGGCGATGTTGGGCGGTGTCTTGCAGGCATCGCCCATTTTCGTTGGTGGGATGCCACAGATGCCACAGCCATGCCACAGGGAAAAAATCCCATGTTTTCAAGGCTTCGTGACCATGTGTGGCATGTGTGGCATGGTTCGAGTCGTTTCTTGTGCAGGGAGGCGCGGCTTCGGGAACGGCAGTTCCACGCGCGTAACGTTGTGACCATGGTCACGATGGTCACGATGGTCACGAGGCATTGTTTTTGCAGCATAATTTTGCTGTGGCATGCCTGTGGCATCTGTGGCATCGAACATTTCTGCAACACCGTGGATGATGATCGTGGCGATCTGCGCGACCCACACCCCTCGCGTCTCTCCGTCCTCCGGCAAAAACGTCAACATTGCTGACATAGTTTCCAGCCGAGATCATCAATCATGATGCGGGCAACGAGCAAATCCGCTTTCGGCACAAGTGTTTGCCCCGCCCGCCCTCTGCTCTGCGCCCATTTTTCGAGACCATTTCGAGAGGCGACGAAAAGGTGGAGGTCGGCAACACCTTCTATCGTGCCCCGACGCATCGCCACGACCATGTTCGCCTGACCCGCCGCATTCGGCGCGATCTGCTGGCGCGCTAGGCAGCGTCTCGGCCTGCGCCCCTACCCATGCCCCCGACATGCCGTCCACCGCCTCTCTCGCGCGCTCTGACGGTTTTGCTGTGCCCTCGCCTAACTACCTGCTTTCCTTGATGTTCCACCTGCTTTCCCGGTTCGGGATGTTCCCACAATGTTCTAATATGCGCTCGAACGCTTCCTTGGGCCGGTCTCGCGTTCATCCATTGGTAGGGGCCGGCCCGCTCACAATCTGATCGGGCAACAACCATGACCATCATCACCGACAAGGGCGACTCCTGCGAACTGCTCGCTGTGACCTGTTCCTCATCCACCGCTTTCCCCATCAACATGCCGCGCAGCGAACTTCTGTCGCTCCTGCGGTACGTCGCGAAGACCGGAGTGCCCGTCGAACACGAGGCGGTGTCGCTGCGCATCGAGCGTGTGGACGACGGTTTCAACTTCCGCACCCCCATCGGCACGTTCCACGTCTACTGGATGCACGCGACGACGCTGCTGCTCGAATGACCCCAAACCGCGCCGAAGATGCCCAAACCGCTGGATCGCGTAGCGTCAGCACTGTGGGCGGATCGCGTGGCCCCGCCCCATGTGGTCGTTGCCCGACCGGCCACATGGGGCTTCAAACCCGGAGACTGAGATGACTCGCATCGCCCATCGCACCTATCAAAGTCGGCGCACCCAGTACGACCGCATCCGCTATGCCCTCGACGGGCAGGACGCCATGCGCGAGAACGCCGCCCTGTTCCTGCGCCGCCCCGAAGGCCTGACGACGGCCGAGTGGGAGAATTACGTCCGCGGCGCGCCCTTCTATCCCGTCGCGGAATCGACGACCCGCGCCGCCGTCGGTCTGTGCTTCCGCAAGCCGCCCTCCTTTACCGTGCCGCCCCGGCTCGAACCCATGCTGCGCCGCGCCTCCTACGACGGCAACTCGATCGAGGTGCTCTCGGAATTCCTGCTGCGCGAGATCGTCACGGTTGGTCGCGTCTGCGCCCTGCTCGACTTCCCGGTCAACGAAGGCCAGCTCGACTCGCTGTCTGTGCCGCACATCTCCACCTTCCTCGCCGAGGACATTCGCGACTGGAAGATGGGCGTCGTGGGCGGCGTCAAACGCCTGACCATGCTCCGCCTGTGCGAGTTCAACGAAGACCTCGAAGACACCGGCACGGAACAGCACCTTGTCCTCGAACTCGACCCGCTCCTGACCATCCGCCGCTTCCACATCAAGCGCGGGGCCGATGGCAACGCCATCGAGTCGGAAGTCCACGATCCCATCTTGCCGACCGTGAAAGGTGCCCCACTGGCTTATATCCCGGCCATCGTGTTCTCGCCCTACAACCTGTCGCCCGACACGGAGAAGCCGCCGCTTCTCGACCTCGTCGATACCAACATCCAGCATTTCCAGCACAGCGCCGAACTCGCCCACGCCCTCTGGATGTCGTCGATGCCAACGCCCGTCGTCACCGGCAGCCTGACCGAAGACCAGAAGCCGCGCGCAATCGGCCCCGGTACGATCTGGTTCCTGCCTCAAGGCGCGACCGCGCAATATCTGTCCGCGCCCTCGGACGCCCACGCCTCGCTGCGGACGGCGATCCAAGACACGGAAAGCCGCATGAACGCCCTCGGCGCGACGATGATCCTGTCCGGCCAGCGTCGCCAAGAGACTGCCGAGACCGCCTCGATGCGGTATCAGAACGACACATCCATGCTGCTGTCCTCGATCACGATGCTCGAGGCCGGTCTGCGGACGCTGCTGTCGTGGGCGGCTGACTGGGTGCAACCCGGCGAAGTCATCGTTGAGTTCAACCGTGACCTGATCTCCAGCCAGATCGACCACAACCTCGTCAAGAGTCTGCTCGCCGCCGTCAACGCGGGCGCGCTGTCGCGGCAGTCGTTCATCGACGCGCTGCGCAAGGGCGAGGTGATCGACCGCAGCACGGAGGACGAACTGGACCTCATCGACGAGGAAGGCGGCGGTCTATCGGATACGATTCTGCGGTTCCCAGCGCAGCAGGAGTAGCGGATGCGCGCCCTCGCTCAGGCCGTCATCCGCTCGGCTGTCTTGGACCTGTTCTCGAAGTCTCTCGCAGGCGCGACGGACGCCGATGCCAGCATCGAGCGGCACCACGCAATGCGGTTCCTGACGGCCACCGGCAACGATGACTGGGCAATGGCGCGGCGTGTGTGGTGTTTCTTCGCCGACGTGGACCCCGACCGCCTGCGGTCGCGCATCGTGGACGTTCTCGAAGGTCGCCGCGACATCGAAGCGCCCGACGAAACCATACCGTATCGTTTAAACGGGCATGGCATCGCGCGGCAATTGTGGGCTGGCGAGAAGGTGCGGCAGGCCGCCCATATCGACGACGCGCGGCGACAGGTCGAAGAACGCCATGCCGCCCATCGCACGCAGGCAGAGGCTGCGCTGCCGAAACCTGCGCCGCAGCCGAAGCCCGCCCCAAAGCCGCAGCAACCGAAGATCGACGTTGAGAAGCAGATCCTCGAAGCCCTGCGCAACGGACGCGAAACCGCGCGGGAAGTCGGCTTCGACGTGCCGTCGGCTGTGATCCGTGAGACCCTCGACGCCTTGGTTGCCCGCGGCCTCGCCACGAAGGACGGCCCGCGATACCGGCTAGTACCTAAATCTCCCCATTCTGCACCTGCTTCCGTGCTTTTGGACGCGATTCCAACCACTTAATATCGTCTGCGCTGGTGACGCCATGCACTCCAATCGTTCAAGGGAGCAGGCGGCACCTCGGCAACAGGCGCTGCCTGTTTTCATGTGCAACGATAGGAGGGCCGCATGGCTGACGACGACAAGCAATCTGAAATGATGACCGCGTTCATCGAGAAGATCACCCCGAAGCTGACCGAGGCCGTGATGGGCAAGGTCAACGAGACCCTCGCCGCCGCCGAAAAGGCGATTGGCGACCGCATGGACGGCCTTGCGGACAAGAACGCCGAACTGCTCGGCAAGCTGCACCGCTCGAAGGACGGCTCGAAGACCCTCGAACAACAGGTCGCGGAACTGACGGCCCAGATCGCCACGAAGGGCAGGCCGACCGAGATCGTGCTGTCGAAGGCCGATGCCCGCGATGTGCGCAAGTATCGCGAGGCGCGCAAGCAGGCGGACGAGGCTGGCGTGCCCCTCCGCATCGACCGTGGTGACGCTGCATGACCCCGGTGGAAGAAGAACAGCTGCGCCGTCGCCTATCGGCGGCGGCACAGTCGGCGGTCGAGGAAATCCTGCCCACCGTCATGCGCAATCCGACCACGCCGCAGAAGACCGTCGCGCGGATCGTCGCTCTCGCGGCCTTCACCAAGGGCGTCACGGACGACGATGCGATTGACCGCCTGTTCGACGTGCGGTCCTGCATGAAGTCGGATGCCTGCAAGGTGCGCAACGCACTGCGCCCGATCATGGGCGAGTTTCTGACGCTCGCCCGCACGCGGATGGCGGAGGTCGCCTGATGGGGAATCGCCACAAGGTCATTACCAAGCTGACCAAGCCGCAGCAGGAAAAACTGCTCGTGGACATCCAGACGGGCGCGACGAACTACCACAAGGCATCGCGGGAAATCGGTATCGCGGACATCTCGATCAAGAGGTGGTTCATGGCGATCCCCGAGGACGAGAAGCTGCGCCTCGTCGCGCAACACCTCGAACGCGCCCGCCTTGCCGAAACGGAGCGCGCGGCGGCGGTCGTCACGAACCTGGGCGACGATGTGGTGACGGACCTTAAATGGGTGTTGCGCGAGTTGAAGCGCATCCTTGAGGAGGCGAAAGACGACGAGGACCGAGTGATGCAGCTTGGCACGCTGCGCGAGACGCACAAGGTGCTGAACTCGCTGGCCAACATCTTCGGCCTCGTGTCGAAGAAGGTGGACGTGACCATCGACATCAACAATTCGCCCGCCGTGCTGCAAATCCGCGAGGTCATCCTGCATGTCCTCGAACAGCACCCGGAGGCACAAGCCGACTTCCTGCGGGAAATGCAGCGGTTGCAGGTCATCAAGGCGCAGGCGATTGCATGATGCTCGATCCGCAGGTCACGCGCTTCTTCGGCGGCATCGCAGCGGCGGTTGATCCGATCACCCGTTTCCGAATGACTGTGGGCGAGCCTGACCCTTGGCAGGAGCAGGTGTTGCGGTCCGATCCGCGCAAGAGCGAGACGGACAGGATGCTGCTGTGCCTCGTCGGGCGGCAGTCGGGCAAGAGCACGACCTGCGGCTGCCTCGCCTACGACGCCTATACGCGCGGGCAAGAGGTCATCCTGACCGCGCCGTCGATGCGCCAGTCGATCACGCTGTTCCGGCGCATCATCGCCTTCATGCACACCGACCCCGCGCCCCCGCCGATCATGCGGCAAACCATGACGGAGCTTGAGGCGCATCCGCGCCACGGCGGGCGTATCACCGTGTTGCCCGCGAACGAGAACGCGCGGGGCGAGACCGCCGATCTGATCATCGGGGACGAGGCGTGCTTCATCCAGCCCGACGAGGCGCTGACCGCATTCTTCCCGATGCGTCGCTCCACGGGTCGCATCTTCCTGCTGTCCACCCCGAACGGCACGCGGAACGGCTACTTCTACGAGACGTGGGAATCCGATGCCAACGTCCGCCGCATCAAGGCGCGGTCGATGGACACGACGCGGGAAGACCGGCTCGCGCAGATCGAATTTGACCGCCGCACCATGTCCGACGCGACGTTCCGGCGCGAACACCTGTGCGAGTGGGTCGGCGCGGGCGAGAGCCTGCTGTCGTGGAACACCTTGGAGCGCGCCATGCAGAATGAGGAGAAGGCACTGTGTCTGACCTGATCGAACTCGAACACGGCGCGCTCGTCCTGCCGACTAATGCCGATCCTGCGGGGGCGGGACACCGCCGTGTAGGCTGGCGCAGGTTTGCCGTCGGGCTGGATGTGGGCGGACGTGGCGACGATCCGTCCGCGCTCTGCATCATCAAGTCCGAGTCGCGGCCATTCCTGACGGGTCGCGGCTGGGAGCAGGCTCTGACGCCGCCGCAATACTCGGTCGTCTTCACGGAGACCATGCGCTGCGCGGAGGCGACAGATGTGGTCGAATGGGTGGTTGGCCGTCTCGGTCAGTTGAAGAATTGGCGGTTCATCTTCGACGCCTCGGGGCTCGGCGCGCCCCTGCGGTCGATGTTCGCGGCGGCGAAGGTGCAGGCGCTCGGGGTGACAATCACAGCCGGGTCATCGTTCAGCCGTAATGGCGATGCGGCCACCGTGTCGAAGGCCCTGCTGTTCGAGAACGCGGCGACCAAGTTCGAGACCGGCGAGTTGATCATCGCCCACGACTTGCCGGAGCGGCAGGAACTGCTGAACGAGATTCAGTCGGTCGAATATGCGCAGTCGTCGGCGGGCAACCTGACGCTCAAGGCAGGCGGGCGCGGCCACCATGCCGACCGTTTCTCCGCGCTGTGCCTTGCCTTGATCGGCGAAACGCATCTCGCGCCGCAGCGCATGGAGGTCGGCAAATTGCGGGGATACTGGTGAGTCTCTCGTCGATCTCGCTGTTGTTGCGCCCGTCGTTGCCTACGGATCGCCACGAGAGACGCGCAGAGCGAGGCGAGCAGGCGGTGTCTGCCCGCTCGCCCCTATGCTGACGCCTATTCCGCCGCGATGGCCTGTGCTGCCCGCGCTTCGCGCGGGCGCATGTCGAAGGGGATCGGACGTGCCGTCCGTTCGCATGTGGCGAGGAAATCGAGCGCCCGTTGCCTCCCGAGGCGGGCGGGGCAGTCGATCCGCCATTCGCGGCGCAGGACGAGGGGAAAGTCGCGCGGTTCGAGCGCGGGCGGGCGTCTGATGAACATGGGTGCCTCCGTTGATCAAGAGGCATGTTTCATAAGTGCCGCTCAGGTGGGTGGGTCAACCGGGGACGATGGCAGGTATGCCTGTTCCTCCCACGGACCTTGGTAGTTGGCGATAAGACCGTCCGCAGGCACTTCCATCCCAGCAATCGCCGCGATCTGCCCAAGGCAACGGCTGAGGTGTCCACGCAGCAGTTCGAGACCGTCGAAGTAGCCTTGCCGATGCTCGGGCAACCGATACTTGTCGAAGCGCGGATGCGGGCGAGCGTCGGGACTGCGGCGCAGCAGTTCCTCGTATGTCATGAACTGGCGGATACCGACGAGCATCGCGTCAATCAGAAGGTATAGCGGTCCGTCCTGCGCATCAGGCAGTTCGACCTGCTTCTCGACGAGCGTCTGCCTGATTTCGCGCAGCGAGGCGAGGGCGTTGTCTATGCAGTCGTCGCAGCACTCCCACGCGGACAGCACGCGCCTGTCACGCAGGCGGATGACGATCTCACGGGCGATCTGCTTCTCGCGATCCTTCGGGCTAACGGCGACGCTGACGAAGGGCAAGTTGAGGGTCACGTCTCCAACGCGGCCTGCGAACTGCCGCCGTGCCTTGGCTAACAGGTCGGTCAGGTCGAACTGGAAGGGGATCGCGCCTGTTCTCATACGGCGCAAGATAGGCGCTGCGACAGCGGATTGCTACGTCTCCTGATCGGTGTCAGCCGCTCGGCTACGCCAGCGAGAAGCGAACCCGATCAGCCCCGCGAAGCCGAAGATCGTCGTCATGATGGGGTAGGCGATCTGCATCAAGCGCAGTCCGCGCTGGTCTTCATCGAAGATCGCCCCGCCGAACCAGAGGTCGTAGGTCACATAGGCGCACAGCAAGGCACCGACGGTGAAGCCGAGGCTGCCCCAAAAGCTCGCTCTCTGCCCATGCGTCTCCCGAATGTGGTTCGCGATCAGCCAAAGGATGAGCCACGGCACACCGATGCCGACCGGGATCGACAACCACAGCGGCCAGTCCCAAAAGCTCTGCGTCGCGGCGATGTGGAACCCGTCCCACATCGCCTGCCACTTTTCACCGAACCATTCGCCTACGTCTCGAAGTGTCATGCCTCATAGAGGCACGGCACAGCGATTCCGTCAAACGCCGCAGTGTCTTCGGGCGCTCTTCGGCAACTGCCACCAACGCCCCATCGTTGTGGGCAGCGAGCGCAAGCCGCCTCTCTGACGCGCTGGCTTGGGCGTTTAAACGCGCACGTTTAAACGCGAGCAGTTTCAGATACTTATGCGTTGACTCGGGAGGCCGAATCGGCGTATCCAATGCCCTGCGGTCACATGGGTGCGCCCTCTGCTCGCAATCATCAACGGTTCAACACATGCACAGAATTCTGCCGCGTCAGCGGCGAATGAGGCGTGCGCCGTTGGTGGCCGGTGTTCCCTCCATATCCACAAGCCACCTGGAGGTGGACAATGACTCCACTGGAAATCGCGGCGGAAGCCGCTGAGGCCGAACGCGAAACGGCCGAAAATGAAGCGCTGCGCAAGGCGCGCCGCGAAGCGCATCTCGCCATGCTGAGCAAAGACGCTCGCTACTACGCGCGCCACAAGGCCAAGCGCAAGTGCGACACGGCTATGCGTCGGGCGGACAGTGCGAAGGCAGTCCCGCGCTGGCTGACCGACGAGCACAAGCGGCAGATCCTCGCCGTCTACGAAGAAGCGGAGAGCCTTACGGAAGTGACGGGGATCGAACATGAAGTCGATCACCTCGTCCAACTGTTCGGTCAGAACAAGTTCGGCGAGGTAGTCATGCGCGGTCAGCACGTTCCGTGGAACCTGCGCGCTATCCCACGGTCACTTAACCGTAAGCGCGGCGACTGGTTCTTCATCCGTGATGCGGAAGTGGGTGTCTTCTCATGTGATGGCGACGAGGAAATCCCGTTCTGATTCTGCCTTGCGCGACAGGCGCTCAGCCGTTAAATGAGCGCCTGTCGCCTCAATAGCTCAGCTGGTAGAGCAACTGTTTCGTAAATAGTAGGTCGGGGGTTCGAGTCCCTCTTGAGGCACCACATCTTCCTACCGTCCCGCACCGCGCGTTCCTTAGGAGCCGTTCGCACCTTCGAAGGTCATGCCTGCAAACAAATTCTTTGGCTCGCCTTTCACCGGCTCCGGCTCTCTCGCTGAGGCGACGCCTTCTTTTTGTTGCGCGCTGACCAGCGGTGGGAGTTCGAGGTCACGTCTTGGTTGAGGGTCGATGGGTAGACGTTCAGGCATGGTCCGTCTCCAATGGATTCAAAGAGGGTGAGTAGAAGTGCTTTCGAGCAACCCACTTGAAGTTCTCGTGCTTCGTGATGGTCGCGATGTCGATGTTGCCGCCGACGGAGTTGCTGCCGGGTAAAAAACGGACAAACTGCTTTGTCGTTTCAGCCAAGAACCTCGCAAGGTCGATAGCGTCCGCGGTCGGCATTGCAGGATTGACCAGATTGGCTTGGGTGTGCCTGCCGATCTCCTGTATGGCCTGCGGGACCTTCGCTTGTTCCATTCCATTCGCCACGAGAGCCTTTCCGAGTTCTTGGCTGTATCCCAAGACCAAGCGATTGATGGCTTCTGGCGCGCCGCCCCACGAGATGGTTGAGGTGACAGTCGTATCGGCCTCACAGACGGCGTCGCCCAGCGCGCCGTTGTCGATTTGGAAGCGCCAAATCTCGCCGATGTCTTGGCCGTGGGAGTAGCCGCCAATCCAACATTGGAAAGTCCCCGTTGGCGTGGGTGTGATGGCCTTAAAGCGATCTTCGTAGAAGTACTTGCGCGCCGACTGCACGACTTCTTCTATCGTGTAGTTCTCCGGATTTACGTAATATTCGCTCCCCTCCGTCGATAGGAGCGCACGGAAGTCCTTTGAGACTGTCGCGATTGAAGAGGCTCCGAAGTTGCCGATACCAGCCACCATTGCCGCGATTGGTAAGCCTTTTCTCAAATTGTAGAGCTTGTTGGCATGGTCATAGGTGTTGATCGTCACCTGTTGCCCGTTCACGACTGCGGAAAGCGAAGACGTGCTGTCGGCAGCGAATACGATGCAGTCCTGCACCTTTACTGCCACGCATATCGTCATCCCGCATGTCCCTCCGAAGCTGCTGATATTGAATCAAAAAATAGGTCTTGACTCAATGACTTAAAGTGATTCGATTTCAGGCGCTTGGCCCGTTATGCCTGCGCTGGTGAGTCGAACCAACACCGAATCAACCATTTTCCCGATGACATAGCGTCGCTCATGGGCGCGCACCTGCAAATCCTCGAAACATTCTCGAAAACCGGATTCTCGAAAACACCTAACGACTTGATGTTGTTGGTATAATCGCGCACGGCGTCACTCATTACGAATGACGTGCTCTACCAGCTGAGCTACACCGGCCTGGTGGCGGGCTGATAGCATCATCGCGCGCGGGTGTGTAGCCCTAATTTCGGCCTTTTTGACCGACTTCCTCATCAAGGATCACGGCCTCGCTCACGGGTTCTTCGACGGCCTCGGCAGGCAGGGATTCAGGCTCGGGCACATCGGGTTCGGCCGGATGGCCGACGATCAGCGGCAGCATGTCCGCCCCGTTCGGCATCGGCGTGGCGCTCTGCGGCGGTTCGCGCCAGCTCAGCGTGTCGAAACCGCCGCAATTCTCGCAGGCCGGCGCCCAATCGGCATGGACCGCATGGCATTTGTCGCAAACCCATTGCTTGCCACGGCTCGCGGTCAGCGCCCGCGTCAGCCAGCCGCGCACCAGCGCATCGTCCTCGCCCTCGCCCCGTGCGATGGCAGCCATGATGGTCAGGCTGCGGGCGGTCGGATGGGTTTCGGCCAGATCACCGAGGGCGCGGCGCGCGGCGGGAAAATCCTCTGCCGCGATGTTCAGTTCGGCGCGCAAGAGACGCGATTCCTCGTGGTCGGGCGCGGCTGACAGCAATGTCCCGAACCGCTTCAGGCGCTGCGCCGGCGTCTCGTCGGGCGCGATGGCCGCAAAGGCCGCGCCGAGATCGGGATGGGGCTGCGCGCCCCAGGCCTTCTTCAGCACGCGCGCCGCGTATTTCGGCTTGCCTGACTGGATGTAGCTCTGCGCCGCAAGAACCGCCGCCGGGATCAGGTCCGGTGATAGGCGGTTGGCTTCGATCGCGGCTTCACGCGCCTCGATCGGCGCGTCGTCCGAGAAGACCTCTTTGGCCTCCTGAAGCGCGAGAACGGCGTCGCGCCGACGATGGACATCGCGCGGCAACAGACCCTGTTTCAGCTTGGTACCCAGAACCTGGCGCGCACCCTTCCAGTCGCCCTTGGACGCCTGAAGCTGCAGCAATGTGTCCTGCACGTCTTCGTGCCGGGGCTTCAGCGAGAATGCCTTTTCCGCGAGCTTCAGCGCCGTGTCGGTATCGCCCTCGGCCAGTTTCTGCTTCATCAGGCCGCGAACGCCGACGAACCGTGTGCGATCATCGGCGAGGAGGCGCTTGTAAACATCCGTCGCGCGCCGGGTGTCGCCGGTCAGTTCGGCCGCCTGCGCGGTGATCAGGTTGGTGAGTTCCGGGCGGCGCAGGAACTTTTCGGCCCGCGTTGCCTGGGCCATCGCCGCGCGCCCCTCGCCGGATGCCAGCGCCATCAAACCGTCGGCCAGTGCCTGAAATCCCTTGCGTTCGCGGTTGCGGTCGAAATAGCGGCTGACCGCCGTCTCGTCACCGTTGAGAAACCGCATCACCGCAACGATGAGGCCGAGGAGCTTCAGGAACAGCCACATCGCGAGCAGCAGCAGCAGCAAGCCGACGACCGCCTGCACGGGACCCAGGTTGAACTCCGTATCCGCGAAGGAGACGCGGATGCCGCCGCCGGTTTCAGCGAGGTGCCCGGCGCCGAGCGTAAGCGCGGCCACGACTGCGACGAAGAGGACAATCTTGACGAAGGACCAGATCATACCAGCATCACTCCATACTCTCGGCCAGCGCCGCCACCGCGTCCGACGCGGCGATATGGCGGTTGGCAAGGGTCACCCATTCGGCCATGCGTGCCTGCCCAGTTTCGGGCAGGGCCGCGATTTCCGTGATCGCCATGGCAAGATCACCGGCCCCCAGTGCCGCCTCGGCGCGCGACAGGACCGCGTCGGGGTCGTCGCCGGCACGCGGGCTAAGGGAGCGCGCACCTGACTGGCTGCGGAAGAACGCACCCACGCGATCCCATGTGCCGCCGCCGGCCGTTTCCTTCAACGACGCCGCCAGCGCGGCGCGGGCGGCGGGCGGAAATGCGTCGCGCAAGGCTGCCACGCTGGGTACGCCCTGCTCCTGCTCGGCGAGGGCCGGAGGAACCTCCACCCCGGCCGCCTTCAGCTCCGCCAGGCCGTCGCCGAGCGACGTGCCGGTTTCCAGCGCCGCGCGCAGGCGGCCGACAGCGCCGCGCATCGCGGCGGAGCGGGCGGCGGCCTCGGCCTCCTCGTGGAGGGAGGCAGCCTCATCCTCGGCCGTCTTGATGCGCGCCGTCGCTGCCTCGACGGCCGCCGCGATCGCGTCCTCGGCGGATTTCGTTTCCAGCCGCTGCGCCTCGACCTGATCTCGCAGTTCGGCCATTTCGCGCCCGAACGCCGTAAGCGCGGTCGCCGAGGCCGCGCCATCGGCCACCGGGCGCTTCTCGACCGTGTTCAGGCGCGCATCGACCGATGAAAGGCGCTGCGCCTGCTGGACCAGCCGATCGTCGAGCGTTCCGGCCGTTTCACGCAACGCATCGACATCGCGCGATACCTTTTCGACACGCGCGGCCTGCGCATCCGCCGCCGGGTCCGCCTTCAGGGTCTCGATCTCTGCCGCGAGTGCCTCGGCACGCTCGCTCTGGACGCGCACCTGCTCGACCAGCGCCGCGATCTGCTCGGGCGGCACCGAGGGTTTCAGGTAGGGCGGCAACACATAGGCCGCCGCCCCGAAGCTGAGGCCGGCAGCCACCGCGCCGCCCAACGCAAGCGGGAAGAATCCGGGACCGCGCGGGGCGGGCGTCGCCGCCGAAACTGGTTGAGGTTCGCGTTCCGGTGCCGTCTGTGGCTGAGGTTCGGGCTCTGGCTCCGGCGCGTCGGGAATGCCGGCATCGTCTGTCATCGCAGGCGCCGCTTCTTCGGCCGCGGCAACCTCGTCCGGCATCGCGTCCCCGGAAGGTGCGGCCTCGACCACATCGTCCTTCGCGGCCTCCGATGGCGCGTCCGCCGGGGCGCCGGCCACCTCGATCTCCGGTTTGTCCCCGGCCGCAGATGCGGCCTCGTCCGTGTCCTTCAGGGTCTCGGTCTTACTCTTACGCGGTCTTGCCACGGGCGTTCCCCCTCCTGGATCGTTGCGACCACCCGCCGAAGCGACATCACCCGACCAATCTAGACGCCGGACGGCAACCCCTCAAGCCGTGTTGGCTGCGTCAATGAGCGCGCCAAGCGCATCCAGCATCGCGTCACCGATCGGCTCGGCCGCCGTGGCGATGTAACGGGCCGGCAGGCCGGACGCCTCGGCAACGGCGTCACTGAGCGCGGCAACGTAGAGCGGCGCATGAATATCGCGAAAAGCCAACCCGGCCGCGCGTGCCGAACGGGGCGAGAAAAGCGGCATCAGAACCGGTGCGGCGGCCTGCATCACACCCTGCGCCTCGGCAGTCGGTGGCGACAGGACCTGATCGTAGACAACAAGCGAAACAGTGTCTATTCCGGCGGAATTCAATTCAGCGGCAACGTCGCGGGCGGCATGGACGGGACGCGGATAGACGAAGGTGCGACCCGCCCCATTCGCCTTGATCGCCTTCGCCAGCCCGGCGCCGTCACCCGGCCCCGCACAGGTTTCAAAGCCCGCCGCTTGCGCGGCGGCTTCCGTCGCCTTTCCGACGCACCACGCCTTTCCCGCGCGGGCACCCGTCAGCCGCGCATAGGCAAGGACAGCGTTCTGCGAGGTGAAAATCAGGTCGCGGGCGCCGTTGGGCAGCGGACCGGGGTCAAGGAACTGGATCGTGGTCAAGGGAGAAAGCACAACCGGCCAATCCGCGCCAAAGCGCGCGCGGAAGATTGTCGCGAAGTGGCGCGATTGCGCCTCGGGCCGTGTCAGCAGCAGGGTCGGCCGGGCCAAATTCAAAATCCCCCCGGGATTGTGCGGCATCCCTCCCGGTGTTACCTGCCGGAAGGGCATCACGCAACCGGCAGAGCCATGAGCGAGACGATCACCATCCTTGGCCTTGAGAGCAGCTGCGACGATACCGCCGCCGCGATCGTCCGGCTGTCGGATGACCGGGGGGAGATCCTGGCCTCCTCGGTCCATGGCCAGACCGCCCTGCATGCCGAGTTCGGTGGCGTCGTGCCTGAGATCGCCGCACGCGCCCATGTCGAGAAGATTGACCTCTGCGTCGAGGAGGTGCTTTCCGCGACCGGCCTGCCGCTTTCGGCGATGGATGCCGTAGCGGTCACGGCCGGACCGGGCCTGATCGGCGGCGTTCTTGCCGGGGTGATGTGTGCCAAGGGCATCGCGGCGGGCGCGGGACTGCCGCTGATCGGCGTAAACCATCTGGCCGGTCATGCGCTGACGCCGCGGCTGACCGACGGGCTGCCCTTTCCCTATCTGATGCTTTTGGTCTCCGGCGGGCATTGCCAATTCCTGATCGTAGACGGGCCCGATGATTTCACCCGCCTCGGCGGCACGATCGACGACGCGCCCGGCGAGGCGTTCGACAAGACCGCGCGCCTGCTTGGCCTGCCTCAGCCCGGCGGGCCGGAGGTCGAGCGCGCGGCAAAGGCGGGCGACCCGGCGCGCTTCGCCTTCCCGCGCCCGCTTCTCGACCGGCCCGGCTGCGACCTGTCGTTTTCGGGGCTGAAGACAGCGCTGCTGCGTGCCCGCGATGCGGTGGTGGCCGAAAAGGGCGGCCTGACCACGGGCGACCGCGCCGACCTTTGCGCCGGCTTCCAGGCCGCCATTGCCGATGTGCTGACCGAGAAATCGCGCCGGGCGATCGCCGCCTATCTTGGTCATGGCCCGTCCGATCCGGTCTTTGCGGTGGCTGGCGGCGTGGCGGCGAATGGGGCCATTCGGGCAGGATTAGAGACTGTTTGTCACGAGTCCGGGCTACGCTTCACCGCGCCGCCGCTTGCGCTTTGCACCGACAATGCCGCGATGATCGCCTGGGCCGGGATCGAACGGTTCCGGCTGGGCCTTTTCGACGGGTCCGATCTTGTCGCACGGCCACGATGGCCGCTGGACCGCACGGCGCCGGCATTGCTGGGCGCCGGGAAGAAGGGGGCCAAGGCATGAATGTCGCGGTTCTTGGCGCCGGCGCATTCGGAACCGCGCTGGCGGTCGCACTGGCGCGCGACGGCGCGACTGTCGGCCTCTGGGCGCGCGATGCCGCGCAGGCACAAAAGATGCAGGAAACGCGGCTGAACGAAAAGCGGTTGCCCGGCGTTGACCTGCCGGAATCCGTGTCTGTTTCAACAGAAATCGGCAATTTCGACAGTGCGGACATCGTATTGTTGGCTGTTCCCATGCAGCAGATGGCCGGGTTCCTCGCCGCTCATTCCCGCCAGCTTGACGGCCGCGCCCTTGTCGCCTGTGCGAAAGGGGTGGACCTGGCTTCCGGTCGCGGCCCGACCGCGATCATCGCCGCCGCCTGCCCCGCCGCGCTGCCGGCGGTTCTGACCGGACCCAGCTTTGCCGCCGATATCGCGCGCGGCCTTCCGACCGCACTGACGCTTGCCTGCACGGATGAGGCCGGCGCTGCACGGTTGCAGGCGGCGCTCTCTACCCCGGCCTTGCGGCTTTACCGGACCGACGACACGCTGGGCGCCGAGTTGGGCGGGGCGTTGAAGAACGTCGTGGCCATCGCCGCCGGCACGGTCATCGGCGCCGGCCTCGGAGACAGCGCGCGCGCGGCGCTGATGACGAGGGGCTTTGCCGAGATGAACCGTCTGGCGCTGGCGCTTGGCGCGCGGGCAGAGACGCTCGCCGGCCTTTCGGGCTTCGGCGATCTCGTGTTGACCTGCACATCCGCGCAATCGCGCAACTTCCGCTTCGGTGAGGCGCTGGGGGCGGGGCGGACCTTCGACAGCGGCATCACGGTCGAGGGGGCCGCAACCGCTAAAGCAGTGTCTGTTCTGGCGCAAAAGCACGAAATAGACATGCCGGTGACAACAATGGTCGCCGCACTCGTCGATGGCAAGATCACCGTGGCGGAGGCCGTCAGCGCGCTTCTGTCACGCCCGCTCAGAAAGGAATGACCATGCTGTACGCCATCATCTGCCGGGACAAGCCCGGCCACCTGCAGACCCGGCTCGACACCCGCGCCGCGCACCTGGCCTATATCGAGAAGACCGGCATCGTCCGGATGGCGGGCCCGTTTCTGGAGAAGGGCGAGATGTGCGGATCGCTGGTGGTCCTTGAAACCGACAGCCTGGATGCAGCGGAGGCATGGGCGACGGGCGATCCCTACAAGGCCGCCGGACTGTTCGAGAGCGTGAGCGTCACGGAATGGAAGAAGGTGATCGGCTGATGGCTTACTGGCTTTTCAAATCGGAGCCCGACACCTGGAGCTGGGAGCAGCAGGTCGCTAAAGGTGAGGTCGGTGAGGAATGGAACGGCGTACGCAACTATCAGGCGCGCAACAACATGCGGGCGATGAAGCTGGGCGACCGGGGGTTCTTCTACCATTCCAATATCGGCAAGGCGGTGGTTGGCGTGGTCGAGGTCTGTGCCCTGAGCCACCCCGACAGCACGACCGAGGATCCGCGCTGGGATTGCGTGGATATCAAGGCGGTTGAACCGTTCAAGCGGCCCGTCACGCTTGACGAGATCAAGGCCGATCCGCGCCTGACCGATATGGTTCTGGTCAAGAATTCCCGCCTCTCGGTCCAGCCCGTGACCGAGGAAGAATGGGGCATCATCCGCGCGCTTGGCGGATTGTAGACCGCGGGGCGAATCGGCGGCATCATGGCGCTACCGATCAACGCGCAAGGAAACGCCATGGAGTTATTCAACGTGATCGTCGCGGCCGCCGCCGGCTACGCCTTCGGGGCCTTCTGGTACATGAAATGGGCGAAGGAGTGGATCGCCGCCACCGGCATCGCCGTGGATGCCGACGGAAAGCCCGCCAACAAGAGCGTGACGCCGTTCATCATGGCCGGCGCCGCGATGCTGGTCGTTTCAGGAATGATGCGTCACATCTTCGGAATGGCGGGCATCGACACGATCGTTAAGGGTCTTGTCTCGGGCCTCGGGCTTGGCGCGTTCATCGCCCTGCCCTGGATCGTGATCAACTACGCCTATGCCGACCGCCCGCGCGCGCTTGTCTATATCGATGGCGGTTATGCGGTGATCGGCTCTGCGATCATCGGCGCGGTGCTGGGGTTGTTCTAGAAATACAAAGGGTCCCGGCCACCCAACCGGGACCCTTTGCCACCCCACGTGCTCCCTTCGCACCACGCGTGAAACTGAAAGGTCTCGGCCGTACTGGCCTGTTGGGATCACGCTATATGCAACGCGGCTGCGGAGCAAGCAGAGACTTCCAACAATACCGTTCAAAATCAGCTGGTTATGGGAACCATGCGTTAACCCTTGCCGGTGACGTCAGGCGTAGACGACTTCCTTGCCGAAGTGCTTCACCAGCATGTAGTAGACCACGGCACGGTATTTGTTACGCTCCGACCGGCCATAGGTCTCGATCACCGAATTGATCGCCGCCATCAGTTCCGGCCCGTCCTTCAGGCCCAGTTTCTTGACGAGGAAGTTGTTCTTCACGGTTTCGAGTTCGGATTCCTGCCCCGCCGCGACGGTGGAGGCATCGGCGTCGTAGATCGACGGACCGCAGCCGATCGTCACCTTCGTCAGGAGCGCCATGTCCGGCGTCATCCCGCACTTGTTCTTCAGATCGTCGGCATATTTCGCGATCAGTTCGTCACGCTTGCCCATAGGTATCTCCCACTATCCCATTTGATCATTCCGGACCCGGACGCAGGTTCGCCGCCCGGCGGGGGCGAAGGTAACGTCGTGCGGTCCGACGGGCAAAGTAAAACTCGGCAGGCGCTGGAATTCGAGGGGAAACTTCCAACATTTCGCTCATAAATGACGAAAAAAAGGGGCGCATAAGCGCCCCTTTGCCGATCAGTAGCGGTAGTGGTCCGACTTGTAGGGGCCGGCCACGGTTACGCCGATATAATCGGCCTGATCCTTGCGGAGTTCCGTCAGTTTCACGCCGATCTTCGCCAGATGCAGCCGCGCGACCTTCTCATCGAGATGCTTCGGCAGGATGTAGACGCCGGGCTTGTAGTCCTTGCCCTTGGTCCAAAGTTCGATCTGGGCGAGGACCTGGTTGGTGAAGCTCGCCGACATGACAAAGCTGGGGTGGCCGGTGGCGTTGCCGAGGTTCAGGAGGCGGCCTTCGGAGAGAAGGATGATCCGTGCTCCCGACGGCATCTCGATCATGTCCACCTGGTCCTTGATGTTGGTCCATTTGTGGTTCTTGAGCGCGGCGACCTGAATTTCATTGTCGAAATGGCCGATGTTACCGACGATGGCCATGTCCTTCATCGCGCGCATATGCTCGATGCGGATCACGTCCTTGTTGCCGGTGGTTGTGATGAAGATGTCAGCGCTTTCGATGACGTCTTCCAGAACGACAACCTCGAACCCGTCCATCGCGGCCTGAAGCGCGCAGATCGGGTCGATCTCCGTCACCTTAACGCGGGCGCCGGCGCCGCGAAGCGAGGCGGCGGAACCCTTGCCGACATCGCCGTAACCGCAGACGACGGCGACCTTGCCCGCCATCATGGTGTCGGTGGCGCGACGGATACCGTCAACCAGCGATTCCTTGCAGCCGTACTTGTTGTCAAACTTCGACTTGGTGACGGAGTCGTTCACGTTGATCGCCGGGAAGGGCAGAAGGCCCTTCTTGTGCAGGTCATAGAGACGGTGAACGCCGGTCGTGGTTTCCTCGGACACACCCTTGATCGCGTCACGCTGCTTGGTGAACCAGCCCGGGCTTTCCTTCAGGCGCTTCTTGATCTGCGCGAAGAGACAGACCTCTTCCTCGCTGGTCGGCGTCTCGATCAGGCCGGTCTCACCATTCTCAACCCGCGCGCCCATCAGGATGTAAAGCGTCGCGTCCCCGCCGTCGTCGAGGATCATGTTGCAGGTGCCTTCCTCGAACTGGAAGATCTTGTCGGTATAGGCCCAGTAATCCTCCAGCGTCTCACCCTTGATGGCAAAGACCGGCACACCGCTTTCGGCGATAGCGGCGGCAGCGTGGTCCTGGGTCGAGAAGATGTTGCACGACGCCCAGCGCACATCCGCGCCAAGGGCCGTCAGCGTTTCGATCAACACGGCGGTCTGCACCGTCATGTGCAGCGACCCGGCGATCCGCGCGCCTTTCAGTGGCTTGGACGATCCGAATTCTTCCCGCAAAGCCATCAGGCCCGGCATTTCGGTTTCGGCGATATCGAGTTCCTTGCGACCATAGCCGGCAAGGCTGATGTCGCGGACGATGAAATCTTTCGGCATAAGCCGGTCTCCCGGAAAATCTACGTTGTCGGTCAGATAGCATTGCCGCCGCCTCGCGGCAATCAATCAGGCGTCGCAGCCGGGTTGGCGCATCAATCCGTCCAAAACCGCGGGCACCGGTTCAAAAACGCTTGCCCATTCCCCGTCAGGGATTTTATCCGGCACTCACCGGTCCTGTGTCCGGCAATGACGAAACGTGAAGGACGATCCCGGATGCCCCCCAAGCAGACCCGCGCGTGGCAACGCATGCTTTCGGGCCGCAGGCTCGACCTGCTCGATCCGTCACCGCTTGATATCGAGGTCGAGGATATTGCCCACGGCCTCGCCTTCGTCGCGCGGTGGAACGGGCAGACCCTGGGGGATTGGCCCTATTCCGTCGCGGAGCACTCGTTGCTGGTGGAAGAGATATTCGCGCGCGCCAATCCCGGCATCGCGGCGCGCTGGCGGCTGGCGGCGCTTTTGCATGACGCGCCGGAATATGTCATCGGCGACATGATCAGCCCGGTGAAGGCCGCGGTCGGACCCGACTACAAGGCAATGGACGAACGCCTTGCGGCGGCTGTCCATATCCGGTTCGGCATTCCCGTGGACCTGCCAGCGCCAATCCGGAAGGAGATCAAGCGCGCCGACAAGGTCTCCGCATGGCTGGAAGCGGTGCAGATCGCAGGCTTCACTCGGGCGGAGGCCGGCCGACTTTTCGGCGTACCCGACCCGGCGCTGGCGCGGGGTCTCACGATCAAGCTGCGCGCACCTGTCGAGGCGCGCGCAGAGTTTGTCGCCCGCCACGCCGATCTCATGGCGGCCTGCCAATAGCGTTTCGGATTCAAGCTGAATCCGAATTCGAACCTGTTTCGATCCAAACCGGAAACGCTTTAGCGGGGTGACCAGCGCCAGATCGGCGTGTGGTATTCCTCGTCGTGCTCCTCCGGCTCGAGACCGATATCGCGCAGAAGATGAGCGTCGAGATGGGGAAGTTCCGACCGCAACCGGCGTAGTTCCTCGTCCCGCTCAAGAGGGCCAGACGCTTTCGTCACGGGTTTCGGCTGGAAGGTCGCGATACGGAACACATCTGCAAAGGTCTGTAACATTTCATGTTCTCCGGCTACGTTTTGTATCGCCAGAATAGGTGAAATATCGCTATGATCAGAGTCAGAAGGATTTCTGTATTGTAAGCTGTAGTTTTATATGGACGAGATCGACTGGCTCCACTTTCCGCCGCTGCCGGCACTGCGTGCATTCGAGGCGACCGTGCGTCTGGGCGGCTTCAGCGCCGCCGGGCGCGCGCTCAACGTGACCCATGCCGCCATTGCGCAACAGGTGCGCGGGCTTGAGGCCCATCTGGGCCTTGCCCTTGTCCATCGTGACGGGCGCAGCCTTGCCGTCACGCCCGAGGGCCATCTGCTCGCGTCGGCACTGAATGAGGGTTTTGGCGGTATACAGACGGCGCTGGCCGCGCTTCGGGACGAGGATGAGGACAGGCCCGTGACCGTCACGCTCACCCCGACCTTCGCGACCAACTGGCTGATGCCGCGGCTTGGAAAGCTCTGGTCGCGTCATCCCGGGCTGACCGTATCACTGCGCCCCGATCCGCGCGTTCTAGACCTGCGGCGCGAACGGATCGACATCGGCATCCGCTATGGCAGCGGCACGTGGCCGGGCGTCGATGCACGATTCCTGGCCTCGGCGCGCCAGATGATCGTCGCGGCGCCCGCGCTGTTCGGCGGCCGTGCCGCGATCCCGCCAGAGGAATTGGCCGATCTTCCTTGGGTGCTTGAGACGGATTGGCCCGAGCAGCGCCAATGGATCGCCTGCTGCACGGGGCTGGACCCGGCGCTGCTGAAGATCACCGAATTTCCGACCGAAGAGCTGCTTCTGTCGGCAGCGCGGCAAGGCTACGGGTTGCATGTCGCAAGCGCGGCCCTTGTTGAGAACGACCTTCGCAACGGGACGCTTCGCGTCGTCCTCGATAACGAGGACGACAATTTCGGCTATCACATCGTCACGCCGCCCGGCCCGCTGCGGCCGGCAGCGCGGACATTTCTTCGCTGGCTTGTCGCGACCGACTAGATCGCGAGGTCGTCCAGCTTCTTGCCACCCTTCAACGCGGCCTCAACCCAGCGCGGCTTGCGTCCACGACCGGTCCAGGTTTCAGACTTGTTCGCAGGGTTGGCATATTTCGGCTTGGCAGGTTTTCTCTTCCGGGTGGCAATCGTACCGACCAACTCATTCAATGAAAAGCCGAGTGCTTTTGCCTTTTCTTCAACCGCTGCGAGTGCCTCACGCTTTTTGCGCGCCTCAAACCCTTCAATTTGCCGCGCCACCTGTTTTTGAAGGTCTTTCAGTTCTTTCAGTGACATTGCGGTCAGATCTAGTTTCACAGTTCGCTTCCTTATTTCACAGACAGCGCCGTCAATTAATGACGGAACGACGAATTACGCAAGCGCCGTGGCCTAAATCTTGGATATTAAAGCTTCATTTGGGGCTGCGTTTAGCGAGAATCCGCTGAAGCGTCCGGCGATGCATACTCAGGCGGCGTGCCGTTTCCGATATATTCCGATCGCAAAGCTCGTAAACGCGCTGAATATGTTCCCAACGGACGCGGTCGGCCGACATCGGGTTTTCCGGCGGGGGTGGCAGGACATCGCCGCGCGACAACAGCGCCTTTGTAATATCCTCGGCGTCGGCCGGCTTTGAAAGATAATCGACCGCACCGATTTTAACGGCGGCTACGGCGGTTGCGATCGCGCCATAGCCCGTCAGGACGACGACGCGGCAATCGGGCCGCCTTTCGCGCAGCACTTCGACGATATCCAGCCCGTTACCATCGCCCAGACGAAGGTCGACCACCGCGTAAGCCGGAGGCCGGGCCATCGCCGCCGCACGCCCTTCCGCGACGCTTTCCGCCGTCACCGGAGAAAAGCCACGCTTTTCCATCGCCCGTGCGAGGCGATTTACAAACGGCGCGTCATCGTCGACCAGAAGCAATGTCCGGTCGGGCCCAAGCTCCGCGAATTCCTCTCCGGCCATCGGCGTCCCTTTCGATCGTGTCATCCGGTTCTATGGCCTTGCGCGCCGGGGGTCAATTTGGCACGCCGCGCCATGCCGGCCCGCGGGTACGAATGCGGCGGCACGTCTTTGCTTGGACAACCAGAATCTTTGGCGTTAATCAGAAGATGCCACTTGAAACGGGGGACCATGTGAGCAGTAGCGGCGAAGCCGAATCCAAGCGTGCGCTAACCCTGCGCGACGTCTCCGAAGCGTCCGGCGTGTCCGAAATGACCGTCAGCAGGGTGCTTCGCAACCGCGGCGACGTTTCCCCCGCGACGCGCGAACGGGTCCTCATCGCCGCCAAGCAGCTCGGCTACGTCCCCAACAAGATCGCCGGCGCGCTCGCCTCCCAGCGCGTGAACCTCGTCGCCGTTATCATCCCGTCACTCTCCAACCTCGTCTTTCCCGATGTCCTGAGCGGGATATCGCAGGAGCTTGAGGAAACCGGCCTGCAACCGGTTTTCGGCGTGACCAACTATTCCGCCGAACGCGAGGAGGCGGTGCTATACGAAATGCTGTCCTGGCGGCCCTCCGGCGTCATCGTGGCCGGACTTGAACATACCGACGCGGCGCGCGCGATGCTTCAGAACGCCGGGATTCCGATCGTCGAGATCATGGATGTGGACGGAACGCCGATCGATTCCGTGGTCGGCATCTCGCACCGGCGCGCGGGGCTGGAGATGGCGCGCGCGATCATCGCCGAGGGCTATCGCAAGATCGGCTTCCTTGGGACGAAAATGCCCTACGACCACCGCGCGAGAAAGCGGCTTGAAGGGTTCGAGGCGGGGCTGGCGGAAGCCGGGATCGAACTGGCGGACCGGGAGTTCTATTCGGGCGGCTCGGCGCTTCTAAAGGGGCGGGAGATGACCGAGGCAATCCTCAAGCGCAACCCGGATCTCGATTTCATCTACTACTCCAACGACATGATTGGCGCAGGCGGGCTGCTCTACTGCCTTGAAAAGGGGATCGACGTGCCGGGCAAAATCGGGCTTGCCGGCTTCAACGGGGTCGATCTGCTCGAAGGGTTGCCGCGAAGGCTCGCCACGATGGATGCCTGCCGGCATGAAATCGGGCGCCGCGCTGCTGCAATTATCGCCGGTCGGTCGGACACCGGCTTGATCGGCGGCGAATGCGTGGAACTGACGCCGACCCTGCAGCCCGGCGAGACGATCCGGCGGGGGTGAGCCCTAGTCGCCGCGACCGCACCGCGCCCGCAGTGCGGCAAGCAGCGGCCGGACGTCGAGCGCGACGACAAGCACGCCGAGCGGCACCATCCAGAAGCCGAGGATCGGCAGGAAACCGAAAACCCCGCCGATAATCAGGACAAGGCCCAGAAGCGTCCGTGCCCCGGGCGGCACATTGCGCCGAATCCAGACAAGTCGCCGCTTGATCCAGACCTTCAGCGCCATCACTCACCGAGCCCTGGCGCGTTTACAGCGGCGTCGCGTGCCGGCCCTTCTGCCGCGCGCGAGAGGATGCCCCCGGCACGGAACCGCCAGGTGTCGAATTCGCAAAATGGGCGGCGCAGCGGTTGCAGAACTCGAACCAGTCGCGGACATCCTCGGTGGCGCGGCTGACGGACTGTGCCTGCCAGTCGGAAAGCGCCCGCAGCGTGGCCGAGGGGTCGGCCACCCCGCCGGCGATGACGGCAGCGCTGGTCGTCAGCGTCGAACGCGCGGCATCCTGCCGCCGCGCCAGCCAGCGTTTTGAAAACTCTTCCGCCTCGCCCAAAATGTTCCGGGGCACGTCCAGACCCGGAACGGCAGACGGATCGACCATCGAATAGGCACCGAACAGTGCATCCGTCAGCTTCGTGACGTCCGAAAACGCGTTCGCAGAATTGCCGGACTTTGCCATGGTAGTCTCCCCCTCATGGATTGCCTCGCCCCATAGTATCCGAAGTCTTTCGACTGGGCACATTGACCCTGGTCAAGTTCGGTGCGGACGCGGAGGTCCGCGCATTGCCGCGACGTCACAAGGCACCCGGCCTTCCGGGCTTGATCTGGATCATTTCGTCCGCGCCGGTTCCCGCCGAAGCAGATAGGGAAGCGCGGCAACAAGGGCCGTGCAATTCACAAGGAGACGTCCATGACCAAGCTGCTCACCCCCACCGCCCTCGCGCTCAGCCTGCTGCTGCTGGGATGCACCGAACCGGGCCACTACCCGATCAGCGGCGAGGAATGCACCGCCACCGACCCGGTGCTTGACGTATCCGACTGCACGACGGTTCCGGGCGCGCCCGGCTGAAGGTCGCAGAGCCGCTAGCCGATTTCCGCGATGCGGTAGGCGGCGCGAACAGCGCCGCCGCTCGGCGTGTCGGGATAGAGCGTGGGGTCATCGTGGATCGGCACGCGAACCTCGACATCCGCCCCGCCAAGAAACACGCGTCGGCCATCCAGTTCATCGAACAGTCCAAGCATCGCGGCATTGTCGCGATGCACCGCCGCGATGAATTCATCCAGACCGCTTATCACCGCGAATTTCGCCAGAACGCCGAACAGCAGGAGGCCCAGACCCTGCCCCTGGTAGCGGTCGACGATGGTGATGGCGAATTCGGCGGCGGAGCTTGTCCGGTTCAGGCGGACATAGCGCGCGATGCCGGCCGGATCGCGCTCCTGCCCGTTCTCGGCCAAGGCGCCGATGGCGACGTGATCGACGTCGTTCGTGCTGGTGAACTGGTCAAGCTCGGCCTCGGTCAACCTGCTGTGTGCCGCGAGAAAGCGGAAATGCTTGGACCGCTCGGATAGTTTCGCGAATCCGATGGTGAGCAGGCCACGGTCCGCCGGGCAGACCTCACGGACATAGACGCGCTGCCCACTGCGAAGGCTTGTCGAGAATGGCACGAGTTCCATGTCGCGTTCCTGCCGTCCGCCGCCGGATGACGGAGTGCTGCCCGGCATTTCTTACCGCCTTTGCCTGCCTTCGAACAACGGACTCGTCATCCGGCACGTCCTTGCGCGACAGAATGCCGGCGCTGGGTATGCTGTCCCGGGCCGGCTGCAATCCTGTTGGTGAAGGTAACTACCTTAGCCGCTTAGTTCATCGCCTGGGCAGAGACGATGCGGTCCGCAGTCAGAGCCGACAGGTCCATGACGACGATGTCGCCGACAGCCGCGCAATCCGGCATGGCGATGGTCAGCACCTCGGAGACCGGGGCGGAACCCGGCATCGCGATCAGCGTTTCAGCCGAGAGGATGCGGTCGCAATTGGCCGGCGAGACCGCCACCTCGACCTGAAGCGTGTCAATCTGCGTGTTCAGCGGCGCCGAATAGATCTGCGTGAGGATCGGCCCCTCGACCGTCGGATCGCCAAGTATGTTGAGGAACCCGCCGCGTTCGGCCATGCGGTCGCGCGGCGCCTGCGGCGAGACATGGCCGGCATCGCCGTAACCGGCGCCGTCCTCGAAGATATGAAACTCAATACCGGCATCGGCCTTTGCCTGAACCGCAACGCGGATCAGCGAATCGAGGCCGGTCACGCGCTGCCGGGCGGTCAAAGGCTCCGCTCCGGAGAACTCGACCGTGACTTCGGCCTCGGGCGCGAGTGCGGACAGCATCGTTTCGTACTCGCCGCCATGATCGGTCATGGCGGAAAAGGCGATGCCGGAATGGGAAACGGTCATGCGCTGGTCGGGGAAGCACGGTGCCGAGAGCGCGACGCGCAGCATCCCGCGTGCAGCCGGTTCAAGCGAAAGCACCGGTGCGCCGCAGGGCAGCCCGAACACGCCGGCTGTGGCATCCGCTTCCGGCGCTGTGGCTTCCGGCGTCGGCGTCTCGACCGGCGCAGCGGACTGCGACAACTGCGTGGCGCCGAACGGGTCCGGTTCGGCCGCCGGCAGGTCCGGAAGGGCCGGCGCGGTGCGGCCCGCGACCGGTGCCTCGGCGCGGATATTCGTAAGCGATGGGTGGCCCGAAGTATCGGCCTCGGGCTGGATCGGCGCCTTCACTGAAGGCGCGATCACCGCCGATGTCGGTTCCACATGGGTGACCACCGGCATCTCGGCATTTGACTCTCCGCGCAGGAACGCCGCGATGGAATCGGCGTTCTGCATCAGGTGGCCGGTCGCCGCCGCCAGGAAAAATGTCGTGCCAATCGTGACCGCTCTGCGCCGAATCTGCATCGTCGCCTCCAGTGACTTCCCTACCCTGAGTAGTGGGGGAAGACGGCGGCGGCGTGGCCGGAGCGTGACAATATCCGATCGCGAAACGATCGAATGCGACACATTATATTGATGTGGAATTCAGAACATACGCTATATGGTGTCGCGGCCCGTTCCGCCGCCACCATCCCGCCTCAATCTGGCCCCAGCCGCACCACGCGCGGCAGCCAGGTCAGGCCAGCCGGCCGTGGCAATGCTTGAACTTCGTGCCCGACCCGCAGGGGCACGGGTCGTTCCTGCCCGGATTGCCCCAGGTCGCGGGATCGGTTTCATCGAACCCCTCGACCAGCGGCGCAACCGATACGGCCACATCACCGTCCCCGGCCTCGGGCGCAGGGGCTGCCGCGGCGGAGGCGACCGGCGCGTTCAGGGCGGCGCGACGTTCGTCCATCTGGGCGAGAAGCGCGCGCTGCTCCTCCTCCGTCATCGGCCGCACCTGGGCAAGCTTTTGCGTCACATCGGCGCGCAGCCCTTCCAGAAGGTGTTCGAAGAGCGAGAAGGCTTCGGTCTTGTATTCCGAAAGCGGGTCGCGCTGCGCGTAGCCACGGAACCCGATGACAGAGCGCAGATGCTCCAGCGTCACCAGATGCTCGCGCCACTTGCTGTCGATGGTCTGGAGCAGGAACTGCTTTTCGATCTGGCGCATCGTGTCAGCACCGAACAGCTCGGTCTTCTCGGCCATCAGCGCATCGGACGCCTTGTAGAGACGTTCGCGCATCTCTTCGTGATCGACGCCGTCTTCCTTCGCCCAGTCCACGACCGGAAGGTCAAGCGACATCTTCTCCATCGCGGCGGCGTGGAGTCCTTCGACGTTCCATTGCTCGGCATAGGATTTCGGCGGCAGGTATTCGTCCACGATGTCATCGATGACCTGATGGCGCATGTCCTGCACGATCTCTTCGATATCCTCGGCCTCCATGATCTCAAGCCGCTGGCCGAAGATCACCTTGCGCTGGTCATTCATCACGTCGTCGAACTTCAGAAGCTGCTTGCGCATGTCGAAGTTGCGGCCTTCGACCTTGGCCTGCGCGCGTTCCAGCGACTTGTTGACCCAGGGGTGGATGATCGCCTCACCCTCTTTCATGCCAAGCTTCGATAGGACCGCATCCAGCTTTTCGGACCCGAAGATCCGCATCAGGTCGTCTTCCAGCGAAAGGTAGAAGGACGACCGCCCCGGATCGCCCTGGCGGCCCGACCGGCCACGAAGCTGGTTGTCGATCCGCCGGCTTTCGTGGCGTTCGCTGGCAAGGACGAACAGGCCCCCGGCTTCAAGAACCCGGGCCTTCTCGTCCGCATGCTCGGCCTCGATCTTGGCGCGGACCTCGTCGGGATGGGCCTCCGGATCGGCGGCAAGCGCCTCCATCACCTTCATCTCGACATTGCCGCCAAGCTGAATGTCGGTGCCGCGACCGGCCATGTTGGTGGCGATGGTGACGGCGCCGGGCTTGCCGGCATCGGCGACGATCTTCGCTTCCTGTTCGTGCTGGCGCGCGTTCAGGACGTTATGGGCGATGCCTTCGGCTTTCAGCATCTCCGACAGCATTTCGGATTTCTCGATCGACGTGGTGCCAACGAGAACCGGCTGGCCTTTTTCGTTCGCGGTCCGGATGCGGCGGATGATCGCCTCGTATTTCTCGCGCGCCGTACGATAGACCTGATCGTGGTCGTCCTTGCGCTCGACCGGCTTGTTGGTCGGGATTTCCACCACGCCGAGCCGATAGATATCCATGAATTCCTCGGCCTCGGTCGCCGCCGTGCCGGTCATCCCGGCAAGCTTGTCGTAAAGCCGGAAGTAGTTCTGGAACGTCACCGAGGCGAGCGTGACGTTCTCGGGCTGGATGTTGACGCCCTCCTTCGCCTCGATCGCCTGATGCAGCCCGTCGCCCAGCCGGCGCCCCGGCATCATGCGCCCGGTGAATTCGTCGATCAGCACGATCTCGCCGTTGCGGACGATATAGTGCTGGTCCTTGAAGAAGAGTTTGTGCGCCCGAAGCGCCTGCGACACGTGATGGACGACGGTTGTCGATTCCGGATCGTAGAGCGTTTGCCCCTCGGGCAGGATGCCCGCCTCCGTCAGGCGCTGTTCGAGGTATTCGTTGCCGGCCTCGGTGAAGGTCGCGTTGCGCTGCTTCTCGTCGAGCTTGTAGTGCTCCTCGGCCAGTTCGGGAATGAACTTGTCGAGCGTGATGTAAAGCTCCGACCGGTCCTGGCTTGGGCCAGAGATGATGAGCGGCGTGCGCGCTTCGTCGATGAGGATCGAGTCGACCTCGTCCACGACGGCGAAGAAATGTCCGCGCTGCATCATGTCGTCGATGGTCGCGCGCATGTTGTCGCGGAGATAGTCGAAGCCAAGCTCGTTGTTGGTGGCATAGGTCACGTCCGCACGGTAGGCGGCGCGCTTTTCCTCTGCGTCCTGGAACGGATAGACGACGCCGACCGTCAGGCCGAGAGCGTTGTAGACCTTCCCCATCCATTCGGCGTCGCGCTTGGCGAGGTAGTCGTTGACGGTGACGATATGCACACCCTTGCCGGCCAGCGCGTTCAGATAGGAAGGGAACGTCGCGACAAGGGTCTTGCCCTCGCCCGTCTTCATCTCGGCGATGTTGCCCTGATGCAGGAAGATGCCGCCGACAAGCTGCACGTCGAAGGCGCGCAGGCCCAGAGCCCGCCGCGCCGCCTCGCGGCAGTTCGCGAAGGCTTCCACCAGAACGCTGTCAAGGCTCTCACCCTTCTGAACCCGCGTGGCGAGTTCCTCGGTCTTGTCCTTGATGCCCTCGTCGCTCAGCGCCTGGTATTCGGCTTCCAGCGCGTTGATCTTTTCCACCAGCGGGCGGACCGACTTGACCATGCGGTCGTTCGGCGTACCGAAGACCTTCTTCGCGATAGTTCCGAGGCCCAGCATTTTTTCTCCGCTCGGGTTCGACTGAATACGCTCCGGTGAAACGCGGCCTTGCCGCCATCTCTCGCTAAGCCTAGAACGGCGGCGAATAAAGGCGCGGCAGGCCTTCACTGGACCATCGCGATGTAAGGGTCTGCCGGTCGATAGTCAACGCTGCCGCCACGGGCGGACAACAAGGAGTAGTCACGATGATGAAACCGGCCCCCTTCCTCGGCGCAATCGCGCTCTCGCTGGCGCTGGCCGCCACGGCGCGCGCGGAAGAGCCGACCGCCGATACCGTCGTGGCGACCGTGAACGGAACCGAGATCACGCTGGGCCATATGATCGTGCTTCGCGACAGCCTGCCACAGCAATATCTCCAGCTTGACGATCAGACGCTGTTCGATGCCATTCTCGACCAGATCGTCCAGCAGGCCGCCCTGGCTGATGCCACCGGCACCGACCTTCGCAAGCGCGACATGCTGGCGCTGGAAAACTATAAGCGCAGCTATCTGGCCGGTGCCGCCATCGACGAGGTCGCCCAGGGCGCCATAACGGACGAACAGGTAAAGGCGCTCTACGACGAGAAATTCGCCGCGGCCGAACCCCTCAAGGAATTCAATGCCGCCCATATCCTCGTTGAGACCGAGGACGAGGCGAAGGCGATCAAGGCCGAGATCGAGGGCGGTGCGGACTTTGAAGCAACCGCGCGCGAAAAATCCACCGGCCCCTCTGGCCCGAACGGCGGCAACCTTGGCTGGTTCAGCGCCGGCATGATGGTCAAACCGTTCGAGGACGCGGTGATGGCGATGGAAGCAGGTCAGGTGTCAGACCCGGTCGAGACTCAGTTCGGCTGGCATATCATCAAGCTGAACGAGGTGCGCACCGCCGCAATGCCGACAATCGACGAGGCGCGCGGGGACCTTGTCGAGGAATTACGTTCCTCTGCAGTTGAGACCAGACTGGAGGAAGCGACCAAGGCCGCGACGATCGAGAAATCGGTCGAGGGGATCGATCCCGCGATCCTGAAGAACTCGGCGCTCTTGGATAACTGACGCGCAGACGCGGAAGGAGAAGGGCAATGGCCAGGAAAAGCGATCTCAAGGCGAAGACGAAGAAGCTGAAGGGCAAGGTCCGGACGCTTCGCGCAAAGCTCGAAGGCGCGGCGAAGCCCGATGCCGGCGTGAAGAAGGCGAAAGCCGCCAACCCGGTTTCGCCCCTTGCCCCGAAAGGCGGCTTCCCGGCCCTTCCGGCCATCGCCGGCGTGGAATTCGCCTCCGCCGAGGCCGGCGTGCGCTACAAGGGCCGGACAGACGTGATGCTCGTCCGCCTTGCGCCCGGCACGGCTATTGCCGGCGCGTTCACCCGCTCCTCCACCCGCGCGGCCTGCGTGCATGACTGCCAGGCCAAGCTGGCGCTGAAGGCCGGCCCGCAGGACGGCGCCGCGATCCTCGTGAATTCCGGTAACGCGAATGCCTTTACCGGTTTCCTTGGACAGGAATCGGTCAATGCGATCAGCGGCGGCTTGGCCGACGCGCTTGGCCTGCCGGCGTCGCGGGTCTTCACCTCCTCTACCGGGGTCATCGGGGAACCCCTGCCGCATGACCGGATCACCGCGAAGCTTCCCGACCTGAAGGCGGCGCTGTCCGCCGACGGGATCGAAGCCGCCGCACGCGCGATCATGACGACCGATACCTTCGCCAAGGGCGCCGCGGCAGAGGTCGATGGCGACGGCGGCAAGATCTGCATAGCCGGTATCGCCAAGGGCTCGGGCATGATCGCGCCGGACATGGCGACCATGCTCGTCTACATCTTCACTGATGCCGCGATCCCGGCGGCCGGTCTTCAGAAGATGGTCGGGCGCCTCGTCGATGAGACGTTCAACGCGATCACGGTCGACAGCGACACCTCCACATCGGACGCGCTGATCGTGGCTGCGACGGGTCAGTCCAAGGCAGCCCCGATTGGCGATCTGCGCGCGAAGCCCGCGAAAGCGTTCGAGGCGGCGCTTCGCGACGTGATGATGGACCTTGCCCATCAGGTCGTGAAGGACGGTGAGGGTGCGACGAAATTCGTCGAGGTTCGGGTGACGGGCGCGTCGGACACCGACAACGCCCGGAAGATCGCTCTGGCCATCGCCAATTCGCCGCTGGTCAAGACCGCCATAGCCGGCGAGGACGCGAACTGGGGCCGCATCGTCATGGCGATCGGCAAATCAGGCGGTGTCGCCGAACGCGACCGGATCGCGATCCGCTTCGGCGATATCCTCGTGGCCGAGAACGGCTGGCGCAGCCCCGACTATTCGGAGGCCGATACTTCTGCCTACATGAAGGGCGAGGAGCTTCTGATCCATGTCGATCTCGGCCTTGGCAAGGCGTCGAAAAGCGTCTGGACCTGCGATCTGACGCATCGCTACATCGACATCAACGCCGACTACCGGTCGTGAGGGACGCCTCGGCCCCTGCAAGGCTGGTCCTCGTCTCGGCCGTGGCGCTGATAGACGTGGACGGGCGGGTGCTTCTCGCGCGCCGGCCGGAGGGAAAGTCGATGGCGGGGCTGTGGGAATTTCCGGGCGGCAAGGTCGAACCGGGTGAAACGCCGGAAGCCGCCCTCATCCGCGAACTGCACGAAGAGCTTGGCATCGAGACGTGGCAAAGCTGCCTCGCGCCCCTGACCTTTGCAAGCCATGCCTATGAGGGCTTTCACCTGCTGATGCCGGTCTTCGCCTGCCGCAAATGGCAGGGAACGCCGCAGTCGCGCGAGGGGCAGGAACTTGCCTGGGTCCGGGCCCGTGATCTGCGCGACTACCCGATGCCGCCCGCCGATCTGCCGCTGATCCCGATCCTGCGCGACTGGCTGTAGAACGCCGCCACGGACACTCAATCAAGGATTGCGGCGGGTTGCCGCTTGGCCCTGCTTCCGGCCGCGAAATATCGTTTCCAAATCGACATCGAACCGGGTATTACATTTCTTCAAGTCATTAGTGCTCTGTTATCCACCATCCACTAGTCACATAGCAGCCCGCTGTTTGGGGGAGATTGAGCGATGCTGCGTACCATCACTCTTGGAAGTTGTGTGTCCGTTCAGGGGACATTCGAAAAGCAACTCGATAACGGCAAGATTCTTGTCCGCGTCGGCAAGCTGTTGTTCGAAGGCTATCCCGTAGAAAGGAAGGCCGCCTGACCGCGGCGCCAGATCACATAAGACCTGAATTCGGGGGCGCTGCGCCTCCGTTTTCATTTTCAGGCCAAGCTCTTGATCGGCGGGCCGAGAGCATTTCGGGTTTCGATTCAGGCGGGGGCATCAGAACTCGAACCAGGCAGGTTCGAATTCTGATCCGATTTAAGGCCGAAACGCTTTACGCCAGCGTCCGCTCGACTTCCTCGCGCTCGAAAATTTCGATGACATCGCCCTGGCGGATGTCTTCGTAATTCTCGAAGGCCATGCCGCATTCCTGGCCGGACTGGACTTCCTTGACCTCGTCCTTGAAGCGCTTGAGCGTCTTCAGCGTGCCTTCGTGGATCACCACGTTGTCGCGCAGCAGGCGGACACCGGCGGAACGCCGTGCGACGCCTTCGGTGACGAGGCAGCCGGCAACCTTGCCGACGCCGGAGACCTTGAAGACTTCGCGGATCTCGGCGTAGCCGATGAAGTTCTCGCGCACCTCTGCCTTGAGCAGACCGGATGCAGCCGCCTTCACATCATCGACCAGGTCGTAGATGACGGAGTAGTAGCGGATTTCCACACCCTTCTGGTTCGCGGCGGCCCGTGCGGGCGCGTTTGCGCGGACGTTGAACCCGATCACCGGCGACTGCGACGCCTCGGCAAGGCCGATGTCGGATTCCGTGATGGCGCCGACACCATAATGCAGGACGCGGACACGAACCTCGTCGTTGCCGATTTTTTCCATAGCCTGAACAATCGCCTCGGCAGAACCCTGCACATCGGCTTTCACCACGATCGGCAGTTCCGAGATGTTCTTGTCTTCCTTGGCCTTCGCCATGAGCTGTTCAAGCGTCGTGGCCGCGCCCGCTGCGGCGCGCTTGTCCTTGGCGGCGTTCTCACGATAAGTCGCGATCTCACGCGCCTGCGCCTCGGTCTCGACCACGTTGAGGACGTCGCCGGCCTCAGGCGTGCCGTTTAGGCCGAGCACCTCGACGGGCACCGACGGCCCCGCCTCGCTCACCCGCTCGCCCTTGTCGTTGATCAGGGCGCGGACCTTGCCCCACTGCTCGCCGACAACGAAGATGTCGCCCTGCCGCAGCGTCCCGTTCTGCACCAGAACCGTCGCGACCGGCCCACGGCCGACATCGAGCTTGGCCTCGATAACGGCGCCCATCGCGGCACGTCCGGGATTGGCCTTGAGTTCGAGGATCTCGGCCTGAAGCGCGATCGCTTCCAGAAGCTGATCAAGTCCCTTGCCGGTCGTGGCCGAAACTTCGACATCCTGCACATCGCCCGACATCGCTTCCACGACAACTTCATGCTGCAACAGGTCCGTGCGGACCTTCTGTGCATTGGCCGTCGGCTTGTCGATCTTGTTGATCGCCACGATCATCGGCACCTTGGCGGCCTTGGCGTGGTTGATCGCCTCGATCGTCTGCGGCATCACCGCGTCGTCGGCGGCAACGACCAGGACGACGATATCCGTCACCTGCGCGCCACGCGCCCGCATCGAGGTGAACGCGGCGTGGCCCGGCGTGTCGAGGAAGCTCAGGAGCGCACCCGATTCCGTCCGCACCTGATAAGCGCCGATATGCTGGGTGATCCCGCCAGCTTCGCCGGACACCACGTTGGTCTTGCGGATCGCGTCGAGAAGCGAGGTCTTGCCGTGGTCGACATGGCCCATGATCGTGATGATCGGCGGGCGCGGCTGAAGATCTGCTTCCTTGTCCTCGACCGTGTCGATGACCTGCTCCACGTCGGCGTCCGACACGCGGACCGCCTTGTGGCCGAATTCCTCGATCACCAGTTCGGCGGTGTCGGCGTCGATGGGCTGGTTCATGCTGACCATCATGCCCATCTTCATCAGCGCCTTGACCACGTCAGCGGCGCGTTCGGCCATCCGGTTGGCAAGCTCCGAGACGATGATCGTCTCGGGCAGCTGCACGTCGCGCACCTGCTTCTCGGCGCGGACACTCATGCCCATCGCCTTCTGGCGCGCGCGCTCCTGCTTGCGCTTCATCGCTGCAAGCGACCGCTGGCGCCCACCCTCGCCCGAAAGCGCTTCGGACAGGGTCAGCTTGCCCGAGCGGCGGCCCTCGTCGCGGCCGCCGGCGCGGCCGCGGTTGTCGCGGTCATTGCCACGGTCGTCACGTTCGCGGTCGGTCTTGCGCGGTCCGCCAACCGGCACGCCCTTGGTTTCGGCGCGCGCCGCGGCAGCCTGCGCTGCGGCCTGATCGACACCGGCCGCAGGCTTCGCCGCCGCCGGCTTCTTGAATTCTTCCTTGCGCGCGGCGCGGGCCTCGGCCTCCTCGGCGCGGCGGGCGTCTTCCTCGGCCTTCGCCTTCAGCGCTTCCTCGCGTTCGCGGTCCTCGCGTTCCTTGGCCTCGACCTCGGCGCGGCGGCGCTCGCGCTCTTCCTCGCGCTGGCGTTCATCGGCTGCGCGGCGCTCTGCCTCCTCGGCCTCGCGGGCCTTGGCGGCCTGCAACGCCTTCAGGCGACGCTCCATCTCGGCATCGGAAATCCCGGCCGGGCGGCGCGACGGATCGCCGGCGCTGGACCCGCCGCCAGCGGACGAGGACGCGCCCCCGCCCGGCTTCGGCACGACGACACGCTTGCGCTTCGTCTCGACGACGACACTCTTCGTCCGGCCGTGAGAGAAGCTCTGCTTCACCTGGCCGGAACGCCCGCCACCAAGGCCGAGAGGTTTCTTACCGTCTGTTTCGCTCATGCCGACTTCGTTTCCTTCCCGGCAGACTGGCCGCCGTCAACTTTGCGCAAGCCCGTAAGCTTCGCCGCTTCCTCTACAACACGATTGCCCAATCCGCCAGCACCGAGCGCGCCGTGTATCACACTATCGCGCCCGAAGGCCATACCGAGCTCCGAGGCCGTGAGGCACCCGAACCAGCGCCCGCCCTCGGGCGTCCAGAGCTTACCTTTGCCGCGATCGGACCCGTCGGAGGCCTGCAACAGAACCTTCGCTTTACCGTCGGCGAGCCAGCCCTTGACCTTCTCGAATCCCGCGACCGCCCGGCCGGCCTTCCGCGCCAATGAAATAAGGTCTACCACGCGGCGCGCCAACCCCTGTTCGACAAGATCGGCAAGGTTCTCGGGTGCCGTCACCGGCGCTTTCGCAGCGCGTGCGAACAGTCCCTTTGCCGCGGCCTTGCCAATCGCGGCACGGTCGGCCGTCACCCAGATCCCGCGGCCGGGCAGCTTCCCGGCAAGGTCCGGCACCACCTGCCCGTCAGGCGACACGACAAACCGGATGAGCCCCGCCTTGGGCTGCACATCACCCGTGACGATGCAGCGCCGCTCGGGCTCATCCCTGTCCTTGTCGCGTCCCCCTCGGGTCATATGGCACCGTTCCGAGGCCCATATCAGGCCTCGGCCTCCTCACTGGTTTCGGTCTCGTCGCCGTCCTCGGCTTCGTCCGCCTCAAGCTCGGCCGGATCGACCCAGCCAAGCTGGATGCGCGCGGTCATGACGAGGTGCTGTGCCTCTTCGAGGCTGACATCGAACTTTTCGAGGATGCCTTCATCCTTGACCCGCTCGCCGTTCACCGTCGTCCAGCCGCCGGCCAGTTCCCAGTCGGCACAAGTCGCGAAGTCCTCGATCGTCTTCACGTCGTCCTTGGCCAGCGCCTCGATCATCTGGGGCGTAAGGCCCTCGAAGTTGATCAGGCTGTCCTCGGCGCCCAGCGCGCGCGCGTTTTCCAGCGCCTTGCGGTTCTGTTCCTCGATCACGTCGCGGGCGCGGGCCTGAAGCTCTTCGGCCGTGCCTTCGTCGACGCCCTCGATCGACAGAAGCTCGTCAAGCTCGATATAGGCGACCTCTTCGAGGCTGGTGAAACCTTCGGAAACAAGAAGCTGCGCGAAGAATTCGTCAAGGTCGAGCGCATCGACGAAGAGCTTGGTGCGCTCCGCGAACTCTGCCTGACGACGCTGGCTTTCTTCCTCTTCCGTGAGGATGTCGATGTCGAGACCCGTCAGCTGCGAGGCAAGCCGCACGTTCTGGCCGCGCCGGCCGATGGCGAGCGACAGTTGCTCGTCCGGCACCACGACCTCGATCTTGCCGGCCTCTTCGTCGATAACGACTTTCGCGACTTCGGCGGGCTGAAGCGCGTTCACGAGGAACGTCGCCTGATCCTGGTTCCACGGAATGATGTCGATCTTCTCGCCCTGAAGCTCGTTCACCACGGCCTGCACGCGCGAACCGCGCATACCGACACAGGCGCCCACGGGGTCGATCGAATTGTCGTACGAAATAACCGCGATCTTCGCGCGGCTGCCGGGATCGCGGGCCACGGCCTTGATCTCGATGATGCCGTCATAGATCTCGGGCACCTCCATCTTGAACAGTTCCGCCATGAACTGCGGATCGGTGCGCGACAGGAAGACCTGAGGCCCCCGCGCCTCGCGCCGGACATCCTTGATGTAGCAACGGATGCGGTCGTTCGGACGGTAGCTTTCGCGGCCGATCTTCTCGTTCCGGCGCAGGATGGCTTCGCCACGGCCGATATCGACGATGATGTTGCCGTATTCCTCGCGCTTGACGACGCCGTTGATGATCGTCCCGGCGCGGTCCTTGAATTCCTCGAACTGGCGGTCACGCTCGGCTTCGCGGACCTTCTGCAGGATGACCTGCTTGGCCGATTGCGCCGCGATCCGGCCAAGGTCGACCGGCGGCACCTCGTCCACGATCTCGTCGCCGACGTTCGGGTCGTCCAGATATTGCTTGGCCTGCTCAGCGGTCAGTTCGGCCTGATAGTTCTCCAGCAGATCGTCCTCGACGACCGTGCGGACGCGGGTGAAGGTCGCCCGACCCGTCTTGCGGTCGATCGACACGCGGATATCCATCTCGGCGCCGTAACGCGACTTCGCCGCGCGGGCGAGGCTTTCTTCCATCGCTTCGATGACCAGACCGGGGTCGATCATCTTCTCGCGCGCGACCGCCTCGGCGGTTTGCAACAGCTCAAGCTGGTTGGCAGAGGTAATCGCCATTCATTCCTCCTCGGAAATCTCTTCTTCGATTGTGTCAAACGCGGCTTCGTCCACCTGCGCGGTGGCCTTCTTCTGCCGCAGCATTTCGGTGATCAGGTCATCGGTCAGGACCAGCTTGGCATCGGCCAGCCAATCGAACTGAAGGCCGATCGTGCCTTCGTCGATCTCGACCAGAACCTCGTCGCCCTCGGTTCCGGCGATCCGGCCCTTGAAGCGCTTGCGCCCGTCGATCAGCTCCGAAGTCTCGATTTTGACCTCATAGCCGGTCCAGGCGTCGAAATCCTTCAGCCGCGTCAGCGGCCGGTCGATACCGGGGGACGAGACTTCAAGGTTATACTGATCCTCGATCGGGTCCTCGACATCGAGCACCGCCGACACGGCCACGGAAATCTTGCCGCAATCGTCCACGTCGATCCCGCCGTCAGGCCGGTCCGCCATGATCTGCAGCGTCTTTGTGTTGCCGCCCATCAGCCGGATGCGCACGAGCTCAAACCCCAGACCTTCGATGGTCGGGGTCACGATCTCGGCCAGGCGCCGGTCGATGGCGGTTTTTGCGATCAGGTCGGACATCGCTCTCTCAGGCAACAAAAAACGGGCCCTGCGGCCCGTCACTTCGTCCGGTGGGCTGCGAGTGTGGACCCCGCAGCGCCGCTGTTGAGGCGGATATAGGGGAAGCGGGGCGAGTCTGCAAGCACTATGCGCGCACCGGAAGGCTCATTCCTCGGCGTGGTCCTTCAGAACCGCCAGAGGCACGATATCGCTAGCCCTGAGATGGGTCGCGGAAAGGTTGACCCGGGGCGCGCAGCCCTCGTCATGCGCCTGCATGAACCGCGCCGCGCAAAGGCACCAGCGGTCGCCGGGCTTCAGCCCCGGAAACCCAAATTCCGGACGGGGAGTGGAAAGATCGTTGCCGACATATTTCGAGTAGGCGAGGAATTCGGCCGTCATCACCGCGCAGACCGTGTGGCTGCCGCGATCCTGCGCGCAGGTGTTGCAATGCGCATCGCGGAAAAAGCCGGTGCGCGGCTCGGTCGAGCACGGCTCAAGCGGCTGGCCGAGCACATTGACGCTGGGGTCCTTCTCCATCCGGGGCTTGTCCCTTGCTGCGGCGACAGGTGTTCACGCCCCCATTCTATCACGACGCGGCGGGATGGGGAGCGCGCGACCGACGTTTTCCGCCCGCCGAGAGTCGCGCCGGAACCCTAGCGGAACCGGTCGATGAGCCGCTGGAGCGGAGAGCGCGCGTCCTCCCCGGCATCCGGCGCGGGCGTCGATGGTTTTACCGATCCGGTGGCGGTCGCCTCCGGTGTTGTGGACGACCGCGGCGGCGCGGTCCTTAGAGCAACGGCATTCATGAAGCGCGCCGCTTCGTCCGACGCCAGCGCCGGTGCGCCGTCAGAGATGCCACGCAAAAGATCATCGAGCCAATCCTGATCGGCCTTGGCGAAATCCGACAGGACATAGGGCGCGACGCGATCCTTGTGGCCGGGATGGCCGATCCCCAGCCGGACCCGCTGATAGGCATCGCCGATATGCTGGTGGATGGAACGCAGGCCGTTATGCCCGGCATGGCCCCCGCCGGCCTTCACACGGCACTTGCCGGGCGCAAGGTCCAGCTCGTCGTGAAAGACGGTCACATCGGCGGGCTCCAGCTTGAAGAAGCGCATCGCCTCGCCGACCGACTGGCCTGAGAGGTTCATGAAGGTTTCGGGTTTCAGAAGCACAACACGCTCGGCGCCGATCCGGCCTTCGCTGACCGAACCCTGGAACTTTGCCCGCCAGGCCGGGAATCCGTGATCCTCGGCGATCCGGTCCACGGCCATGAAGCCGATATTGTGCCGGTTCATCGCGTATTTCGCGCCCGGATTCCCGAGGCCAACAAACAGACGCATGATCGTTCCCGCCTTGATGCGGCGCCAAATTACGGGTGCGCGCGGGCGCGCGCAACCACGGCACCTCCCAAAACGAAACGCGGGGCCCAAAGGCCCCGCGTTGAAACTGCAGCGACGACGCGGCTGTTATTCCGCGTCGGCCGTTTCGGCTTCCTCTTCGACACCATCCTCGTCTTCTTCGTCGCTGTCAGCACGCAGGCCCGACGGAGCCGCGATGTTAGCGATGACGAAGTTCCGATGGATCGTCGGCTTCGCGTCTTTCGGCAGTTCGATATCGTTGATGTGAATAACTTCACCGATATCCTTGCCGGTCAGGTCGACCGTGATGTGATCGGGAATGTCTCCGGCGGTCACTTCCAGTTCGACTTCCGGGCGCACGACGACGAGCGTTCCGCCCTTGCGGAAGCCAAGCGCCTTTTCGTGGTTCACGAATTCGACATGGATGTAGAGCTTGATGCGCGACGTGCGCTTAAGCCGCATCAGGTCGAGGTGGGTCGGAAGGTCCTTCACCACGTCGCGCTGGACGCCGCGGCAGATGACGCGGACGTCATCGTGGCCTTCGACCTTGAGGTTGAAGAGCGTCGACAGGAAGCGGCCTGCCTTAAGCTTCTTCAGGAGTGCGTAGTAGTTCACGTTGATCGGAAGCGGATCTGCGCCGCCGCCATAAACGATGCCGGGTACGTAGCCCTCACGACGAGCTTGACGAGCGGCCCCCTTGCCTGTCCCCGTCCGTACCTCGGCCTGAAGATCAGGGATCTCTTTGGCCATTGGTGTCTCCATTGGTTAGCCGGGCATCCTCCAAGGGTGCATGCCCACGAAGCGGGCCATATAGACGGCTTCTGGAGCGAAGGGAAGCTGATTCTTCGCGGCCCGGAAGGCTGCGTGGCGGCAGGGGCCGTGTTCAGGCGAACCCGCCGAGGAACCCGTTCGGAACAAGCACGTTGTGCCGCCCGACATCGGCCACGCGGGTTTGCCCGCAAAGCGCCATCGACACGTCAAGCTCCTTGTGGATGACCTCAAGCGCCTTGGTCACGCCGGCCTCGCCCATCGCACCAAGACCGTAGACGAAGGCGCGGCCGATCATGACGCCCTTCGCGCCCAGCGCCAGCGCCTTCAACACGTCCTGCCCCGACCGGATGCCACCGTCCATCCAGACCTCGGTCTTGTCGCCGACCGCAGCGGCGATCTCGGGCAGCATCCGGATCGACGACAGTGCGCCGTCAAGCTGCCGCCCGCCATGGTTCGACACGACGATCGCATCGGCACCGATCCCGGCGGCGCGCTCGGCATCCTCGGTGTCCAGGATACCCTTGAGGATGACCTTGCCGCCCCACATGTCCATCAGCTTGCGGATCTTGTCCCAGTTCAGCGCATGGTCGAACTTCTCCGCAGTCCATGCGGACAGCGAGGCCGGATCGCTGACGCCCTCGACATGGCCGACGATATTGCCGAAGAACCGCCGCTTGGTGCCCAGCATCTCAAGCCCCCAGCCCCATTTCGTGGCAAGGTTCAGCATCGTCGGAATGGTCAGCTTCGGCGGCGCCGAAAGGCCGTTCTTCAGGTCCTTGTGGCGCTGGCCGAGGATCTGCAGGTCCACGGTGATCACCAGCGCCGAGCATCCTGCGGCCTTGGCGCGGTTGATGATCTTGCGGTTAAAGTCGTCGTCGTTCAGCGTGTAGATCTGGAACCAGAAGGGTTTCGAGACATGCGCCGCCACATCCTCGATCGAACAGATCGACATCGTGGACAGCGTGAAGGGCACGCCGAACTTCTCGGCCGCCCGCGCCGCCTTGATCTCGCCGTCGGCGCTTTGCATTCCCGTCAGCCCGACGGGGGCAAGCGCCACGGGCATCGCCACATCCTGCCCGATCATCGCCGACGCCGTGGTACGGCCCGTCATGTCCACGGCGATCCGCTGACGAAGCCGGATATCTGCGAAATCGGCCGAGTTCTCGCGGAAAGTCTGTTCCGTCCAGCTTCCCGATTCCGCATAGTCGTAGAACATCCGCGGCACCCGCCGGCGATAGATTTTCTTCAGATCGTCAAGGCAGGTGATGACGGGCATGGCACTCTCTCGCAAAATTGGTAAAATTAATTTACCAATTTTGATGGTCCCGCGCAACCACAATCAGCTTGCGCTCGACCAGCCCCGCGTGTCGACTGCGCGGGAACGGGAGAAACGGCATGAATACAATCGTCTGGGGTGTTGCAGGCAGTCTGGCCGCCGGCATGATGACCGGCGTCGGCGCGGTGCCGGTCCTGTTCGGCCGCTCGATCAGCCGGCTCTGGAACGACAGGCTTCTGGGATTCGCGGCGGGCGTCATGCTCGCGGCATCGTTCTTCTCGCTCCTCATTCCCGGAATCGAAGCGGCCGAGACGCGCTATGGCAGCGCCGCGATCGCCGCCCTGATCGCGGCCGGCGGCGTGGTGCTTGGCGCCGCGGCAGTCGCCGGGCTGAACAAGGCTCTCCCGCACGAGCACTTCGTCGAGGGGCTTGAAGGCGCCGACCCGGGCGCGCTGGCGCGGATCTGGCTTTTCGTCTTTGCGATCACGATCCACAACTTCCCCGAAGGCATGGCCGTCGGGATCGGCTTCGGCGGCGGGGACATCACCAACGGTCTGTCGCTCGCGACCGGGATCGGACTGCAGAACGCGCCCGAAGGGCTTGCCGTCGCGGTCGCACTTCGCGGACAGGGCTATTCGAAGCTTCGCGCCTTCGGCATCGCGGTCCTGACCGGCCTGATCGAACCGGTTGGGGGCCTGATCGGCGTCGCCGCCGTCTCGGTCTCGGAACCCATCCTGCCCTGGGGTCTGGCCTTCGCCGCCGGCGCGATGATCTACGTCATCAGCCACGAGATCATCCCCGAAACGCACCGCCACGGCCATCAGAACGCCGCGACGACGGGCCTGACGATCGGCCTCGTCCTCATGATGTTTCTCGACGTCTCGTTGGGCTGATCCCGGCCACGTCAGGCCGAATGCGCGCCCTCGGCAAGGCCCGCGACGAAAGCCAGTATCTCAGGAACCGGCTTTCCTTCCTCGACCATCTTGACGATGGCGGAGCCGACGACCGCGCCATCGGCAACCGACGCGATGGCGCGCGACGTCTCGGGCGTGCGGATGCCGAAGCCGACGATGACCGGCAGGTCGGTCGCGGCCTTGATGCGCGCCACTTCGGGGCCGACATCGGTGGCCTGCGCGGCGGCGGCACCGGTGATGCCGGTGATCGAGACGTAGTAGACGAATCCGGACGTGTTCTGGAGAACCTTCGGGAGTCGCCGGTCATCGGTGGTGGGCGTTGCCAGACGGATGAAGTTGATCCCTGCCTTCTGCGCCGGGATGCAAAGCTCCACATCCTCTTCCGGCGGCAGGTCGACAACGATAAGCCCGTCGACCCCGGCTGCCTTGGCATCGGCCAGGAACGTGTCCACGCCGCGCGAATAGATCGGGTTGTAGTAGCCCATCATCACGATGGGCGTCTCGGCATCGCCCTTGCGGAACTCTGCCACCATGTCGAGCGTCTTCTGCAGCGTCTGTCCACCTTCCAGCGCGCGCTGACCGGCAAGCTGGATCGTCGGCCCGTCGGCCATCGGGTCGGTGAAGGGCATTCCCAACTCGATAACGTCGACACCGGCATCGGGCAATCCGCGCATCAGTTCGAGCGAGGTGGCAAGGTCGGGATCGCCCGCCATGATATAGGAGACGAAGGCCTTGCGGCCCTCGGCGCGGAGGGCGGCGAACTTCTTCTCGATCCGGGTCATGGCTGTCTCCTCGTCCGTTCCGGCGGTCTTGCAGAAAAGGCCGCCGGAAATCAATGGGCATCGGTGTTCCCGCGCGGGGCCTTGCTGGGGCCCGACCGGGGCTTGACCGGGGCGGGCCTTGCCCCCTACATGCGCCCGACCTTTGCAGGAGAGCGGATCATGGGCTTCAGGATGGGCATCGTCGGATTGCCGAACGTGGGCAAATCCACGCTCTTCAACGCGCTGACGAAAACCGCGGCGGCGCAGGCCGCAAACTTCCCGTTCTGTACGATCGAGCCGAATGTCGGCGATGTCGCCGTGCCCGACCCGCGGCTCGAGAAGCTCGCCGCCATCGCCGGGTCGAAACAGATCATCCCGACGCGGATAACCTTCGTCGACATCGCCGGCCTCGTGCGCGGCGCTTCGAAGGGCGAGGGCCTCGGCAACCAGTTCCTTGCCAATATCCGCGAGGTCGACGCCATTGCCCATGTGCTGCGCTGCTTCGAGGACGGCGACGTGACCCATGTGGAGGGCCGGATCGACCCGATCGCCGACGCCGAGACGATCGAGACAGAGCTGATGATCGCCGACATGGAATCGATCGAGAAACGGCTGGCCAACATCGCCCGCAAGATCAAGGGCGGCGACAAGGAAGCCGTGGCGCAGGAAAAGCTGATGAAGCAGGCGCTGGCCGTGCTTGAGACCGGCAAGCCCGCGCGCACGGTAACGGTCGCCGAGGAAGACGAGAAGGCCTGGCGCATGCTCCAGCTTCTGACCTCGAAGCCCGTGCTTTACGTCTGCAACGTCGAGGAAGCCTCGGCCGCGTCCGGCAACTCGCTTTCCGCGAAGGTGGCCGAGATGGCTGCCGCGCAGGGCGCGGGGTCGGTCGTGATCTCGGCCAAGATCGAGGAAGAGCTGGCGCAGATGGACGCGGACGACGCCGCGATGTTCCTTGAGGAGATGGGGCTGGAAGAGGCGGGCCTCGACCGGCTGATCCGCGCGGGCTACGACCTCTTGGGCCTTCAGACCTACTTCACCGTCGGCCCGAAGGAGGCCCGCGCCTGGACGATCGAGAAGGGCACCCTCGCCCCGCAGGCCGCCGGTGTCATCCACGGCGATTTCGAACGCGGCTTCATCCGCTCGGAGACCATCGCCTATGACGACTACATCGCCGGCAACGGCGAGGCCGGCGCCCGCGAGGCCGGCAAGTTCCGCGTCGAGGGCAAGACCTACGAAGTGAAGGACGGCGATGTCCTGCACTTCCTCTTCAACGCCTGAGGACCGGACCATTTTACGCCGCTCCGGCGCAGCGGGGTGGGCAACCGTGGTGGCCGTTCCTCGGGTGCAAATCCCCGATCCGACCGCACCGTCCCTGTAGCTACGGAAAAACTACGGGAAACCGACGCGAAACCGACAGCCTTTCCCCTTGCCCAGCCCGTCGCAGGCCATTAAACGGGTCGGCGGAGTGGTGGCCGAGTGGTCGAAGGCACACCCCTGCTAAGGGTGCAGACGGGAAACCGTCTCGAGGGTTCGAATCCCTTCCACTCCGCCACCATATAAGCCATTGAATTTAAAGGAAATTATGCCCCTCGTATTGTAGCGGGATCTCCGCGACATGCGAGGCGTTCTGCCCCATAGAGACTTGAAATCACAGGTGAAATATCTGCCAAAAACGACCCAAGTCTCCACTTGGCATCTGGCGCGACACGGTTTTCGGGCAGGGCGCCGGGCGCTGTTATTGACTTCCTGCGGCACGGATGCTGAGCTTGGAAACTACGGGAACCGCACGCATCGCAAGCAATTCGCTGCGACAGTCGCAACGGTTTGGCCCGCTCTCCTATCGTCCAACCCGTTATCAAGCCAGGGTACAAGCCAAGACGTCCCATTGGCGCTGACGTCAGGCAACGCAAGTTGACAGGGTCGTGCACCATCCTCAGTATTGCCGGATTGAACTCTCGACGAAGGCTGAAGCGCGGTCCTTACGCGCACGATGAAAGCGAGGGGACTATGCGCGAACAAACAATTCGATTTCTCGGAGTCATTGCAATCGCGATCTCGGTCGGCGGGCTGGCCGTTCCTTTGGGAATTGCCAGTGCTCAGAGTAGCGCGGACCAGGATATGGAGACGGCACTTAAGCTGGCATCGCTGCTCAGATCCGCCCGGACAGTCATCGCTGCAAGCCAGGATCTGATCAATGATCCAGCGGGGGGTGACAAGGGATTGAACGGTGATCACGTCCTGAGATTGGCTTCCGAGACTTTTCTGGCGGCAAACGGCACCGCGCCGCTTTTTGAAGGTCAGGACGCGCGCGAGGCGCGGCTGCTTTCGGCCCAGATCACGGCCATCCGGGAGGTGATGGAAACCAATCAGGCAACGATCAATCAGGACGGCGTAGGTTTCAAAGGTTTCGTCCCCGCAGTATTCGGGCGACTGGTCAACGAGCGGTTTTCCGAACTCGTCGGGGACGAGGCGGTCATCAAGGTGACAGCGCCACCGGAGTTGATCCGCAACCGCAAGGCGCGACCGGACGATTGGGAAACCGAGATCATCCGCAGCAATCTTGCTGCTGCTGACTGGCCGAACGGCCAGGTTTTTGCCGCCGAAGCCGAACATGATGCCCGGGCCGCCTACCGGGTATTGGTGCCCGAATACTACGGCGAAGGGTGCCTCGCCTGCCACGGCGAACCGCAGGGTGAAATCGACGTTACCGGCTATCCGAAGGAAGGCGGCAAACTCGGCGATCTGGGCGGCGTCATCAGTATCAGCCTGTTTCGCTGAGATGCGGCGGTCCTGTCAGGGCGGCAAGGCTTTGCCATGTTCTGACCCGGCCGAAAGGATGCGGTATGGCTAGATTCTCGATCCTCGGGCGCCTGGTTTTCCTCTCGGCGGTGCTGCTGGCGTTTCTGGTTGCCACCAACGCCTTCCTGTCCGCGCGACTGTCACGCAATGCCGAGGCGATCTCAGAGGGGGCGGCCGCGATTGGCATCCTTGCCCACGCCAATGCTGCGAGCACCCATTTCGGTGAATTGAAGTACTGGCTGTCGGACCTCTCCGTCAGTCTGCTGATGCGCTCGGAGCAGAACGCGCTTGCCGCACGCGAGGCGCTTGAGGCAGAGCTCGAGGCGTTGGTCCCGGTCGCGGCCGATCGCGTCGCGGTCATTCGACAGCAGGTCGGGGGACTTCTGGAACAGGCATTCCTCGCGGTCGATGCCTACACTGAAGATCAGCGCGTTCTCGGCAATTCGCTGGTCGCCAAGGGGCAGGAACACATCCGCCGGGTCGATGCGGAGCTCGGCGCGCTGGTAGCCGAACTGGAAACCGAGGCCAAGGTAAAGAGCGATGCCGCCCTTACCGAGGCCGAGCGTGCGGTCCGATTATCGAACTGGACTGTCATCGTCGCCGGGCTGGTCGGACTGTTGCTGACATTGCTTGTCGTCGGGTCGATCACGTCGCCGCTTCGACGGTTGCTGGTGGCGATGAAAGAAATTACCGATGGCAACCTTGCTGCCAGCCTGCCGAAACCCGGCCATGACGAGGTTGGCGCAATGACCCGGACGCTTGGCCTTTTCCGCGACAGCCTGGCCGAGCGTGAAAAACTCGCGGCCGCGCAGGAAGCCGCGGACCGCGAGGTCAAGCGGATGCAGGTGCAGCTGACCGAGGCGATCGAGGCGATCAGCGAAGGTTTTGCGCTTTTCGACGCGGAAGACCGCCTGGTGATCTGCAACGAACGTTACCGGCAGATGTATTCCCGGATCGGTTTCGACATCGCACCCGGCTGCCGCTTTGCAGAGATCACCGAACATGTAGCGGGATCAGGCATTGTCGAGGATGCAGGGCCGGACTGGCAGGAGCGGCGCATCGCCCAACACCGCAATCCCGAAAGTCCCTTCGAACAGAAACGCCGCGACGGTAGCTGGATGAAGATCAGCGAACGACCGACTGACGCGGGCGGGATCGTCGGCGTCTTCACCGATATCACCGAATCCAAGGCGCGCGAGGTTCAACTGCAGGAACTGGTCGAAAGCCTGGCCGAAGCGCGCGACGTAGCCTTGCGGGCGACCACGGCAAAGAGCCAGTTCCTCGCCAACATGAGCCATGAGATCCGCACACCGATGAACGGCGTCATCGGGATGAGCAACCTTTTGATGGACACTGATCTTTCGCCCGAACAGATGGATTTTGCGCGGACGATAAACGAAAGCGCGGAAAGCTTGCTGACGGTGATCAACGATATCCTCGATTATTCCAAGGTCGAGGCGGGCAAGCTGGAACTGGAAAGGCAGTTGTTCAATCTGCGCGACTGCGTCGAAAGTGCGCTGGACCTCGTGGCGATGGCGGCGGCGCGCAAGGGACTCGATCTGGCCTATTACATAGAGCCGGGCGTGCCAGAGACCATCGTTTCGGACGTCACGCGACTACGTCAGGTTCTTCTTAACCTGATCAACAACGCGATCAAGTTTACCGAGAAGGGCGAGGTCGTGTTGACGGTTTCGCCCGAAGCGTCGAGCGAAACCGATGGTCAATGCCGGCTTCTTTTCACCGTGCGCGACACCGGGATTGGCATTCCTGCCGACAGGCTCGACCGGCTGTTTCAGTCGTTCAGCCAGGTCGATGCGACCACGACGCGGCGATACGGAGGAACCGGGCTTGGCCTCGCGATCAGCCAGCGGCTTGTCGATCTCATGGGCGGCCGGATCTGGGTCGTAAGCGCGCCGGGCGAGGGCACCACGTTCCACTTCACGCTTTCCGCTCCGGTGGGGGAAACGATCGGCGCAGTCGATCTGAACGAGGCCCGCCCCGACCTGGAAGGCAAGCGGGTGCTGATCGTCGACGACAATGCAACGAACCGAATGCTGCTGTCGCGACAGACGGCAAGCTGGGCAATGGAGCCGGTAAGCGTGGAAGAGCCGGATGCAGCGTTTCGGCAGGTGGCTGGTGGCGAGCGCTTCGATGTGGCGATCCTGGACATGCACATGCCCGGAATGGACGGTGTTGATCTGGCGCAGAAACTGCGCGGCACCGCAGCGGGCAAGAATCTGCCGCTGGTCCTTCTCTCGTCGCTTGGCCAGTCGATGGATCACAGTCCCGAGGAGCTTGCAAAAGCCGATTTCGTCGAAGTTCTTGCCAAGCCGGTCAAACCGTCGCCGCTTCTGAACACGCTTGTCAGCCTATTCGCAGGCAGGCCGATCCGCGTCATCGACCGGGTCCAGCGCAAGAAGCCTGCATACGATGAATCGCTGGCCAGTAGACTGCCGTTGCGCATTCTCCTGGCCGATGACCACGCCACAAACCAGAAGCTTGGCCGTATGATACTGAAGCGTCTAGGCTACACCTCAGATATCGCGGGCAATGGCCTTGAGGTGATCGAGGCCGTGGCCCGCCAGCCCTATGATGTCGTCCTCATGGATATCGAAATGCCCGAGATGGATGGGATGGAGGCTACGCGCCGCATCATTGCGGACTATCCCGAGGACAAACGCCCGAAGATCATTGCCGTGACAGCAAACGCGATGGACGGCGATCGGGAAAAATTCATCGCGGCGGGTATGAGTGGCTATGTCAGCAAGCCGATCCGTGTCGAGGCGCTGGTCGAAACGCTGCAATCCTGTTGTGGCGGAAAGTCAAAGGGGACGACCAAAATGGACAATCAGAAACCGATGGCGGTGTTCGACCCGGCTGCACTCGACACATTGCTCGATACTATTGGAGGCGACCGCGAAGCACTGCGGGAACTGGTCGAAAGCTTTCTGGAGGAGGGGCCGGACCTTATCGCCCGCATCGAAACCGCCGTGAAGGTCGGCGATGCCACGGGCCTTCGGCACGCGGCACATACGATGAAATCAAGTGCTGCGGATTTCGGCGCCATGGAGCTTTCGCGGCTGTGCCGGGAACTGGAAGCCATGGGCCGCAACGGAAATATCAGTGGCGCGGCAACTATGTCTGGACGCGCGGCAGTCGTTTATGGCGAGGCGCAAAAGAGCCTGCGCCAAATGATAGGTGCCTGAGGGGGAAGCCGAAAACGATGGGGACACAACAGGGGCGCGCCCTTGTGGTCGACGACCACAAGACGAACCGGATGAAACTGGCGCTTGCCGTGCAGAACCTCGGTCACGAGGTCGAGTCGGCCGTGGGCGGAAAGGAGTGCCTTGAGGCGCTGCGGCGTGAGCGATTCGACATCGTACTCCTCGATATCATGATGCCAGAAATGGACGGGTTCCAGGTGTTGGCGGAGATCAAGGCAGACCCTGCACTGCGTGACATTCCGGTCATCGTCATTTCATCGCTGGAAGAAGCCGAAGACGCGGTTCGCGCAATCGAACTTGGCGCTGATGACTTTCTGACCAAGCCCTTCAGCCCGGTACTTCTGAAGGCGCGTGTGGGGGCTGGCCTGGAGCGCAAATGGCTACGTGACAAGGAACTGGAGTACTTGCACCAGGTTGACCGTCTGGCCGCAGCATCGGGTATCGTCGAGGGCAAGGCGTTCGATCCCGCCGGCCTTGGTCTTGAGGACATAGCCGCCCGGGATGACCGGTTGGGCAACCTCGCCCGCGTGTTCCTGCAGATGGCGGGCGAGGTCTATCGACGCGAACAGAACCTCAGATTGCAGATCAGCCTACTCAAGGGCGGTATGCTCCTGATGTTGCTCGGTGCGACATGGGGGCTTATTCCGTCGCTGTCGCGGATCATCATGGTCGAGGGATTGCATCCTCTTGGCGTTGCCTTCTGGACGCTCGGCCTCAGCGCCGTTCTGATGATCGCCGCGTCGATCCTGACGGGACGTTATCCTGGCACAAGTGCTGCAGAGGTGAGGCGGTACCTGATACTTGGCCTTGTTGGCGGCGTGCTGCCGCAGTTGTTTCTGTTCTGGGTCGCGGCCAGCGTTCCAGCCATGATCATCGCGATCATTCTTGCCGCGGAATCCTTCATTGTCTTCGTCCTCGCCGCCTCAATGGGCCTCGAAGCGCCGAGTCTCAAGCGTTTCCTGGGTCTGAGCCTCGGGCTTGGCTGCGTCGTCCTTATCATGGTGCCCGGTAGCGAAGGCACAGGTGTGGACAACTGGGTCTGGATACTCGTGACCCTGGCGGTGCCGTTTTGTTATGCGGTCGAGGACATCGTCATCGCCGCGCTGCCCGAAGGCGATGTCGACATCCTCGGCGCAGCAACTGGCATCACCATCGCTGCTGCCGCAATCCTGACACCCGTGACGCTGGCGACCGGGTCGTTCATATCGGTTGACGAAGCATTGGCTGGCTATGGTTGGGCATTTCTTCTGATCGCCGCGCTAAGTGCGTTCGCAACAGTCCTTCTGGTCTATACGATCCGTTCCACCGGCGCAGTCTTCGCCAGCCAAGCGGGCTATGCCATGACAGCGGGCGGCATCCTTTGGAGTGTCGTTCTGCTCAACGAACAGATGACCCTCTGGGTCTGGGCGGCGCTTGCATGTCTGGTCTCAGGTTTGGTCCTGGTGATGCCGAAACAGCGCGACGCGGCAGAGGCCGTGGGCCAGCCTTCCGGTCCGGATGAGCTTGTGGCGCAGGCAGGGGTTCCGAGATCGACGGCACGCGGGGCGTGAAGCTCGTCTGCCGCCATTCGGTTTGCCGACGGCGAGCATATCCTGCACGGCACGTTCTGCTTACGCTTCCGCGGCGCGACCGGTATCAAGCGACTCGGCCGTGCCGGCGACGCGGGCCATGAGCGACTTCAGGGTGGCAACCTCTGCGCCGCTCAGGTCGGCCAGCAATTTGCATTCCAGACCGACCATCTCTGGTACGAGCGTTTCGTAGACATCCCTGCCGGCGCGCGAAAGCTTCAGAACGCGGCTACGCGCATCGTTCTTGTTCGTTCTCTCGATAATCCAGCCGCGACGCCGCAGGGACGCGATCGCCCGGCTTACGGATACCTTGTCCATGCTCGACGCGGCCACGATCTCGCTCGCGGTGAGGGCGGGGCACTGGCCGAGAATGGCCATCGTTCGCCACTCATAGCGCTTCATGCCGAAGCGTTCTTCGTAGATCAGCGATACCGCGTTGCTAATGCGGGTGTAGAAGACCCGCGCGAGGTAGGGAAAGAACTGCTGTAGCAGAAAGTCCGGGTTCGGGGCGCTTGCGCCACCCCGGGGGGTTTCGTCCTTGGTCTCAGCATTCCGTTCCATTTTGCCTGAACTTCCCGGGTCCCGTTCGTACCGGCACCAGATTATCCACCCATTCCCGGCCTGAAAAGTAGTTTCCTTTGAAATCTTCGGTTGACAAAGTTTCATTTGAAACCACAATTGCGGCGGCGATCGGCAGTCCGGCATGCCCCGGAAAATCGAGGGAGGAGATAACCGCGATGAAACCAGAAGCGAACTCGCGGCCGCATGAAGGCTACATGCCGGGCTTTGGCAACGACTTCGAGACGGAAGCTCTGCCAGGCGCCTTGCCACAGGGCATGAATTCGCCACAGAAATGCAACTACGGGCTTTATGGCGAACAGCTTTCCGGCACGGCCTTCACCGCGCCCTCGCATCAGAATGAACGAACCTGGTGCTATCGCATCCGCCCGTCGGTCAAGCATTCCAGCCGCTACGAGAAGATCGACCTGCCCTATTGGAAGACCGCTCCCAACGTCGTCGGCGACGTGATCTCGCTCGGTCAGTACCGCTGGGACCCCGTGCCGCATTCAGGCGATACGCTTACCTGGCTAACGGGGATGCGCACCATGACGACGGCGGGCGACGTGAACACGCAGGTGGGCATGGCGTCCCACATCTATCTCGTCACCGGCTCGATGGTGGATGACTATTTCTACTCCGCCGACAGCGAACTCCTTGTTGTCCCGCAGGAGGGACGTCTGCGCTTCGCGACGGAACTCGGGGTGATCGACCTCGGCCCGCAGGAAATCGCCATCCTTCCGCGCGGGCTTCTCTATCGCGTGGAATTGATCGAAGGCCCGGCCCGCGGCTTCGTCTGCGAGAACTACGGCCAGAAGTTCGAACTGCCGGGCCGTGGCCCCATCGGCGCGAACTGCATGGCCAACCGGCGCGATTTCAAGACCCCGGTCGCGGCCTATGAGGACCGCGAGGCGGCCTCGACCGTCACGATCAAGTGGTGCGGCCAGTTCCATTTCTGCAAGATCGGCCACAGCCCGCTCGATGTCGTCGCTTGGCATGGCAATTACGCGCCGTGCAAATACGACCTGCGCACCTACTGCCCGGTCGGCGCTATCCTGTTTGATCATCCCGACCCGTCGATCTTCACCGTTCTGACGGCGCCCTCCGGCGTTCCGGGCACAGCAAATATCGACTTCGTGCTGTTCCGTGAACGCTGGATGGTGGCGGAGAACACGTTCCGCCCGCCCTGGTATCACAAGAACATCATGTCGGAACTCATGGGCAACATCTACGGCCAGTACGACGCGAAGCCTCAGGGCTTCGTCCCCGGCGGAATGTCGCTTCACAACATGATGCTGCCCCACGGCCCCGACCGGCAGGCGTTCGAAGGCGCCTCGAACGCAGAGCTGAAGGCAGAGAAACTCGACAACACTATGTCCTTCATGTTCGAGACGCGGTTTCCCCAGCACCTCACCGAATTCGCCGCGAAGGAGGCGCCGCTTCAGGACGACTACATCGACTGCTGGACCTCACTCGAAAAGAAGTTCGACGGCACGCCCGGCACGAAGTGATGCGGCTTTACTCCTACTGGCGCTCCACCGCCGCCTACCGCGTTCGCGTCGCGCTGAACCTGAAGGGCGTGGATTACGAGATTGCCTCCGTCGACCTCGCAAAGGATGGTGGAGAGCAACACGCGCCGGACTACGCCGTCCTCAACCCCGCGCATCTCGTGCCGACGCTCGTCCTCGACGACGGCACCGCGCTCACCCAGTCGCTCGCGGTCATCGACTGGCTGGATGCGGCGCGGCCCGAACCGCCGCTTCTGCCGGTCGACCCGCTCCTTCGCGCCCGCGTCCTCTCTGCCGCGCATCTCGTCGCGATGGACATACACCCGGTCAACAACCTCCGCGTGGTGCAGGAACTCGGCCGCCGCTTCGACGCCACCGGCGAGGACAGGGCAGACTGGATGCGCCATTGGATGCGGATCGGGTTCGATGCGCTCGACCATATGGTCGATCCTGCCACACCCTTCGCCTTCTCCGACGCCCCGACGCTTGCCGACATCTGCATCGTCGCTCAGCTCTACAACGCCCGCCGTTGGGGCCTCGACCTTGCGCCCTGGCCGCGGCTCGCCATCATTGACGCCGCTGCCCGCGCGCTGCCTGCCTTTGCCGATGCTGCGCCGGAGATGCAACCCGACGCGCCCAGCCCCTGAGGAATCCCCATGCCGCTTCTGAAATCCTGGATCAACAGCGCCAACGACCCGGAAGGGTCGTTCCCGCTCAACAACCTGCCTTATGGCGTTTTCTCCACCGAAGGCACGGAACCGCGCTGCGGCACGGCGATCGGGACCATGATCCTCGACCTCGCTGCACTCGAGGAAGAGGGCATCCTCGCCGCCGCAGAGGATCCCGTTCTCGATGTTCCGTTCTGGAACGATTTCATGGAACTCGGGCCGGAGGTTTGGGCCGCCTACCGCACGAAGCTCCAGGCGCTTCTTGCCGAAGGTACCGGAATGGACGTCCGTGCCGCTCTGGAGCCGCACCTCGTTCCGGCAGCACAGGCCGATCTTCATCTGCCTTTTCTTGTCTCCGAATACACCGATTTCTACGCCGGCCGGCACCATGCCGAGAACGTCGGCACCATGTTCCGAGGGGCAGAGAACGCCCTGCCGCCGAACTGGCTCTCGATCCCGATCGGCTATAACGGCCGCGCTTCCTCCATCGTCGTCTCGGGCACGCCGGTGCGCCGCCCCTGGGGCCAGATCAAGGCACCGGACGAGACGCTGCCGCGCTTCGCCCCGTCGGCGCGGTTCGATATCGAACTGGAACTTGGCGCTGTCGTCGGCCAGGCGTCTGACGATCCGATGACGGTCGCCGAGGCAGATGCGATGATCTTCGGCTATGTCCTGCTCAACGACTGGTCCGCCCGCGACATTCAGGCCTGGGAATACCAGCCTCTGGGCCCATTCCAAGCCAAGGCGACGGCGACCACGATCAGCCCTTGGATCGTGACCCGCGCTGCGCTGGAACCGTTCCGCATCGCGACGCCCGAGCGCGAGCGCCCGCTTCTTCCCTATCTCGCCGAGCCGGGGCCGATGCTCTACGATATCGATCTGGCTGTCACGCTGGCGCCCGAGGGGCAGACGGCAACGACCATCGCCAGAACCAACTATAGCGAGATGTATTACTCCGCCGCCCAGCAACTCGCCCACCACACCATCAGCGGCTGTCCGATGAATGTCGGCGATCTGCTTGGATCGGGCACGATCTCCGGCCCGACAAGGGACAGCCGGGGTTCACTGCTGGAACTGAGCTGGGGCGGGAAGGAGCCGCTCACACTCGCTGGTGGCGCAAGCCGCAGTTTTATCGAGGATGGCGACACCCTGACGCTGTCCGGTGCTGCGCACGGCGACGGCTACCGGATCGGCTTCGGCGACTGCACCGGACAGCTTATACCCGCCCATGCCGACATTTATGGTCGATAGGCCGACTCCTTCGGCAATGCCCGGCATCCGGAAAGCAGATCCTCGGGGAATTCGCCGGCTTAAGACGAGCATGGCCTTTCCGTACTCCCGGAGATAGAGGTCCGCCTAGGGGCTCTGTGCAACGGAGCCCAGATAAGGGCTGAATAACGCCCGGACTACAAGCCGTGCGGGGTCCTATTTTGCCGAGCAGCGTTCTCGATCTGATTATTGAAGTGGCGCGCGGAGCACCGGGCGGGTCATGCAGGTCGGGCCGCCTTCGCAGGCCTCGCACAGTGATGCGCCGCTGAAGGTCTGCACCGAAACGCCGCCCCCGCTGCATGGCATGAAAGCTCCGGGGTCGGGCGATTGCTCAACCTGCGCCAACCGGCGTAAATACCAACCGGACTCCGGTCGCGGCAGGATGAAAGTTCAATGGCAGGTCACGTCGTCATGCGCCCCGGCCCTACCGCTAGGGATGGCGCCGTGATCGAGATCCATAGCGAGCTGCCGCGGATTTTCGTTTCAGGCGAAGGGGATACGCAAAAAGCTCCCGAAGGAGGCTCTTTTATCTGCGAGTCGGATTTCGTTGGTTGCGGGGGCAGGATTTGAACCTGCGACCTTCAGGTTATGAGCCCATAGCCTTGAGATTCCAATAATTTAGAAAAACCAATCACTTACGCGACAAGCCTTTGATCCCGCGCGATTTTCGTCCCTACACCCGCCCGCACTCGCGCGGATTCACCTGCAAAATCAGCACGAAACCCCCAGTAGCAGGTTGATGTGGCGTTGATGTAGCGGATTCCGAGCCAAGCCGGATCATAATTGAGACCGGTCCCATGTAGACGGTCGGCCTGTGGTCGCGGCATTCCTTTAGGCGGCAGCTCAAGCCCGGCGCAGCGAAAGATCCGAGCGAGCCCTTCTTGCCTGATGCTAAGGTTCGCACCGACGTCCGCGATATGCGCAGATCGTCCTTAGCAAGCCGAAACAACCGGTCCATTATCCAAAACCGCGCCAGATTGAATCGTCCGATCTCCCGCTGCAATATTGATCAGATGCCGCATGGCTACCGCACAACAAAGAAAGCATCCACGGAACCCTAGTCTCGCGAACTCAGGAGCTGTTCCTGCACGTGTATAGCGCACGGAACAGGCTTAGCGGAGTCTCTCTCCGTTGCCCCCGAAGACCAGAACTTTGTCCGCCGGAATCGAGATTTGGAGGTCTTCCCCAGCCTTGATCGAGGTCATTCCCGGCAGTTCGACTGTCAGCAACGTGCGATCCCCGACGTCCAAATATGCGAAGCTGTTTGCGCCTAGCCGCTCCACGACCTGCACATGCCCGGAATGCGTCGTTGAGCAATCTTGGCAGCCAATCCGTATTACCTCGGGGCGCACGCCGAGCGTCACCGGACCTTCGGCAACCCGAATTGGGTATCGGCCTATGGCGGAATCGATAACATTCCCGTCCGAGTGCGCCTCGACAAGGTTCATCTTCGGGCTGCCAATAAACCCCGCCACGAAAAGGTTCGCCGGCCTTTGGTAGAGCTCCTCCGGCGTGCCAATCTGTTCGATCCTCCCGGCATTCATGACCACGATGCGGTCGGCGAGCGTCATCGCCTCCACCTGGTCGTGGGTTACGTAGATCATCGTCGCGGCGAGTTCATCGTGAAGCTTCGAGAGTTCGAGGCGCATCTGAAGCCGCAGCGCGGCGTCCAGGTTCGACAAGGGCTCGTCGAAGAGAAATATCCGCGGATTACGCACGATTGCACGGCCAATCGCAACACGCTGCCGCTGGCCGCCGGAGAGCGCCTTGGGTTTGCGATCAAGCATCGGCTCGAGCTGCAGGATGCGCGCAGCTTCCGCTACCTTGTTTTGGATAGTCGCCTTGTTTTCGCCCGCGATACGCAGTCCCACCGACATGTTCTGTGCAACCGTCATATGCGGATAGAGCGCGTAGGACTGGAACACCATTGCGAGACCGCGACGCGCGGCCGGGATCTCGTTCATGCGCTGGCCGTCGATGATGAGATCGCCATCGGTGATGTCCTCCAGCCCGGCAATCATGCGCAAGAGCGTAGATTTCCCGCAGCCGGAAGGACCGACCAGAACGACGAACTCCCTGTCGTGGACCTCAAGGTCCAACTTTTCGATGACGGTCAGATTGCCGAAGCGCTTGGTTGCCCTCTGCAGCCTGAGTTCACTCATCCCGTGCCTCCATTCATCACTTCACCGCACCTTGGGTGAGCCCCCCGATGAACTGCCGCTGCAGGACAAGGAAGACAACAAAGATCGGCAAGACCGAAATCACCATCCCGGCCATCATCACCGCCCAGTCGCCCCTGAGCGCATTGGCGAAGCTCATCATTCCGATGGTAATCGTCTTCACGCTCTCGCTTTCGACGAACGTTAGGGCAAAGATGAACTCGTTCCACACCCTCATGGCCGAAATCAGCGCTGCCGAAGCAAGGATCGGTCGCGAAAGCGGCAGATACACGTTCCAGAACGTCCAGAACGGCCCCGCCCCATCCATTTCTGCCGCCTCAGCCAGTTCCAGAGGTATCTTCACCATGTAGGCGCGGATCAGGAAGGTCGTAAACGGCAGGCCGAAGGCGACGTAGGGCACGATCAGCGCCCAATAGGTGTTGTAGATGCCAAGCGCAGTCACAGTGCGGAAGAGCGGCAGAAGGCTCACTTCCGGCGGCAGGATCGATCCGCCCAAGATGGCCATGTAGAGAAATGCCCGGCCCCGAAGCTTCAACGCGACGAGTGCATAGGCTGCTGCAGAAGCCAGGATCACGATAATCGCGGTCGAAGCGACGGTGACGATAACGCTCGAGATCAGGTATTGCGATACGCCGTAGTCCCACGCGGCAACGTAGTTCTCCCATCGCCATCGCTGCGGCAGTGCCCAGCTGTTCCCGAACATCTCCGACGAGGACTTAAACGATGAGAGCGTCAGCCAGATCATCGGATAGATCGAAACGAGGGCGAAGATCCAGAACAGGGAAAGCGTGCCATAGCGCGCGGCGCGCTCCGATCCAGTTTCCGTCTGACGCGAGAGCTTGTCCATCACTCAGTCCTGCCGCTGCAACCTGATCTGGACGGCGCCCACCGCCAGAGTGATGAAGAAAATGACCGTGGCGACGGCTGCGGCATAGCCGGAGACGTCATTGCGAAACGCCGAGCGATACATGTGGGTGCCGAGAACTTCCGAGGCGTTGTTCGGTCCGCCTGCGGTCATCACCCAGATGATGTCGAAGACCTTGAACGCACCGAAGATCGTGATGATTGCCAGGATCAGCGTGGATTCGCGTACGCCCGGCACTGTTATGTAGAAGAACTGCTGGATGCGGCTAGCACCCTCCATCCTGAGCGCCTCGTAGAGGTCGCTCGGGATGGCTTGTATCGCGACCATGAAGAGGACGATCATGTAGCCAGTCCACTGCCATTGTGACACCATGATGACGGACATCATCACGGTCGCCTCCTCTCCGAGCCAAACGTGCGACAGGCTCTGAAGCCCTGTGGCGAACAGCAATTGGTCGATCAGGCCGATCGTCGGTTGGTATATGAGTTGCCACAGAAGACCCACGACAGTGACCGGCAGGATCGAGGGCAGGAAGAACGCGGTTCGAAAGAAGTTCCGCAATAGCGGTCCAAAGACGCCGGCGACGAGAACGGCCGCGATCACCAGCGCGAAGAATACCTGAAAGACAATCGAAATGACCGCGTAAAGAGCATTGTTGACGAGTGCGCGCCAGAAGATCTGGCTGGCAAAGAGTTCGCGATAATTGTCGAGCCCAACGAAGCGGGATTCGATGCGAACCGAGCTCCAGGAGAAAAGGCTGTAGACCATGTTCTCCAGTGCCGGCGCGTAGACGAAGGAGATCAGAAGGAGAAGCGAGGGAAACAGGAACAGATAGGGAGCGATCCGCCTCATCGTCTGAGCTTTCATCCTGTTTCCCTCCCTTGGCCCGCGGCTCAGTTGTTGCCACGTTCCTTCTGCACGGCGAGCGCCGTCTCGCGCACGCGCTCCATGATTGCTTCCGGCGTGTCAGTGCCGTTCAGGAGCGCCTGCGACCCGGCCAGTAGCACTTCGGTTGACCGTGCATCCATATCGGTGTCGAGCCAGAGGGCAAGACCCGTGGCCGCGTCGATCGCCTCGAGTCCTTCGATCGCCTGCTCGCTCGCCTTATCCGGCGTGACCGAACCGTTGACCGAACTCGTCATCCCCGTGATCTCGACGTATTTCTGCGCCTGTTCCGGCGACGTCAGGAATTTGAGGAACTTGATCGCCTCTTCGGGATGTTCGGTCGCAGCCGAAAGCATGAACCCGTCCGGTGCGCCGGTAAGGAGCCCCGCTTCGCCTTCGCCGCCCTCGATCGGCGGCAAGGAGAAGAACCCCCAGCCGGCCTGGCCAAGGGGCGTGTCGGGGCCGATCTCGGTAAACTCGACAAGTTCCATATACATCATCGGGTTGCGACCGGCGACGAAGCTGCCGCGCGCGATGGAATGGGTCAGCGCGTTGGAGCCCCGGTTGAAACACCCCTCGTCGTTGAGCTTCTTGAACTCTTCCAGGGCCAGCACGTAACCCGGATGCGTGTAGAGCGTGTCGGGTTCGCTCGTCAGCTCGTAATCCGCCAGACGCACGTCGTTCGGAACAAGCTTTGCGTTGAGTTCACCGATATAGTGCGATGCGGCCCAGGGATACTGGTTGCCGAACGCGATGGGCTCATAGCCGGCCTCTTTCAGCGTCTGGCAGGCGGCGAAGAAGTCGCCGTAGGTCTGGGGCACGTCGATCCCGTTATCCGCGAAGATCTGCTTGTTGTAGAGCATGAACTTCGCGTCGACGTTGATCGGCACGCCGTAGAGCCGGTCCTGATACTTGAATGGCTGAAGCGCCGCTTCGGGAAAGGCTTCCTTCCAGTCGCTGCCATAGACCGCGTCCGTGATGTCGAGCGCGCGGCCGTTGCGGGCAAAGTTCTTTCCGAACTCGCCGGACCACGAGAAGAAGATGTCGGGCACTTCGTTCGACCCCATCAGCACGCGGATCTTGTCCTTGTAGGGTTCGTCCGCGACGGCTTCCATCTTGATCTTGATGTCTGGGTTGGCCGCCTCAAACTCCGCGACTGCGGGCTCGAAGTAAGCCATGTTCTCGGGTTCCGGCCACTTGTGCAGGAAGCTCAGCGTGACTTCGGCCATTGCCGACGTGGCAAGGCCAAGGCTTGCCGTCGTCGCCAGCAGAAGACCAGTCAGTTTCAGGTGTCGCATTCCATCCTCCTCAGTTGATAGCTGTGTCATTGTCTTTGCCGGCATCCGTCGCCGGGCGCCGAAGTCCCGGTTGTCCGGGTCGTATCGGGGTCTCATGGCCGAAGGCCCCGCGCTCCTCGCAGACGCGCGCGGCATTGCGGGCGCCGGCGGCAAGTTGAGCGGGCAGATCCGCCCCCGTCAGCCGCGCCATCAGGAGTCCCGCAATGAAGCCGTCGCCGGCGCCGAGAGTATCGACGACCTTCGCCGGCTCGATCCTCGTGGTGTCCACGACGCCCTCTTCGAGCGCCAGTGCGCCTTTCGCGCCGCGCGTGATGACGACAAGCTTCGGCCCATGCGCCGCGACCTTCAATGCCAGCGTGGAGCAATCGGCATCGCCGAGTTCGGCTGCAGACAGGAAGGCAATGTCGAGGTGAGGTGCGGTCCGGGCAATATATGCGTCGTCGTATTCGGACGAATAATCAAAGCTCAGTACCGGTCCTGCCGCCCGGATCGCCGGCAGATCGTCCTCGAGTTTCGAATAGACGCTGGAATGTGCGAGGCCGAAGCCGGCGATCCATGCAAGATCCGCGTCGGTCAGGCGGTAATCGCCCCGCATCGACGGATGGTTGCCATCGAAGACGCGGTCGTTGCCAACGTGGCGGATGCGCGACCAGGAATTGCCGCCCGTCGCGCGCCGCAGGTGAGAACAGTCCACCTCCTCGGCGACCAGCGCGTCCCGAACGATATCACCCAGAAAGTCGTCGCCGACGCAGCCGAGATAGGCTGCCTCGGCGCCGAGCCGCCTCATCAGCACGGCGACGTTTACTGCGTTGCCGCCGGGGAACTGCACCCCCTGATCGACGTAGATGTCGACGGTGTTGTCACCGATGCCGAGAATCCGCGCCATCCCTCAGTATTCCGTCTTCCACATGTAGCGGCGGGTCGAAAGCGGCTGGTTGTGCCAGACAGCGAGCCGGACGCAGATGCGATAAAGCGCTGCCTCAACAATATAGGGTGCAATGATCGGTCGAATATCGGGGTCGATCCCGGTCATCGGATAGTCCTTCGAGTCGTAGATAAAGAGGCGCTCGGTATATTTCTTGGCGAACCGCACCACGCGCTCCATCAGCGGCCGCGACGGATCTTCACCGAGCATCAGCACGAAGGGCGTCGTCTCGTCGAGGATCTCGAACGGGCCATGGAAGAACTCGGCTGCCTCAATCGGGTAGGAATGCATCCACTGCATTTCCATCAGAATGCAGACACCAATCACGTAGGCGGTGTTGAACATCGGGCCGGAGGCCACGTGGTAAAGATTGCGGTCGTCCTTCAGTAACCGCGCATCCTCGGCCGCACGTTTCTCCGTGGCAAGCTGAGTCTCGACCATTGCGTCGGGAAGGGCGGCCAAAGACGACATCAGCTTATCTTGGAGCTTCCAACCATCCTTAGCAGCCATCAGGCCGCCGATCAGCGCCTGCATGACCATGAACATGCCGGTGTGCGATTGTTCGGTCTCGCCCATCAGAAAGGGATGGTGAACCGCCTTGGCGAGCGGCAGGTCCTCCGTCTGAGTGACGCCCGCAGTGATGCAGGGACGATTCTTCACGAATTCCGCGGCTGCGACCGTCTCCGGCGTGGTCCCGGATTTGGATCCGAGGAGGACGAATGTCTTCTCGTCGAACCGCGCGGGGTCCTGCGCCATGAATTCCGCCGGGAAGTAGCGCCGCACCTCGATCGATGGGCTGTAGTGCTGAAGCCAATACTCCAGCCCGAGCATGATGCGGTTCGGCGCGCCACATCCCACCAGATAGACCCGGTCGACCTTGTCCGCAATTTCGCGTCCGAACTTGGCCGCTTCCTTCATCGTCTTCGTCGACTGCTCGAGCCCGGCCACGATCGCCTGCCTGTCCACGTCGGTCGCCATCTCTTCTCCTATCGGTGCATGATTAACATACCAATAGATGTCTTGGTATATCTACCTAGTGTCAATACTTTTTCGAAAGTCAGCAAGAATTGGCTGAATCCTTTGCAGTTGCAGCATAAAATGTTGCGAAAATCGCAAACTTGACATGCAATCTGGTATACGGCACCAATTTGATGATCCGAGTGTCGGAATCCCTTTGGATTCGGGATTAGCGCTTGCCGATACTCATCGACTAACTACTAGACCAAGCATCATGCAGCCGCAGCATGAGCGGAGAGGACGATGGACGAATCAGTGAACGCAAGCGAGGTCCCTCTCGTTTACGAGAAGGCACAACAATTCATTCTCGACCTCGTAAAGGGCCCCGGATACCGGGCCGGTGACCGGATCCCATCGGAGCGCGAGCTGTCAGAGATGACCGGCATCAGCAGGATGACGGTCCGAAAGGCCATCGGCCACCTCGTCGACAGGGGAGTCCTCGAGCGCCGGGGCACAGCCGGCACGTTCCTGCCCACCGCGGTGATCAAGCGCCCAGTCTCCGAGGGCATGTTCTCACACGGGATATCCGAGATCGTCAGGCAGTGCGGTGGCGAGCCGGGAAGCCGGCTCCTGGTGTTCGAGCGGCACGCTGCCGACGCAAGGGTTGCAGAACGGCTCGGGATCAAGACTGGCGACCCGGTCATCGTCATGCGTCGCCTACGCACCGTGAACGGTCAACCTTTCTGCATCGAGACCACCCACATGGCCGATACCCGTGTGCCCGGCCTCGTCGCCGACGACCTTCTGGGCCAGCGGTCCTTCTACGACCTCCTGGAGCAGCGATACGGCATCCGCATGCACGGCGGCGAGGGCGTTATCAGCGTGACCACCGCGAGCCCCCAGGAAGCGAGTCTTCTGGAACTTGGGCGCGATACCTCCGTGCTGTTGTTTCAGGCGGTCTCGCTCGACGTTAACAATCGGCCGATGGAGTTTTTGCATTCTGTTAACCATCCAAGGATGGTGGTGTTCCAAAATCCTGCAAAAAAGACGATCTGAGAACGTGAACATCGAAACGAGTCCGAAGAAATCGAGGTTACGGAGATCTCCGTGCCCAATGCAGCCAAGTGGTTCATTGATCTAGTCGCTGCTGAATCATACCGCAATTTTCCCGCCGATCAGGCCGATGCAACGAAAGGCGGTTCCGTCCCATGGTCCAGTCGCTCGAGACCCGAACCGAGAACGGCCGATATTGCCGCATCCTGCGGACGCAATGCCACGGCGCCGTTAGGTCGCGTTCCGTCGTCCAGTCCGAGATGAACCTCCGACCGGCACACACCCGCTCTTTCACCGCCACCCTGCGCCACCCCGCCACCCCTGTCGTCATGCATCGCTTGATAAAGGCGCGAATCCACGCCTCATGGGATGACGACTGAAGGGTGAGTTGCATGGTCAAGAGATTGCGATTGAACGAGAAATCCGTCCGCGAGTCGGAGCCGGCCGAGGGACGGGACTACCAGATCTTCGACAGCGAGGTGCGGGGCTTCGCGGTCTGCGTCTACCGCTCCGGCAACCGCGCCTTCACCATCGATTACCGCCATGCCGGCCGGCAGCGGCGGATGACGATCGGGCGCTGGCCGGAATGGTCGGTGACGGCGGCGCGGGAGCGGGCCAAGGAGCTCCGGCGCGAGATCGACGCCGGCGGTGATCCGCTGGGACAGAAGGAGACCAGCCGCGAGGCGCCGCGGTTCCGGGACCTGATCGAGCGCTATGCGGAGGTGCACCTGCCGCACCTGTCTGCGCTGAACGCCTCGGATCAGAAATCGATGCTGGCGAAAATGGTGGCGCCCGACTGGGGCAACAGGCTGGTGACGGAAATCACCCCCTATGATGTCGAGAAGCTCCTGAACAAGGTGGCGGCCGGCCGGGCTCGACCCTCGAAGGCGAAGCCAAACAACCGGGCGCGGAAGCTGCAGGGTGCCAAGCCCACCCCGGTGCGCGCCAACCGCACCGGCGAGGTGCTGCGCAAGATGTTCACCTATGCCGTCAGCTGGGGCTGGCGCGAGGACAACCCGGCCTCCGGGTTCCGCCGCCGGATCGAGAACCCGCGCGAGCGCTTCCTCAGCCAGGAGGAGATCCGCAGGCTGGCCGAGGCGCTGGAGGCGGCCGAGGATCGCCGCGCGGCGGACATCATCCGGCTCTGCATGCTGACCGGCGCGCGGGTGGGCGAGGTGCGCCAGGCGCGGTTCGAGCATTTCGACCTCGAGCATCTCAGCTGGTCGAAGCCTGCCAGCATGACCAAGCAGCGCAAGGTCCACCGCCTGCCGATCTCGGACGAGGCGGCGGCGATCGTGCGGCAGCGCCAGCTTCTGGTGCCACGCGGCTCTCCGCTGCTCTTTCCCGGGGATGTGCCCGGCCAGCCGGTCAAGGAGATCCGCCGCTTCTGGGCGGGGATCCAGAAGGTGGTCGGGATCCCCGATGTGCGCATCCACGATCTCCGCCATACCTTCGCCTCGCTCCTCGTCAGCGGCGGCGCCTCGCTCGAGATGATCGGCAAGCTCTTGGGCCACAGCCAGATGCAGACCACGCAGCGCTATGCGCACCTCATGGACTCGCCTCTGCGCGCCGGCGTCGATGCCGTGGCCAGCGCCTTCCGGCCCAAGCCGAAGCTGGTGCATGACGCTGGCGAGGCGCGGAAGTCGGCCTGAACGAGCCCCAGCGCCCGCCATCTGCAGCAATCACACCGGTGATCATCCTGATCCCCTGAGCGCCTTCCAGATGGGCGTGAGCCTGCGGCGGATCGTGCGCTCATCCGGCACCTCCCCGGTCTCGCTGGTGGCGACGAACCAGTCCTGCACCTCGCCCAGCCATTCGGCCTGCGTCGCCGGCAGGCCCTGGTCATGGATCCGCACCATCAGCGCGATGTACATTCCGTCCCAGTCGTAGCGTGCGGATGATCCGATATGCGAGGCCGGGCGGCGCAGGAGATCGCAATCCGCCTCGAAGCGCCGCACATCCTCGGCCATGATCAGGAGATCGGCCAGCGTCACCTCGATGCCTTCGCCCGGGTCCGCGATCATGATCCAGTCCTGCTGGTCCTTCGGCCGCACGCGCCGCAGGAGGCTTCTCGTTGGCCCGGTGCCGCAGCGGCGGAACATCTGCAGGATGTCGGTCACTGCAACGACGACATAACCGGCCACGATCTGCAGCCCGGCGGTGATTGGCGCGATCGCCGTCACGATGTCGAAGCGTCCGATCGAGGCCCAGCCGGCGATGTCGGCCAGCGTGCAGTCCCAGCGGGCCGCGGCTTCGTGCAATGTGAAATACACCCGAGGTGGCAGGGCCATGCCTCAACTCCTTTTCTTGTTCTTTGTTCTTTGAACACGAGGTCCCGGACCGCGCTCCGGTGGGAGGCGGCCTCAGTCCTGGAATTCGGGAATTTGGGAGGGGATCAGCCGAACGCGAGCACTGCGTCGGCAGGCGGCAGCTGGGAGATCAGGCGCAGTTCGAAAATGATCTCGTTCATAACCACCCTCCCTTCCTGCAGGCGTCCGTTGCGACTCGTCCGCGGGATGTAAGCGCCGAAATCCGGCCGATGCAATCCGGCTTCCGGCCTAACGTGAGGTCGCAATGTGTGGCGCGATGCCACGCCGGTCACCCCCTCGGAAACCATCAACAAAACAAGGGGTGGCGCCGGGGGCGGCGAATGACCGCCACCCTCTGCCACCCCGCCACCCCTTCGGGTCTGCTCTCGCTTGCCGACGACACCCGTCCGCAGCGGACGGCACTCAGGAGGCAGAGATGGATCATTCACCGATGGAACCGGAGGCGGGCGGCGCGGCGCTGCTCGCGGGCTGGATCAGCCGCAAGGACCTGGCCGAGGCACTCAGCGTCTCGGTCGACACGCTCGGGCGCTGGGAGGCCCGGCGCTGCGGACCGCCCTGCGTCCGGGCCGGCCGCAAGGTGCTCTACCGGCGCCGGGCGGTGCAGGATTGGCTCGCCGCACAGGAGATGCCCCGCGTCGGAAAGTCCGGAGGCCGGAGATGACGGGCGAGTCCCTGCCCAACCCGCGCGCCGGCCTGCACTGCGCGCCCGGCGCAGCTTTCGACGAATGGCGTCGTGACCGACTTGCCGAGGCCCGCGCCGTCATCGCCGATGTCGCCCATCACTGCGATCCCCTGATCCGGCTCGCCTGCAGGGTACTCGTCCGGCACGGCGAAACCACGGAGGAGCGCGAGGATGCGGAGCGGCTCCTGGTGGTGCTCGACGCCCGGCGACCGCTGCGGAGTGCCCAGCGCGAGGACAGCGGGAGGGGCGGGCTATGAAGCGTCGCGGCACTCCCGAGGCCGATCTGCAGCGCGCGGTGGTGCAGGCGCTACGCCTCATTCTGCCCCGCACGGCGATCATCCACCATTCCGCCAACGAGGTGACGGAGCCCGGGCCCCGGGGCGCCAAGCGTCAGGCGATCCTCGTGGGCATGGGCGTCCATCGCGGCTTCGCCGATCTGATCCTGCTCTGCGACGGGCGCGTGCTCTTCCTCGAACTGAAATCCCCGAAGGGTCGCCTCAGCCCGGATCAGGAGGCGTTCCGCGATGCGGTGCTGGCTCAGGGCTTTGCTTGGGCGCTGGTGCGCAGCCTCGACGACGCGCTGGGCGCGCTGGCCGATCACGGCTTCACCACGCGCATTGCCGGACCGGCTGGGAGGTCTGCGCCATGAGCCATGACGCCACCAACTGGGCGATCAAGCAGCGCGGGCTGAAGCCCACGACGAAGATCGTGCTCTGGCATCTCTGTGACCGGTTCAACCCGGATTATGGCTGTTTCCCCTCGCAGGTCCGGCTGGCGCATGATTGCGAGATCAGTCGGGCGACGCTCAACCGCCACCTCGATCATCTTGAGGGCGCCGGGCTCATCCGCCGCATCCGCATGATCGATGCACAGAGCGGTCAGCAGCGACCGACACGCTATGTGCTGGGCTTCGAGGAGGGCTTCGCCGCGCACCTCAACAGCCGAACAGAGGACCCGAGCAGTTCCGCAACGAGCCCGCTCTTCGGCGTACCTGAACCGGAGACCCCGTGTCCGAAAATGAGACACGGGGAGGAGGAGGTTTCCTGCAACAATGACAGCGGTCTGGATGACGAATTCTGCCCGTGCCCGTGTCTCAGTTCCGGACAGGGCTCCGTGTCTCATTTGGGGCAAATCCCGTGTCTCAAAAAACGCGATTCCCGTGTCTCAAATTGCGACACTAACCTTGTAAGAGAACCAGTAAGTAAACCAGTAAAGGAGGAGGAGGGCGCGCCCGCGCGCGAGACGATCTCGGATCAGTTTTTCGGGGAACTGCTTGCAGCACTTGGCCTCGATCCCTCCGCCCTACCTGGCTGGTGGCAGGGCTGGCCGGCGCGGCTCCACGTCCAGCGCTGGCGTGACGAACTGGGGCTGACCGAGGCGGAGATCATCGCCACGGCCCAAGCCTCGCGCCAGGACCATCCCGAACCACCCGATGGGCCGAAGGCGCTCGACCGATCGATGCAGCGCGCCGCCCAGCGCAAGGCGGAGGATGCCAGCCGGAAACGGCGCAAGCCAAGGGCGGAGACGGCGGCGGCCCCAACGCCGATCACCGACCTGCCGGCCTTCTACGCCGAGCTCGTCAACTCCGACCGCTTCCTGCCCCTCAGCGCGATCTCCAACAGCATGCGCGACACCATGTTGGCGCGGGGTTTGGTCACGCCCGAGCGGCTCCAGATGAGGGGTGTGCGATGACCCTGCAGAGACGGATCAACCCGAACGGCGGGACGAAAGTCAGACGCGCGCTGGGCGTGCAGGCTGCGCTGGAATGGGCGTTCCGCATCGAGAAGGCCCAGCTGGATCTGCCACCGCCCCAGGACGTGACCGAGGAGGGCTTTGGCTTCGGCCTCGAATATGTCCTGCTGCAACGCGCGGCGCTGGGCTGCAGGATCGACGGCGGCCAGCACAAGATCGGCACCTACACCCACGAAGACGCCGAGATCATCGCCGCAACCGTCGCCGGCCTACCCGACAACCTCGGCGGCAAACGCATGGCGGTCCGCGTGGCAGAACTGGCGCGCGCCGGGCTCACGCCGGACTGGATGCCCGGCGCCGTCCCGCGCTGCGTCCCGGTCGAGGTGAAGCGCAACCAGCATGGTGAGCGCGCCACCACGATCGTCATCGGGACCGAGCGCGTTCTCTCCCGCGGCAAGTGGCGGACGGTCGAGATCCTGGCCTGCCCCGTCACCTTCTCGCCGCACCCGCAACAGATCGAAGCCGCGCACCGCGTCTATGACGACTGGTGGCAGGCGCTGGGCTGGGTGCGCGAAGGGCTCATCGCGGGCGGGATGCTGCGGGAGGTGGAGGTGACTGCTGCGATGCCGAGGGTGCGGCCGTGGATCGGGCGATGATGGCGAATCGAGGGACGCAAAGCAGCTCTACCCTGCGTCCGACACGAGCGTCCGCGTTGCACCTAACCTTAATTGCAAACTTTGGGCCGCAAATGAAGCTCGCTGATCAATCAATCTGTGGATGTCGATGGACAAGTCGCCGATCATGGGACAAGTATTTCAGAAATAAGTCGTTTCTGAAATATGGCGCGCCGACATTGACACTGAGACAGACTGGAACAAGACTGATTTGAAGAAATGCCCCAATGACCGAATTGATTTCACCGGAAAACATTGAACTTGTATCCGCAAAGCTTCAGGAACTCCGCCTCAGGCTTCTCGATTCTACCCGCCGCAACCCCCTGATAAACATTCGCTTCAGCCCGGCTTCAACCTCCTTCATCCGTGTCGTGGATGAACTGCCGGACATCCTACGCCACAGACTCTCGCAAGGGCGCCAGATGCGGCTTGTGCCGTTGCCAGCGCTCGAGGACGAACTGCCCGACGAGCAGACCGACGGCTTCCGCGACGCGTTTTTCATCGCCCGCCAGGAGGACGAGGTTTACCGCGCCGAAATCGACGGGATCGGTCCTGACGGCGCCAAGGCCGAAGAGAAGATGATGAGGGCCGAGCGTGCCCTGAAGGATCGGTTGCGCGAAGAGCTTGGCCTGCCGCCGCGCCAGACCAAGGATGCGCCGTCGCTCGTCGAGCACGCGCGCCTTCATGGCGTCGAGCCAAGCTACATCCTGCCTTTGCCGGGCGAGGAGCATCACGACGGCCGGCATGGCGACGATGATATCCAGACGCTACTCTTGCCGGATCGTCTGCAGCGGTCGGCCAAGTCGATCCTCGAGAAGGGGCGCTCCTTCGAGCGCGAAACCGGGGTCAACGTCCTTCACGCGGCCTTCGGCATCCTCGAGTGGAAGAGCCCCGACGAGCAAGACCGCTTCGTCTCTCCGCTCCTTCTACTCGAGATCCGGATCGAACGCCGGCAGTCGCCGCATGGGGCCGAATTCTATATCCGCGGCGTCGATCAGGTTGCAGTCAACACGAACCTGGCACTCAAGCTCCAGAGCGAAAAGAAGCTGACCCTGCCGGCCTATGAAGGCGGCAGCGTCGAGGATTACGTCGACGAAATCGACAAGGCGGCACCCGCCGGCTGGCTTTGGAAGGTTCGTCGCGAGGTCTGCTTCGGGATTTTCCCCTCTTCGAAGATCGCGATGTATCACGATCTCGACCCGGAAAAACGACCCCTGGCCGAAGAGGAAGTGGTCGTCCGGCTTCTTGCCAGCACCGGGGTCGGCGACGGCGCTTATGCGGAGACGTATGGCACCGACGATCCCGAGATCGTGGAGAAGGTGCCCTATGTCGTCATGGACGCGGACGCCTCGCAGTATTCGGCTCTCGTCGATATCGCCGATCAAAAGAACCTGTCGATTGAGGGCCCTCCGGGTTCGGGCAAATCCCAGACCATCGTTAATCTGGTCGCTGCCGCGCTTGCCGACGGCAAGAAGGTGCTCTTTGTCGCCGAGAAGCTGACTGCGCTCGACGTCGTGAAAAATCGCCTCGACGCCGCGGGCCTTGGCAACTTCATCCTGCCGCTCCAGGCCGGGCGCGGCACCACCGAGGCGGTCTACGAGAGCATCGAGGCACGTCTCGAGATGAACCGGTCGCCCGGCCCCGGGCGCCACAGTTTCAACTCCCGCCAGCGCGCCCTCGAGAAGGATCGCGCGATCCTGCAGGGATATCTCGACGCACTTGGCTCGATGCTCGGCGCGACGGGGCTGACCGTACATCAGGTCATCGGCCATGCCATCGCCACCGCAGAGCTTCGGGAAGGTCTTCCGCGTCACATCCGCCGGTTGCCGATCCCGCGGGTCGGCGCCATGGGCGAAACCGAGGTCGAAGCCCTCGTCTCAGAGGCCGGTGCCTTTGGCTCCCGGCTCGGACGTATTGCCAGCATGCCCTCCCTTTGGCGCACCTCCACAGCGCCGATCACGTCCCACGACGTCGCGGAGGACCATGCCCAGACCGCCGACGAACTTGCCGACGCCTTGGTGCGTTTCGAGGAGGACATCGCCGGTTCCGCGATTGCTGTCTTCATGACTGCGAACCCCTTCGTGATCGACATGGCAAAAGTTGGTGCGCTGCTTGCCGCTGCCGCCCGCGAGGAGGGGCGGATCGATCCCGATCTGATAGAGGCGTTGACAGACCCCTCCGCGAGGCGGGCCGCGCGCGACCTGTGCGGACAGATCAGCGAAAGACAGACACTGGTGGCCCGGCTCGGTCACAGCCTTCGCGATGCCGAAGGATGGAATATTGAGAAGCGCCTTACGGCCGCAGCGGATTTCGCGAAAGCGCGGGGCAAAGTGCTCGACCCAGAGAGGCACCGTAACCGCCTCGCCGAGATCGAGGAAGCGATCTCGGCCGCGACCAAGGTGCTGGCCGCGGCTCAAAGACTGCCGCAGAGCTGGACTGGCATGAGCCGGACGCTTGCAGAGATATGTACCGCGGCGCAAAGGATCGCTGCTCAAGCGCCGGATGTGCTGGCCCTGCGGCGCGGCGACCCGATGGGATCGGTCACCGCGATCGCCGTCGAGATTGAGAGCCATCTGTCGCGCCTGTCGAGCGACATCGGCCGCATTCGGCAAGCGCTGCCCTCAGCGGACGGTACCCACAACGCTGGCGAGCTCAGGACTGCCGCTGACGCGATCCATCGCGCAGGCTTTTTCGGGCGCATGGGCTCCACCTATAAGGCGTCCCGAAACACCTATGCCAACGCCCTCGGAGGTCGGCGCGAGGATAGCCAGGCTGATATGGCGCGGCGGATGCGCGAATACGCCGACTGGCTCGATAGCCGGCGCAATTTCGACAATGAGGCGCGGTACGCTGAACGGTTCGGACCGCATTTTCGCGGTTTCAACACCGACATGGACGCCATCGGCCGGGTAGTGACCTTCCATGCGATCTGCAAGGAGGTCGCCGGCTCCAGCGTCGATCTCAAGGCCTATCTTGAAACAGGCGAACTCGATCCGGTGCTTGTCTTTGCCGCAGTGGAGGAGACGCCTCCCATGACCCTGGCCGAAGCCGAGCGGAAGCTCCGTGAACTTAAGGACATGGCCGAGGCGGAGAAACGCTACATCACAGAGGCGGAGAGCCATCTCCAACTCTTCCGAGACAAGACCAGCCTGCCGCTTTCTGACATCGAAGAGATACTGTCCAGGAAATCATCAGAGGCCGAACTCACCCGCGAGATCGAGAAGAGCTCTGCCCAGAGCGTGCTCGGCTCGCGCTTTTCAGGTATCACCACCCCCACGGATGTGCTCGGGGTCGAGTGCGACCTCGCCGAGGCGATCGCCGCCAGCGATAACGCGGATCTCGCGCTGACGGCAATCCGCTCCGTCCGCGTGGGTGCGATGGCGCAGGAATTCGAGAGCTTCGCTGCGCGGCGCAGTGGACTCGAGACCCGCGTCGCGAACTTCGCCTCCGACCTCGGGCTGCCGGAAGACCTTTCCACCCTGGCCGGCCTCGCGGTGCGCGTGAGCGAGCTCAAGGAGGCCGCGGCCGATCCGCGGTCACTACTCGACAGGGCGCAGCTGAAACGCGCCGAGGACAGTCTGCGGGGGCAGGGGCTAGGCGATCTGATCGACTGGGCTGTCGCCGAAGGCGAGGGCTTCGACCCCGCGCGGCTTGCGCCGATCGTCCGCGCGCTCATCGCACGCTCGATGGCGGATCTTGCCTACCAGGAGTGGGGAGCTGCGCTACAAGGCTACGACGGCCCGGACTTCGACCGCATCCGCGGCGAGATCCGCTCGAAGGACCGCGAACTGATCGAGCTATCACGGGCGGTTGTAGTCCAGGAGCTCCTTGAGAACGCTCATCCGCCGGCCGGCAACAATATCGGACGAAAGTCGAGCTTCACCGACATGAGCCTGATTTACAACGAGCTGTACAAGAAGAAGCGGCGCATCAGCATTCGAGAACTGACAAGTCGCGCCGGGCACGCGCTCCTTGAGCTGAAACCCTGTTGGATGATGTCGCCTCTGGCCGTGGCCCAATACCTGCAACAAGAAATGCGGTTCGATCTCGTCGTGATCGACGAGGCCTCGCAGATGACACCTGAGAACGCGATCGGGGCAGTCAGCCGCGCCGATCAGTCGGTGATCGTCGGCGACACCAAGCAGCTACCGCCTACGAGCTTCTTCCAGAAGGTGCTCGACGACAGCGACACCGACGACGACCTGCGGGAGGACAGTGAGAGCATTCTCGACATGGCGAACGTTGCGTTTATGCCAGTGCGCCAGCTCCGCTGGCACTACCGTTCGCGGCACTCGGCGCTGATCCAGTTCTCGAACCAATGGATGTATAAGGGGGAGCTGACGATCTTTCCCTCCGCGCAGGAGGACCATCCTGACCTCGGCGTCGAACTTGTCGAGGTGCCCGGCATCTACAAGGGGCGCCGCAATGAGATCGAGGCCCGCGCCGTCGTCGCGGCTGCGGTCCATCACATGACTCACCGGCCGGAACTCTCGCTCGGCATCTGCACAATGAACTCGGACCAGAAAGACCTGATTCTGGAGGAGTTCGAAAGAGAGCGTGACCGCAACCCCAAGGTTCAGGCCTTCGTCGAGAAATGGGAGGAGGAGAACGACGCGCTCGAGGAGTTCTTCATCAAGAACATCGAGACGATCCAGGGCGACGAGCGCGACGTAATGTTCATCTCAACGCTCTACGGCCCGGAAGCGCCCGGTGCCAAGGTTCTCCAACGCTTCGGTCCGATCAATTCGGCGCACGGCCATCGCCGTCTTAACGTGCTCTTCACCCGGGCCAAGCGGAAGATCGTGACATTTACTTCAATGAAACCGACCGACATCCTCGTCGATGGCGCGAAGAGTCTCGGAGTGCGGATGTTCCGGGGGTGGCTCGAATATTCGAAGACCGGCCACATCCCCGACGCCGCAGGCCCCCAGGGCGGAACCGAAAGTCCTTTCGAGGATTTCGTCGCCGCACAGATCGAGCGGCTTGGCTGCGAGGTGGTCCCGCAGGTGGGCGTCGCCGGGTTCCGCATCGATCTGGGCGTCCGGCACCCGGACTGGCCCTACGGCTACATCCTCGGCGTGGAATGCGATGGCGCGCCCTACCACAGTTCGAGATCGAGCCGTGACCGCGACAGACTCCGCCAGGAGGTACTCGAAGGCCTTGGCTGGCGTCTGCACCGGATCTGGTCGACCGATTGGTTCCGCAACCCGAGGAAAGAAATCGAGACCCTAAAGGAGGCGATCGAGGCCGCTCTGGTTCATGCCAAGGCGAAGGGAGTGAAGCATTCCGAGCGCCTCGACGCGATGGCGCTCCTGACGCATCTCGCGGAAGATACTGCGGCCGAGATCGAAAAAACACCGGCGCGGGCCGCCCACCCCGCCCCGCCGCCGGCACGACCGAAGCCGGAACAGGCGAGCCTGCCCTTCGAGCCGCCGGCCGGCAGCGATCTCTTCACCGCCGCGAGCCGCGTCGCGGCCGAGCCGACCGTGGCGCTGGGCTCGAAGGTCAAGATCGAGCATATTACCGACGGCAAAAAGCTCGCATTCACCTTGGTCGAGGGTGAGAATGCACCAGACGAGGGCAAAATCGGGGTTCATACGCCGTTAGGTCAGGCCTTGCTCGATGCCCAAGTCGGCGACGAGGTCGAATACCAGGTCGGTTCGCACATTAAGGAAGTCCGGGTCTTGGAGATCAGGTGACCAGAGGATGAACTTAGCGAATCTGCCCTGTTCCTGATGGAGCGGTTCAACCGGTCAGAATGGAACCAAACACGGAACGGAGCTAACTTCTGAATGAGGACATTGCGTGGAGTAGGACAAGGTCCCAACAACGACCAAGGATAGCGGACGGTCCGCTTGCGTTGCCTCTTGGCACAAATAGGGACGCTCCGCTCATAAGATCGACAAGCCGCGCCAACCGGCAGCAACGGGTGGAAAGCAGGTACTACGCCACGTCCCCATCTAATTTGACGGCTCCTTTCAGATAGCGAGAAAAGGTTCGACGGGCCGGGCTCGTCAGACGGCTTCAGCAGCCTCCAGGTCGACCCTGATCATCACACCCGCGATCGGCTGGTGGATCCAATATTCAAGGCACTCGCGCGCGGTCGCATTGCGGAGAGCCCGGGAATAAAGATCGACCTGGCCACCAAGGGCTTTCAGGCGTTCATCGTCCAAATCCATCGCACCAGGGAAACTTTTGTGATCAATGACGACGAAGCCGCCGCCGTCGTCGATCAGCAGGTCAATCCTCCCCGAGATGACCTGAAGGTCCTCAGTCGCGTAGACCGGCCACTCCCGCAGGCGCGCTGAGCCGCCGAAGCGCTGGTCGAGAAACGCGTCGAGACGGTGCGCCGCCTCGACCAGGGCTTTGGGCTCGAGTTGAGGCGCACCCCAGCGACGCAGCATGTCGCCAGCCAGCGCCAAGCGTGACGGTGCGGGCCGCGCAGGATCATCGCAGGCGAAGAAGCGATGGAAGGCTTCGCCGACAGCCTGCACGTCGGGACTGCCAACCAGGGGTATGCGCGCGCCTAGCTGCACGGTCTCGGCTACGCGCACCGTTCCGGCAAACGACTGATTGCTAGGACTCAATCGAAGCGGCGGATGAGCTTGCCGGACCGCGGCCGGCCGGGCGAATTCAAGCGGCGGCGCGTCGTCCTGCTCCGCCATACCCGGCGCTGAGCGTAACGCGAACGCCTCCCCACCGATCTCCAGCGGATTGCTTGCCAGGTTGATCAGAGGCAGCCCGGCGTCGGTCGCCAGCTCGTCCAGCCAGTCGGTCTTCCCAGACGTCGCGAATGCAAGATGATCGCGAGCGCGCGTCATGCCAACATATAGTAGGCGGGTCCTCTCCAGTTTCTCCTCGTTGAGGGTCCGCTCGCCCTCGGAGCTTAACGCGGCCGCGCGGTCGAGGCCGACGTCCTTCGCCTGCGCTCCGTACGGCCATGGCCAGTAGCGGAGCACGCGTCCGGCCAAGGGGTCGCGCCAATCCGGCTGATCGAGCTCCTCCGCGTAGACGCCGAACGGATTGCCCCTCACCTCGTGTTCGAGCCCGGTGAGCACGACAATAGGCCACTCCAGACCCTTGGCGCCGTGGTAGGTGAGCAGGTTCACCGCCTCCGGGTGTCGGCTTTGGGGCTGCGCCGGCGCGTCTAGGGCGGCGAGCCACTCGCATGCCCCGGCGAGCGTGGCGGCCTGCCGCTCAGAACGCTGCTCCTCCTGGTAGGCATCCAGAAGCGAACGCACGGCTTCGAGGTTCGCCAGCCGCTGCTCTGCCAAGCCCCAGCGGGCGACGGTCGCCAGTATGCCTTCCACGTAAAGCACGTCGTCGAACATTTCGCCCGGGGTGAGCTGCGGTGCTAGGGCGCGCAATTTCCTCAGCTCGTCCTTGAACGGAACACAGGTTTCGAGAGCCACGACGTTGTTCTCCTCGAAGGCCGCATTAAGCCACCTGTCGTCATCGCATGCGAGGCGGGCAATCTCGGCGAGCGCCAAGCCGTCGCTCGGATCGGCGACCCAGCGCAACGCGGCGAGGGCGAGCTCGACTTCGGGCTGGTCGAGCAGTCCGGTCCTCTCCACAGCCACCCGTATGCCGCGTCGCGACAGCGCCGATGCGAGCTGCAGCACCTGATCGTTCGACCGGCAGAGCACGGCGACGTCTCCGCCGCGTGCCGCTCTCGTCTCTCCGCCTTTCGGGTTGACGGGCCAAGCGGAGCCGTCGCGGAGAAGGCCGGCGACCTGCCTGGCGAGGTCCTCGGTCCGGTCTTCCTTTTTCGACCCGGCCAGTGTCCACACAGAAAGCGGCGCAACGTCATCGTCGGCCTCGGTGCGGTCGTAGTCGTCGAAGGTGATTTCTTTCGTCCCCATCCCGGTGCGACGGAAGTTCGGCTCGAAAGCGGCGTTGACAAACTGACCGAGGGTAGGTCGCGTCCTGTAGGACTTTCGCAAGAACTCGAACGTGCCACCGGTGTCGGTCGTGATCGTCCGGGCGGCGGCCTGTGTCAGTGCGGGATCAGCATCGCGGAAGCCATAGATGGATTGCTTGGGGTCGCCGACCCACACGTTCACGGGAGCGATGCTGGCGAGGGCTGAGAAAATTGCAATCTGAATCGGACTAGAATCCTGATATTCGTCCACGAAGACGGCGCCGATCAGCTCGCCAAGGCGGGCGTGGTTGTCGGAACTACGCAAAATCTCTAGGGCGAGCATTTCCTGGTCAACGAAGTCCACGAGACCACGTGCGTGCTTGAACGCGGCGTAGTCGGCGAGACACCGAGCGGCGCATTCAAATAGCAGCCGGATGAAGGTTTCTACGTCGCGGCGCAAGCGTGGGTGCCGCGCATGGGCGGCGGCCGCGGCGACCACGTCTACGAATAGATCCTCGTCGGCCTTGGTTGCGCCAAGCTTCGACAAGCGCGCCCACTCCACCCACGTCAAATGCTCACCTCGCTGGAGCCGTGCGGCCGCCGCCTCGACGCAGGGGACGTCCTTTTTGAGCGTGCCTTGCTTGAGGGTCGGTCTTCGCGCCGAGATGGCGGCCATGCAGTCGACGATCGCTTCGGAGAGCGCGGCGTCGAGCGACTCACCGGTCTGGCCAGGCGCAGCCATGGGCAGGAGCCGCGTTAGGCTGGTCACCGAATGGTCGGCAGAGGCGCCGATGCGCTCCGGCCCGATGCCGTTGGATCGCGCCAGATCGACGATGCGACGAAGATGGTCCTGCCATCCGTGAATGCGGCGCCCGTGCAGGAGGTATCCCTGCGCCGGCAGGTCGAACCTCTCGGCAAATTCTTGGATCGACGAGGCGAAGTGCGACATGGCCGGACCGATGGCCCGAGCGAAGATGGCCTTCTGTCGGTCTTCTGGAATCACTTCCGCGATGGGCGATCGGCCTAGTTCGAACGCGAACTCGGAGATGAGCGAGCCGCAGACGCTGTTCACTGTACCGATGCGGGCGACAAGCATCGCGGCCGCGAGCTCGGGCCGACCGCCTTCGATTAGCTTGGAGCGGATGCGCCCTGCCAGCTCCGCCGCCGCCTTCTTCGTAAAGGTCGTGGCGAGAAGTCGGTCGGCAGCGAGGCCAGCGTCGACCGCGGACCTGATCCGCTCGACGAGCGTGTAGGTCTTGCCTGTGCCCGCCGACGCGATGATCGTGTCGACCTGCTTGTGGGTATTGCTGGTCACCTGGTTCATCCCAATCCCCTCACGCGGCAGAGCGTCTGATAGTCGCACCACTTGCAGTTGGCCTCGAGCACGATCGGGAGATTGGCCGGAAGGTGCTCTTCATGTCCTTCCACGCCGCACGCCACGAGCTGGCCCGTATCGGCGAGTTCGCCCAACTTCCGCCAGCTTTCGCGCACGGCGGCCCAAGTGGCCGGAAAGCCCCGCGCACCTTCCACCGCGCGGCCGATAAGGCCGCCTTCGACGAGCGTCGCGAATTGGCGCTGATTGAGTAGGAAGTAACCGGCGCGATAGGGCTCGTCGCCCGCCGTCATCGCTCCGTAGGTGGCGAGCTGGACGGCGTTACCCTGCTCGAGTTCCTCGCGTCGCTTCTTTTCGCTGCGGGTCCACTTCAGGTCGATGATCACATGATGACCGTCCTTGTCGCGAGCGACCAGGTCGACGGCGCCGCGCACCGACAGCGCGTTCTCGAACGTGGCGCTGACTTGCTTTTCCGCCTCCTCCACCGTCAGTTCGTTGACAGCCAACGTCCGCGCCAGTTCGGCCATCGCGGCCGGAAGTCGGCCGTGCGCCTCGGCAAGCTGGGCTGCGAGTTCGGGCAGGTGAAGCGGCGCAGCTATTTGTTCGATTAGCACGTCAAGCAGTTCTGCGGCTCGCGCCCTCGCGGCTTCGACGGGCGGAGGATCTCCCGGTGCGAAGATCTCCTGCGCCAGTGCGTGCGCGAGGTTACCTAGCAACTGGTTGGCGTCCGGGATCGAGCGCACGCGTCCCGGCCGCAGCCGGGCCACGTGCTTGAGGGCCCACTTCAAATGGCAGCCGAGACCCGCCTCGAACGAGGTGGCCGAGTGGACCAGACCTTCGAGCCGGTCCCGATACCCTATCGGTGCAAGCCAAATCGAGCGAGCTTCGGGCAGGGGCGAGATCGGCACCGGCTCCTGTCGCAGCTCTGCGCCGGCCAGCGTGATGCTCGGACGTGCGAGCGCGTCCTCGATCATGACGCACGACGCCAGCTTCTCCGTCGCGGGAGCTATGCGGTGCGCCAACGGGTGCAACGCCTCGTCGTCGCCCGAATCGAGACCGCCGGCGATGAGGAGGAGGTTCCCCCGCGCCTGGAGCACGGCTCGCTCCCAGGCCGCGCTTGCTGCCCGTCCGGCTAGGCCCTTGTCGTCGACGGGGCAGCCCCTTTTCGCAAGTTCTTCCCGTTCGCTCTGCGTCCAGGGCTGCCGCTGAAGACCCTCCTGCGTCGCTCGGAAGTTCCACCATACCACCATCTCCGCCGGTGCCCAGACGCTTCCCGGGTGCGAAACGCAACGCCATCGCGCAGCCTCCGCCGCGGCGTTGGGATTGTCGTGACCGATGTCGAGCGCCTGGTCGATGATGCGCTCGATCAGCGTTCGCGGTAGAGCGTCGCGGCCGAGCTTCACGAGCGCGGCGCGCACGTCACCGGCGAGCGCTACGGTAGCGGCATAAAGCTGATCCCGGTCGATGGCGTGCCGCGCCCCCGCCCAAGCGACCGTTCGATCGCAGGCGGCGATCGCCGCGGCGAGAGACATGCCAGCCACCGGATCCGTCGGTTCCGGCTCGACCCAAGCCCGCCAGCGCTCCAGCCGCGCACGCGCCTTTCTGAGCTTGGCCGGATCGCCCTCGGCCGCGGCGATTTCCGCTTCGCCGATCTTAACCCATGCGTCCTGCCAAGCGGCGCCCCCACGCCCGGGCGCTTCCTCGAGCGCCTCGGCAAGCCGCCGGGCCGCCCGGGGGGCGATCGGCGAGGTCGGGAAGGCGAGCAACTCCATCAGCGCCCGCGGGTCGAAAGGAACCCACGCAATCTTGAACGCGAGTAGGAGGATCTGCATCGATCCCCGGTGCGCCGACGACCGGCTACGCCCAGCCCGTGGCTGACCCGCAGTGCAAAAACCATGGTCCAGGAGGTGGGTGTCGGCATCCTGCGCGATCAGGACGGCTGCTCGATCTCCACACTCGGCGAACAATTGGCCGGTAATCTCGGCGGCAAGCGCCGCACTCGCAGAGGTCGCAATGGTGACTGTTCCGTCCGGTTGGCCCTCGATCGGCCCGGCGCCGGTCATCCAGCGCTGCAATCGTCCGAGTGCAGTGTCCGCTGGGGCCGCGGGTGCTGGCGAGAGCTGCTCCACCACAACGCCACACGCTTCCAACCGATCGAGCAGTCTCCGCCAACCGACCGAATGGACCGCACGCGGGTCAATGAGGCGGATTCGGCGGATCGGCAACTTCGGTTCACTCGCCAGGTCTGCCACCAACGCCGCAACGCGATCTGCGAGGCCGGGTGACAGGTCGGTCGCGGCTCCATCGGCCGCAGCGAGATCCGCCAACCGTGGCTCGGTCCAATTACTTTCTGAACTCCAGCCGGCGTCCACGAGTTCGTCGCGCCAGTGCAAGAGGGTACGGGCGACGGCCCAGCCGTCCACCTCGAGCGACTTATTCCAAAAGCGCGGCGGGCTTTCTAGCCGATCAAGTGCGGCTTGAAAGGCCGCGATGCGGACAACGTTGGGAGTCGAAGGGGATCCCAGACCGCGCGCTGTCTCCAGAATTTCGACAAGGCCGTTTGGCCCGACGACCGGCGCGCCGGACGCGCCGGTCCCGGTCCCGCCGTGATCCGGCCAGGCGCCTGCATCTGCGTGCAGCCCGAACACGATGTCCATCATTCCTGCCCATCCCGCTGTCTAGCCCCTACTCCTCGAACACCCTCGTGACCTCGGCGGAGGTTTCGATCAAATTTTGCCATTATCGGAGAGCTTTGAAAAGCTTACGACGGAGAAACACCTCGACGTGGCGAGCCCAGGCACAGTGACAAAAGCCACCTTTGCCAAACCAATAGGCCCGGCGTTCGACGGGCAACTTAACGAAGGGCGGCCCCCAGCATTCTCGGATACCCCGTCAAATGTACGACACGGGCGCGATGCGGATGTCGCTTACAACCCGCAGGGGCAACTGATACGGGCTTAGGCCGCCCCCTCCTCTGGTTCCTCCCCGGCGCTGAACGTATGCGGGGGGGCGCAGCGCGGCAGTTCGCTAGCGGGTGGATTCCTCACCGGGGAATCCAGTAGGAATCCACCCCGCCGGCACCGGCCGGAAAATCGACTCCAAATCAAAGGCTTATGGAATCACGGATCGGCCAGGGTGGATTCCTCGCAGGAATCCAGGAATCCACCTTCGGAGAATCCACCTACTGCCGGAAGCCACCCGATCCGGAACATATTGAATCCACTTCCGTTTTTCGATTGACAAGGCTGCCCCCGTTGACCTACCCCTTGATCATCGAAGAATAGCGCCCGGAGGAAACCCCTCGCGGGCGCTTTCGTTTTCCCCCCATCAGGAACCCGCCCATGAGCCTCGTCTTCGCGCCGAGCCAGATCGAGAGCTGGCCGATCGACCGGCTGCGGCCCTATGCACGCAATGCCAAGATGCACGCCGACGACCAGGTGGCGAAGATCGCCGCCAGCATGGCGAAGTTCGGCTGGACCGTGCCCTGCATGGTCGCCGATGACGGTGAGCTGATCGCCGGCCACGGTCGAGTACTCGCCGCGACCTTGCTGGGACTGGCGGAAGTGCCGGTGATCCGGCTCAGCCATCTGGACGAGGCGGAGCGCCGGGCCTACCGGATCGCCGACAACAAGCTGACCGAGCTTGGCGACTGGGACGAGGCCTTGCTGCGCGACGAGATCGCGGGGCTCTTGGCCGAGGATTTCGACCTGGCGCTCCTCGGCATCGGCGACGAGGAACTGGACGCGCTCTTGCGCGATCCCGATGTGCTGGGCGGGGACGGCCCGGTCGAGGGAGAGGACGATGTGCCGGAGCTGCCGGTTACGCCGGTATCGGTCCCGGGCGACCTCTGGCAGCTCGGCGTGCATCGGCTGATCTGCGGTGACAGCACTGCAGCCGATGTGGTCGGCCGTCTGTTGGGCGATGTGAAGCCGCTGCTTATGGTCACCGACCCGCCCTATGGGGTGGAATACGATCCGTCCTGGCGCAACCAGGCAGGGGCCGCGAAGACCAGGCGGACCGGCAAGGTGCTGAATGATGACCGCGCCGACTGGCTTGAAGCCTGGGCACTGTTTCCGGGCGACGTCGCCTATGTCTGGCACGGGGCGCTGCATGCCGCGACCGTGGCCGACAGCCTGACGGCTGCCGGCTTTGCCATCCGCTCGCAGATCATCTGGGCCAAGGACCGCCTCGTTCTCAGCCGCGGCGACTATCACTGGCAGCACGAACCCTGCTGGTATGCGGTGCGCGCAAAGGGCAAGGGGCATTGGGCGGGCGATCGGAAGCAGACGACGCTGTGGCAGATCGCCAACCGGGACCAGGATGCCGACACGGTCCATGGCACGCAGAAGCCAGTGGAATGCATGCGCCGCCCGATCCTCAACAACTCGAGCCCCGGCCAGGCAATCTATGAGCCGTTCATGGGATCCGGCACCACGCTGATCGCGGCCGAGACCACCGGGCGTGTCTGCTTCGGCGTCGAGCTGAACCCGGCCTATGTCGATGTCGCCATCGAGCGCTGGCAGTCCTTCACGGGCTTGGAGGCGGTGCTGGCCAACACTGGCGAGAGCTTCGCCGCCCTTAAGGCCAAACGGCTCGCGGAATGAACGCGCCCCTCCTGCCCGGCAGGATCGAGCATTGACCCAAATACGACACACCCAGCCAATTGCCGCGGAGCAAAACAGGCGGTGCTGCTTCGAAATAGTGCCGGACACAGCCTCTTGCGGCGGTGTTGCCTGGCGACGGCAAAGAGGGCCCGCCGCGATTGACCAGGTGGTTCGAACTTGCGAATGTTCGCGCCGAAGGAGAAAGGGAACCCGGTCTGCCGCCTTCAGCATGTGCAAGGCCGCTGTACCCCGGAGTCGTTGATGCGTAGCCCGTCCAATTCATCTTCCCGCAATGGCGACGCCGCACGGCTGCTCGACATCTTCGAGCGCGAGGTGGAGGTCGAATACAGGGGCGAGCGATACAGGGTTCGCGACAATGGCTCTGCGCATCGCCTGCCACAGAAACGGCAGAGGTCGAGGCCGCTTGACGACCAGTGGACCTTTGGGCGCCAGGGTCTTTCGACCGGTTACATGTATTTGAGCGGCGTGCCGGTCCACCGAGTTGTGTGCGTGGCGTTTCATGGCGAGCCACCCACGGATCGGCATGTCGTCGATCATATCGACACGAACAGGGCGAACAATCGGCCCGAAAACTTGCGCTGGGTCACACGCCTTGAAAACGTGTTGCTGAACGAAATCTCTGCACGGCGTATCGAACTGGTCTACGGATCGATTGAAGCCTTCTTCGCGGACCCCAGCCGGGTCCAAAGCGAAAAGGTCTTCCCCGACATTTCCTGGATGCGAACTCTGTCCAAAGAGGAAGCTGCATCCGCAAAGGCTCGTCTTCAAACATGGGCGAACAGTGGGTCGGTTCCGAGCGGTGGCGCGCTCGGTGAATGGCTGTATGGCACCCGAGAGAGGGCGAGTTACGAACCACCGCCAGAAGAATACGAGTCGCTGACGCCCGTTGCAATTCAGGTCAAGTGGAGGGTGCCAACCGAATTCCCTCTTTGCCCGGAAACGGTGACTGAGGACGCGCTGGAACGATATTCCGCCAACCTGAAATTTGGCCAGGTCTTCGCCAGAAATCATCTCTATCAGAGCCTCGTCGTACAACATGGCCTGACGGAGGACAGCATCGTTATCCTCACGCACGATCCAAGCGACAACGCTATCAAGGACTGGGCGGTCGCACATGTCGGTGTTCGGGGTGAGTTCTTCTATCACCGTAGTGAACACCAATACTTCAGCTTGCAGGGCGCTCTGAAAACCTTCTGCGAGCTGACCGGCGAAAGCTACGACGACTGCATGGACGACTACTGCTGATGCATCTACTGCCTTAGGGCAGCAGGTACACCATCCCCCTGCCCTCGACCTTCTCCGTCCTGATGTCCAACCCCAGCCGCTTCTTCAGTGCCCCGGAAATCGCCCCGCGCACGGTATGCGCCTGCCAGCCCGTCGCCGCGACGATCTCGGAGATTGAGGCACCCTCGGGCCGCTGCAAGAGCGCGATAATCTGAGCCTGCTTGGTGCCTGTGCGACCGGGGATCGGCGCGGGGTCCGGCTGCGGCTCCACCCGTGCCTTCCGCGCGCTGACGACCGCACTCGCCACCAAAGGGTCGATCCCGATCGCCTCCAAGCCAGCCGCGGTGGCGATCAGCGTGGTTCCCTGACCGTCACCGGTCTCGCGCCAGAGGGGTTCGCCTCGGCGCAGATTGGCCTCGACCTCCTCGATCCAGCCGCGGTCGACCATCTTGCCGATCACCATCTTCGCGGCGGCGCCGTGCAGCCCCTCGGGCAGCGGCAGCGCGAGGTTACCCGGCCGCGTTGCTGCGCGGGAGAGGATCGGGGACTGGGTCTCGGTGGGGGTGGTCATCGCTTGCTCCGTAGGCTGGCGTCCGACATGCGGCGCCTTCTACGGAGGCGGGCCCCGCGGAATGCGGGGGCGGGCCGATGCAGTACTCGAGCGGGCGCGTTGCATCGATCCGTCGCGATCAACTTCGCTCTGACGCGGAACACAATCAACTGAACTTCGAACGATATCATCACCTTGATCGGATCATCCTCCCCATGAAGGGCATGAGCGAACGGGACTATGCCGCCCATGCCGGGCTCTCGCGCGGCGGCGTGCAGAAGGCGCGCAAGACCGGACGGCTGGTGCTCCACGACGACGGCTCGATCGACGCGGAAGCCTCGGACGCGCGGCGCGCGGGGATGACCGATCCCGACCAGCAGCGCCGCAGTCTCGGCGGCGACGGCATGGTGAGCGGTCCGGGCGACAGCACGTCGTACCTCAAGGCCCGCACCGCGCTCACGGTCTACCAGGCGCAGGAGCGCCAGCTCGCGATCCAGAAGAAGAAGGGCGTGCTCGTCGATCGGGCGCGGGCGGAGACGCTGGTGTTCCGGCTCGCCCGCGAGGCGCGGGATCACTGGGTGACCTGGCCCGGGCGGGTGGCCGCAACGATGGCGGCCGAGATCATGGCGGAGGTGGAACGGGAGACCGGGGCATCGGTGACGATCGGGACCGCGGTGCTGCAGAGGGTGCTGGAAGCCCATGTCCGCCAACAGCTCGACGCCCTCGCCGATCTCCGGGTCTCGCTCGGATGATGAGGCCCGGTTTCGTGACACCGAAACGCAAAGGTCCAGTGGACCTTCGCGAGGGACGAATGCCCGAAGCGCAAGCACAGGGCGTGACGACAACGACCTGACCACGACCCTCGAGCTTGGCTTCGACGGTGCCGAAGACATCCTGCGCTCCTGGTCGCGCGGGATGCGGCCCGATCCGGATCTGACGGTCGCGGACTGGGCGGATCAGCACCGCTGGCTCTCCTCGCGGGCCTCGGCCGAACCGGGACGCTACAGGACCGCGCGGACGCCCTATCTGCGAGGCATCATGGAGGCGCTCTCGCCCGGCCATACGGCGCAGCGGATCAGCTTCATGAAGGCCGCGCAGGTCGGCGCCACGGAGGCCGGCAACAACTGGATCGGCTTTGTCATCCACCATGCACCGGGCCCGATGCTCGCGGTGCTGCCCACCGTCGAGATGGCCAAGCGCTCCTCACGCGGTCGGATCGATCCGCTGATCGCGGACAGCCCCGCGCTCCGGGAACGAGTCAATCCCGCCCGCTCGCGCGATGCCGGCAACTCGATGCTGTCGAAGGAGTTTCCGGGCGGCATCCTGGTGCTGACCGGGGCCAACTCGGCCACGGGCCTGCGCTCGATGCCGGCGCGCTATGTCTTCCTCGACGAGGTCGACGCCTATCCGGCCTCGGCCGATGAGGAGGGTGATCCGGTCACGCTCGCGGAAGCGCGCACCACCACCTTCGCGCATCGGCGCAAGGTCTTCATGGTCTCGACCCCGACGATCCGGGGGCTTTCCCGGATCGAGCGCGAGTTCGAGGCCTCCGACCAGCGGCGCTATTTTGTCCCCTGCCCGCACTGCGGGGCGATGCAGTGGCTGCAGTTCGACCGGCTGCGCTGGGCGAAGGGGCGGCCGGAGACCGCAGCCTATCACTGCGAGAACTGCGAGCGGCCGATCGCCGAGCATCACAAGACCGCGATGCTGGCGCGCGGCGAGTGGCGGGCCACGGCCGTGTCCGCCGATCCGCAGTCGATCGGCTTTCATCTCTCGGCGCTCTATTCGCCGCTCGGGTGGAAGAGCTGGGCCGAGATCGCGCGGGACTGGCTCGCGGCGCAGGGGTCGGACGAGATGCTGCGCGCCGCGCGCAACACGCTTCTGGGCGAGACCTGGGTCGAGAGTGGCGACGCGCCGGAATGGCAGCGGCTGGCGGATCGCCGCGAGGCCTGGAAACCTGGCAGCGTACCGGCAAGCGGCTTGTTCCTCACTGCGGGTGCCGATGTGCAGAAGGACCGGATCGAGGTCGATGTCTGGGGCTGGGGCCGTGGGCTCGAGAGCTGGCTCGTCGATCACATCGTCATTCCGGGCGGGCCCGACGATCCGGCCGCCTGGGAGAAGCTCACCGCGCTTCTGGGTCAGACCTGGCAGCATGCCAATGGCGCCCACATGACCATGGCGCGGCTTGGCATCGACACCGGCTACGAGGCGGCGGCCGTCTATGCCTGGTCGCGCAAGGTCGGCTTTGAACAGGTGGCACCTCTGAAGGGCCTCGAAAGCTTCAACCGCGCGACGCCCGTCTCGGGCCCGACCTATGTCGATGCGACCGTAGCCGGGCGTCGCCTGCGCCGCGGCGCGCGACTTTGGTCAGTGGCGACCGCCACCTTCAAGACCGAGACCTACCGCTTCCTCAGGATCGAGCGACCCTCGGACGAAGACCGCGCCGTGGGCGTGCGCGATGCGCCCGGCACGGTCCACCTTCCCACCTGGGCCGACAGCGAATGGCTGAAGCAGCTGGTGGCCGAGCAGCTCGTCACGATCCGCGACCGGCGCGGCTATGCCCGCCAGGAATGGCAGAAGATGCGCGAGCGGAACGAGGCGCTCGATACCCGCGTCTATGCCCGCGCGGCGGCCTGGATCCTCGGCGCCGACCGCTGGGACGAGGCCACCTGGCGGCGGCTCGAGGCGCAGGCCGGGGTGGAGACCCGGATGCCCGTCGCGGGGCCAACCGAACCCAGGAAGGCCGATCCGGCCGAGCCCAGGGCCGGAACCCTGACGACGCCGCGGCGGAAGCGCCGGGCTTACACGCCGAACTTCATGAGGGACTGATGGAACTCGACCGGATGCGGGCGCTCCTCACCGCGCTGCAGGAGGCGCGCTACGCGGGGCTGCGCAGCGTGAGCTATGACGGCAAGACCGTGACCTATAGCTCGGACACGGAACTCGCCAATGCTATTGCCGATCTGGAAGGTCGGATCGCCACGGCCAGTTCGGGCATCCCGCGCCGGCGTCGCTGGGGCACGGTCGCGACCAAGGGTCTGTGACGATGGTGTTCGACGCCTTCCGCGCCCGGCTCGGATCGATCATCGGCGGGTTTGATGCGGCGCAGTCGCACCGCCGCATGCGCGGCTTCCGCGCGAGCCGGGCGCATGTGAACACGCTGATCGCCGCCTCGGGCGAGACCATCACCGCCCGCGCCCGCTGGCTGGCTAGGAACAACGGCTATGCCGCGAACGCGGTCGATGCCTTCGCCAACCATGTCGTGGGCGACGGGATCAAGCCCTCGTCGCGGACCGCCGATGCGACGACGAAGGAAGAGCTGCAGAAGCTCTGGCTCGCCTGGACCGACGAGGCCGATGCCGAGGGGCTGACCGATTTCTATGGGCTGCAGCGCCGGGCGGCGCGCGAGGTGTTTCTCGCGGGCGAGGTCTTCCTGCGCGTCCGCACCCGTCGCCCCGAAGACGGGCTGACCGTGCCGATGCAACTGCAGATGCTTCCTTCGGAAATGCTGCCCCTCGATCTGAACCGTGCCCTGCCCGGCGCGGGGTCAATCCGGGCTGGCATCGAGTTCGATGGTATCGGCCGCCGCACCGCCTATCACTTCCTGCGCCGCCATCCCGGCGACCTGACCGATCCGGGACTTTCCGGCGAAACCGCCCGGGTGCCGGCCTCCGAGGTGATCCACATCCTCGATCCGCTGGAAGCCGGCCAGCTCAGGGGCGTCTCGCGCTTCGCCGCCGCCATCGTGAAACTCTTCACCCTCGATCTCTATGATGATGCCGAGCTCGAGCGGAAGAAGACCGCGGCGATGTTTGCGATGTTCATCACCTCGCCCGCCCCGGAGACCGCGCTCGACCCGGCGGAGGAGGATCTCGAGGTCGAGCCCGGCCAGGTGGTCCGCCTCGATCCGGGCGAGGATGTCACCACGCCGGCGACGCCGGACTCCGGGTCCACCTATGAACCCTTCCAGTACCGCACGCTCCTGCAGATCGGCGCGGCGCTCGGCGTGCCCTATGGGTACCTCACCGGCGACACCGCACGGGGCAACTTCTCGAACACCCGGATTGCGCTCGTCGACTTCCGCCGCCGGATCTCGGCCTTCCAGCATTCGGTGATGGTCTACCAGCTCTGCCGGGCGGTCTGGACGCGCTGGATGGACATGGCCGTGCTGGCCGGAAGCCTCGACCTGCCGGGCTACGCCAGGGACCGGCGCCAATACCTCGCCTGCGACTGGCTCCCCACAAGGTGGGACTGGATCGATCCGGCGAAGGACGCCTCGGCCGAGATCCTGCAGATCGAGGCGGGGCTCAAGTCCCGCAGCCAGGCGATCTCCGAGCGCGGCTTTGATGCCGAACAGGTCGACCGGGAAATTGCCGCGGAACGGAGGCGCGAGGCAGCGCTCGGCCTCGATTTCCGCCGGCCGGGATCGCCGGCAAAGGGCGCGGGCCCGGCGGCCGCAGGCGAGGGGCCGGCCGGTGCCGCAGACGAAACCAACCCGGACGAAGAAACCGAAGAGACCGACGACGCCGAGGGCCGGGAGCCCCGTTGCCGGGAGGAGACCTGATGCACCACGTCCAGATCGCCCAGCGGGTCTTCAACACCCCCCTCATGGTCGAGCCCGCCAAGGCGCTGGCCTTCCTCGCGGGGCTCGGGCCGCGGATCACCGGAAAGGAAATCAGTGTCGCGGGATTTGAAACTTCGGTTGTGGATCAGGCGGCGGCGTCCCGGCCCGTCCGGGCCTCGCTCTTCGGCGACGGCCTGGCGAAGCGCGATGAACGCGACCCCGGCCATCCCTTCGCGATGGTCGACGGCATTGCCGTCATTGAGATCGCCGGCACGCTCGTGCATCGCGGCGCCTGGATCGGGCAGTCCTCGGGCCTGACCTCCTACGAGGGCATCGCGGCCCAGCTGCAGGCGGCCATCGCGGATCCCGCCATCCGCGGTATCGCGCTTGATGTCGACAGTTTCGGCGGCGAGGTGGCGGGCGCCTTCGATCTCGCCGACCGCATCCGCGCGGCCCGCGCGCAGAAACCCGTCCAGGCCTTCGTCGCCGAACATGCGCTCTCGGCCGGCTATGCGCTCGCCTCCCAGGCCGACCGGATCATCCTGCCGCGCACCGGGGCGGTCGGAAGTATCGGCGTCCTCGCGATCCACAGCGACAGGAGCGCGGCGCTCGACCGGGAAGGCGTCGCCGTCACCCTGATCCATGCCGGCGCCCACAAGGTCGATGCCAATCCCTACGCACCGCTCCCCGAGGCTGTGCGCGAACGGATCCAGCGCGAGCTCGAGATCACCCGCTTCCTCTTCGCCGAGACCGTCGCCGCCGGCCGCGGGGCTCGCCTGAGCCAGGCGGCCGCGCTCGGAACGGAGGCCGCCGTCTACCGCGGCGCCGAGGCCCTGGCCGCCGGTCTTGCCGACGAGCTGGCCGATCCCGCCACCGCCTTCCGCGCCTTCGCCGCCGCGTCCCGCGGCATCACCCCCAGCCCCAGAAAGGTCCCCCTGATGACCACCAGCCCCGCCGAGACCTCGCCAAAAATGTCGGCCGAAACGCTGGCCGAAACGCCGCCCGCCACCCCGGCGGCGGCGCCGACGCTTCCGACGGCACCGACCGGGATTGCACCGATCGAGACTGCACCTACCGCCGCGGCCGCCCCCGCGCCCGTACCGGCACCGGCGTCGGCACAGACCCCGATCGCGGCGGGTACATCGGCACCAGCGCAAGCGGCCCCCACGCCGGAGGCCATCCGTGCCGAGGCGGCACAAGTGGCGCAGGTCTGCGCCCAGGCCGCGCGGCTTGGCGTCCAGATCGACGCCGCCGATGCCGTGGCGCGGGGCTTGAAACCCGAGGCGCTCCGCGCCCGCGTCCTCGCCGATCTCGCGGCGCGCAGCGATGCCGCCGGCATCCTCGCCACCGCGCCGGCCGTGGTGGCGAAGGAAAGCCCGCTCATTGCGGCCGCGAAGAAGTCCGCCGCTGCCCCACGCTGATCCCAGCACCTTCCCCGATCCCGACACTCCGGAGCCTGACCCATGCCCGTCCTGACGCAACCGCCCTCGATGGGCGATGTCCTCAAATACGAGGTCACCCCGAACTACACCCGCGAAGACATCACGCTCCTCGCGGGCCTGCCCTATCCGGCCGGCTCGGTGCTGGGGAAGATCACCGCCAGCGGCAAATACACGCTCTCGAGCGCCGCCGGCGCGGATGGCGCCGAGACCGCCGCCGCCGTGCTCCTCTACCCGGTCGATGCGACGCTCGCCGATGCGACCGGCATCATCCTGGCGCGCGGACCCGCGATCGTCTCGCGTGCGGCGCTCTTCTACGACGGCTCTGTCGATGATGCGGCCAAGATCACCGCCAAACTCACTGAGCTCGCCGCTTTGGGCATCATAGCCCGCGACGGTGCCTGACGCGGACCCACGCAGGCTGCCGCAGCCCCTGCCGGCCCTTTCCCTTTCCCCCGGAGCCTTCCCATGACCCTGATCCGCAATCCCTTCGACGCCGGCGGCTATTCGCTGGCCGAGATGACACAGGCCATCAACATCCTGCCGAACCTCTACACCCGCCTCGGCCAGATCGGCCTCTTCCGCTTCGAGGGCGTCAGCCAGCGCGCCGTCATCATCGAACAATACGAAGGCGTCCTCAGCCTCCTGCCCTCGGTCCCCTTGGGCGGCCCCGCCACCGTCGGCACCCGCGAGGGCCGCTCGATGCGGTCCTTCGCGCTCCCGTGGATCCCGCATGACGACGTGATCCTGCCCGCCGACATCCAGGGGCAGCCGGCACTCGGGGTCTCGGACGCCGCCGATCCGCTCGTCGAGGTGATGAGCCGCAAGCTCACGCTCATGCGCCGCAAGCATGCCCAGACCCGCGAATACATGGAGATGAACGCGCTCCGCGGCATCGTGAAGGACGGCGGCGGCACCACGCTCTACAACTACTTCACCGAGTTCGGGCTCGAGCAGATCGCCGTCGACTTCGTCTTCGGCACCGCCGGGACCAGCATCCAGTCCAAGGTGCGCACGGTGCTGCGCGCGATCGAGGACAACCTTCTCGGCGAGACCATGACCACCGCCCATGCGCTGGTCAGCTCAGAGTTCTTCGACAAGCTTATCAGCCATCCGAAAACCGAGGACGCCTACAAGTTCTTCTCGGCGACCGGCGGCCAGCCCTTGCGCGAGGATACCCGCCGCGCCTTCCCCTTCGCCGGCATCCTCTTCGAGGAATACAACGGCTCGGTCACGCTCGCGAACGGGACAGCCGAGCGCCTGATCCCGGCGGGCGAGGGTATCGCCTTCCCGCTCGGGACCTTTGATACCTTCACCACCTATGGCGGGCCGGCGAACCTTCTCGAGACCGCCAACACCATCGGCCTGCCGCTCTATGCCCGTCAGCATCTCGACGAGAAGGGCCGCTGGATCGACGTGATGACCGAGGCCTCGATCCTGCCGGTGAACAAGCGGCCGCGCCTCGCCGTCCGGCTCCACAGCTCGAACTGACGGACGAGACCCGGAGCCCCCATGTCCGTCTTTGCCGGTGCCCTGGACCGCCTCTTCACCCATGCCGCGTTGGCGGAGCCGGCGCTCTGGATCTCGGCCGGCACCTCCGAGGAGCGCCCGATCCGCATCATCGCCCGCGCGCCCGACCGCGTCACCGACTTCGGCGCGGGACGCTTTGTCAGCGACACCACCGTGGTGGATGTGCGGGTCGCCGACCTGCCCGCCCCGCGCCCGCGCGACCTCATCGTGATCGGCACCGAGAGCTTCCTCATCCAGGGGGAGCCGCTTCGCGATCGTGAGCGGTTGATCTGGACGCTCGATCTGAGGCCCGCATGAAGCTGAAGCTCGAGATCACCGCGGACATCGTCGCCCGGATGCGGGCCGAGATCCGCGCCGGCGAAAAGGCGGTGACCGATGCCATGCGCGCGGCGGGCATCGATCTGAAGACTGCCTGGCGCCGGCAGATCGCCGGGGCCGGGCTGGGATCCCGGCTCGGCAATTCGATCCGGCTCACGACCTATCCGAAGGCGGGCGAGAGCCTCAACGCCGCCGCCCTCGTGTGGTCGAACGCGCCGGTGATCGTCGGGGCGCATGACACCGGGCCGCTCATTCGCTCGAAGCACGGGTTCTGGCTGGCGATCCCCACGCCGGCGGCCGGCAAATCCACCCGCGGCGGCCGCATCACCCCCGCCGAATGGGAACGTCGTACCGGACTTCGACTGCGCTTCATCTACCGCCGCCGCGGGCCGAGCCTGCTCGTGGCCGAAGGGCGGCTGAACTCGAAGGGACGGGCGGTGGTGTCGCGGGCGAAGACGGGCCGCGGGCTGACCACGGTGCCGATCTTCCTGCTGGTGCCGCAGGTGCAGCTCCGCAAGCGGCTCGATCTGGCGTGGGATGCCGAGCGCGCGGTGGATGGGCTGCCGGGGCGGATTGTGGCGGGGTGGGTGGGCGCCAAGGTCGCGAAGGGGTGATTGAGAAGTATGCTCTACTGTCGATTCAGGTATTGCTCCACAAGATCGCGGATCTCGTTGATGCCGGCATCGATCTCTTCCACGAGTGCCATCGACGGAGGTGGCGTGAAGCCAGCCATGCGCTTGCGAACATCTCTTGCTTCTTCTGCCCTGCCAGTTCGATCAAGGAGATCGGCCAATCTTGTGAGCGAGATTGTACTGAACGGCGCTGCGGCGACGGCGGATCGAAACGCCGACTCTGCCAGTTCATCGGAGCCGAGCTGCAGGTGGGAGTCTCCAAGACCGCAATTTGCAATCTCGTGCATGGGATTCTGCGCGAGTGCGCGTGAAAAGTAGAACAGGGAGAGAAATGCATCGCTGCGGTGAAGGGCAACAATGCCGAGGCCCGTCCATCCATCAGCGAGGTATGGGTCATAGGAAAGTGCGCGTCGAAAAGCTTGCGCGGCGGGATCGTAGAGGTTGGCTCGGAGAAACACCCAGCCGATCCCCGAATGTCCGTGGGCGGACCGGTGATCAGCACCTATGGCTTGCAGGTAGCAGCGCCCACCTTCGACGTTCTTCTTGTCTGCAAGGTGCAGATTTCCAAGCTCGACATGCGCGGCCGCCTCGCTTGGATCGAGTTCTAGGGTACGCAGGTACTGCCTTCTGGCAACCTCCCTTTGCCCGAGCTTGCCATGGACTTGTCCCAGAACAAGCGCGTTGAAAGACCAGTCTGGGAAATCGCGGTCAATCTGTTCGCAAATTACCTTTGCGACGTTGTACCGACCAAGAAGGTATTGCGACCGCGCATAGTGACCCCACGCAGACCGCTCTTCGGGGTTCCTGTCTATGAACTCGGCCGAGAGGCCTTCCAGGTCTGATATCCGACCGATAGCGGTCAGGTGATCGGCATAGTGCTTGAACGTTTCGTAGTCCGAAGGCTCCTGTAGAAGGAGGTCACGAAAGATCTGTTCCGCCTTGTTGGACTCGCCGTTGCGCGCAAGAGCGAGGGCAAGCGATCTCTGCAACAGTGGGTTTTTCCGATCAAGCTTTGCCGCGTAATGAAATGCTCCGACTGAGGCATCGATTTCATCTCGTGCGAAGAGGACAACGCCCAGTGCATGGTGGACCGCAGGCTCGTCAAGTGCGCGCCGCGCCGCTTTGTAGAGGTAATCGGCTGCCTCATCATATCGATTGAGGGAACTGAAGTGGTTGCCGAGCGCGTAGTACCCTCGCCAGTGATCAGGCGCGGTATCGATGGCTTTGCGAAAATTCGCCTCAGCCGCACTGGGGTTCAGGGCATTCCATCCTTCAAGAACAAGCGCATCGGCGGCCTCACTTTGTGGGGTCGAGCCAGTGTTGTCATCAGGATTGCTTCGATCTGCTGGCATATTTCTCTCCCACTCACGCAGTATCCAGACTAAGCCGTGTCAGCGCGTGCCGCCATCAAAGGCACTTGAGACTTACCATTTTGGGTGGAGGTTGCTCACCGCTCGCCGAAGCCGAAACGCTGTGTATTGGTCCCAGGAATGAGCATACCAAACACCCGCGAAACCGCCCACGCAGCTCCGCCCGTTTCAAGCTGGCTTCGTTGCTTTCTTCCTCTTCTTGACCACCTGTACCCGCTCCATGTTCTGCCGCTGTTTGATCTCCGACTTGGTCACAGGTTCGGATACAAGTTCGCCAGACTTGACCGATAGAAGTCGCTCCTTCTGGGCCGCAGCTCGCTCACGTTGACGAAGATCCGCCTTGGCTCTCTTCTCGTTTGCGTTTGCAAGCTTGGCGGACTTCTCCGCTGCCAACCTTTGTGCACGCAGTCGTGCGGTTTCCCCTTCAAGCTTTCCAACAGCATGAAGTCGCTCCACGCGCGCATCGTCGTCAGAGAACCATCCGGACCGCGGCCCAATTGTTATTGAACCGCCAAGGTACCCGCCTTTTGCCATATCCGTCCCCTCCGACCTTATCTGCATCAACAGGTTAGCCTTGTCGTAACCTTCGTCAATGTTTCCAGCGCGCCTAACTCTAGATGGGTCGCGCTCGGCATACGCGTTTGCTGCAACTCAAGCCCCATTCTTCGCCAAGCGCCGAAGGTAACGCTCAAGCAAGGTCATGAAGATGCCCACCACCCGCGAAACCATCCTCTCCGCCTTGCAAGCGCGGCTCACAACGCTGCCCGCCACCGCGCTCCGCGGCGAGGTCCTGCCCGAGCGTATACCCACCGACGGTCTTCTGATCCTGCGCGACGGCGAGCCCGGCGAGCCCGAGGTCACGCTCTCGCCGCTTGCTTACCACTACCAGCACCGCGCCGAGATCGAGGCCATCGTTCAAGGTGCCGACCGTGATGCCGCCTTCGACGCGCTCTGCGCCGGGATCGGTACGGCGCTCGCGGCCGACCGCACGCTCGGCGATCTCTGCGACTGGGTGGAGGCCGAGGCGCCGAGGCCGGTCGATCTGGCCGTCGAGGGCGCGGCGACACTGAAAGCGGCGGTGATCTCTATCGTCCTGCATTATACGACGGCGGATCCGCTCGCCTGAGCCTGGGCCGGCAGGTTCCGTATCAGCAGGTGCCGTAATAGCCGCGGGAGTAGCGGCAGTATTCGGTGGCAACCCCAATGCGGATCATCTCCGCGGCGATGTCGCGCCCGTCAGGCAGGAAGCATTGCATGACGAGGCGGCCGTAGCGGTCGAGGTCCCGGAGATCGCAGTGCAGGGTTTTGCCCGCGATCATCGCGCGCATCGTGGCGGTCGCCGCCGAGCCACCCGGATGGTTCCACTCGGGTGCGTCGAGACCCCAGACGCGGATCCGGCGCGATAGTCCCTTGAGAGTGAAGGTATCACCGTCGAGCACCTTGCTGACGCGGGCTTCGACCGACTGGATCTCGCGGGCATCGACCGGCGAGATCAGGACCAGGAGCAGGAGCGCGGCCAGTCCCAGGAGGCCGACCACTCCGCCACGCAAGTGACGCGCCCGGAAGTGACCCAACATGTTCACCGACCCTCGGGGTGGCAGGAGAGCCGACCCTCGATCCCGGCCCCGGGCTCCACGGTGAGGATCTGGCAGGTGATATCTGCCGCCACCATGGCGGTGGACCGCATGGTCACGCTCTGTGCTGAAACCGTTCCGGTCAGCGTGCCTTCGATCATCACGTTGCGCGCGCGGACGGTTCCCTCGATCCGGCCGGTGCGGGTCAGCACCAGCGTGTCGGTCTGCAGATCGCCGCTGAACGTCCCGCCAAGCTCGGTGATCCCCTCGGTGATCCATTCGCCCTTGAGGACGTTACCCTCATGGAGGACCGAGCGCCGTCGTTCGGCGGGCGGAAGATCACGACCGGCGGCGTGAGGGCGCGTGAACGGGTCAGACATGGCACGGGGCGCTCTTGAGGGGCATTCGGACCAGTTCTTCGGAATGACGGTACCGGTCAAGCCTGAAGACAGCGGTCATGCCCGTGGTGTTGCACAATAGATCTCTGACCCATTGGCCCGATCGGCGAACTCTGCCGGTTTCCGCCCCGCCAGGGCGAGCATCAGGATCGGCCGCTCGCGCGCTCCCGCGCCCGTTGTGGCCCGCCTCCGAGCAGCAGGAGAAGAAGGCAGGCCAGAACCGGAGAAAACAGGAGGCTTACCAGCACCCACACCAGGGCGCTGCGCCCGCGCGACGTCGCCATTCTGGCTGGAAGCAGGATCAGGACCCAAACCACGAAGTAGAGCGCAACGAGTCCAAAGAGCAGCGGCAAGAGTGTTTCGATCATCTGCCGTTCTCCGACCGGTCTGGGCTCAGGCAGAGACTGAGTATCGGGATGGATGTCCTCAGGCAACGCGCAGTTTCGCAAGTCCCAGGAAGAAGGAATTTTGAACATGGCACGAGCTCAGGGGGCGCGAGCGCAGATGGCGCTGGCGTTCGAGACCACCTATGGCACACCGCCTGCGAGCGGCTTCACGCGGATGCCCTTTGCGAGCACCACGCTCGGGGCCGAGCAGCCGCTCCTGAGTTCGGAGCTCTTGGGTTACGGTCGCGATCCGCTCGCACCGATCAAGGACGCGGTGACGGCCGACGGCGATGTGGTCGTGCCGATCGACGCGGCGGGATTCGGCTTCTGGCTGAAGGCCGCCTTCGGGGAGCCTGCAACCACCGGCACCGGTCCCTGGACCCACGAATTCCGCTCCGGGGCCTGGGCACTGCCGAGCCTCGCGATCGAGACCGGTATGCCCGAGGTGCCGCGCTATGCGATGTATTCCGGCTGCGTACTCGACCAGTTCAGCTGGCAGGTGCAGCGCTCGGGGCTCCTGACCGCCACGGCGCGGCTCGTGGCGCAGGGCGAGGCGGTGGGCACGGCGACGGCGGCCTTCGGAGACCCCGCCCTACCGCCGGCGGAACTGGAGCTGAAGCGTTTCGGCCATTTCAACGGGGCGATCACCCGGAACGGTACAGCGCTGGGCAACGTGGTCTCGGCCGAGATCACCTATGCCAACAACCTCGACCGGATCGAGACGATCCGCGCCGACGGCCGCATCGACGGCGCGGATCCCTCGATCGCGGCGCTGACGGGCTCGATCGAGGTACGCTTCGCGGATAGCACACTCGTCACCCAGGCCATCAATGGCGATCCCAGCGCGCTCGAATTCGGCTACGCACTGCCCTCGGGCGAGAGCTTTGCCTTCACCGTGCATGCGGTCTATCTGCCGCGCCCCAGGATCGAGATCACCGGGCCGCAGGGCATCCAGGCGAAGTTCGATTGGCAGGCCGCGCGCGACAGTGTCCTCGGCCGGATGTGCACCGCCACCCTCGTCAATGATGTGGAGAGCTACTGAGGTCGCGGCTCAGCCCCAGGCGATGGCGCCCGCCCGCTGCGGCCGTCCCGCCTCGTCATATTCGGTCAGTGGCCCGATCGGCCGACCGGTCTCGAAATAGCCCGAGCGCAGGAGCGTGCCGTCCCTGCGGTACCATTCCCAGTAACCGGTCTGCTCGCCGTCCGCCAGGATGCCACGGGCGGTGAGACTGCCATCGTCGCGCCGCAGCTCGCAAAGTTTACGCCCCGATCGTCGCCCGTCCTCGTTCATCGGAAACCCGTTTCGCTCCTTCACCCGCGCCGACGTTACGCGCCAACCACGACAAGGCAAGATCATGATCCGTCTCAACCTCTCCGCTGTGCCTTTCTGGCACACACTCCTGCCCGGGCTGAAGCTGCAGCTCCTGCCGCTGACCACCGCTCTGATGGTAGCGACGCGCGCCGATCCGGCCGTCGAGGCCCTGCCCGAGACGGCCTCCGACGAGGAACGCGCGGTGGCCTTTGCCAAGGCGCTGGCGCGCCGGGCGATCCTCGCCTGGGAAGGCATCGGCGATGCCGACGGCAACGCGATAGATCCGAGCGACGAGGCCATCGACGCGGCTCTGGACATCTGGCCGATCTTCGAGGCCTTCCAGCTGACCTATGTCTCGAAGGGCCTGCTGCTGGAGCAGGAAAAAAACGTCTCCGCGCCCTCGCCGACTGGTCCTTCGGCGGGGGCGAGCGCTACTGCGACGCCTGCCAGGGGCCGTGCCCGGACTGCCCGTCGCGGCTGAACCAGCCGGAAACCTTCGAAGGCTGGCAGGTCTGGGATCTGGTCGGCCGTCTCGGTGGCCAGCTCCGGGTGCTGCCTGGCGCCGTCATCGGCTGGGACATGGGTGCGGCGCTGTCCATGGCGCAGGCGCTGGGCGTGCCAGCCATTGCGGCGGCCGAACTTCTGCCCGTCCTCGAGGCGGTGATGGTCGCGAAGATCAACGAACAGATGGAGACATCGGGTACGGGATCCTTCAGTTCCTGACCTTCTCGATCAGCGTCACGCCAGGCAGGCCTTCGAAATGCCCGTCACAGGTCAGAAGCGCGGCGCCCCGGGCCCGCGCCGTCGCGAAGATGATCGCGTCGGCCGTGGCGAGGCGGTGGTCCCGGCAGGCCTCGGCGGCGCCAAGCGCGATCGCGGTGTCGAGCTCCACGACCTGGCAGACCTGGGTGAAGGCGATGACCTGGTCGGCCTTGTCCTCGCCGACCTCGCGGGTGAGCCATTTGGCAAGCTCGAGCTGCACCATGGTCGGCACCAGCCAGTCGGCCTGTTCGGGCAGCCGGTCAGCGAGCTGCTCGCCGGTCGCGGAACCGATGAGCCATTCGATCCAGGCCGAGGTATCGACGAGGATCATCAGACCCGGTCCGAGCGGTCGCGGTAGTCGTCCGGATTCGCCCCCTTCGCGAGCCCCTTCAGGCTCTGCCGCTTCGGGACGGGAACCAGAAGTACGCCCGTGCCCTTCGGAATGAAGGCAAAGGTAAGCCCCGCCTCCCAGTGCTGAGCGGTACGGATCGCCTTCGGGATCGAGATCTGGAACTTCGCGGACAGCGTCGCGGTCTCGGCCATGTTCATACGCCTCAATGATCGATAGCCAAAACGTAAGACGCCATTGTGGCGAATGCAAGGAGCCTGAGCCATGGCCGAAAAACGCGTCTCCGTCCGCCTCGCCGCGGTGGGCGGCCGCCAGGTCCGTGCCGAGCTCGAAGGCGTGGGCGAGGCCGGCGCCCGCGGCTTCGGCCGGCTCAGTCGAGAGATGGACGCCGCGAGCGCGCGGCTTGCGGCCTTCTCGCGGCGCGTCGGCATCGCGGCGGCCGCCGCAGTCGCCGCCGCCATGGCGGCCGGCGTCGCCATGGTGCGCTCGGGCCTCGCGAGCATCGACGCGCAGGCCAAGCTCGCGCAGTCCCTGGGGACCACGGTGGCCTCGATCCAGACCCTGGAGCGCGCCGGAGAACTCGCGGGCGTGTCGATGTCCGGCATCGAACAGGCGACGAAGGATCTCACGCGTCGCCTGAGCCAGGCGGCCTCCGGCACAGGTCCCGCGGCGGACGCGCTCAAGCGGCTCGGGCTTTCGGCCACGGAGCTCATCGCGCTGCCGCTGGACGCCCGTGTCGGTGCGATCAATGCCGCGATCGAGGCCTTCGTGCCCGCGGCCGAGCGCGCCGCCGTGGCGGGCCAACTCTTCGGCGAGGAGGGCTCGATCGCCATGGCCCGGATCGATTCCGCGACGCTCCGCCAGGCGACCGAGGATGTGCACGCCTTCGGGGTGGTGGTCTCGGAGGTCGATGCCGGGCAGATCGAGCGCACGAATGACGCGATCTCGCGGCTGGGGCTGATCTGGAAGGGGCTCGCCAACCAGCTCGCCGTTTCCGCGGCCCCGGCCCTCGAGGCGGTTGCCAATGCCATGGCCGCCATCGCCAGCCGCACCGGTCCGCTCGGCACAGCGATCCGCGGGCTCTTCGACCAGGTCGGGCGTCTCGCTTCCTATGCCGCGAGCTTCGCCACCTTCCTTGCGGGGCGCTGGGTCGGGGGTCTTGCCGTGGCCACGCTTTCGGTGCGGGGGCTCGCCACGGCTCTGGTCTTCCTGCGCGGCGCGCTCATCCGCACCGGCATCGGGGCGCTGATCGTCGGCGCCGGGGAGCTGGCGTATCAGCTCTCGCTCCTCGTCGCCCGGGTCGGCGGCGTGGGCGCGGCCTTCCGGCTCCTCGCGGATCTCGGCGCGGAGGTTTGGTCGCGTCTGGGGCTGGCACTCGATGGGTCGCTCTCCCGCATCGCCGCCGGCTGGGAAGGACTGAAGGCCACGGCGCTCTCGGCGCTCGGCGGGGCCATTGCCGGTGTCTTCACCTTCGGCGATCGCAGCGCGGCGATCTTTCAGGGCGCCTTCGACGGTGCCGTGGCGATCTGGACCCGGCTGCCGGCCGCGATCGGCGACTTCGCCTATGGGGCCGCGAACGGGCTCATCTCCGGCGTCGAGGCGATGCTGAACGGTGTCGTCACCCGGATCAACCGCTTCATCGATGGACTCAATGCCGCGCTGGCGCTGCTCCCTGACTGGGCGGTGGGCGAGGGCGGGGTGCGGATCGGCACGCTGGAGGCCGTCGATCTTGGCCGCATCGACAACCCCTTCGCGGGGGCGGCAACGGCCGCGGGCACGGCGGCGGCCGAGGCCTTCGCGGCAGCTCTCTCGCAGACCTATATCGCGCCGCCGGATCTCTTCGGGGGTCTGGAGGAGGAGGCCCGCGCCCGGGCCGAGGGCTATCGCGAAGCCGCCGGCATCCTGGCCGAGGCCGCGACCCGGCCACTGGCAAGCTGGCAGGCCCTGACGGCGGCGATCAGCGCCGGCGGCACCGGCGCCGAAGAGGCGCTTGCCGCGACCGGTACCGCCGCGGATGAGGTGACCGAGGCTTTTGAGGCGGCCGGCCGCGCGGCGTCGGGTGCCGGCGATTCCGCGAAATCCGCAGCAGAGGCAGCGGCCACGGGCTGGCGGGCGGTGACGGACTCGCTCTCGGCCTACGCGGCCGAGGCGATGGACTGGGGCAAGGGGCTCGGGGAGACACTGACCGGTGCCTTCCGCTCAGCCGAGAGCGCCTTCCGGACCTTCGTCACCACCGGCAAGCTCGACTTCAAGGGGTTGATCGCCTCGATCCTCGCCGATCTCGCGACGCTGGCGTTCAAGACCTCGGTGCTGGGACCGCTCGCGAGCTGGCTCTCGGGGGCGCTGGGCGGGGTCTTCGCGCCTGTCCATCACGCGGGCGGCATGGTCGGCGCGCCGGGCCCTGGCAGAACCGTACCGGCGCTCGCCTTCGCGGGTGCGCCGCGGCTCCACGCCGGCGGCTGGGCTGGACTGCGCCCTGACGAAGTGCCGGCGATCCTGCAGCGCGGCGAGCGGGTGCTGTCGCGGGCCGAAGTGGCGCGCGGGCTGGGCTCAGGTGGCGGAAGTGGCGCCGTCACGATCAGCATCGATGCCCGCGGCGCGCAGGCGGGCGTTGCCGAGCAGGTCGATGCCAAGCTGCGCGCCGCGATCCCCGAGATCGCAAGGCTCGCCAAGGCCAGCGTCGCCGATGGCCGGCGCCGCGGCCAGGCGCTTTGAGACAGATGGACCTGAACCATGATCCCCGAATTGCCGCTGACGCTCGTCACCCGTCTCGAGCGCCGTCTCGTCACCGCGACGGCCGTTTCCACCTCGCCCTTCACCGGCACCGAACAGGTCCAGGACTGGGGCGGTGAATGGTGGGACTACGCGATCGAGCTCGCTCAGCGCCCCGGTCGCGACGGCCGCCGGCTCTCGGCCTTCTTTGCAGCCTTGGGCGGGATCCGCGGCTGCTTCCTCTTCCGTGACCCTTCGGTGCTGCAGGCGGGGAGCTTCGGTGCCCCCGTGGTCGCCGGCGGCTTCCAGACCGGTACTACGCTCATGAGCGCGGGCTGGGCGCCGTCCCTGCCCACGCTCCGGACCGGCGATCTCATCTCGCTCGGAACGGATGCGCAAACACGTCTGCACCAGCTCACCGCCGATGTGCTCCCCGACTATGCCGGCCGCGCCACGCTTCAGCTGGTGCCGCGACTCCGTGCCGCACCCGGGGACGGCGATCCGATCGAGATCGTGAGCCCGGCCGTGCTCCTTCGCCTCACCGCCCCGGTGCCGAGCCTGATTACCCGCGCCGACCTGTTCCGCTTCAGCCTGACCGCAAGAGAGGCGCTATGAGCCGCAATCTCACACCCGACTTCGCGGCAGCGCTTGCCGCGCGCGACCTGCGGCCGGTCATCTTCTTCGAGGGGGTATTTGCCACCGAGACCGTCCGGCTCTGGTCGGGCCTCGGCGAGATCGGCTGGGCCGGCGAGAGCTGGGCCGGGGCCGGTACGCTTCTCGGGCTCGGCGCCATCGAGGAGACCGGCGCGGTGGTGGCGACCGGCACCGCGGTCTCGCTCTCGGGCGTGCCGACGGCGCTTGTCCAGCTCGTCATCGCCGAGGCGCGCCAGGGCCTGCCGGGCCGGGTCTGGATCGGGCTTCTCGCCGAGGACGGCACGATCATCGCCGATCCGGTGCAGGCCTTCTCCGGCCGCCTCGATGTCCCGGAGATCACCGATGATGTCGGGACCTGCACCATCACCATCAGCTACGAGAGCCGCCTCATCGATCTCAATACGCCCCGCACCTGGCGCTACACCCATGAGAGCCAGCAGGCGCTCCATCCCGGCGATCGCGGCTTCGAATATGTCACCGCGATCCAGGATCGCGAGATCACCTGGGGGCGGGGATGACGGAGTCACCGATGACGGCGATGGGCATGACAGCCACGGGCATGCCCGAGTCCCCGATACGCATCCCCGGCTGGGAGCGCCGCCTCGCCGAGGCCATCGAGGCCGCCCGCGCCCGCCCCTTCGCCTGGGGCAGTCATGACTGCGCCATCTGGGCCTTCGATCTCCGCCGCGATCTGACCGGTGGTGCCGATGTCGCGGCGCTCTGGCGCGGGCGCTACCGCACCGCGCTGGGCGCCGCGCGGATGATGCGCCGGCTCGGCTGGCCGTCGCTCGAGGCCGCAGGCCGCGCGCTCCTCGGAGAGCCCGTGCCCTCGGTCCATCTCGCCCGCCGCGGCGATCTTCTCCTTGCCGGCACCGGTCTCGGCTTTGGCATCTGTCTCGGCGCGCGCGCGGCCGGGATCGCACCCGCGGGTCTCACCTTCGCCCCGCTCGCCGCCTGCACATTGGCCTGGCGCATCTGATCCGATCCTTTCTCAAGGGATACCACCGCCTCCATGCCCTTCATCGTCTCCGCCGTCACCGCGGTGGCCGGCGCCATCGGCGGCGCACTCGCCGCCGGCGGCATTGCCGGCGCGCTGATCCGGCTCGGCGGCACGCTGCTTCTGTCCTACGCCTCCCAGGCGCTGATGCCGAAGCCGAAGACAAGCCTGCAGGCCCGCACGGTGACGCTGCGCGAGCCGGTGATGCCGCGCGACCTGGTCTATGGCCGGGCGCGCAAGGGCGGGGTGATCGTCTTCCTGCACGTCACAGGCGCGAGGCGGCAATACCTGTACCTGGTGATCGTGCTCGCCGCCCATCCCGTCGAGGCGATCGGTGCGGTGTTCTTCGAGGGAGAGGAGGCGGTGAATGAGACCGGCATCGCGCAGGGGCGCTGGGCCGGCAAGGTCACCGTCGAGAAGCGCCTCGGGGACGCGGATCAGACCGCCTTCGACGGGCTCCTCGCCGCAGCACCCGACAAATGGAGCGCCGAACACCGACTTGCGGGATGCGCCGCGATCGCGCTCCGCCTCAGCTATGACGCCGATGCCTTTCCGGGCGGCATCCCAAACATCACCGTCGATATCCGCGGCAAGAACGACATCCTCGATCCCCGCAGCGGATCCCGCGGCTACAGCGAGAATGCCGCCCTCTGTCTTGCCGATTACATGGGTGATCCCACCTTCGGCTTGGGCGCGGCGATCGGCGCCGAGGACGGCATCGATACCGCCGATCTCATCGCCGCCGCCAATGTCTGCGACGAGGTGGTCCCGAAATCCGCCGGCGGGGTCGAGCCGCGCTACAGCCTCAATGGCGTCATCTCGCTCAGTGAAAGCCCGAAGGTCGTCATCGAGGCGATGCTCACCGCCATGGCCGGCCGCTCGGCCTGGTCCGCCGGGGTCTGGCATCTTCATGCCGGCGCCTGGCAGGTGCCGGACCTGGCGCTGACCGCGGATGATGTCCGCGAGGGCGGGCTCACGCTCGCGACGCGGGTCTCGATGTCCTCGAACTTCAACGCGGTGCGCGGCCAGTTCGTCTCCCCCGAGAATGACTGGCAGCCCGACGACTTTCCGGCGGTGACGAGTGCCACCTATCTCGCCGAGGATGGTGGCGAGCAACGCTGGCGCGACCTCTCGCTCCCCTTCACCATCTCAGCCGCGATGGCGCAAAGGCTGGCGAAGATCGAGCTCGAACGTGCGCGCCGCCAGATGACCGTGAAGCTCGCGGGCAAGCTCAACACCTGGGCCGCCGAGGTCGGCGGGACCGTGACGCTCTCCTACGCGCGCTGGGGCTTTGAAGCCAAACCCTTCGAGGTCCAGGGCGTGAGTCTCGACCTCACCGCCTCGGGCGAAGGTGCGCTCCTGCTGCCCGAGCTCGTGCTCCGCGAGACCTCGCCCCTCGTCTATGACTGGCAGGCCTCGGAAGAGGCGATCTACGCCGCGGCCCCGCGCACCAGCCTGCCGGGCCCGGCCAATGTGCCCGCCCCCGGCACGCCGTCGCTTACCGAGGAGCTCTACGAGACACGCAGCGGCACCGGGGTCCGGACGCTGATCCGCTCAACCTGGACCGCGGCGCCGTCCGACTTCGTGCGCGATTACCAGATCCGGGCGCGGCGCATCGAGGATCCCGACGGCAACGTGCTTGCCGAGGACTGGATCACGCTCGGGCGCACCGACCAGCTCTACTGGGAGGTCCGCGACGTGAAGGCCGGTCGCTGGGAGGTGGCGGTGAAGGCACTCTCGGGTCTCGGCGTCTCCTCGCCCTATGCCGCGGCCATCATCGAGGTGCTCGGCCTCACGGCGCCGCCGGCCGCGCTTGCGAATCTCACGCTGCAGACCGCGGGCGGGCTCGCGATCCTCAAGTGGACGCCGTCTGCCGATCTCGACGTGCGGATCGGGGGCCGTATCGTGATCCGCCATGCGAATGCGCCCACCGCCACCTGGGCTACCTCGGTCAGCATGGACGAGGTGGCGGGCTCCGATGCCGTCGCGATCGTCCCCCTGAAACCCGGCACCTATCTCCTGCGCGCCCGCGACAACTCCGGCAACTTCGGCCCGGTCACCACGGCGGCGACGCGCGGCGCCCAGGTTCTGCCCTTCGCCCCGGTCCTGAGCCTTGCCGCCGATCCCCTCTGGGCGGGAACACGCGTGAACCTCACACTGGACGGCGCCGCGCTGAAGCTCACCGATGTCGCGGTCGAGGGGCGCTACGACTTCCCCCTCGGCATGGACTTCGGCGCGCTCCGGCGCATTCGCCTCCGCTCCGAGATCGAGGCGGCGGCGCTCAGCCTCTCCGGCACGGTCGACGAACGTCTGGCCCCGATCGACAGCTGGCTCGATGTCGATGACACCAACGGCGCCGAGATCGACGTCGTGGTCGAGGCCCGCGTCACCGATGACAATCCGGCCGGAACGCCCGCCTGGACGCCCTGGTCGCGGCTCGATGCCACCGAGGACGAGATCCGCGCCGCCGAGTTCCGGGCGCGGATGCACTCGGCCAGTCCCGATTACAACCTGCTGCTCACACGGCTGCGCATCCATGCCGAAGAGGTGCTCTGATGGTCGACTACAATCTCGCCAACCAGTCCGGCGCGCAGTTCCGCGCCGAGCTGAACCTGATCCTCGCCGCCCTCCAGTCCTGTGCCTGGGGGGTCACGGCACCGACAACCACCACTGCGGGCCAGCTCTGGGTCGATGCCGCGGGCACCGACCCGGTGCTGCGCATCCGCGATGCGCTGAACGCCGGCTGGATCACGATCGGCACGCTCGGAGCCGCGGGCTTCGAACTCGCCGGATCTTCGGCCGCCGGCCGGACGCTCCTCGCGGCCACAACCGTGGCGGCGCAGCGGGCCGCCCTCGGGCTGGGGGCTGGCGCCACGCTGGCGCTCGCAAGCCAGGCCCAGGCGCAGGCCGGCACGAACAATGCGGTGCTGATGACGCCGCTGCGGGTGGCCGAGGCTATCGCGGCTCTCGCGGCCGGCGCCTCCGATCTTCTGGCCGGCGCCATGGCGACGACGGTGGCGGACAATGCGGTGGTCCTGAAACACTGTTCGGGCGGCGATGGTACCTCGACGATCGCGCTCACGAAGGCTGGGGGTGGCATCCTACATCAGCTGATGCTCGGCGAGACCGGGCTCACCGCCACGCGGTCCTGTGCCCTGCGCGTCGCCTTCGAGCAGGCGCGGGGCAATTCCTATGGCACCCAATATGCCGCGATCATGCGAGACGGCACCGTGCTGCAGGAATGGAGCACGACGAGCACCAGCTTTGTCGCCCGCAGCCTCGATGTGACGCTCGTCCCCGGACAGACGCTCTCGATCCGCCTCGGCGCCACCGGTGCCTCTGCGGGCCAGGAGGCGACGCCCTATACCGGAATCTCGCTCATCCGCAATGTCCGCTACCTCGCCAATCAACGCTCACTCATCGGGATCTGACCCATGCTGGCCGAATGGCGCAATCAAGAGAAGACCATCCTTGCCCTGATCGACGAAGGCTCAGGCCATGTCGTGATCGCCGATCCCGGCCATCCGCTCTGGGATCTCCATGCCGGCCGCAGCGACATCGCGGCCTTCGTGGCGCCGATCGTGCCGGAGCCCACGCCCGAGGAGATCCGCGCCGCGTTGCCGCCGCTCTCGCGTCGCCAGGTCTTCATCGCACTTCACCGGCTGGGTCTGATCACAGCCGCGGAGGCGGTCGCCGCCGCGGCGACCGGGGCGGTGCCGGCCGCCCTCGAGCCGGTCTTCGCAGGCCTCCCCGAGCCCGAGGCCACCGATGCCCGCGTGACCTTCGCCGCCTTCCAGGTCGCCTACCGGCTCGATCCGCTCACCACGATGATCGCCACCGCCGGCGGGCTCGATGACGCGGCGATCGACACGATCTGGACCGGCTTCGCCGCCGTCTGACCTGCCCTCCCCCACGATCAGCCCCGGAATCGCTTCCATGTCCGAACAGCCGACACCCCTGCAGGCCCTGGCCCAGCTCTTCCGCGACCATGGCCCGACCGCCGCGATCACCGCGCTCACCGGCGGCGCGCTGGCGCTCGCGGCCAGCGTCACCCGCAAGGCCTTCACCAACGAGGCGCTGCTCGCCCGGCTCGATCGCGAACTCGCCGCCGAGCGGGCCCGGGCCGAGCACCAGCGCAGCGAGGACCGCGGCGCCGATGCCGCCCGGCTCGAGCGTATCGAGATCGACATCCGTGCTGTGCGAGAGCTTCTCTTCGAGGCGTTCCAGCGCGGGCGCGCCGACTGACCGAACTGACCGGAACCAACCAACCCGCCCGCCATTCAGGCGGGTTTTTGCATCCGAGGAGTGCATCATGACGACCACCACTTACAGCCACTGGCGCGACGTGCCCGAGAGTGCCTGGCACTGGCCGAGCTTCTCGCCGGCCGAAATCGCCTGTCGGGGGACCGGCAAATTGCTGGTGAACGAACCGGCGCTCGACCGGCTGCAGGCCCTGCGCGACCGGCTCGGCAGACCGCTCATCGTGCGCTCGGCCTACCGCAGCCCCGAGCACAACCGCGCGGTCGGCGGCGCGCCGGCCTCGAAGCACATGGAAGGCACCGCCTTCGACATCGCCATGGCGAACCATGATCCCGAGGCCTTCGAGGCAGCGGCGCGGGAGGGCGGGTTCTTGGGCTTCGGCTATTATCCGCGCTCGGGCTTCATGCATGTCGACCTCGGGCCCGCGCGCAGCTGGGGCGAGCGCTTTCCGGTGCGGGTCGTGCCCTTCGCCACCGAGACCCCGCCCGCGCGCGAAGTGCTGGCCGAAAGCCGCACCCTGAAGGGCGGCGGGGCGGCCGGCATGGCGACGCTCGGGGCCGCCGGGGTGGAGGTGGCACAAGAGGTGCTGGCCGAGACCCAGTCCGCAATCCTGCCGCTGGTGCCCTATCTCGATACGTTGCGCTGGGTGTTCATCGCCACAGCGCTCGCCGGCATCGCGGTGGCGATCCATGCCCGGATCGACGACTGGAAACGGGGGCGGCGGTGACGGGCGTTCTCCTCCGGATCCTCGCCAGCGGCCCAGCGCGCAGGGCGCTGGGCTGTGTTCTGGCGGGACTCACCGTCCTGATGTTTTTGCTGAACCTTCGTCGCGGCGGTGAACGTGCCGGACGGCTGGGCGAACGGTTAGAAACCATGGAGAAGACCCATGACGCACAACGACGGATGCTGGAGGCGGCGACGCATCGTCCTCGCTCTCGCGGCGAGCTGGTTGAGCGGCTGCGCGACGGTCGGTTCTGACGGGGGCGTGGTCGGCACATGTCCGCCCGTCGTCGAGTATGAGCGGGCGTTACAGGCGCGGGTGGCGGAGGAGCTGGCCCTGCTACCGGAGGGCTCGACGATTGCGGAAATGATGGCCGACTACACGGTGATGCGGGAACAGGCGCGGGCGTGTCTGGAATAGTTCGTTCCGGGTACAGGAGGAGAATGACCGGCCGGGGCTCAGCCGGACGCGCTGCACGCATCGACAGCCCACCGCGCCGGACCGGTCTTCTTCACTTCACGCTGTCAAAGCGCCGCAGGGCAAATCTCCCAGCCTGACCGCACGGCGGAACGGGCCGGAATGGCCTTTCCGGAAATGGGCAACATGTTGCACCCTTCGGGATGTGGCCGGATATCCGACCCGCGATCCCGGAAGGCGGCAGTCAATGGAACTCGACACCGAAAAGCTCGACGACGCGGCGCTGGCGATCCTGAGCCTGACGCTGCATGACGGCGACCGTGTCTGGAAGGGGCTCGACTGGGCGATCACCGATCGGCTGTTCGAAAAGGGGCTGATCGGGGACCCGAAAGGCAAGGCGAAATCCCTGATGCTCACGAAAGAGGGCCTTGCCCGGGCCGAAATGGTGCTCAGGACGATGTTCGCGGCGAACGAAGGCGCGGCGAGGTGCAACGAGAACTGATACCGGCGCATGCCTGGCGCGGCCAACTGCCATCCGGGCGCAAGGCCGCGAGATGGCGCGCTCGGCAACAGGCAATCTCAGGTCTGCTCTGGTTCTGTGCTCGGCCATCAGATTCGCGCCGATCTTAGCCGTAGCGCGTTGACGATCACGGACACCGAGGACAGGCTCATCGCCGCGGCCGCGAAGATTGGCGAAATCAGGATGCCGAAGAACGGGTAAAGAATGCCTGCGGCGACGGGCACTCCGGCGGTGTTGTAGATCATGGCAAAGAACAGGTTTTGCCGGATGTTCCGCATCGTGGCGAGCGAGAGGCGGCGTGCCCTGACGATCCCGTTTAAGTCGCCTTTCACCAGCGTAAACCCGGCGCTTTCAATCGCCACGTCGGCGCCGGTGCCCATCGCGATTCCGACATCAGCCTGCGCCAGCGCCGGCGCGTCGTTTACGCCGTCTCCGGCCATAGCTACCTTGCGGCCCTCCGCCTGCAAGTCGCCGATGATCCGCGCCTTGTCTTCGGGTAGCACATCGGCGCGTATCTCGTCGATGCCGAGCCGGCCCGCCACCGCGCGGGCTGTGCGCTCGTTATCACCAGTCGCCATGACGATGCGGAATCCGAGCGCGTGCAGCGCTTCGAGCGCCGCCGGGGTGGTCTCCTTGACTGGGTCCGCGACGCTCACGAGGCCCGCGACCGCTCCGTCCACGATCATGAACATGACCGTTTCACCCGCGTCGCGGCGCGAGTCTGCCGCCTCTTTGGCGGACGGCGCTTCCATCCCCAGTTCGGCGAGCATCCGGATGTTGCCAAGGGCGATCGCCTTGCCCTCGACGACACCTTTCACGCCCTTGCCGGTGATCGCCTCGAAGTCCTCTACCTTGGCGAGCGCGAGGCCGCGCACCTCTGCGCCACGAACGATGGCCTCGGCAAGCGGGTGCTCCGAACCCCGTTCGAGGCTCGCCGCAAGTCTCAGGATGTCAGTCTCGGCATATCCGGTCTCGGGCAAGACGGCGGCGAGTTCGGGCTTACCCACCGTCAGAGTACCGGTCTTGTCCACGATCAGCGTGTCGACCTTGGCGAACGTCTCCAATGCTTCCGCATTCTTGATCAGAACACCCGCCTGCGCGCCGCGGCCGGTCGCCGTCATGATCGACATCGGTGTGGCCAGGCCGAGCGCGCAGGGGCAAGCGATGATCAATACTGCGATGGCGGAGACCAACGCGTAGGCGTGCGCCGGCGTTGGCCCCCAGACCGCCCACGCCACGTAGGAGAGCAGCGCGATCAGGATGACCGCCGGAACGAAATAGCCCGCCACCGCGTCGGCAAGTTTCTGGATCGGCGCACGGGAACGCTGTGCCGCCGCTACCATCTCGACGATCCGTGCGAGCATCGTATCCTTGCCGACGCGCTTCGCCTCGATCACCAGGCTGCCGGTTCCGTTGATCGTGGCGCCGGTCACGGAGTCGCCCGCCACTTTTTCGACGGGCACCGGTTCGCCGGTTAGCATCGATTCGTCGACCGAGGAGCGACCTTCGGCGACCACGCCGTCCACCGGAACTTTCTCGCCCGGGCGGACCCGCAACCGGTCGCCGACCAGCACCTCCTCGAGCGGAACATCCTCCTCGCTGCCATCCTCGCGGATCAGTCGCGCTGTCTTGGCGGCGAGGTCGAGCAGGGCGCGAATCGCCGACCCGGTGCGCTCGCGGGCGCGCAACTCCAGGATCTGCCCGAGCAGCACCAGCACCGTGATCACCGCGCCAGCCTCGAAATACACGCCGACATTGCCCTCCGCATCGCGAAAGCCATCGGGAAAGAGACCCGGAGCCAGCACGGCGGCGACGCTGAAAACCCAGGCCGCGGCGATGCCCATGGCGATGAGGCTGAACATGTTGAGATTCATCGTCCGGAAGCTCTTCCAGCCACGGACGAGAAGCGGCCAGCCGACCCAGAGGATCACCGGCGTGCCGAGAGCGAGTTCGAGCCAGAGTGTCGGGCGTTCGCCGATCCATTCCCGCACCGGCAGGCCGAGAAGCGGTCCCATGGTCAGCACCAAAAGCGGCACCGTGAGGATCGCACCGACGCGGAATCGCCGGGTGAAATCGACCAGCTCGGGGTTGGGCCCCTCATCGCCGGCGGGAACGCCCTTGGGCTCCAGCGCCATCCCGCAGATCGGGCAATCGCCGGGACCGACCTGCTCGATTTCGGGGTGCATCGGACAGGTGTAGATCGTGCCCACCGGCATCGGCTCCGGGGCGGCGCGTCCTTCCCGATAGGCTTCTGGCTCGGCTTCGAACTTTTCCTTGCAGCGGCCGGAGCAGAAGTAGAACCGCTCGCCTGCGTGGCTGGTCAGGTGCGTGGCGGTCGAGCGATCGACCGCCATTCCGCAGACCGGGTCGCGCGCTTCCACGTAAGCCTCGGGCGCGGCTGCGAAGCTGGATCGGCATTTCTCCGAACAGAAGTGATACAGATGGCCCCGGTGCTCGCTATGCGGTGCGCCGGGGACCGGGTCTACGACCATGCCGCAGACGGGGTCCCGAAGAAGTCCAGCCTTGTCCTGCGCGGCATCCATGATTCGTCCTCCGTTCCTTCTATGAGACAGCAGATAGCGCTTCCAGTTACTGGAAGGTCAAGGGGCGGAAAAGAAATCCGGCTGCCCTCTTGACCTTCCAGCGGGTGGAAGCCCTAATTGTCGATCAGCGGATGCCGGGAAGGATCGCGTCGTGAACATCGGAAATGTGGCTGAACGAAGCGGGCTTCCCGCGAAGACCATACGATACTACGAGGATATCGGTCTCGTCCGCCCCGCGCGGGGCACCAACGGCTATCGCGATTTCGCATCCTATGATCTTCACAAGCTGGCCTTCGTCGGCCGCGCCCGGTCGCTGGGATTCAGCATCGAGGAATGCCGAACGCTCCTGTCGCTTTACGAGGACCGGGATCGCGCGAGCGCGGACGTCCGGGCGATCGCGGAACGGCATCTCGCACGGATCGACCGCAAACTCGCCGAATTGCAGGCACTGAGCGCGACCCTTCGTGATCTCGTCGTGCGCTGCCATGGCGACGAGCGGCCAGAATGTCCGATCATGGACGACCTCGCCCAGGCTGGAACCAAATGATGTTCATGCGCGGAAATGACAGAGACGTTGCCGGCAGCGTTCACCAAATCGGGAACGCGCCCCGCTGGGCATCCGCCCAGGCGAAAGCTAAGATCGCGCGATGAAGTCGATCACCCGCCTGATTCTCGTCGTGTTTCTTGCCGTGTTCGCGGCGAGCACGGTTGCGCATACGACGGGATCGGCGGCAATGGCGGCGAGCATGATCACCGCGAATGACCCGGCGATGGCGATGGCCGATTGCGAGGCTTGCGGCGGCTCCGACGCGAGCGCGGGAGGTATCGCCTGCGATTTCGTCTGCGGGATCGGTGCATTGGCGGCCCTGCCTGCACCTTCCTGCGACGGCATCACGCGGCTTCCGGGCCAGGCCGTTAAATTTGCGCAGGCGCGGGAATTCCGGGGCCTCACCAGCCCGCCCGCAAAGCGCCCTCCACGTACCCTCATCTGATCCGGACGCCCGGCGCATAGGCGCCGAGGTCGTCTTGCCGTGCTTGCCGGTGGCCACATCCGGTCGCACGGTCCCGTTCCGTTGCCTCGGCATAACGAGCCGCACGGCATCGACAGGACGATCAGATAGGGAAAGATCATGTCCCATTTCCAGATGCCGGCGCTCTCGCGTCGCGGTTTCATCGCCACGGCGCTGGCAGGCACCGCCGCGGCGAGCCTGCCGCATGCCGGCCGAGGGGCTCCCGCTTTGCGGGAAATCGCGCTCCGCGCCGCCCCGGCACGCGCCCGGCTCGTACCCGAACCGTACCCGGAAACCGCCGCCTGGTGCTACAACGGCTCCGTGCCCGGGCCGGAAATTCGCCTGATGCAGGGCCAGCGCCTTCGCGCGATTGTCGAAAACGCGCTCGCCGAGGAGACGACGGTTCACTGGCACGGGCTGCGGGTGCCGAACGCGATGGATGGCGTGCCACACCTGACGCAGCCTCCGATCGCGCCCGGCGATCGGTTTGTCTACGAATTCGAGGCGCTCGACGCGGGAACCTTCTGGTATCACCCGCACCAGCGCAGCTTCGAGCAGGTCGGCCGCGGGCTTTACGGTCCGCTCATCGTGGAAGAGCCGAACCCGCCCCGCGTGGACAGGGACGTGGTCTGGGTACTCGATGACTGGCGGCTGACGCCCGAGGCCGAGATCGCCGGCGACTTCGAGAACGCCCACGACATGAGCCATGCCGGGCGTCTCGGCAACACGGTGACGATCAATGGCCGGGTGCCGGAAACCTTTGCGGTGCAGACGGGTGAGCGCATCAGGCTGCGGCTCGTCAATGCCGCCAATGCGCGGATCTTCGCGCTCGACTTCGAGGGGCATGAACCGCAGGTGATCGCCCTCGACGGGCAGCCCGTCGCGCCGCACGTCCCGGAAGGCGGCCTCGTCGTGCTCGGGCCGGCGATGCGCGCCGATCTCATTCTCGATTTCGGACAGGATCCGGGATCCGGAACGCCCGTGATCGACCGTTTCCACCGAGGCAACGAGTACCGCCTGGTCGACCTTGCCTATGGCGAGACGCCCCTGCGCAGCTTCGCGCCCGACTGGCCCGTGACGCTCCCCGCCAACCCCCTGGCCGAGCCCGACATTGCCGCAGCCCGCCGCCACGAGGTGACGTTCTCGGGCGGCATGATGGGCGGGATGGTGATGCGAGAGATGGGGCTCGATCAGCCGGGGAGCGCGATGGGGAGTGGCATGATGGGCATGATGCATGACCAGGGAATCTGGTTCATCAATGGCAAGGCGGCCGAGGGGCATGTGCTCGAGCCGATGCTCATGCTCGAACGCGGCGCAAGCCACGTTCTGGCAATGACCAACGCGACCGCCTTCCACCACCCGATCCACCTGCACGGCCATTCATTCCGGGTGATCAGCCGGAATGGTCAGGCCACGCTGCATCGCGAATGGCAGGACACGGTGCTCGTGGCGCCGCGCGAGCGGGTCGAGATCGCCCTCGTCGCCGACAATCCCGGCGACTGGATGTTCCACTGCCACATCCTCGAGCATCAGGCCGCGGGGATGATGGGCGTCATACGGGTCGCCTGAGGCATTCACGACAATGATGGGTTCCGAAATGCGAATACATTCTACCGACATCTCCCGCCGCGGCATGCTCGGCGCCGGCCTGGCGGGAGTGGGACTTCTCGTCCTGCCGAGGCGCCTGCGCGCCGCCGGGCCGGGCGAGGCTCCGATGACAGCGCTCACCTTCGACGGGGACGCGCTGCTTGCCGCTGGGCCGGGTCTCTATCGGCGCGAAGATGCCGGCGGCAACTGGACGGCCTCGCCGGCACCCTCCGGCATTCTCGCGCTCGCGACACATCCCGAAAGGCCCGGCCGGATCGTCGCCGGTCTGGCCGAGGGTGGCGTCGCCCTGTCCGAGGACGGCGGGCGCAGCTGGGAAGCCCGCAACGTCGCGCTGGCCGAAGGCGAGGTCGCCGCCGTCAGCGTGGCCGCCGGCAACTCCGACATGATCTACGCCGCCGTCCGGGGCGACGGGCTCTGGAAGAGCGAGGACGCTGGCCGCACATGGGCCTTCGCCATGGACCGTCCTTGGCTCGACGAGGCCGAGCGCGATGTTCTGGCGCTCGCCTCGGTCGATCTCGCCTCGGGCATGGGCGGGATCTGGATCTACGCCGGCACCGAGACGGGCCTGACGCGCGTTCCCGACTGCTTCTGCCGCTGGCAGGACGTTCAACCCGGCAATGCGATGGACGCGCTCGCCGCGGGCGACGCACCACCGAGCACCGCGCCGCTTCCGCCGGGGGAGCCGGTTCAGGCGCTGGCCAGTGCGCCTGCGCCCCCCGGCACGCTCTATGCCGCGCTGCCGTCGGGGATCTGGGCTTCCGGCGACGGCGGCGTCATCTGGGCCCGCATGCTCAGCGGCGCAGCCTCAGCCGTGGCGGTTCACCCTGACGACGAGATGAGAGTGGTCGCCGCTGTCGACGGCGCCCTGCAACAGAGTCGCGACGGCGGCGTAACCTGGTCCGTACTCGCGGCCGCATGAAGGAGCTTATAATGAAAAAGACCATCGTTTTTGGCGCGCTCACTGCCCTCGCGGTTGCGGGAACTCTCGGTTTCACGACGCTCACCTCGGCGCAAGGCACGGACGGAACGGCGGCACCGGCGGCCACCGATGATTCGAAACAGATCACGATCTGGCGCGATCCCGGCTGCGGATGCTGCGATGCCTATGCCGAATACATGGAGGCGAATGGCTATCAGGTCACGCGCATCGACGACCGGAAATTCGACGAGCGCTCCGTTGCGGTCGGCGTTCCGCAGCAGGGCATCGGCTGCCATCTGGCCGAGATCGACGGCTACTATGTCAGCGGGCTGGTGCCGGTGGAGATCATCGAGCGGCTGGTGACCGAGCGGCCGGAGATCGCGGGCATTACGCTTCCCGGCATGCCGGCGAACGCCCCCGGCATGGCACCCGCCAAGACCGGCACGCTGAAGACCTACGCGTTCGGCGAGGACGGGATCACCGTCTATTCCGATGAGTGAGCACATGGGCCTGATGAACGGATCGATGTTGGGTGCCATGATGATCGGCGGCGGGCTCCTGCTGCTGCTTGTCACGGCGGTTCTGATCCTCAGCCTCGCGGCGCTGGTCAAATATCTTCGGGGGCCGCGATGAAGCAGAAAACAGCCATTGCGGCCGGCGCCTCTCTCGCGGCGCTGGTCGGACTCGCGGCGATCGCGCAACAACAGGATGGTGCCGAGAGCGTGGAGGGCCTGACCGTGCTCGGCAAGGCCGTCACCGCCGAAGAAATCGCCACGGGACGGGATATCTACGCCGAGACCTGCGCCTCCTGCCACGGCGCAAAGCTCGAGGGGCAGCCCGACTGGAAACGCCGGCTCGACAACGGCCGGATGCCCGCCCCGCCGCATGATGAGACCGGGCATACCTGGCATCACGCGGACAAAGATTTGTTCAGGATCACCAAGCTCGGCGTCGGCGGGGTCGTGCCGGGCTACGAGAGCGACATGCCGGGCTTCGGAGGCACGCTGAGCGACGCCGAAATCGCTGCGGTGCTCGTCTACATCAAGAGCACGTGGCCGGAGCGCCAGAGAACATTCCAGGCCCAGGTGACAGCGAACTCGGAGGGCGGATCATGAGTGCGGAATCCGATCCCAAACCCGGTCGGCGCAGTTTGCTTGCGCTGCTTCCGGTCGCCGCCTTCGGCGCGCTCGGAGGCGCGTTCTACTGGGGTCTGCGGAACAATGACGACCGTCTGCCATCCACGCTCATCGGCACTCCGGTCCCGGAATTCGGCCTGCCTCCGATCGCGGGAAGACAGGATGGGCTGTCCTCCGCCGACCTGCGCGGCGAGGTGTCGATCGTCAACGTCTGGGCCTCTTGGTGCGTGCCCTGCCGGGTTGAGATGCCGCTCCTCGTGGAGCTGGCCGAGACCGGCAGCGTGCCGGTCTACGGCATCAACTACAAGGACGATCCCGGCGCGGCCTTGTCCTTCCTGAAGGAACTCGGCGACCCATATTCGCGGATCGGCGCGGACCGGTCGGGACGCGTCGCCATCGACTGGGGGGTCTACGGCCTGCCTGAGACCTTCGTGATCGATGCGCAGGGCCGGGTCGCCTACAAGCATGTCGGTCCCTTCAACCGGCGCTCGCTCGAGGAGGATATCCTTCCCGTCGTGCGGCAACTTCAGGAAGGAGGCGAGGCATGAGACGGCGCGCGTTTCTGGCCGGTGCAGCAGCGATCGGTGCCGTTGGCCCGGCCTTTGCACGCCCGGTGATGCGGCTTCACGAAGCCCCGCAAGAGCTGCTTTCCCCGCCATTCGTGGACGGCGAAGGGCGCGATCTGACGCTTGAGGATTTCCGCGGAAGGGTCGTCCTCGTGAATGTCTGGGCAACCTGGTGCGTGCCCTGTCGCGAGGAGATGCCGACACTCGACCGGCTGCAGGCGCGGCTTGGAGGCGACGAATTCCATGTGCTGCCGCTGTCGATCGACCGGGCAGGGTTGCCGGCGGTCCGCCGCTTCTACGACGAGATCGGCATCCGGCATCTCGACCTCTATGTCGCGGAAAGCCTGCGGGCGATGCTCGCCTTCGCGGTGTTGGGCTTGCCGACGACGCTGCTCGTCGACCGCAAGGGGCGCGAGATCTCCCGCCTTGCGGGACCGGCCGAGTGGGACAGCTCCGAGGCTGTGGAATTGTTCGAATCCGTCATCCGGGAAAGGAGAAACTGAGACATGAGCGATACACCCGAACTGGCCCGGCCCACGAAGCGGGTCTGGATGCGTCTTCCGTTGGGTCGGCGCGGCCTTGTTCTGGCGGCGCTGTCCGTCACTGCCGCCGGCGCCGTCTTGAACTGGGGTTGGCTCACCGCGGTCGGCCTTGCCCCCGTGATCCTGGCGGTGGTGCCCTGCGCCGCCATGTGCGCGCTCGGGCTCTGTATGACGGGCGGCTCGAAATCTTGCCCGGCCAAGACCAATTCGGCCCGCGGGTCGGAAATCCAAAGGGGCTGAACGCCCCATCGAAAGGAGTACAAAATGAAAAAGATCACGACGTTCGCACTTACCGGCTCCGTGACGGGGGCCTTCCTGGCGGCTGCCGCGGTCGCGCAGGATACGTCCAGCTCGTCCGACCCGATGATGCAGGGCGAGAGCGACATGACCGGCCAGATGATGCAGGGCGATGCATCGGGCATGAGCGGCATGGAGGGCATGGAGGGCATGGAGGGCATGATGCCGATGATGAACATGATGCAGCAGATGATGCCAATGATGGAAGCTTGCACCAAAATGATGCAGAGCATGACCGACCAGATCGAAGACGGCGCGCCCGAGGCGAGAAAGGGCTGATCGATCAACGCCGGGCCTGAAAGGGCGGCGCAACTCAACGACCATCGGAGATCGTGATGAATGTCAGACAATCATTGAGGCCGAGCGCCCTGTTGCTCGCGTTCGCACTGCACGTCCTGCCTGCGGCGGCGCAGCAATCCTCGCCGCTGACCGAGGTGGAGCAGGATGCCGTGCGCGCTCTGATCCTCGAGACCATCCGCGACAATCCGGCGGTCATTGTCGAGGCGATCATTGCCTATCAGGAGCAGGCCCAGGCTGACGCCGAGTCCCGGCGCCGCGAGACGATCGCGGCCCTTGCGAATGATCTGCGGGCCGATCCGAACGCACCGGTGCTGGGAAATCCGGACGGACAAAGTATTGTGGTCGAATTCTTCGACTACAACTGCCCCTATTGCCGGCGTTCGGCGCCGATCGTGATGTCGCTCATCGAGGAGAACCCCGACTTGCGCGTGGTCATGCGCGAATGGCCGGTCCTTGGAGCGGATTCCGAAGAGGCGGCGCGTGCCTCGCTCGCCGCCCGCGCTCAAGGCAGCTACGCGGCGTTCCATGAGGCATTGATGGCCCAGCCGCGCGCGAACGTCGCTACCATCCGGCGTGCGGCCGAGCAGGCGGGACTGAACTACGACCGGCTGCAGGCGGATATGGGCGCTGCCGAGGTCGATGCCCATCTGGCGCAATCCCGCACGCTGGCCCAGCAGCTCGGGATCACCGGCACGCCATCCTTCGTGATTGGCGAAACCCTGGTTCCGGGCCTGATGACGAAAGAGGATCTCGCCGATCTGATCGCCGAAGCCGGCGGCCAGGAAGGAGAGCGATAAGATGGCTCCCGCCAGAACTCGCATCCTCCGTATCGTCCTGTGGGGAAGCGTCGCATTGCTTTCCGCTTCGCTCGGCGGGGCATTCCTGTTGCGTGAATATGCGTCCCGGCAACCGCACAATGTCCAGGTCAGCGGCGAAGCCTTGGTACGCTCGAAATTCTCGCTGGTGGACCACCGTGGCCGCGCCGTCACCGAAGTCGACTTCTCCGGGCGCTGGCAGCTGGTCTTCTTCGGCTTCACCCATTGCCCCGACATCTGTCCGACCACGCTGGCCTACATGGCGGGCGTGCTCGACAGTCTCGGTGAGCGCGCCGATAGTGTCGCGCCGCTCTTCATCACCGTCGATCCGGTGCGCGACACGGTCGACGTGATGGCGGAGTATGTCTCGGCCTTCCATCCCCGCCTCGTCGGATTGACCGGAAGCCCGGAGCAGGTCGCCGCGGCGGCGCAGGAGTTCAAGGTCTACTTCGAGCAGCGTGAAGATACGGCCGCGCCGAACGGCTACCTTATGGCGCATTCCGGCTACATCTACCTGATGCGCCCGGGCGGACGTTTCGAGGCCGTCTTCCGCGAGGGTGATCAGCCGCCGGAGGCGCTGGCCGAGGAAATTCAAATGCGGATCGCAAAGGACGACAGACAGTAATGAAGCTTCTCGCCGGAATGATACTCGCCGCCGCATTGCCATACGCTGCGCGGGCCGAGGTCGCAGTGACGGACCCGTGGGCGCGTGCCAGCATCCTCGCCTCGCGTCCCGCCGCCGCCTATCTCACGCTGACCAGCGACCGGGCCGATCGAGTGATCGGCGTCACGACGCCAGTGGCCGGGCAGGTGATGATGCACGGGGTCGAGACGGACGGCGCGGGTGTCAGCCGCATGGTGCCAGTGGACGCGCTGGAGCTTGCCCCGGGAGTGCCTGTGACATTTGCGCCAGGCGACATGCACCTGATGCTGATGGACCTGTCGCGCAAACTCGAGGAAGGCGAACATTTCCCCCTGACACTCGTCCTGGAAACTGCGGGAGAATTAACGGTGGACGTACCCGTGCTTGGCCCCGGCGCGACCGGACCGGCGGGGGAGTGACCATGAGGGCGGCTCTTTTCTTCGCGGCGATGCTCATGTCCGGCCCGGCGTTCGCCCATCACCCGGAGGACCGGCTCGATGAGGTCATGATGACAAAGGAGCCCGCTTTCGAGGCGACCGACCTCCGACGGCTGCCCGACCTCGCGCTGCGCGATGCTTCAGGCGGCGCCTTCGACCTCGACCGGTTCGAGGACAAGATCGTCGTTCTGAGCTTCGTCCCCGAAGATTGCGGCTCGCCTTGCGACGAGCCGCAGGCATTGCTGTCCAGGGTTCGGGACGCGGTGAACATCACGCCGATGCGCGACATGGTGATGTTCGTCGGGATCGCGAACGCGGGCGGCGGAGGCGCGGCGGCTTCCGAACTCAATCTCGTCACCGTCACGCCGGCGGGTGAGGCGACCGTGGCGTCGCTCGTCGCGCGATTTGCGGCGCTTTCCTCGCGCAGCGGGGGCGGCCCGCAGATACACGTGATCGACCGACGTGGACGCCATGCAGGCATCTTCCACGGCACGCAGTTCGGCCATGTCAACATGATCCTCTACATCAACGGCCTGACCAATGCGCGCCCGCCCGAGCCGGGGTTTTGGGACAGCCTTCTGGAGGCATTCCGATGACTTCCGCCGCGAGTGTCGAGTTCGAAGGCCAGAACTGGATCAGGGTCCTTCGCCGCTATATTCTTTTCTCAGCCCTCGGGCATCTCATATGGGAAACCGGTCATATCCCGCTCTATACGATCTGGGTTGAGGACAGCTGGCGCGAAATCGGCTTCGCCATCCTGCACTGCACCGGTGGTGATCTTCTCATCGCGATGAGCACCATGCTTCTGTCGCTGTTCGTCGTTGGAAGCTCGGCTTGGCCCTTCGAGCGCGTGCGATGGGTCTTGGGCGTGGCACTGATCCTCGGCGTCACCTACACGGTCTTCAGCGAATGGCTGAACATCGTCATCCGCGCGGCCTGGGCCTATCGCGACATCATGCCCGTCGTTCCGGTGCTCGACGCGGGGCTGACACCACTGCTCCAGTGGGTCGTGGTTCCGTCGACCGCTTACATGGCCGCACTGGGATTCCGGCCGCGCGATCTGATCAACGTAAGGGGCCGCTGATGGTCGAGCTTTCCCTCCTCGGACTTTTCGCCGCGCTCCTGGCCGGGGCGATTTCTTTCGTGTCGCCCTGCGTGCTGCCGCTGGTGCCCGGCTACGTCTCCTATATCGCCGGGCGCACGGTCTCGGGCGCGGCGGCGGCGTCCCGCGGTCGGGCGGTCTGGCTCAGCTTCTGCTTCGTTCTCGGCTTCTCGACCATCTTCATCACCCTCGGCGCCTCGGCCACGGCGCTCGGTCAGGGCCTGCTGCGCTGGCGCTACGAGCTCAACCTCGTCGGTGGCGCCATCGTGATCCTGTTCGGGCTGTTCATGATCGGGGCGGCGCGTCTCTCAGCCATGCAGCGGGATTTGCGCTTTCATGTCGACCTGCCGGGGGGAGAGCCGGTCGGCGCCTACGTGCTCGGCCTCGCCTTCGGGTTCGGCTGGACACCATGCATCGGCCCCATCCTCGGCGCCATCCTGACGGCCAGCGCGGCGAGCGCGACAGTCGGCGAGGGCGTGGCCCTGCTCGCGGTCTACTCGGCAGGGCTCGGTGTGCCGTTCCTGATCGTCGCGGGCTTCACCGACAGGCTCGCCGGACGGCTAAGGCACTTGGGGCGTATCGGACGCCGGCTTCACCAGGCAGCAGGAGGCGTCATGATCCTGATGGGCGTCGCGATGATGACCGGCAGGCTCAGTGCCCTGTCCTACTGGCTGCTCGACGCCTTCCCGATCCTCGCGCGCATCGGATGAGGGGCGGCCGGCTGGACGGAGTTTCAGGCTTTGCTCCGCTTTGCCCTTAAAGCTCTAGTTGCTGTAGCTGACCCTCGGCGCGGCCCTGAACTGCATCGGCATCGGCTTCCAGCGCTGCACCCATGCCAACCGGCAGCTGGTCGCCAATGACGCCAGCGGCGCGGCGGCTCTGACTGACATAGGTGCGCCCTTCGCCATCGCGACCGCCGGCGGCGGTCTTATTGGGATGATTGTGTGGCGCCGACCGTTTATTGGTCAGCCCGGCTTCTCCCTGCGCCTGGTAGACATGTCGCCATCGATAGAAGCTGGCGCGGCCGATCCCAGGATACCTGCAGGTCTTGCCAACATTCCCGGTCGCTTCGGCATGCTCAAGAATGCGCCGCATGCGACGGATCTCGCGCTGATCGCTGATCATCGAATACACCCACCCTCTCCGAAATGGAGATTATCGAAGATGTCTCGCTGAATCGTACGATCCTACATTGCTTCCGTTTGTGATGAGGAATCAAAGGCCTGGTTTCGGTAACATCCTGCCGCTCGCAACAAGTCGGCTGTTTGGAATTCACGCGCGATTTCCCCGACCAGTGCCTTTACCTTTACTCGGGCGGTCCTGTTTTTGTGCCGCGTGCGAGAAACAAAGGTGATATCCGGCGGCGGCAGGAACTCGCCCCACTTCGATACCCTGGGTCAGGTGCATCGCGGTCAGCAGGGCGACGCCAAGACCGGACGGCGGATTGTATTCCCGCGGCGCTCGGTCACCCCAGCACCTTCTCGAAGCGATGCAACGTCTTTTGGCCGTCCGATAAACCCCATTGCCGGCAAAAACAATTGCGATCAAACGACAAGAAGGGGACGGATCGGATAGATCCAAGGGCCACCGACGTATCCTAGTAACAGAGATTTTTCTTGAACTTCTAGGAGCTTTAGGAGTTAGGACCAAAGACAAAGAACGACGCCTGGGACGTAGTCGATACCAGCCTTACTCATTCCTGGACGAAGAGCAAATCGTTCATGGCGTGGCTCAGGCTGCTGTCCAACTCGTGAGGGGATCAGGAAAGATGCTGACAAGACGCCATTTCGTCCAGACAACCACCGCGCTGTTTTCAGCGTCGGTAGCAGGTCCTCTCGTTGCCGGGACTTGGCCCAACGATGCGGAAAAAACCGCATGGGACGCGCAAGTCACGCCCTCAGGCTACGACCCGGCGACGTCCAACCCGTGGGGCCTGCACCCTCGATTCCTGCCTCAGCGGGTCATTGCAAACGCTGGGCTCGTGCCGGGCGACATTCACGTGGATGCCGTCGCCCGATACCTTTACCACATCGAGGAAGGCGGCACGGCATTGCGCTACGGGGTGGCCATCGGACGAGGTGACCTTTACGAGCCCGGAGTCTACTCGATCCGGCGCAAGGTCGAATGGCCGCACTGGACGCCGACTCAAAGCATGATCGAGCGGGAACCGGAGATCTACGCACAGTATGAGGATGGCATGGAGCCCGGGCCGCGCAACGCGCTCGGGTCGCGCGCGCTCTACCTCTATGTCGGGGATCGGGATACCTATCTGAGAATCCATGGGACGCCGCATCCACGTTCTATCGGAACCCGGGCAAGTTCGGGATGCGTCCGGATGGTCATGGCCCATATCAACGGCCTCTACCCGAAGGTCGCGATCGGTTCGACAGCGTTCCTCTATTCCGCCGAGGACAGCGTGACTGCGCAGAGTTGAGCCGACAGCCCCGAATTGGAAGCGGGAGTCGTGTTGCCTCGTCTCGAGACTACGTGTCGCGAGCGGTACAGATTGGATTTCCGTTGACGCTGCGAAGGGGCACCAGGGTCGTTTCGACCGGCCCGCGATGCTCATACCAGTAGCAGCCATCTTCTGGCACAAGCCGTGCCGACGCGAGGTCCTGGCCGGGAGCGGCGAGTGCGACGACCGCTTCAGAGACATTCCCGATCCGGCTCGTGGCGTTCACGGGGTCGATCGGTTGCGCCGTACACCCGGCAGTGATCAGCAGTGCTGTCGCAAGACTTACAGTTCGTTTCTGCATCCAAACCTCTGTCATTTCATGTTTGTTTCCTCCTGAGTAATCTGTCATCCGCTATCTCCAGCTTCAAGCAGAGCGCGCGATCCTTGTCTGTGTGGGGCATTTCCCCCTTCTGATCAAGAAACGCATCTAGCCTCTTGAAGCTCTAGTTGCTGTAGGGGCTATGTCCGTCTGATCTCACCGAATCCCGAGGTCAGTTCATGCCGTCCGAAAACCACCACCACGATCACGACCACGCAGATGCCGAGAAATGCGGCCACGACCAAGAGGCGTCTGGTTGCCGGGGCGGGGGAACGTGTGGAGACATTGCTCCGCAATCCCCCGCGCCAACCAGCGGAAGACATTTCCAGGTCTCCGGTCTGGATTGTGCCGAAGAGGTGGCGATCCTGAACCGGGTCGTGGGGCCGAAGGTCGGCGGAACCGAGCATCTTGCGTTCGATGTAATCAACGGACGGATGACGATCCTCAATTCTGCAAGAGCCTTATCCGAAGCTGAAGTCGTAAAACTGGTCGGAAGCGCCGGGATGAGCGCAAAGCCGTGGGATGCCGACAAAGCGGCCGAAGATCAGGCGGCGCATCTGGCGCGTCAGAAGAGATTCACCGCGCTGAGCGGTGGATTCTGGGCGGCAGGTTTCCTGTACCATATCGTTGAGACCGGAATAGGAGGGGCGCTCGGGCTTTTCGCGGGGCATGGCGAAGCGTCGATGCCCTTGGCGGAAGCGGGGCTCTTCGCGGTTGCGATCCTCTTTGGTGTCTGGCTCGTGGCGCCCAAGGCATGGTCCTCGGCGCGACGGCTTTCACCCGACATGAACCTGCTGATGGTTGTGGCCGTCGCCGGCGCAATCGGGCTCGGCGAGTTTTTCGAGGCCGCGACGGTCGCGTTCTTCTTTTCGCTCTCGCTCTACCTGGAGGGCTGGAGCGTCGGCCGTGCGCGTAACGCGGTCTCTGCCCTCCTCGATCTCGCGCCGCCAACGGCGCGGGTGCTTTATGATGATGGCTCGGAAGCGGACGTCCCGGCCTCTGCCGTAGCGGTCGATGCAAAGTTCATCGTGAGAGGGGGCGACCGCATTCCGCTCGATGGTGAAGTCATTGAGGGCGCTGGCGCTGTCGACCAAGCGCCGATCACCGGCGAAAGCGCGTTGATACCCAAGGAACCCGGCGACGAAGTCTATGCCGGCACGATCAACGGCGAGGGCACGCTGACAGTGCGGGCGACCAAGGCAGCGTCGGACACGGTGCTCGCGAAAATCATCCGCATGGTGGGCGATGCCCATGCCCGCCGCGCGCCTGTCGAGCAGTGGGTGGCGAAGTTCGCGCGCATCTACACGCCGATCGTGATGGTTCTGGCGATCGCCATCGCGCTGGTGCCGCCACTCCTTCTTGGCGGCGCCTTGGATTACTGGTTCTACAATGCGCTGGTGCTTCTGGTCATCGCCTGCCCATGCGCTCTGGTCATTTCGACGCCGGTTTCCATCGTCGCGGCGCTCACGGCCTCGGCGCGGGCGGGGGTGCTCATCAAGGGCGGCGCCTACGTCGAAGCGCCGGGGCGCACCACGGCGCTGGCAATGGACAAGACCGGGACGATCACCATGGGCGAGCCCGAGGTGGCTACCATTCATCCGCTGGGCGGAGCCTCCGCACGTGATCTCATGACGCTGGCGGCGGGCCTGGAGGCGCGGTCCTCGCACCCGCTCGCACGCGCCATTCTCGCACGGGCCGAAGCGGATGGCATCGCCGTGTCTGCGGCGGAGGACACGCGCACTGTGCCCGGGCGAGGACTGGAAGGTCGTGTCGATGGCCGTTCCATCTGGCTGGGCTCGGATCGTTTCGCCGAGGAGAAAGGTTTCGGCAGCGCCATTCCGAGTGATCTCCGTGATCGGATCGAAGGGGCTGGCAGCACGCTCGTGGCCGTGGGTGACGAGACCGGCGTGACCGGCGTTCTGGAACTGCGCGACCGCATCCGTCCGGATGCCAAGGGCATCGTCGCGCGACTTCACGCGCAGGGTGTGAAGACCATCATCATGCTGACAGGCGACAACGAACGCACCGCACGCGCTGTGGCGGCCGAGGTCGGCATTGACGAGGTGCGCGCTGAACTCTTGCCAGAGGACAAGGTGACGGCCATCGAGGAACTGGTCGCCGACCACGACATGGTGGCTATGATCGGTGACGGTGTGAACGATGCGCCAGCCATGGCGCGGGCGCACTATGCCATCGCCATGGGTGCTGTCGGATCGGACGCGGCCATCGAGACTGCCGACATCGCGCTAATGACGGACGACATCGGCAAGGTGCCCTGGCTCATCAGCCATTCGCGCCGAGCCATGACGATCATCCGCCAGAACATCGGCATCTCGCTGGCGACCAAGGCGCTGTTCGTCGGATTGACCGCGTTCGGCATGGCCTCGATGTGGGGCGCCATCGCCGCAGATGTGGGCGTGTCCCTGCTGGTGGTCGCCAATGCGCTTCGGCTTCTGAACGGCCATCGGGTCGAGACAGGGCCTTCGGGCGGCGAACCGGTTGGCGAGAAGATGGCGCAGGGCGCGATGGCACACGGGCATTGATCAGCTGTTATTGGCAGAGTAGCGTCGGAGATTAACCAGACCTCGCATAAGGGGCCTCGAGCAGTGACAAATATCAGATTTCCGCGGCGGACTTTGCTGTTGGGTGGATTGGCCGCCTTCCTGTCGGGCTGTGCCAGCAAGTTCCGGTCGTATAATGGGCCGGAAGTTGCCCGGCTGCGGATCTACAAGTCACAGCGGTTCCTGGTCCTTGACGGTGCGGATGGCGTCTTGCGGACCTATCCCATCGGATTGGGCTTCGCACCCGAAGGTCACAAGCAGTACGAGGGGGACGGGAAGACGCCGGAGGGCTCCTACCTGATCGATCGGCGCAACCCCGACAGCCTCTTCCACCTCTCCATCGGTATTTCATATCCCAACGAGGCCGACATCGCATTCGCGGAGGCACAACGCCGATCTCCCGGGAAGGACATCTTCATTCACGGCGGTCCGCGGCGCGGGATCGACCCCATGAATGTCCGCGACTGGACAGCGGGTTGCATCTCGGTCACGGACCGACAGATCGAGGAAATATACGCGATGGTGCGGGACGGGACGCCCATCGACATCTACGCGTGATGATCAGGCAAAGCGACGACGCAGCGCGACGTTGATCGCCTCGATGGCGATGACCATGACGACAACGGCAATCGTGACACTGGCCGCCTTGTCATACTGGAACGAGCGCACGTAGGTCTGGATGTAGAAGCCGATCCCGCCCGCCCCGACGATGCCGAGGATCAGCGATTCTCGCAGGTTCAACTCGAACCGGAAGATCGTGTCCCGGGCGACGACCGGCGCCATCTGCGGCCAGATCGCGTATCTGAGCCGCGCGAGCGGTCCGGCGCCCGCGCTTTCCAGCGCGGCGATCGGCGCGCGGGACACACCGTCGATCGCCTCGGCATAGAATTTGGCGAGCATCCCCGTCGCATGAAACGCGACCGCTATGATGCCGGGCAGCGGACCGAGGCCGACAGCGCCCACCATGAGCATGGCCACCAGGATCAGCGGAATCGCCCGGATGAAGGCAAGCAGCATTCGAACCGGCCGGTAGAGCGCAGGCGATACCATCGTCTCGGACGCGAGAATGCCGAGCGGGACCGACAGGATCACCGCGCCGAGGGAACCGAGGATCGCGATCCTCAGCGTTTCCGCGCTGCCCTTCTTGATCTCAGCCACCACCGTCGGGTCGGGCGGGAACATCCGGCCGAGGAAATCGGCGATCCGCGGACCGGCCGACATGAGGCGCGACAACTCGACGTCAGTCGTGGCGAAGGACCACAGAATCGCACCTGCAATCAGCGCGCTGGTCGCGAAGCTGCCGAACCTGCGAAACCGCATCAGGACACCACCCTGAGTCCGCTACCGGGCATTGGCTCTGCCTCCCGATAGAGTTCCGCTGTCGCATCCTCGTTCAACTCGGAGGTCGGGACGTCGAAGACGATCCGCCCGCCACGCATGCCGACGATGCGCTGCGCGAAACGCCGCGCCAGGTCGGGCTGGTGCGATGAAAACAGCGCCGTCGCCCCGCGCACGCGCGCCGCGCCGGTCAGCAGCGACAGGATTTCGCCTGCGCGTGCGGGGTCGAGATTGCTCACCGGCTCGTCGGCAAGGATCAGCCGCGGCTCCTGCGCCAGGCAGCGCGCGATGGCAACGCGCTGCCGTTGCCCGCCGCTGAGGCTGTCGGCCCTGCGCTCGGCAAGATCGGAAATGTCGCAATCGCTGAGCGCTCTGCGCGCAATCTCCAGATCGTGCGAGGTCGGCGACCCCAGCAAGGCGCGGAGTGGTGACATTCGTCCCAGACGGCCGTTGAGGACATTGCGCAGAACCGACGAACGCTCCACCAGGGCGAATTCCTGAAACACGAAGCCTGTATCCGGGCGGCGCACGCGCGGCGGCGGTTGATCTGGATCGAGCGACGCACCCAGAACCGAAACCCGCCCGCGCCAGCCCCGGAGCCTGCCGTCGAGCAGTGTCAGGAGCGTCGTTTTTCCCGCCCCGGACGGGCCGAGCAGAGCGATGCTTTCGCCGGCCGGGACAAGCAGCGACACCCGCTCCAGCGCCGGAAGGTCGGCGCCCGAATGGGAAAAGCTAAGATCGTCGATCTGCGCGGCGGCACTCATCCCAGTAGCCCGTATCGCCGCGCCATCTCGCGCACGCCGTCATAGGCAGTGGAATCGGCCCTGACATAGCCATCCGGGCCGTAGAGGTAACGCAGTTTGTCGCGGTTCTCCGGCGCGTTGAGCCGCAGCATCGCGTCGACGAACCGATCCTGCAGGTCAGCGCCAAGCCCCGGGCGCGCGATCACCAAGTGGCTCGGGATCGGCTCGCTTTCCGCGATCCAGATCACCTCTGCCTGCTGCGCCGGGGTCAGAAGCAAGTCGGCATACTGGCTGGCGCCCGCGGCATCGACCAGACCCTCGGCCATCGCCTGCATCGCCTGCTGGTAGCCACCCGCGAAGAAGACGCGGCCGAAGAATGCCTCCGCCTCCCCGGGACTCTCAATCAGCCCGGCCTCTACGAATTCGGCGAGCGGATAGAGATAGCCCGATTCCGAGATCGGATCGGCGAATGCGATGTTGCGCCCGCGCAGGTCAGCGAGCGAGCTGATGCCACTATCTCGGCGCACGAAGATACGGCCCGTGTAACTCGGCGCGTCGCGGTAGACCTCGGACAGGAGCGGGACGGCACCGATCTCGGCCTCGGCCAGAACGAAGGGCAGCGCGCCCATGAAGGAGATGTCCGCGTCGCGGTTCCGCAGCGCCTCGACCGCCGCCGCATGGTCGATGGTGACGAATCCTTCGACGCGGACGCCGATCTCACTGGCCAGCCAGCCGGTGATGGCTTCGATATCGCCCAGCAGCTTCTCCGGGTTCTCCTGCGGGATGAAGGCGAGGCGCAATCTGTCATCCTGCGCGGCGAGCGGGGTCGCCAGGGTCACTGCGCTTGCGCCACCCAGGATCAGGACCGTTCTGCGGTTCAGGTGGATCGCCATCAGAAGGCCCTCTCTTCAATTGCATCGGCCTCGGATTTGAACGCGGTCCAGCTTGCTTCGGCCGCTGCCCAGTCCTCGTCACGCACGGCAGCGCCGACCTCGGCCAGCCGCTCCGCCAGCGCGTAGACGTCGGGCCGTGCGGTGAGGTTCGACATGGTACTGGCGTCCGCCGATAGGTCCGCGGCGACGGTGTCGGTCAGGAGCAGGATATGCTCCGCATCGCGCCGGGGCAGTAGCGTGTCCAAAGTCGAGGCGAAGGTCGTCAGTTCGGAGAATGCCAGCCGGAAGGCGGTGTTCTCGGTGTCAAAGGCTTCATAGGGTTCGTCCGCCGCGCCCACGGTCTCGAGATAGGCAGTCAGGTCGGCCCGTTCCGCCTCGGACAGTCCGAGCGATTTCGTCTCGTCGAACCAGTCCACGACAGCGGCCAGGGTCGGCAGCGATCCGTCATGAAAATAGGGTGCAGTGTAGGCGGTTCCGAGCAGCGTCGGGGTGTCCATCGCACCGGTGCGGGCGCCCTCGTAGGCCGGCGCGACGGAGCCGATGTCGTGTGCCTGCCGGTCGAGGAAGTTGGCGCCCGGGACGTGGCAGCTGGCGCAGGAGCGGTCGTCCAGCCCCGCGAAAGGCCGGTTGAAGATCGCTTCGCCACGCTGCGCAGCCACAGGGCCAGCGTTAGTCAAGCGGCCATTGGTCGTCAGCATGGAGTTGGGCAGAAAGTCGAATTCCAGCATGTAGGCGACCAGCGCGTCCAGCATGAAGGGCGTCGGCTCCGTGCCGCCGAACTCGTTGACGATCACGTTGCGGGTGAAGTCGCGCAGGGAGGCGAATCGACCATCGCGGCCATAAGGCCCGGTAAAGCGCAGACCGCGCAGACTCGGAATGTCGAGCGGGTCGTCGCGCCGGTCATTGAAGATCGGGTTGAAAAAGGCGCCATCCACATCGATCGCACCCGGTTGGTGGCTGGCACCCGGAATGAAGAGTCGCTGGTTGACGTCAGAGCGGTTGTGACAGGTCGAGCAGGCGATCCCAAGATTCTGCGCCGGGCTTCCGAAGATTTGCGCGCTGTCGAACAGCATGTCGCCGTAAGCCACCAGCGGCAGCTCGGTCTCTTCGATGCCCTGCTCCTCGAAGTTGAGAACGAGCAGCGGTAGGGGATCCTGATCGAAGATGTCGGATCCCGGCGGCAGGCTGGGCGGCACTTCGACGGTGCGGCTACGGAGGACGGCGGTTTCCGGTAAGGCGCTGAGCGTCCGACGCGGAGCAAAATCATCGATGAGGTAGTTCCCCGCGAGATAGGTGGAGATGACACTGCGCGCGGCCACCATCGTGTCGCGGTCGGCGGATGTGGCACCCGCGCCGAGGACGCCGGCGGAACCCGTACTGCTGTTCAATTCCAGCCAGGCTAGGCCGAGCCGCCTCGCAGCCTCTGGATCGGCGGCCGCGACTCCGTCCTCAAACGAACGATAGAGTTCGCGTGCCGTTCGCACGGCCTGCTGTGCTGCCGCAGGCTCTTCGGCCGCGAGAGCCCGGTCCAGTTCCTCTTCGATCCTGAGCGCGATGAGCCGCGTCGTCTCGGCGAAGACCTCCTGCCGGTCCTTCCGCATAATCGCGTTCAGAAGAGCGTCGGGCTCGACATCGCTTTCGTGGTCCAGCCAGTCCAGCGCACCGCTCGAGAATTCCGAGCCACTGTAGGGTTCGGTCCATGCGGTCTCGACTTCGTTCCAAGGCAGTGGCTCGAGATTACCCAGAAAGAGCGTCAGCCGGTAGGCCGCCGCCTCGGGAAGCCAGGGGGCCTCCTTGGCTGGCGTCGCTGCAACCGGTCCGGTGAATATGAGCACAGTTGCAAACGTGGCGAGCACCACTCTCACGAAATTTCGTATCACCACGTCCTCCAGTGCCTAAAGTTAGACATGGCTAACTTATCTATCCTAAGCAAACAAGTTGTCAATCCCGCGGACTCGCTGCAAAGTCCGGATATGACAAAGCCGCAGTCACATGGACGTGAACCGTTCGAAGCTGTCGACAGGGCTCCCGAGGCGCAGGCCGAGGGGTTTGCGACCGTGCGTCAGGCGCACGAGAGCGAGGTGGCGGAGGATTACGTCGAGTTAATCGCGGAACTGATCGAGACACGCGGAGAGGCTCGACCGGTCGACATCGCCGAGCGGCTTGGAGTGAAACCGCCGACCGTCACCAAGAATATCTCGCGGCTCAAGACTGCGGGACTGGTCCGACGAGAACCCTACCGCGCCATATTCCTGACCGATGCCGGGCAGGAGCTGGCGGAGGCCTGTCGGCGGCGCCACAGGATCGTCGTGGCGTTCCTCATGAGCCTGGGTATCGATGAGGAGATCGCGGAACGCGACGCGGAGGGAATTGAGCATCACGTGAGCGACATGACCTTGGCGGCATTCGAAAAGAAGCTCAATCAGACGTGATCACTCAACCTCTAACTACCGCAGGTTCAAGCGTCATTATCATAGATCGGCTTTCAATCGCCGATCTATGAATGTCAGGTGCACCTTGTGATGCGCGCTGCTTAAAACTACACTCACTGTAGTTAATGTAGAGAGCCTGCAAGTGCTGACGATTGGGACGCTGGCGAAAAAGACCGGAACGAAAGTTCAGACCATCCGGTATTACGAGCAGATCGGGCTTATGCCGGAGCCCGGCAGGACCGAAGGCGGGCAGCGGCGCTATGGCAATGCCGAACTCGACCGATTGTCATTTGTCCGGCACGCGCGGCAACTGGGGTTCTCGTTGGACACGATCCGTGAACTGCTCGACCTCAGCGATCATCCAGGAAAGTCCTGCGCAGAGGCGGATGCAATCGCCCGTCGACAGCTTAAGCAAGTAGAGCAGCGATTGGCGCGGCTAGAGGCGCTGCGGACGGAATTGAAGCGGATGGTGCATGAGTGCAGCGGCGGACAGACTTCCGATTGCCGGGTGCTCGAAGTGCTGCGTGATCATTCCGAATGCCTGACCGATCATGAAGAGATCGGCGCCTGAAATGCCGGCGGCGCTCGCTTATCCGCTCGCGGCCGTGGCCGAAATCGCCGGGTGCTTCGCCATCTGGGTCTGGTGGCGCCTCGGGGCCTCCGCACTTTGGATCGTGCCCGGCATAGCCGCTTTGGTGGTTTTCGGATGGCTGCTCGCTCAGGTCGAGACTGTTGCAGCAGGCCGTGCCTTCGCAGCTTATGGCGGGGTCTATATCGCGACTTCGGTACTGTGGATGTGGTTGGCGGAAGGACACAGGCCGGACAGGTGGGATATGCTCGGAACCGCTATCTGCCTTGTGGGCGCTGCGATTATCCTTGCTGCTCCGCGCGGCGCATGAGGAAAAAGCTTGAAGCTACAATCACTGTAGAGGCCACATTTCCCCGCAAACGATTCGAGCAGACACCCCTGGCCCCGTCGACCGTCACTTGACCGCAACCCAGCTCCTGGACTTTGACACGTCTTCGATGTCGAAACTCATCGCGGATCGCGACTGGAAGGACCCGCTGCGAGAAAGCTACGCCGGGACCAGCACCGTGATTGCCAAACTGACGGCAGGCGCGCCGAAGAAGGCAACGATGAGTCTCATTGCGCCATCCTTCGCGCACCAGATGGACCGGCTTCGCGATGACCTTCCGGGATGATCGGCTCGGCCCTGGCGGAAGATCGGAAGCACGGGCGCAGGGGGGCTCGCAAAACGTTGACTCGGCGTTGACAAGAACTGCAACGCAGGAAGCCCGACGGTTTGCATCGGGTTCTATCTATTTGATTTGTTTGTTTATTTTGGTTGCGGGGGTAGGATTTGAACCTACGACCTTCAGGTTATGAGCCTGACGAGCTACCGGGCTGCTCCACCCCGCGCCAATTCCGGCCCGGAACAATCGACAATTGTATGGGGCCACATCGAAGAGAGATACTTTCGTGCTTCTTACTAGGTTTGGCGGTGACCTACTCTCCCACGTCTTAAGACGCAGTACCATTGGCGTGACGGCCCTTAACGGCCGAGTTCGGGATGGGATCGGGTGTTTAGCCGTCGCTATGACCACCAAACCGAGAAAGAAGCACAACAATCAACGGTCCAAGCCGCTTTTTGACCAGAGAAGTCTAGCTTCTGCTGGATCAAATCAAGCCTATCGAGCAATTAGTACCGGTCAACTGAACGCATTGCTGCGCTTACATCTCCGGCCTATCGACGTGGTGGTCTTCCACGGCTCTCAAGGGATACCTTGTTTTGAGGGGGGCTTCCCGCTTAGATGCCTTCAGCGGTTATCCTGTCCGTTCATAGCTACCCAGCACTGCCGTTGGCACGACAACTGGTCCACCAGTGGAACGTTCACCCCGGTCCTCTCGTACTAGGGGCAACTCCTCTCAAGTATCCTACACCCACGGCAGATAGGGACCGAACTGTCTCACGACGTTCTAAACCCAGCTCACGTACCTCTTTAAATGGCGAACAGCCATACCCTTGGGACCTGCTCCAGCCCCAGGATGAGATGAGCCGACATCGAGGTGCCAAACGATGCCGTCGATATGGACTCTTGGGCATCATCAGCCTGTTATCCCCAGCGTACCTTTTATCCGTTGAGCGATGGCCCTTCCACTCGGGACCACCGGATCACTATGGCCGTCTTTCGACTCTGCTCGACTTGTCAGTCTCGCAGTCAGGCTGGCTTCTGCCATTGCACTCAACGAGCGATTTCCGACCGCTCTGAGCCAACCTTCGCGCGCCTCCGTTACTCTTTGGGAGGCGACCGCCCCAGTCAAACTACCCACCACGCAGGGTCCCGGACCCGGATAACGGGCCGCGGTTAGACATCAAGAGTGCGAAGGGTGGTATCTCAAGGGAGGCTCCACGGAAACTGGCGTTCCCGCTTCAAAGCCTACCACCTATCCTGCACATCACAATCCTGATGCCAGTGCGAAGCTATAGTAAAGGTGCATGGGGTCTTTCCGTCTAACCGCGGGAAGTGTGCATCTTGACACACAGTTCAATTTCGCTGAGTCCACATTTGAGACAGCGGGGAGATCGTTACGCCATTCGTGCAGGTCGGAACTTACCCGACAAGGAATTTCGCTACCTTAGGACCGTTATAGTTACGGCCGCCGTTTACTGGGGCTTCAATTCGGAGCTTGCACCCCTCCTTTTAACCTTCCAGCACCGGGCAGGCGTCAGACTGTATACGTCGCCTTACGGCTTCGCACAGCCCTGTGTTTTAAGTAAACAGTCGCCACCCCCTGGTTTGTGCCCCCCGCCCATAGTTGCCTACAGACGGGGCTCCCTTCTCGCGAACTTACGGGAGCATTTTGCCGAGTTCCTTAAATGTGGTTCTCTCAAGCGCCTTGGTATTCTCTACCAGTCCACCTGTGTCGGTTTAGGGTACGATCTAATGGAGGGCTATTTCCAGGAACCTCTAAACGGCCCGCCCAATCCGATAAGGGCGAACAATCTTCGAGATCCGTCACATCCTCCTGGCCCAGGAATATTAACCTGGTTCCCATCGACTACGCCTTTCGGCCTCGCCTTAGGGGCCGGCTTACCCTGCTCAGATTAGCTTTAAGCAGGAACCCTTGGACTTTCGGCGACAGGGTCTCTCACCCTGTTTGTCGCTACTCATGTCAACATTCTCGC
>JAUIFH010000018.1 GCA_030429495.1 Alphaproteobacteria bacterium | reverse complement strand
GAGCCGAAGACCTCGGGGTCCCTCCTCGAAAGGCTCTCGGTGAAAAATCCGGGGTCGCGGTGCGCGGCGGTCATAAGCGTCTCCTGATGGTCAGCCGGTCCATCCCAGACCGGCGGCAATGCAGTTCATGGATTGCATGAGCGGGATGGCATTCCGTAGAGATCCGTCGGCGCGCACTTCGCGCAGCAGATCGACCTGAAGCCGGTTGATCCGGTCGATCTGCGGCCGAAGCAGCCGGAAGCGGTCGCTCAGGTTCGGGAAGCGGGCGCCGATTCCGGCCCCGTCGGTCAGATCGCGAACGGCGGCAGACGCGCGCGCATGTTCTTCCCGGACAAGGGAGAAGACGCGTTCCCGGATCGCCTCATCCTCCACCAATCCGGCATATTGCTCCGCGATCTCCATGTCAGAGAGGATCAGCGATTTCTCGACCTCGTCCACCATCAGGCGGAACAGCCGGTGCCGTGCGAACATTTCGCCAAGAAGGCGGTCCGCGTCGGCGCCGCGCACCCGCCGGAAGGAACTGACCGCGTTGCCGAACCCGTACCATCCGGTCAGGAGATGCCGGTTCTGCGACCAGGCGAAGACCCAGGGGATCGCCCTGAGGTCAGAAAGGCTTTTCGCGCCGAACCGGCGCGCCGGCCGCGACCCGATCTTGAGCATCGCCAGTTCTTCCACCGGGCTTGCCTGCTGGAAATACTCGATGAATCCCGGCTGTGTCAGAAGGTTGACATAGGCGGTCTGTGACATGCCGGACAACGCGTCGAGCGTATCGACATGTTCGGGGTTCACCGCCTGCTGGACCCGCGTCTGCATGTGGACGAGCACCGAGGAAGCAAGAAGCTCAAGCTGGTTCACCGCCGTGCCGCGATTGGCGTATTTGGAGGAGACGACCTCCCCCTGTTCGGTCAACCGAAGCCGTCCGTGGATCGTCCCCATCGGCTGCGCCGCGATGGCGCGCTCGGTCGGGGCGCCGCCCCTGCTGACCGACCCGCCGCGCCCGTGGAAGAAGATCGGCTGGGTGTCATGGCGCGCAAGCGTCTGCGAAATCTGCCGCTGCGCCTTGTCGAGTTCCCAGGTCGAACAGACGAAGCCGCCATCCTTGTTGCTGTCGGAATAGCCGAGCATCACCTCAAGCGTACCGTCGCGCGACCGCATGCTGCGATGCGCGAGCGGGACTTGCAGAAGGTCCTCGAAGACCGCCGGCGCATGGCGCAGGTCCTCGATCGTCTCGAACAGCGGCACGACGCGAAGGTCCACCTTCTCGGCACCGAACCCCGCATAGCGCGCCAGAAGATAGACGCCCAGGATATCGTCGCTGGAACGGCTCATCGACAGGATGAACGGTCCCATCGCGTCCGGGTCGTCGGACAGCCGCGCATCCCGCATGAGCGACAACAGTTCGAGAAGTTCGCGCGCATCGGGGCCCAGCTTCGCCGGGTCGGCGAATGGCAGGTCGGCCTGTGGGAGTTCCTGCCGCAGCCGCGCGGACCATGCCGCCGAGCCATAGGCAGGCGCAGGGCCGCTCAGTCCCCAGATCTCGGCCAGAACCGATGTCGTGACCGACGAGTTCTGGCGTACATCCAGCGTCGCGGTCCGGAAACCGAATGTCTGCGCCTGCCAGCGGATCGGCCTGAGATGGCGTTCAGCGATACGCCCCGCACCGATGGCCACGAGAGCGTCGTCGAGCACGCGCAGATCGGTGACGAAATGGCTGACCTGAGGATAGGCGCCCGCCCCGCCGTCGATGGTCGATTGCAATCGTGCGGCAACGGCGCTCAGCGCCTGCCGGAACACCTCTCCGGGGTTTCGGCTTTCGTACTTCGCCGGCTCTCCGGTCCTCGCGATCAGGGCACGGATGCGTTGCATGTCAGGCGCGGGGATATTCACGATCCGCGAGGTGATGCTGATCTTCGCGCCGGCGGCGTGCACGGATTCCAGATACCGTTCAAGGATTGCCAAACGCGACCGGCGGATCGCGTCGCGGGTCACCTCGGCCGTCACGTTCGGATTGCCGTCGCGATCACCGCCGATCCATGAATGGAAACGGACGCAGGGCGTGATCTCGGGATCAGCGCCGAAACGCGCGCCCGCCGCGGCTGCGAACCGCTCGAAAAGCTGCGGGACGGCATCGTAGACACTGTCGCGGAAGAACTGCAGTCCCCACTCGATCTCGTCCTTGAGGCTGGGGCGTTCAAGCCGCAGCTCACCCGTCATCCAGAGAAGGTCGATCTCGCTCTCGATATCGAGAAGGAAATCCTCCCGTTCGCGCGGGGTCCAGCGCTGCGCTTCCAGCGCGACGAGAATCCGGTAGATGCGGCGATGGATTTCGAGGATGGTCACGCGCTTGGCTTCGGTCGGATGCGCGGTCAGGGTCGGGCCCACCGACAGTCGGCCGACCATCGCGCCGAACGCGGCCGGCGACATCTGCGGGTCGATCTCGGAAAACGCCCTGGCAAAGCTTCCCTCGACCGCCTCGGCGCCGTTCCGGGCCTCGGCCTGACGGCGCGCGCGCATCGCGATGTTCTCGTCGATGATCCGGGTGAGCTGGAACCAGATGTTGACGGCCTGGAGGCAGGGCACTGCCTTTTCCCCCGACGGCAGATCGACGTCGGAGCGTTCGATCCAGTCGGCAACCTGCGGCGCGCGCTTCCGGATGACGCCGCGCCAGAGTCGGATCATGTCCTGCCGGAGGCGTTGGGCATAGTCGTCGCCCTCCGCGCCTTCCGGCGGCTGGAGTTTCGGCGAAGGGTCCATCGCTCAGGCCACCCTGTCGCGCGGAGTCCGGCCGTCGAAGAAGTCGAGCAGGTTGTCGAGAACTCGGAATCCCATCGCCTCGCGCGTCTCGCGGGTCGCCGAACCAAGATGCGGCAGCATGACGAGGTTGTCCGCGCCCAGAAGCTCCTCGGGGATACGCGGCTCACGCTCGAACACGTCGAGGCCAGCACCGCCGATCGTGCCGAACCACAGCGCCTGGGCCAAAGCATGCTCGTCCACGACCTCGCCCCGCGCCGTGTTGATCAGGAATGCGCCGGGCTTCATCAGGTCAAGACTGCGCGCGTTGATCAGATGCCGGTTCGCGGCACCGCCCGGACAGTGAAGCGAAACGAAATCACACTGGGGAAGAAGATCGTCGAGCGAGGCAACCTGTTCGGCGTTGTAGCGCGCCAGAACATCGGCCGGAACGGCGGAGCGGTTCTGAACGATGATCTTCATGCCGAAGCCGAAATGCGCCCGTTGTGCCATGGCCTGCCCGATGCGCCCGAAACCGACGATGCCAAGCGTCGCGCCGGACACCTTGGTACCGATCAGATGGGTCGGACGCCATCCGGCCCACCTGCCCTCGCGCAGTTCGCGCTCGCCCTCGCCGGCACGTCTTGCCGCCATCAGCATCAGCGTCATGGCGATGTCCGCGGTGCATTCGGACAGGACGTCCGGGGTATTCGTCACCGTGATGCCGCGGCTTTTTGCGGCCTCGGTGTCGATATGCGCGAAGCCAACGCCATAATTGGCCAGAATCCTCGTCCGCGACGACGGCAGATCGAAGACCTGCGCGGGCAGGCGATCGGTCACCGTGGGCAGGATCGCATCATATTCGCCCATCGCGCCACGCAGCTCCACCTCTCCGAGGGGGAGGTCAGAGCGGTTGAGTTCGAGGTCGAAGACCTCTGCCATGCGTGCTTCGACCGCTTCGGGCCAGCGCCGCGTCACGAGAATTCTGGGTTTCTTCATTGGCTCCTCCCGTTCAGGCGGCCTTCTTTTTCATGACCTGCGCAACCGTCTCGCCGATGACAGAGGGGTTCTCTGCCACGGTTACACCTGCGGCGGTCAGGATTTCCACCTTTTCCGACGCGCTTTCGCCGAAGGCGGAGATGATCGCGCCGGCATGGCCCATCGTGCGGCCCTTCGGCGCGGTCAGCCCGGCAATGTAGGCGATGACCGGTTTCGTCATATGGTTCTGGATATAGGCCGCTGCCTCCGCCTCCTGCGGGCCGCCGATCTCGCCGATCATGCAGACCACATGGGTGTCGGGATCGGCCTCGAAATGCTCCAGGATGTCGCGGAACGAGGAACCGTTGATCGGGTCCCCGCCGATCCCGACCGATGTCGAAACGCCGATACCGCGATCCTTGAGTTGCTGGGCAGCCTCGTATCCGAGCGTGCCCGACCGGCCGACGATGCCGACATGGCCCGGCAGGTAGATGTGGCCCGGCATAATGCCCAGAAGCGCTTTGCCCGGGCTGATCGTGCCTGCACAGTTCGGGCCGGTCAGTACCATCCGCCGGTCCTTCGGATAGCGGTACATATACCGCTTCACCCGGATCATGTCCTGCGCGGGGATGCCGTCGGTGATGCAGACGCAGTAGCGGATTCCGCTATCGGCCGCTTCCATGATGCTGTCGGCCGCGAACGGAGGCGGCACGAAAACGAGGCTCGCATCCGCGCCCGTCGCCGCGACGGCCTGTTTCACCGTATCGAAGACCGGCACGCCGAAGACCGTCTCTCCGCCCTTTCCGGGCACGACGCCGCCGACGACATTGGTGCCGTAGTCCAGCATTTCCTTGGTATGAAACTGTGCCATCCGGCCGGTGATACCCTGCACGATGACGCGGCTTTCCCTGTCGAGAAAAATGCTCATCAGATCGCCCTCATCTTGGTGTTCTGTTTCTGATCGTTCTGCCAGGCCGTCACCGCACGCTCCGCCGCTTCCATGAGCGATCCTGCGCGAATGATGGGAAGGCCGGATTTTGCGAGGATCTTCTGACCCTCCTCGACATTGGTCCCGGCAAGCCGGACGATGACCGGTACGTCGACGGGGTTCGCGGTCAGCGCCTGCACGACGCCCTCGGCCACCCAGTCGCAACGGTTGATGCCGGCGAAGATGTTGACGAGGATCGCCTGCACGTTGTCGTCCGACATGACCAGCCGGAAGGCCTTGGCGACCCGTTCGGGCGTTGCGCCTCCGCCGATGTCAAGGAAGTTGGCGGGTTCGCCACCGGCAAGCTTGATCGTGTCCATCGTCGCCATGGCAAGGCCGGCACCGTTCACGATGCAGCCGATGTTCCCGGTCAGGCCGATATAGGCCAGTCCGCGATCGGCCGCGCGCGCCTCGCGCGGGTCCTCCTGGCTCTTGTCGCGCAGCTCCGAGACATGCGGATGGCGGAAAAGCGCGTTGCCGTCGAAGGTCATCTTCGCATCGAGCGCAAGGATGCGATTGTCCGACGTGATGACCAGCGGGTTGATCTCCACCATCGTCGCGTCGAGTTCGCGGAATGCCTTGTAGCAACCGTTCAGCGTCCGCACCATCTGCTGCGTCAATGCCGCCGGAATGCCAAGCGCAAACGCAATCTCGCGCGCCTGGAATTCCTGAAGCCCCACGGCCGGTTCGACGGTCGAGCGGACAATCGATTCCGGCTTCTGGGCTGAGATTTCCTCGATCTCCATCCCGCCTTCGGACGAGGCGACGATCATGACCCGCTGCGAGGTCCGGTCGAGAACAAAGCCAAGATAGATCTCACGGTCGAAATCCACGGCGTTCTCGACATAGACACGATAGATGCCCTTGCCCTCGGCCCCGGTCTGGTGGGTGACAAGCTTGCGGCCGAACATCTCGTTCGTCGCATCCTGAATCTCGTGCTCCGAGTTGCAGAGCTTCACGCCGCCGGCCTTGCCACGCCCGCCGGCATGGACCTGCGCCTTCACGATCCAGCGGTCTCCGCCCAGTTCGCGGGCCCGGTACGCCGCCTGTTCGGGGCTGTAGGCCAGGCCACCGTGGGGGACCGTCACGCCGAACTTGGCGAGGATCTCCTTGGCCTGATATTCGTGGATGTCCATTTCTTGCCTCCCTGACCGAATTACTCGGCCGCCATCATGTTCTGGTAGTAGCGTTGCAGGCCCTCGATTGCGCCTGCCTTGTCCGCGCCCGCGCCCATCGCGTTCATCTCATCTGCGAAGCGCGCGACGATATCGGTGATCGCAGCTTCCGACAGCTGGTTCAGGATGCCGATCCGGACCTGCACGGGTTCCGAAAGGGTCGGCCAGATGCCGAAGCCCTTGGCGCGACAGGCCTGAACCAGTTCCTTTTCCCGTCCGGCCAGCGCCGGCGGCAGGTTCAGGACCACAAGGCTCGTCATGTTCGAGGTCACATCGCAGCCGAGCGCAGCAACGGCTTCGCGCAGGGCGCGTTCGTGATGCGCGTAGTCGCGGGCCTTCTGCGCCCTGCCGTGCTGTAGATTGATCCGGAGCGCCTCGTGGAACGCGGCGACGGCGTAGCCGGAATGCGTGCGGTGATAAGTTCCGACGGCAACGTCCTGGCCGTCCACGATGCCCCAGTGACGGGCCTCCAGGATCGGATGGTGGACGTAGGAGTGGCAGCCATTCTCGCGCACTTCCGCGATATAGCGGTCGGTGAAGCTGACCGGCGCGTAGGTCAGCGGCAGGCAGAGCACACCCTTCTGCGGGCACGATGCCCAGCCCACGACTCCGGGAAAGTCGTCGATGTTGAAATCCGCGATCCCGAGCGACGACACCGCATCGACGAGGCCAAGAACACCGTGGCGCTCGCAGGCGTCCGAGAAGGCACGCAGGTCGTTGACCCGGCCCGAACCGGTTTCCCAATGCGCCATCATGGCCCATTTCGGCTTCTTTTCTGCCAGCGCCTTTTCGATCACCTCGGCGCCGACGGACTGTCCGTGCGGCACATTGACGACGGTGACGTTCGCCGGCTTCGGATCGAGCGAATTCGCCTTCAGGTCCTCGCGGGACGCGGCCTTCATGCGCACGGTGAGCGCGTCGATACCGCTGAAGGTTCCGTTGACGAAGGCCACGACCTCGTCCCCCGGCAGGATCGCATTGAACAGACAGTCCAGCCCGGAGAACCCGGTGCCGCCGACGCCGTAGGTATAGGTGTTTGCCGTGCCCCATATCTTGCGCAGCATGTGCTTGCATTCGACCATCCCGCGCAGCACGTCCGCCTGCATGTGGTCTGCAAGGCCGGCATTGGCAAAGCTTGCTAGCACCCGGGCATCGGTATTGCCCGGTCCGGGACCAGCGGCCAGCGTCTCGGGAATCTGAAGTTGCGGGAAAATGTCAGCGTCGTTCATTGGTCCACCCTGCCTTGCTTCGCCGTGTGTCAGCCCCGAAGGCCGCAGACGCGGAAACGCGCCGATTGCTCCGAAGCCGGAAAGCAAACCTGGAGGGGTGCGGTTTATCGGCGGCGCCTATCCGTGAGCGCTTGACGATAAAAATATTCCCACATGTAAACTTTCCTTAAGCCAGTGAATAACGACTTGCAGAAATCCACAACATTCGAATATCCTGCTTTTGGGTAACTATTCTTACTGTAAAAAACCTACCCGAAATGGTTGATATGCCGTTGTATACCGTCGATACACCTACCCTTACGGGTAGTATTTGAGGATCTTTGATGGGAAATCTTCCGAACAGCAGCAGCGAAAGCCAGGTGTCGGTGATGTTAGCGGACAACAATCCGCTGGTGCTGACCGCCATGTCCGAGCTTTTCGAGCGCGATCCCCGATTCTCATTGATTGCAACCTCGGCCACCGCCGAGGGGTTTCTCGGAACCGTCATGCGGATGCCGGTCCAGGTCGGAGTGATCGACTGGAACCTTCCCGCCCTCGGCGGCGCGAAGCTGATCGAGGTCCTGCGAGAACAGGCAACCGCCCCACGCATTGTTGTCTATGCCGATGAATCCTCGGATACCCCGCGAAAGGCCATGTCGGCAGGCGCCGCCGGTTTCGCGGCGCGATCCGGATCGGTGGAGCGGCTCCTCGAAACCTGCCTCGCGGTTGCCAAGGGGCAGATGGTGTTTCCGTTCCTTGACGTCAGGAAGCTCCAGCAGGACCCGATCGAAACACTCTCGCGGCGCGAGCGGAGCCTGCTTGAGGCGCTGTCAAAAGGCTCCACCAACCGGGAACTGTCGCGGGAGTTCGGCATCAGCCCGAACACGGTTAAGTTCCACCTGTCGAATCTTTTCGAAAAACTGTCGGTCCGAAACCGCGCGCAAGCGATCGCATTCTACTATGCCAATCGTGCCGCCAAAGGTGATCTCTAGCCCAGCGATAGAATGAAGAGAATATTTTATTCTTGACTGGAAAGGCGCCAATGACGGATGGCTAGTGTCCAGTCCGAAGCCCAGAACCCAAGGAGCGCAAACATGTCCTTCCACGTCATTCAGCAGGCCCCCGCCCGACTTAACCGAAGCGAGTTGGCAGTTCCGGGGAGCGCCCCGCAAATGTTTGAAAAGGCAGCGGAATCGGAGGCAGATGTCATCTTCCTCGACCTTGAGGACGCGGTCGCGCCGGACGACAAGGCACAGGCGCGCAAGAACATCATCAAGGCCCTGAACGAGATCGACTGGGGCAAGAAGACGATGTCCGTGCGAATCAACGGACTGGACACGCACTACATGTATCGGGACGTCGTCGACGTCGTGGAACAGGCCGGCGAGCGGCTGGACGTCATCATGATCCCGAAAGTCGGGACCGCCGCCGATGTCTATGCCGTCGACATGATGGTGACCCAGATTGAGGACGCGAAGGGCTACAAGAAACGCATCGGCTTCGAGCATATCATCGAAACCGCCCTCGGAATGCAGAACGTGTCGGACATCGCCGCGGCATCCAAGCGGAACGAGTCGCTGCATTTCGGCGTGGCCGACTACGCCGCCTCGACCCGCGCGCGGACTACGATCATCGGCGGCGTGAACCCTGATTACTCGGTCCTGACCGACCCGCTCGACGATGGCTCGCGCGCGGTTCATTGGGGTGACATGTGGCACTATGCGCTTGCCCGGATGGTCGTCGCCGCACGCGCGAACGGCCTTCGCCCGATCGACGGACCGTTCGGCGACTTCTCGGACCCGGACGGCTACAAGGCCGCCGCCCGCCGCGCCGCGGTTCTCGGCTGCGAAGGCAAGTGGGCGATCCACCCGAGCCAGATCGCGCTCGCGAACGAGGTGATGAGCCCGTCTGAAGCCGAAGTCACCAAGGCACAGCGTATCCTGAAGGCAATGGAGGAAGCCGCCGCGGCCGGCAAGGGCGCTGTGTCGCTTGACGGACGTCTGATCGACTACGCCTCCATCAGGCAGGCCGAAGTCCTGGTCGAAAAGGCCCGGCAGATTTCGGGGGCCTGAAGATTGTCGGGCCTGCGCGACACGGCCACACGGCTTTTCCAGACGGCTTGCCTGGCCGCTGACCCGGCAAGGGCGCTGGACCGCGCGCTGGAGACCGCACCCCTACCCCGCCCTGAACCGGGCGGGGTCTACCGCGTCGTCGCGATCGGAAAGGCCGCCATCCCGATGGCGACCCGCCTGCTTGCCCGTCTTGAAGGGCATCAGGCAGACGCGATCGTCGTGACGAACTACGAAAACGCCGGCGATCTGCCGGGCGCCACGGTTCTGGCCTCGGGCCATCCGGTTCCGGATGAAAACGGGCTTGTCGCGGCATACAAGATCGAAGAGGTTCTGGGCCGTGCGACCGCCGCTGACAGGGTCATCGCCCTTATCTCCGGTGGCGGATCGGCACTCCTGCCCGCACCGGTTGACGGTCTCGACCTTGCCGACAAGGCGGAGCTGAACCGCGTCCTGCTCGCCAATGGGTTCGAGATCACCGAGATCAACCTGATCCGGCAACAGGTCTCTCGCCTGAAGGGTGGCGGCCTCTTGCGCGCGACCCGCGCGCCAGTCACCGCCTACATCCTATCGGACGTCATCGGCGACGATCTGCGCGTCATCGCCTCCGGCCCGACCGTCGCGCCGATCGGCTCGCCCGCCGATGCCCGCGCCCTGCTGAAGTCACGCGGGGTCTGGAACAGCATCCCCGCATCCGTGCAGACGGTGCTTGAAAAGGACCGCCCGGCAGGGGCCCAGCCGCCGGCGGCGGTCAATGCCCTAGTCGGATCAAACCGCAAGAGCCTCGACGCCGTCCTCGAGGCGGCGGGCCCAGGTGCGGTTATCGTGAACGATCATCTTACAGGCGACGTCGCGGCGGCAGCCGAGGCAATCGTGGCGGCTGCGCGGAACGCGCCGGCCGGTCGCAGTCACTGCCTGATCTTCGGCGGCGAGACCACAGTGACCCTCCGTGGCGACGGGCTTGGCGGCCGCAATCAGGAACTGGCGCTGCGCGTCGCCCTCGCCATGCCCGAAATCGGCCGTGACTGGGTGTTCCTTTCGGGCGGCACGGATGGCCGCGACGGCCCGACGGAAGCGGCGGGTGGCATCGTCGATACGGGTACGCTTGACCGGATGCGTTCGTCCGGCGGCGACCCGGACGCGCTGTTGGCAAACAACGACAGCCATGCCGCGCTGAGGCTGTCGGGCGACCTTCTCGTGACAGGTGCCACAGGCACGAATGTCGCGGATGTCCAGATCCTGCTGCTCGGCCCCGGTCACTAGGGCCGGCGCCCGTCAGGCAGGCGGATTCCGGGTTTGCACCGCATCAGAATTCGGTACGTTCTCGTTAAGATACAGCCGCTTACAGACTCAACCTGAACCCGAAACGCCTTGGGCCAGGATACGCTTTGCCTCGGTAGTGATCGTGGCGATACGCTCGGCGGCCGGCACGATCCGGTCGATTGCACCCGCGCCCTGTCCCGCATAGAGCGCCATCGCTTCAAGATCGCCAGTCGTCGTACGCAGGGGGGAATCCGTGCTGAACCGCAGCCGTGGCTGATCGTCATCCCACGCGATCGCCTCGCGGGGCAGCGTTTCCGGATCGTGGCCCAGATAGTGCCCGTCCAACGCCTTGGTGACGCTGTTGCCGATCACGCGCACGGCAGCGCCCGCAGGCCAGTTCAGCACGAAGATATCCGTCAGGACCGTATCTAGGCCCGAAGCCGCGACGACCCGGGCCTTGTGATAGGGATGCGCGAAGGATTCATCCGTGGCAAGGAAAGCGGTTCCGCACTGGATGCCCGCCGCCCCCATGGCAAGCGCCGCAGCAAGGTCCGCCCCGGTCGCAAGTCCGCCCGAGACCACGACGGGCACCGCCGCGTGCGCCATTATGGCCCCTGCCAGCGCGGAGGCGGGCATTCGCCCGTGGACATGACCACCCGCTTCGACGCCCTGCGCGATGATCACGTCGGCGCCGGCGTCCTCAGCCACCCGCGCAGCTTCCGTCGTGCCAACCTGATGCAGGACAAGGCAGCCGGCGTCCTTAACCCGGCCCACGACAGCCGGCATCACATCCCAGAAGAACGTGAAGGCGGTCACGCCGAGGTCAAGGCAGGCGCCGATCTGCGCGTCCAGCAGACCGGGCTCGGTCGCCGCCGGGATCACGTTCACCGCGAAGCGTCTGTCCGTGGCCGCCTTCAGGGCGACAACCTCCTCCGCGATCAGCGACGGGCTTTCGCGAACCATGCCGAGCATCCCGAACCCGCCGGCATTCGCGACGGCAGCGGCCAGTTCCCACCGCGAAACGCCCCCCATCCCCGCAAGCAGTATCGGGACATCACATCCCAGAAGCCCGCATAACGGTGTCCTCAATCCTTCGCTCGGTTCCATCCGCCATCCCCCCTCCACGCATCAGAAAATCTGTGCGTGCACGGTCGCGACGTCAACTTGCATTCGTCGGTCCCGGCCCATGTCGGGCGGCCAAGCCTTAACACGTATGTCAGGGAGAACCACACTCCGAGAAAAGAAATTGAGTGCAGAGGAGCTTTTCGCGGGGTCAGGTTGGCGGTGCCGTACCTAGCCAAATTCCGGGACGCTCCCGGGGATTACGTCACCCTCACTCCCGCCTTGCGCCACAGCTAGGATCCGCTCTGCCGCCAGTTCCACGCCGGATTCGGGCACCATAAGGCGGGCATTTTCGGCGAGCCTGCCGTGCATCCCACGGTCGTCGAGCGCCGCCCGCATCGCGGCCTTTAGCTCCTCCGCGGTCCAGTTCGCGCGATGCAGCCAAAGGCCGGTCCCGGTTTCAACGGCGCGGCGGGCGTTGTCATGACCGTCCCAGCAATAGGGCATGATCAGCGAGGGCACAGCGGAATACAGCGCCTCGCAGAAGCTGTTGTTGCCGCCGTGATGGATGAAAAGATCCGCCTTGGCCACGACACTTGGCTGCGGAAACCACTGATCCAGGATCACATTGTCGGGCACTGCGCGATAAGCATCCCGGAACGCGCCGACGTTGACGAGGAAGCGGGCCGGAAAGGTCGCGAAGACGGCAATCATCCGCTTGATGAGGTCGGTATCGAGCGCGCCGAGACTGCCGAAGGAGACATAGACCAAGGGCCCCTCGCCCGCCGCGAATTCGGGCACGTCGAAGGGCGCCTCCTGCCGGACACAGCCTTCGAGGAAGGTGAAGCGCGCGGGGTCGAGCCGGCGCTGCCGGTCGTGGCGCAGGACCGATGGGGCGAGCAGAAGGTTGTGCCAGGGCGATGGCTCGAGGAACCGGCCCTCCGCAAGCGGCGGCAAACCGTGACGGCTGCGAAAACGGTTATAGCGGCCATGGACCGGCCCGACGGCAGCGTTGTAACAGTCGATGAAGGCGCGCCACCGGGCGGGGTCGTCTGCCGGAAGCCCGGACAGGTACGGCGGCACATTCATATCCGGCAGTTCCGTTTCGGCGCAGGAGATCACGCGCACCCAAGGACAACCCGCGCGCACGATCGCAGGAAACATCACGACGTTGTCCAGTACGACCGCATCCGGCTTCAGCCGTTGCAGAAGGGCAAAGAGCGGCGCCTCGGCCTGTTCGGCGGTCTCCACGATCGCATCCCAGGTAGGGGCGACATAGGTTTCGATCTGATCGGCGGGATCGAGATTGAAATGGGGCTGGTGGCGGCTGATGAAATCCTGCCAGTAGGTTTCCGGCACCGGGGCATCGGCCAGGGGCAGGTGATATTCCTGAAAGCCGTATTCCGCGAAGACACCGGAAAACCCCGCGTGGCAGATGAAGACCGGCCGCGCGCCGCGCGCCTTGAGTGCCCGCGCGATGCCGACGCAATTGAGTGCCGCGCCGAAGCTCGCCTCGGGGAAAAGTGCGATGGTGGGGCCGATGGTCATGCCGTCATCCCTCGCGCGGCGCGGGGCGGATGGCAAGCGGCGGGACGCCGCGGTTTGCCGCCCTCGGCCGCTGGCTGCGCGACAGGCGCAGGTGAACGCGCAAGAGGTCGGCCGCGACGGCGAGTTGATCGCTTTCCAGTTGGTCGAGGATCTGAAGATGCTCCAGCATCGCCTGCCGGAGCCGCACCACATTGCTGCGCACCACCGCGCCCGGCAGGCCGCGCAGGCGATGATGCGCGGCGAGCGCTTCACTTAGGTAGCGGTTCGACGCCCCGCGGGCGATCAGCATGTGAAACTCAAGGTCAAGCTGGCCGAAGCGGGTTCCATCGAGCCGGTCGTCAGGCTCCGCCAGCAAAGCCACCATCGCCCGGCGCAGCGCGGCGGCGCGGTCCCGATCCAGCGCGAAGCCGGGTGTCGTCAGAGCGGCCGGTTCGAGAATCAGCCGGAAGTCGAGGCTGTCGGACTGCGATTCCAGGCTGTCGGGAAGGTTCGCGAAGACCCAGGACTGGCCCGGCGCGCGCGCGACGAGCCCGTCCTCGGCAAGGGTGCCCAGCGCCTTGAGGACTGTCCGGCGATCGGCATCGTAGCGGCGCATGACCTCGCCCACGGTCACGGTTTCGTCCAGCCGGCGGGCGGCGCGGTCGCGGATGATACGCGCGGCAAGCTCGGCCTCCTCGGGGTCGGGCAAGGGTTCTGCGAGGCCGCCTGCAAGCGAAACGCCGCTGGCCAGGCGGTAGCCCTGATCGGCCGCATGTTCGACAAGGCCCTGTTCCGTCAGGAGTTTCAGCGCCGCGCGAACGGGCGTGCGCGAGACGTTGCACTGCGTGGCAAGAAACTGTTCCGGCAGATGCGCGCCCGGCCCCATCCCGCGTTCCCGTGCGAGATCGAGAATGCGCCGCGCAAGGTCCAGGTGGTTCTGGCGCGGTCGTGACAATGCGGATTTGCCACCAGTTACCTGCATCGTCCTCCCGTTCCTCTGGGCGGCATTCGCCGTGACTAAGGTATTGACGTATTTTTTCGCTGAATAATACTATCCGGTCAAGACGATCGGCCAAGAGTCGTCAATCTTCGGTTCAAAATCCAAAAATAATACCAACTGGCTCCGGCCAGAATCCAACAGTAGAGGACCTGAAATGACACAACAGAACCCTCATTTCCGGCTATGGCTGGCCGGGGCCGCCGCGATGGGTCTTGCCGCCGCCGGCCCGGCTTCGGCCGAACTGGTGATCTCCAACTGGGATGGCTACATGGCCCCCGACGCGGTCACCGCCTTCTCGACCGAAAGCGGCGAGGCCGCCGAGATGGTCGTCCACGCCACCAACGAAGAGATCATGGGCAAGCTGATCGCCTCGGGCGGCGCGGGCTATGACGTTGTCTTCGTCTCATCGCCCTTCGCGGAGGTGCTGCACAACCTCGACCTTCTGGAGCCGATCGACCCCGCCAAGGTGCCGAACCTCGCCAACCTTTATCCCGAGGCGATGGAACTGCCGCACGATCCGGGCAACACCTTCTCGGTTCCCTATGCCTGGGGCACCACGGGCCTTTGCTATCGCTCCGACCTCGTCTCGCCAGAGCCGACCTCTTGGAACGCCCTTCTGCATCCCGCCGAGGCTGAGGCGGGCAAGGTCACGCTGCTTGGCACCGACCGCTGGCTGCTGGCGGCGGGATTTCTGGCCAAGGGCTATTCGGTGAACGAGACTGATCAAGCGAAGATCGACGAGGTCGAGGCCGATCTGATCGAGGCCAAGAAGACCATGCTCGCCTTCGACGACACGACCTTCTATTCCAAGCTCGTTTCGGGTGAGGCAACGCTGGTCCATGCCTGGGACGGCTGGTGCAACTACGGCATCGCCGAGAACCCGGCGATCAGGTTCGCGGTGCCGTCGGAAGGCTCGGATCTCTGGGTTGATACGATGGTCGTGATGAAGGCGTCCGAGAATAAGGACGCGGCCTTCAAGTTCGTCAACTATATCCTCGACGCCAAGAACCACGCCTGGGCGGCCGAGAACATCCTCTACAAGGTGCCGAACAAGCCGGCGATGGAAAGCCTTTCGGCCGACATGGCGGCGACCTATCCCAATATGGGCATGGCCCCGGCCGATCTGGTCAAGCTGGAACAGTTGCGCGATGTCGGCGACGCGAGCCGCGCCTATGCCAAGGCAGTCAGCGCCATCAAGGCCGCGCAGTGACAGACGCGGGCCGGGCGCGCGGCAGCGCCCGGCCAACCGACTTCCCGGATAGGCCCAAGTGACCCCCTCAAACGCCCGATCCACCCTCCTGATGGCCCCGGCGCTTGCCTGGCTGACGGCGCTCATGGTCGTGCCCTGCGGGCTGATCCTTGCCCTCGGCTTCTTCCGGCGCGGGACCTATGGCGGGATCGAATACACCTTCACGCTGGAGAACTTCGGGCTTCTCCTCGATCCGCTTTATGCCGGGATCTTCCTGACCTCGGCGCGGATCGCGGGGACGGCGACGCTGATTGCCGTGGTGATCGGCTACGCGGCGGCCTATGCCATCGCCGCCGCCCCAAGGCACCGCCAGCCGATCCTGCTTTTCTTCGCGGTCCTGCCCTTCTGGTCGAACTACCTGATCCGCACCTATGCCTGGATCGTGCTTCTGAACCGCGAGGGGCTGATCACGCATGGACTGCGGATGCTGGGCTATGAGGGCGAGCCGCCCTCGATGCTCTATACCGAGGGCGCGGTCATCACCGGCCTCGTCTACAACTACCTGCCCTTCGTCATCCTCGCCTGCTACGCGCCTCTCTCCCGGCTGAACCCGGAACTTGCCGAGGCCTCGCGCGATCTCGGTGCCTCGGCCTTCACCACGTTCCGGCGCGTGATCCTGCCCATGACCGTTCCGGGCATCGCCGCCGGGGCCGTCTTCGTCTTTGTCCTCTCCATCGGCAACTTCATCACGCCCGCGCTTCTTGGCGGCGGGCGGTTCCAGATGATCGGCAACCTTGTCTATGCGCAGTTCCTGACGGCGAACGACTGGCCTTTCGGCGCCGCGCTTTCGATGGCGCTGATCGCGATCATGATGGGCCTCCTGACCCTGCAAACCTTCGCCGCCGAAAAGGGCGCCGGTGAGGCGCGCGAGGCCGCCGATGGCTGAACGCACACCCGCTTCGCGCGTGGGGCTGATCTCGGTCCTGATCCTGATCTTCGCCTTCCTCTACATCCCGATTGCAGTGCTGGTCATCCTCAGCTTCAACGCAGGCGGAATGCCGACCGCCTGGACCGGGTTTTCGGTCAAATGGTATGGTGCGCTTCTGGGCAATGCCGATATCCTTCAGGCCGCGCTCAACACGCTGATCGTCGCCGTAATCTCGACGCTGATCGCGACGGCGCTCGGCACGCTCCTGGCGCTGGGGATCGAGACGCGGCGGCGGAAGGGGCGCGCGCTTGAGGCGCTGGTCTTCGCGCCGATGATCATTCCCGACATCGTGCTCGCGATCGCCCTCTTGAGCTTCTTCTCGTTGCTGAAATTCCCCATGGGGCTCCACACGATCATCCTGTCGCACGTCGTCTTCAACCTCGCCTTCGTCTCGGCAGTGGTGCGCGCGCGGCTGAAGACGTTCGACTGGTCGGTGACCGAGGCGTCGGCCGATCTTGGCGCGTCCGCCTTCACCACCTTCCGCCGGGTGACGCTGCCCCTGATCCTGCCCGCCGTGATCGCGGGCGCGCTCTTGGCCTTCACCCTGTCGGTCGACGAATTCATCATCGCCTTCTTTACCGCCGGCGCCGGCCGGTCCTCGACCACGCTGCCCATGCAGATCTTCGCGATGATCCGCTTCGGGGTCACGCCCGAGATCAACGCGCTTGCGACGCTTGTCATGATCGTCTCGGTCACTGCCCTGACCCTGTCGCAGCGGCTGAACAGGGGGGTGATCGCGCCGTGACGCCCCTTCTGTCGATCGACAACGTGACCAAGCGGTTCGGCCGGGTGATCGCCGTCGACGGCGTCAGCCTCGACATTGCCGAAAACGAGTTCTTCGCGCTTCTCGGCGCGTCCGGTTCCGGCAAGACGACGCTTCTGAGGATGCTCGCGGGGTTCGAGACGCCCGAGGAAGGGGCCATCCTGCTGGACGGCGCGGACATCTCGCACATGCCACCCAACCGGCGGCCGGTGAACCTGATGTTCCAGTCCTACGCGCTCTTCCCGCATATGACGGTCGAGGCGAACATCGCCTACGGACTTGAGATGGAGCACCTGCCCAAGGCCGAGATCACGACCCGCGTGGGCGAGATCATGGAGATCACCGAACTGAGCCCCATGGCCCGGCGCAAGCCCGACCAGTTGTCCGGCGGCCAGCGCCAGCGCGTCGCCCTTGCCCGCGCGCTTGTGAAACGGCCGCGCCTGTTGCTGCTCGACGAGCCCTTGGGCGCGCTTGACAAGAAGCTCCGCGCGGCGATGCAGCTGGAACTGAAGCGGTTGCAGCATGAGGTCGGCGTCACCTTCATCGTCGTCACCCATGATCAGGAAGAGGCGCTGGTGATGGCCGACCGGGTGGCGATCCTGAAGGACGGGCGGCTCTTGCAGGTGGGCACGCCGCACGAGGTCTACGAACACCCGGCCAACCGCTACGCCGCCGACTTCATCGGCGTGATGAACTTCATCGAGGAAGACGGCAAGACCATCGCCATCCGCCCCGAACGCATCCGCATCTTCCCCGATACCGCCGACCGGACGGCCAAGGGCAAGATCGTCGCGCGTGCCTATCACGGGCTCGACCTGCAACTGCATGTCGAAACGGACCTGTCGCAGAGGCCCCTTCTCGTCCGCGTGACGGCGGATGCCGCAGACCGGCATGCGCTGGCCGAGGGCGATGCGGTGACGCTTGGCTGGAACCACACCGACACACGGCAATTCAACGACTAGGAAAGGGAGAACCTCATGGCCCAGAAAACCTTCGCCTTCTTCCCCGAAGCGGCCTTCGGCCCCGCGCTCAACTCCGTCGGCATCGCGCAGGCGGTCGAGGCGCTTGGCCACAAGGCGGTGTTCCTGTCCGATCCCGGCTTTGTCGATGTCTACAAGGGTTACGGGTTCGAGGCGCACCCCGTCGCGCTTTCCGAACCGATGCCGCCTGAGCAGATGGCGAAGTTCTGGGAGGACTTCATCAACGGTCATATCCCGAACTTCCGCAAATCGCCCTACGGCCAGATCGACAACTATGTGAAGGACTGCTGGACAGCGATCGTCGACAGCGCGAAGTGGGCGCAGAAGGACCTGCCGGGCGTTCTGGCCAGGGTGAAACCCGACGTTATCGCCGTCGACAACGTCATCCTCTTCCCCGCGATCAAGCAATACGGCGTGCCTTGGGTCCGCGTCATCTCCTGCTCGGAGAACGAGATCGAGGATGAGGGCATTCCCCCGCACCTCTCCGGCTGCGGCGAAAAGGACTTCGCCTGCCACAAGGCTTACCGTGACCGCTTCAACGAGGTCATCAAGCCGATCCACGACGACTTCAACGCCTTCCTTGAGACATGCGGCGAGGAAGCCTATCCGATCGGCCAGTTCTTCGAAGCCTCGCCCTACCTGAACCTGCTGCTCTATCCCGAACCGGCGAAGTTCGAGCGGAAGGAACCGCTGGACCCGTCGCGGTTCCAATATCTCGAAGGCTGCGTCCGGAAGGAGGAGGCCTATCAGGTGCCGACCTTCGCCAAGAACAATGACGGCCCGCTGGTCTATGTCTCCTTCGGCTCTCTCGGCGCGGGGGATACGGAGCTCTTGAAGCGGATCATCGCGGCTTTGGCCAAGTCGCGGTTCCGCGCACTGGTGAATGTCGGCGACTACGAGGGCGAGTACTCCGACCTGCCCGGCAACGTCCATATCGCGGGCTGGTATCCTCAGCCCTCGGTCATTCCCCAGGTGGACGCGGTCATCCACCACGGCGGCAACAACTCGTTCACCGAATGCCTCTACTTCGGCAAGCCCGCCATCATCATGCCCTATGTCTGGGACGGCCACGACAACGCGACGCGGGTGCAGGAGACCGGCCACGGCTTCAAGATGCCGCGCTACGACTGGACCGACGAGGAGCTGATCGCAAAGCTGGAAACCTGCCTCAGCGATCCGGCGATGAAGGCGAAACTTGCCGCGACCTCGGCGCATATGCAGGCGCAAAGCGGGCCGGCGAAGGCCGCGAAACTTCTCGACGGGCTTGCGAAGTGAGCACAGCACCGCATCTGCGCGACGCCTCGACGCGCACCGACCTCATTGACTGGGGCGCCCAGCCCGACGCGGTCAGCGGCGCGTCCCATTCCTCGGGGCGGCTTGTCCACAAGGGGCCGGACAACCGGCCGGAGATCGGGATCTGGGTCTGCACCCCCGGTCACTGGCGCCTTGCGATCCCGCGCGACGAATTCTGCCATTTCGTTGCCGGGCGCGCCACATACCGGTCCGACGGCGGCGAGGTGATCGAGATCACCCCCGGCACCGCCGTCCTCTTCCCCGCCGGATGGGCGGGGGAATGCGAGGTCCACGAGACCTTGCGCAACACCTACTACCTTTCCGACAGGGAGCCCGAGACATGACCACCACCCCGCTCATGCGCAAACCGCTGGACCAGACCGATCTGGTCGACTGGGGCGTGATCCCGACGATGATCGAGGGCGAAAGCCGCACCTCGGGCCGGGTCATCCACAAGGGACCGGACGGGCAAAGCGAATGCGGGCTTTGGGTCTGCACCCCCGGGAAATGGGAATGCCACGTCACGCGTGACGAGTTCTGCCATTTCCTCGAAGGGCGATGCACCTATGTCCACGAAAGCGGCGAGGTGATCGAAATCACACCCGATACCGCGGCCTTCTTCCCGCAGGATTGGAAAGGCGTCTGCACCGTCCACGAGACGATCAAGAAGGTTTACATGATCCGCTGAGGCCAGAATGGACTTTGACCCCAACCGCCCGACCTGGTTCCTGAACCCCGACTTCCGTCCGCTGGCCGCAGCCCCGCGCCCGGTCATCGACCCCGCAACGCTGGAGCCGGTCGGCCACATCGCCGAGGCGACAGAGGCGGAAACGGAGACCGCGCTGACCGCCCTCACCGCCGCACAGGCGGCGTGGAAGCGGCGCGATGCGAAATCGCGGGCAAAGGTCCTGCACGATCTGGCCAATGTGATAGAGACCACCGATCACGGGCCCGCCGCGATCCTGATGAGCCGCGAGATGGGCAAGCCCTATCCCGAGGCGATCGGCGAGATCGCGAACTGCGCGCCGATCTTCCGCTACTATGCGGAAATGGCGCGGGACGAGGCCGGAAAGGTCGCGGGCACGACGCAGCCCGGGTCGTTCCAGTATGCCCGCTACGAACCCTACGGCGTCTCGGTCCACATCATGCCGTTCAACTTCCCGATCCTCCTGATGTGCTGGACGGTCGCGGCCTCGCTCGCCGCCGGGAATGGCTGCATCGTGAAACCGGCGCCCGCGACGACGCTTTCGACGCTCGAATTCATGAAATGCTTCCTCGGCCTGCCCGAGGGGCTGATCGCCTGCCTGCCGGGCGGCGTGGCTTTGGCCGAACGGCTAATCGCATCGCCCCGCACTCATGCGGTGGCCTTCACCGGATCGGTCGCGGCGGGCAAGGCGGTCGGCATGGCAGCAGCCGCGGCGATGAAACCGGCGGTGATCGAGGCGGGCGGGAGCGATCCGATGATCGTCTGCGAAAGCGCGCCGATTGATGTCGCGGCCGCAGGCGCGGTCACGGCGGCGTTCCACCTCTCAGGCCAGGTCTGCACCTCGGCAGAGCGGTTCTACGTCGTCGACGCCGTGCATGACGCCTTCATCGCTGCCTTCGCCGAAAAGGCGCGCGCGCTGAGGGTCGGCAACGGCCTCGCGAAATCCGAGATCGGACCGCTGGTCTCCGAAGCCGCGCGCGACCGGGTTGCGGGACTGGTCGCGGATGCGGTCGAAAAAGGCGCGAAGGTCGTCACGGGCGGCCGGGTTCCGCCGGGGCAGAACCGGGGCTGGTTCTACGAACCGACGATCCTGACGGGCTGCACCGAAGACATGGCGCTCCTGCAATCGGAGTGCTTCGGCCCGGTCGCCGCGGTCGTCCGCGTGAAGGACTTCGACGAGGCCGTCGCGCGCGCCAACGCCTCTCCCTTCGGGCTCGGCGCCTCGGTCTTCACCACCAGCCTCGATGAGGCGATGGAAGCGGCGGACCGGCTGGAAGCCGGGATGGTCTGGGTCAACAATCCGCTCATCGACAACGACGCGCTGCCCTTCGGCGGCTGGAAGGCCTCGGGTCTCGGGCGCGAACTCGGGCGGCAGGGGCTCGATGCGTTCCGGCGGTCGAAAATGGTCATCATCGACCACAAGCCGACCATACAGGGCTGGTGGTACCCCTACCCCGACGACTGGTTTCTGGACGCCGGCGGCCGTGTTCTGGATTAACGTGCCTCCTGCGACATTTTCGAAATCGCACCCGTCCACGAGTATGGCAACCGGTGATGTCGGACCAACTCGATCCGGCCCCCGCCGGGACAGCGATGCTGTCCTTTGGAGCCGCTTGTCGGTGAGCGCCACGAGGGGTGCTGGCAGACTAGTTCGAACCCATCTCAGCCTGGACAGATTCACTGTCCCTTATGCTGCGCAGAACCCGCGCCACTCTGCCAGAGCGGCGGCTTCGATATCATGGGAAGTCAAGTCCAGCACCTGAAAACAGTATCCCGCCAAATGCCAAACAGAGACTCGCGGCTTTTCGCGCAACTATTTCGCCCGTGATTTCAAGCCTCTAGGGGGTAGAACGCCTCGCATACCGCGGAAAACACGGCATGACAAGCGAGATACTATCTCGTTTAGATTCAATGCCTTACATAGTGACGAAGGGGATGAGCCTAGAAGACAACCCTCTCTGTCACCAGCGGCCCGTCGATATCCCGCAATCCGGGTCGAACCCCGGCCAGGGCGCTACACGATCCGCACGCGGTTCAATCCGAACAGCGCACGATATCCTGCGTCCACCAGCGCCTGCCGCAAGGCCGCGCTGTAGAAGAAAGCCCACTTGAAACATGGTTCCGCCCACAGGTCGGCCCCCTCCAGCGCCACCCGGGAACACGCGATGTCGTCGTCCATGGTCCCGAGCCCCCGCCAGAGGCCCGGGTACGTCCCTTGCGGCTCAATGATCGCGTGAAGGTTGCGGCTCTGCTCGGGCAGAAAGCTGCGCTTCTGCTCGCCCAGCCCCAAGAGAAACCACTTCTCGGCGATCGGTGTTATCTCGTCCGCCTCGTAGATCGGATAGGGCACGACCCCGCCGGGCCCGCAATCGAAGCGCGACAGGATCTCGGCCAGCGGTTCATGCGCGATGTAGCAAATCTGCGCCCGCGACAGCGGCTTCTGCCGCGCAAAGCACTTGGCATCGTAAACCGCCGAGGCCTCCGGCAGGGCGCTGCGCGGGACATATTCGCCACTCTCGTACCGGTCGGCGATCAGGTTCCGTTCGTCGCCAAGAGGCGGAACGACGTAAAACTTGTAGGGCGCCTCCCATTCCCGGCCGGGGAACTTGGTCCGCAGGCCGGGCTTGTTGAAGAGCCCGGTCGCCGGGAATTGTCCGATCCAGCAGTATGCCACAGTCGAGTTTCCTATATCGTCGCGGCGCAAGTCGCTGAAGCATGCCCGGAAATCACGAGCAGCGCGGGACATCCGAGGATCGAGTCCAACGGAGCGAGAAACAAATGTCAAGCCAGGCATCCAATGGTAGGCGCCGCATCTGCCTCATACCGATCCCGGCTGAGGCCCATGGCGTGCAGCAACATTGGAGCTCGGGGGCTTGTCAGTGGCGGAGCGGATGGGCCTGACGTCGAACCTTCTCGGAGTCTCATGGTGTCGCGAAGACGAAATCGCCGCTATCCAGGTCGGCGATACTCACGCCGAGAAGTGTGATTGTGTTCGTGCCGTCGGCGATCACCGCGTTCGCACCAGCCTGGCTCAAGTGGTTACCTTGCAGGTCCACAAAATCAACGATGTTTGCCACCGCAGCTAGGTCGATCACCTCGGATACGGAGAACGCGTCGAAATCGTTGATCACGTCCTGCCCGAAGCCGTTTGCGAAAACGAAGTAGTCGGCTCCTGCCTCGCCAATGAGCGTATCGTTGCCGGTGCCTCCAATCAGCGTGTCGCTGTTCGCTCCGTTCCCGCCGTAGATCTCGTCATCGCCCGCGCCACCATCCAGTGTGTCCGCGCCGAGGTTACCTTCAAGGCGATCGTTTCCATTCCCGCCGAACATCAGGTCGTTGCCCGCACCGCCGTTCAAAAGGTCGAATCCGTCTCCACCATCCAAGAGATCATCGCCACTCTCAGCGAAAATGAAGTCGGAGCCCTGACCCCCAATCAGAGTATCGTTCCCGGTCGGCCCTCCGAAGAGCTGGTCGTTGCCCGAACCACCATCGAGACTGTCGTCGCCGTCACCTCCCTGCAGCGTGTCGTCGTTGCCTCCGCCGATCAGTGTGTCGCTGCCGTCTCCGCCCTGCAGGATGTCGCGGCCGGCTTCGCCGAACATGACGTCATTGCCGTCGCCGCCTTTCAGGATGTCGTTACCTGAAGGTCCGCCATACATCGTGTCGCTACCCGACCCGCCATCAAGGCTGTCGTCACCAAGATTGCCGAACAGCCGGTCGTTGCCGTTTCCGCCCAAAATCGTATCGTCACCCGTGCCGCCGTTCAGCAAGTCGAACCCGTCGCCCCCATCGAGCAGGTCGTTTTCGCCCTCGCCGAAGAGGAAGTCGCTTCCTCTCCCGCCGAGCAACGTATCGCTCCCGGAACCGCCTCCGAAGAGTTGGTCGTTATCGTCGCCTCCGTCCAGGCTGTCGTTGTCGAGACCGCCTTCTAGTCGATCCGCACCCACGCCACCGGCAAGTACATCATCTCCTGCGCCCGCGCTCAGGGTGTCATCGCCCGCGCCACCGTCGAGCGTGTCGCTCCCGCTGCCGCCATAGAGGCTGTCGGCGCCGTCCATGCCACGCATGACATTGCCGCCCGCGCCACCGTAGATAACGTCGTTG
>JAUIFH010000017.1 GCA_030429495.1 Alphaproteobacteria bacterium | reverse complement strand
GATCTCCGGATTGCCCTCAACGCCATTCACAGGCGGTTTCTCAACGGGCAGAGGAAGGCGGCTTGACACGCGCCCCGGCAGGTCCCATCATGTCAGCCACATCATGTTCGAGATTTGCGCCCCGGGGTCACTGGCCTGCGGGGCGTTTCCACGAATCGGGGAGGTTGGCGGGTTGGACTCCCGCCGTGGAGCGGGTCGCGACCGCGCACGATAGCTCAGCCGCAGCAGAGCGCCCTGAACACCCTACTTGCAAAAATAGCAGAGACTAGCAATGGCCCGCGGATCAGCCCCAGGCGAACGTCGTGGTGGCCGCAGGAAGGGCACGCCGAACAAGCGCACGGCCGAGCAGCGCGAGCAGATCGCAGCCTCTGGTCTGACCCCGCTCGAATACATGCTCGGCGTGATGCGCGACCCAAAGGCGCCCGCTGCGCGACGTGATGACATGGCTAAGGCTGCCGCGCCCTACGTTCATCCTAAGCTCTCGGCGATCGAGCACACTGGCAAGGACGGCGGCGCGATCGAGATGGAAGTGAGCGACCGGAGGCGTCTGGCGGCGCTCGCCGTGCTCGCCACCAAGGCAGCGAAGGCGGATGCAGGCGCAGACGGCGACTGAAGCCCTCGAGGCCTTCGTCAAGTCGCTCGATCCGAAGGGCAAGGCCGAGCTCGACGCGCTGCTCGGCCCCGAACTGTCCAAGCCGTGGCTGCCGGAGCCCACCAACAAGCCGCAGCTCGAGGCGTACTTCTCGGACGCCGATCTGCTGCTGTATGGCGGCGCGGCCGGCGGCGGCAAGACCGATCTGCTCTGCGGGTATGCGCTGTGCGAGGCTCGCCGGACGGTCATCTTCCGCCGGCAGGCCACTGACTTGGAGGACTTCTGGGACCGGCTGACGACGCTCTCCCCGGAGAACCGGAAGCAGGACAGCGTCAAGAAGCGTCTCGTCACGATGGACGGGCGCCTCGTCGAGCTGGCGCACCTCGAGGCGCCGGGCTCCGAGAAGTCCTGGCAGGGGCGAGCGCACGACTTCATCGGGTTCGAGGAGGGCGCCCAGCTCACCGCACAGAAGGTGAGCTTCGTGATGGGCTGGCTTCGGTCGGCCGAGGAGGATGGCGGACGCAAGCAGCGCTGCCGGGTGATCATTGCGAGCAACCCGCCCATCGGCGGCGAGGGGCTGTGGCTGATCGAGTGGTTCGCGCCGTGGCTCGATCCTCTGTTCTCGAAGCCCGCAGCGCCCGGCGAACTGCGGTGGGCGATCAAGGTCGGCACCGACGAGGAGATCAAGACGGTCTGGGTCGATGGGCCAGGCCAGTACACCGACGAAGGCCAGCCGTGGCGGAGCGAAGAGCTCGACGGCAAGCCGCGCGATGCCATGTCGCGGACGTTCATCCCCGCGCGGCTGGAGGACAACCGATACCTCGGCGAGGACTACCGGAAGGTCCTCAACGACATGCCCGAGCCGCTGCGTTCGCAACTCCTTCACGGCGATTTCCTCGCCGGCCGCAAGGACGACGAGATGCAGGTCGTGCCGTCCGAGTGGGTGAGGGCGGCACAGGCGCGGTGGGAGGCGAACAAGGACCGGCCGCGGGAGCCGATGCTGCACATGGGCGTCGACGTCGCCCAGGGCGGCGCCGACACGTCCACGGTGGCAGGGCTGCGCGGCGTGCGGTTCGAGCCTATCGACGAGCGCCCCGGCAAGGAGACGCCGACGCCGGTCGAGATCGTCGAGCAGGTGTTCCGGTTGCGGCGGGACGATGCCGGGATCACCGTCGATCATGGCGGCGGCTACGGCGGCGGTGTCTCGTCGCACCTGAAGACGCACAACAACATCATCACCTATCCGTTCGTCCCGGGCGCCGGTAGCGGCAGCCGGACGCGGGATGGAAGCCTCAAGTTCAAGAACCTCCGCGCCGAGGCATGGTGGAAGTTCCGCGAGGCGCTTGACCCCGGCAATCCAGACCACGAGCTGATCGAGCTACCGCCGGATTCGAAGCTGCTCGCCCAGCTGACGGCGCCGACGTGGAAGCCGGTTCGCGACGAAATCCTGATCGAGAGCAAGGACGACATCCGCAAGCGCCTTGGCACGTCGACGGACCGGGCGGATGCCGTGATCATGTGCTGGTTCCACCGCAAGAAGTCGTTGCTCCGGAAGGTGGTGCAGAGCCATACCGTGCGCCGCTCGGCGCCGATGCGCAATCCGATAGGACACCGCTGATGCTTGGTATCCGCGCCAACCTCTACCGTTGTGAGCCCGGCGACGTGATCAACTCGCCGAAGGGCGAGCCGATGTACACCGAGCCGAAGATCGAGGTTCCGGGCTGGGAGGCGCACGCCTTCATCCTCAGGGGCGCGCCGGTCGGTGTCCTGGTGCTGCGGCCGGGTGATAACCAGCTTCGCTACTGCGACCGCGAGGGCATCGTCCACCGCGAACCGGTGCACGCCGTGACGCACGAGGCGCTGATGATGGCAGGCATCAAGCGCATGGCCGAGCTGATCGGCACATTCCTTGGCGAGCGGCATCCGCTGGCCGACCAGCCCAGCGCCAACGCGATCGTGGCCTGACGGGAGAGACGGCGATGGTCCAGGTCATCCGGCGCAATCCCGACGGCACGGTGCGCGCGATCGAGAACAGCAACGGCGGCTCCGGCAAGAACACGCCGCTGAAGCAGTTCAAGGCCGTCATCCAGGGCTTGTCGTCGCCGAAGGACGTCTCGAAGGAGACGCAGAAGGCGCTCGCCAAGCTGGATGTCTCCGGCATCAAGTACAAGGACCTCGCGAAGTTCGGCCTCGATAAGTCGCTGTCCAAGGGACAGTTCAAGGAATTCAAGGGCCTGTTCAAGGACGCGCAGAAGGACAACGCGAAGGTCAAGAAGGTCGGGCGGAAGGAGATCAAGGAGCTGGCAAAATTCGCCCAGGGCGCCGTGGTTGATGCCAAGCTCGAGAACATCCAGGACAAGGTGGACGAGCTGGTACCGGACGTGCCGACGGCGCAGGACATCCAGCGCGGCAGGCTTGCAACCCTCGACATGAGCATCTTCGCCCGTCGTGCGGTGAACCGAGCCACTGGCATCCGGGGCGCGGTGAGCACCGGGCTTGGCGGCAGCAACAGCTATGGCAAGTCGCTGGCCCGGATCAGCATCGGGGCGATGTGACGTGGCAGTTGTCCAAGACTATCTCGACCGCTTCCAGCGCCTCGCCTCCGATCGAGCGCCGTTCGAATCTCTGTGGATGGAGTCGGCCGCCTACGTGTTGCCGAATGCGGAGCGGTACGATCGGCAGTTCTCTGGTGGCACCGGCGGCGATCGCCTTGCGACCGTGACCGATACGGTAGTGCAGACGCCAGTCGCATCGGAGCGGACGCGGGACGTCTACGACCAGACCTCGATCTGGGCGGTGTCGCGTGGTGCTGCCGGCGAGCTGTCGCTGATCACCCCGCAGACCGGCACCTGGCACGATCTCGGCTTCAGCGACCCGTTCGCGCCGGACCCGAACGACGAAGCCAAACGTTGGCTGGAGGGCACGCGAGACTACCTGTTCTCGACCAGGGCCAACCCCCGCTCCGGCTTCTGGCCGAGCCACAAGGCGGCACTGCGCTGCAAGTGGGCCTTCGGCACGGCGGTGATGTTCGTCCGCGATGCTGTGAGCCCGACCGTCTCGGCGCCGATCAGCTACGTCTACATCCCGCTCAGTGAAAACTACCTCGCCACCAACTTCGAGGGGATCGTCGATACCAACTACCGGCTGTTCACGCTGTCAGCCCGGCAGGCGGTGCAGCAGTTCGGGCCGGGTGCCTTGTCGTCCAAGGTGGCCGACATGGCGAACGACCCGAAGGAGCGGGACAAGCCGATCACGATCCTGCACGCGGTCCAGCCTCGGGCCGAAGCCGGCCGGTATGGCAGCAACAATCGGAACAGCCCGTTCTCATCCTGCTACATCGAAGTCGACCAGAAGCGGATCATCAGCGAGGCGGGCTACTTCGAGTTCCCGTACCGCGTCGATCATTGGGAGCGGACATCGACGCGGCCCTACGAGGAGGGGCCGGTCTCGCTGTGCCTCGCCGAGATCAAGTCGCTGAACGAGATGGCGAAGTCAGAGCTGATCTCGTCGCAGCAGTCCGTCAATCCGCCGATTGCGAGCCACGAGGACGTGGCCGGCGTCCGGCTGGATCTCAACCCGGGCGCAGTCAACCCAGGATACATGAGCGCCGAAGGGCGCCCGCTGGCGGCCCCGTTGGTCACGCAGCAGCGACCGGACTTTGCGCAGGCGGTGCTTGAGGCGCGCCGGACGCAGATCCGAACCACGCTTTACATCGACCTCTGGCAGACCATCATCGATTCGAAGCGGGAGATGACGGCATTCGAAGCGCGGCTGCGGGCACAGGAGAAGGCGGACGCTCTCGGCCCGATCGGCACCTCGTCGCAGGTCGGGCTCTACTTCCAGGTCGAACGGGAACTCGGCATCCTGACGCGGATGGGCGCCTTCGGTCGCGGCTCGCCGCTTGAGGCGCCGGAGCAGGTGCGGAGCGAGGAGATCGGCGCCCGCTTCACCTCGCCGCTCGACAAGGCGCGGAAGCTCGGCGAGTTCCAGGCGGCGACGCAGCTGGTGACGATCGGCACCCAGCTTGAGGGCATTCGGCCTGGCACCATGGACAAGTTCGATATCGACGAGTTCGTGGATTACTCGCAGGAGACACTCGGCGCGCCGCGGCGGATCATGGCGACCGACGATGACGTGGCGGAGGTCAGGCAGGCGCGGCAGGAAGCGGCCCAGGCCGAGGCTGCGGCACAGGAGGCGGTGCAAGGCGCGACGGCGGTCGGCGGCGTCGCAGCCGCGGCTGATGCGCTCTCCAAGAGCCCGGCGGCGTCCAGCATCCTCGAGCAGCTGGCCGGGGTCTGATGCGGTACGTTGCAATTCGCCCGCGGCAGGGATGGGAAGAGCTTCGCGAGACGCCCTTGCTCGAGGCCAAGATGGTCCATGAGCCTGAGCCGATTGACACTGGTTTGCTCGACCCCGAAGGCAACAGCATCTATCGCGTCACCGGTCCGATCGGCTTCGTCGAGTTGAAGGAGCGATCGTGACCGACCCGCACGTCATCTCGCGGGAACGGATCGAGGGCGCGTTCGGCGCCCTTTTTGCTGGCCGAGGACAGAAAGACGACGCGCTGATTGTCCTCGGCGCGCTGAAGGAGATGACCGGATTCTACATGGTGACCGATGCCTCGGCGCCGGACCATGTGCGGGCGTTCAACGATGGTGGCCGGCGCATCTATGCCGCGCTGCTGACGATGATCGCCAAGGATTCGGCGGCTGTGGCCGTCGAACGTGAGGCGCGGCAGACCGCGCTCAACCAACCGAAAGGTAAGGCATGACAGAGGACGTTGACGGGTCCGCTACGGTTCTTGAACCGAATGCGGGCGCCCCGGCTGCGGACAAGGGCGGTGGCGGCGAAGGGTCGTCCGCTGCGGCCTCGGACCCCTTCACCGGTCTGGAAACAGGCACCCGGGAATGGATCGGAACCAAGGGCTACAAGAGCGTGGGAGACCTCGCGAAGGCAGCCCGTGACGCGGAAAGTCTCATCGGGAGTTCCATTCGGGTTCCCGGCGCCGACGCCAAGGACGAGGACTGGACCAAGGTCTTCGCCCGGCTCGGTCGGCCGGAAACGCCTGACGGGTACGAGATCGCTCGTCCTGAGTCCCTGCCGGAAGACGCCTTTGCGGAGAACGCCAAGGCGCTGAAGGAAGTCGCCCACAAGGCCGGCCTGACCCCGCGTCAGGCGAAGGCGGTCGGTGACTTCATCTTCGGTGCCGCGGACGCCAACCTCAAGGCACAGACCGAGCAGGCCCAGGCGGACGCTCTCGCGGCCACCACTGAGCTTGAGAAGACGTTCGGCGGCGACTCGTCGTCCGACGCCTTCAAGGGCGCCATGCAACTTGCCGGCCGCGCGCTGGCCGAGATGGGCGGCGACAAGCTGATGGCCGATCTCAAGGCAACCGGACTCGTGAGCGAGGAAGGCCACATCCGGAATGCCGGCATCGCGTCGGCGTTCTGGAAGGTTGGCAAAGCGCTCCATACCGAGCACGGCCTGCACCGCGGCGATACCGCCTCCGGTGCCGAGAACCCGTTCAAGGACGGCCCGAACAAGGGCAACATGACCGAGCAGATGCGTGCGATCCGGAACGATCGAGACAAGGCTAAGCGCCTGATGCGCGAAGCCGGCCACGATCCGAAGGATTGGGGCATCTGACCTCCTGAGACCAACCGCACCGACCCATCACCCGGCCCGCCTCTGGCGGGTTTTTTCGTGAAGGGCCTTTGCAATGACCAACACCACCACCCGCCTCTCGGACGTGATCGTCCCGGAGGTCTTCGTCAACTACATGACGAAGGACACCACCGACCTCACCGAGATCTTCAAGTCCGGCATCATCGCGACGAGCGGTGAGCTGGTCTCGCTTCTCGCCGGCGGCGGCCGTACCTTCAACATGCCTTTGTAAAAAAGGGCCATGCGGCAGTAATGCCGCTTGCAAACCGTGTGAATTGCTGGAAAATCCCACGGTGATGAAAACTTGCGCCAAGTGTAGTCAGGACAAGCCGGCCAACGATTTCAATCGTGGCAACGGTAAGGACGGTCTGCATAGCTGGTGCAAGGCGTGCTGCAAGGAGTACAACGCATCGACTGATCGGAAGGATGCTCGCCGGGTGCATGCTCGGCAGGCGTATCTCCGTCATCCCGAGCGGTTCCACGAGAGCAAGCGGCGCTATCGCGCCTCGATCTCTGGCCGGTCGCTTCAACTGCTCGACAATGCGCGGCTTCGGGCCGGGCGGCTTGGCGTTCCCTTCTCGCTGACGCGGGAGTGGATCGCTGAAAGGCTGTCTCAGCCATGCGCGTTGACCGGGCGGTCGTTCGACCTGGAGAAACCGATGGATGGCGTGAGGGCCAATCCTGACGCGCCGTCGATCGATCGCATCGACAATGCGAAGGGCTACACCGAGGACAACGTGCGGCTGGTGACAGTCCACGCCAACGTGGCCCGGAACGAGTTCAGCGATGCCGATCTGTTGTCCCTTGCCCGTGACATCATCAGGACAATCAGCAGCCAAGCCTCGGAAGCCGAGGAAGGTTCAACGACTATCCCGCAAGGGAGTAGGGGCCAAGCGGCCTCGAAGCGCACGGCACCCCACGAGGGTGATGATATAGTCTCCTCCCTGCAGTAATGCAGGGCAGCCTCTTCCGGTCGAGGGGAGAGGCGGTCGTCGCGTAGCGAGCGGCGGCGAAGGCAAGGTTCTGGAACGACCTCGACAACACCGAGGCGAACGTCGGTTCCGACGACCCGGCCCAGAAGTCGACCCCGCGGAACGTCACCGCGTCGAAGGACGTGGCGGCTCGCCAGTTCCGCACCCAGTCCTGGAGCGCCATGTCGCTCTCGGGCATCCTTGCCGGCTCCGACCCGCTCGCCCGCATCCGCGAGCGCGTCAATGCCTACTGGGATCGACAGTTCCAGAGCTACCTCGTCTCGACGCTGACCGGTGTGTTCGCCGACAACGACGCGAACGACAGCGGCGACATGATCAACGACATCGGCACCGATTCCGGTGGCGCTGTCACCGCGGCCGAGCTCGTGTCTGCCGAGGCGATCATCGATACCGCCTACACCATGGGCGACAACGCCAAGGTGTTGAAGACGCTCATCGTCCACCCGACGGTGATGAAGCGCCTGAAGAAGCTGAACCTGATCGACTTCATCCCCGACAGTGAGGGGCGGATCGGCTTCGAGCGGTATCTGGGCTACCTCGTGGTCGAGGACGACGGATGCCGTACGGTGACCGGCACCAACCGCACCAAGTACTGGTCGTACCTGGTCGGGCCCGGTGCCATCGCCTGGGCGGAGTCGCCCCCGGCCAATGCGGTTGCGGTCGAGAACGACGAGGCGGCGGGCAACGGCGCCGGCGGCGAGACGCTCTACACCCGCCGGCAGTTCGCCCTGCACCCGCCCGGCATCAAGTGGACCGACTCCTCGGTGACGGGAAACTTCCCGTCGAACGCCGACCTCGTGAAGGCGGCCAACTGGGATCGCGTCTACGAGGAGCGGAAGCAGATCCCGCTCGCGGCCTTGGTAACAAATGGCTGATCGCTGGCCTGGCCACGCGCCGGGCTGGCCTTCCCCTCTCTTCCTGAAAGGACACGACAATGACCGCATTCCGCTTCATGGGCGGTACCGGCATGGACAACCGTCCGCCGACCGACTGGCACATCTGGTTCGACGACTTCCACGACTACGCCGCCACCGACTGGATCATCACCACGACCGAGGGCGGCTCCGGCAGCGCCTCGGAGGCGGTGGCCAGTGCCAAGGACGGCATACTCGTCATCACCAACGACAACGCCGACAACGACAAGGACTGCTTCCAGTGGGCCGGCGTCGATGCGGCCGCGGTGGTCGAGACCTGGAAGTTCGTCTCCGGCATTCCGCTCTACTTCGGCGCCCGGTTCAAGGTGAACGAGGTCATCCAGTCCGACTTCACCATGGGCCTCTACACCACGAACACCGACCCGACGGCCGGTGTGGTCGACGGCATCTTCTTCCGCAAGGACGATGGTGACACCGATATCGACTTCGTGGTGACCAAGGACTCGGCGACCGGCGGCGTCGCGGCGGCTGCGGCCACTGCGGTGGCCGACACCTACATGGTGCTCGAGTTCTACTACGACGGCTCGTCCAGCTACATCGTCGCCTACAAGGACGGCGCGCCGATCGCCTCGATCCCGATCACCTACGCCCCTGACAATGAGGAGCTGGCGATCAGCTTCCACATCCAGCAGGGCGAGGCGACCAACGTCAAGATCATGTCGGTGGACTGGATCAAGGTCGGCCAGCTTCGCGGCACCTGACGCCATGGGGCGGGCTACGGCCCGCCTCTCCCTTTCCTTCTGAATGGAGAAACGCGATGGCGCTGACCATCAAGCATGCCGGCCGCGGCAAGTACAACGTGCTCGACGGCGAGACTGTGGTCGATAGCGGCCTGAGCAAGGAGGACGCCGAGGCGATGGCGGGTACGAGTTCCGCAGATGACAGGCAGCCCGAGCCGATCCCTACCCACGCCGAGGATGGCCGCGAGCTGACCGAGGCCGAGCGCCGTCGCCTGTTCGAACAGCGCCTCGATGAGGCTGTGATCCATGCTCCCGAGGTCACCGAGCCGCTGCCGGAGGCCGAGGGTGTCGTCTCGACGATTCCGACCCGTGATGCTGACGGCCGCACCCTCAGCGAGATCGAGCGGCGCCGGCTCTACGAGACGCGCATGAACGCCGACCGGCAGGTGGCGAACGATCGCGCGCTGGCGCCCTACAAGGCGATGGTCTTCAAGGACTTCGACGAGGACGCGGCCGATGCGATCTGGCGCCAGATGGAGCCGATCCTGAAGGCCGGTGCCGAGGGCGTCCGTCGCAACCTCGGCCGCAACATGCGCGTTCGCGGCTGACGGAGGGGATGATGGGCAACAGCCTCGCTGATGGCCGGCCGATCCTCCACGGCGTCATCGACGCCGCAACGTCCGGCGACAACACGCTCCGTGCGGCTGTCACGGGCCGCAAGATCAGAGTGCATTCCTACGTGCTCGTGGCGGCCGGCACCGTCACTGCCCGGTTCGAGAGCGGGGCAGGGGGCACGGCGCTCTCGGGCCAGATGACAATGGCGGTCAACACGGTCGTATCGGCACCACACAACCCGGCCGGTTGGTTCGAGACGGCGCCCGCCACGCTCCTGAACCTCGAGCTGTCCGGCGCGGTGTCGGTCGACGGCCACTTCACCTACAGCCTCGTGGACTGAGCCATGGCCTTCGTCCGCGGCAAGCGCCGGCCCGCCCTTCGCGGGGAGATCGACGATCTTCGCGAGGGCATTGCGGGCAACAAGCGCCTCGCTGCGCTGGTCACGAAGCTGAAGGTGGGGAGTGTCGCCGCGGCCTTGCTGGAGAAGCTCAAGACCGTAGACGGAACCGGCTCCGGCCTCGATGCCGATACGGTGGATGGGCGGCACGCCGACGACGACACCTATACGCCAACCGGCTACGCGGTGACGAACGTCGATTCCGTCACCGCCAACAAGGCGATCTATAGCCGGATCGGTGACACGGTGACCGTCTCGGGCTACGTCGCGGTCGATCCTACGGCGGCAGGCGGCACCTACACCAGGGCTGACCTGTCCATTCCGATCGCGTCTAACTTCGCAAGCACTGTTGATCTGTCCGGAGTGGCCATTGCCTACACAGGGCAGGTCTTCGCGATCCAGGCTGATGCGACCAACGACCGGGCGACATTCGAGCAGAATGCAACGGTGGCCTCGGCGCTGCCGTACAGATATGTCTACCAGTACGAGGTCATCCCATGACCCCATTCGCAGGCATTCCCGGCGAGGTTGACGAGTGGCATGAGATCGAGCCCGGACGCTGGGCGCGGCGCGGCCACCCGGAAGACGGGGTGATGACGCTTCGCGATGGTCTCACCTTCGCCGACTACTTCGCCGAGAACCGGGCGCCGAAGCGCACCGTTCCCAAGTCCGTCATCGTCTCACGGCTGATCGCGGCGGGGAAGATCGAGGCCGCCTACGCGGCGCTCAATTCCGACCCGGCCGCCTGGGCGCGCTGGGTGGCGTCCGACCGCCCGGCCATCAACCATGACGATCCGGATGCGATTGCGCTGCTCAATGCGATCGGCGCCGATCCTGACGTGATCCTCGGGCCGTAGCCCCTCCCTCATCGCCTTCCACCAGCCGCCTCCGGGCGGCATTCGCCATTGAGGACAGACCATGATCGGCATTTTCGGCAATCCGAACGACAATGAACTGCATGCCGGTGACGAGGCCGCCAGCCTCAACGGCGCTGGTGGGGATGATCTTCTCGTTGGTGGCGCAGGCGACGATCTGCTCAACGGCTCGATCGGCAACGATGTGCTGATCGGCGGCCGTGGCGAGGACCACATGCAGGGCGCGGCCGGCGACGACCTGCTCTATGGCGGGATCGGCTCCGATCTGATGTGGGGCAATGACGGTAACGACGTGCTCCGCGGCGGCGAGGGCGATGATGTCCTCAACGGTGGGCGCGGGCAGGACAAGCTGTTCGGCGGGGCCGGCAACGACACCTTCGTCTTCGAGGCGCTGGACCATTCGCTCAAGGCCGCGAAGGACAAGATCAAGGACTTCGAGATCGGCCACGACAAGATCGACCTGTCCGCGATGAGCAACATGGACTGGTCGTGGATCGGCCGGGGCAAGTTCAGCGGCGAGGCCGGTGATCTCCGGTTTCACAAGAGCAAGCTCAAGGGCGACATCGACGGGGACGGTCGGGCCGACTTCGTCGTCAAGGTGGCCGGCGTGGACAAACTCCACGAAAGCGACCTGCTCCTCTGACCCGGGCTGCGCCATGACATCCCGCACGAAAATCGGATACGCTGCAAGGATTGCGCGCAATGGTTAGCACGAGAACGCGCACTTCAATTTGCAACCTCGCGCTCGACGCGCTGAAGGATATGCCGCTGTCGGACGTCGACACCGACGCGACGCCGGAGTCCCGCTGGTTCCTGCGCAACTACGACGAGACGCTCGACGCCGAGCTTCGCGAGAACGTCTGGAAGTTCGCCATCCGCAACCGGCGGCTCTACCCGCACGACTTCATCGTCCGGGGCAGGACCGGGACCACCTATGGCACGCTCTCCGGTGCATGGGGCATGGTGCGGCTGGTCGAGTCCTGGTCAGGCGATCTGGCGACACTGCGCAACGCTGCCGGCAGCACCGACGACATCGGCTTCGACGACAGCCGGTTCGACTTCGACGCCGGGGCAGCGAGCACGCTTCTCGGTGATGGTGCGGGCACCGTGGCCGCGCTTCTCGACCAGTCGGGGAACGGGCGCAGCCTCGTTCAGGCGACATCCACCAAGCAGCCCGCCTATCTCGCCAGCGACGAGGCGAACGGCTTGCCGTCATCTGCTTTCGACGGCACCGACGACCTCCTCGCCACAGCCGGCAACACGAGCGATCTGATCGGCACCGCCACGGGCCTGATCGTCGTCGCCGGCATGGTCGACGCCCTGACGCTCGACAGCGGTACCGTGACGTCCAACCATCTGATTGCCGGCGACCTCGGGCAGAAGGTCGGCCTCTATGCCCGCAAGGGCGGCAACCTCTACGGCCACAACGACGACGGCTCCGCCGACACCGTGCTCGACGCGATCCCGATCGGCGTCCCGTTCGTCGCGACCCTGCGGCACGAAGGCGGCAGCCTCTACATCAGCGTCGATGGGCGGGACGAGGTGTCGGTGTCGTCCGGCGCCACGGCCTCCCTCGCCAGCGTGTTCCAGATCGGCGACATCGCCGGGTCCAACGCCACGGACCTGAACCTCTATGCCGCGCTCACCTTCTCGACGCCGCCCTCGGATGAGGAGAGGAAACGGATTGTCGAGCGCCTGATGCGCTGGGTGAAGGCCGACGGCGCCGGCCAGACGGCCTGGGGCCATCGCTACCCCGCGCCGGATGACTGCCTCCGCATGCTGCCTCTGCGCGATGGCGGGCGGTTCGAAGGCAACCTGATCCCCCACGAGATCGAGGACATGGACATCCTGACCAATCAGGGCACCTACGTCGATGCCCGCTACATCCGCCGCGTCACCGATCCGAGCCGGTTCGATCCGACCTTCGTCCAGGCCTTCGCAGGGCGCCTCGCCATGAAGATGGCGCACGCCGTCACGGGCAAGCAGGGCATGATCCAGACCGCGGCCGCTTTCTACGCCGACGCCCTGTCCGCGGCGCGCAAGGCCAATGCGCTGGAGGGGACGCCGGAGCGCCCTGCCGGCAATCGTGTGATCGACGCGCGCGCGCCGGGGTGGCGCCGATGACCGTCTACCCCCTGACGGCATCGTTCGTCCGCGGCGAGATCAGCCCGAAGCTGCGGGGCCGCGTCGATATCGAGCAATACGGCCAGGCGCTTGCCGACGCCACCAACTGGCTCGTGACGCCCCAGGGAGGTGTAGATCGCCGGCCCGGGACAAAGTTCGTGGCGCCGCTCCGCGACGAGACGGAGAAGGGGCGCCTGATCGAGTTCGAGTTCAACGAGGAACAGGCCTACTGCCTGATCTTCAACGACGGGCAAGTGCAGATCGCTACGCTGGGCTCGATGGTCGGCCAGACGGCACAGAATATCACCGGCATCACCAAGGCCAATCCCGCGGTGATTACCTATTCCGGGTCGGATACCTTCGCCAATGGCGATCGCGTTCTTGTGGCCGGCGTCGTAGGCATGACCGAGATCAACAACCGCGTCGTGACCGTCGCCAACGTCAACACCGGGGCGAACACCTTCGAGTGCTCCGGCCTCGATTCATCCGGCTTCACGACCTACGCCTCCGGCGGCACGGTTCAGGAGCTGGTCCAAGTTGCCGATATGAATTCGGCCTTCACCGAGGACAAGCTTCCCACCATCCATACCGCTCAGGCGGCCGACACGCTCTATGTCACGAAGACGCAGGGGACGGCACACAAGCTGGTGCGCACCAGCGAAACAAGTTGGGCGCGTCAATCGCTAGACCTCGAGGATGGCCCCTACGACGATGAGCGGGAGAACCGCGTCACACCAGCATCGACGGGCGGCGTCGTCGATGTAGCGATGACGTCGAATAGCACTTCGAGCTACACCGCCGCTGACGACGACACGAGCGCCAACGCCTACAAGGTATTCGACCGGGACCTTTCGACGACACTCGATCTTTCGGGCACGAGCGGATGGGTTGAGATCGACTTTCCATCCACGACGGAGAAGGCTGCGGACGCCTACTGGTTGGCGGCGTCTCCGTCCGCTCCGGAGAACATGCCGACCCATTGGACGTTCGAAGGGTATGACGGATCGACGTGGACCATCGTCGATGCCCGGGCCGGCGAGACGGCATGGGAAGCCGGCGAGCGCCGCTACTATGAGTTCCAGAACACCGCGACCTATTTGAAGTATCGTTTCCAGTGGTATGCGGTCGATGGCGGCGAGAGCACCAGCATCGCGCAGTGCGTGATTCATCAGAACGTCGAGGATCAGACGCCATTCAATTTCACCTTCGATGCTGGCGCGACCGGCATCGGCAGCGGCGAATATCCCGGCGTGACGATGCGGATCCTCGGTGCAGACGGTCGCTGGCGATGGGTGACCATGCAGTCCATCGTGTCGTCAAGCCCGGTCAAGGTCTATGCCGGCGTCCTTCACGGACATGCCCTGCTCGACACCACGCCTATCAGCCGGGTTCTGTGGGGCATGTTGTGGCACTTCACCTCGGTAGGGTTCTACCAGGACCGGTTGATGTTCGGTGGAGCCGGCATTGGGCAGTCGGCCTCGTTCGCCCGGCCCAACACCATATTCCTCTCGGAATCGGCGTACTACCCAGGGTTCGGCACGTCCGATCCGCCTGTCGAGAGCGATGCGATCATCGCTGACGTGAATGTTGGCCAGCTCTCGCAGTTCATGTTCGTCGAGGACATGGGCGACATCATCGTCGGGGCGGGATCCGGGATCATCGCTGTGGGGCCAGCCGCCCAGGCGGAGCCATTCTCGTCCTTCAACATCCGTGCCCGCAAGATTTCCTCGATTGGTTCGGCGCAGGTGCAGCCGCTTTTGACTGACACCGGCCTCCTCTACATCGACCGCTACCGCCGGCGCCTGATCGCGCTGCGGCAGCGCAGTTCCAACGAGGGCGGCGGATATGCGACCGATGACGTCTCGTGGTGGTCCGACCATCTGCTCTACGGCCAGGTCGTCGACATGGCGTTCCAGGAGGATCGCTTCAACGTCGCGTGGTTCGTTCTGGCCGATGGCAGCCTCGTCTCCTGCACCTACCTGCCCGAGTTCGGCGTGGTCGGCTTCACCCCCGTCGTGATCGGCGGGACGGACGTTGCGGTGGAGAGTGTCGCGGCGATCCCTTCGGCTGGCGGTGCCGCCGTCTACCTGATCGTCAAGCGCACCATCAACGGCGTGACCCGGCGCTATGTCGAGGTGATGGCGCCACGCTTCGAGACCGGCGACGTGGTCGAGGATGCCGTCTATCTCGACGCTGCAGCGACCGTGACCGGTTCCGGCATCACCACCGTGACCGGCCTGACGTGGCTGATCGGCGAGACCGTCGGCGTCTATGCCGATGGGGTCGATATCGGCGATGCGACCGTGTCCTCGGCCGGGACGATCACGCTGCCCGGGGGTGTTTCGGCGGACAAGGTGACGGTCGGGCTTCGTTACACCTCACGGCTCGAAACCCTCCGGGCGCCGACGGCAGGCAACCGTGACGGTTCCAGCTACGGCCGGCAGATGGTGCTCCACTCCGTCGCGCTGGACCTGCTCAACGCCAAGGGGCTTCGGGTCGGCTCTCTATCCGATACCCGGCCATGGCCCCATCCCGATCTCGACGCTGCCGCTGGCCAGCTCAATACCGGCGTCTTCCCCAATCTCCCGGTTGACGACAGCCACCGCAACAACGGCGTTGTGGTCGCCCATACCGATCGGGCCTATCCCGCCACCATCCGCGCCCTGATCGCGGGTCTCGACGGAGCGCCGTGATGCCGATCCCGCTCGCGCTCATCGCTGCCGGCGTCAACATCGTCGGCAAGATCGTCCAAGGCGTCAGTGCCTCGAACCAGGTCAAGCAGGCCGGTGAACAGGCGGAGCTTGCCGCCAAGAGCCAGGCTCGCTCCTACGCCCGGCAGGCGCAATATGCTGCCAAGGATATCCTCCGCACCGCGGAGGTCCAGGCCGAGAACTATCTGACGCAGGCTGCGATCCACGAGCGGCAGGCGTCGTTGATCAGGATGAAAGGCAGCTACGACGCGGCCCGAATGACCGAGGCCAGCCGGAAGGTGATCGGCGGACAGATCGCCTCGTTCGCCTCCTCGGGAGTGGCCCTCACCGGTACCGTGGCGGACGTCGTGCGCTCCACCGGCGAGAGCGCTGCGATGGACATCGCCGCGGCACGTCTCTCGACGCGGATCGGATGGGAGAACGAAGTGATCCTCGGCACGATCAACCGCGAGAACGCCCGCGACACGATCAAGTATGCCGAAGAGGCGGCTGTCGACGCCATCAAATACGGCAAGGAGGCGGCCAAGGACGTGATGAAGTACGGGACGGCTGCCGCCGGCAACGCCAGCCGGGCAACGACGCTGGCCTTTGCCTCGCCAGTGATCCAGGGCGTCGGCGAGTTCGCCAGCACCAGCGGGATTTTCAATCGCAATGGCTAGGGTCGACCAGTACCAGAACCGGCAGTCGATCGACATCGGGTCCAGCTTCAACGCACCCGATCGCGTCCGGCCGACGACGCTCGCCCCGATCGAGGTGCCGTTTCGCCCGACGCCGAACTATACCGGCCAGGCAGTCGAGGCCTTCGGCGCCGGGCTGTCCAGCTTCTCCGCCCAGGTCGGTGACCTGGCACAGCGCCGGCAGGTGACGGCCGACAATTCCTGGTTCTCGAAGGCAAGGGCCGGCTTCGTCCGCGGCTGGATGGAGAAGGAGGGCGGGCTTCAGACCAGCTATGGCGACAACGCCGTCGGGCCGAGCCCGTCATCGCCGGCCGGCGGCGCGCGTGCCGCGGCGGGAACGGCGCCTGGATACTCCGGGCAGGGTTTCGCCGAGTTCGCCTACTCGCAGTACGAGAAGGACGTCGAGACTGTCCTAAAAGGCGCTCCGAGCGAGACTGCGCGGCAGCAATTCCGGCAGTGGGCCGACGGCTACGGCACCCAGGTCGCTGAACGCTCGCTGGCGTGGGAGGAACAGCAGCTCTTCGCGCAGCGGGCATCGGATCTCAACGAAGCATTCACGCAGCACCTTCAGGTCGTCGCGGCCGACCCGGACCAATTCGATGTGGTCTGGCAGCGGGCGCAGGAAGACTTGATCAACGCCCGTTCGTGGATGACGCCGGCACAGATCGAGAAGGCCGCGGCGGACCTCCGCAACAGCCTCGAGCTTGCCCGGGCGAAGCGCATCGTCCAGACCGACCCCCTTCGCTGGTTCGAAGAAACCGGCATGGCGTCGGGTCCGATCGCCACGACCGCGGCGAAGATCATCGGCGTGGAATCCCGTGGCAATGCGACCGCAAAAAACCCGCGGTCGTCGGCCTCTGGCCTCGGCCAGTTCACCGACGCCACCTGGCTCGCGACGATCCACAAGCATCGTCCCGACCTTGCCGGCCGGATGAGCGATGCCGAGCTTCTTCAGCTGAAGACGGACCCTGATCTCGCCCGTGCGATGACGATTGCGCACACCCAGGACAATGCCGACGGCCTGGCGCTGTCCGGGATCGAGACGACCGAAGGCAATCTCTACCTCGCCCATTTTGCCGGGATAGAAGGCGCGCGGGCGGTGCTGGGCGCCGATCCGAACACGCCGATCGTCGATATCCTCGGTGCCGACGTGGTGCGGGCGAATCCGTTCCTGCAGGGCAAGAGTGCCGGATGGCTGATCGGATGGGCCTACAAGGCGATGGGCGATGCCGCGCCGGCCGACATGGGATCGTTCGTCGATGATCCCTACTACTCCACCATGTCGCCGGACCAGATTTTCGCGCTGACCAAGGACGCGAACTCGGTGCTGGTGGCACAGCACAATTCCGCGGTGAAGGCGCAGGAGAGCATCAACGCGGCACGGCTGAACGCACTGTCGCTGGCGATTCTCGACGGCACGGCCGGCATGGCGGACATCGGCCAGGCGCGACGGGATGGCTGGCTCTGGAAGTTCGAGGACGTGAAGCGTCTCACCGATCTGGTGCAGACCCGCGACAAGGACCAGATCACGACGGCGCAGGCGTTGGCCCGGATGGGCGATCCCAATGCCTCGTTCAACCCGTTCGTGGACGATGATCGCAAGGTGGTGAACACCGCCTACGGTGCCATGGGCGGCGCCATTGGTCTGACCTCCGGTGACGAGACATCGGTGCTGCGGCTGACGTCCTTCGTCGATCGCACCGACATCATCCCGAGCGATGCCGTTGCAGCACTTCGGGCCGGAATGCAGAGCCGTGATCCAGCGCAGATGCAGGCCAGCTTCGCGGTGATGGACCAGCTCTACCGGGCGTTTCCGGCAGCCATGTCGGCCCCCGGTGCGTTCGGCGAGGAAGATCTGAAGCGCTCGCTCCGCTGGCGCAATCTGATGGAGGCCGGTGTTCCGGTCGAGACCGTCGTCGGTGCCATGAACGAGGCCAATCTCGACCCGGCCAAGGTCAAGATGCGCGAGGAGTGGCGGCAGGAGGGCCGCAAGCTCGCCATGGAGACCGATCCGACTGAGGTGCTGGCGATCTTCAACCCCGCGGGGTGGTGGGGCAACACCGGTGCCCCGATCGACTCCTCGATTACGCAATCCCTCATGGATGACTACGCCACGGCATTCGCCGAGGGTTTCTCCATCAACCGAGACCCGGAACAGGCCAAGCAATATGCGATCGAGGTGCTGACCAATCCGGCGGCGCGTGCGTGGGGGCTGACGGATACCGGCAACTCGGCGAGCCGGGTGATGAAGTATCCGCCTGAGTACTATTTCCAGCCGGTCGCCGGTGACCATGACTGGATGGGCGAGCAACTGGAAGGCGTTATCGAGGCGCAGACCGGCACGAGGACGCTGACGAAGCCGGGCCCAAACGGCCCGGAAATGGTCACGACGTTCGGGCCGAAGGCGCAAGATTGGGGCGTCACGGCAACCCCGGCAACCGAGGGCGCCATCGGTATGGGGCAGATACCGAAGTGGATGGTCCACTACATCGACGAGAACGGCATGTTCCGTACCATCATGCCGCCGGCCGATGCCAAGCCGGGATGGCCGTTCGACTATAGCGCGGCGCTCTCTGCTGATCGAACCCAGCGCGCGAGCGATCGCCCGGCGCTGGTCGAAGGCCTCAACCGTGTCGACCAGATCAATGAGATGGACCGCACCGAGGCACAGAGGGAGTGGCAGCGGGCCAACGAGCAACGTGCCTACGAAGAGCGGATGAACCAATGAGCAACGTCTTCGCAGGTGATGCCGCCGGTGGCGGCCGGACGCCGACGCCAGCGCCTCTTGGGCTGCCGGAGACGCAGACGCAATCAAGTCTCGAGGTGTGGGGCGCCGCGTTCGGCTACCACAACACGGTGGTGAACGCGATCAACTTCATGACCCAGCCGCACTTCAAGCCTGACCCGGACTACAATCCGCAGTCTCTCATTGCCGGCACGAAGTTCGAATCCCTCTATGGCGACCGGTTCACCGGGGATCGATCGGAAGCCGAGACCCGCTGGCGGATGGGGAAGATCGAAACGGAGGAGCGCCAGCGGGCGATCCTCGCAGCTGGTGGGTGGGAAGGCTGGCTCGCGGGTGTGACCGCAGGTGTCCTCGATCCGACGACGCTGATCCCCATCGGAGGATGGATCGGGGTTGCCGGCAAGACGGGCAGGGTGCTGATCCGCGGCGCTGAAGGCGCGCTCGTCACCGCTGGCTCGGTAGCTGTTCAGGAAGGTGTCCTGCAAGGCACCCAGGAGACTCGCCCGCTGGTCGAATCGTTCTACGCGATCACGGCGGCGGCGTTGCTCGGCGGGGCCCTTGGCGCCGGCATGGCCTTTCTGACGCGGCAGGAGGCAGCCGATCTTGCCGGACGCTTGATCAATATTCCCGGCACGCGGGCCGAGGAAGCCGACATGTTCAACGTCGGGCTTGGCGGCGGTAGTGTCGGTGCGGCCTCGGTGGCAGGTGCGAGAGGAACGGGCGAGGCCGCAGGTTCGCTCGGCGCCGGCCGCGCCACCTCGTTCCAGGGACCAATGCCACGGCTGATCCATAGCCCGAACGTCGAGAGCCGGAACGTCATCCGCGATCTCGCCGAGAACCCGAACCAGCTTGCCGAGAATGCGGACGGCATCGCGACGTCGATCGGTGGCTCGGTTGAGAGCCAGGCCAAGGTCTGGACCGGCATCCTCTCTGAGGACGTCGTTCGCCCGCGGCGGGCGCTCTATTCGCAGTACGTCTACGGCAAGCAGACCTTTGCGGCGCCGCTCCGTGGCTCGTTCAACGCCCGGTTCCGCAATTCCGGCAAGCTGTCCTATGGCGAGTTCAAGGAAGCGATCTCCGAAGCCGCGCTGAACGGCGACCGCCACGCCATCCCCGAGGTCGCCGAGGCGGCACGCATGCGGCGCGCGAATCTCGTCGACAAGCTGCGCGACGAGGCGATTGGCGTGAAGGTGCCGGGCTTCGCCGACGAGGTGGCAGCGGGAACCGCGGATGAAAGTTATCTGACGAGGATCTGGAACACGATCGTCGTTCGCGCGCGACGCAACGATCTTGTCGACATCATCGCCCGCCATTTCGAATCGAAGCAGGCGGACATCCTCGAAGAGATCGCCGAGTTGCAGCGCCGCACTGGCGTTGAGGATATCGGCAGCAACAGCCGTCCGGCGAACGATATGACGCCGGACGAAATCCGCTCAATGGCGAGCGAAATCGTCGACGCCATCATGGGGCATTCTCCGGGTCGTGTTCTCCTGCCGGCAGACCTTGCGGTTGGCCCACGCGGTCCGCTCAAGGAGAGGATGCTAAAGTCGCTGCCGACGTCGCTTGTCCGCGATTTCGTCGAGCGCGACGTCGACGTGATCGATCGCATCTACACCCGGACGATGGCGATGGACATCGCTCTGATGAGGAAGTTCGGTTCCGTCGACCTCAAGGAGCAAATCGCCAAGATCAACGACGAAGCGAACCGGATGAGCGAGGGCAAGCCACCCGCCGAGGTGAACCGTATCCAGAAGCAAAAGGAGAAGGACATTCGCGACGTGACAGCGGTCGTTGCCCGGCTCCGGGGAACCTACGGCATTCCGACGAATCCCGAGGGGCTAATCTACCGGGCGGCCAGGGTGGTCCGCGATCTCAACTACATGCGCATGCTCGGCGGCATGACGCTTTCGGCCGTGCCGGACGTCGGTCGGCCGGTGGCGGTTCATGGCATGACGCGAACGCTCCGTACTGCCTTCACGCCGTTCACGTCCGGCCTCGGCGCCATCAAGCTGGCACGGAAGGAAGCGCGACTGGCCGGGGCCGGGAACGACCTGTTGCTCGATGACCGGATCATGTCGCTGGCGGACCGTGGCGAGGAGTTCGGTCGCGGCTCTGCAATCGAGCGTGGCATCAACACCGCGACGCAGGGCTTCGGCCTGGTCTCGCTCATGGCGCCGTGGAACGCCTTCATGCGGCAGTTCACCGGGATCATCACGCAGACGCGCATGCTGCAGGCGATCGACAAGCTCTCAACGGGCAAGCTCGGCACCAAGGAAACCGCCTACCTCGCAGCAGGCGGCATTGACGCCAACTTGGCGGACCGGATCGCCAAGCAGTTCCAGGCGCACGGTGAACGCAACGGCGAGGTTTGGTGGGCGAACACTTCGGAGTGGACGGACGTCGAGGCCGTTCGCGCCTTCCGGTCCTTCGTGATCCGCGATGTCGATCGTACCATCATCCTGCCCGGCCAAGAGAAGTCGCTGTGGATGTCGACCGAGCTCGGCAAGGTCATCGGCCAGTTCAAGTCGTTTTCGATGGCGTCGACGCAGCGGGTGCTCGTCTCCGGGCTTGAACAGCGCGACATGGCCGCGATGAACGGCGCCATTCTATCGATGGCGCTCGGGGTGCTGGCGGCAAAGCTGAAGATGGATGCCGGCGGCTACGACACAACGAACTGGACGCCGACGAAATGGGCGATCGAGGGCTTCGACCGATCGGGCATGGCCGGCTGGTTCATGGATGCCAACAACATCATGGAGAAGACGGCGCTGCGGCCGATTACAGCGGCGGGCCTCACCGGCGAGACAGCAAGCCGCTACCAGAGCCGGAACGTCTTCGGGGCGGTCTTCGGCCCGACGGCCGATCTGGTCGGCGACGTGCTGCCACTCGGGATGACGGGGGAGTGGTCGGCGGCGGACAGCCACGTCGCCCGGAAACTCGTGCCGCTGCAGAACGTGTTCTATCTGCGTGCCGGGTTCGATGCGATCGAGCGTGGCGTCAACGAGGCGTTCGGGATACCGGCGAGGAAGAACTGAGAAATCTCAGGTCTTTCGACGTTCTGGTCTGTCGTCGGCAATGAGGTTCGGGAAGATGGTACCCTCTCGACCGAAGGCATCGAGCACATGATCGCAAAATTCAGGAATCGCCTCGGCGTCTTCGCGTAGCGCGTATTGAGCTTCCATGGTGCTGCTGTGGAGGATGTAGTTCAGTTCGTCTTCCTCAGATCGCTGCAGGAGCCCGCGGGTCTTGAGAAATTTCACCCATCCCCTCGAGCTGGCCTCGACTAGCGTTGCCGTCGTCTCAATGTCGGGGCTGAGGTCGGGGCAGACCGTTTTGACATTCTCGGCGTAGAGCGCGGAAAACAGTGCCGAGTGCGTGGCGGTCACGGCACCTTCGGTATTCGGGAGCAGCCCAATCCCGCGGATCTGATCCTTCAGTGTGCATCGAACCAGTGTCTCGCCGTCGCTGGTTTCGAACACGCCGTCATCAACTTCCGTGAGCGTGGTCGTCCAACCGCCGGCGAGCTTGAGCGTGTAGCTGTGTCCCTTTCGGGTGTAGGAGATGATCGTCGCTTCGCACGCGCTCCCGCCGCAGAATGTGTAGGCGGTCTCGCTTATGATCGACACATTGTCGGTCTTTCGGTGGAATGATTGGCACTGCTGAGGACTGTGGCCGTAGGCGCCGATGAGTTCCGGCGGCGCTCCGTCAGCGGCGAATGCGCTGGCAACGGTGATCAACACGAAGGCGACAATCAGAGCGCGAACTGTCACGTTTCCTCTCCGACTCTTTAGAAAAGGCTAACGCGCTGGTTGCGGAGTGTCGAGGGCGTCATGGGGGCGCCCCTTTGCTCACCGATCGAAGGGGCCGTTGAGGACGACGAAGTTGTCTGCCTCATCGTAGGTGTAGTGGAGTATCAGCTTTTCGGTGGTCCCCTTCGGCGACGACCACTCGGCCCAGCAGCCAGCAAGGCCGCTCCCGCAATCGACTTCGGCGAAATTGTAGGGCGCCCGACCTTCGTACCAATCGGTATCAATCGGCTCCCAGCCCTCGGCGATCAGTTGGTCTCGGTAGGGGGCGTACTCGCTCAGATCGGTCTTCGGGAAGTCCATGGCCGCTGCCGGCAGCCCCGTGATGACCAGCAGCAGAAACGAACCAAGTAGCTTCTTCATCGACCATTCCTCCTCGCCAATAGGTAGCGGGGACAATCGGGCATTTCCATGGAAAACGATCAGACTTCGATGACGCCGGTCGAGGCGAGCAACCGGTCGGCGGCATTGCCTGGCAGCGCAGACTCCCCCGGGCCGGCAGCGGCCAGCGGCGGCGCCTCGGCCGCCTACGGCGGGGCCAGCACCGCGGCGCCCGCTGCAGCGGCTCCGTCGCCAGTCACCGAGCCATATGCGACGATGACGACGCCGACGGCGGTCAACGTCCCCAACCCGCGCGCGAAGCCGTTCCACGGGCCGACGCCGCGCGTCCGTGAGGATGTAGCGGAGAGTCCCGCATTTGGAGCGCGAGGCGCTCGCTCCATGCCCTGGGCGGCCCCGGCGATCAAGCCCGCCGAGAAGCAGTTCCTCGACTTCGTGTCTGAAGGCGAGGGGCCGGGTGGGTACAATCAGCGATTCGGTGAGCCAGCCGGCAAGCCGCGGTACGATCTGACGAACATGACGATCAATGAGGTGGTTCGTCTGCCACCCAATCGAGCCAACGGCTTCACGTCGACCGCGAGCGGGCGCTATCAGTTCCTGAGTGGGACGCTCGCCGAGATGCGCGATCGCTTGGGGCTGACCGGCGATGAGATGTTCGACGAGGGCATGCAGGACTACTTGGCTGTCGAGCGCATGCGGCAGATGCGCAAGTACGATCAATTCCTGGCAGGAGAGGTTTCGCGCGAGCAGTTCGCCATCAACGTTGCGGATGAGTGGGCAAGCCTGCCCGATGTCAACACGGGCATGTCGCGACACCGCCGCCAGCCCGTCGCGCACTCGCCGGCTGACCTTCTCGCCCAAGTCGACGCGCTGAAGAGCGGGACGATTCTTGGACCCCCGTCTGCTGACTCGGTTCCAAACCCGCGCCCTCGGCCCTCTGGCGCCGCCGATCCCGCTACTGGTGCCGCCGGCGCCCGCAGCATGCCGGACCTGATCCCCGGCTCGCCGAGTGCCGCCTATGGGCCGGCGCCACCGGCTGAGGCCGGGCCTGCCATGCCTGCGCTCGTCGGGGTGATCAACACCGATGGCGATCTCCTTGTCCGCGGTGCGAAGGGCGACGCAACGCGGGAGTGGCAGCAATTCCTTAGCGAGGCCGGCTACACCGATGCTCAAGGTCGGCCGATCGCCGTGGATGGTGATTTTGGCCGGCGGACGCGAGAGGCGACGAAGCAGTTCCAGATCGCTTCGCAGATCGAGGCTGACGGCATGGTTGGGCCGGAGACGCTGAGCGCTGCGCTCTACACGATCGACCCAGAAAGCTCGCCTATGCCGGGGCAGGTGGCCTATGCCGATGGCGCCAATACGGCGCAGAAGATCATCGACCCGACGGCGCCTGAGGTTGCGATTCCGTTGCCTCGCCAGCGCCCGGAGCGGGGCGCCGGCGTGCCGAATCCGCCGGCCAATCCGCGGCGCGATCCAGACGGCTTCATGGTCGACGTGAGCCGGCCGCGGCTCGACAACGGCGATGGGTCGTTTTCTACTGAGGAAACCGCCACGTTCGAGGTCAACGGCGAGTTCATCAACATCCCAACGATTGTCGATGGGAAGCGGCTCACTCCGGACCAAGCCTATGCGGCCTACGAGGACGGCAGCAACAAGCCGGTGCAGTGGGGATTCAAGTCGGAGGCCGAGGCGGTAGCGGCGGCGAAGCGTCGATCGGATTACATCGCCACGGCCCGTGGTACAGCTGGAGAAACGCAGCCGGCGCAGTGGTCCAGTGTCGACGAGATGACCCAAGTCGATGAGAACGGCAACTACATCAACCCCGTTCCCGGCCGGCCGGAGACGCCGGGCAGCCGTGTCCTCTACGGTCCGGCCGAAGTTGGCAAGATGACCTCTGACTACCGCGACGGACTACTTGCAAACGGCTATTCTGCAGAGACCGTGAACGATGCAACGAGCGCCTTCGAGAAGGCATTCAAGGAGAGCGGCCAGTATCGCTTTGCCAATGGCCTCACCCCGGCTGAGGTTGGCAAGATGGCGTCTGATTTCCGGGAGAAGCTGATCTCGCAGGGAGTGTCAGGCGATGTACTCGACATGGCTGTGACCACCTACGAGAACGCGGCCAAGACATCCATCACGAGGGAGCAGCGAGTCTCGGCGGCGACAGGTGCAGCGCGCCGCACCATGGCGCAACGTCTCTCTGGGACCAAGATGACGATCGACCGGTTCCGGCCACGAGATGCTTATCGCGCGATCGAGGCAGAACGGGTGAGGGAGGCCGAGGCCCTGCGCGAGTTCGTCCGCGGTATTGCCGACACCTATCTCAAGGTTCGGGATCGCAGCCGGACGGCACCGGTTGCCTCACCCGATCCGGAGCGGCAGCCGCTCATCAACGATGCGTTGATGCGCGCGGCACCGACGCCGGCCGAGACAGTGATCGAAGCCTACGCCTTCCGGCGCCGCGCCTGACCCGTCCACCCCGAGACTGCCACCCAGCCGCCTCCGGGCGGCTTTCGTCATTTGGAGACCCCATGATCGACCGCAAGACCTTCTACGACACCGTGCGCCATTCGCCGTTTTCGAAGCGGCTCACGCAACAGCAGGTCGACGGCATGAACGACTTGCTCGATGCGTGGGAGCAATCAGGCTACACCGACCTTCGGTGGCTCGCGTACATCCTTGGCGGCGTCTACCACGAGGCTGGCAAGCGCATGGTGCCGGTGCGCGAGGGCTTCGCCAAGACTGACGCTTCTGCCCGCAAGATTGTGGCAGCGCGTCGCTATGGCAAGCCAGCCGGACCATACGGGCATGTCTACTATGGCCGGGGTCGGATCCAGAACACCTGGCTGGAGAACTACCGGAAGCTTGAGGCCCGTTTCGGACAGCCGTTCGTGAAGGAACCTGATCGGCTGCTTGAGAGCAAGATCGATGCTCTCGTGACGATCCACGGTCATGCCGAGGGGATTTGGACCGGCAAGGAGCTGGCGGACTACTTCAACGACACCGATGCCGACTGGATCAATGCCCGGCGCATCATCAACGGCACCGACAAGGCCAGCACGATCGCGGGCTATGCGAAGGCGTTCTATGTCGCGCTGCTTGACGCGACGGAGAAGCCGGAGCCTGTCGAGCCCGATCCGTCCCGCCAGCCCGACGACCCCGGCCCGATCGACGCGTCCGCGCCATCCCTCTGGCAGCGCATCTTCAAGGGCGTCGGCGGGTCCGATCGCCTGACCTGAGTTCTTTGCGGAAAGCGCAAGGAAGTCCCCACCCAGAAAGGACACCACCATGATCCCCGCACTCATCACCAAGTTCTTCGGCGCTCGGGCGCTGAAGGCTGTCGTTGGTGGCCTCGTGACCTCCGGAGCTGCCGGAGCGTTCACGGACGGATTTTCCGAGGGCATCGTCCCGGCTGCCCATGACCTCGGCCTGCAAGCTGGCCTGTGGGTCGGCACGTTCTTCATCGGGCACATCGCCGTCTACCTGTTCCCGAACAAGCCCGATAAGAAGGCCTGAACGATGGCCGAGCCGACAATCACAGATGTCTACGAGCGGCTCGGCGGCCTGACGGCAAAGGTCGATGGCGTTCGCGACGATCTCGCCCAAGCGAAGGGAGAGAGAGAGAAGATGGTGACGCGCGTCGATGATATCGCCGAGCGCACGGCCAAGCTCGAGCAGACCATGACGAAGCTCGAGCCGACTGTCGACAGCCTCACCAACATCAGGGCCAAGGCCCTCGGGGGGCTCGCCGTCCTGTTCATCATCTTCAGCTTCGTCGGCTGGCTGGCCGGCCTGTTCCTGACCGAGTTGAAGGGATGGTTCTTCCGCGTCGTCGGCTGGCACTAGACACTCGCTCCAACCAGAAAGGAACTGACATGCTCCGCACCATCGCTGCGGCCGTTCTCGGCTGCCTTGCCTTCACTGCCCCGGCTCTGGCCGAGGGTGCCTGCTTCCCATGGGAAGACGCTCTCGTGACCGCCTATACCGAGTTCGGACAGCTCCCGGCCGCTATCGCCGTGGCTGACGGCGGTGTGCTCATCTTCACGGTCAACCCGGAGACGAATGACTGGGCGATGTTCATCCAGCCGAATGCCGATACCATATGCCTCTTGGCGGCCGGCGAATACTGGGGGCCGCCATCTCAGTCCGTCATCGACAACATTCTCGAGAAGGCTCAGCCGGGCGATCCGGCCTGAAGAAGAACCGGCGGCACTGAGGCCGCCGGATGCCGCCGGCCGTACCGGTGGCGGGGTATGCTGGCGAGGCCGGGCGCTTATCTCCGGCTTCCGCGTCGCACGGGGTTAACCCTGAGGGATCACGTCAATATCGCCGCGTGTCTGCTTTCCACGCCGCTCGCCAGTCTCAAAGCCCGATGCCGAAGCAGAGCGGGAAAGTGGAGCCCGCGGACAGGAGTCGAACCGCCGACCGTCGGTTTACAAAACCGATGCTCTACCAACTGAGCTACACGGGCCTGCTGCGCGCCTTGGTCCGCTCGCTTCCCAACCCAGGCTTGGCTACCCCGCCAGTGGTCAGACGGTGCCACGTATCAAACGCAGCACCTCCCACCGGTAGAGCCGCCTCACGGGCCTAAGCCTCGTCCGACCGGCGCGCCTCGGCAATTCTACACCCTCCCGTCCCCGTTGTGAATCCATAATCCCATGTCCGTGAGACGCTAGGAGCGTTGTGTGTCAGGGGTGGGGCTCATCCGCCCGCATCGCCTTGGCTGCCGCTCGCCGGGCTGCCTTGTCGATGCGCCGCTGCAACCAAGTGCGAGCGTTCACGCCGGCATTGCTCACGCCGACCTGATACTCGGGGCGCCTCCACCATTCCGGGTTGGACTGCCGGAAGGCGAGCCACTGGTCGGGCATCATGTCGCCCTTGAGACTGTTGCACTGGCGGCAGCACCAGACCTTTTCGGTTCCACCGGCCGACCGAGGAACCACATGGTCGCGCGTTGCGGCCAACTTTGATGGGCTGGTCGGCGCCTCCAAGCGGCGCTCGCAGTAGGCGCATCGTGCGCCCTTGCCTCGTGGCGAGTAAACTCGATGCGTCTTCGCCGACATACTGGCCTCTCTCCTGTTTTCCAATATCACGGTACGTTTTCCGTTCGTCCGCTTCCGTTCACGGCCTGGCTGTAAAACGCATGTCGTTGATGCAGCACGCATATTGCCAATCGTGGCAGAAGCCTCCACTTCGTTGCTGGGGCTAGCCGTTCTTGGCGCGCCGAATCCAGTCCAAGCACTCCTCGACAAATTCGGGCTCACGGGACAGGCGGAGGAATGCAGCGGTGAGGGCCAAGGCCTCATCCGGCACGATGCCATCGGGAATGTTCTTGTCGCCGGGCACGAGGAATAGCCAGCCCTTGTCGGGGCTCCAGATTGTCGCCCAGTCTGTCGGGGCCACGACGGTCCCGTGGTCGGTGGAGGTATCCATAGCGTCACTCCTCAGGTTCAGATGTACCAAGGGAACGCCGCGCGAACGCGCTGTGCCAGCCGCGTGTCACACGCTGACACACGTTCTCGCAACGTTCCGTTTCGTCCTGCACGATTTCGCATAGTTGCACAGTAGACACTCATGTTTTCTGCGGCTATCGGCATGCAACAACGTCCCGTAAGAGGTATCTAACCTTTGCGGCTAATCAAAGACTTAGCGTCGTCAGGTGTTGGTTTTTGTGTCAAAAG
>JAUIFH010000016.1 GCA_030429495.1 Alphaproteobacteria bacterium | reverse complement strand
GACCCGATGATCACCCACACGCTGAAGCTCGACGAGATCAACAAGGGCTTCGACCTCATGCATGCCGGCGAAAGCATCAGAAGCGTCGTCGTGTATTGAAACGCATGAGATTCGCCACGTAAAGAGCGGATTAAAAACTAAAAAATGCATTTGTTAGATCATGTCGGCGGAGTTTCGAAGGCGATGCGCACCCGCATCGCATGAACGGGAGAAAGCCTGAACGATCGGAGGCGGAATGCTGAAGGTGAAGACGGAGGCGCTGGAATTCGTGTCGCAGACCCGCTGCTGCGGCGGCACGCAGTTCGTGTGCCGCCACCGCTCGGAAGTTTGCGACACCGACATGACCTTCGCGGTCTTCCTGCCGGCCGAGGCAGAAAACGGTCCGGTCCCGGCGCTCTGGTATCTCTCTGGTCTGACCTGCACGCATGAGAACGCGATGGTGAAAGCCGGGCTTCAGGCCCATGCGGCGCAGGCAGGGATCGCGCTTGTCTTTCCCGACACTTCGCCCCGGGGCGAGGCGGTGGCGGACGACGAGGCCTACGATCTCGGTCAGGGCGCGGGGTTCTACGTCAATGCGACGCGCCCGCCCTGGCGTGATCACTACCAGATGTACGACTACATCACGCGCGAGCTTCCCGCGCTGGTCCGCAGCGCGCTTCCCATAGGCGCGGCGCAGGGCGTCACCGGTCACTCTATGGGCGGGCACGGCGCCCTCATCCTCGCCTTCCGCAATCCCGATCTCTACCGCTCGGTCTCGGCCTTTGCGCCGATCGTCAACCCGACGCGGTCGGACTGGGGGCGAAAGCAGTTGTCAGCCTATCTTGGCGACGATGAGGCGCAATGGGCGCTTTACGACGCCTGCGCGCTGTTGGCGGAGCGCGGCTGGGACCGCGATATCCTGATCGACCAGGGTACGGACGACCAGTTCATCGACCTGCTGCGACCAGAGGCGATGGCGAAGCTTCTTGCGGAGCGGCGCCAGCCGGGGGTGCTCAGGATGCAGAAGGGATACGACCACAGCTACTTCTTCGTGGCGAGTTTCGCCGGGGAGCACGTGAAATGGCACGCCGAGCGGCTGATGGCCGCGTGAAGAGGGCGATGCCATGCAATTGGGGACGAAACGCACAGGGGAAAAAGGAGGACGACCGAACGAGGATACCGACCGACGCGCGGCCAGAGCGGCCGGGGGGTCGGAGCAGGGGCGGCCGATGACGGTCCAGGCGCAAGCCAGGCAGCCCTGACAAACGACAGAAACGGGAGGAAATCATGACCAGACTGCTACTTCTGACCACGGCGTTTACGCTGGGCGGCGCAATGGCGGCTCAGGCGAATGCCGATCTTCAAACGCTGATGGACGACCCCAACCAGTGGGTGATCCAGACCGGCGACTATGCCAACCAGCGCTATTCCGATCTGGAGCAGATCAACAAGGACAATGTCGGCAGCCTTCAGGTGGCGTGGAGCTTCTCCACTGGTGTCCTTCGCGGACACGAGGGCTCGCCCCTCGTCGTGGGCGACGTGATGTATGTGCACACGCCGTTCCCGAACATTGTCTATGCGCTTGACCTCAACAACGACGGCAAGGTGCTCTGGAAATACGAACCGAAGCAGGATCCGTCCGTGATCCCGGTCATGTGCTGCGACACGGTCAACCGTGGCGTCGCCTATGCCGACGGCAAGATCTTCCTGCATCAGGCCGACACGACGCTCGTGGCGCTCGACGCCAAGACCGGCGCGGTCGTCTGGTCGGTGAAGAACGGCGATCCGTCCAAGGGCGAGACCAACACCGCGACCGTCATGCCGGTCAAGGACAAGGTCATCGTCGGCATTTCGGGCGGTGAATTCGGCGTCCGCGGTTCTGTCACGGCCTACAACACGGCTGACGGCTCGGTCGCATGGCGCGCCTACTCGATGGGTCCGGACAGCGACACGCTGATGGATGGCGAAAACACCACCCATCTCGGCAAGCCCGTCGGCGCCGACAGTGGTCTTGCCACATGGGAAGGCGATCAGTGGCAGATCGGCGGCGGCACCACCTGGGGCTGGTACAGCTACGATCCCGACCTGAACCTGATGTACTACGGGACCGGCAACCCCTCGACCTGGAACCCGTCGCAGCGTCCGGGCGACAACGCCTGGTCGATGACGATCTTCGCCCGCGATGTCGATACCGGCATGGCGAAGTGGGTCTACCAGATGACGCCGCATGACGAGTGGGACTTTGACGGCATCAACGAGATGATCCTGACCGACCAGAATATCGGCGGGGCGGATCGCAAGCTGCTGACCCACTTCGACCGGAACGGTCTGGGCTACACCCTCGACCGAGAGACGGGCGAGCTTCTCGTGGCTGAAAAGTTCGATCCGGCCGTCAACTGGACGACCGGCGTCGACATGGACCCGAATTCGGCCACCTACGGGCGTCCGGCGGTCGTGGCCCAGTATTCGACCGAGCAGAACGGCGAGGACGTGAACTCGACCGGCATCTGCCCGGCGGCGCTTGGCTCCAAGGACCAGCAGCCGGCGGCCTACAGCCCGAAGACGGAACTCTTCTACGTTCCGACGAACCATGTCTGCATGGACTACGAACCGTTCCGGGTGAGCTACACTGCGGGTCAGCCCTATGTGGGCGCGACTTTGTCGATGTATCCCGCGCCGGACAGCCATGGCGGCATGGGTAACTTCATCGCCTGGGACGGCAAGGAAGGGTCGATCAAGTGGTCGCTGCCCGAGCAGTTCTCGGTCTGGTCCGGCGCTTTGGCGACGGCCGGCGACGTCGTGTTCTACGGCACGCTGGAAGGGTATCTGAAGGCGGTCGATGCCAATACGGGTGAGGAGCTTTACAAGTTCAAGACCCCGTCCGGCATCATCGGCAACGTGATGACCTATTCCAACGGCGGCAAGCAGTATGTCGCGGTGCTGTCGGGCGTCGGCGGCTGGGCCGGGATCGGTCTTGCGGCCGGCCTGACCAACCCGACCGACGGTCTGGGCGCCGTGGGCGGCTATGCGGCGTTGAGCGACTACACCGCGCTCGGCGGAACGCTCACTGTCTTCACGCTCCCGAACTGAGTGGGCGATGTCGCTGAACAGGGTCCGGCGCGGGTTTCCGCGCCGGACCGTTCCGAAACAGGCAGGGGGCAGGTCATGAGTATGACAGGGAAACTCACAACGATGGCGGCCGTCGGGTTCGTCATGATCGCAGCGCCGGTGACGGCGCAGGAAGCCGACAACATCACCGTCGGCTACGAGGAGGAAGGGCGCTACTACACTGAGGACGGCGTGCCCACCTACAATATCACCGCCGAGGGCGAGGTGGACTGGCTGACCTACTCCGGATTCCGGCGCTACCATTCCGAATGCCATGTCTGCCACGGGCCTGAGGGCGAGGGGTCAAGCTATGCGCCGGCCCTGAAAAAATCGGCTCTGGACATGGACTACTACGATTTCGTGGATGTCGTCGTGAACGGGCGGCAGAAGGTCAGCGCGGCCGAGAATTCGGTGATGCCGGCCTTTGGAACGAACGTGAACGTCATGTGTTATCTTGATGATATCTATACCTATCTGAAAGCACGCGGCACCGATGCCGTGCCCCGTGGCCGGCCGCCGAAGAAGGAAGCGAAGTCCGATGCGATCCGCGTGGCCGAAGAGGCCTGCCTTGGCGGTTGACATCAGGAGGTTTCCGGCAGCTCTCGCCCTGGTGCTTTGCGGCGCCATGGCCGGGGCGCAGGAAACCTCCGACCTCGTTTCGAGAACGGCGTTCCGTGTCTGTGCCGACCCCGCCAACCGGCCAATGTCGGCTGACGACGGGTCGGGTTTCGAAAACCGCATCGCGGAACTTTTCGCCGCGAAACTGGACCTGCCGCTTGACTACACCTGGTATCCGATGGCGACCGGATTCATCCGGCGAACGCTTGCCGCGAACGAATGCGATGTCGTGATCGGCTACGCGCAGGGCGACGAACTCGTTCTGAACACCAACCACTACTACACCTCTGTGTATGTGCTGGTGGTCAAGGCCGATGGGCCGCTGGCAGGGGTCACCGCACTTTCGGACCCGGAGCTTCAGGGCAAGCATATCGGCGTCGTCGCCGGCAGTGCGCCAGCCACGCATCTCGTGCGCCACGGGCTGATGCCGCTTGCCAAGGGCTATGACCTCTTCGTTGATCGCCGCTATGAGGACCCGTCCGGCGCGATGCTGGCCGACCTCGAAGCGGGGGAGATCGACGCCGCGATCCTCTGGGGTCCGATCGGCGGGCCGCTGGTCAAGGCCGGCCATCCCGGCCTATCCGCGACGCCGCTACTCCACGAAGTCGGTCAGCCGCGTATGTTCTACCGGATCACGATGGGCGTGCGGCAGGGGGAAAAGACATGGTCGCGCCGGCTCAACTCCCTCATCCGGCGTAATCAGGCGGAACTCGACGCCATCCTGCGGGATGCGGGCGTGCCGCTCCTGACGGATATGGGAACCGGTCTGAAAGAGACGGCGCCATGATCCGCGCGGCGCTCCTCGCATTCGCGCTCGCCGGTCCGGCGCTTGCCGAGGTGCCGGAGCCCGCGACCTACCGGGAAGACGACTACCGTTCACCCGTGCCCGCAACACTGTCGGGCGCGACCGTCGTCTCGTCGGAAGAGGCGGAGACGCTCTGGCAGGAAGGCACCGTCGCCTTCATCGACGTGCTGCCACGCGCGCCGAAGCCCGAAAAGCTGCCCGAGGGCACGATCTGGCGGGAAAAGCCGCGCCTGTCTATCCCCGGTGCGCTGTGGCTGCCCAATGTCGGCTACGGTCGTATAGCGGATGTGACCGATGCCTATTTCCGTGCGGGACTGGCAAAGGCAACCGGCGACGACCCGGCGCATCCCGTGCTCTTCTTCTGCCTTGAAGACTGCTGGATGAGCTGGAACGCCGCGAAGCGCGCGCTCGAATACGGCTATGCCACCGTCTACTGGTATCCCGAAGGCACCGACGGCTGGACCTTCATGGACTATCCGGTCGAGGAGCTGGAGCCCGAGCCCGGCGGTCAGTAGTCCGCAAGCCGCTTGCTGGCATGGGCGACGGTGCCGTCGGTATCGGTCATCGTCACGTCGATGCCGCGCGTCTCGGTCGGAATGGAAAGCGTCAGTTCGGGATTTTCCGACAGCGAGATCGAGCCGGTGACCTCGGCATATCTCTTGCCGTCGAGATCAAGCTCCACCGTCTCCACATAGCGCATAGGGATGAAGAGGAGGGTGATCTGGTCCATCTGCATCCCCGAATGGCTGGGATGCGAGATGCCGAGGCTGAGATCCATCTGTTGTCCGACAAGCCCGGCAAGCGCATCGGCCGCGCGCTCGGGCGTGCCGATGCCGATCGTCATGTCGCCCAGCGTTTCCAGCGCCGTGACCGGATCGGTGCCCGGCGGCGCGGCGCAGGCGCCCTGGCCGGAGGTCTTGACGAACTGTTCGGCCACGAAAAGCTGGCCGTCGGCGGTTTCCGCGATGATGTGGACCGGCGTCGGTCCGTTTATGCGCAAGGTTGCGTCGAAGCGGAACCGGGGCAGGGGCTCGGCCAGGCGGATGACGGCGGAGACCGGCATCGGGTTCTCGTCGAGGACCAGCGTCACCGCCGCGATGCTCAGTCCGCGCGGCGCGGCAAGCGCGACGCCGATCACCGTGCGCGCGTCGTTCCCGGTCCGGTAGGGCGCGTCGATCGCGATAACGCCGGCGCCGGGGTGAAGCGCCCGGTCGTCGTAAAGCTGGTCGCGGATTGCGGGCCAGCTTCCCTCGTCGGCAAGGGCCGGCAGAGCGAAAAAAGCGGCGGCGGCGATCAGCAGGTGGCGCATGGTTCTCCTCCCATTGCGGCGATGAACTGACCGAAGGCGCGCGGCCCGTCCCCGGTCGTGGCCTCGCCTGTCACGGCGAGGGTTTCGGCGTCGATGACGCTCAGCGTATTCGAAAACCAGTTCGCGACATAGATGCGGCCGCCGTCGGAGGAGGTGTCGATCCCCTCGGGATATTCCCCCACCTCGATCAGCGCGACAGGCGCGAGAGTCGCGGCGTCGAAGACGGTGACGCTGTCGGCATACTGGTTCGTGACGAAGCCGCGTCCGCCGGCGAAGGCGACGCCGTAGGGGCGTTCCCCGGTGGGCACGGCACCCTGTACCGCCCCGCTTTCGGGATCGGCGGCGGTGACACTGTTCGACCCGACGTCGGCCGAGAAGACCCGGCCATCGGGCGCAAAACTTACCCCGAAGGGCCGCACGCCCACCTCAATCGCGCGCAGGAAGTCCAGCGTCGCGGCATCGAAGACCGACAGCCGGTCCGCATCGCGGTCGGCAGTGACGAGGAAGCGCCCGTCGAACGACAGCGCAAGCCCCGCCGGCGCGGCGCCGGTCGCGAGCGTGCCGGTCACGGTCAGACCTTCGGCATCGATCACCCAGACCCGCGCATTGAACCAATCGGAGACGAAAATCCGCCCTCGCGCGCCGTCCGCCGCGATGCCGATCGGGCCCCCGTCGAGTTTGAGCGTACCGGTCAGGCTTTGGTTCTCAAGCGAAAAGCGGCTGACGGTCTTGGTCTCGGGGCTGACGACGAAGACGGCGCCCAGCGCCTCGTCCACGGCCAGCCCCGCCGGGTTGCCGGGCACCGGCAGGCGCGCCACCTCCTCCATCCGCGCGAGGTCGATCACCGAAAGGTCGGAAGAAGACTGGTTCGTCACGAAAGCAATATCGGCCGCCGCGCCCGGCAGGGCGGCGACGGCCAGAAGAAGGGCGGCGGCCGCCCTATTGCCCGAACCGCGCGACAAGCGCATCGAGCCCGGCCTGATAGACGCCGCTGACCGCCGCGATGGCGGCCTCGTCGTTCAGTTCGGGGGGCGGATCGTTGTTCGGATAGCCGCGATAGAAGGCGCCGCGCCATTCGACATGGCTGCCACCGCCATCCTTGGGCGTCACGGTCAGGTGGCTCGAATAGTTCGTCACCGGCAGCACCTCCACCAGAACATCGGTGATCCGGTAGGAATAGGTCATCTTCGCCGCGTCATATTTGTAGAGCACCTCGGAAATCGTCGGCCCGCCCTCCTGCCCGAGGGTGAGAACGCGGGTCGCGTCGATGTCGTTGCCGCCCTCTCCGGTCGAGGAGAAAACCGCCGGATGCCAGCTCATGTCCTGGAAGTTGCCGATGACGGCCCAGACCTCCTCGGGCGGAGCGGCGATATCGACCGACAGCGTTACTTTCTGCCGCGTCGGCCCGTGCGCGGCCGCGATCCCCGGTAAAAGCAGGAAGAAGAGAAGCCAGAATGGTCGGAATAGTCGCATCATTCGCCTCATGCCTTGAAGAAGTTGTATTTCAGGATGTAGTTCAGCCCGCGCAGCCAGCTTTCGTCCGTGTTGGATCGGATATCGACGCTTTGCCCGCGGATCATCGCGCCGCCTTCCACCTCGCGCAGGACGAGGTTCATCGACAGGATGAGGTTGGAGACCTTCTGCACCTCGCCCACGAGCACGTAGTCGGCGCCGATCTTCGCGGCCATCCGAACCTCGCAGCCATAGCAGTTGGCCGGGTTGACCGTGCCGGCAAGCTCCGCAGCGATCGGATCGGTCGAAAGGATATTGAACCCCTCGGCGGCGAAGCGCGCGCGCACCGTCTCCTCCAGAAGTCCGATCCGTGCGGTCTGGTCAGGCCGCTCACCGTCATAGGCGCCCTCGGTCGATGTGTCGATGAAGGTCATGCCAAGGAAGGCCACGCGGGCGCCCGCGCGCAGCGGGTCGCCGTATTCCGCCGACGCCGCGCCGGACGCGGCGAGAAAAAGCCACAACGGAACAAGGGCGCGTATCATGGTCCGGAGTCTAGGACAGTGGACCCGACCCGCAATGCGCCTTTAGTCTCGGTTTCGTGCCTCTGGTTGAGAGGGCATTCTGACTGAAAAGAAAAAAATCCTGGGAGGAGCCGTGCGTATGCCGATGCTGGGCATCGTCGCCGTGGCGTGGTTCGCGGTTCTTGTCTCGGCTGCGTCGGGGCTGGAAATCCGCGCGGCTGTCCTGCGCGTTGAGACAGACCGCCCACTTCCGATCTCGCGACTCGACCTTCCGCCGGACGATCTGGGATTCGCCGGTGCCGTTCTCGCGACCGAGGACAACCAGACGACAGGCACGTTCCTTGGGATGGAGTTCTCCGCCGAAACCCGCTCGGTGACGCCGGAGACGGCCCTCGGCGCGATCCAGGAGCTGCGCGCCGAGGGCATCGGCATCATCGTCCTGCTTGCCCCCGGCGAAGAGGTTGCGGCGCTTGCCGACGCCGCCGGTTCGGATGCGCTGGTCCTGAATTCCGGCGCGCCGGACGAGGCGCTACGCGAGGAGGAATGCCGCGCCAACCTCCTCCATATCGGCCCCAGCCGGGCGATGCTCGCCGACGCTGTCGTGCAGTTCCTGATTTGGAAGCAGTGGCGGCGGCTGGCTCTTGTCCACGGCTCACACACTGAGGACCACGCGCTGGCAGAAGCTTACCGCGCGGCGGCCCGGAAATTCGGCGCGACCATCGTCGAGGAGCGCGAGTTTGTCGATACCGGCGGCGCGCGGCGGACCGATACCGGCCATGTGCTTGTCCAGCGTCAGATGCCGGTCTTCATGCAGGACCTTCCCGGGCACGACGCGGTTGTCGTCGCTGACGAGGCGGATGTCTTCGCGGCCTATCTGCCGTATCACCTCTGGTTTCCGCGCCCGGTCGCGGGATCGGCGGGGATGATCCCGGTATCCTGGCACGACGCGCACGAGGCCTGGGGCGCGACGCAGTTCCAGCGCCGGTTCGAGCGGATGGCGGGCAGGGGGATGCGGCAGGAGGACTACCAGGTCTGGCTCGCCCTGCGCGTCATCGGCGAGGCGGTGATCCGCACCGGCAGCGCCGATCCGACCCAGCTGCGGGACTATGCGCTTTCGGACGCGTTCGAGCTTGCCGCGTTCAAGGGGCAGAAGGTGACGTTCCGCCCCTGGAACGGCCAGCTGCGCCAGCCGGTCCTTCTGACGGACCGGCACATCACCGTGGCGGTGTCACCGCAGGAGGGGTTCCTGCATCAGGTCTCGCCGCTCGACACACTCGGCCGTGACCGGCCCGAGACCCGCTGCACAGCGTTCGGAGGATGACAATGCGCCTGACCCTGCCGATTCTTCTCCTTGCCGCGGGGCCCACCTTCGCCAACAAGGTCTTCGTCTCGAACGAGCGGGGCAACAGCGTCACCGTGCTCGACAGCGCGACGTGGGAGGTGATCGGAGAGTTTCCTGCCGGCAACCGCCCGCGCGGGATCGTGATCAGCCCGGATGGCAGCAGGCTTTACGTCTGCGCCTCTGACGACGACACCGTCCGTGTCTTCGATCCGGAAACCTATGAGGAGATCGGAACCCTTCCGTCCGGCCCCGACCCGGAACTGTTCGTGATAGATGCCTCCGGCAACCCGCTCTATGTCGCCAACGAGGACGACAACCTTGTCACCGTGGTCGATGTCGACACGCGCGCGGTTCTGGCCGAGGTGCCGGTGGGGGTGGAGCCCGAGGGGATGGCGCTTTCGCCTGATGGCGCGATGCTCGTCAACACGTCCGAGACGACGAACATGGCACATTTCATCGACACCGGGAGCTTCTCGATCGTGCACAACGTGCTGGTCGATCAGCGCCCGCGCTACGCCGAGTTCAGCCATGACGGCACGAAGCTGTATGTCTCGGCCGAGATCGGCGGAACGGTAGCGGTCATCGACCTCACCGGGGAAGAGCCGGCGCTGGTGAAGAAGATCGGGTTCGAGGTGGCGGGCGTCCGGCCGGAATGGCTGCAACCTGTCGGGATGCGACTGACGAAGGACGACAAACGGCTGTTCGTGGCGCTTGGCCCGGCCAACCGGGTCGCCGTGATCGACGCCGAAACGGACGAGGTCGTCGATTATCTTCTTGTCGGCCAGCGTGTCTGGCAGCTTGAGTTTACGCCGGACGAGGCGTTCCTGATCACGACCAACGGCAACTCCAACGACGTTAGTATAGTAGATGTGGCCGCCGAAAAGGTGATCAAATCGGTTCAGGTCGGCGAACAGCCCTGGGGCGTCACCGTGGCGCCGGACTAGAGGAGACGACAATGCGCAAATCAATCCTGTTGGCCGCGATTCTGGCCGCAAGCCCTGCCGTGTCGGCGCCGCTTTGCACCGAGCTGGGGTTCGCGGGGCTGCTGGCCAAGTGCAACCGGGGCGAGCCGATCGAACTGACACTGGCGTCGGGCCAGCCCCTCGGCGCGGGGCCTTACGCGCTGCAATCTGGCGCCTACTACGAACTGCACATCACCGCAGACGGATCGGCCGAACTGGCGGTTGCCGGCCCGGGCTTCTTCCGTGCGATCTGGATGAACGAGATCGTCATCAACGATATCGAGGTGCGTCCGATGGCTGTCGACAGCCTCGAATTCGACGCGGCGGGCAGCGTCAAGCTGTCCTTCGTCGCGATCAAGCCGGGCAGCTACGATCTTTTCATTCCCGGCTCCTCCGGCGACAGCCAGAGGGTGACCTTTTCGATCCAGTGAGAGCAACGGAGAACAGTTATGAAACGCATTCTATCGGCGATCGTTCTTATGCTCGGTGCTTCAACCGTATCGGCGCAGGAGGTCGCGCAGGATACCGTCAAGGCGATCCAGGAGATGCTGGCAACGATGCAGTGCGAGATGGACCCGGACGAGATCGAGCCAACGGAGTCCGGCGGATACGAGCTTGACGACGTGTTCTGCGCCGACGGGCAATACGACATCGAACTCGATGCCGGCCTCGCCGTCATCGAAAAGCGCAAGGAATGACACCGGCCCGGCGGGCCGTCTGACGGGAGAATGCCGATGCTCAAGAAACTTGCGATGATCTGTGCGTTGATTTTCGGTGCGGTTCAAGCCGGGGTCGCGCAGGACCTGCCGGAACTGCGCGCAGCGATGCTGAAGACCGGCACCGTCAACTGGGAAATCGCCACGATCAAGGAGCGCGGCTTTGACACGGCGAACGGCTTCACCCTTGCCGTGCAGGACTATGCCGACAACGGTGCCACGCGCGTCGCCTTCGAGGGCGGCGAGGCCGATGTCGTCGTCGCCGACTGGATCTGGGTCGCGCGGATGCGGGCAGAGGGGCGGGACTATGTCTTCATCCCCTATTCGCGCGCCGTGGGCGGGCTTGTCGTGAAGGACGACAGCGGGGTCGAGGCGCTTCCCGACCTCAAGGGCAAAAAGATCGGCATCGCCGGCGGGCCGCTCGACAAGAGCTGGCTGATCCTGCGCGCCTATGCGCAGAAGGAATACGGGATGGACCTTGCGGCTGAGACCGAACAGGTCTTCGGCGCGCCGCCGCTGATCTTCAAGGCCGGACTTGAGGGCGAGACGGCAGGCGCGATCAACTTCTGGCACTTCCTCGCCAAGATGAAAGCCAAGGGGGTGCATGACCTGATTTCCGTCTCCGATGCGGCTGCGGCCCTCGGCCTCGATCCCGATACGCCGCTTCTGGGCTACGTGCTGAAGGGCGACTATGTCGCGGCGCATCCCGAGGTCGCGAAGGGCCTTGCTGCAGCGTCGCGGGCGGCAAAGGATCTGCTCGCGACAGATGACGCCGCCTGGGATGGTCTGAGGGAACGGATGAATGCGGCAGACGACGCCGAGTTCGCCGCACTGCGCGACGGCTATCGCGACGGTATCCCGAGCGGCGCGCCCGTCGATGAAGAGGCCGCCGACCGCTTCTTGCAACTGATGGCAGAACTTGGTGGGGAGGAGCTTGTCGGCAAGGCGACGACCCTCCCGGAAGGGTTGTTCCTGTCCCTTGACTGACCGCGCGCCTTCCGCCGCGGTGATCCGGGCGCTGTCGCTTCTCGCGCTCGTCCTTCTATGGGTCGTCGCGGCGACGATCACCGCGGACCCGCTGATCCTGCCGCAGCCCTGGGCGCTTGTCGGTCCCTTCTTGCGCGAAACGGCATCCGGCACCTTGCCCTACCATCTCGCCATGACGCTCACGCGTGTGGCCTGGGCCTTCACCCTTGCTATGACGCTCGGCGTCGCGCTCGGCTATGTCATGGGGAGGTTCGCCAGCGTGGACCGCTGGCTCGATCCCTGGCTCGTCGTGTTCCTGAACCTTCCCGCGCTGGTCCTGATCGTGCTCTGCTATCTCTGGATCGGCCTGAACGAGACCGCCGCCATCGCGGCGGTGACGCTGAACAAGATCCCCAACGTCGCGACGATCCTGCGCGAGGGCGCGCGCGCGCTCGATCCCGGATACGAGGCGATGGCGCGGGTCTTCGGGATGCCGGCGGCGCGTCGACTTCGCCACGTGATCCTGCCGCAGCTTGCGCCCTACGTGACGGCCGCAGCGCGGTCGGGGATTGCGGTCATCTGGAAGATCGTCCTTGTGGTTGAGTTCCTCGGCCGCTCGAACGGAGTCGGGTTCCAGATCCATCTCTACTTCCAGCTTTTCGATGTCGGCATGGTGCTGATCTATTCATTCTCGTTCATCGCGGTCATGCTGATGGTCGAATGGCTGATGCTCCAGCCGCTCGAACGGCATGTCCGGCGCTGGAGGGCCGCGTGATCCGGGTAGAGATCGAGAGGAAGCTGTTCGGCGGGACCGAGGTGCTGCGCGACATCCGCTTCGCCGTAGCGCCGGGCGAGGTCGTGGCACTGCTCGGCCCCTCCGGCGTCGGCAAGTCGACGCTTCTGCGGATCGTCGCCGGGATCGACACCGATTTTGAGGGGCGGGTGGAGCGGCCGCGCCGGCTTGGCATGGCGTTCCAGGAACCGATCCTCCTGCCGTGGCGCAGCGCGGCCGAGAACCTGACGCTGACGCATCCCGGTCTTGGCACGGACGGCGCGGAGGAGGCGCTTGCGCGGGTCGGGATGGCGGGGATGGGCGGGCATTTTCCGGGCCAGCTTTCGCTCGGCCAGCAGCGCCGCGTGGCGCTCGCGCGGGCGATCGCGGGCGCGCCCGAGGCGCTGATCCTTGACGAGCCCTTCGCCTCGCTCGATGCCGAGACCGGCGCAGGCATGGTCGCTCTGACCGCGCGGCTGATCGCCGAGACGCGGGCGCCCACGCTTTTCGTCACGCATTCGGCCGAGGAGGCACGGACCCTCGGGACGCGGGTCTTGCGGCTGGGCGGTCGCCCTGCGACGATCACGGCGGAGGACGGGCAGGGATGACCGGGCTGATCGTTGAGGATGTGCGCTACAGTTATGGTGCGAAACGCGCGCTGGACGGTGTGAGCCTGTCGGCCGCACAGGGCGCTTTCACGGCGCTGCTGGGGCCGAACGGGGCGGGCAAGTCGACGCTCTTCGCGCTCCTGACCCGGCTGCTTGTAGCGCCGGAAGGGCGGATCACCGTGGCGGGACACGACCTTGCCCGGACGCCCCGCGCCGCGTTGGCGCGGATGGGGGTCGTGTTCCAGCAGCCCACGCTTGACCTCGACCTCACGGTGCGCCGGTCGCTTGTTTATTTCGCCGGGCTGCACGGCCTGTCGGGTCGCGGGGCAGAGGGCGCGATCGACGCCGCGCTCGACCGGCTCGGGATGCGGGAGCGTGCCGGCGAACGTGTGCGGGCGCTGAACGGCGGGCATCGCCGCCGGCTGGAGATCGCGCGCGCCCTGATCCACGGGCCGGAGGTCCTGCTTCTCGATGAGCCGACGGTGGGCCTTGACGCGGCCAGCCGCGCGGCGATCACGGCCCATGTGCATGACCTCGCGGCCGAGGGGATGGCCGTGCTCTGGGCCACGCATCTGGTGGACGAGATCGCGACCGGCGATCCCGTCGTCGTGCTGCACCGGGGCCGCGTTCTCCGCTCGGCCACGGCGTCGGACATCGCGGGCAGCGGATCGCTCGCCGACGCCTTCTTGGCCATGACGGGCGAGGAGGCGGCGGAATGAGGCGCTATCTCGTCGCGCTCCGCGCCATCGTCACGCGTGAGGCGCTGCGATTCATCAGCCAGCGCGGTCGGTTCCTTGCTGCGCTCGTCCGGCCGCTCGTCTGGCTCGTTGTCTTCGCGGCGGGCTTCCGCGCGGCGCTTGGCCTGTCGATCATCCCACCCTACCAGACCTACATCACCTACGAGGTCTACATCGTTCCCGGCCTTTGCGGCATGATCCAGCTTTTCAACGGGATGCAGTCCTCCCTTTCGCTTGTCTATGATCAAGAGATGGGCTCCATGCGGCTGCTCCTGACCTCACCCTTGCCGCGCTGGTGGCTGCTTTTCTGCAAGCTCCTTGCCGGGGTTGCCGTCTCCATCCTTCAAGTCGCGGCCTTTCTCGCCATCGCCGCCGGGTTCGGGATCAGGCTGGAACCTCTTGGTTACCTTGCGGTTCTGCCGGTCCTTGTCCTGAGCGGTCTGATGCTCGGCGCGCTCGGGTTGTTCATCTCATCCGCCATCCGGCAGCTGGAGAACTTCGCGGGTGTCATGAACTTCGTCATCTTCCCGATGTTCTTCCTGTCCACTGCGCTCTATCCGCTCTGGAAGATGGCAGAAAGCTCACCCCTGCTGGCCCGGATCTGCGCCATCAACCCGTTCACCCATGCGGTGGAGGCGATCCGGTTCGCGCTCTATCTCGAATGGAATCCCGTTGCGCTTTTTTGGTGCGTGGCTGCCTTCGCCGCGTTCATGGCGCTGGCGCTGTGGGGGTACGATCCCGCGCGCGGGATGGCGCGGCGCCGGGCGGGGTAGGGGTGCCTGCGGCGTTTCGGGTTTGCGCTGAATCGGAATTCGAACCTCTTTCGTTCGAATTCTGAAACTTGCCTTACCAATCGAAACCCGAAACGCTCTAATCCGGCTGGAAGCCGCCGATAAGCTGGCGCAGGCCGAACAGCCCGCCCGCTGCGATCGCGGCGAGTGTGACCGGTGCCGAGACGGCGAGCGTGGACATCGCCGTGACGCCCTGACCGACCGAACAGCCAAGCGCCAGCGTGCCGCCGACCCCCATCAGCGCCGCGCCCGAGACCTGCCGGCCGAGTTCGCGCGGGTCCTCGCAGGCCTCCCAGCGGAAAAGACCGCGGATCGAGGAGCCGAGGAACGCGCCGGCGAGGACACCTGCAACCATGCCGACCGAGAAGCTGACGCCACCCGCGGTCGAGGTCATGAAGAAGATGATGGTGCGCCCCAGCGGGGCGGTGAAGGACGGACCCTCCACCCCGATTTCGCCGAAGCTTTCGGTGGCGAGCCATGTCGTGCCGATGAACGACCAGACCACGGCGAGACCGGCCGCCACGCCCCAGAGCAGCATGCGCGGCGATTGCCTCAGGGGCGCGTGGCTTAGTGCCCAGACAAGCGCCGCGCCGCCGATGACGACCGCGAAGCCGAGCGGCGCGATGCCGGTGCGCGCGGCAAGCCAGTGGGCGATGCCCTGGACGCCCTCCGCATCGGTTTGCGGGAACAGCGCCGTCCGCAATGGCCCGATCGGCCCCGAGAGGGTGACGAAGGCGAAGATGCCGATCACGACGACCACGACGAGCGAACGCAGGTCGCCGCCGCCGAAGCGCACGAGCGCGCCGAAGCCGCAATTGCCCGCCATCGCCATGCCGTAGCCGAAGATCAGACCGCCGATGATCGAGGCGAGCGGGTTCCACGCGATCGTGTGATAGAAAGTCTCCGTCGGCCGCGCGAGGCCGGCGGCCTCGGCCGCAAATGTGCCGATGATCGCGACCCCGAGGACAATACCCCAGAGCCGCATCCGCCGCTGGTCGGCGCCGTAGGCAGCCGATTCAAGCGCGCCGAGGGTGCAGAAATCGCCGAGCCGGGCCGCCAGGCCGAGAACCAGTCCCGCGGAAAGCCCGATGAGTGACGCCAGCACACCTGGCGAAAACGTTTCCATCCTCTGATCCCCCCTGCGTCCGGCCGCGTCCTCCGGCTCAGCCGTCGCGACAGAACAATTCGTTCAGTAGTCCGATCATGCGTTCGGTGCGCGTGTCGCGCAACGAATAGAAGATGACCTTGCCGTCGCGGCGTGTCCGCACCAGCCCTTCCAGCCGCAGCCGCGCAAGCTGCTGGCTGACCGCAGCCTGCCGCGAGGCGAGCAGCGTTTCAAGCTCGGTGACAGATTTCTCGCCGCTGATGAGGTGGCACAGGATCATCAGCCGGCCCTCATGCGCGAGCGCCTTGAGGTAGTTCGACGCTGCCTCGGCATGGTCGAGCATGTCGCCGGCAAAGGCGTCACCGCAGCCAGGCGAACCGTTGGACAGTCCGCCGGCGGCGCGATCCGGATCAGAAGGCAAGGTCATCCGCAACGGCCTCGATCCCGGCGCGTGCACAGGCGTCGTCGATGTCCGGCCCCGGCGCGCCGGAGACACCGACACCCCCGACAAGCGAGCCGGCCGCGTCGACCGGAACGCCACCGCCAAGGGGCAGCGCCTCGCTCAGATGGCGAATGCCGGAGGATATCCGGTCGGGCGCGGTCTCTTCCGCGAGGGTCAGCGTGTCGGTGCGGAAGCTGACCGCCGTCCACGCCTTGCGTCGGGCGGTTTCCTCGACATGCGGCCCGGCGAAGCGGTCGCGAAGGAACACCTGCGTGACGCCGAAACGGTCCACGACTGCGACGCCGACCTGGTAGCCCTGTTCCCGGCAGTTCTCCAGCGCGGCCTGGGCAAGGGCCAGCGCGATTTCGGGTTTCATCACCTGCAACGTGACAAGTGCGCCGTCATCCTGCGCCGCTGCCGGAGCCGCGGCCAGTGCCGCCGCAATCGCTAGTTTTCTCATCGGGTGATCTCCTCCTGCTGATAGTCGCCGGTCGCCGCCAGCATGGTTCCGAGCAAACCCCAGAAAAAGTCTTCGCCGGGGTATCCTTCGATGCGGCCGGCCTCGCGGCCGTCGTCGATCAGGATGAAGGTCGGCGTATAGACCGGCGGCGCCGAGAGCACGGCGTCGGCGGGGTAGGGGCCGGCAAGCTGCACCCTCTCGAGCGGGGCGGCGCGGCCTTCGGGTGTCTTGTCGTAAATCGGGGCGATGTCGGCGTTCCAGCGGGCGCAGTAGACGCAGCCCGGCCGCTCGATCATCAAGAGTCGCAATTCCGCCGCTGCCGGGGCGCAGCCCAGCGTCAGAACGACGGCAGCGGCGTGAAGGACGCGCAGCACAGTTGACGCCTCCGCTTTTACATATAAAAATCCTAATATGTTTTTATGTGGCGGGCAAGGCGAGGGGATTCATGCTGACCGATCCGACATTTGGCGGCGCGCTCTTCGCAGGGCTTCTGTCGTTCCTGTCGCCGTGCATTCTGCCCATGGTGCCGTTCTACCTGTGCTACATGGCCGGCATCTCGATGGCCGAACTCCGCTCGGATTCGACCATCGCGCCGGGTGCCCAGCGGCGGCTGATCCTGTCCGCGCTGGCCTTCGCGCTTGGTGTGACGTCGATTTTCGTCGCGCTCGGCATGGGGGCGACGGCGCTTGGCCAGTTGTTCCGCCAGTGGCTTGAACCGCTGTCATGGGTCGCGGCGGCGATCCTGTTCGTCTTTGGCCTGCACTTCCTCAGCATCCTGCGCATTCCGCTGCTCTACCGCGAGGCGCGGATCGAGGCGAAGGTCGAACCCACGACGATCGCCGGCGCCTATATGATGGGCCTCGCCTTCGGCTTTGGCTGGACGCCCTGCGTCGGACCGGCGCTGGCCGCGATTCTCATGGTCGCCTCGGGCCTCGATACGGTCTGGCGTGGCGCTGTGCTGCTGTTCGTCTATGGTGTTGGCATGACCGCCCCCTTCGTTCTTGCCGCTGTCTTCGCCCGCCCGTTCCTTGCCTGGATCAACCGCTACCGCCGCCATCTTGGCCATGTCGAAAAGGTGATGGGCGCGATGCTCATTGTCTTCGCCGTGCTGATCGCGACCGGATCGGTCAACGCGATCGCCGAGTTCATGATCGAACACATGCCCTGGACGACCAAATTCATCTGACCCCACCCCCGGAGGACATCATGAAACGTCTGTTTGCCGCCCTAGCACTTGCCGCATCGCTCGCGCTGCCGGCCTCGGCCGTGGAGCTTGGCGATGACGGTCTGCACAAGCCGACCTGGCTGCGCGACACGTTCAAGGACCTGAGCGAGGACCTCGCGGAGGCCAATGCCGAGGGCAAGCGGCTGCTTGTCATCGTCGAACAGCGGGGCTGCATCTACTGCACCAAGATGCATGAGGAGATCTTCCCCGAGCCCGAGATCGACGCCCTGATCCGCGAGAACTACTTCGTGGTCCAGATGAACCTCTTCGGCGATGTCGAGGTGACTGACTTCGACGGTACGGCCATGCCTGAAAAGGATATGGCGACGCGTTGGGGCGTGGTGTTCACGCCGACGATGATCTTCCTGCCCGAGGAGGTCGCCGAGGGTCAGAGCGCCGCACAGGCCGCCGTCGTGTCGATGCCTGGCGCGTTCGGCAAGCAGACTACCGCCGCGCTGCTGACCTGGGTGAAGGATCACGGCTACGAATCCGGTGAGCACTTTCAGAAATACCTTGCCGAGCGCGTGACGGGCGGGGCCTCGAACTGACTTCGCGCCCGCCGTCGTAGGCGGGAATCATATTCTCATATTCACGCTGTTGAATTTTATGTTGCATGGAATGCTGCGCCTCGGATACGGTTCGAGTCGGAGGAAATCAGGGAGGACTTCGATGAAGCGTCACATTGCTCTCGGCCTGGTCCTGTCGGCGTTTGCCGTCTCGGCGGCGACGGGCGAGACGGCCCCGGCGGCGGTGTCGTACGCCGAAGGTGCGGTTGCCGAGTCACTGAGCGGCACCGCCGGCGATCCCGCCGAAGGCGCCAAGGTCATGTCGAACCGCGGGCTGGGCAACTGCGTTGCCTGCCATGTCGTCTCGGCGATGCCGGACGTCGCGTTCCAGGGGAATGTCGGGCCTGCGCTCGACGGGGTTGCGGACCGCTGGGAGGAGCCGCAGCTGCGCGGTATCCTGGCCGACGCCAAGATGACGTTCGACGGCACGATCATGCCGTCGTTCTACAAGAACGAGGGATATATCCGCCCGGGCGACGGCTATACCGGCAAGGCGGCGGAAGGCGAACTGACGACGCTGCTCACGGCGCAGCAGATCGAGGATGTGGTGGCCTATCTCATGACGCTCAAGGAATGAGCGCAGCGACGGGCCGGCTGACAGGAAAGGAAGCAAGCGATGCAATTAACCAGACGTGACGCAATGGCGCTTGGCCTTGGCGGCGTCGCCCTGGCGGTGCTGCCGAAAGCGGCGACCGCGGCGACGGTCGAGGAGCTGACGGCGGCTTTCACCGGCGGCGCTGAAGTCGGCAGCGGCGGGATCACCCTGACCGCGCCGGAAATCGCCGAGAACGGCAACACGGTGCCGATCGCGGTGGATGCGCCGGGGGCGACGGCGATCATGCTGCTGGCGACCGGCAACCCGACGCCGGCAATCTGCACGTTCAATTTCGGGCCGGCGGCGGGGTCGCAGGCGGCGTCCACGCGCGTCCGCCTCGCGAAGACTCAGGATGTCGTCGCCTTGGCCAAGATGGCCGATGGCAGCGTCGTCCAGGCGTCTTCCACGGTTAAAGTCACCATCGGCGGCTGCGGCGGCTGAGACAGGGAGCAAGAGAACATGGCGAAAGATGTCAAACCCCGCGTCAAGGTCCCGAAATCCGCCGCTGCCGGCGAAGTCGTGACAATCAAGACGCTGATCAGCCACCCGATGGAATCCGGCCAGCGCAAGGACAAGGACGGCAACCTCATCCCGCGCTCGATCATCAACCGCTTCACCTGTGAATTCAACGGCGCGATGGTCGTGGATGTGACGCTGGAGCCGGCGATCTCGACCAACCCGTATATCGAGTTCGACGCGAAGGTCGATGCGGCCGGAGACTTCAAGTTCACGTGGTACGACGACGACGGCTCGGTCTACGAGGACGTGAAGCCGATCGAAGTCGCCTGACAAGCGCGGCGAGGACAGGGCCGCCGCCGGTTTCCGCCGGCGCGGTCTCTCAGGGAGGATAACGCATGAAGATGAGACAACTCGCGGGTGGATGCGCCTTGGCGGCGCTGGCGTTTTCAGGCCTTTCCGCTATGGCAGACCCGGCGGATGACAATCTCCTGCTGAACGGGGAAACCGAGATAGTCACGCATACTGACGCGGCGCCGGAATATATTGACGGTCTGTCCGAGCAGTATTCGGGCTGGCATTTCCGCGAAGCCGATACGCGTGTCATGCAGGCCGACGATTTCGACAATCCGGGAATGCTGGCGGTCGAAGCGGCGATCGACGTCTGGAATACCGAGGATGGCTCCGAGGGCAAGGCTTGCGCCTCGTGCCACGAAGCGCCCGAGAGCATGGCCGGCGTTCGCACCCAAATGCCGAAATACAACGAGGCAAAGGGTACGCTCTATTCGCTTGAGATGTATATCAACGACTGCCGCACCGAACGTATGGGGGCCGAGGCATGGGGGTGGAACGATGCTAGCATGGTAAACATGACGGCGCTGATCTCCTCGGTGTCGCGCGGGATGCCGATGAACGTGGCCATCGACGGCCCGGCTGCCCCGTTCTGGGAGCAGGGCAAGGAGATGTACTACACGCGCTACGGCCAGCTTGAACTGGCCTGTTCGAATTGCCACGAGGACAATTACGGCAACTATATCCGCGCGGACCATCTGAGCCAGGGCCAGACCAACGGTTTCCCGGCCTACCGGTTGAAGAATGCGGGCCTCGTATCGATCCACAATCGCTTCAAGGGTTGTATCCGCGATACACGCGCCGAGACCTACAAGGAAGGCTCGCCCGAGTTCATCGCACTGGAACTTTACGTCGCCTCGCGCGGCAACGGACTGTCGGTCGAAGGGCCGTCGGTACGTAACTAGTACCAGGGCCGGGCGGCCAAGCGTCGCCCGGTCTATTCGTTAGTCCATTTTCACCGAGGGCAGGGGCCGGACGCGCGTTTCGCGCGGGCGGCTGGTCTTTGCCGAACGACAAGGAACGACAGGCGATGATTTCCCGGCGGGATTTTCTTCAGGCAACGGTTGCGGCCACGGCGCTTTGGGGCGCGTCGGGCGTCGGCAACTGGGGGCGGCTGGCGGCGCAGCAGGCGCTGACGCAGGACAAGCTTCTGGAGTTCGACGACTACGGCAACGTTACCCTGATCCACATCACCGACATTCACGCCCAGATGAAGCCGATCTGGTTCCGCGAACCGGAAATCAACCTTGGTGTGGGCGAGGTCAACGGTCAGCCGCCGCATGTCACCGGCGCCGATTTCCTGAAGCTTTTCAGTATCGAAACCGGCTCACCCCATGCCTATGCGTTGACCTATGAGGACTTCGCCGCGCTGGCGAAGGGCTACGGTCGCATGGGCGGACTCGACCGCTGCGCGACCGTGATCAAGGCGATCCGTGCCGCACGCCCCGATGCGCTTCTGCTCGATGGCGGTGATACCTGGCAGGGTTCGCTGACCGCGCAGAAGACCGCCGGGCAGGACATGGTCAACGTGATGAACGCGCTGAAGCCCGACGCGATGACCTCGCACTGGGAATTCACCCTCGGCATCGACCGCGTGACCGAGATTGTCGAAGGCCTCGACTTCCCCTTCCTCGGTGCCAACATCTTCGACGCGGAATGGGACGAGCCGGCCTATGAGCCCTACAAGATTTTCGAGGTCGGCGGCGCGCAGGTCGCGGTGATCGGCCAGGCCTTCCCCTACCTGCCCATCGCCAATCCGAAATGGATGTTCCCGAACCTGTCCTTCGGCGTGCGCGAGGAGCGCATGGTCGAGGTCGTGCAGGAGGTCCGCGATGCCGGCGCCGATCTGGTCGTCGTCCTCAGCCACAACGGCTTTGACGTCGACCGCAAGATGGCGGGCAATGTCGAGGGGATCGACGTCATCCTGACCGGCCACACCCATGACGCGCTGCCTGAGCCGGTGATGGTCGGCAACACGCTCCTGATCGCCTCTGGTTCGAATGGCAAGTTCATCAGCCGCCTCGACCTCGATGTGCAGAACGGCCAGATGATGGGCTTTCGCCACAAGCTGATCCCGATCTTCTCGGACGTGATCGAACCGGATGCCGAGGTCGCCGCCCTGATCGACGCGGAGCGCGAGCCTTACAAGGCGGAGCTGGGCGAGGTGCTCGGCACCACCGACTCACTTCTCTACCGCCGGGGCAATTTCAACGGCACCTGGGACGACCTGATCTGCAACGCGCTGATCGACGAGCATGAGGCCGACATCGCCCTCTCGCCCGGCTTCCGCTGGGGGCCGTCGCTGCTTCCGGGTGAGCCGATCACCCGCGAGGATCTGCACAACGCCACCGCCATGTCCTATCCGGCCGCGTATCGTAGCGAGATGACGGGCGAAACCCTGCATACGATCCTTGAGGATGTCGCTGACAACCTCTTCAACACCGATCCCTATTACCAGCAGGGCGGCGACATGGTTCGCGTGGGTGGCATGGGCTACCACATCGACGTGTCGAAGCCGCAAGGCAGCCGTATTACCAACATGACGATGCTGAAGACCGGCGAGGCGGTCGATCCGACCAAAACCTATGTGGTTGCCGGATGGGCCAGCGTGAACGAAGGCACCGAAGGTCCCGCGATCTGGGATCTGGTCGAGAGCTGGATCAAGAAACAGGGGACCGTAACCGTTGATCCGAACACCTCCGTTCAGGTGACGGGGGCATGAGAAACGTGGCCACCACCACGCTTGCGGGCCGTGTTTGCCGGATTGGGGCCGGCAGGCGCGGCCCGCGCGGGAGTTTGAACATGCAGGACAAGACGACAGGAGGTTTCAATGTCTGAGACCGGGAAGAAAGGCGCGAGCCGCCGGGCCGTGCTTGGCGCGGGCCTCGCGGCCGGGGGCGCCGTGGCGGCAGGAATCGCACGGGCGCAATCCGCTGACCCGCTCATCACCGATGTGCAGGACTGGGCATCGTCATTTGGCGACGCGGTCGACGCCGCGCCCTATGGCACGCCGATCCACTTCGAATCCCATGTCGTTCGGCGCAATGTCGAATGGCTGACCGAAAGCCCCGTCTCCTCGATCAACTTCACGCCGATCCACGCGCTCGAAGGCACGATCACCCCGCAGGGCTGCGCCTTCGAGCGCCACCATTCCGGCGCGATCGAGCTGTCGAAGCAGGATTACCGGCTGATGATCACCGGGCTGGTCGAACAGCCGCTGGTCTTCACCTACGAAGACCTCACACGCTTCCCGCGCTCTATCACCACCGCCTTCTGCGAATGCGCGGCCAATGGCGGCATGGAATGGGGCGGCGCGCAGCTCGAAGGCTGCCAGTTCACGCAAGGTATGATCCACAACATGGAATATACCGGTGTGCCACTTCGCCTGTTGCTTGAAGAAGCGGGCGTAAAGCCCGAAGGAAAATGGGTTTATGCCGAGGGCGCTGATGCGTCCTCCAACGGTCGGTCCATGCCGCTTGAAAAGGCGATGGACGATGTGCTCGTCGCCTTCTACGCCAATGGTGAAGCGCTGAGGAAAGAACACGGCTACCCTGTCCGCCTCGTCGTGCCGGGCTTTGAAGGCAACATGTGGGTGAAGTGGCTGCGCCGGATCGGGGTCTACGATCAGGCGGTCGAAAGCCGCGAGGAAACCTCGAAATACACCGACCTGATGCCCGACGGACGGGCGCGGAAATGGACGTGGGTGATGGACGCGAAGTCGGTCATCACATCGCCGTCGCCGCAGGCACCGATCCGCCACGGCAAGGGGCCGTTGGTCGTCACCGGCCTCGCCTGGTCGGGTCACGGCAAGATCACCCGCGTGGACGTATCGCTCGACGGCGGCGTGACCTGGCAGGAGGCGCGGCTGACCGGAGACGTGAAGTCGAAGGCGCTGACGCGTTTCCACCTCGACATCGACTGGGACGGGTCGGAACTGTTCCTCCAGTCCCGCGCGGTCGACGAGACGGGCTATGTCCAGCCGACCAAGAACCAGCTTCGCGATATCCGGGGCCTGAACAACGTCTACCACAACAACGGGATCCAGACCTGGTGGGTCCGCGCCGACGGGGAGGTCGAGAATGTCGAAATCGCTTAAGCTCCTCGCCGGCTCCGCACTGGCCGCCTCGGTCCTTGCCGGGCCGGCGATGGCGGAAAAGTTCGGGCTCGGCCGCGCCGCGTTGCCGGAGGAAGTCGCGGCCTGGGACATCGCGGTTCTGCCCGACGGCACCGGCCTTCCGGCCGGGTCGGGCGATGTCTTCACCGGGGATGAGGTGTTCGCCGAAAAATGTGCCTCGTGCCACGGCGATTTCGCCGAAGGCATCGACAACTGGCCGGTTCTCGCCGGCGGGCAGGGGTCCTTGCGCGACCGCCGTCCGGTCAAGACGGTCGGTTCCTACTGGCCCTATCTTTCGACCGTGTTCGACTACATCCACCGCTCCATGCCCTTCGGCGCGGCGCAGACGGTCAGCGCGGACGAGGCCTATGCCATCACCGCCTTCCTGCTCTACTCGAACGGGCTGGTGGAGGATGATTTCGAGCTGTCGAACGAGAACTTTACCGAGATCGTGCTTCCGAACGCCGAAGGCTTCTATGCCGACGACCGGGCAGAAACCGAATATCCCGTCTTTTCAGTCGCGCCCTGCATGTCGGCCTGCCGAGAGCCGGTGAAGGTGACGAAGCGGGCCATTGATCTGAACGTCACGCCGGAGGATCCGGACGGAAGGCCGGCCGGTACATTACCAGATCTGACCCTTGCCGCCGCAGCACCGGCCGAGGTTGCGGCCGAAGTGGCCGCCGAAGCCGCAGAGGCAACGCCCGAGGCGGCGCCGGCAGAGGTCGCGACGGCCGACCCCGCGCTGATCGAGGCGGGCGAGAAGGTGTTCAAGAAATGCAAGGCGTGCCATAAGGTGGGCGAGGGCGCGAAGAACGGTACCGGACCGCTTCTGAACGGGATCGTCGGCCGTGCCGCCGGCACCGTCGAGGGGTTCAAGTATTCCAAGCCGATGCTGGCCGCGTCCGAAGGCGGTTTGGTCTGGAGCCATGAGGCACTGGCCGAGTTCCTTGCCAATCCGAAAGGCTACATGAAAGGCACCAAGATGTCGTTCGCCGGCCTGAAGAAGCCTGAGGAGATCGACGCCGTGATCGCCTATCTCGGCTCGGTCGGGGGCTGACATGGCGTGGCGGGGCTTCAGCCACCTCGCCTTTGGCCTGACGCTCCTCGGGGCGGCCGGAGCGGATGCCGCGACTGAAATCGGCGACGCCGAACGCGGGGCTGCGATCTGGCAGGAATGCGCCGGCTGCCACGCGATCGGACCCGATGCCGAACATGGCATCGGGCCGAAGCTTAACGGCATCTTCGGTCGCCGCGCAGCGGGCCACGACGATTTCAACTACTCCAAGAGCCTCGCGCGGGCAGGGCGCGACGGGCTGGTCTGGACGTTCGAGACGCTGGACGCCTACATCACCAACCCGCGCACCTTCGCCTCCGGCACGCGGATGTCCTATCCCGGACTGAAGGATACCGGCCAGCGCGCCGATCTTCTCGCCTTTCTGCGCGACTTCTCCGACAAACCGCGTGACATACCGGAGGCGGAACCCACCGCGCGCCGCACGGTGCCGGAACTGCCGCCGGAAGTCCTCGCCATGAAGGGCGATCCGGAATTCGGCGAATACCTCGCCTCGGAATGCCAGACCTGCCACCGGGCGGACGGCGTGGATGTGGGCATCCCTTCGATCACGCTCTGGCCTGAGGAGGATTTCGTTCTGGCGATGCACGCCTACAAGCAAAAGCTGCGCCCCCATCCTGTCATGCAGATGATGGCCGGCCGGCTGACCGAGGAGGAGATCGCAGCGCTTGCTGCCTATTTCGCAGCAGCGGAATAAACCGAAAAAGGGAGGATAGGATGATACTGAACAGAAGAGGCTTTCTCGGAACGCTCGCCGCTTCGGGCGCCGTTCTTGCCGCGCCTGCCGTGCTCGGCCAGACGAAGCCCCGGGTTGTCGTAATCGGCGGCGGGGCTGGTGGGGCCACCTGCGCGCGCTATATCGCCAAGGACAGCGACGGCGCCATCGACGTCACGCTGATCGAGCCCGCGGAAATCTACTACACCTGCTTCTTCTCGAACCTCTATCTCGGCGGGTTCCGCGATTTCGAGAGCCTCGGTCATACCTATGACAAGCTGGCCTCGGACTACGGCATCACGCTCGCCCGCGACATGGCGGCGGGCGTTGATCGCGACGCACGAACAGTGACGCTGGCGGGCGGTGACACGCTGTCCTACGACCGCCTTGTCATCGCGCCGGGGATTGATTTCGTCGATGGCTCGGTGCCCGGCTGGGACCTGTCGAAGGCCGAGATCATGCCCCATGCCTACAAGGCTGGCCCGCAGACGCAGCTTCTGAAAGCCCAGCTTGAGGCGATGCCGGAAGGCGGCACCTTCTGCATGATCGCGCCGCCGAACCCCTATCGCTGCCCGCCGGGCCCGTATGAGCGCGTGTCGATGGTGGCGCATCACCTCAAACAGAACAACCCGACCGCTAAGATCCTGATCGTGGACCCGAAGGAGAAGTTCTCGAAGCAGGGGCTGTTCGAAGAGGGCTGGCAGAAGCACTACACGGGTATGGTCGAGCGGATCGGCCCCGATTTCGGCGGCGCGAATGTCGAAGTTCGTCCCGACACGATGGAAGTTGTGATCGACGGCGAGATCGAGAAGGTTGATGTCTGCAATGTCATCCCCGGCCAGAAGGCGGGCGCCATCGCCGCTACTGCGGGTGTGACCGACGACAAAGGCTGGGCGCCGGTCAACCCGCACTCGATGGCGACGCGGGCCGATCCGATGGTCTACGTGCTGGGCGATGCCTCGGCGCAGGGCGACATGCCGAAATCCGGCTTCTCGGCGAACAGCCAGGCCAAGGTGGCGGCGATGAGCGTCCGCGCCGAACTGACCGGATCGAAGGCCTTCCCTGCGAAGTACTCAAATACCTGCTGGTCGCTCATCGGTACCGATGACGGGGTCAAGGTCGGTGCCTCCTACGAAGCGACGGACGAGAAGATCGCCTCCGTCGACAGCTTCATCAGCCAGACCGGCGAGGATGCCGAACTCCGCAAGGCGACCTACGAGGAAAGCCTCGGCTGGTATGCCGGGATCACGGCGGATATTTTCGGATGACCTGACGGGTGGCGCGGACAACGCGCCACCCACGTTGCCAATCCAGGGAGGACCGAATGATGCGAAACGGATTGAGGTCAGCTTGCACGGTGATGGCGCTGTGCCTTCCGGCCGGCGCGGCGGTGGCCGACGGGTCCACCACCTATGCGTTCGACGGCAGTTTCGAGGACGCGACCTTCGGCGTGGAGAATGCGATCATCGCCGAGGGGTTGGTGATCGACTATGTCAGCCATGTCGGCGAGATGCTGAACCGAACCGGGGCCGACGTGGGCAGCGACGTCAAGATCTTCGACGCCGCCGAGATATTCCTGTTCTGCTCGGCCCAGCTATCCCGGAAGGTGATGGAGGCCGACCCCGCGAATGTCGCCCATTGCCCCTACAGCGTCTTCGTGACCGACCGCGACGGCGCGGTCGAGGTGGGTTATCGCAACCTGCCGGACGGTCCGATGCAGGAGGTTCAGGCGCTGCTTGACTCGATCGCACGCGCCGCGACCGACAACTGATTGCCCCGGTTTCGGGCGCGCGCCGCCGAACAATTGCACCCGCCCGGCCGCTGTTTCGTCACGGCGGCAAAAAGATGCGCGCGCGCGGTTAGGGATAGAACCGAATCACCGATGCCGCGGGGTTTCATACGGAATCGGGAATAAGGCGGCGGGCAGCGCTCGTAAGGGGGTGGGTGCACACAGAAAAGGCGCTTTTTGGTAATTTTTTCTGACCGATTTTGTGTATTGATTTGAAGTGTTTGGCTGTTCGCGCGCCGTGTCGGGGCGCGGATTCGAACAACAAATAATTGAAATGGGAGGACGGGCACCTAATCTGGCTCCAGCGGTCGTGCGCCCGGATCCCCTTCGGGGAGAAGTCGGAAACTGTGCATGTCCCGTAAAGAACATAAGGGAGGACACAATGACGGAACAGAAACTGGATCGGCGCTCCTTTCTAAGGAAGTCGGCGCTGGTCGGCGGTAGCACCGCCGGCGTTCTTGCGGCGCCCGCGGTACTGGCGCAATCGCCCATCGTGATGAAGATGCAGACCTCTTGGCCGGCATCGGACATCTGGATGGATTTCGCGCGCCAGTACACGACGCGGGTGGAAGAGATGTCGGGCGGTCGCCTGACCGTGGACCTGCTGCCCGCAGGCGCGGTCGTCGCGGCCTTCCAGGTCATGGACGGCGTCAATGACGGTGTGCTGGACGCGGCCCATACGGTGCCGGTCTACTGGTATGGCAAGCACAAGGCGGCCTCGTTCTTCGGCACCGGCCCGGTCTGGGGCGGCTCGGCCACCACGATGCTCAGCTGGTTCTATCAGGGCGGCGGTGCGGAGCTTTACCGCGAACTGACGCAGGATATCCTCGGGCTCAACGTCTACGGCTTCATGGGCTTCCCGATGTTCGCGCAGCCCTTCGGCTGGTTCAAAGGCGAAGTGAACACCGTAGCCGACCTCAACGGCTTCAAGTACCGCACCGTCGGTCTGGCGGCCGACCTTCTCCAGTCGATGGGGATGTCGGTGGCCCAGCTTCCGGGCGGCGAGATCGTGCCGGCGATGGAGCGGGGCGTCATCGACGCGTTCGAGTTCAACAACCCGTCCTCCGACATGCGCTTCGGCGCGCAGGACGTGGCCAAGAACTACTACCTGTCGTCCTACCACCAGGCCTCGGAAAGCTTCGAGTTCCTGTTCAACAAGGACTTCTACGACGATCTGGAGCCGGACCTTCAGGCGATCCTGAAATACGGCGTCGAGGCAGCATCGACGGCGAACACCGCCAACGCGATGGACAACTACTCTGCCGACCTCCAGAAGCTCGCCAACGAACACGGCGTGACCGTGCGGCGGACGTCGAAGGATATCCTCGACGGCCAACTCAAGGCCTGGGACGGGCTCATCACCGAGCTTGAGCAGGATGACTACATGAAGCGCGTGATGGACAGCCAGCGCGCCTGGGTCGAGCGTGTGACCTACTACGAGATCATGAACGCGCCCGACTACGCGCTTGCCTACGAGCACTACTTCCCGGGCAAGCTCACGCTTTGAGGAAGATCGGCCTTCAATGAAGAGCCCGGCGGCACTGCCGCCGGGCTTGTCGTCGGCTAGTTGCGGATAGGTAGCGATGATCGCATTCATAAGGTTCGCCGACAGCCTGTCGGCCTGGTTCGGCAAGGCCTTCGCCTGGCTGATCGTGTTGATGGCGGTGGGGACCGGGTATGAGGTCTTTGTCCGCTACGTTCTCAACAGCCCGACATCCTGGGCGCTCGATGTGTCCTTCATCATGTATGGCACGCTGTTCATGATGGGCGGCGCCTACACGCTGTCGCGCGGCGGCCATGTACGCGGCGATTTCCTCTACCGCCTCTGGCAGCCACGCACACAGGCCAAGGTCGACCTTGTCCTTTATCTCCTCTTCTTCTTTCCCGGCGTCACCGCGCTGATCTTCACCGGCTGGAAATACTCCGCCCGCAGCTGGAGTTATACCGAGGTGTCGATCAACAGCCCGGCAGGCATCCCGATCTTCCAGTTCAAGACGGTGATGGTCGCGGCAGGCATCCTGCTTTTCATCCAGGGCATCGCGCAGATCTTCCGCTGCATCCACTGCATCCGCACGAACCAGTGGATTCAGGCGGAAGAAGACGTGATGGAGACCGAGGACATCCTTATCCAGAAGGCCCATGAGGCCGAGACCGGAGGCCATGTATGACCGACCCGCAAGTGGCCCTGATGATGCTCGGCCTCTTCATCATGATCGTGTTCCTGGGCTTCCCGATCGCCTTCACCCTGATGGCGATGGGAATCGGCTTCGGCTATTACGCCTATTTCGACGCCGGCCGCATGTGGCGCAGCTACAACCGGCTGGACGAGTCGGCAGGCTGGTGGGATTCAACCTCGCTCTGGTTCGAGGGGTTCTTCAACAACCGCATCTTCGACCTGTTCATCAATCAGACCTACACAGTGATGTCGAACGAGGTTCTGACGGCGGTGCCGCTCTTTCTCTTCATGGGCTACATCGTTGAACGCGCTAACATCGTCGACCGGCTTTTCACGACGCTCAACATCGCGTCGAAGAACGTGCCGGGGTCAATGGGCGTCGCGGCGCTGATTACCTGCGCGCTGTTCGCGACCGCGACCGGCATCGTCGGCGCGGTGGTGACGCTGATGGGGCTTCTCGCGCTGCCGGCGATGCTGAAGGCGCGGTATGACCCCGCTTTCGCCTCCGGTATCATCTGCGCGGGCGGCACGCTTGGCATTCTCATTCCGCCGTCGATCATGCTGATCGTCTACGCCGCCATCGCCGAGCTCTCGCCGCTGCGCCTGTACGCGGCGGCCATGTTTCCCGGCCTGCTGCTGGCCGGCATGTACATCGTCTACGTCATCTTCCGGGTCTGGCTGAACCCCGCCATCGCGCCGAAGCCACCGCAGGATCGCGAGTACCGCAACTCGGAGATCTACCTGGCGCTGCTGACCTCCTTCGTGCCGTTGACCGTGCTGATCATGCTGGTGCTCGGCTCCATCCTCGGCGGGCTGGCCACTCCGGCGGAGGCCGCTGCCATGGGCGCCCTCGGTGGCCTGGTGCTGGCGGTGCTCTACCGCTCCCTGAGCTGGCAGAAGGTCAAGGAGTCGGTGTTCCTGACCGCCAAGGCCACCGCCATGGTGTGC
>JAUIFH010000024.1 GCA_030429495.1 Alphaproteobacteria bacterium | reverse complement strand
GGTGGTTAAAATGGCAGCATAACCAGCGCAAAGCGCTGTCTCATAACCGTGCCGCAGTACATCGAGACGATCCACCAGCGGCTCGAAATCCTCGATCCGGTCGACCTGGCCATCCTGACAGAGGATGAAGACATCCGCGCCGGGGCCGCCGCACAGCGTGTCCATTCCGGCGCCATCGAGAAGCAGGTCGGCCCCACCCCCACCGTTCAGGGAATCGTTCCCCGCCGCCCCGGCGATCAGGTCGTCAGCCGCCCCTCCGGTAAAACTGTCGGCGGTCGCGCCACCCCGGATCGTCAAGCCGACCGGACCGGGATCGAACCGGAACTGGGAAATCCCGGTCTCGGACTCACCCGCGGCAAAGATCATGATCGCGCCGCCCTGCACGACGGTCTCGATTGCGGTGACGTTCTTCAGCGTCGTCGCGGGACTGTCGGCAATCGTAGCAAGATGGTAGAGGTGGCCGCCGGGCAACAGCGTGAATACCGAAAGGCCGTCATCCGCGCCGCCGGCGACGACATAGGTCCGGCCAGCAAGCGAAACCGTCTCGACCGCGGTGACACTCTGCAACCGGGTCTGGAGGCTGTCGACGACATGGTCGGTCAGGAGCATCCGGCCATCATCGAGAACCCGAAGGACGCTGATCGAGGACGAACCCGCCGAGGCCAGCAGAAGATAGCTTTCGCTGGCGATATCACCCCAGGCAAGCGCGGTCGGGCTATCCACAGGCAGGCCGTCCGCCGGGCCGAAATCCCATAGAGCCGTCATGCCACCACCTGCGGAAAGCCGATAGCCCGTCACTCCGTTCTCCGACGAGGAAGCGACGAACAGGACGGGCAGGCCGCCGACATCACTCTCGATCATCGCCGAAACGGCCGAGGCATGGACAGCGGTACTGTCCGCGACCGAGCCGCGCGGCGCCATCACATATCCTGGCAGCACCTCGAACACGCCGATGCCACCGCCTTCAAGCGCCGAATAGACGAAGCTGCGCCCTCCGATCGTCGTCGCGACCGGCTGGATCATATCGCCGGAAAGCCCGGTCGTGCCGGTCATCGCCTGGATGCCGGTGATCTGCCCGCCAACGGCAAGCGTCAGGCGACCAAGCGGATCGGCGAGCGAGGCCGATGTCAACAGGCTGGTAACACCGCCGATCGTAATCGGGGCGAGCGCCAGCCCCCCAGTCGGCACGCTGGTCGATGGCAACCCCTCCGTGTCCACATGGGTGGCGGTGCCCGTGGGAGAAAGCGTATGGACCAGGATCGTCCCACTCGACCGGCTGACCGAATAGAGAACCGGGCCTGCCGCTGTCATCACGATCAACAGATCGGAAATTCCCGCCGCGGAGAACGGTAGGTTCGTTGCAAGTGTCGCCACATGCGTAATACCGGACACCACCATGCCCCCCAAGATCACCCGGGGGTACGGTACGCACGCGGCACTAAGGTCTGTTTAATGCGGAAATGACGCCCCGCCTGCCTATGCGCCCATGTTGCGGTTGTGATGCGCGATCGCCTCGTCAAGGCTGTCGTACCAGGTCAGTTCGCCATTCTCCAGAACGGCGCCGCTGGAACATATGCGGCGAAGCAGTTCCATCGAATGCGACACGACGATCGCACTGCTGCTTTCCATCCGCGCACGCAGCATCGCCTCGCTTTTCTGGCGGAAAGCGGCGTCCCCGACGCTCGTGACCTCATCGACCAGATAGGTATCGAAACCGATCCCCATCGAGACACCGAAAGCGAGCCGCGCCCGCATTCCCGAGGAGTAGGTACGAAACGGCATGTGGAAGTAGTCGCCAAGCTCCGCGAAATCGGTGACGAAGGCGCACAGGGCATCCGTGTCCACCCCGTAAATCCGGGCGACGAACCGCGTGTTCTGCGCGCCCGACAGGTCGCCATGGAAGCTGCCGCCAAACCCGACCGGCCAGGAGACGAGGCCGTCCGACACGACACGACCGCTGTCGGGGTCCATCGTCCCGGCGATCATCCGCAGCAGGCTGGACTTGCCGGCGCCGTTCCGGCCCAGAAGCGCAACCGAACTTCCCTTCGGAAAGGTCGCCGTGATGTTCCGCGCAACGACCCGGGACGCGCCCTGAACGCTGTAGGCTTTGCTGAGGTCCTCAAGCCGGATCATCGGGCTCAGCGCCGGTCGCGTACGCTGTAGTAGATCAGCAGAAGGATCGACCACGAAAGGGCGAGAAACAGCAGCGTCACCCCAAGGATCAGCCCCTTCTGCGGGTATTGCGAGGTCTCCGCCAGCGTCGGCCGGATATAGGCGGCAAGGTAGCGGCTCTGGCGCCGCGCCTCGGCCTGCGCCGCATCGTAAGTGGCAAGCGCGGCGGTATAGGCTTGTTCGGCGAATTCGCGGTCCACGTTGAGACGCTCGAACTCCGCGAAGAGCGACGCGTAGTCTGTTCCCGCCGCGTCGCCACCGATCCCGAACTTCTCGCGTTCCTCGGCGATACGGCTGCGGATCACCTCGACCCGGCGCTCTACCTGCACCAGACGCGGATCGCCCGCCTGCGTCGTCTCCAGCAGAAGGTCGTAGTCCACGAGCGCCTCGCCAAGCTGCTGCTGGAGCGTGTTGAGAAGGCCCAACTGCCCCTGCACATCGGCAACGGGGTCGACGATCCGGGTCCGGGACCGGTAATCGGTCAACGCCTCGCGCGCTTGCTTCAGCCGCTCGACCGCATGTCCGAGTTCTTCGCGCGCGTAGCGGGTCGCGTCCTCCCGCGCCGTCGTGGACAACCCGTTTATCATGGTCGAACTTTCGTCGAAGATCGCCTGCGCGATGGCCTGCGCCTCGTGCGGATCAAAGGCGAGCACCCTGAGGTCGATCAGGCCGGTCCCCGAATCGTAGGATATGCGCACCATCCGCGACCAGTAGTCGACGAGGTCCTCGATCGACCCGTCAGGGGCGAAGGCAAAGACCGGATCGGACCCGTGCGGCCGTGACCAGAGCACTCGAAGCGCAAGGCGCGAGTCGATCCGCTGAACGAGTTCCTGCCCCTGGATGAACGCGTAGAGAATGTCGGTATCGCGCGTACTCGATCCCGAAATCCCTGTCACGCCGCCGAGAATCTCCAGCGGTGACGATATTTCCTCGCGCTGGACCGAAAACCCGACGGATGACGCATATTGCGGTGTTGCGTTGACCGCCAGATACCATGCCGTGACGAGGAAGGGCACGATCACGCCGAATAGGAAGGTCAGGGCCGCGAAACGATGCCGGCGGCGGAAGCGCGCCGAATAGGTTTCGGCCGGAGGCGCGACATGCAGCCCGGGCCGTCCGGCGGGTGCCGTGGGACGGTTCGGCTGGGCACTGGGCTGTGACGGAGGCACGGTTGCGGGACTGTCCTGTTCGGGGAAAAGTTTGAAGTCGGCCGTCGGTTTCTGCATAAGTCGGATCACTTGTGGCACAAGTCCCGGGGCTAATCCAGTTTGCACCACGACGATGGCGATACCAGATACGTCCTTCCCCCGGCAGCGCGCCGCCGGTGGCGCTTTCGCATGGGACGGACGGTCGGCGCGCTTGTCCTGCGCGAGATGGCGACAAGTTACGGTCGCTCTCCGGGCGGGTACATCTGGGCGGTCGTCGAACCGATCGGGGCGATCGCCCTGCTGTCCGCGGTCTTCTCGCTGACCTTCCGCGCGCCCGCGCTCGGCACGAACTTCGCGTTGTTCTACGCCACGGGCTATCTGCCGTTCATCCTGTTCCTCGACACCTGCAACAAGATCGGCGTGTCGATCCGGTTCTCCCGCCCGCTGCTGACGTATCCGGGCGTCAGCTTCCTTGACGCGATCATCGCGCGTTTCTTGCTGAACCTCCTCACGCATCTGATGGTGTTCATGATCGTGATGGCCGGGCTTATCCTCGTCTTCGACCCGCGCCTGATCATCGACCCGGTCGCCATCGTGATGAGCCTGACCATGGCCGCCGCGCTGGCCCTCGGGATGGGCACGCTGAACTGCTACATGATGGCCGCCTTTCCTGCCTGGGAGCGGGTCTGGCAGATCGCGACGCGGCCGCTTTTCCTTGTCTCGGGCGTGATCTTCCTGCTCGAGGATGTGCCCGCCGGCGCGATCCGCGACGTCCTCTGGCTGAACCCGCTATTCCACGTGACCGGTGAGATGCGCCGCGGCTTTTACGCGACCTACGGCGCGACCTATGTTTCGCCCGTCTACATCTTCGCGATCGCGCTCGTCACCTTGGCGACGGGCCTGATGCTCATGGCGCGGCACCACCGCGCCCTTCTCAACGACTGAGCGTCAGACGAAGACGAAGTCGCTCTGGTCGATATCGCCAAGCACCGCGCCGTCGAGCGTGATGACATGGCCGCCATAGCCGATCTCGACGCCCGCCGCGACCGTGCTGATCGACAACGCCGCGTAGCGCGCCGCGTCGTCCGCGCCGGCCACGCCGTGCAGTTCCATCAGGTCGATGCCGTTCTCGAAATCCATGATCTGGTCGGACTCGCCGCCCGTCAGCTGCGCGAAGACGAACACATCCGCCCCCGCATTGCCGGTCAGGATGTCATTCCCGGCGCCGCCGTCGAGCACGTCGTCGCCGCCCTCGCCGTAAAGCACGTCCGCATCC
>JAUIFH010000015.1 GCA_030429495.1 Alphaproteobacteria bacterium | reverse complement strand
TTCGCCATACCGCGCCCGGCGGCACCCGTCCTCCGACATCTCGATCTCCTCTCGCTTCAACACCGTGAAGCCAAGAAAATCGGAAATCTGCCAACAACGACAAGTGTGTAGCGAATGGACGCTTACGGTCCCTGTTTTTCCCTGCGACCTTCCCTGATCAGGGATTTCGATTTCCCTGTTCACGCGCACAGGGAAATCGCCGACAAACCATTGAAAAGAAGCCATTAATCAGCGAGAGAAATGCCCCAAAGACCCCGAAACACGCCGATTTCCCTGTTAATTCCCTGTAAACAGGGATTTCGAAGGCAGAGACCAGCTAGCCCGGGACTGCCAGCACTGCCACTTGGCCACTCTCCAAAAGACCAGCCTTGCACAAAGCGACGGAACCGCGTGATCGCGGGTGCGTCACAGGAGTGCATCCCGGAAAGCCTCGGCCGCGGGGCTCAGCCTTCTCTCGGTGCTGCTGATCATGCGCAACTCCCGCTGCGTTGCCGGGTCGGCGGGGCGGGTGAAGGCGAGCGTGTCTCCAAGGATCGACAGTGCGCCTTCGGGGAGGATCGTAGCCCCCAGCCCCTCGCGCACGAAGGACAGGAGCGCCGTCGTGTTGCGCGCCTGAAGAGTGCAGTTCTCAAGGATCCCCGCGATTTCCGGACTGTCGACCAGCGCGCAAAGCGGGTTGGCGATAGGCGGTTCCAGCCGAAGCAAAGACCAGCTCGGCGCCGTTTCCCCCGATGCCAGAACGCGGGCGATCGGGCCGTCGGTGCGATGGACGATCCCGAGCGCGTCATGCGCGATCAGGACGCCCTCTTCGGGCATGCCGGCGGCAGCAGTGACGATGCCGATATCGGCCTCGTCGAAGCGAATGCGGCGGCGCACGGATTCGCTGTCCAGATCGCTGATCTCAAGCCGGACGTCGGGGTGCGACGCCCTGAACGCCGCTATGGCGCCGGGCAACAGCGTGGCGATGACCGTCGGAACCGCCGCGATCCGCACCGTCCCCGCTATAGACGTCGTCAGCCGGCGGATCGCCTCCGTGCTGGCGGCGAACACATCCGTCGTCCGCACAGCCTCGGCAAGGATCAGCTCACCCAGTTTTGTCAGGCGGTTCTTGCGGTCGGTCTCGAAAAGTGGCGCGCCGATATGGCCTTCAAGCTGCGCCAAGGTCATCGAGACGGCGGAGGGCGTCCGGCCGAGTTTCGCCGCTGCGTCGGCGAGGGCCCCGTGCTCGGCCACGACACGAAAGACGCGGAGCATCTCCAGCTTGATCGCCATTTCAGAAATCCTGAAGTATTGTTAATTACTTTTAGATTGCCTGAATCTATTCCACACGTCTACCCTCCGCCGGATTACAGGAGGGCGACATGGCGCAGGCAACAGGTATCTACATAGCCGGACGGTGGGAGGCTGGCGCCTCGGCGATCGAAAACCGCAACCCGTCGGATCTGTCCGACCTGATCGGCACCTACGGCCAGGCCAGCAGCGCCCAGCTTGACGAGGCGCTGGACGCCGCGCGCAAAGCGCAGCCGCTCTGGTGGGCGGCAGGCGTGCAGAAGCGCCACGACGTGCTGATGGCCATCGGCACGGAACTGATGGCGCGGGCGGGAGAGATCGGCGCGCTTTTGTCGCGCGAGGAGGGCAAGCCCCTCGCCGAGGGCAAGGGCGAGGTCTACCGCGCCGGTCAGTTCTTCACCTATTTCGCCGCCGAGGTTCTGCGCCTGCATGGCGATCTGGCCGAAAGCGTCCGTCCGGGGATTGAGATCGACGTGCGCCGTGAACCCGTGGGCGTCGTGGCGATCATCTCGCCCTGGAACTTCCCGGTGGCGACGCCCGCCTGGAAGATCGCGCCGGCGCTGGCATTCGGCAATGCCGTCGTCTGGAAGCCCGCGAACCTGACACCCGCCAGTGCCATCGCGCTGACCGAGATCATCGCCAGGCAGGACATTCCCGCCGGGCTCTTCAACCTCGTCACCGGCCCGGGTCGGGCGGTCGGCCAACGGCTGGTCGAAAGCCGCGATGTGGACGCCATCACCTTCACCGGCTCCGTTCCCGTTGGGCGCGGCATCGCCGCATCGGCCGTCGCCAACATGACCAAGGTCCAGATGGAGATGGGGTCGAAGAACCCGATGGTCGTCATGGACGACGCAGATCTCGACCTTGCTGTCGCCCATTCTGCCAACGCGGCTTTCGGCGGGACAGGGCAGAAATGCACCGCCGCCTCACGTCTCATCGTGCACGAGGCGGTTCACGATGCCTTTGTCGAGAAACTGGTGAAGGCGGCGCAGGCGCTGAAGGTTGGCCACGCACTGGAAGACGGCACTCAGATCGGTCCGGTCGTGTCCGAGGGACAGCTTGCGCAGAACCTCGACTATATCGGCGTCGGCAAGGCCGAGGGTGCGGAGCTTCTTTGTGGTGGCGAGCGGCTGAACCGCCCGACCGAAGGTTACTACATGGCGCCCGCCGTCTTCGCCGGCACCCGCAACGACATGCGCGTGAACCGCGAGGAGATGTTCGCGCCGATCACCTGCGTGATCAAGGTGGGCAGCTATGATGAGGCGATCGGCCTCGCCAATGACAGCGAATTCGGCCTGACCGCCGGGATCATGACCCGGTCGCTGTCCCGCGCCAGCCACTTCCGCACCAACATGCGCGCGGGCTGCGTCATGGTGAACCTGCCGACCGCCGGGACCGACTATCACGTGCCCTTCGGCGGGCGCGGCGCATCCTCGTTCGGACCGCGCGAACAGGGGCGCTATGCGGCGGAGTTCTACACCACCGTGAAGACCGCCTATGTGGCGGCGGGCGCACCCGAATGAACCCGCTGATCGACGGTCTGCAATACGCGAACTGGTCGGAAAACATCTTCCGCCAGATGCGCGAGGGTGGCGTGGACGCAGTCCATGTCACCATCACCTATCACGAGACCTTCCGCGAGACGGTCTTGCAGATCGAACGCTGGAACCGCTGGTTCGAGCAGTTTCCCGACCTGATCTTTCAGGGCCGCACGGCGGCGGACATTGCGCTGGCCCGCGATACCGGCCGGACGGCGATCTTCTTCGGATCGCAGAACCCTTCCTGCATGGAGGACGATATCGGCCTTGTGGAGGTCCTCTACACGCTCGGCCTCAGGTTCATGCAACTCACCTATAACAACCAGTCGCTGCTGGCGTCGGGCTGTTATGAGGACGACGACACCGGCCTCACCCGAATGGGGCGCGGGGTCGTCGCCGAGATGAATCGGGTCGGCATGGTCGTCGACATGAGCCATTCCGGCGAACGCTCCACGCTGGAGGCGATCGAGCACTCGACGCGGCCCATTGCCATCACCCATGCCAACCCGGCAAGCTGGCATCCGGCGCTGCGGAACAAGTCGGGCGACCTTCTGCGCGCGCTCGGCGAAAGCGGCGGGATGCTTGGCTTTTCGGTCTATCCGCATCACCTGAAGGGCGGCAGCGCCTGCACGCTACAGGATTTCTGCGACATGATCGCACGCACCGCCGATCTGATGGGGATCGGCCATGTCGGCATCGGCACCGACCTTTGTCAGGACCAGCCCGACAGCGTGGTCGAATGGATGCGCGTCGGCCGCTGGACCAAGTCCATCGATTATGGCGAAGGCAATGCGTCCGCCCCCGGCTTTCCGCCGATGCCCGGCTGGTTCGGCGGCAACCGCGATTTCGGGAACATCGCTTCGGGCCTGAAGGCCGCCGGGATGAGTGACGCCGACGTCGCGGCGGTCATGGGCGGCAACTGGCAGAGATTCTTCGACAAAAGCTTCGGTGCGGCGACCTGAACGCACACCATCATCGCCAAGCGACCATCTGACGGCCCGCGGGCAAGCTCAACCTGATCTTTGAGGGAGGAAGGTCATGACGGACACTACCGAGAGCCGCGGGCGGATAGCCGGGCTTGGCCGCGTGGACAAACCGCTTTTCGCGGTGACCGGCGGTTTCATCCTGCTGTTCTGCGCGCTGGCGCTCGTCAGCATTGATACCCTTTCGGCAATTGTCGATTGGGGCTTCAACTTCGCGGCGACCTATTTCGGCCTTTACTGGCAGGTCCTGCTGCTGGCGACCTTCCTGATCGGGCTCGTCATCTGCTTCCTCCCCGGCAGCCGGGCGGTGCTCGGCCGGCTCGACCGGCCCGAGTTCACCTTGTTCCAGTGGGCGGCGATGATCATGTGCACGCTGCTCGCCGGTGGTGGCGTCTTCTGGGCGGCGGGCGAGCCGATCGCGCACTATCTTTCGACACCGCCGCATTTCAGCGATCTGAGCGGCGATCCGCAAGCGCAGGCCAATGCGGCACTGGCGCAGGCCTACCTGCACTGGGGTTTCCTGGCATGGGCGATCCTCGGCTCGCTCACCACGATCATGCTGATGCACTACCACTATGATCTCGGCCTTCCGTTGGCGCCCCGGACCCTTCTCTATCCGGTCTTCGGCGATCGCGCGATCAACGGCCCGATCGGGCTGATCGCAGACGCGTCCTGCATCATCGCGGTCGTGGCCGGCACTGTCGGACCGATCGGTTTCCTCGGACTGCAGATGTCCTACGGACTGAACGCGCTGTTCGGTATCCCCGACGACTTCGCCACGCAGGCTTTGGTCATCCTCGCACTGGCAGGCATCTACACCGTTTCCGCGATCTCAGGGCTGGAGAAGGGCATTCAGTTCCTGTCCAAGGCAAACGTGATCCTTGCCTTCGCGCTTCTGGCCTTCATCCTCGTCGCCGGCCCGACGCTCACTATCTTCAAGGGTTTCTTCGGGGGTCTTGGAACCTACTTCGAGAACTTCTTCCAGATGGCGATGTACCGGGGCGATGCCGGGATGTTTGGGGCGCCGGGCTGGCTCGGCTGGTGGACGGTGTTCTTCTGGGGCTGGTTCCTGGGTTACGGCCCGCTGATGGCGATCTTCATCGCCCGCGTGAGCCGGGGGCGCTCCATCCGCTCGATCATCATCATGCTGTCGGTCGCCGCGCCGCTCATCACCAACTTCTGGTTCACGATCATCGGCGGTTCGGGAATCGCGCTGGAACAGGCAACACCCGGCATCATCTCCGGCCCGTTCGAGGGCTTCAACCTGCCCGCCGGACTGCTGGCGATCACGCAGGCGATGCCGATGGGCTTCCTTCTGTCGCTGCTGTTCCTTGTGCTGACGATGATCTTCGTCGCCACCACCTCGGACTCCATGAGCTTTGTCATCGCGACCGCGATGTCGGACGACAATCCGTCGGCCGCGCTCCGCGCCTTCTGGGGTCTTGCGATGGGCGTGATGGCGCTGATCCTGATCTCGACCGGGTCTGGCGGCATCGGCAAGTTGCAAAGCTTCATCGTCGTCACGGCGGTGCCGGTCTCGCTGGTCCTGCTGCCCTCGCTTTGGGATGCGGTTCGCATCACGTTGAAACTGGGGCGCAACTGACAAGGCGCGCCGGGCGGAATAGGCTACCGCCCGGCCCCAACTTCCACCGGGAAAGCAGGACGGGTCGCACGATGGTGAATGCAAATCCGAAACGCGAAACGAACGGGCGGCGCGCGCCTTCTGTCGTGATGCGGCTGGCCCGCATGGGTTCGGCGCATCCGACGCGACTGTCCTTCCTGCGGGTCATGCTGCGGCGGATGCTGGCGGGCGACTGGCGCTTCGACCGCCCGGTCTGGAATATCGACGACAAGGGCGTCGGCCGCGCCGTCTATCGCGCTGTCGGGCCAGATCGGACCTACAGCCTTGTCGCGTTCGCCCACGACCTGCCGGACGACATGCGCTCCGACCGGGTCATCGCGACGGCATGGGACGCGACTTTCGCACTCTTCGACGGAACGCCGACGACGGCGGATCTGGACCGGCTTCAGGCCAACGTCCCGTTGCAGGAGGCCGGGCGGATCAGCCCGCGCGAACTGTCGCTGAGCCGCGCCAACCGCTCTGTCCGGCTTTGGGCGCATGTCATCGAGAACCTTGCCGCAGGTCGCCAGCCCGACCCCGCGGAGATCGGCGCCGTAGGCTACCTGATGCGGACGACCGCCGTCTACGGTTCGGGCAAGTTCGGTGCCGCCGACCGGCGCGAGATCGCGGCCCGGCCAGAGCTTGCCGCACCGTTCCAGGCCGAGATGCTGTCGGTCTGGCTGACCCGGCAGTTCACGGTGGACATCGTCGAACACCTCGCGCGTGTCAGAGGCGGAGCGGGAGCCGCGCGCCTTGCGCCGGAGACCAAGGGTCTCCTCGGCGTCGGTAATTCGACCGGCCTCGGCATGGCGCCGTTCCTTGTTCGCCACCCGATCCTGATGAACAACTGGATGGCCGCGCGCGAAGAAGCGCTGGCGCGCGTCCGAACCCTTGATACCGCCACTCCCGACGCGGTGCGCGGGCTGAACGCCGCTTTCACCAAGGCCTGCGACAACGCCGCATGCTGGCATTCGCAGCACCCGATCCAGATCGCCAAACTCGCCGATCTCAGGGCCGACCTCGACCGTATCGGCGAACGGCTCACCGCCTTTCCGGGTGGCGAAGCTCAGCCCTGGGATGCGCTCTGGCGTTGGGGAGAGGACAATCTCAGCCTTGAGGGGCAGGAAACGCTCTTCGCCCTTTTGATCGAACCGCATGGGCCGCTTGTCGACGATCTAGCGGCGGGAATGAGCGCGGACGAGACCTTCCGCCTCGACGGCGCGATGCGGGTCGGCGCGCTGCGGGCAATCCTTCGCGACCGCTACGACTGGGCATTGGCGATCGACTTTGCGGACCCCGCGCAGCAGGCACGGTTCTGGTATGTATCGGAGGACAAGCTTGAACCCCGGCTGGGTGAGCGGGCCACCGACGCGATGGCAGAGCGGGAACAGCCGCTCTGTACCGGACGGCTCGCGAAGGAGCTGGACGACGCGCTGCAATCCTGGCCGGAGGACGAGACGGTTGCGGCCTTCCTTCTGCGCCACCCCGAACACCGCTTCATGGTCCGCCGCGCCCAGATCGCGGCCAGCCACCCCTATGCCGAGGTCCGCGACAACCTGATCGCCGAAGACATGCTGCCGATCGACCTGATGCGCTGCAAGCTCGCCTTCTTCGGCGCAAGCCATTTCGATCCCCGCTCTGACAAATGGGTGCGCATCTGCCTGTTTCAGGGTGCGCCCTACCCGCTCGACCTGAAGGAAGGGGTTGCGCATGACACCTGAACCCAATGACCCGACCCGCGCGGGCAGTCCGCTTCCCTCGGAAGAGCGCGTGTTGATGTCGCAGACCGAGATCGAGACGCTCTGCACCAAGGCCGCACGCGGCGCCGGGATGAGCTGGGGCAATGCGGAAGAGGCGGGCTTTGCCGTCGGGTGGCTTCACGCCCGCAGCATCGACGGTGCCTCGGCGCTGCTCGCCCATCTTGAACGGACCGAAGGTGCGGCCTGGCGGGATGTCTGCCCTGTCATCGAAACCGGCCACTGGCACCCTTCCGGGGCGGAACCGCTCTGCCCCGTGGCCCTCGGGGTGACGCTGTGCGATTTCCGCGCCCTTCCCGAGGCCGCGTTGACCGGGGGCGGCCTGACCCTCGGACCCGTCAGCCGCCCCCTGATCCTCGTGCCGTTCCTCGCCGAGGTCGCGCGCCTTTCCGGGCCGCTGACCGTTTCGTGGGACGGTGGCGCGATGGAGGTCACGGCGGACAGCGTGCTTGGAAACGATATCGCCGGTCTGGTGGTCACGACGCTGGTGCTTTCTGCCGGTGTCGCGGCGTCGCCAGCCGAAGGGAAACCCGAACCCCGTAAATGCGACCGCGCCGTCCTCGCCCGGCTGAACGATCTCGCCATGAAGACGACGATTCCGCCTTCCGAGAAATCCTGCGCCGATGCCGGCGCGGCTTCCAGCGACAACGATTGATCCCGGGATGAAAGGGAACCTCGCATGACCATCACCCATCTTCATCCCGGCCCGAGGATGAGCGAAGCCGTCCGCGTGGGCGAGGCCGTCTTTCTGGCCGGCCAGATCCCCGAGGACCTGACGGCAGGGATCGAGGTGCAGACCCGGCAGGTCCTTGCCGCGATCGACGGCGTCATGGCCGAACTCGGCGGCAGCAAGTCCGACGTGGCATCAATCCAGGTTTGGCTGACCGATATGGCCGACTTCGCGGGAATGAATGCCGCGTGGGACGAATGGGTTGACAAGAAGACGCCGCCGGCCCGCGCCACCTGCGGCGTCGCGGCGCTGGCACGCCCCGGGATGCGGGTCGAAATGATTGCGGTGGCGAGAATGCCGGAGGCACGCGCGCCCGCAGGATAAGGGAACCGGGATACAGCCCGGAATGGGTGATTCCGCAGGAAAGGGGACAGCTATGCAGATCGGGATCGACCAGATCGCGAGCGCCAGCCAACAGGCATTGATGGCGCATGGGGCGGGTGAGTGGCAGGCAGCGGAGGTCGCCCGCGCCGTCGCGCGCGCCGAGGAGACCGGCAACATCATCTGCGGACTCTACTACCTCGAAAGCTATTGCCGTCAGCTCGTTTCCGGGCGGGTGGATGGCCGGGTGGAACCCGTGGTGACGACGCCGCGCCCGGGCGAAGTCGCCGTGGACGCGAAACTGGGCTTCGCGCAGCCGGCCTTCTCCCGCGCGCTTCACCCGGCGGTGGACGCGGCACGGCAGTGCGGCATCGCATCGCTCGCGGTCTGCCACTCGCATACCTGCACCTCGCTTGGGTTCTTTACCGAACAGATCGCCGCTGCCGGGCTGATCGGGATCGGCATGACCAACGCGTCGGCCATCGTCTCCGGCCCCGGCGGCAAGACGCCGCTGATCGGCACGAACCCGATCGCCTTTACCGTACCCGGCCCTTCCGGCCCGGCCATGCATGCCGATTTCTCGACCGCGGCGGTAGCGCTTGGCAAGATCACGATGGCACAGGCGGCGGGCGAAACGATCCCGCTCGGCTGGGCCGTGGACAAGGACGGAAACCCGACGACCGACCCCGCCTCTGCCCTCGCCGGTTCGCTTGTCAGCGCCGCGAGCTACAAGGGTTGGGCGCTCGGGCTGCTGGCGGAGTTCCTCGCCGCCGGCCTGACCGGGTCGGTCAACTCGCTCGATGTCCAAGGCCTGAAGGCGGAAAACGGCCCGCCGCACGACCTTGGCCAGTTCTACATCCTGATCGACCCCGGCGCCCGCGCGGGAACGCTTGCCGACAGGATTCGGCGGATCTCGGACGAAATCGCCCGCGATCCCGGCGTCCGGCTTCCCGGCGGCCGACGCGGCACCCGCGACGCGGTATCGGTGTCACCAGAGCGTTGGAAAGCCGTCCTCGCGCTGGCCACCCACGGGGCGGCATCGCGCTAGGGTTGGCCGCGACAGGCCGGGCGCGGCTCAGCGCTGCACCTGCCCGCTTTCAGGATCAAGAACGCTGCGCATCCGCCCGAAACTCATCGAGATATGCGCGCGCTGGATCAGCGCCGCAGCCCTGATATCGCCGATTTCAAGCGCGCGAAGCACATCGGCGATTTCGCCTTCGAACAGTTCCGCCTCGTCCCGCAGGTCGATCTTTGAGGCAAGGACGGCTTTCAGCCAGATGCGCGTCGTGCGGAAATAAAGCCGTTCGCTGATCTCGCGCAGCGGCTCGTTCCTGGTCAGCCGGAGCCGGGCGAGGAAGAACTCCATGTTGAGTTCTGCGAAACGCCTCGGATCGGGATCGCCGACAAGCGCCCGGACCCGCATCAAGGTCGCCCTGAATTCCGTCATCTGCGCCGGATCCGGTGCAATCGTGTCCAGCCGACCCGTCAGTTCCGACAATTCCAGCCGAAGCCGGTAGGTCTGCGCCAGTTCACCCAACTCCACATCGGTGACGAAAGTGCCGACGCCGTGCACGGAACGGACAAGACCTTCATCCTCAAGCCGCGCCAGAACCCGGCGCAGCGGCGTCCGGCTGACCCCGAACTCGGATGCGAGCGCCTCCTCCGACAGCCGGGCGCCGGGCGCATAGTCGAGCAGGCAGATCCGGTTGCGGATTTCGCTGTGGAACCGGTCGAACCGGTCGCGGGCGGAGGAACCGGGCTCGGCCATGTCATCGGCCATCATCCGCCCTCACCCACCGAGTTTCCCGCCAAGCCGTTCGAGCATGGCAAGGCACTGGCCGAGTTGGTCGATCGCAACATATTCGTCCGGCTTGTGCGCCTGCTCGATCGAACCGGGCCCGCATACGACGACCGACATGCCGAGGGTCTGGAAGATGCCTGCCTCGGTGCCGAAAGGCACGGTATCGGCGCCGTTCGTGCCGGTCAGTTCCATCACGATATCCCGCGCCTCGTTCTCCGCCGCCGGAATCAGGCCATCGACCTCGCCGATGGTTTCGGTGACGATGTCCGCGCCGGGCGATACCGCGCGCATCGCCGGCAGCAGTATCTGGGTGCAGTAGTGCCGCAGCTCGTCCTTGACGAAATCGGCGTCTGAATGCTGAACGGGCCGCATTTCCCAGTCCACCCGCGCCTTGCCGGGGATGACGTTGTGGGCAACGCCCCCGACCAGCGCGCCGGTATTGAGCGTCGTCCAGGGCGGATCGAAGGGGCTGTCCTGCGGCGCGCGCGCCGCCAGTTTCCCTTTCAGTTCCAGAAGCCGCGCGACATAGCGTACCGCGTATTCCACCGCATTCACCCCCCGGTCGGGCGCAGATCCGTGGCCTTCCAGCCCGGTGAAATGCGTCGTGTATTCGTAGCACCCCTTGTGGCCCTCGATGATCCGCATTTCTGTCGGTTCCCCGATGATCGCCACGCCGGGCCGGACGTCGCGGCCGCGCAACGCCTGAACAAGCGCCCGCGCCCCCAGGCAGCCGACCTCTTCGTCATGCGTGAAGGCGAAGTGGATCGGACGATCCTTCGCCCGTTCGGCGTAGAAGGGCGCCATCGCGACGGCAGCGGCGATGAACCCCTTCATGTCGCAACTTCCGCGCCCATAGAGCTTGCCGTCGCGTTCGACCATCTCGAACGGGTCGGTCGACCAATCCTGATCGGCGACGGGAACGACGTCGGAATGCCCGGAAAGCAGGATACCGCCATCCACCTCCGGCCCCAGCGTCGCGAAGAGGTTCGCCTTCGTGCCGGTTGCATCCCCGTAGATGTCCACCCGCGCGCCGGCCGCCTCCAGCCGGTCGGCCAGAAACGCGATCATCGCAAGGTTGCTGTCGCTCGATACGGTCGGAAACGCGATCAGTTCCCGCAGCAGCGCCTTGGTATCGTCAAGCGCGATCACCCTGTTCATTCCTTGACGAAGAGTTGACGCTCGACATTGCAGAGCGCCTCGGCCGGGCCGCTGTCGCGGATCAGGATCGTCTCGGTGGTCTCAAGCCCCCAGCTTTCCATCCAGAGAGCGGGCATGAAATGGAAGACCATGCCCGGTTCCAGCACCGTCTCGTCCTCGGACCGGATCGAAGCCGTGCGCTCACCCCAGTCAGGCGGGTAGGACAGACCGACCGGGTAGCCCATGCGCCCTTCGCGGTGGATGCCGTATTTCTTCAGGACCGCCATGAAGGCATTGGCGATGTCGCAGGTCCGGTTGCCGGCGTGGGCGGCTTCCAGCCCGGCCTCGATCCCCTCGATCTGGGCCTTTTCCGCCTCGCGCATCTCGGCCGGGGGTGTCCCGAGATAGACGGTCCGGCACAAGGGCGCGTGGTAGCGGCGGTAGCAGCCGGAAAGTTCGAAGAACGTGGCCTCGCCACGCCGCATCGGCGCACCGTTCCAGGTCAGGTGCGCGGCAGTGGCGTCAAGGCCCGAGGGCGTCAGCGGCACAATGGCCGGATAGTCGCCCCAGATCTCGCCCACTCCGGTGATCGCGGCGTGATAGATCTCGGCCACGAGGTCGTTCTTGCGCAGGCCCGGCTCTGCCCGCTCGATGGCGGTCCGGACGACCTTTTCCGAGATTTTCGCGGCATTTCGGATGAAGCCGACCTCTTCCTCCGACTTGACCAGTCGCCGCCAGTTCACGAGCGCGGTCGCATCGGAGAACCGCGCCTCCGGCAGTTCGGCGCGCAGCACTTCGTGTGCTTTCGCGGAATAGTAGTAGTTCTCCATCTCGACGCCGATCCGGCCCCGTTCGAGGCCGAGCGCGCGCAGGTGGCCCGCAAGGTCCTGCATCGGGTGACGCCCGGTCGACTGGACGAAGTGATCGCCATAACCCCGCACCGTATCGCCGGAAAACCAGCAGGTGCGCCGCGCGCCGATGCTGTCCATGTGACGACCCCACCAGACCGGATCGCCATCCATCGTCAGGATCACGCCCTGATGAACATAGAAGGACCAGCCGTCATAGCCGGTCAGCCAGGCCTGGTTCGACGGGTCGGTGACGAAGATCGCATCCAGACCGGCGCGTTCCATCGCCGCCCGGGTCGCGGTGATACGGCGGTTGTATTCGGCGGCGCTGAAGGGGGCGTTGGACTGGGCCATTGGCGGACACTTTCATGAGTCGCGGTTGATTTGTATACAACGCTACGACGATGATTGAGGTCTGACAAGAATTACTAAGAATACACGCAGCATCGCGACTTGACGCACTACCAATCAGCATGATGATGTGCACAACATGACCGAACCCGGGATTTCCGCGCCAGAGAGGACAAAGATGCTGAAGAATGATCAACTGGACCAGTGGGACCGCGAGAATTTCTTCCATCCCTCGACCCATCTTGCCCAGCATGCGCGCGGCGAAAGCCCGAACCGGGTGATCCGCACCGCCTCGGGCGTTCACATCGAAGACCGCGACGGCAACCGGCTGCTCGACGCCTTTGCCGGGCTTTATTGCGTCAATGCTGGCTACGGCCGTCAGGAGATCGCGGACGCCATCGCCGCGCAGGCGCGCGAGCTTGCCTACTATCATTCCTATGTCGGTCACGGGACCGAGGCGTCTATCACGCTCGCCAAAATGATCCTCGACCGGGCGCCTTCGAACATGTCGAAGGTCTATTTCGGCCTTGGCGGGTCGGACGCGAACGAGACGAACGTCAAGCTCGTCTGGTACTTCAACAACGTCCTCGGACGGCCTGAGAAGAAAAAGATAATCTCGCGCTGGCGCGGCTATCACGGCTCTGGCCTTGTGACCGGCTCGCTGACGGGGCTGGAGCTTTTCCACAAGAAGTTCGACCTGCCGCTTGCGCAGGTGATCCATACCGAGGCGCCCTATTACTACCGGCGCAAGGACCCGTCGCAGTCCGAGGCCACGTTCACCGCCCACCTCGTGGCCGAGTTGGAGGCGCTGATCGAGCGCGAAGGCGCCGACACTATCGCCGCGTTCATCGGCGAACCGGTTCTGGGCACCGGCGGCATCGTGCCGCCGCCCGCCGGCTACTGGGCGGCGATCCAGAAGGTGCTGAAAAAGCACGATATCCTGCTGATCGTGGACGAGGTCGTGACCGGCTTTGGCCGTCTCGGCACCATGTTCGGGTCGGACCATTACGGGATCGAGGCCGATATCATCACCATCGCCAAGGGCCTGACCTCGGCCTATGCGCCTTTGTCGGGCTCCATCGTCTCGGATCGGGTCTGGAAGGTGCTGGCACAGGGCACGGACGAAAACGGCCCCATCGGCCATGGCTGGACCTATTCTGCCCATCCGATCGGCGCGGCGGCGGGGGTCGCGAACCTTCAGCTCATCGACGATCTGAACCTCGTACAGAACGCGGGTGAGGTCGGGGCCTATCTGAAAAAGACCATGGCCGAGGCGCTGGCGAGCCACCCCCATGTAGGCGATGTGCGCGGCGAAGGGATGCTCTGCGCGGTAGAGTTCGTCGAGGGCAAGGCTAACCGCACGTTCTTCGATCCGGCGAGGAAGATCGGGCCGCAGGTCTCGGCCGCGCTTCTCGCGCAGGACAAGGTCATCGCGCGGGCCATGCCGCAGGGCGACATCCTTGGTTTCGCCCCACCCTTCTGCCTGACGAAGGCCGAGGCCGATCAGGTCGTTGCCGCCACCGCCCGCGCGATCAAGACCGTGCTCGGCTGACGAAAACGCCCCGGACCATGTGAACGGTCCGGGGCGCATTCTTCATGACAGCCGCACTCAGGCGAGGTCGAAGCGGTCCGCGTTCATGACCTTGGCCCAGGCCGCCGCGAAGTCGCGGGCGAACTTTGCCCCGGCATCGGCCTGACCGTAGACCTCGGCAATCGCCCGCAGCTGCGAGTTCGAACCGAAGACGAGGTCGACCCGCGTGCCGGTCCACTTGACCTTGCCGCTTGCACGATCGCGGCCTTCATAGACGCCCTTTTCCGAAGCAGACGGCTTCCACTCGGTCCCCATGTCCAGCAGGTTGACGAAGAAGTCGGTGCTCAGCGTGCCGGGCCGGTCGGTGAAAACGCCGTGGGCGGACCCGCCGACATTGGCACCAAGCGAGCGCATGCCGCCGACCAGCGCGGTCATCTCGGGCGCGGTCAGCGTCAGAAGCTGCGCCTTGTCGACCAGAAGCTCCTCCGGAGAGACGGTGTAGTCGGCCTTGCGGTAGTTGCGGAACCCGTCGGCGGCCGGTTCGAGGACGTCGAAGGACTCGGCGTCGGTCTGATCCTGCGTCGCGTCCGTCCGCCCCGGCGTGAAGGGCACCTCGACGGCGTGCCCGCCATCCTTGGCGGCCTTCTCGACTGCGGCAGACCCCGCCAGGACGATCAGGTCGGCGAGCGAGATCTTCTTGCCGCCGGCGGCGGAGGCATTGAACTCTGCCCGAATGCCTTCCAGAACCTCCAGCACCTTGGCGAGTTGCGCGGGCTCGTTCGCCGCCCAGTCCTTCTGCGGCGCAAGCCGGACGCGCGCGCCGTTCGCGCCGCCCCGCTTGTCCGACCCCCGGAAGGTGGAGGCCGAGGCCCAGGCCGTCTTGACCAGTTCCGCGACCGAGAGGCCGGATGCCAGCACCTTCGCCTTCAGCGCCTTGATGTCGGCAGCATCGACCAGCTTGTGATCGACCGCCGGCACCGGATCCTGCCAGATCAGGTCTTCCGCCGGAACCTCGGCACCGAGATAGCGGGACTTCGGCCCCATGTCGCGATGCGTCAGCTTGAACCATGCTCGCGCGAAGGCGTCGGCGAACTCCTCCGGATTGGCGTGGAAGCGGCGCGAGATCGGCTCGTAGATCGGGTCAAAGCGCAGCGAGAGGTCCGCCGTCGTCATCATCGGGCGGTGCTTCTTCGACGGGTCGTGGGCGTCGACGACCATGTGCTCGTCCCTGACGTCCTTGGCGAGCCACTGGTTCGCGCCTGCCGGGCTTTTCACCAGTTCCCATTCGTAGCCGAAGAGCACGTCGAAATAGCCCATGTCCCACTTGGTCGGGTTCGGCTTCCACGCGCCTTCGATGCCGCTGGTGATCGTGTCGTAGCCGTTGCCGGACCCGTGGCTGGAGAGCCAGCCAAGGCCCATCGCCTCAAGCGGCGCCGCCTCCGGCTCCGGTCCTACCGCAGTCGCGGGGCCGTTGCCGTGGGCCTTGCCGAAGGTGTGGCCGCCCGCGACCAGCGCGACCGTCTCCTCGTCGTTCATGGCCATGCGCCCGAAGGTCTCGCGCACGTCGAGGCCCGATGCGACCGGATCGGGGTTGCCGTCCGGCCCTTCCGGGTTGACGTAGATCAGGCCCATCTGGACGGCTGCCAGCGGGTTGTCGAGCTCGCGATCCCCGGAATAGCGGCTGTTGGCCTTGTCGCTCGTGGCAAGCCACTCGCCCTCGGCGCCCCAGTAGATGTCTTCTTCCGGCTCCCACACGTCCGAGCGTCCGCCACCGAAGCCGAAGGTCTTGAAACCCATCGATTCCAGCGCGCAGTTGCCGGCGAGGATCATGAGGTCGGCCCAGGACAGGCTGTCACCGTATTTCTGCTTGATCGGCCAGAGCAGACGGCGCGCCTTGTCGAGGTTGCCGTTGTCCGGCCAGCTGTTGAGCGGCGCGAAGCGCTGGGTGCCGGTGCCGGCACCGCCGCGCCCGTCACCGCTCCGGTAGGTGCCGGCGCTGTGCCACGCCATCCGGATGAACAACCCGCCGTAATGGCCGTAATCCGCAGGCCACCAGTCCTGGCTGTCGGTCATCAGGGCGTAAAGGTCCTGTTTCACCGCCTTCAGGTCGAGTTTCCTGAACGCCTCGGCATAGTCGAAGCCCTTCCCCATCGGATCGGAGAGGTTCGAATGCTGATGGAGGATCCGCAGGTTGAGCTGGTTCGGCCACCAGTCGCGATTCGACCGCCCACCGAAGGTCGTGTGCATTACCGGGCACTTGCCCGCACCGACATCATTTCCGTCCATTTTACCTCTCCATCATGGCTGCATTGGTTGATCTTGTTGGCGACAGGCACCGCGAAAACCGTAACGGACATGTGGCCACGAACGTGATCCGCAGGGCCGGGCTGTCCCGTCTCCGTTGCGAGTGTTCTATCAAACCAGATCAATTAGTTTAAGTTGGATTTTCTGATTATTGTTATAATCTGCAGTTATGATAAATTTGACCCTCAAGCAGCTTCGCTATTTCGAGTCGCTCGCCCTTCTCGGCCATTTCGGACGCGCGGCCAGTGCCTGCGCTATCTCGCAGCCCGCGTTGTCGATGCAGATCAAGGAGATGGAGGCGTCGCTTGGCACCGCCTTGTTCGAACGTAGCGCGCGGCAGGTACGGCTCACCAGTTTCGGAGAGGAATTCGCACCGCGCGTCCGCGATATCCTGCGTTCGGTGGAGGAACTTGAGGACCTCGCCCGGACATCCCGCGAACGGCTTGTGGGGCGGCTGCGGATCGGAGTGATTCCGACGATTGCGCCTTATCTGCTGCCGACGATCGTCGGCAATCTCTCGCGGCAATACAGCGGGCTGGACATCCATGTCCGCGAGACTGTGACGCCGAAACTGCTCCAGGAACTTGCCGAAGGCAGGCTCGACACGGCGATCGTGGCGCTTCCGGTGTCGGAACCGACGCTGACCGAGGTCGCGCTTTTCAAGGAAAGTTTCGTTCTGGTCCGCTCCGGCGAGGATGCCGAAAAGCCGGTGCCGGACCGCGACATGCTGCGCGAGATGCGGCTGCTGCTGCTTGAGGAAGGCCACTGCTTTCGCGATCAGGCCCTGTCGTTCTGCAATCTTGGCGCGGCGCTGCCGAGAGAGATCCTGGATGGCAGTTCGCTCTCGACCCTTGTTCAGATGGTCGGCGCCGGGATTGGCGTCACCCTGATCCCGGAAATGGCCGTATCGGTGGAAACACGGTCAGCGCCGGTATCGGTGGCGCGGTTCGGCGACCCGCAGCCCGAGCGTACGATCGGGATGATCTGGCGCAGCACCAGCCCGCTTGCCAGACAGTTGATGCAGATCGCGGACGTGGTCCGCGATTCTGCCGAAGCGCTGCGCGAAAGCCATGACGGCGCGGCGCAGGGCCATCCGACGCGCGCGCTTTCAAGTCCCGCGTGAAGTCATGTATAGGGTAAGGACCGCGAGGCCCGGCCGCTGACCGCGCGCGCGGCAGTCGGGATGAAAGGCAGGCATGGCACAGGACCCATCGCAGCAGGCTGCAACGGCCATGGTCGACGACCTCATCGCCTGCCCGACCTGCGACGCGCTTCATCACATCACCGACGTCCCGGCCGGCGCCCGCGCACGCTGTAGCCGGTGCCATACCGTCCTGATGACGCCGCGCAAGGGCGCGATGACGCAGATCGTGATGCTCGCCGCGACTGCGGCGGTCCTGATGGTCGCGGCGATCTTCTTTCCTTTCCTCCAGCTTCATGCCGGCGGCCTCAGCCGTCAGAGTTCCGTTCTCGGTGCGGTCATGGCCTTTTCGGAAGGCGGGATGCTGCCGCTCTCGGTCGCGGTCGCGCTCCTGATCGTGATCCTGCCGCTCGGCCGCCTTCTGGCGATCACCTACGCGCTCGCCCCGATGGCGCTTGGCTGGCACCCGGCGCGCCACGCAATACGGGCCTTCCGCTGGGCCGAGGCGACGAAGCCTTGGGCAATGGCCGAAATCTTCATCATCGGCGTGGCCGTCGCGCTGGTGAAGGTCGCGGGGCTCGCTACTGTGACACTCGGCCCGGCCTTCTGGGCCTTCGCCGCGCTCGTCCTCGTGACGGTGCTGAAAGACAACTTCATGTGCAGACTGACAATATGGAAAACGCTCGAAGAACGCACGCGGTCCTGACCGCACGGCGCGCCGGCCTGATCGGCTGTACGCGCTGCGGGCGCGTTCACCTTGCCGACGAGCACCATTGCCGGCGCTGCGGCAGCGCCCTTTCCAGCCGCGACGTCGGCAGCCTGCAACGCGTCTGGGCGTGGCTCATCGCCGGCATGATCGCGTATATCCCCGCCAATGTTTACCCGATGCTGCTGACCCAGACCTTCGGAAAGCGGCAGGAGAACACGATCGTCGGCGGCGCGATCGAGCTTCTGGATCACGGTTCCTGGGGCGTCGCGCTCATCGTGTTCACCGCATCGGTGCTGATCCCGATCGGCAAGTTCATCGCGATTGCCTATCTCGCGATCTCGATGCGAACGGCGGTTACAATCCGTGGCCATGGTCGCCAGCACCTCTACGAAGTGGTCGAGTTCATCGGCCGCTGGTCGATGATCGACGTCTTCGTGGTGGCGATCCTCGCCGCGCTGGTAAGGTTCGATTTCGTCGCCACCATCAATCCGGGCATCGCGGCCGTCAGCTTCGCACTTTCGGTTGCTTTCACCATGATTTCCGCGCAGAACATCGACCCCAGACTTCTCTGGGACGCATACGAGGCCGACGACACGTGACCGATCCCGCGCCCGCCGAACTCGATGTCAGCACTGCCAAACCTTCGTTCTGGCGCAATCTGTCTTTTGTCTGGCTTGTCCCGATTCTCGCGCTTGTCGTGTCCCTTGCCCTCGCGTGGCAGAATTTCTCCGATCGGGGCGTTGCCATCACGATCACCTTCCAGAGCGCGTCCGGCGTCACGCCCGGCGAAACAACGCTGCGCTTTCGCGACGTGGTGATCGGAACCGTGGAGCATGTGACCTTCACCGAGGATCTCACCAAGGTTCTCGTCCGGGCCCGCGTCGACAAGGACGTCGCCCCGTTCCTCGATGACGACGCGCAGTTCTGGGTCGTCAGCCCCAAGGTCAGCGCGCGCGGCATCTCCGGGCTCTCTACCGTGCTTTCCGGCGTCTATATCGAGGGCGCATGGGATCAGGAACAGAGTGAGGCACGCCAGTCATTCGAAGGTGCCGACGGGCCGCCACTGGTTCAGCCCGGCCGCGCGGGGAAGAGGATCAGCCTTGTCACGACCGATGGCAGCCTGATCTCGGAGGGCGCGCCGGTCTTCTTCCACGGGATCGAGGTCGGCCGTCTTGAGCGCCCCCGCCTGACCGTCTCCAGCGACGCGATCGTCGTGGACGCCTTCATCGAGGCGCCGCACGACCGGCGGCTGAACTCCGCCACGCGATTCTGGGACACGTCGGGCTTCTCCGTATCGCTCGGCGGCGCTGGCCTGACGCTTGATTTCGATTCGCTTGCCTCCGTCGTCGCCGGCGGCGTCGAGTTCGATACGATCTACGAAGGCGGCCTCCCGGTGAGCGCGGGTCACGTGTTCCAGATCTATCCCGACGAACCCGAGGCGCGTCGTAGCCTCTTCGCCCGCTCGACGGCCAATGCCGTGACCGTCGCGGCCGAATTCGGCGAATCCCTCGGCGGCCTCGAACCCGGCGCAGATGTCACCTATGGCGGGCTGAAGGTGGGTGAGGTCTCGACGATCTCGGCAGATATCGAGGATTCGGGCGACGGTCCGAAGATCCGGCTGCTCGCCAATCTCGCGATCGAACCCGACCGGCTTGGCCTGCCGCTGGCCGCCGGCAAGGCCGAGGTGCTCGACTTTCTCGATTCCGCAGTCGCGGACGGGCTGCGGGCGCGCCTTGCCGCCGCCAACCTCTTCTCCTCAGCGCTGATCGTCGAACTGGTCGAGATCCCGGATGCCGAACCGGCCGTATTCCTGCGCGATGCGACCCCGGTGCCGGTGCTGCCAAGCGTTGTGTCCAACCTGCCGGATTTCACCGCGACGGCGGAGGGCGTGCTGGAGCGCATCAACTCGCTCCCGATCGAGGAGTTGATCAACCAGGCGATCAGCCTGATGGCCTCGATCGAGTCCGTGGCATCGGCCGAAAGCACACGCGCGGCGCCCGATGCGGTCGTGGCACTGCTGGAAGACACCCGCGCGCTGGTCAATGACGAGGCGACCCGCGCCCTGCCCGGCGATATCCGTGCCGCCGTGGCCGACCTGCGGGCTGTGGTGGCCGAACTGAAAGAAGGCGGCACGCTCGAAAACCTCGCCTCTGCCCTCGCGCGCGCCGACGCGGCGGCCGCGAACATTGCCACCGCGTCAGAAAAATTTCCTGCCCTTGTCGAAGACCTGCGGGCCGTCGCGGCAAAAGCCAATTCGCTCGAGGCCGAGGAACTCGTGGCTGCCGCGACCCGCGTGCTTGACAGCGCGGACAAGGTGCTGGGCACCGACGCCGCACGCGACCTTCCGCCCTCGCTCAACGCGGCCCTGGGCGAGATTCGTGCGACGCTGGCGGACCTGCGCGAAGGCGGCGCGGTCGAGAACGCCAATGCCACGATGGCGTCGGCGCGCAGTGCGGCCGACGCAGTCGCCGAGGCCGCCGAAGGCCTGCCCGACCTTTCGGCCCGGCTCGAACAGCTGGTGGCCCGGTCCGAAGCCCTGCTTGCCGCCTACGGCGACCGCTCGGCCTTCAACGAAGAGACGCTCGCCGCGTTGCGTGAAGTGCGCAGCGCGGCCCGTGCGGTCAGCCAGCTTGCCCGCGCGATCGAGCGAAATCCGAACTCGCTTCTGACAGGACGGTGATGTGATGCGTTCCGCTGTATTCCTCGGTCTCCTCCTTCTGCTTCCGGCCTGCGCCGACAACTCGGCGCGGTTCCTGATCGACCCGCCTGCGGCGGCCACCCAAACGCCGGTGCGCGTCTCGACGATCGAGGTGCGCGAGGCGTCGCTGCCGGGGCATGCGGCCGCGATCGAGATCGCGCAGCAGGACGAGGGCGGCGCGCTGCACAATCTCGACGACGCGCTCTGGGCGGACGATCCGGTTCGCGCGGTGACGACCGCGCTTGCCCGCAGCCTCGACCTCGCCACGACGGCGACGGTCGCGGCAGAGCCGTGGCCCCTTGACGAGCCGGCGCAGGCCCGGATCGACCTTCGGGTTGAACGGATGCTGGCCCGCGCCGACGGCGTGTTCGAACTGTCCGGGCAGTACGCGATTGCCTCGCCCGACGGTATCATCCGCGAACGGCTTGTCCGCTTCGACATCCTCGTCACGATCACGACGCCCGGCTCGGCCGGTATCGCCGCGGCGAGCGGAGAGGCCATCGCACGCCTTGCCGCGGATATCGCGACAACGCTACGGCGCTGACCGCCCCGTGTCTTTGTTGACCTCGGTTGATCGGGCGACCACCGGCTGGCCGGGGCTAGCCTTCGTCCGTCCCGCCTGTTTTGCCTTGCGCCGATGGTAGCGGCGCCGTGGAATGAATCGTGTAGCGCGCGCGCCCGCGATGCTTGGACTGATAGAGAGCGGCGTCGGCATCACTGAGCATCCGGTCGGGGTCTGGCCTCTCGTAGCTGGCCGACAGCGCCGCCCCGACGCTGGCCGACACGCGACAGGGACGGCCATCATACAGGATCGGCTGTTCCAACCCCTCGATGATCCGGCGGGCGATGCGCCGGACCATCGCGTCATCCACCGGTCCGGGCAGGATCAGCACGAATTCGTCACCGCCAATCCGCGCAATGGTGTCATGCCCTCGTGTTGCGTTACGCAGCACCTCGGCGACACGAACAAGCACGCGATCGCCGGCGGCATGGCCCAGCGTGTCGTTCACCGACTTGAAATGGTCGAGGTCGAGCTGAACGAGCGCGAATCCCGGAGCGCCGCGCTCAACGCCGCGAATTTCACGCGCCAGCGCAAGTTCAAGGGCGCGCCGGTTGGCAAGTCCGGTCAACACATCCGTCAGGGCGCGTTTCTCCGCGGCCTGCTGCGCGGCCCTCAGGCGCCGGTTGAGCGCCGCAAGCTCCTCCATCACCGCAGCCTTCACTTCGGTCAGATACAGCAGTTCCACGGTAAGGTCGGTTGGCGCGAAGTCGGCATTGGTCAGCGCATGTTCCCGTACCGCATCCGCGACAGCGATGCCAAAGGACAGATTGATGAGCATCCCCTGCCCGCCCTCTAGCGGCACGGCAAGGCCACGCAGCGCGGTGCGTGGCGATCCGCGCAGGGAAAGATGCAACCGCTGCCCCACGAGGCGGCTCAGATCCTCCATCGACTGCACCGGCCGAGGTTTGTGCACGGCGAACACTTCAAGGAACCGCGCGCCGAGCAACGCCGTTTCTGAGCAGAGCTTTCGCAGCGTCGGGCCGGCACCGCGGATGTGCCCGCTCGGCGCGATCCAAAGGTGCATCGGCATCAAGCGGCCAAGGCCGCCCTCGCCCACGGTAGCCGAGTCGGAATGCGTGCCGCCATCCATCATCGAGGCACTGGTCGGGCGAGATCGAACTGCCGCCCCGAGGCAAAGCGTGCTTCGAGCAGTTCGATGCCAACCGTTTCCGCATCACCGTCGCCACCGCCAGCCTCGATCAGCACCAGCGCGCCATAGTCATCCGCCATCGCCCGCAAGATGCCGGTGAACACGGCGGCGAACCCCGGATGCCCACCGCGGCAGGTCAACCGGAACCGGCCCGTGCCGGCGGCCGTCAGCGACAGGTCCGGCATCTCAAGCTCCGGCACCGCCAGCCGCACCCTGTCGGGCAGCTCGTCAAGGGATTGCAGAAAATCGGCATAGTCGACGCCGCCGAACCGCAGCAGACGGCGCAGCGGCTCGCGCGCCACCAGGTAGATCCCGACATCCTCCAGCAGCGCGTCGCGCGGCTTGCAAAGGCGAAGGGCCGCCGCGTCGATCAGAGTGTCGGTCAACGCGTCATCGTAACTCATCAGGGCTTCGAAACCCTGAGAGCCGATCCCGGTGTCGGCCGCGACAGAATCCCACAACGCACCGCCGTAGGTATCGCGTAAGAATGATTGGATCGACCGGTTTATCAGACCGTGCATGGCGTGCCCTTCCTTCGTCCGGGCAAGCCTAGCTGCACGCGTCTTAAGAAAGGCCGAATCCGCGCCTCTCCCTCCGGGTGCCGGCGCCTTCGATCAGAAATCGGTGGGCGCGCCGCCCTCCTGCTTCCGCCGGGCGACGAAGGCCTGAAGCTCATCGCGGATGCCTTCATCCATCGGGGGGGCTTCGAACTCGGCGAGGATCGCCTTGAAAATCCTGTGTGCGCGTTCGGCCGTCCAGACCGATCCGTCGATCTGCCACGCTTCGTAGTTGCGCCAGTCGGACGCGATCGGCTGGTAGAAGGCGGTCGTGTAGCGGTCCTGAGTGTGCTGGCATCCGAAGTAATGGCCGTCCGACCCCACCTCGGCGATCGTGTCGATGGCGATGTCCTCGGGCGCTGTCGCCCAAGTCGCGGGTTCCATGTAGCGCTGCATCATCTGCAGCACTTCGCAGTCCATCACGAACTTCTCCGGGCTCGCGATCAGCCCGCCTTCGAGCCAGCCGGCCGCGTGATAGACCATGTTCGTTCCCGACTGCATCGCGGCCCAGAGCGAATTGCACGTCTCCCACATGGCCTGACCGTCGGGCACGTTGGCCGCACAGACCCCGGAGGAGCGCAACGGCAGCTTGTAGAACCGCGCCATCTGACCGGTCATCTGCGTCGCGCGCATGTATTCCGGCGTGCCGAAAGCCGGTGCGCCCGACTTCATGTCGACGTTCGATGTGAAGGTGCCGATCCCCACCGGCGCACCGGGCGCGACGTACTGCATCAGCGCGATGGCAGCCAGGGCCTCCGCGATCGAGAGCGTGACGGCACCCGCCATCGTCACCGGCGCCATCGCCCCGGCCAGCGTGAAAGGCGTGACGATCACCGCCTGACCGTTCCGGACCAGCCGGAGCGCGCCGTCGATCATCGGGAAATCGTGCTTCAACGGCGACACGGAGTTGATATTCGTGTACATCCGGGGCGTTGCGCGGAACTCCTCATCCGACAACCCGCCAGCGATGCGCACCATCTCCATCCCGTCCTCAACCCGCTCCTTGCCCAAGGCATAGGCATGGCAGACCTTGTCGGTCAGGGTCAGCTTCTCATAGAGGCAATCGAGATGGCGGACCGAGGCGTGAACGTCCACCGGTTCCACCGGATAGCCCCCCGCGAAGTGGATGCAGTTGAAATACTGCGTCAGCTTGATGAAGTCGCGGAACCCTTCCATGAAGCCCGGCACCTTGCCGCGTTCCAGATCCCAGTAGTTCGGCGGCGAGGAGACATTGCCGAAGATGATCGCCTGTCCGCCGATCGGCAGCACGCGTTCGGGATTGCGCGGCGTGATGGAGAACGTGGCCGGTGCGCGCCCGACCATCTCCATCACGAAATCCTCGTCCATGCGGACAGTGTCGCCGTCCACCTTGCAACCCGTCTCGCGGAAGATCGCCAGCGCCTCGTCGTTCAGGAAGCGGATGCCGATCTCGCTCAGGATCCGCATCGCGCCTTTGTGGATCGCCGCGACGCCGTCGGGGCCAAGCGGCTCAATCGGCCGGTCGGGATTGAACGGGATACGCCAGGGCATCTGCTCGATGGCCTTACCGCCGGCGCGTTCGGCATGACCGGCGCGACCGCCCGCCCGCTTGCGCCGCAATTCACTCGACATCGCCATTCCTCCGGTCATCTGCCCGCGCCCCAGAATTGAAGCATGCCGGGGGCGCTTCGCCGCCTTCTGCGACGCCGGGGGTCGTTTTTCGGCAAGTGCGGTCAGGTTTCCGCGTGCGCCCGTGCCTCGATCCAGTCCGGAAGGTGGCCGATATCGGGAAGGACGACATCGGCGAACGGACGCAACTCATCCGCTTCCGCGATGCCGGTGAGAACCGCAACCGTACGCATACCCGCCGCGCGGCCCGCTTCGAGGTCGTGGCGGCTGTCGCCCACCATTGCCACCGTCTCGGGGGCAAGGGACTGCGACTGTGCGAAGGCCAGAAGCGGACCCGGATCGGGTTTCGCTCCGTATCCGCTGTCGAAACCGGAAACGTGGTGGAAGAACCGTGCGATCCCGGCGGCGCGCAGATGCGCGATCGCCGGCGCCTCGGCATCGTTCGTTGCAACGCCGAGTTTCAGGCCGCGCGCCGCAAACCGCTCGAACAGCGGTATGAGCGGCACCGCTTCCACAAGCTCGGTCTCCGCAGCCATCGCGTTCATCCGCGCGACGAGGGTCGGCAGATCCGCGCCGGGCAAGTTCGGAACGAGATAGGTCGCAATCTCGGGCGCGGTATGGGCTATGACCGGACTTTCGGGTGCGAACGCGCCGGAGTGATAGCCGTATCCGATGGCCTCGCCCAACCGTTCGGCCAGCGCGGCGTCACCGCCCGAAAGCCGGTCCAGCAAGCGCCGCGACCAGGCGCCCCAGGTGGCGCGGAAGTCGAACAGCGTGCCATCCTTGTCAAAGACGAGTCCGCGGATTTCGGTCATGATTCCTCCCCCGCGGTCCACAAGGCCGCTTCGGGGCGAAACTGACCCAGCGCGTGCGCCGACGCAACGGCACAATTGAGCTTCTGTCAGGTCCAGTGCGCCTCCTCGCCGCCCGGAAGGGCGCGCCGCGCCGCCATCGGATCGGTATAGTCGAGACCGGCCGAGTCGCAGAACGCCACGACCCATGTATCGTCCATCAGCAAGAAGTCCAGCACCGAGCGCAGAAAGACCGGATCCGCCGCGCGCTGCCGGATCTCGTCCGGCGCGAGACCGCTCGCGCCAAGGAAAACCGGCAGCAGCTCCTCGTTGCCCACAAGCCAGCCGAGCGCCCTGAGCGCAACCGTGTCGGCGAAATCCCGACCGGCCTTCATCACATTTCCCATCTGTTACCTGCCCGGAAAGACTTTCTTAACCATTGCGCTTGGATGATGAGCATAGCGGCACCACAAGTAAACCGGACGGAGCGATCCCGTGGCTGGCAAAATCCTCATTGTCGATGACGTCGCGACCAATCGCATCGTTCTGAAGGTAAAGCTCGCCTCGGCCTTCTACGAAACGTTGCAGGCATCCGGCGGGGAGGAGGCGCTGGCCCTCGCCCGCGAACGGCGGCCGGACCTCATACTGCTCGACGTGGAGCTTCCCGACGTAAACGGAATCGACGTTTGTGAAAGGCTGAAACGCGACCCGGCGACGCGTGACATACCCGTCGTCATGGTAACCGCGTTCCGCGACCCCGAGCGCAAGATGCAGGCGCTGCGCGCCGGCGCGGAAGAGGTGTTCTGGAAACCGCTGGACGAAAACGTTCTGCTGGCGCGGATGCGCAGCCTGCTCAGGGCGCGCGAGACGGTGCAGCAGCTTGGCTTGCGTGACGGGACGTACCGCGAACTCGGTTTCGCCGAAGCCGTCCAACCCTTTGCCGGTCAGGCGCTGATCGCGTTGGTGGCGGACCGGTCCGATACCGCGCTCGGCTGGAAGCGCGATCTGCAACCGCATCTGCGCGACCGGCTTGTCGTTCTCAGCCGCGATGCCGCGCTTGGGAAGAGCGATGTCGCGCTGGTGCCGGACGTCTATGTCATAGCCGCCGATCTCGACCGTCCCGGCGACGGCCTCCGGCTCATGTCGGAGCTGCGTTCGCGGGCCGAAACGCGCTATTCCGCGATCTGCGTTGTGCTGCCGGGCGGCGGTTCCGATACGGCCGCTGTCGCCCTCGATCTGGGCGCCAGCGACCTGATCGAACCGGAGGCCGATCCGGAGGAGATGGCGCTGCGCATCCGCACGCAGATCGCACGCAAGCGTCAGTCCGACCGGCTGCGCGCCTCGCTCGCCGATGGTCTGCGACTTGCCATGACCGATCCGCTGACCGGGTTGCACAACCGCCGTTACGCGCTTCCCCACCTCACCCGGCTCGCCGAGCGGTCCGATGCCGCCGGGCGCCAGTTCGCGGTGATGGTTCTGGACCTGGACAGGTTCAAGGCGATCAACGACACGTTCGGACATGCCGCCGGCGATGCCGTGCTGACAGAGATAGCGGACCGGCTGCGCTCGAACCTCCGGGCCGTCGACCTTCTGGCCCGCATCGGGGGTGAGGAATTCCTCGTGGCGCTGCCCGACACGACGCCCCAGGCGGCGCAGGCCACGGCAGAGCGGCTGCGCCGCGTCGTGGGCGAACGCCCCGTGCCGTTGCCCAAGGGGACCGGCAGCATCGCCGTCACACTCTCAATCGGGCTTGCAATCGGACCGGGCGCGGCGGGCGGTACCGTCGACGACCTCGTCAACCTCGCCGATCGCGCGCTGCTTACCTCGAAGGCGGAGGGCCGCAACCAGGTTACGGTGGGCCGCAGCGCCGCCTGACTCAGTCGCGGCGGCGGTCTTCGAGGATATCTTCCATCCGCTCGGCAAGCGCGGCGCGTTCGGCCGGCGACATCTGCGCGATCCGCTCGCCAAGCAGACGGCGGCCCAGCGCGAACCGTTCGACCATCCGCGCCTCCTGCGCGCCGAATGTCTCCTCGACCTGTTCCTGCCTCCACGGATCGGCACGCAAAGCGGCGATCAGGCTTTCGTAGTCCTCGCGCGCCTCGCGTCGGCGGTCGCGGATATCGGGCGCGGCGCGGAAGAAGGCCTCGCGCAGCGCCTTGCGATCATCACGGTCAAGCGCCTCGGTGAACAGGCCGAAACTGACGTCCCGCACGCCGGGATGCGGCCGCTTGTGGTGCCCGATCGCGGACCCCACGATGACCGCGCCGACGAAAAGATTGAACGCCAGCGACAGGATCAGAACTGGTTTGAGCCAGCGAGACGCCGTCCGCCTGCCTTTTCCGTTTTCGGGTTCGACTTCAGCCATCCTCAGCCCTCCACCGCCGACGCCAGGGCAAAGACATCCGCGCCCGGCATCAGTTCCACCGTTTCCGCCCCCGGCTCGACCAGACCGCCGCTCAATGTGCCGGGGTCGGCGATCCCGGCATAGCCGATCCACAGCCCGGCCGCCGTCGCCGTAGCAAGGCCACCGATTCCCTGCCATCCCCCGAACAGGGTGCCGAACCGTTCCCGGAGACTGCGCTTTGCGATGGCCCGGCGTGGGCGGATGGCATCAGCATCGGCGAGGATCCGGGCCATCAGGGCTTCGGACGGTTCCGGCGCCCGCGCCCGCGCGGCGGTCAGGAAATCCTCAAGCATCTCGTCCTGTCGGTCATGTTCAGTCATTGCCAAACCCCAGTTCCTCGCGCCGGTCCACCAGCGCCTTGGTCAATCCGCGCTTGCCGCGTGCGACAAGACTTTCCACCGCCTCGACCCCGACGCCCATGATCGCGGCAATCTCGGGGTTGGCCAAGCCTTCGAGGTGGCGCAGCACGACCGCCTCCCGCTGGCGTTCAGGCAGTTCCAGCAGCGCCTGCTCAAGTGCTGCGGCCCGGTCGGCCTCGATCATCCGCCCAACCGCGCCCGGCGCGTCATCTTCCGGTTCCTGCACGGCGTCGAGTGGCACGCTTCGCCGGCGGCGCAGCCGGTCGGTCGCAAGGTTCACGACCACCCGGTAGAGCCATGTGGAGACCTTCGCACCGTCCGACCGCCAGTCCGGAGCGATGCGCCAGAGCCGCAGCATCGCTTCCTGCGCCACGTCTTCCGCCTCTGCCGCGTCACCCAGCATCCGTGCGGCGACCCGTAACACCCGCGGCGTCAGCCGGAATGCCAGCGCCCGCGCGGCCGCGGCATCGCCCCGGCCGTAGAGCGCGAGCAGCGCCTCGTCAGTCCTGTCATCCTCGGCGTCAAAGGCCATGGCCATCGTTCCCAAGACCTAGACCGGAAGCGCGCGGCCCACAAATCGGAAATCACCGGGACGGCCCAAAAGGGCCGCCCCGCCGGATGCAGCGCGGGGTCTCACTCGCTTTCCCCGGCCTCATCATCCATGTCGTCCATGCCGAACCAGTCGTGGCCCATCCGGCCCTGACCGCCACCGGCGCGTTGACCGCGCATCGCGCTCATCCGCTCTTTCATCGCCGCGATCTCATCCTCGCTCACCGCGCCGTCGCCATCCGCATCCGCGCGTTCGAACATGCGTGCCGGTCCGGCCGGGGCCATCATCTCCGCCGCGCTGAGCTTGCCGTCGCTATCGGTGTCCCGCGCCGCGATGCGCGCGGCGGCCATCTCCGCGATGCGGTCCTGCATCCGTGCGGTCGCGAACGCGGTCATCTCCTCGGCCGAGATCAGGTTGTCGCCGTCGGCGTCCAGCCCGGCAATCTGCGACTGCCGATGGGCGTCGATTTCTGCACGGGTGATCTTGCCGTCGCCGTCGGCGTCAATCGTGGCGAAATCGAACCCTTCACGCATCATCCCGCCCGGGAACATCCCGTCCATCAGCCCGCCCTGCATCATGCCGTGGTGCTTCATCCCATGATGCTTCATGGAGCGCTTGCCGCCCCGGTCGTCTGCAAGGGTCAGCGCCGGAACGCTGAGCAAGACCGCGCCGAGCGCGATAACCGCCGCCACGCGATAGGTTTTCTTGGCCATGATATGTCCTTTCCAGGAATTGCGGCGGTCATATCCGCCATCTGTTCTTCCAACGGACCGGCCGGGGATTTCCGTCGCGCCTGCCGTAGTGCTTTGCGACATTTTCTCCCGCCCCTCCGCCTCTCCCTTCGCAAGGCGGCACTTCGGTGCTACATGACGGGCGACAGGAGATGCCCATGACACATGCAGACGCCCTAACCGAAGACGACCGGCCGATGCGCCCGGCGATGCTGCGCGGCTGGCGCCGGCGCTGCCCGAACTGCGGCGAGGGGCAGCTTCTGCGCGGCTACCTCAAAGTGCGCGACACCTGCCCGAACTGCGGCGAGGAACTGCATCACCATCGTGCCGACGACGGCCCGGCCTACCTGACCATCCTCGTTGTCGGACATCTGATGGCGCCGCTCATCATGTGGGCCTTCGTGACCTACCGGCCCGATCCGGTTGTTTTGTCGAGTGTCTTCGCCGTCGGCTGCGTGGCGCTCTCGCTCTACCTCCTGCCGCGGCTAAAGGGTGTGATGGTGGCGATCCAGTGGGCCAAGCGGATGCATGGCTTCGGCGATCCCGCCCATGACTGAACAGGCGGCGGCGGACATTCCGGTCCGCGATGCGGCGACCGTTCTGGTGGTGCGCCGTGGGGACAGCGGCCCGTCGATCCTGATGGGTCAACGCGGTGCCGGCGCTGTCTTCATGCCGAACAAGTATGTCTTTCCCGGCGGTGCCGTTGATGCCGAGGACGCGGCGGTCGGCCTTGCGGAACCGCTGGGCTCGATCTGCACCGCGCGGCTCGGCCTCGACGCGAAGCCGGGGCTTGCCGGCGCGCTCGCCGTCGCAGCGATCCGGGAACTCTGGGAAGAGACGGGCCTCGTGCTCGGCCGCCCCGGCGAATGGCCGGGCGCGGCGCCGCAGGACTGGGACGGTTTCGCCGCGACCGGTCATGTTCCAAGCGCCGCGGCGCTTACCTTCGTCTTCCGGGCGATCACGCCGCCCGGCCGGCCGCGCCGCTTCGATGCACGCTTCTTCCTGGCCGACGCCACCCATCTTGCCGGAGACCCGGATGACTTCTCCCGTGCGTCGGACGAGCTGAGCCATCTTCACTGGGTGCCGGTCGCCGAGGCGCGGCAGCTCAACTTGCCCTTCATCACCGAGGTCGTGCTGGGCGAGGTCGCGGCCCAGATCGGTCGTGACACGCCGCCAGACAGCGTCCCTTTCTTCGACAATTCCGGCTCCGAACCGCGGTTCCGCCGCCTCGCCTGACCAGCAACGCGCCGGATGCGGGTCAACCGAAGCTGAGCACGATGACGACGACCGAGACGACGACAAGCGCGATGCCGGTGCCTTCCCGCAGCGCCAGCCGTTCGCGAAAGACAAGCGCGGAGGCGAGAAGGGTGAAGACAATCTCCACCTGCCCCAACGCCCGGACATAGGCCGCGTTCTGAAGTGCGAAGGCGGCGAACCAGCCGAGCGATCCGGCAAGGCCGGTCAGTCCGACCAAGGCCGTTCGTCGCCAGCGCGCAACGACCCGCCCGACCTCGCCCGGCTCGCGCCATGCCAGCCATGCGGACATCACAAGCGACTGCATGACCGTCGCCGCCGCCAGCGCGAGGAGCGCGCGAAGGAAGAACGGAAGCGGCATGAGGGCCAGCGTCGCACCGCGATAGCCGATTGCCGACAGGCCGAAAAGCCCGCCCGCAAGGACGCCGTAAAGCGCCGCGCGCCCGAATAGCCGCGCCCCGGCCTCCGGGCCGCGCGACAGCAGAAGGACACCCGCGAAGCCGATCGCGATCGCGACCCAGCCGAGCGGTCCGACGCGTTCGCCCAGAATTGCCGCCGAGAATAGTGCGACCTGCACCGTCTCGGTCTTGGTGAATGCGATGCCGACGGCAAAGTTGCGCAAGGAGAAGAGCGCGACGGTCAGGAACGTCGCGACAATCTGACCGAGGGCGCCCAGCGCAACGAAGCCCCAGAATGCCGCCCCCGGCACCGGCAAGCGCGTGTCCGTCGCCCACAGCGCCAGCGCAGACAGGATCAGCGCGACCGGTGCCGCGAAGACGAACCGCGCAAAGGTCGCGCCGCCGGTCGACAGGCCCACCCCCTTCAACTGCTTTTGCAGCATGAAGCGAACGGTCTGCATGGCGGCTGCGGCCAACGTGAAGAGGACCCAGAGGCTCATGCGTCCCTTCTGTCACGCCGCGCTGGCGACGGAAAGCTCAGACCTTCGGGCGCAGCGGGTGTGGGACCGGATCTTTCGCGCGCAGAAAATGACGCCGGAAGATCTCGCCATAGGAGGAATAGAGATAGCCCTCGTTCCTGCGCAGATACTCGTCACGCTGCGCGGCATAGATCGCGGGCAGCCGGTACCATGCGACGCGGGGCTTGGAGTGGTGAACAACGTGCAGGTTGTTGTTGAGGAAGAGGAAGGACAACAGCCCCCTGTCCTCGACGATCACGCTGCGGCCGCGCGCGCGTTCATGCGCCCGGTGCTCCAGGAAGGTGCGGATCTTCAGGATCGACATGCCGGCATATGCAGCACCGAAATAGGCAAGGAACGGCATGCCGGACACGGCGATCCAGCCCGCGACAACCACCAGGCCGGCCAGATGCAGAAGCCAGTCGCGCAGGATCGCCCGGTCGCCATGCCGGATCGCCCTTGCATCGCTTACCACCAGCGCGTGAAGCGACAGGGCCGGCCCGATCACCATCCGCCCGGCAAGCGTGTTGTTTGCGCGCAAAAGCCGTTGCCGCCAGCGCGGCAGCCGGGCCCAGACCTTCGGGTCGAGGTAGTTCGACTCCGGATCGTCGTAGGGATCGGTCAGGGTTTCGTCCTGGTGATGGGCAAGGTGCAGGTCGCGGAATCGACCGTAAGGGTAGAAAAGCCCGATCGGCAAAAACACCAGTGCCTCGTTCAGCGGCCGCGACCGGAACGGATGGCCGTGCAGGATTTCATGCTGAAGCGATGAGTGCAGGGTCACCGCAACCGTAAGGACAAGAAGCGCGAGCGGCATCCAGAAATCCGCCAGAAACGTGGTGGCCAGAAGCCATGCGGCATAGCAGCCCACGATCAGCGCCAGTGTCGGCCATTCAACCTCGTGCCGCCGCTCAGACATGACGGCCCCACGAGATACGCGACCAGATGCGTTCGTAGAGGATGTAGCAGACAAGGCC
>JAUIFH010000001.1 GCA_030429495.1 Alphaproteobacteria bacterium | reverse complement strand
CCTCCCCGGCCTTCGGACCGGAAAGATCGACCTCCATAACCTCCAGTGGCTTCCCAGCCTCAACCGCAACCGCAGCACGCGTGCGCATCTCTCGTCCTCCCTGAATGTCCTTAACGGGGTTTCCCGGACCTTGGGCGAAACACCCGGCCGACGCAAGGGCAGAGCGGGCAGACTCGACTCAGGTAAGGTCGCGGCGTAGATTAGAACAAATACGGAACATTCAGCTGCCATGAAACACCGCCGGATTCTCTCGCTCTGGTTCCCCCGCCTTGGCGCGGAGCGGCTGCTGCGCGAACGGCGCGGGCTTCCCGCCGTCCCGTTCGCCGTCGTGGCAGTGGAAGGCAGCGGCCAGATCCTGTCCTCGCTCGGCGCGGAGGCCGAGGCGCAGGGACTGCGCCGTGGCCAGCCGCTGCGCGACGCGCTGGCCATGTGCCCCGGCCTCGTCACGCAGCCGCGTGACACCCGCGCCGAAGCCGCTTTCCTGGCGGCGTTGCGTCGCTGGGCCGGCAAGTTCAGCCCCTGGGTCGGGGAAGAGGCGCCGGACAGTCTCGTCATCGACCTCACCGGGGCCGCGCATCTTCATGGCGGTGAGGACGGGGTGATGCGCGCCGTGGCCGAGGATTGCGCCGCGCTCGGCCTGACGGTCGAGGCCGGCATCGCCGACACGGTCGGCACGGCCTGGGCCCTTGCCCGCTATGCCGGACGCAGCGGCGTGGCGCTCCGTAATGGCGACGCGATCGACCAGGAGGCGCGGGCGACCCGGTCGCGCGCGGCCAAGCGGCACTGGATCCGGGGCGGCGCCGCGCCGATCCCGATCGCGCCCCCCGCACCGCAGTTGCGGATCGCACCCCCCGGCCAGCTACGCCAGACCCTCGCCCCGCTGCCGCTCGCCGCGCTGCGGATCGACGACGAGACGGTCGCGGGCCTCACCCGTCTCGGGCTGCGGCATGTGGGCGACCTCATGGGGATGCCGCGTGCTGCACTGACGCGGCGGTTCGGCCGCGTGCTGACCCGCCGCGTCGATCAGGCGCTGGGGCTTGAGGCGGAGCCCGTCTCTCCGGCGCGACCGCCATTGCATTTCGCGGTCCGCCTGACACTGCCCGATCCGATCGGGCTGGCCGAGGACATCATGGCCGGGATCGACCGGCTGCTGCCACCGCTCTGCGACAGGCTGGCCACACGGGGGCAGGGCGCAAGGCGGGTGCGGCTGCACCTGTTCCGCGCCGACCGTTCGATGCAGGAGGTGGAGTTTGGCCTGGCCCGCCCCACGGCCGATCCTGCCGCGCTGCGCCCGCTCCTCGCGCTCAAGATGGACGAGATCGACCCCGGCTTCGGCATCGACATGCTGCGGCTTGAGGCGCATGAGACCGAACCCGTCCAGCCAAGGCAGCACCGCGGGCCGCTCGATACGGACGGGCGGGGGCGGGACAAGCCCGCGCTCGACATCCTGATCTCACGGCTCGGGACGCGGATCGGGATGGCGGCGATCACCCGGCTCACCCCGGCCGACAGTCACATCCCGGAGAAGTCGGCACAGGTCCAGCACGCGGCATGGTCGGACCCCGCCGGCCCCTGGCCACCGCCCCGTACCCCGCGCCCGCTGGTGATCTTCCGGCCCGAGCCGCTTCATGCGCCCGAAAACCCGATGGTGCCGGACCGCTTCCGCTGGCGCCGGCGAGAGATGGCGACCGCATCGGCCACCGGACCGGAACGGATCGCGCCGGAATGGTGGCTGGACGAACCGGAATGGCGCTCGGGCACGCGCGACTACTGGCGGGTGGAGGTGACGACAGGCGAAAGACTCTGGCTATACTACGCCCACGGGGGGGCGGTGTCGGGCGGCTGGTTCTGCCATGGCGTGTTCCGCTGACGGTTACGGGCGCCGCCCCGGGAAAATCCGGGCCAACTGGAAGCCGTCAGAGGGCAAGCCCCGGCAACCCGCCCAGCACCAAATCTGCTGCCAGATCGGCATAGTCCTCCCGGCTGATACCGCGGTCGGGGCGGTGCCAGAGGAAGAACCAGTTGAGCATTCCGAAAACCGCCATCGCCGCGGCCTGAAGCCGCTCGCCCTCAAGCCCCGGCCGCAGCGCGGCGAGCGTGCCGGACATTACAGCGACGATCCGGCGCTGGTGGCCGCGCAGCACCGCCTGCTGCCCGGGGGCGAGCGCGGTCAGCGCGTCGATCTGCAGGCGATGCTCGGCATCCGCGTCGCGATAGGCCATGAGGATGGCGCGGACAAGCGCGCGGAAGCGGACCTCCGCCGCGCCGGGTGCAACATCGTCGACGACCGATGCCAGCGCCGAGAGATGCGCGTCGAGAATGTCGAAAAGCAGCGCCTCCTTCGAGGCGTGGTAGTGATAGAGAAGCGCCTTCGACACGCCGCAGGCGCGCGCCGCGCCGGCCATGGAGGCCCTGTCGAACCTGTGGGCGGCGAAATATCCCGCGGCCCCCTTGCGGATCGCCGTGCGCTTGTCCTCGTGATCGCGGGCAAGCCCCCTCGGCATTCCTCAATCCTTCGGCCGGTTGTCGACGATCCGGACGGCCTTGCCCTGACTGCGCTCCACCCCGCCGGGATCGACCACCTGCACGGCGATATTGACGCCGGTCGCGTCGCGCACCGCCTTTTTCAGCCGCGCTGCGGCGTCGAGGCGCTCGCCGGAATCCGAGTGGCCCTCTGCCGCCTCGACCTGGACGGTCAGCGCATCCATCCGCCCCTCGCGCGTCAGCACGATCCGGAAATGCGGCGCGAAGCTGCGAATCTTGAGGACTTGTTCCTCGATCTGGGTTGGGAAGATGTTGACGCCGCGCAGGATGATCATGTCGTCCGAGCGTCCCGTCACCTTCTCCATCCGCCGCATCGTGCGCGCGGTCCCCGGCAGGAGCCGTGTGAGGTCGCGCGTCCGGTAACGGATCACGGGCATCGCCTCCTTGGTGAGCGAGGTGAAGACAAGTTCGCCCCGCTCGCCCTCTGCCACGGGTTGGCCGGTCTCGGGGTCGATGATCTCGGGGTAGAAATGATCCTCCCAGATATGCAGGCCGTCCTTCGTCTCGACGCATTCATTGGCGACGCCCGGGCCCATCACCTCGGAAAGGCCGTAGATGTCGACGGCATGCATATCGAACATCCCCTCGATCTCGGTCCGCATCGCGTTGGTCCACGGCTCCGCGCCGAATATCCCGACCTGAAGCGGGCTCTTCCTCGGGTCGCGCCCTTGCGCGCGGTATTCGTCGAGGATGGCGAGCATGTAGGACGGCGTGACCATGATCGTCGTCGCGCCGAAATCCTCAATCAGCTGGACCTGGCGCGGCGAGATTCCGCCGGATACGGGCACGACGGTACAGCCCAGACGCTCGGCCCCGTAATGCGCGCCAAGCCCGCCGGTGAAAAGGCCGTAGCCATAGGCGATATGCACGATGTCGCCCGCACGCGTCCCCGCCGCGCGCATCGACCGCGCGACACAACTGGCCCAGGTGTCGATATCCGTCCGCGTGTAACCGACCACGGTGGGCTTGCCGGTCGTGCCGGACGAGGCGTGCAGCCGCGCCACCTTCTCGCGCGGGACAGCGAAAAGGCCGAACGGATAGTTGGCGCGCAGATCGGCCTTCGTGGTGAACGGAAACTTCGCCAGATCGGTGAGGCTCTGCAGGTCATCGGGGTGAACGCCGGCCGCATCGAAACTCTGCCGGTAGAATGGCACATTCCGGTAGGCATGGCTCAGCGACCATTTCAGGCGCTCAAGTTGCAGCGCCGCGATCTCGTCCCGGCTGGCAATCTCGATCGGATCAAGCGTCTTCCGGTCCGGGGTCAGATCCTTCATCCCTGCCTCCCTAAGCGCGTTCCATCAGTAGGGCGATGCCCTGCCCGACGCCCACGCACATCGTGCAGAGCGCGCGCGCAGCATCGCGTCGCCGCATTTCCATCCCCGCCGTCAGCGCCAGCCGCGCGCCCGACATGCCAAGGGGATGGCCAAAAGCAATGGCGCCGCCATTCGGGTTCACATGGCCCGCATCGTCGGGCAGCCCAAGCCCGCGCAAAACCGCGAGCGCTTGTGCGGCGAAAGCCTCGTTCAGTTCGACAAGACCGATATCGCCGATGGACAGCCCGTGCCGCGCCAGAAGCCGTTCCGTCGCCGGCACCGGCCCGACCCCCATGATCCGGGGCGCGACACCCGCAGTCGCCATCCCGGCGATCCGTGCCTTCGGCGTCAGCCCGTACTGCTTGACCGCCGCTTCGGACGCGATGATCAGTGCCGCGGCACCGTCGTTCACACCGCTCGCATTTCCCGCCGTGACCGACCCAGCCCCGCGAAACGGCGCCGGCAGCGCGGCAAGCTTGTCTGCGGTCGTCTCACGCGGATGTTCGTCCTGCGCCACGACCAAAGGATCGCCGCGCCGCTGCGGGATCACCACCGGGGCGATCTCTTCCGCGATACGCCCCGAGGCGATGGCGGCAAGCGCGCGTTGCTGCGAACGAAGCGCGAAAGCGTCCTGATCCGCGCGGGGAATGGCGAAATCGTCGGCCACGTTCTCGGCGGTCTCGGGCATGGAATCGATGCCGTATTGTGCCTTCAGCGCCGGGTTCACGAAGCGCCAGCCGATTGTCGTGTCGTATATCTCGGCGTTCCGCGAAAACCCTGCTTCGGCTTTCGGCATCACGAAGGGCGCGCGGCTCATGCTCTCCACGCCGCCGGCAATCACCAGTTCCGCTTCGCCAAGCCGCACCGCGCGGGCAGCCATGCCCACCGCGTCCAGGCCGGAACCGCAAAGCCGGTTGACCGTCACCGCCGGCACCGTATCGGGCAGCCCGCCCAGAAGCGCCGCCATTCGTGCCACGTTGCGGTTGTCTTCGCCCGCCTGATTGGCGCAGCCGATAATGAGTTCATCGACCGCCCCGCCCGGCAGGCCCGGAACGGCGGCCATGACCGCCCGGATCACACCGGCAAGCAAGTCATCGGGCCGGACCGATGCCAGTACGCCGCCATAACGCCCGATGGGCGTCCGCAGCCCCTCGCAAAGAAACGCGTCCCTCATGTCTCTTCCTTGAAATGCGTGCCGTCGATCTGGCGCGAGGCGCCGCGAAAGAGCGCGAGCTTGCGGCCGTCGCCGCCGGTTACGGTGACATCGTAGACGCCCGAGCGGCCGGATCGGCTGACTTCCGCCGCCTCGGCGATCAGGCGCTCTCCCTCCTGCCCCGGCGAGAGGTAGGTGATCGCGTTGTGCTGCGCCACGACAAGGCGGTTGTAGCTGTTGCAGGCGAAGGCAAAGGCACTGTCCGCCAGCGTGAAGATATAGCCGCCGTGGCAGATGCCGTGCCCGTTCAGATGTTCGGGCCGCACCGTGAACGAGAGGATCGCGTGGCCCGGACCGACGGTATCCAGCACCATGCCGAGATGTTTCGACGCTGCGTCGCCCGCCCACATCGCGGCCGCGCTTCTTTCGGCCCGTTCCTGCGGTGTCATCGGCACCTCCCCGCTTTCCGCGATGCTGCTACATATCCGACCACCCGGTCAAGAGTGTTGCAAGCGCGGCCACCCACGTTAGACTGCGGGAAAATCCGGGGGCCGTCATGCTCACACCTTCCTCCTACATCGCGGGACATTTCATCGGGCCGGGCAAAGCGGCGCAGGCGATCGAGAGTCCGGTAACGGGCGATGCCATCGCCCGCGCCGGCTCCGACAACATCGACTTCGGCGCGTCGATCGACTGGGCGACGGCAACCGGCGGCCCTGCCCTGCGCGCGATGAACATCCACGACCGCGCCCGGATGGTGAAGGCGCTCGCACTGATGCTCGATGCCCGGAAGGAGGAGCTCTACGCGATCAATCCCCTCACCGGGGCCACGCGCAAAGATGGCTGGATCGACATCGAGGGCGGGATCATGACCGCGCTCACCATGGCATCGAAGGCACGGCGCGAGATGCCGGACGGCCCTGTCCATCTCGACGGTGGGGTGGAGCGGCTGTCACGGTCAGGCACCTTCCTTGGCCGCCACATCGCCGTGCCGCTCAGGGGCGTCGCGGTGCAGATCAACGCCTTCAACTTCCCGGTCTGGGGGATGCTGGAAAAACTCGCCCCGGCGCTCCTCGCCGGGATGCCGGTCATCGTGAAGCCAGCGACCCAGACCAGCTACCTGACAGAGGCCGCCTTCCGCATGATGGTCGAAAGCGGCCTTTTGCCCGAAGGGGCGGTCCAGCTTGTCGTCGGCCGGACTGGCGATCTTCTCGACAGGCTCGGTCCGCAAGATGTGGTCAGCTTCACCGGCTCCGCCGCGACCGCGCTGACCCTCCGCTCCAACCCGCGCATCCTGGCCTCGGGCACCCGTTTCATCGCCGAACAGGACAGCCTGAATGCCGCCGTTCTCGGCCCCGATGCCCTTCCGGGCACGCCGGAATTCGACCTTTTCGTGAAAGAGGCAGCGGCGGAGATGACCGTGAAGTCCGGGCAGAAATGCACCGCGATCCGCCGCATGATCGTACCGCAGGCGCGGGCTGACGCCGTCATCGGCGCACTGTCGGAGCGTCTTTCTAGGCTGCGGATCGGAGACCCCGCCGATCCCGAAACCCGCATGGGCACGCTCGTTTCCGCCGCGCAAAAGGCCGAGGTCGCGGCCCGCGCCGCCGAGATTGCCGCCGAGGCGAAGTGCGTCTTCCGCCACGACGGGGTTCCCGACGGCCCCGCCTTCGCGGCGCCGGAACTCTACCTTTGCCGCGACCCCGACGCGGCCCACGCGGTCCACGGCACCGAGGCGTTCGGTCCGATCGCGACGATCCTGCCTTGCCGCGACATCGCCCATGCCGCCGTGCTGGCAAATCGCGGCGGCGGCAGCCTCGTCTCCTCGCTCTTCACGCACGACCCGGCCGTCGCGCGCGCCTACGTGACCGAGGCCGCCGCGTGGCACGGGCGCATCTATGTCAACGACCGCGACTGCGCTGCGGAGGCTACCGGCCATGGCTCTCCGCTGCCGCACATGATCCATGGCGGGCCGGGCCGCGCGGGCGGCGGCGAGGAACTCGGCGGCGTGCGCGGCATACTGCACTACATGGCGCGCAGCGCCGTCCAGGGCAGCCCCGCGATAGTCTCGGCAATCACGGGCGAACTGGCACCCGGAGATGCCGGCAATGCCGCGCCTGCACATCCCTTCCGGCGCAGCTTCGACGCGCTCGTGATCGGCGAGACGATCCTGACCGCGCCGCGGGCGATCACGCTCGACGATATCGAGCATTTCGCAAAGTTCACCGGCGACACGTTCTACGCCCATATGGATGACGAGGCGGCCCGCGCGAACCCGTTCTTTCCGGGCCGCGTCGCGCATGGCTACCTGATCCTGTCCTTCGCAGCCGGTCTCTTCGTCGATCCAGAACCGGGGCCGGTTCTGGCCAATACCGGACTGAACGGATTGCGGTTCCTGAAGCCTGTCAGCCCCGGTGATACGATCCGCGTGCAGCTTTCCGTCAGGCGCAAGACCCGGCGCACGGACCAGTATGGTGAGGTCGCGTGGGCGGCGACGGTTCTCAATCAGGCGGAGGAACCGGTCGCGGAATACGAGCTTTTGACGATGGTCGCGCGATCTGCTTAGACGGATCGCATGGACCCGATCGCCCCGCTCATCGCAAGGTTTCATGCCGAAGGCAGGCCCCGTATCTGGTCGCTCGTGATCACGATCATGGGCGACGTTGTGCAACCGCGCGGCGGGCATATCGACCTCGCCCGCCTGCGCGAGGTCACGGGTCGGATCGGGATCGAGCCGGGCGCACTGCGGACCGCCTTATCGCGGCTCGTCGCGGATGGCTGGCTTGAGCGTGAGCGGAACGGCCGCTCTAGCGGCTATCGTCTCGGCCCGAGCGGCCGCGCCGGATACGAACCAGCCGCGGCGCGCATCTACGCAGCACCTGCCGCCCTGCCCGAAAAGTGGACCATCGCGCACCTGCCCGACGGCACCGAAGGCGTCGCCCTCGGCGGCGGAATGAGGCTCGTTCCGGGGGCCGCGCCTGATCGGGCGCAGATCGCGGTCGAAGGAACCCTTCGTATCACCGACGCCGCGCGCTCCATGCTATGCCCCCCCGACCACGCCACCGCGTTCAAGGCCCTGTTCGCCGATCTGGACGCGGTGGAGGGGGTGAAGCTGCAGCCGCTCGACGCGATGGCGGCCCGGGTATTGCTGGTTCATCGCTGGCGTCGGATCGTGCTGCGCTTTCCGGAATTGCCGGACAATGTCCTGCCTCCAGAGGCAACTGATCCGCGCGGCCGGTTCGCACGCGCCTATCGCGCCCTTCTGCCCGGCTCCGAGCAATGGCTCGACGCCGGCGGCGGGTTGCCGGCGGCTGACGCCACGCTTGCCTCAAGGTTTGCCTGAGCCGCATCGCAGACAAAAAAGACCCCGCCAGGCGGGGTCGCAAGTCGCAGGAAAGACGGTTCCGGCAGCGCCTTTTGGGTGGGGGGCAATGATGGACGCCACCGGAACCGAGCGATTTCCGCTGAGGTCAGGTTCTCGCCCGCAATCGCGTCCCCGAAGGGAAAAAACCGTGCCCGGCGCGCGGTCATTTCGCGGCCCTTTGTGGGCAGCGCTTGATTTGACGCGAAAGCGCAGTAACATTTCCCCATGACGGTCCAGCCGCCGACCCCGTTCCACCCCTTCTCCCGCCCGCCCGAGCAGGTGTCTTTCGACCGTCTTGAACTCGGGGCGATCCTCGGGCTGTACGGGCGCATGGTTGCGGCGGGCGAATGGCGCGACTACGCGTTGTCTTTCCTCAGTGAAATGGCCGTTTTCTCCGTCTTCCGCCGCGCGGCGGAACACCCGATCTACCGGATCGAGAAGCGCCCAAGGCTGCGCGCCCGGCAGGGCATGTATGCCGTGGTCGGAATGGACGGACAAATCCTCAAGCGCGGCCACGACCTTGCAACCGTGCTGCGTGTCCTCGAACGCAAGCTTATCCGTCCGGTCGATTAAAACCGTCGCACGGAGGTCACCGGACCTTCGCCCTGCCCCTCGATCCGCGTGACCGCCTCTGCGATGCTTTCGTACGTCACCGCCATCCGGTAACCGTTGGCATGGACGATCCGGTCGGGATCGACCGCCATCGCGACGTGGCCCTTCCAGAAGAACAGGTCGCCCCTCCGGAACGGTCCCTCTTTGGCGACGGGCTTGCCCAGTGCCGCCTCCTGCATGTCGCTGTCGCCGGGGCAGTCGATCCCGCAGGCCGTCAGCGCCGCCTGAACAAGGCCGGAACAGTCAATCCCTGCACGCGAATTTCCACCCCAGAGATACGGCGTGCCAAGCAGACTTTCGGCCACCGCCGCCGGATCGTCGGCCCAGTCGCCCAGCACCCGAACATGCGGTCGCGGCACGAACAGGCCGTCCGCCGTTTCAAGGAACCGCTCATGTTCCGCCACCACGGCGAGGCGCGCGCCGAGGCTGAGCGCGAAGACCTCCCGCGTCTTGATGCTGGCCTCCGGGTAGAGATGCGTGGCCGGCGCCGCCACCCAATGCGTGACGGTGCGGTCCGCGCCAACCACATCCTCGGCAAGGTAGCCGCAATACCCGTCCTTCTCGGCCCGGATGAAGGCATGACTCTCGTGCCGCTCCAGCACCAGAACCCCTTCGCCCATCAGAACCTGCCGGTCGCGCGGCCCGCCCGGCCGCGCGAGCAGATCGGCGACGGGCATCGCGACCCGCGCAGGTTCCCCCGCGACGAAGCGGTCCGCTTCCACCTGCCCCTTGAGCGAAACATGCGCGACCCTTCCGTTGGCCGGGGTGAGGCGGCGATCGGCCATGGTCAGAGCACCTCCGGAAGTGCTGCGAGAATCGCGCGCGCGCCCTGACCGACACCGCCCTTGGGCCGGGCGGGTTCGGCCTTGGGCTGCCAGCCATAGATGTCGAAATGCGCGTAGCGCGGGCTCTCGATCACGAAGCGGCGCAGGAACAGAGCGGCCGTGATCGAACCGGCCATGCCGCCCGACGGCGCATTGTCGAGATCCGCGATTCCCGGTTCGATCAGCGCCTCGTACGGGTTCCAGAACGGCATCCGCCAGAGTGGATCGGCAACCGCCGCACCGCCTGCCACCAGAGCCGCTGCGACCGCCTCGTCATCGCAGTAGAACGGCGCGAGGTCCGGCCCCACCGCGACCCGTGCCGCACCGGTGAGCGTCGCCATTGAGATCAGGAGGTCGGGCTTCTCCTCATCCGCCAGAGCCAGAGCATCGGCCAGAACCAGCCGCCCCTCTGCGTCGGTGTTGTTGATCTCGACGGTCAATCCCTTGCGGCTGGTCAGGATGTCCTGCGGCCGGAACGCATTGCCCGCCACGGCGTTCTCGACCGCGGGCACCAGCACCCTCAGCCTGACCTTGAGCCCCAGCGCCATGATCATCCGCGCAAGGCCAAGAACGGTCGCCGCACCGCCCATGTCCTTCTTCATCAGTCCCATTGACGAGGCCGGTTTCAAGTCAAGACCGCCGGTATCGAAGCATACGCCCTTGCCGACCAGCGTCAGCGTCGGCCCCGCCGCACCCCAGCGCAGGTCAAGCAGGCGCGGCGCACGGGTCGAGGCGCGGCCAACGGCATGGATCATCGGAAAACCGGCCGTCAGCAGGTCGTCGCCACGGATTGCCGTCACTGCCGCGCCGAACGGCTCGGCCAGCGCGCGCATCGCTGCCTCAAGCTCCTCCGGCCCCATATCGGAGGCCGGCGTATTGATCAGGTCGCGCGTCAGCGCCTCGCCCTCGGCGACGGCCAGAAGGCGTGCGGCATCGACCCCTTCAGGGGCCTTCAGCCTCGCCGAAGGCGCCTTCGCGGACTTGTAACGCGTGAACCGATACCCCGCGAGCAGCCAGCCGAGCGCGGTTTCCTCCGCCCCGGCCGTGTCAACGTCGCCCTCAAGATGCCAGTCACCCTCGGGAAGGTCGGCAACCATCCTGGCCACATGGAAACGCCCGCGCCGCCGCGCGGCGGGCGTGCCGAGTCCGAAGGCCGCGCCCGAGGGTGCTCCGTCCTCGCCCGGCAGCAGGCAGAACTGCCCGAGCGCACCGGAAAATCCGGCCGCTTCGAGCCAGGCACGCTCTACAGCCGGGCGTCCCGCGACGAAGGCGCCGGCATCGGCCTCCGGCACCAGATGGACGGGCCGGGAGGCGGCGGAAAACGGCGCGAAGGCAAACGGCATGATCGGACTCCGGGTCAGTGTCGCGCCACAGTAGCCGCCCGGCACGCGCCCGCAAGCCCCGGAAACGCCGGTCAGATCGTCATGTCCCTCAGATCCCAGACTGCCGTCAGCGAACGATCTCCGATCCGCAGCAGTCGGGCGACGGTCGCCGCCAGCCCCGCGTGGTCGGACGCCTCGGATGCCGAAACCACGTCGGCCGCGACCGTGGCGAACGTCGTCATGCCGATCTGCGACGCGACCTTTGCCAAGAGCCGCGCACTGCGCCGAAGCGCCGGCCCGTCGCCCTCGTCGGCGAAGCGCTGCACTTCCATCAGCCGCGCGTTCATCTCGTCCATGGTGCGGCACATGACCTGCTCCGCACCCGCCTCACCCAGTTCCGCATACAGGGCCACGAGACATTCGGGGTTCAGACGAACACCCTCCTCGTGGCGCAAAACAGCAAGTTTCGCCACCCTTCACCCTCCGATTTCACGCCCCACGCGCAGGCGTAACCTGCCCCGCACCCCTCAAGAAAATCTTGATGGCGGCGGCGAAAACCTCTCGAATTAGAAGTGTCTCGACGTTATGTGAGGCGCGAAGCGACGCGAGGCGAGGGATATGGAACACGCGAAACCGCTGCCCAGTTATCTGGTGCAACGCTATCACGGATGGAAAGCCACCACCTGGGAAGAGAACCGCGCATGGTACCGGCGGCTCGCCGATGAGGGGCAGCGCCCGCGCGCGATGGTGATCTCCTGCTGCGACAGCCGGGTTCACGTCACCTCGATCTTCGGCGCCGATCAGGGTGAATTCTTCATCCATCGCAATATCGCGAACCTCGTGCCGCCCTACGCGCCTGACGGGGAACAGCACGGCACGTCCGCCGCCGTGGAATACGCCGTCAACACGCTGAAGGTCGCGCATATGATCGTCGTCGGCCACTCGCTTTGCGGCGGCGTCAAGGGGTGCCACGAGATGTGTTCGGGCCAGGCCCCGGAGCTCGAGGAAAAGACAAGTTTTGTCGGGCGCTGGATGGATATCCTGCGGCCGGGCTACGAACGCGTGAAGGACCTGCCCGAGGGCGAGCGTCTGCGCGCGCTCGAAAAGGAAGCGGTGCTTATCAGCCTTGAGAACCTGATGACCTTCCCTTTCGTGCGCGGCGCGGTCGAAAGCGGCGAAATGACGTTGCACGGCCTCTGGAACGATATCGGTGCCGGCGGACTTGAACATTTCGACCCGGCCAGCAACCGCTTCGTCGCGCTCTGAAACGACCGGCGGTAACCGGCCGTTAACCAGATTCGCGCGACGATAGCGGTATGACCCGGTATCAGTCCGTATCCCTCGACCTCTCCGACGCCGTTCTCGCGGCCCTTGGCGATGCTGCCGACGCGGCCGGCTGCGGCCCGTCCGACTACCTCCGCACCGTTCTGACCTCGGCGCTTTCCGGCGACCCGGCACGGCAACGCCGGGAAGAGGAGGCGATCCGCCGTGCGCTGCATCTCGCCCGCGGCTGGCCCGATCTCCGGCGGCGGTTGCGGGCGGCGGGCTACACGCTCCGGCCCGGTCCCGATGGCGGCCTGTCCATCGACCGCTGGCCGCGTGGCGGGGCGGTTCTCGACACCGCCGATCTCGGCTACAGCCTTGCGGGGCTGGTCCTCAGGTTCGGGGCCGCGTATCCACACTCCGCCGGGCGCCGTTTCGCACTGCCGCGCCACGGCCACGCCGCATAGCACTCTGACCGCCGGGCCCTGGCCGTGATCTTCGCTTCGTGACTTCCGTGCCTTCCGGTCTGTGCTAGGATGCATGCGAAGCACAAGGAGGTCCGCGCCATGTTCCAGCCCCTGCTCCACGCACGACGCCTGACCGCGATTCTCGCCCTGGCCGCTTTGGCCGCACCAACCGCCGCGATTGCGGCGGGCAGCGACAGCAGCACCGCCAAGGCGCCGCCCGCCGGATTTGCCGAGGCCAAGGCAGCGGTCGATGCTGGCCAATATCCCGAAGCCCTGAAACTGCTCGCCACGGTCGTCAAGGCAGAACCGCGCAATGCCGACGCCCTGAACCTCATGGGCTATTCAAACCGCAAGATGAATCGGCTGACGGAAGCCGCGCGCTACTACGACATCGCGCTCAAGGTCGATCCCCGGCACGTAGGCGCACTGGAATATCAAGGTGAACTGTTCGTGGAGACGGGTGACTACGACCGCGCGCGTCAGAACCTGAAACTGATCGGCGCGGCCTGCGGGACATGCGAGGAGTACCATGACCTCGCCGCTGCGATCGCCGCAGCCGGTCAGGGCTGAACCGCAAATCCCGGGCGCGCCGCAGTGGCGGGCCGCCAGCCGGGGAAACCCGTGCCGAAACGACGGGTCAGGGCCGCGTGACCGATACCGGCCGACGACAGCGAGCACAGCTGCGTGGCGGTGCAATGGTCAGCGAGGATGAGGCCGTCATCCGCCGGCACCAGTCGCAGACCACGCCGCCGGAGCGCGGCCTGAAGGCTCACCCAATCCCGCGCCTCGGCCAGCGCCTCAGCGACAAGAAGCCGAAGGCGGAGGAGGAGCGGCCCCCCGGTGACGAAGCCGCTTTTCGTACCGCGCCTCTGCACTTCCTGCCGGACGAGTCCGGCAAGCACCGCCTCCGGCGCCTCGCCCTTCGCGCGGCAAAGTTCGGCGAACCGCGCCCAATAGAGGCAGCCGGAATAAAAAGAGGCTTCGGTCATCATCATGACCGAAACCTCCCTCACGCAGGTTAATAATAGGTTGCCTCAGCCCTTCTTCAGGCAGCGGTTGCCAAGCGTCTCGGCAATCTGGACGGCGTTCAGGGCTGCGCCCTTCCGCAGGTTGTCGCTAACGCACCAGAGATTCAGGCCGTTCTCCACCGTGCCGTCCTGGCGGATGCGGCTGACGAAGGTCGCATAGTCGCCGACGCATTCGACCGGCGTGATGTAGCCGCCGTTCTCGCGCTTGTCGACGACCAGAACCCCCGGCGCCTCGCGCAGGATGTCGCGGGCCTCGTCCTCGTCCAGGAAGTCCTCGAACTCGATGTTCACCGCCTCAGAATGACCGACGAAGACCGGAACGCGAACGCAGGTGGCCGTCACCTTGATCCTCTTGTCGAGGATCTTCTTGGTCTCGGCGACCATCTTCCATTCTTCCTTCGTCTCACCTGAATCCATGAAGACGTCGATATGCGGGATCACGTTGAAGGCGATCTGCTTGGTGAACTTCTTCGGCTCAACCTCCTGACCCGGTACATACATGCCCTTGGTCTGGTCCCAAAGCTCGTCGATGCCGGCCTTGCCGGCCCCCGAGACCGATTGATAGGTCGAAACGACGACGCGCTTGATCCGCGCGCGGTCATGCAGCGGCTTCAGCGCCACGACCATCTGCGCGGTCGAGCAGTTCGGGTTCGCTATGATGTTCTTCTTCGCATAGCCCTCGACCGCCTCGGCATTCACCTCGGGCACGACAAGCGGCACGTCCGGGTCGTAACGGTAGAGCGAGGAGTTGTCGATCACGACACAGCCCGCGGCGGCGGCCTTCGGCGCGTAGACTTTCGTCGCATCGGATCCGATGGCAAAAAGCGCAATGTCCCAGCCGGTGAAGTCGAACGTGTCGAGATCCTTGGTCTTGAGGGTCGCGTCGCCGAACGAAACTTCGGTGCCAAGCGACTTGCGGCTGGCAAGCGCGGCGATCTCGTCGACGGGGAATTCCCGCTCGGCGAGGATGTTCAGCATTTCGCGGCCCACATTCCCCGTGGCGCCGGCGACAACGACCTTGTAGCCCATTGGGGTCTCCTCAAGTTAAGGACGCCGCCCCTTATACGATTGGCCGCGGCAGGGAAAGTCCTGCCGATGCTGCGACGCAGAAAAACTGCCGCCGCGGCAACTGCGTCACGCTCCGGCCTGGCTTACCCTGGGATCGCGTACCATCAGGGCTTCCACGAAGGCGCGCTCAGCCGCGAAGTCGTGCGGCACCTGATCGGCACGGCGCGATCCGGTCAGTGACTGCGAGGCGAAGAAGTCGAACCCGTGGAGGCGCAGCGTGCCAAGGGCGCTTTGCGCCAGCAGGTCGATCATCATCAGCCCGGTGGTCGGCGGCGCGCCCATCTCTTCGTGCAGCCGCGCCCAGTCGGCAAGCGGGTGCAGGTAGAAGCCTGGAGAGACAGCCACGCGCCACGGCAGCCGCTTTCGCTTATGCGACATCCACAGAATGCGGTCGGGCGCGACCCTGTCGAGGTCCGCCGCGTCGATCGAGGTGGCCAGCGCCAGCCAGCCGGTCCTTGTGCCGTGCGTGCGCGACGCCGGCATCGGCGCCCGGTTGATCCGGATCACCAGATCAGCGGCGTCAATCTCCGCCCCTTCGTCGCGTTCGGCCAGCGACCGGGCGTTGCCGACAAGCGCGACGCTTTTGCCGCGCAGCTCATCCATCAGCGCGGCACGCGGCACCGACAGCGCCGCGAGCGGCGCCTCACGCCGCAGAAGGCGGGCGAAGTGGAATACCAGCTTTGTGGTCGCGTTTCCCGACACGCGCGACGCTCCTTTCCTGCTTCCCCGTGGGTAACATCCTGTGAGCGGAGTTGACAGCCCGCCACAGCGCCGGGATACACGAACGACGCGATCGGGGGGTTACAATGAGCGACGCAAGCGACATTCTTCAGCCGATGCTGGATGACATGGAGGCGGCCCCCGCGCTCTACAAGCCGACGAATTTCTGGCAGAGCGGGCTGGCCGGCATCGTTCCCGACCTCAAGGAGCGCGGGATCGAAAGCTTCCGCACCCACCCATCGGCGCATTTCTTCTACGTCCCCGTCTATCATTCGAAGACCTATTCGCGCTGGGACCACATCCTCGACCCGATCATCGCGCGGCTGCCGGAACGCAAGGCGCGGCGCTGGCGCACGCGCCTGACCCATTCCGACCGCGCCCGCGCCGACTACCGTCTCTACCGGGCAAGCGCGGTCGCGGGGGGCCTCGACCTCGACCGGGTCAGCGAAAGCGCAATCGGCGGCGGCGAAAGGTTCACCTTCGACGGGCGCAGCTACAGCCGGTCGATGCTGAATTACCTGCGTTCTCTGAACCTGCTGAAACGGGCCGTCCCCGATCTGCGCCCGCAAAGCTGCCTCGAGATCGGTGGCGGCTACGGCACGCTGGGCGAAATCCTGCTGAAGGCCGAGGACGAGGCGATCTATGTCAATGTCGACATCCCGCCTGTCGCTGCGGTCTCGACATGGTATCTCGGCGAGGTATTCGGCCGCGACAAGGTTCTGGCCTATCCCGACAGCCGGGCGATGGAAACCATCGACCTCGCGGCGCTGAAGGGAAAGTATCGGGCCGTCGTGCTTTGTCCGTGGCAATTGCCGAAACTCACAGGCCGCTTCGATCTTTTCGCGAACTTCATGTCGTTCCAGGAGATGGAACCTGATGTCGTCACAAACTACATCAACCTTGTTCAGCCTCTGACCGGAGGCCACGCGTTGATCCGCAACAGCGCACTCGGCAAGAAGACGGCCACGAAAGCGGGCGAGGTTGGCGTGTTCGAACAGGTCGTGTCCGAGTTTATTGCATCCCGTTTCGACGAATTCGACGTGGTCGCGCGCGACTCCTTCGTTCACGGCGAGCTTTCTGAAGATGGCCGCTACCAGTCCGAAGTGATGGTGCTTTCCCGCCGCTGAGCCAGTCCTGCGGCAGTGGACAAGCCTGATGGCCCGGGCTAGGAAACGGATCACACGGCGCGCAGGGCACCTCATGCGCGCCGACCGATATTCCGAAGGAGCAAGGCCATGCTGAAGGGTTCGAAAATTCTCCTGACCGGCGGCACCGGCTCCTTCGGGTCGCAGTTCGTGCCTATGACGCTGAAGCGTTACAAACCGGCGCGGATCATCATTTATTCGCGGGACGAGATGAAGCAGTGGGAGATGGCCAAGCTTTACGGCCACCTGCCCGAAGTCCGCTTCTTCATCGGCGATGTGCGCGACCGCGAGCGCCTGTACCGGGCGATGGACGGGATCGACTATGTCGTCCATGCGGCGGCGACGAAGATCGTGCCGACGGCGGAATACAACCCGTTCGAATGCATCAAGACCAATGTCAACGGCGCGATGAACATCATCGACGCCTGCATCGACAAGGGCGTGAAGCGGTGCGTCGCGCTTTCGACCGATAAGGCGTCTAGCCCGGTCAACCTCTACGGCGCGTCGAAACTCGCCTCCGACAAGCTCTTCGTCTCCGGCAATTCCTATTCCGGCGCCGACAAGTGCCGCTTCTCCGTCGTGCGCTACGGCAACGTCATGGGGTCGCGCGGTTCGGTCATCCCGTTCTTCCAGTCGTTGAAGGAGAAGGGCAAGCTGCCGATCACCGACCCCCGGATGACGCGTTTCATGATCACGCTCGAACAGGGCGTGGAACTCGTCTGGCACGCGATGGAGGACATGGTCGGCGGCGAGATCTATGTGCGCAAGATCCCCTCGATGAAACTGCTCGACATCGCCCGCGCCGTGGCGCCCGAGGCAGAGCACGAGATCGTCGGCGCCCGCCCCGGCGAGAAGTTGCATGAGCAGATGATCGGACCGGAAGATTCCGACCACACCTACGAATACGACGATCACTTCAAGATCATCCCGGCGATCCACAACTGGTCGCGCGACCCGGTGCGCATCAAGAACGGCCGCAAGGTGCCCGAAGGCTTCCACTACGCGTCTGACAACAATCCCGAATGGATGGGCGTGGAGGCATTGCAGGACTGGATCGCGAAGAACGCCGGCAAGATCGGAACCTACTGATGATCCCCTACGGGCGGCAGGATATTTCCGACGCCGATATCGCGGCAGTCACGGAAGTTCTGCGCTCCGACTTCCTGACCCAGGGGCCCGCCGTACCCCGGTTCGAGGCCGCAATCCGCGAGGCGACGGGCGCCACCCACGCGATCGCCGTCAATTCCGCCACCTCGGCCCTGCACATCGCCTGCATGGCGCTTGATCTCGGTCCGGGCGACTGGCTTTGGACAGTGCCGAACACCTTCGTCGCCTCAGCCAATGTCGGCCTCTATTGCGGGGCCGGGGTCGATTTCGTCGACATCGATCCCGAAACCTACGTCATGTGCCCCAAGGCACTCGCAGCGAAACTCGACCACGCGAAGGCCGAGGGGCGGCTTCCCAAGGTCGTGATCCCGGTCCACTTCGCGGGGCAAAGCGCGGACATGGCGGCGATCGGCGCGCTGGCCCGCGACTACGGCTTCCGCGTGATCGAGGATGCTTCCCACGCCATCGGGGCAACCTACCGCGACCGCCCGGTAGGCGATTGCGGCCATTCCGATATCTGCGTCTTTTCCTTCCACCCGGTGAAGATCGTGACAACCGCCGAAGGCGGCTGCGCCACGACAAACGACGCGGCTCTGGCAAGCCGGATGGAACTGCACCGCTCTCACGGCGTCACGCGCGAACCGTCGCTACTGGAAGGCACGTCCGAGGGTGGCTGGTATTACGAACAGGTCGCGCTCGGCTACAACTACCGCATGACCGAATTGCAGGCGGCGCTTGGTGCCTCGCAAATGACCCGGCTCACAGAGTTCGTCGTAAAACGGCACGAGATTGCCCGCCGCTACGACCGGCTTATGGGCAACATGGCGCTGACCTTGCCGCGTCAAAGCCCGGATAGCCATTCGGCCCTGCACCTCTACCCCGTGCAGGTCGAGGATCGCGCCCGCGTCTTCGCGCATCTTCGCGAGGCGGGCATCGGCGTCAACGTCCACTACATACCCGTCCACACCCAGCCGTTCTGGCAAAAGCGGGGCTTCGGCTGGGGCGACTTCCCCGTGGCAGAAAACTACTATCGCCGTGCCATCAGCCTGCCGCTCTATCCCGGGCTGAGCGAGGCCGATCAGGACCGGGTCGTGGAGGCGCTGGCAGGGGCGCTCGATGGCTGAGAAGCCGCTTCTTCTGGCCTATCTGAACGGCATGCCGGACTTTGAGAGCACCTATCCCGTGCTGGCCCGGCTGCACAAGCGCGGCCGGGTCACCGTCCGGGCGCTGGTCTATTCCAAGCTGTTGCGCAAGGAAGTGCGCCTTTCCGGCGTGTTCCGGAAAGAGGGGTTCGTACCCGAGCCCGCCTCGAAACTCCGCATGAAACTGCTCTACCAGCGCGATATCAGGAACGCGGATGCCGTCCTGACCATCGCCGACCCGGACTGGGACACGACCACCCGCAAGCAGCGCGGCACCTATATGCGCCGGATCGGGCAGCAGTCGATCTTTCTCCAGCACGGCGCCTATCAGGTCGGCGTCAATGCCCGTCGGATCGACGGGCCGATGGAATACTACTCCCAGCAGCTCCTCTTCTGGGAACCGCTCGGCGACAACCGCGACCTCTTCACCCCTGAGACCGCGGCGCGTGTCGAAGTGGTGGGCTTCACCAAGCAGAACATCCTGCCCGGGAACCGCTGGGGGCAGGAGGTATCGGACTGGGTCGCGCGCTACCCCAAACGGCTTCTCGTTTGCCAGTCATTCCGCTGGGGACAGGGGCGTTACACGAAGGATCATATCGGCCACTTCTACGACCTGATGGACAGGGCGCTGACGCGGCATCCCGGTCTCGGCATCATCATCCGGTCGCATCGCGGCAAGGTCCGCTCCAACCACCGGGCGCATGACAAGGAACTGGCACGGAAGCATCCCAATGTGATGTTCTCGCACTACTACGGCGGCCCGCTGGCCAAGGCGACCATCCACGATGCAATCGACCTCGCCCATGCGATGGTCTCGCCCACCTCGACGACAGTGCTCGACTGCCTCTATTCCGGCAAGCCGGCGGCAGTCTTTGCCGAGAACCTGCCGCTCTTCGCCGAACTTCCGCAGATCGGCGATCTGGCGGGGCTGGAGGCGTTCATCGACAGCCTCTCTTCACCCGGCCCGGTCTATGATGCAGTCCGGGCGCGGTTCGGCGATCTCGACGGCAATCTCGACCGCGCGGCAGAGGCGATCGAAAACCGGATGCTCAGCCGTAACCGTCAGTCCTGAGCGATCATGCTCCAGTCCAGCGGCTCGCCGCGTTCCAGCGCGCGGGCCGTACGCCGGCCCAGCACATCCGGCAGATGCTTTGGCGCAAGGCCAAGGCCCGGACGGACAGAGCGGATATTGGCCTCGGTCAGCACCCCGCCGGCTGGCACGTCGGCGGTCACATAGAGCGACCGGCGGAACTGCGCGTTCGCCCCACCCACGCCCTTTCGGTCGTGTTTTGCCGGGCCAAGCGCGGCATGTGCCATGCGGCAATCGGCAACGAGTTGACGGAACTCATCGGGTTCCAGAGAGAACTCCGCATCCGGCCCGCCATCGGCGCGCGCCAGCGTCAGGTGTTTCTCGACGATGCAGGCACCCTTCACGATCGCCGCGACCGCGACGGCGGAACCGAGCGTATGGTCGGACAGCCCGATCGGCACTCCGAAGGCCGCCGCCAGCGTCCCGATTGTGCCAAGCCGCATCTCCTCGGGTTTGGCCGGATAGGCGGAGATGCAATGGAGAAGCGATACGCCCGCCGCCCCGCCCTCGCGCGCGGCGCGCAGGGCATCCTCGATCTCGGCGTAGTTGGCGACACCCGTCGACATGATCAGCGGCTTGCCTGTCGCCGCCGCCTTGCGGATCAGCGGCGTATCCACAAGCTCGAATGACGCGATCTTGTAGGCTGGCGCGTCAAGGGTTTCGAGGAAATCGACCGCCGTCGGATCGAAGGGCGATGAAAAGCAATGGAGCCCATGACCGCGCGCGCGTTCGAACAAGGCCGCGTGCCATTCCCACGGGGTGGAGGCCTCTTGGTAAAGCTCGTGCAGCGACCGCCCGTCCCAAAGCCCGCCATGAATGCGGAACTCCGGCCGGTCCACGTCCAGCGTGATCGTATCAGCGGTATAGGTCTGCAACTTGACCGCGTCCGCCCCGGTCGAGGCTGCCGCGTCGACCAGCGCCAGCGCCCGGTCCAGATCGCCGTTATGGTTTCCGGACAGTTCGGCGATGATATAGGGCGAATGCCCGGCCCCGATCGGCCGGCCCGCAATCGCGAATGTCTCAGCCATCCTGATGTCCTTCCATCGCCAGCCCCAGCCGCGCCTCGTGATCGCATCTGGTGAGCGTGAAGACAAGCGTGCCGCCCGCAGCATCTGTCTGCCGGAATCCCAACCGTCGATGCAGCGACTCCGACTGGGTATTACCCGCAACGACCTCGGCCCGGATCGAGACCGCGTCCGGCCGCGCGAACAGATGGCGCGCGAAAGCCGCCATCATCCGCCCGCCGGCGCCTTTCGGCGCATCCGCCGCGCCGATGTAGAAGCTCCACTGCCACACACCGTCGCCGGTGTCGCGTGCACTTGCATGGCCAATGTCGCGCCCGCCCTCGGTCCAGATGCGGTAGATGGCATCGTCCCGCGTCAGGGCGCGGTTCAGCCAGGCGACATGCTCCTCCCAGACCAGCGCATCCTTGTTGTGGCTGACCGCCCGGATCGCCGGGCGATTGCGCCAGTCGAAAAGAAGCAGCGCGTCGGCCTCTGTCACCGGACGGAACCCGCCCTCAAGCGCGTCAAGCACCCGGTCCGCGCCCTTGCCATCGCAAAGCCGCGCCGCCGCCGCCGAAAGCTCCGGCGCCTTTTTCAGCGCGACGGCCACCGCCTCTCGCAGGCTGCCCGATCGCGCCGCGTCGAGCGTCAGGGCGACGACCGCGCCTGCTTCCGCCAGCCCGTTCAGCGCGGGAACCTGATTGTCCGCCACCGCCACAGCGACCGCAGGCAGGCCGAGGCAGCAGCGTTCCCACCCCGTCATTCCACCCGCGCCGATGCAGAGATCGGCCGCTGTCATCAGCGCGGCCATGTCCGTCGCATCCAGATGCAGCACTACGTCGGGCCGCGCCTCGACCGCCGTGCGGCTCTGGCTGGCCGAACCCATCGCCACGTCGATCCGCAAGGACGGGAACCCGTCCAGGGCGGTCAGCGCCAGTGGCACCAATCCCACCGCATCGCCCATCCCCGGCGCGACTAGTACCCGCGCGACCGACCCGCCGCGCCGCGCCAGCGCCGCCTCGCGCGCCGCCGCGAATTCCGGGCGAAGCAGAGCGAAATCAGGCCCGGTAAGCTGGGCCGGGCCCGCATTCTGCCGCACGCCTGAAAGCCGCGTCTGGTCCAGGACGATGTCCGCGCCCAGCGCCCTGTCATCGAGATCGTCAAGCGCCATGATCCGCAGTTCGGGCCGGCCCCTGCGAACCCGCGCTGCCCAGCGGTCATCAAGCCCGTAGTGATCGACAATCACCCAGTCCGTCCCAACCTTGGCAACGGCCTCGGCCGTGATCCGTGCGTCCTCCTCCCACGGCGCGACAAGCCAGCCGGCATGCACCGGCGCGCGCGGATCGGCCGCGGGGTCGTGGGCGACCGGCAGGACCGGCACCGCGCCGAAGCCCGCAGCGCGGATCCGCTCCGCCATTGACCCCGGCGATACCGCAGTGACGAAGGCCACGTCATGGCCCCGCGCGCGGGCGGCCTCCGCCAGCGTCAGGCAGCGCATCACATGGCCGCCGCCGATCCGGGGATCGCCGTCAGTGCGGATCAGGAACCGCATCGCCCGCTCCCAGTTCCAATGCGCTGAACATGCGCTCTGCCAGCTGCCAGTCCGCCTCGGTGTCGATGTCGATGCAGCGTTCCGGCGGCAGGACGATCCCCGCCGCCCCGTCCCAGACCCTAGCGCCGGAATCAAGCCATGTCGCGGCCCGCGCCCAGTAGAACTGTCCCGCGTCGAAGAAGGCGGGTTCCAGGTCCTGCGAGCGCATCGGCATCTTCGCCGGATCGCGCGCCACCATGCGCGCGCCGTCGCGCCGATAGGCCCGGTCGATCGGCGTGCGGTATTCGCCGACCGAAAGCACCCAGTCCGCCCCCTCCCGCAGCCTTTCGAGGCCGGCCGAAAGGTCCCCGGCCGTCACGAAGAACGCAGTCGGGTAGATGCAGCAGACCGGAACATCCGCAGGCAGGCTCAACCGCGCGACGGCGTCGCGGATCACCTCGGTCGTACCGGTGTGATCGTCGGCCAGCGCCGCGTCGCGCGTGAACGGCACTTCGGCGCCGGCCGCCCGCGCGGCCGCGGCGATTTCCGCGTCGTCGGTCGTGACCACGATCTTCTCGAAACACCCGCTGGTCTTCGCCGCGCGGATCGGCCAGCCGATCGCGGCCTTCCCCGCGAAGGGGCGGACATTCTTGCGTGGGATCCGCTTGGACCCTCCGCGCGCGGGCAGGATGGCGATGGCGCTCATCGGATTTCCTTTCCCCTACCTGTTACGACGCGGGCGGCGCGAGGCAAAGCCCCGTCGCGCGCTCAGTCCATCCGGTCCTTGCTGAAGAGGTAGACCGCGATCCCGGCGACAAGTGGCACGAGGAAGAACAGAAAGAGCCATCTGAACGTCTCCTCCGGCATGCCGCCCGAACCGGCCGCCTCGTAAACCGGCCGCGACGCGAACTGCAGCAGCCCCGCGCCGCCGATCCCGAACATGTTCAGGAACGTCACCCCGCGCCCGATCAGATGCGGCGGGAAGAAGCCCCGGCCATGCGACATGATCGCAGGAAAGGACGCACCGAACAGCCCCAGCCCGGCGAGGAGCGCGGTCGCCGTCCAGAACCCGGAGGCCGGTGCCACGGCCAGCGCGGCAAGGCAAAGCGCCGCCCCGACATTGCCGCTGATCACCACCCATTTCCGGGTGCCGAACACCCGGTCGAGCGGCCCGTAGGCGAAATTTCCTAGAACCATGGCTAGCGCCATCACCAGCGTCGCGCGTCCGATCGCCAGCGCATCTGCACCGAACACCTCCGACAGGTAGGGCCCGGCCCAAAGCCCGCGGATCGCGGCGGACGGCGCGTAGGCCACAGCCATCAGCGGCAGTATCGCCCAGAGGCCGGGAATCCGCAGAAGATCCATCACCGAACCGCGGCCGGCATCCGGCGCGGCAGCCCTCTCCGGATCGCGGACGAAGACCCAGAGCGCGAAGGCGACAGCGACCGTGACGGCGGCCAGCCCGAACAGCGCCGGACGCCAGCCGATCGCGGCCACCAGCCAGGCAAGCGGCGTCGCCCCGGCGATATTGCCGAGCGAGCCGACGCCGATGATCGCGCCGGCGAGCGTGCCGAAGACGGCCGGAGAATAGACCCGGGCGAAGATGTAGTAGGAGGCCATGAGGACGGGCGAACAGCCGATCCCGATCAGCGCCATCGCCAGATGCACCGCGCCCGGCCCGTCAGCCAGCGCGAAGACCAGTGCTCCACCGCCGCCGCCCGCGCCCAGCAGCAGCGACGCCGTGATCCGCGGACCGACCCGGTCGAGCGCTGCGCCCACCGGCATCTGCATGAGCGCGAAGACGAAGAACCATATTCCCGAAGACAGTGCGAGATCGCCGGGGTTGGCACCGATTTCGTCACCCAGAACCGGCGTCAAGACCGCAAGGAAGGCCCGGTAGAACTGGCTAAGCACATAGCCGGCCACCAGAAAAGCCAGTCCTGCACGCATGTCGCCCCGCCCGTCACCAAGAATGCGCTGACCCTGCTGCAGTTCACGGCAAGGTTCAAGGGCTGCACAAAGGTGCCGGATATGCTTGGATCGCCTCGAACCAACCGGGTGACCCGAAATGCGCACTTTCCTTGCCCTTCCCCTTCCTCCGGCAGCCACCGGGGCAATCGAGGCGCTCCAGTCGGATCTGCCCGCCGGCCGCGCCGTGCCGGCCGAAAATCTTCATCTGACCCTCGCCTTTCTCGGCGACCGGACCGAGGCGGAGCTGGAAGCCGCGCACGAGGCGCTGCTCACGCTCCGCGCGCGCGCCTTCACGCTGCGTCTCACCGGGCTTGGTACGCTGGGCGGGCGCAGCCCGGCGCTTCTCCATCTCAGCGCGGAGGCCGACCCGGCGCTCACCGACCTGCATGGCCGCATCCGCAGCCGCCTGCACGGTGCCGGCCTGATGCTGCCCCGTGAACGCTTCCTGCCGCATGTGACGATCGCGCGGTTCGGACACCGCCTCGGCGTGGCAGAGCAACGGCGGCTCGGCGACTTCATCGCCGCGCGGCACGATTTCCGGATCGATCCGTTTCCAGTGACCGGCTTCACGCTCTTCCACTCGACGCTCGACGCGCCCGCACCGGTCTACGAGGTGCTGGCCCACTACCCGCTGTCGTGAAACCACGCGCCGATCCGGGGGGCGCCGCCCCCGGACCCCCGAAGTCTTTGCAGACAGAAAGTAGAAGGGGAAAGACCCCCACTTTCTGTCGATAAGTACTTCCGCCGGAGGCCGCCCGAGCGCCTTTCGCGCAAGCGAATGGCGTGAGACATCGCTTGCGCGCGGGAACCGCGCGCTCCTCAGGAACAGGGACATCGGGAGTTGGTCGGAGCGAGAGGATTCGAACCTCCGACCCCCTGCTCCCGAAGCAGGTGCGCTACCAGGCTGCGCTACGCTCCGACCGTGGGGCGCGGGTTAGCGGTTCTGCCGGGCTTTGGCAAGGGGCATTGCGCCCGCATTCAGCGCTCCCGCGCGGAAAGCACGCGCTGCAGGACACTGGCGCGCGGCGTCACGGTTTCAGGCCGCCCGCGCGTGGCCAGAACGGGCCGGTTGACCGAGGTCCCGGCGCGCGCTTCGCGGAACACGATGTAGAGGCCCGAGGCGATGATGATCGCCGCGCCGAGGACGGTGCCGCCATCCGGGGTCTCGGCGAACAGGAAATAGCCGTAGGCGGTCGCCCAGAGGATCTGCGAATACTGCATCGGCGCCACAATCACCGCCTCGCCCTCGCGATAGGCAAGGATGACGAGGTAGGATGCGACCAGTCCGAAGACCGCGATCACGGCGAGCAGTCCGAGATCGCCGACCGGCATCGGCCGGTAGACGAAAGGCAGCGCCGCACCCAGCGCGATCACGTTGCCCACCATCGGGAACAGTAGCAGCACGACAGAGCGTTCGTCCTGCCCGATCTTGCGGATGATGATCGAGGCCAGTGCCCCGCAGACAGCCGCGACCAGCGCCGCGAGATGGCCGAGCGACAGGTCCGCCTGCCCCGGCCGCATCACGACCAGAACCCCGACAAGGCCGGCAATCACCGCCGCCCATCGCCGCAGGCGCACCTTCTCTCCAAGGATCGGGATCGACAGGATCGTGACGACGAGTGGCGTCGCGAACAGGATCACATAGACCTGCGCCAGCGGCAGCGTGGAAAACGCGTAGAACGCCGCGACGCCGGTCACGGTCGTGCACAGGCTGCGCAGCGCCACCCACCAGGGATGGCGCGGCTTCAGGCTCGTCTCCCGCGCATCGCCCAGCAGGATCACCGTGACGACCGGAAAGCTCAGAAGCGCCGCGAAGAACACGATCTGGATCGCCGAATAGCTGGCGCCCAGCGTCTTCACCACGACATCGTGGGTGGCGAAGATTCCCATGGCAACGAGCGCCAGCACTGCCCCCCGGATATTGTTCGTCGCGACCTCTGCCATGATCCTGTCCGCCAGACCTGGACCTTCTTTGCCCGCCGGCCGGCCATTGGCAAGGCCGCACTTGCAGCATCCGCCCGGTGCGCTATGAGGGTGCGACGCGAAGGAGGCCCCGATGACCAGAATTTCCCGCCGAGCGGCGCTCGTCCTTGTCGTGGCCGGCCTGTCCGCCTGTGGCAGCCGCGACCGAGGCCCCGCGTCCGGGCCGGGCGGACCGGCGGAGATCAACCGCCTTATCGCGAAATACGCGCGCGTCTACGACATTCCCGAGGATCTCATCCACCGGGTCGTTCAGCGCGAAAGCAGCTACAACCCGGCGGCGCGGAACGGGCCCTATTACGGCTTGATGCAGATCCTGCCCGAGACCGCGCGCACGATGGGCTATCGCGGCGCGCCGGAAGGCCTGCTCGATGCCGAGACCAATCTTCGTTACGCGGTCAGATACCTGCGCGGGGCCTGGCTCGTCTCGGACGGCAGCCGCGACCGGGCAGTGATGTGGTATGCGCGCGGCTATTACTACGAGGCCAAGCGCCGCGGCCTGCTGCGCGAGACCGGCCTCAGGAGCTGAATCGTGACCGGCGCCCTGAAACTCCTGGCACTTTTCGTCGCAATCAATCTCCTGACCTATGCCGCCTTCGCGATCGACAAGCGTCAGGCGCGGGTGGCGGGATGGCGGATATCCGAAAGATCGCTGCTCTGGCTGGCGCTGATCGGCGGCAGCCTGGGTGCGAAGATCGCCCAGCACCGGCTGCGGCACAAGACGCAGAAGCAACCCTTCCGCAACTGGCTGAACGCGATTGTCGCGCTGCATCTGATCCTTCTGGGGGCAGGCGTGGCACCGTCGTTGCGCGAGGTGGCGGAACGGTCGGTCGCGGGCCTTTTCTGACGCACCGCGCGGCTGCGATCCGGGACGCGCGCGCCCCTCAGACCGGGATCGCCGTCGACTGGCGCACGGTTCGCAGCGCGAAGGACGAATGCATCTGCGCCACGCCCGGCAGCCGGGCAAGGTGCTGGCGATGGATGCGGGCGAAATCCTCGGTATCCTCGGCCACCACTTTCAGGAGATAGTCCGCCGATCCGGCCATCAGGTGGCATTCGAGGATGTCCGGCACAAGCCGCACCGCCTTCTCGAAAGCCTCCAGCAATTCGTCGGCCTGTCCCGACAGCGTGATCTCGACGAACACCGTGGTCGGCCGTTTCATCTTGCGCGCATTGAGAAGCGCCACGAACGCGTCTATGTAGCCGTCGGTCTCCAGCCGCTGCACGCGCCGGTGGCAGGCCGATGGCGACAGGTTGACCCGCTCCGACAGGTCGGCATTGGTGATCCGTCCCTGCTTCTGCAAGACTTCAAGGATTCGTCGGTCCGTCGCGTCCAGTTCCATGTGTGCGCACATTTATTCGAAGAAATTCGCCTCAGGCAGGAAATATCAAGCAATCTCGCCCGGAACGCCAGAGATTTCTCAAAGCAATTTCATGCCACCTCCTGCATGATTCCGCGCACAAAAATTACCGGGGAGGACAGAATGAAGATCGGTTGCCCGAAAGAGATCAAGCCGCAGGAATTCCGCGTCGGCATGACGCCGAGCGCGGCCGGGGAGGCCACAGGCAACGGCCATCAGGTGCTGATCGAGACCGGCGCGGGCCTCGGTGCGGGCTTCACCGACGCCGACTACACCGCCGTCGGTGCGAAGATACTCGGGACGGCGAATGAGGTCTTCGACACCGCCGACATGATCGTCAAGGTGAAGGAACCCCAGGCGGTCGAGCGCAAGATGCTGCGCGAGGGGCAGATCCTCTTCACCTATCTCCACCTCGCGCCCGATCCGGAGCAGACCAAGGACCTCCTGGCCTCCGGCGCGACCTGCATCGCCTATGAGACGGTGACCGACCGCAATGGCGGCCTGCCGCTTCTCGCGCCCATGTCCGAGGTAGCGGGACGCCTCGCACCGCAGGTCGGGGCCTGGACCCTGCAGAAGGCCAATGGCGGGCGCGGCGTGCTGATGGGCGGCGTGCCGGGCGTCGGCCCCGCAAGGGTCCTCGTGATCGGCGGTGGTGTCGTCGGCACCCATGCCGCGAAGATCGCCGCCGGGATGGGAGCGGACGTGACCGTGCTCGACCGCTCGATCCCGCGCCTGCGCTACCTTGATGACGTCTTCGGCGGCACGTTCAAGAATTCCTACGCTTCGGCCTCGAACACGATCGAACTCGCGCGTCAGGCCGACATGATCATCGGCGCCGTTCTGATCCCCGGCGCGGCCGCGCCGAAGCTGATCTCGAAAGCGCAGCTGAAGGAGCTGAAGCCGGGCGCCGCGCTCGTCGATGTCGCCATCGACCAGGGCGGCTGCTTCGAGACCTCGAAGGCCACGACGCACCAGGACCCGATCTACGAGGTTGATGGCATCATGCATTACTGCGTGGCCAACATGCCGGGCGCGGTCGCCCGCACCTCGACCATTGCGCTTGGCAACGCGACGATGCCCTTCATGCTGGCGCTCGCCAACAAGGGCTGGAAACAGGCCTGCGCCGACGATCCGCACCTGCTGAACGGCCTGAACGTCCATGCCGGCAAGCTGACCTATGCCGCCGTGGGCGAGGCGCTGGGTATCGCAACTGTCGATCCGAAGACGGTGGTCGGGATCTGATATCCCGCGGCCGGGCTTTGCAAACAAATGAAAAGGGCCAGCACCGCTGGCCCTTTTTTTTCGGTCGTCGTCGTGTCCGGTCAGCCCCGGCACTCCGGATGCTCGATGATGTCGTGGGGGTCGTCGCAGCCCGATCCGCCCGGAACGCGCGGCTTGCGGCGCTTGTCCATCGTTGTCTGCTGATCGTTGACGTAAAGGCCCGACAGGTCCTTGCTCGCCGCAAAGGTCGGCGCGACGGAGGTAAGGACGAGTGCGGCCGAGAGGGCAAGTGTGGTGATCTTCTGCATCGTTCAACTCCCTGCTGATGTGAACGAAAACAGGGTACGCCCCGTATCCCGGCCCGCACACGGACCGTGGTCGCGCTGATTTCGGCACAGACCGAACCGATGGTCCACGGACCATGGCCCCACCCGATCAGACCTCGGTCCCATACACGCCCACGGCTTCAGGCCTGCCGCACGGGGGAACCACAAGGACGCATGGACGAGGAGTGCCGCCGGAGTCGCGGATCATGCGCAGGACAACCGGCGGTCGCCGCAGGATTACCCGCTGTCAAATGCGAAAAGCCCGCCGGTTCGGCGGGCTTTTCCGGTCCAGCGATCTGAAAGACTTACTTCTTCGCAAGCGCGTCGCGGATCTCGGTAAGAAGGTCGATTTCGCTCGGCCCGGCGGGCGCAGGCGCTTCCTCTTTCTCCTTGATGCTCGCTCCCTTCACCCGGTTCACCATCTTCACCAGCATGAACACCACCCAGGCAATGATCAGGAAGTTGATCACGGCGGTGATGAAGCTGCCGTAGTTGAACGACGCGGCATCCGCCCCGTCACCCAGTGCAACCTTGAGGCCGGAGAAGTCGATCCCGCCCGTCACCAGGCTGATGATCGGGTTGATCAGATCGTCGACAAGCGACGTCACGATCGCGGTGAACGCCGCACCGATGATGATACCAACGGCCATGTCCATGACATTGCCCTTGGCGATGAAATCCTTGAACTCTTTCAACATGTCTGTCCCCACTGCAAGTTACTGGCAGTTGCGCGTTTCGTCATCTGCAACAACGGCCGGACTGTAACACGCATTTGCGCGATTTCTACGTCTTGAAACAGGGGGAAAAACACTCGGTTTGGAACCGTTGATCCTTGCGCACAGTCCGCCCGCTCACCGGCCGGGAAGGGACCCTGTCAGGACGTAGCGCAGGATGTCGACGACCTGCCCGGGCTCATCTGCCACGGCAAGTGCGGCGGCGTCCACCTCCTTCAGCGCGTGGGCATGTTCCGGCCCGTGCAGCACGATCAGCGCCTTGCCCAGCGCAGCGGCATAACCCGCGTCGAAGGCGGCGTTCCACTGCTTGTACTTGTCGCCGAACCGTACGACGACGACATCGGCCTCCTCGATCCCCATCCGGGTGCGGATCGCGTTCAGCTTTGCGCCCTTGTGGTCGTGCCAGACCTTGTTTTCCTCCGCCCCGAGGATCGCGACTCCGCAATCGTCAGACGCCGCGTGGTCGGTCACGGGCGACGCGAATATGATGCCAAGCCCCTCGGCTCCGGCGACGATCCGGTCGCGCCAGTCCGTGTGAATTTCGCCTGACAGATAGACTTTCATCCCTCGATATCCTCCTTCAGCAGCGACTTGCGCATGAAGACGCAATCCGCCCGCCCCCCGGTCACCGACCAGCCGAGCCGTTCGTACAGCGCGACATTCTCGGGCAGTTCCGCATGGGTCGCCAGTTGCAGTTCCGGCAATCCACGGCGGATAATGCACGCTTCCGCCGTGGCGATCAGAGACCGCCCGATACCGCTTCGGTGCAGCGCCGGATCGACGGCGAGGTTCGCGACATGTCCGTGGTCGTCGTGCAGCGACATGACGATGCCGCCGACGATCCGCCCGGCCGCCTCCGCGACCCAGACGAGGTTCTCGGCGATATCGGCGTCAACGCCCTCGGTCACGGGCGGCACGCGGATGCCGCGCCGCAGGATCGGCTCGTACGCGGCGGCGATGCAGGCCGTCAGCCCCTGCGCGTCGCCCGGCGTCGCGCGGCGTATGGTCCAGATCGCATCCACCCCTCAGCCGCGCAGCACACCGCCCGTCGCCTTCGCCACCTTCTCGACGATCTTGGCGCTGACCGCCTCGATCTCCTCGTCGGTCAGGGTCTTGTCGCGCGGTTGCAGGCGGACGGAGACGGCGAGCGACTTCTTGCCCGCGCCCATCTGCGCCTCGGCTTTCTCGCCCGTGAACTGGTCGAACACCGCAACGCTTTCGATCAGCGCCTTGTCGGCGCCCTGCGCGGCGTTCACGAGCGCCAGCGCCTCTACCCCCTTGTCGACGACAAAGGCGAAATCACGTTCGACCGCCTGCAGGTCCGACCGGCCGAGGGCCGCACGGGTCGTGGTCTTCGATTTCGGGAAGGGCACCGCCTCCACCCGGATCGTGAAGGCAACCGCAGGCCCCTTCACATCCATCGCCTTCAACACCTTCGGATGCACCTCGCCGAAGGTCGCGATGACGTTCGGCCCCAGCCCCATCACGCCCGAGCGGCCCGGATGCCACCACGCGTCCGCCTTGCGGCTGATCTGCACCTTCTGGGGGGCACCCAAAGCGGCCAGCACCGCCTCGGCATCGGCCTTGGCGTCATAAAGATCGGCCATGCGGCGCGAACCATAGGGGTCACGCGGCGCGGTTGCGCCGACCAGAAGGCCGGTCGCCATCAGCGCCTGTTCGCCGGGCTCACCGCCATGGAAGGCGGGACCGACCTCGAAGAGCGCGAGGTCCATGAAGCCGCGCGCCTGATTGCGGGCGGCGGCTTGCAACAGGCCCGGCAGCAGGTCGGGGCGCATATGGGTCATTTCCGACGAGATCGGGTTTTCCAGCCGCGTCGCCTCGTCGCCACCACCGAACATCGCGGCTGAGGGGCCGTCGATGAACGAATAGGTCACACATTCGTTGTAGCCCAGCGCCGCCAACGTCCGCCGCGCGGCCTTTTCGCGGACCTGCATCGGCGTCAGGATCGGCTTCGGCACACCGGGCTTGGTCCGCCGCATCGGCTTGCCTTCCAGCTTCGTCAGCGACGCGATCCGCGCCACTTCCTCGACCAGATCGGCCTCGCCCAGAATGTCGGGCCGCCAGGACGGCGGGGTCGCCATGTCGCCTTTCAGCGTGAAACCAAGGGCCTCAAGCGTCGCCCGCTGGTCGCCCTCGGCGATGTTCATGCCGACGAGGCTGACCACCTTCTTGGCGTCGTAGCGATAGGTGCGGGTCGTATCCACCGGCGCGCCCGCCTCGACGATCGCCGAAGGCTCACCGCCGCAAAGGTCGAGAATGACCTTCGTCGCCAGTTCCATCCCGTCCCGGGTGAAGGCCGGGTCGATGCCACGTTCAAAGCGGTAGCGGGCGTCGGAGTTGATCTTGAGCCGCCGGCCCGTCGTCGCCGTGATGATCGGGTCGAAATAGGCGGCCTCGACGAATACGTTGACCGTGTCTTCGGACACGCCCGACACTTCGCCGCCCATGACGCCGCCGAGACCTTCGGGCGCCTGATCGTCGGCGATGACCGTGATGCCGGGGCCGAGGTCGTAGGTCTTGCCGTCAAGCGCCAGAAGGCTCTCGCCCTCGCGCGCCTGCCGGACGGTGATCGACCCGTGAACCTTGTCGGCGTCGAAGACGTGCAGGGGGCGGTTCAGGTCGAAAGTGAAAAGATTGGTGATATCGACGAGCGCCGAGATCGGACGCAACCCGATGGCCTTCAGCCGTTCCTGCAACCACAGGGGCGATGGCCCGTTCTTCGCGCCGCGGATATAGCGGCCGACAAAATGCGGGCAGGCCTTGTCCTTCACGTCGTCGGCCAGCGTCACGCTGATCGGGCTGTCGAACTCGCCCTTGACCGGCTGGATGTCGAGCGGCTTGAGAGTCCCGAGGCCCCGCGCCGCCAGATCGCGCGCAAGGCCCCGCACGCCAAGCGCATCGGGGCGGTTGGGGGTGATCTTGATGTAGATCATCGGATCGACCGCGCCGGGGCGGTTCTGCGCCAGCCAGTCCACGAACCGCTCACCAACCTCGCCCGAGGGCAGTTCGATTATGCCGTCATGTTCATCGGAAAGCTCAAGCTCGCGTTCGGAGGCCATCATTCCATGGCTCTCGACGCCCCGGATCTTGCCCACACCCAGCGTTACGTCGATCCCCGGCACATAGTCGCCGGGCTTGCAAAGAACGACCGTGATCCCTTCCCGCGCGTTCGGGGCACCGCAGACGATCTGCTTTTCGCCCTCATCGGTCATGACCCGGCAAACCCGCAGCTTGTCGGCATCGGGATGCTGTTCGGCATGAAGCACCTTGGCGAGCGTGAAGGCAGAGAGCCGCGCCGCGCGGTCCTCGACCGCTTCGACCTCAAGGCCAAGATCGGTCAGCGCATAGAGGATCTCGTCGAGCGTGGCCTCGGTCTCGAGATGGTCTTTCAGCCAGGAGAGGGTGAATTTCATCGTATCGTCCCATGTGTAGGGCGGGGTTCACCCCGCCATTCCGGCGCGCGGCGGGGTGAACCCCGCCCTACGGCTTGTTAGAGGTCCAGCTTCACGCCAAACGACCCCTCGCTATCATCTCGCAGCCAACCACCGACAATTACCGCGTCCACTTTTACCAGCGGTACGTCCTTAAATCGCTTCGCCATCGACTTGTGAAATGCCAGGGCGTCAATCCGCGATAGGTGGCCCACCTTTTTGTTGGAAATGAGCACAGCTACTGCGTTGCTGTCGTGAGGATTATCAGGTTCGCATACCAAGAGTGCCTCGCAGAAGACCTCTTTGGAGTCTTCGGTTTTTGGTCCGGCAATACTGCCGAGCACATCTTGATAATATGACTCTCCGACTATCTCGAAACTGAAGTCTCCCTCACCTTCAAGATAGAGCGGATCATTCTTTGATGCCCCTTTGAGCCACCCGAACATTACCTACTCAACCCCCCGGCCACCGTCGGCATGTCGAGGCTCGCGAAGCCGTAGTGCCTCAGCCAGCGAAGGTCGCTCTCGAAGAACGCCCGCAAATCCGGGATGCCGTATTTCAGCATCGCCAGCCGGTCGATCCCCATCCCGAACGCAAAGCCCTGCCATTCGTCGGGATCGACGCCGGCTGAGCGCAGCACATGCGGGTGAACCATGCCGGAGCCGAGGATTTCCATCCAGCCGTCGCCCTCGCCGATCTTCAACTGGCCCTTGTCCCAGGAACAGCGGATATCAACCTCGGCCGAAGGTTCGGTGAAGGGGAAATGCGAGGCGCGGAAGCGCAGTTCGACATCGTCGACCTCGAAAAAGGCGCGGCAGAACTCTTCCAGCACCCATTTGAGGTTGGCCATGGAGATGTCGCGGTCAATCGCCAGCCCCTCGATCTGGTGGAACATCGGCGCGTGGGTCTGGTCCATGTCCATACGGTAGACGCGGCCCGGCGCGATGACGCGGATCGGCGCGCCGAGGGTCTGCATCGCGCGGATCTGGACCGGCGAGGTATGGGTGCGCAGCACGTGTGGCGGGCGGTTATCGCCCGGATCGCGGTGCATGAAGAAGGTGTCATGCTCCTGCCGGGCAGGGTGTTCGGGCGCGATGTTGAGCGCGTCGAAATTGTACCAGTCGGACTCAATCTGGGGGCCTTCGGCGACGGCAAAGCCCATATCGGCAAAGATCGCGGTGACTTCCTCGGTCACCTGGCTGACGGGGTGGATCGTGCCCTGACGGCGGGGACGGCCCGGCAGGGTGACGTCGAGCCATTCCGATTTCAGCCGCTCATCGAGGGCGGCATCGGCCAGCGCGGATTTCTTGGCGCGCAAGGCGGCGTCAATCTCATCCTTCAACAGGTTCAGTGCCTGACCGGCGGCCTGCCGCACGGCGGGGTCCATCTGGCCAAGCTCACGCATCTTCAGCGAAATCTCGCCCTTCTTGCCAAGGGCCGCCACGCGAAGCTCCTCCAGCGCGGCCTCATCCCCCGCCCCGGAAATCCCTTCCAGATACTTGCCCTTCAGCGCGTCCAATCCGTCCATCGGTCCCTCCGGCATCACCGGCCTTCTGCTATCACAGGGCGGCCCGAATTCAAGCTGCCCAAAGAAAAACCCCGCGGAGGCCTTTCACGGCCACTCGCGGGGTTTCAACTGTCCCTCGGTGAAGAGGAGTTACGCGAGCGCGGCCTTCGCCTTTTCGACGATGGCCCCAAACGCCGCCGGCTCATGCACGGCGAGATCGGCGAGAACCTTGCGGTCCACCTCGACCCCGGCAAGGCCGAGCGCGTTGATGAAGCGCGAATAGGTCATGTCGGCGTCAACCGCACGCACAGCCGCGTTGATCCGCTGGATCCACAGGGCGCGGAAGTTGCGCTTGCGGGCCTTGCGGTCGCGGGTGGCGTATTGCTGCGCCTTGTCCACCGCCTGCGTGGCGGTGCGGAAGTTGGTCGAACGCGCGGCGTAGTAGCCTTTCGCCTTCTTGATGACCTTGCGGTGACGGGCGTGGGTGACGACGCCGGATTTAACGCGAGCCATGTGTCAGTCTCCTCAGCGGTTATACGGCATGTATTTCTTGACGATCTTCGTGTCCGCATCGCTCAGCAGCATGGTGCCGGTGGCTTTGCGGATGAAGTCCGTCGAGCGTTTGATCATGCCGTGACGCTTGCCGGCGACACCAGCCTTGACGCGGCCCGAGGCCGTCATCTTGAACCGCTTCTTGGCGGCCGATTTGGTCTTCATCTTGGGCATTTTCATCTCCTGTTTTCAGAGTGAACGCGCGACTCGGCAATGCCACTTGGCCGGAAGCGCGGGGTATTCGAGAGGCGCCCTATAGACGGACGGGGCGGGTTTGGCAAGGGCAGCGCGCCGTCAGTTCACGATCCGGGCAAGGACCGAGACGATCACGCGCGGGATATCGTCGGGGCGGTAGCTGTCGGGCTTGGTCGCGTAGGCCATCACGATCAGGATGCCGCCGACGACCGCGAAAGCGGACGCGCCGCGGATCGACCGGTCAGAGGAGAAGGCGGAGATCAGCATCGGGACCGAGAGGAGCGCGAGGAAGATGCCGAAGACAAGAAGCCCATCGCTGTCCAACTGCCCGAACCTCCGGTCTGCACGCTACCGGGTCGATTATTCGGGATCGGTCCGGAAAATCAACCTTTCGTCGCAGGGTGCGACCCGCAGGATGTTCGTCGTGCCCTTGACGTTGAACGGGACGCCCGCAGTGACGACGATCTGGTCAGTCTCGGTCGCGAAGCCGTATTCGCGCGCCGCGCGGGCGGCCGACACGACAGCCATCTTGAACCGCTCGATCGAGTCGGTCAGGACACAATGCACCCCCCAGGTCAGACAGAGCCGGCGCAAGGTCGCCGGGATCGGCGTCAGCGCGATGATCGGCACACTCGGCCGTTCGCGGGCAACCAGACTTGCCGTGGTGCCCGACTGGGTAAAGCAGCAGATCGCGTGGATATCCGTCGCCTCGGCGATCTCGCGCGAGGCCGCGACGATACCGTCGGCGATGGTGGTGCGGCTGACGCGGCGCGACGCTTCGATCACCTCGCGGTAGGTCGGATCGGCCTCGACCGATTTCGCGACGCTGTCCATCGTCGCGACCGCCTCGACCGGATAGTCACCGGCAGCACTTTCGGCCGAAAGCATGACGGCGTCGGCGCCCTCATAGATCGCGGTTGCGACGTCGGAGACCTCGGCCCGCGTGGGCATCGGGCTTTCGATCATCGATTCCAGCATCTGGGTGGCAACGATCACCGGTTTCGCCGCTGCGCGGGCGCCGCGCACCAGTTGCTTCTGGATCGGCGGCACCGAGTGGACGGGCAGTTCGACGCCGAGGTCGCCGCGCGCCACCATGATCCCGTCGGAGGCGGCGAGGATCGCCGCATAGGCCTTCACCGCCGCCGGCTTCTCGATCTTCGACAGGATCGCCGCCCGCCCCTTGGCAAGCTCGCGCGCCTCGGTCACGTCCTCGGGCCGCTGCACGAAGGACAGCGCCAGCCAGTCGACGCCAAGCTCGCAAGCGAATTCCAGATCGGCCCGGTCCTTGTCCGACAAGGCGGCAAGCGGCAGCACCACGTCCGGCACGTTCACGCCCTTGCGGTTGGAAATCGTGCCGCCGGTCGTCACCACGCAATTCGCATGGCCCGCGCCGCAATCCTCGACCTTCAGGCGGATCTTGCCGTCATTCACAAGAAGCGCGGAGCCGGGTTCGAGCGCCGCGAAGATTTCCTTATGAGGCAGGCAGACCCGGGTCGCGTCACCTTCCGCCGGATCGAGGTCGAAGCGGAACTTCTGTCCCGCCTCCAGTTCCTCGGAGCCTTTGGCGAAAACCCCGGTCCTCAGCTTCGGGCCCTGAAGGTCGGCAAGGATCGCGATCGGCCGCCCGGTATCCTCCTCCACCTTGCGGATGATCGCATGGCGCTTCGCCTGCTCTTCGTGGGTGCCATGGCTCATGTTCAGGCGGAAGACATCTGCCCCGGCGTCGAACAGCGCCCGGATGGTATCGTAGTCGCTTGACGAAGGGCCGAGCGTGGCCACGATCTTAACGTTCCTTAGGCGTCGTATTCCGGCCATGTCCCCATCCTGATTGCGCTACCATGAAAAGCCGCCCCTCTATGGCGGAAAACCGTGGTCACGGCAACTGGCGCTTTCGCGCGGCTTCGTCTAAGTGACTTCTGTCCGCCAATGATGAAATTCACATGACTGCCCAGCCTTACCACATCGTCGGCGCGGATCGCCCCTCGCGCTGGCTCATCACCTGCGACCATGCCACCAACCGCGTGCCGGACTGCATCGGCGGCGGCTCCCTCGGCATCGCGCCAGAGGACATGGAGCGCCACATCGCCTATGACATCGGCGCCGCCGGCGTGACCCGCCGGCTGGCCGAGCGGCTGAACGCCCCCGCGATCCTCAGCGATTTCTCGCGCCTCGTGATCGACCCGAACCGGGGCGAGGACGACCCGACCCTGATCATGAAGCTCTACGACAGCACGGTGATCCCGGTGAACCGCCATGTCGACGCGGCCGAGACCGAACGCCGGCTGGCAGCCTTCCACCGGCCCTATCACGACGCGCTCGAATCCCTCGCCGCCCGCCGCGACGATACGGTCATCTGCGCCGTCCACAGCTTCACGCCGCGGCTTTTCGGGCGCTCCGACCGGCCCTGGCAGGTGGGCATCCTCTATTCCCATCTTGACCCCGCCTTCTCCCTCGCCGTGCTCGACCAGCTGCGTGCGGAGGGTGATCTGAACGTGGGCGAGAATGAGCCCTATGGCGGCCATCTAGACGGCGATTCAATCGACCGTCATGCCCTGAAGAAGGGCCGCCCCAACGTCCTGATCGAAATCCGCCACGACCTGATCCGGGCCGAGGACGGACAGATCGCCTGGGCCGACCGTCTGGCGCCAACACTTGAAGCGGCGCTCGCCAGCGCCAATTTCTGACGCAGGAGGACCGCACATGGATGACCAGACCCGCATCGAGATCGAGGCCGCCGCCTTCCGCACGTTGCGAGAGCACCTGATGGAAAAGCGCCCCGACGTACAGAACATCGACCTGATGAACCTCGCCGGCTTCTGCCGCAACTGCCTGTCGCGCTGGTATCAGGAAGCCGCCGCAGAACGCGGGATCGAGATGACCAAGGACGAGGCGCGCGCGATCTATTACGGGATGCCCTACGACGAATGGCGCGCCGCGAACCAGACCGAGGCCGACAGCGCGAAGCAAGCGGCCTTCGAAGTGGCGTTCCGCGAGAATGTCGGGCCGAAGGACGGCTGAACGCGCCCAACGTCAGACCGGCGGCACCTCCGACAACGCCCTGAGATGGGCAACGAGGTCGCGCAGCAGCGCCCGCCGCGCCAGTGCCCGGGGCCAGACAAGCACGTAGTCCCACGCCATCGGCAGCGCCGCCGGTTCCGGGCGGACAAGCCGCCCTGCCGCGATCTCTGCGCCCGCGACCCGCTCTGGCACCAATGCCGCCCCCAGCCCCGCCCGCGCCGCCGCGAGCGCAAGGCCCGTCGTCCCGACCCGGAGCCCCGCCAGCGGATCGGGCCGGCGTGACAGGCCGGCGGCGGCGAACCAGGCCGCCCAGGACGGCTGCGTCGCGAAGGACGCGCCCCAGTCGGTATGGATGAACGCCGCCTCCGGCAGCGTCTCCAGCCCGCCCGCACACGGAGCTCCCGGCGCCGTCACCGCGACGAACCGGTCGCGGAACAGCGCCTCGGTCTGGTGATCGGGATAGAGATGCCCGCCATAGGTCAGCCGCAAATCGGCGCCATCCCGCGAAAAGACCACCGGATCATCCTCGACCCGAACCTCAAGCCCCGCCCGCCCCGCGAAGCCCTTGAGCGCCGGCAGGAACCACCATTCCGCAACCGACGGGATGACCGAGACGACTAGCCGCGCCCGCATCCGCCCCGCGCGCATCTCGTCCGTGACGGCGGCAAGGTCGGTCAGCGCAGCCTCGATCCGCGGATAGACCGCGCGCCCGGCATCGGTCAGCGTGATCCGGTTCCCCTGCCGCAGGAACAGCCGCTTGCCAAGGTGATCCTCCAGCGCCCGGACCTGCTGGCTGACCGCCGCCGAGGTGACGCCAAGCTCAGCGCCCGCCTGCACGAAACTGCCCGCACGCGCGGCCGCCTCGAAGGCGCGGATCGCGTTCAGGGGCAGTGCCGGCATGCTCTATCCAATAGTTTTTCTTATGGTCAGCGAAAATTTGTCCGGTTGCAAGGATGCGCGTCAAGGCACAGGCTTTCGGCAGGGAGGAACCGCCATGCAGGACATTCTCGACCTCGACCGCTATCCGCTCGACCGGCCCGGCTCGCCGGACTGGCAGGCACTCGTCGCCCGCGCCCGCGCCGACCTCGCCGCGACGGCATGTTCAACCTCGAAGGTTTCCTGCGGCCCGGCGCCATCACAGCCACGGTCGCGGATCTCGCGCCGAAATTCGCGGCCGAGAGCTTCACCCATGCCCGCCGCCACAACATCTACTTTCGCAAGGAGGTCCCGGGCCTCGACCCAGCCCACCCGGCGCTGCGGGAGTTCGAGACCGTCAATCGCACCCTCTGCGGCGACCAGATCGGCGGCGTCCTCGCCGCGCTCTACGAATGGCCAGACTTCGCGCGCTTCCTCGCGGCGGCGATGGACAAACCCGCCCTCTACGTGATGGAGGACCCGCTCGCCCGCGTGAACGCGATGGCCTACGGCGCGGGCGAGGCGCTGAACTGGCATTTCGACCGCTCCGAATTCACGACGACGCTTCTGTTGCAGGCGCCCGAGACGGGCGGCGCCTTCGAATACCGGTCTGACCTTCGCAGCGACGGGAACCCGAACTACGACGGCGTCGCGCGCCTGCTCGAAGGCCGCGACCCGGACCTGAAATCGCTCACGCTCGCACCCGGCACGCTCAACGTCTTCCGCGGCCGCAACACCGCGCACCGGGTATCGACCGTCCGGGGCGCGCGACCGCGCATCATCGCCGTCTTCTCGTTTTACGAACGTCCGGGGGTCCGGTTCACCGCAGAGGAGCAGATCGGCTTCTACGGCCGCGCCGCCTAGCGCCCGTTGCGCGACCGCCGTTGCGGAGTCCGACACAATCAATTTACCGTCTTTTCATAGGCGCTTGAGCCGCCCGGTGGTAACATCGACGCGTCATGGTGCTGCTTGCTGACAGATCCGGCTATTCCCGCGCCGAACGCGTCTCGGATGCGGTGATCCATGTCGCGGGTCTCACCTTCGTCCTCATCGCGGTTCCCGTCCTCATCGCTCTCACCGCCTTCCTGCGCGGCGATTTCACCGCGCTTTTCGGGATCACCGTCTACGGCCTTGCGCTCATCGCGATGATCCTCTGCTCGGCGCTTTACAACATGGTCCCGCATCCGGGCTGGGAAGGCGTGCTGAAGCGGCTCGACCACTCCGCGATCTACGTCAAGATCGCCGGCACCTATACACCGTTCACGCTCCTCTCGGGACAGGGACTCTGGCTGCTCGCCGGACTCTGGGGCGCGGCCCTTGCCGGCGTCGGCATCAAGATCGCCGCGCCCGACCGGTTCCGGAAACTGGCGCTCACGCTCTATCTCGCCATGGGCTGGGCGGGCTTCGTCGCCGGTGGAACGCTCTTTGCCAGCCTGTCCACGCCGGTCTTCGTCCTGATCGCGCTCGGCGGCTGCCTCTACACCGCCGGCGTCGCCTTCTACCTGTTCGAGCGGCTGCCCTTCCACTACACGATCTGGCACGTCTTCGTGCTGGTGGCGAGCCTTGTCTTCTACGCCGCCGTCACGCTCCACGTCGTCCAGGGCGCCTGACCCGCCGGCTTCATCTTGCGGGAAATACCTTCCGGGGGTCCGGGGGTGGAAAACCCCCGGCACGCCACGCCCGCCTCAGACCGCCGCCTTGCGGCTTTCCTCCAGGTAGATCTCGCGCAGCCGCGCCGCGACCGGGCCGGGCTTGCCGCTGCCCAGCACCGCGCTGTCGATCTCCACCACCGGCATCACGAAGGCGGAGGCCGAGGTCACGAAAGCCTCGTCGGCCGCCTGCGCCTCAGCGATGGTGAACGGGCGCTCCTCGACCACCATCTGCGCCTCACGCGCGAAGCGCAGCACGGCCGCGCGGGTGATCCCGTGCAGGATGTCCTCGGACAACTGCCGCGTGATGATCTTTCCGCCCTTGACGATATAGGCGTTGTTCGACGTGCCTTCCGTCACGACGCCGCCCTCCTCGGTGAACCAGGCATCGTCGGCGCCCGCCTTCTTCGCCATCATCTTACCCATCGAGGGGTAGAGCAGCTGCACCGTCTTGATGTCGCGCCGGCCCCAGCGGATATCGGGGATGGAGATCACCTTCATCCCCACCTTCGCCACCGGATTGTCCGCCAGCCCGGGCTTCGACTGGGTGAAAAGCACGATCCCGCCCTTCACCGCTGCCGGGTCGGGGAAGGCGAAGTCCCGGTCGCCCGGATTGCCCCGCGTCACCTGAAGATAGACAAGCCCGTCCCCGATCCCGTTCCGCGCCAGAAGCTCCCGGTGGATCGCCAGAAGCTCTTCCTCCGTCACCGGGCTTTCCATGTCGAGTTCCGCCATCGACCGCTTCAGCCGCGCCGCATGGCCGGCGAAGTCGATCAGCTTGCCATCGAGCACGCTCGTGACCTCGTAGACCGCGTCGGCCATCAGGAATCCCCGGTCGAAGACCGAAATCTTCGCCTCTTCCTCCGGCACCCAGTCCCCGTTCACATAGACGATCCTGCTCATCTCCCGCCTCCTGCTCCGCATGGCCTCCCGTGTCTTCGGCGCTTGCGGCGGCGCCGTCAAGGGCCGGTCGGCGCAGACGGCGTTTGACGCGCGCGCCCGGCCATGTAGCATCGCGGGACGTCCGCAGCAGCTCTACCGGATTCGACCCGCCGCACCGCCATGAACCTGCCCCGCCTCCTTGCCGCCCTTCTCCTCCTGCTCGCCGCAACCGCGGCGCGGGCCGAGGATTACGGCCGCTTCGTCGGTCGCCTGATCCTCACCGACGAGGCAATCGACGATTGCTGGGGCGAGGATGTCGACGGTTTCTTCTCGATCTTCCGCCTGGTGGAGGATTTCAGCTTCGTCGACCCGGACCACACCGACTGGCAGGTACCCTCGGGCACCTGTGTGAACGGCGCCTCGATCCCCGGCCCGTTCTGGAGCGTGATCGGCGGGCCGTGGTCGGGCAAGTATCGCCGTGCCTCGGTGATCCACGACCACTATGTCCGGGTCCGCACGCGGGGCTGGCAGGAAACTCACCGGGTCTTCTACCAGGGGATGCTGGCCAGCGGGGTATCCGCCTCGCAGGCCAAGCTGATGTATTACGCCGTCCGCCGCTTCGGCAAACGCTGGGACGCGCCGACCCGCTCGCTCACCCCCTGCGACGGGACCACGGGCGAGACCTGCGGCGCCGCCCCCGGGGTCATCGTCACGACCCCCGAAATCCCGGCAGGCGACATCTCCGGCCTGCTTCAGGGCCTCGACTTCGACGCGCTCTCCCTTGATGAGATCGACCGCATTGCCGACGACCGTTTCCGCGCGGCGGAAGGCCCGTAGCCCGCGCAGGCGCTAGCCGACGCACAGGTCGGCAAGGCGCAGCGAGGCATGCGGCACGATCCGCCAGTGGATACCGCTCCGCACACTCGACTCCGCCCTGTGGAACGAACTCGTCGTCAGCTCGTCCTCCAGCCAGGCGATCCCGTCGGGATCAAGCGCGTTGTAGCGGTTCTTCAGCTTCGCTGGCAAAAGGCCCCTCGTCCTGCCGGCGTCGAGCGGTAGCGATCCAAGCCGCTCGGCGCCCCAGTTCTTCAGGCTCTGCTTCGGCTTGGACAACCGCGCCTCGAAGATCATCGGGTAGACCCATTCCTCGCCGTAGTTCTTAAGCGTGAAGGTGCATTCCTGCAGCGCCGCCGCGCGCACCACGTCAAGCGCCGGGCGTTCGCGTCCGACCTGCAGCGCGAGAGCGAAGAGATAGCACGCGCGATGCTCGTTGAGATGCCACCGGTCCGCGACGGCGAACGCGCCCCAGCCGTCGGGAGAGAACTGCGACAGGTCAAGGCCTTTCACATGGAACGGCCGCGCGGAATGGCTCATGGACGGAAACGCCCAGACATCGCCGACCTCCAGAATGAAGGGTTCCGGCGCGGACGGCGCCTTGCGCTTCTTCGGCTTCGGGTGCGGCGCGGCCCAGCGGTCCAGCGCCTCCGCCAATACCGTCTCGCGCTTTTCCAGATCGCGCTGCGCCATGCCGAGTTCCCGCTTCATCGCCAGATCCCCGCCGTCGCGGATCAGCCGCCTCGCGCGCTCCATCGTCGCGGGATGATCCAGCGCGTATTGGTGAAGCAGATCGGCCAGCACCAGCCAGATATCGGCGTGGTTCTCGTCCGCCGGGTCATTCCCGCCGTCGAATTTCTCCAGCACCCGATGCACCAGCGTATCGACGTCGATCGGTCGCCGCGACTGGTCGGCGAAGACCATCTTCACATCGGCGGAAGTATCGTTCTGGTACAGTCCGACGCCCCAGCTTCCCATCGCGGTCACTCCTCCAGCCCGGTCACGTCCGGTATGCTTCCGGACGATAACCGGCGCCCGCCCTGTTCACCACCTTGCGCAGCTTCAGCCCCAAAGCGCCGGTTCAGGCACCTGCATCACGGAGCCGTCGTAGCGCACCGGATGGTCGCGGTCGGCCGCCAGAAGGAGCGGGCCGTCCAGATCAACCACCGCCGCGCCCTGCGCCACGAGGAACGCCGGCGCCATGGCGAGGGACGAGCCGACCATACAGCCGACCATGATCCCGAACCCCGCCGCCCGTGCCGCATCGCGCATCGCCAGCGCCTCGGTCAGGCCCCCGGTCTTGTCGAGCTTGATGTTGATCACATCGTACCTGCCCTTCAGCGCCGCAAGCGAGGCCCGGTCATGGCAGCTCTCGTCGGCACAGACCGACACCGGCCGGGCGATTTCGGCCAGCGCTTCGTCCGCCCCCGCCGGCAGCGGCTGCTCCACCAGAGCGACGCCCAGCCGTTTCAGATGCGGGGCGAGAGCGGCATAGACCTCGACGGTCCAGCCCTCGTTCGCATCGACCACGATCCGCGCGGCGGGCGCGCCTTCGCGCACGGCTTCAAGCCGCGCCATATCGTCTTCGGTGCCAAGCTTGATCTTCAGCACCGGCCGCGCCGCCTGACGCGCCGCCGCGGCACGCATCCGCTCCGGCGTGTCGAGCGACAGTGTGTAGGCGGTCGTGACCGGACCGGGCGCGGCAAGCCCCGCAATTTCCCACACGGGCCGCCCTGCCTGCTTCGCCTCCCAGTCCCAAAGCGCGCAATCGATGGCGTTGCGTGCCGCACCGGGCGGCAGCTGGGATTGCAAAGCGGCGCGCGTCACGTCCCCGGGCAGTCCCGCGATCTGCGCCGTGACGCTGTCGAGGCTTTCGCCGTAGCGCGCATAGGGAACGCATTCGCCCCGCCCGGTGACACCGCCCCGCACCACCTGCGCGGTCACCACCGCCGCCTCGGTCTTCGAGCCGCGCGAGATGGTGAAGACCTCGGCGAGGGGGAAGCGCTCCGTCTTCGTCGTGATCGTCATTGCCGTCCCCTGCTTCGCGTGGCCTGCGCTCTTCCTCGCCCGCGGGCGGGGCCGGGTCAAGCGACCCCGGCGTCGCGTATCGACGGATGCGCTACGCGGAAACTACGGAAGAACTACGCCGGTCCGACGCCACCCAATGGCGGTTTTTCTGCGACTGCGAAAGGATGCTTGCGCAGCGCAGCGCAATATTCTATCCGAATAACAGCACACAACGAAACTTCATTGCCAAGGGATCGCCCCATGAGCTTCCGCATCCAGCCCGCCGCCGCCGCCCGCCCCAACCGCTGCCAGCTTTTCGGCCCCGGCTCGCGCCCGGCGATCTTCGAGAAGATGGCCACCAGCGCGGCGGACGTGATCAACCTTGATCTCGAGGATTCGGTCGCCCCCGACGACAAGCCGCAGGCGCGCAGAGCCATCGTCGAGGCGATCAACGATATCGACTGGGGCAACAAGTATCTTTCGGTCCGCATCAACGGGCTCGACACGCCCTACTGGTACCGCGACGTGGTCGAGGTTCTGGAAGAGGCGGGCGACCGGATCGACCAGATCATGATCCCGAAAGTCGGTTGTGCGTCAGATGTTTACGCCGTTGACGCCCTGGTGACAGCGGTAGAGCGCGCGAAGGGCCGGACGAAGCCGGTCAGCCTTGAAGTGATCATCGAAACCGCCGCCGGCATCGCTCATGTCGAGGAGATCGCGGCCTCCTCCCCCCGGCTCCAGGCGATGAGCCTCGGCGCCGCCGATTTCGCCGCCTCGATGGGGATGCAGACGACCGGCATCGGCGGTACGCAGGAGGATTACTACATGCACCGCGAGGGCCAGAAATACTGGTCCGACCCGTGGCACTGGGCACAGGCAGCGATCGTCGCGGCCTGCCGAACGCATGGCGTGCTGCCCGTTGACGGGCCGTTCGGGGATTTCTCTGATGATGAGGGCTTCATCGCGCAGGCGAAACGCTCCGCGACGCTTGGCATGGTTGGCAAATGGGCGATCCATCCCAAGCAGGTGACGCTGGCCAACGAGGTCTTCACCCCCTCCGAAGCCAAGGTGACCGAGGCGCGCGAGATCCTCGCCGCGATGGAACAGGCAAAGAAGGACGGCGCGGGGGCCGCCGTCTACAAGGGCCGCCTCGTCGACATCGCCTCGATCCGTCAGGCCGAGGTGATCGTGCGGCAGGCTGAGATGATCGGCGGATAACACATTCAATAAGCTTGATATGAATCAACGCCGGGTTTCCTGAACCATGTCAGTACCTTCGACGCCGCAAGACCTGCGGCTTCAACGAAGGAACTGACATGAAATCCCTGCTTCTCTCCGCCGCCATCGGCCTTGCCTGCGCCCTGCCCGCCATGGCGCAGGACGCGTCCTCGGAACTGTCGGCGCCGATCGTCGCCTTCACGCCCGTGATCGCCAAGAACGCCGACGCGCTTGGGCTGGACGATGCCCAGCGGGCCGCGCTCAAGGACTGGCTGTCCACCATGCCGGCGAAGCGCAAAGAGCTTGAAGGGCAGGCCGTCGAGGCCCGCGCGGCGCTTCGTCAGGCGATCATCGCCGGCGCCTCGGACACCGAACGCCAGGAGCTTGCCGAAAAGGTCGGGGCGCTTGAAACGGAACTGGTTCTCATGCGTTCGGCCTGCACCGACCACTGGCGCGCGATCCTGACCGCCGAGCAGTTCGCCAAGATGGTTGAACTCGCGCAGACATCGTGACCCGGCCCGGCCGCCGGTCCGCCGGCGGCCACCACCCCCGCGACGTCAGGCAGGCGCCGGCAGGCGCGGGCGCGACCGCAAAAGGATCATGACGACGATCCCGAGGTTCAGCACATTACAGGCAATGCCGTTCAGGAACGCCATCTGGTACGACCCGGTCAGGTCGTAGATCCAGCCCGACATCCAGCCGCCCAAAGCCATACCGACGATCGTCGCCATCATCACGAAGCCGACCCGCGCACCGGCTTCCTTCGCAGGCAGGTATTCGCGGACGATGACTGCGTAGGACGGAACGATCCCGCCCTGCGACAGGCCAAAGACAAGGCTGACGACATAAAGCGATGTCAGCCCCGCCGAGGGGAGGTAGAGCACCAGCGCCAGCGTCTGCAACGCCGACCCGATAAGCAGCGTTCTGATCCCGCCGAGAACATCGGCGAGAAGCCCCGAGACGAGGCGTGAGGCAACGCCGCCGAGTAGCATCAGCGACAGCATCTCGGCGCCGATCGCAGGACCGAAGCCGAGATCGACACAGTAGGCGACGATATGGACCTGCGGCATCGACATCGCCACGCAGCAGCCGACGCCGGCAATCGCCAGAAGCCATTGCAGCGCGCGCGGGGAAAGCCCGGTCGTCGCCGCCCGTTCGGCCGCCATGCGGGTCGTGTGGTGGGCCGCCGCCTCGGGCAGGCCGCGCCGCAGCAGCAGGGCGAGCGGGATCACCACGACAACCGTCAGCACCGCGAGGAAGAGGTAGACGGACCGCCAGCCCTCGGCCTCCAGCCGCCCGGTGAGAAGAAGCGGCCAGATCGCGCCCGACAGGTAGTTGCCGCTGGCCACAAGCGCGACCGCCACGCCGCGCCGCTTCAGGAACCATTGTGACGCGTCCGCGATCAGCGGACCGAAACTCGCCGCCGTGCCGAAACCGATGAGGAAATGCACCGCTGACAGAATCAGCACCGACCCGCTCATCGCCGCAAGGCTGTAGCCGACAGCGACAAGGATCGCCGCGCCGATCAGCGCGGACGACATCCCGAAGCGGTCGACTGCCCGACCGATCTGGAAGTTGCCAAGCGCGAAGCCGGCCATCGTCAGCGTATAGGGCAAGGACGCGTCGGCACGGTCGATCCCGAATTCTGCCTGCACCGCCGGGAGGATCAGGATCACCGCCCACATGCCGACATTGCCGACGATCCCCACGAGAAGCGATATCGCGAGGCGAAGCCAGGACTGGCGGCTGTCGAGGATTGACCCTGCTGTCATGGTCGCGACGCTAGTCCCGCAGCGGCCCGCTGTCCATTGCCGTCGCATGCAGTTGCATTGAGAATGCCCAAACGCCATATAGGCCCCTGACTCTAGGGGAGAGCGCGATGAACTACCTCGAATTTGAAAAGCCGCTGGCCGAAATCGAAGGCAAGGCAGAAGAACTCAGGGCTCTCGCGCGAAAGAACGAGGGTATGGACGTCACGAAGGAGGCGACCGCGCTCGACAAGAAGGCGGCGGACCTGCTCAAGGACCTCTACAAGAACCTCGACCCGTGGCGGAAATGCCAGGTCGCGCGTCACCCCGACCGGCCGCATTGCAAGGACTACATCGACGCGCTCTTTACCGAATTCACGACATTGGCGGGCGACCGCAACTTCGCTGACGACCATGCGGTGATGGGTGGCCTCGCCCGGTTCCAGGACCAGCCCGTCGTCGTCATCGGGCAGGAGAAAGGGTCCGACACCAAGACCCGGATCGAGCGGAACTTCGGCATGGCCCGGCCCGAAGGCTACCGCAAGGCGATCCGCCTGATGGACCTCGCGCACCGTTTCCAGCTTCCGGTCGTCACGCTGGTCGATACGCCCGGCGCCTATCCCGGCAAGGGCGCCGAGGAACGCGGCCAGTCCGAGGCAATCGCGCGGTCCACTCAGAAATGCCTCGAGATCGGCGTGCCCCTGATTTCCGTCGTCATCGGCGAAGGCGGCTCTGGTGGCGCCGTGGCCTTTGCCACCGCGAACCGCGTCGCGATGCTGGAACACTCGATCTATTCCGTCATCACGCCCGAGGGCTGCGCCTCGATCCTGTGGAAGGATGCCGAACGGATGCGCGAGGCCGCGAACGCCCTGCGGCTGACCGCGCAGGACCTTCTCAAGCTCGGCGTCATTGATCGGATCATTCCGGAACCGCTTGGCGGTGCCCAGCGCCAGCGCGACGATGCAATCGCGAGCGTCGGTGTGGCAATCGGCGAGATGCTGAAGGAACTGTCGGGCAAGAAACCGGCCGAACTGGTCAAGGACCGGCGCGACAAGTTCCTCGCCATGGGCACCAAGGGCCTCGCGGCCTAAAGCCCACCCTGCCAGTCGCGCACGGCATCAAGCGGCCAGACCAGCATCAGCACGTTGAGCGTCAGCCCGTCGCGGATGAACCATGTCGTGAACAGCTCGAACCCGATCACGATGGCGACGCTGACCCAGAGCGGCGCGCGCCGGGCGAGCCAGAAGCCAACCACCATCGCCAGGATGTCCGCGACCGAATTGACGACGCTGTCGCCGTAATAGTCGAGCGATATGGTCACGGCGCGGTAGCGTTCGATCACCGCGTTGGTGTTCTCGCCGATCTCCCACGCCGCCTCGACGAGGGTCGCAATCACAAGGCGCCAGCCCAGCGGAAGCCGCCGCGCGACGAGCCAGAGCGCGGCGAAGAACAGGATGCCGTGGATGATATGCGAGGGCGTATACCAATCGGCAAGATGCTGCGAATTCTCGCTGCTCATCGTCTCGCCGTGCCACAGCTTGATCGTGCCGCAGGTGCAGATCGGTTCGCGCCCCATCGCCAGAAGCACCGCCGCCGTCGCGAGGATCAGGAGCGCGGTGAGAAGGTAGGGAAGCCGGGCCCGCGTCACCAGAGCGACCCCGCCGCGCGGCCGGGCCATTCGGCGTCGTAGGCCGCACCGTCGATCGCACCCCGGCTCATCTCGGCCAGCATGTCGCCGATCGTCGGCAGACCGGCGGAACAATCACCGTCCCGCCAGATCCGGGCGCGCAGCAGCGCGCGGGCGCATTGCGAATAGATCTCCGCGATTTCAACCACGATCACGGTGCGCGGGCTTTTGCCGTCGCGCGCGAAGCTTTCGCGCATCTCCGCATCCGCCGTGATCCTCGCCCGCCCGTTCACCCGGATCACGTTGTCGGAACCGGCGACCAGGAACATCAGGCTGACGCGCGGATCGCGGACGATGTTGCGCAAGGAATCGATCCGCTCGTTGCCGCGCCAGTCGGGCAGCGCGAGCGTGCCGGGATCGACCTCGCGCACGACCGGGCCGTCATCGCCGCGCGGGCTGGCATCGGTGCCCTCGGGGCCAACGGTCGACAGGATGCAAAGCCGCGACCGTTCGACCCATGCCCGGTAGCAGGGCGTCATCCGCCGCGCGACCTTGACCAGAGACGCCTGACCGGGCGTTCCGTAGTGGCTCTCCAGCGCTTCAATGCTGTCGATGAACTCCATGCCTCAGCCCTTCACCGTGAACCCGGCCTCTGCCATCAGCCGGTCAGAGGCGGTTTCGACCGCCGGTTCGATCCGCTCCATGAACGCCTCGACCGACAGACCGGCGGGGATGCGCGGCAGGAACTCCACCACGGCAAGGCCGGGCTTGCGCAGGATGCCGTGGCGCGGCCAGAAGACGCCGACATTGGTCGCGGCAGGCACGCAGTCCTGCCCCAGCTGTTCGTAGAGGACCCCGACCCCGACCTTGTAGGGCCGCTTCGCCCCGGCGGCGACGCGGGTGCCTTGCGGATAGATGATCAACTGACCCGGCCAGCTTTTCCCGGCCTTCACGTCGGCCACCATCTTCTTGACGGCCTGCCCGCGCTTGCCACGATCCACCGGGATGCAGCCAAGCCGCTTGGCATACCAGCCGAGGATCGGCGCCCAGAGCAGTTCCTTCTTCATGATGAACTTCGGGCGCGGCACGACCGAGACGATCAGGATGATGTCGAAAAAGCTCTGATGCTTGGCGCCGATCAGCACCTCGTCATCGGGTACGTCGCCGCGTATCTCCGACTTCAGGCCGACAAGGAACGCGGCCGAGCGCCGGACCCAGCGGCAATAGGACTGAACCGCGTCGAAAGCGGCTTCGCGGCGGAAGATCGCGATCGGCGTCCAGTAGATCGCGAGGATGACCATCGCGAGGTACATCTGCACGATGAAGATCGCTGAGAGCGGGTATTGAAGAAGCGTTCTCATGGCACCTCCCTGAGCGTCCTGAGCGCCGCGAAGCGGGTGGCCCAGAAGGCCACGATACCCGCGAAAGGCGCGATTGCCAGCGGCCAGAGCCAACCGGCCCCGGCAAAGCCGAGTCCGGTGAGGAAACCGCCCGCCTCGGATGCGGGCGGCAGCAGCGCGACGGCCACCATCCCGGCCAGCGTGCCGGCGGCCGCGCCGAAAAAGGCGCGCAACGTGTAACGGCGCACGAAGGCGCGGGCGATATAGGTATCACGCGCGCCGACCAGGCGAAGGACCCGGATGACCTGACCGTTCGCCGCGAGTGCGGCCCGCGCCGCAAGCGACACCATCGCGGTCATGGTCGCACCGATCAGCGCAAGCGACAGGAATCCAAGCGCGCGGATTCGCCCCGCCGCCTCGACCAGCGGCCGCCGCCAGCGCATGTGATCGTCCAGCACCGCGCCCGGCGCCTCGGCGGCAAGGCGAAGGCGCAAGCCGGCGGCGTCAAAGCCCTGCCCGGCCTCGGTCAGCTCCACGAGTTGCGGGATCGGCAGGCTTTCGACCGGCAGGTCAGAGCCGAACCACGGCGACAGCAGGCCGCGCATCTCCTCGGCGTTGATGGCCCGGGATGTTGCGACGCCCGGCGTCTCGGCGAGAATTGCGAGAACCTGCCGCGTCTGCGCCTCCATCTCGGCAGCCGGGGCGGAAATTCGGATCGTCGCGCCCTGGGCAAGCGCGCCTGACCAGCGCTCCGCCAGCCGCCCGCTCGCCAGCGACAGGGCAAGCGCGAAGACCGCAAGAAAGGCCATCGCGGCGGCGGTCAGTGTCGTCAGCCAGGCCGATGCGCCGGCTGGCGGCACCACCCGGTCGGCGCGCGCGTCGCCGGTCAGGAGAGCGGTGAAGCGGTGCAGGCGTCCGATCACAGCTCCGCCCCCGCAAGCTGGACCTTGCGGTCCTTGATCCGCAGCACGCGGGCCGAGACCTGCGGCTTGGCCGCGCGGATCAGGTTGAGGTCGTGGGTGGCCACAACGATCGTCTTGCCCATGCGGTTCAGTTCCACAAGAAGCGTCAGAAGCCTGAGCGACATGTCCCAGTCAAGATTGCCGGTCGGCTCGTCGGCCAGCAGCATGTCGGGCGACATGATGACCGCCCGCGCCAGCGCTGCACGCTGGCGTTCACCGCCCGACAGCGCGCTTGGCAGCGCGCCCGCCCGGGCCGACAGGCCGACCCAGGCGAGAAGTTCGTCCAGTTCTCCCCGGTCTGCTTCCCGGCCCGCGACGGCCAGCGGCAATGCGACATTCTCCGCCACCGGAAGATGATCAAGGAACTGGCAGTCCTGATGCACGACCCCGATGCGACGGCGCAGCCGCGCGACATCGTCCCGCGCCATGCCGGCCCGTTCGACGCCGAAATACTCGATCCGGCCCGTCACCGGCAGAAGCTCTCCGTAGCACAGTTTGAGGAAAGTCGATTTGCCCGCACCCGAAGGCCCGGTAAGGAAATGAAAGGACCCTTGTGACAGGGTCAGGGACATTTCCGACAGAAGCGGCGAGCCGCCATAACCGTATGAGACGTCTTGAAACTCGATCACCGGCCGATCCCCGTCGCGGAAATTTGCATTTCGCAACACCAACCCGGCGTTTTCGCTCCTTTAGTGACAAATGCTTGGACCATGCCCGTTTGCTTGCTACAAGGTCTTAACAAATATGACGAAACGGTCGTGTAGGCGGACGTTTCCGTTGTTAGAGCGGGTTGGAACAACATGCGTTTGATATGCCCGAGCTGTGGCGCGCAGTACGAAGTGGATGAGAGCGTCATCCCCGAGTCAGGACGCGATGTCCAGTGCTCGAATTGTGGCCATGCCTGGTTTCAGGCCTCGGCGGCACAGTTGAGGGCGCGCGAAACGGCACCGCCCGCCACCGCCGAACCCGTGGCGGAGCCCGAAGCCGACGACACGCCGCAAGATGCTGCGGAGGCCCCGGACGAGGTAACGGTCGCGGCGGACGACGCAGCTACACAACCATCCGACGAGCAGGCCGGGGAATCCGCCGAGGAACCGGACGTCGTGGAGGAGCACGCGGCCGACGCAGACGACTCGGCGGGCGATGACGTGCCTGAGGTCGAGGACAACGCGCCCGAACCCGAAGAGACGGTGGAAGAAACCGGCCAAGGGTCCGACGACACGGTCGAAGCTGTCGATCATGAGACCGACACCACCGACGTCGAAACCGAAACCGAGGCCACCGAAACGGTGGACGAGGCCGAGCCGGAAGAAATCGACGACGGGGCCACGACCGACGAAGACGTTGCCGCCGAAGTGGAGGAAACGGCTGCGGACGACTGGTCGTCGGACGATGATGACGACGACGAACAGGAAGACTTCGCCGCCGCCGAGAGCGTCGAAGCATCCGGGCCGCGCCGCCGCGGGCTCGACGACGCCGTGCGCGGCGTGCTGCGCGAAGAGGCCGAGCGCGAGGCGCGCGCGCGCGTCGCGGAAGGTTCCGCACTTGAAGGCCAGCCGGATCTCGGCCTTGCCGACGCCGCCGGGGCCGCTGTCGCGGCTATCGTCAGCGAGGATGCCGCACAGGACCGGGTCGTGCGGGTACGCGGAAACGAAGACGATCTTGACGAGGCGCTGGTGTCACCGGCCTCGCGGCGCGAGCTTCTTCCCGATATCGAGGAAATCAACTCGACGCTGCGCGCGACATCGGAACGCGGCGGCGATGCTGCGTCCTTCGACGCGCCGGAAACCGTCACGCATCAGCGCCGCTCGGGCTTCCGGCGCGGCTTTTCGTTCACCATTCTGATCGCCGCGCTCGCGCTGCTGATCTATGTCCTCGCGCCGCTGATCTCGGAATCGTTCCCGGCGCTGGAACCTGCGCTGACAAGCTATGCCAGCGCGGTGGATACTGCGCGTGTCTGGCTTGACGGGCAGATGCGGTCCCTGACCGCAGCGATCCAGGGCACGCCCGGGGACGGCTGACAGCCGGGACGCGGACCCGGGAACCTCTCAGAACCGGTCAAGAAGCCGCTTCAGGTAGTCTAGTTCGACGGACGGCCGCGTCTGCTCGCCCGAGCGGCGGCGGATTTCATCGAGAAGGTCGCGCGCCCGGCGATAGACATCCGTGCCCTGCAACATGTCTTCGTCGGTGCCGTATTGGCCGGAGCGTCCGGCGGTGCGGCCAAGGGGATCGCGCTGCGACTGCGGATTCGCTTCGCCGAACGCCTCGCCCTGGTTGCCGGGCTGCTGCGGCTGGTTCCGCGCCAGTGCGTCGCCGAGATTGCGCAGCCCCTCGCGAAGATTCTCGATTGCCTCGGCCTGACGTTCGAGCGCGTCGGGAAGGTCGCCGCGCCGCAGAGCGTCCTCGGCACCGTCCATCGCCCGCCCGGCCTCGTCCAGCGACCGCCGCGCGGCGTCGCGCTCGTCTGACGGATCACCCGGCAAGCCGCCTTCCTGCTGGCGGAGCATCTCGCGGAGCGCGCGCTGGCGTTCGGCCAACCGGTCCCCCTGACCCATGCCTTCGCTCTGGCCGGGCCTGTCGGACTGCTCGCCCTCCTGCCCCAGCATTCCGGGCTGATCGCCGTCCTGTCCCTGCTGACCGGGCTGACCGGGCTGGGTGCCGTTCTGACCCTGCTGGCCCTCGCCCCGTTGGCCGAACCGTTCCTGCAACTGGCGGAACGCATCGTCAGAAAGGCCCTGCTGATCGCGCAGCGTCTGGCGCAGATCCTCCATCGCCTGACCGCCCGGCCCCTGCTGACCTTCGCCGGGCTGGCCCTCGGTCACGCGCAGGTTCTCCATCATCCGCGAAAGCTGGTCGAGCAGTTCCTGCGCCTCGGCCATGCGGCCTTCCTCCATGAGGCGCTGGATCTCATCCATCATCTGCTGAAGCTGATCGCCGGTGATCGACTGGTCGCCCTCGGCCTGCCGGTCCGGTTCGTCCGCCCCCTGCCGCTCCATGTTCTCGGCCAGCTTGCGGATATAATCGTCCGTCGCCTGCCGAAGCTCATCCATCAGTTTCTGGATTTCCTCCGGCGACGCGCCGCGGCGGATTGCTTCCGACAGGCGCTCCTGCGCCTGCTGCATCCGCTCCAGCGCGTCAGCAAGGCCGCCATCCTCGATCAGCTCGGCGATTTCCCAGAACGCCTCGGCCAGTTCGTCGCGCATCTCGGAGCTGAGCCGTCCCTGACCGAGCGCGGCATCCAGCCGCCGCATGGCGACGCGGATCATCAGGTAGGCGCGCTCGTTGCGCAGCAGGCCTTCCGGCCGGTGGGTCAGCGCGTGCAGGACCTGGCTGACGCGGGTGCCGTTGTCGCGGGTCCAGAGAAGGTCGCGGCGCAGTTCGATCATAGCCGATGCGACGGGATCGAAGAACCTCCGGCCGGGCAATGTCAACGTCTCGGTCTCGCTGCGGCCGGTCTGGTTACGGCCGTCGGCAACCTCGAAGGTCATCTTGACCGGCAGGTTGGCCCAGGGATGCTGCGACGCATCCTCGACCAGCGACTCGGTGAAATCGGAACGGTCACCGGTAATCGGCATCGGCAGGTCGTAGACCAGGGCGTCGCGCGGCTCGGGCTCGGCGGCAAGGCCGTAGCGCCGCTCGATCGCGTCCAGGTCGAGTTCGATAACCGCGCGACCGGACACGACCGCGTAGTCGTCGCTGGCGACGAAAGGTTGCGACATGCGGCCATCGGCTTCGCGCATGATCTCGCTCGCGATGGCGACGGTCGGCGCGGCGTCGGGCATGACTGTCAGCCGCCATTCCCGCCCGCCCGTGCCGGTAACGGCTAGACGACCGGACTGCACCGCCTCGAAATCATAGGCGCGGACGGTCGCGGTTTCGGCGGGCGGGTCCGCGTCCTCGGCCGCATCGGCCCTGCCAGAGACGGTTTCCTCGACATCAAGCGCGCCGGCCTCTCCGTAAAGGCGCAGCGTGATCCGGCTGCCCTCTGGCACACTGACGTCAGAGGCCATAACGGCATTGAGGTAAAGGCTCGGCAATCCGGTATAGGCTGGCGGCTCCGCCCAGCCTTCCCAGGACGGGCCGGCGGCGGCATCGGCCGGTCCGCCCGGCGTCGCAAGACCGGGCACTTCGGCCAGCCGCCAGAGCGAACCGAAGGCGAGTGCCACGACAAGCGCGGTCAGTGCGGCGTAGCGCAGCGCGAAACGGTCGGCGCGCGACACCCGCAAATCGGGGGCGGGTGCGCGGGCATCGCGGGTGCGTTCGGCCATGCGCGCGATATGCGCGCGCCAGACGGAGGAGGTGCCCGCATCGTCACTGCCCAGCGCCTGCACGTCCAACAGCGCCGCGATCGGGCGGCCCGGCAAGGTCAGGTCCAGCCGCGCGAGCGCCTCGTCACGACTCGGCCAGCGGAATCGGCGGATGCCGCGAACAAGCGACCAGCCCAGCCCGACAACGGCGGCGAGCATACCGATCCACAGCACCTCAATCGGAAGCGTGTCATGCAGACCAAGCGCAAGTGACGCGATCACCGCCGAGAGAATGGTCCAGACCGGCCAGAAACCCCGCGTGATGCGTTCAGCAACCATCCCGGCCCGCGTGAGACGCACGGGCCATTTGAGACGCCGGAGCGCCTCATGCGGAAGGGGCTTGATCCTGCTCACGCCGGTCGCCGGTCTCCGTTCCGGCCCCGCGCGCGGGATTGCGCGTCAGAGCCACGGAGCCATGCTATCGCGGTTTATCATCTCGTCATAGGTGGGACGGGCGCGAATGACGGCGAATTGATCCCCCTTCACCATCACTTCCGGGATCAGCGGACGGGCATTGTATTCCGACGCCATGACCGCGCCATAAGCGCCGGCCGAGCGGAAAGCCACCAGATCGCCGGCAGCGACCCGAGGCATCGGGCGCTGCTTGGCAAAGGTATCGCCGGTCTCGCAAACCGGGCCGACCACGTCATAGGGCAGCATCTCGCCGCCGGGCGCGGGCTCGACAACCGGGACGATATCGTGATGCGCGCCATACATCGACGGACGCACCAGATCGTTCATCGCGCTGTCGAGGATCAAGAATTCCCGCTCCTCGCCGGATTTCACATAAATCACCCGGCTGACAAGAAGGCCCGCATTGCCCGAGATCAGCCGCCCCGGCTCGATCTCGATCTCGCAGCCCAGATCGCCAACGGTCCGCTTGATGACCGCCCCGTAGTCCAGCGGTAACGGGGGCGCGGCGTTGGACCGTTCATAGGGAATCCCGAGTCCCCCGCCGAGGTCGAGCCGGCGGATATCGTGGCCGTCGGCGCGAAGCTGCCGGGTCAGGTCCGCGACCTTCAGGTAGGCCTGTTCGAACGGTTCGAGATCGACAAGCTGTGACCCGATATGCACGTCGATGCCCACGACCTCGATCCCCGGCAGGCGCCCGGCCTCGGCAAAGACCGCGCGGGCGCGGCTGATCGGGATGCCGAACTTGTTCTCTTTCTTACCGGTTGCGATTTTCTCATGCGTCTTCGCATCGACATCCGGGTTCACGCGGATCGTAATCGGCGCCGTAACCCCCATCGAGGCCGCGACCGCACTCAGCGCGGCCAGTTCCGGCTCGCTCTCGACGTTGAACTGGCGGATGCCGCCCTCAAGCGCGATCCGCATCTCTTCCCGCGTCTTGCCGACGCCCGAAAACACGATCCGTTCGCCCGGCACGCCGGCAGCGCGCGCCTTGAGGTATTCACCGGCGGAGACCACGTCGATCCCTGCCCCAAGCGCGCCGAGCGTGCGGATGACAGACAGGTTGCCGTTCGACTTCATCGCGAAGCAGATGAGGTGCGGCAGCCCGGACAGCGCCTCCTCGAACAGCCGGAAATGCCGTTCGAGCGTGGCGGTCGAATAGACGTAGAAGGGCGTCCCGACCTCGGCGGCGATCTCGGTGATCGCCACGTCCTCGGCGTGCAGCGCACCGTCACGGTAAAGGAAATGATCCATGTTCAGGCCACCCTGCGCCGCGTCCAACCACAGGCGCCGATGTAGAGCATCGCACGGGGCAAGGAAAGCCGCCGCTTCAGGTGTTTGCTTTTAATCAATCGCTTGATTAAAATCGGTGCGCGACTCACACGGATCAGACATGACCGACACCCCACCCCCGCCCGAAGGCACCGCCGCCGACCTCTTGGCGGTGGCCCTGCGCCTGTTCGGTCAGAAGGGCTTCGCAGCAACCTCCACGCGCGAAATCGCGGCGGCGGCGGAAACCAACGTCGCCTCCATCGCCTATCATTTCGGCGGCAAGGAGGGGTTGCGCCGCGCCTGTGCCGCCGAGGTCATGCGCCGGATCACTTTCGTGCTCGGCAGCGTGCACCCGCCGCAGCCGGAAGCCCCGGAGAACGCAACCCGGCAGATGGAGGCGATGCTGCGCGCGATGGTGGCCTTCGTCGCCGGATCGCGCGAAGGCGAGGATGCGGTCGCCTTCATGCTGCGCGAAGTGGCCGAGGATGGACCCGTCCTCGATGCCATCTACACCACGATGATCGCCCCGATGCACCGTCAGTTCTGCGCGCTCTGGGCCGCCGCCACCGGAACCGAGGCGGAAAGCGAGGCGACCCGGCTGAAGGTCTTCGCGCTGATCGGCCAGGTTCTCTATTTCCGCGTCGGCCGCCCGATCGTCACGCGACGAATGAACTGGCCCTCTCTCGGCCCGGTTGAGACCGGGCAGATCGGCGACATCCTCGCCGCAAACCTCCACGCCCTGATCGAAAGGGAGCGTCTGTCATGACCGGCTTCGTCTGCGCTCTGCCCCTTGTCTCCGCGCTCTTCACCAGTTGCACCCCGCCGCCGCCCTTCGCAACCGGCTATGTCGAGGGCGAATACGTCCTGATCGCACCCGTCGCGACAGCGCAGATCGACGCCTTGACCGTGGCCAGGGGCGACCGGGTGGCGCCCGGCGCGCTTCTGGTCGAGATGGAGCGCCGCGACGCAGAGATCGCGCTGGCGGAGGCGACGGCGGCGCTTGCCCGCGCGGAAAGCGAACTGGCGAACCTTCGCGAAGGCCGCCGCGCAGAGGAAATCAGCGTCATCGAGGCGACGCTGGCCTCGGCCCGCGCGCAATCCGCGGAGGCAGAGCGCGCCGCCGACCGGATGCGAAACCTCGCCACGCGCGGCGCAGCAACCGCGGCCCAGTCGGACGATGCAGCGACCGCCGCCGCCGTCGCCCGTGCCCGCGTGGCGGAGGCCGAGGCCAATCTGGCGGTCGCCCGCCTGCCCGCTCGAGCGCAAGAGATCGCGGCGGCCGAAGCCGCCGTCACCGGTGCGGCGGCCGCGCGCGAAAAGGCGGAGTGGAACCTTTCCAAGCGGCGGCTGACCGCACCCTCCGCCGGCACCATCTTCGACGTGATCCGGACGCAAGGAGAGATCGCCGGGCCGTCCGCCCCGGTCCTCTCCATGCTGCCGGACGGCGCGGTGAAGCTTCGTCTTTATGTCCCGGAAACTGAAATCGCGTCCATCGCGACGGGGTCACAACTCTCGGTGCAGTGCGACGGCTGCCGCGCTGATCTGACGGCCATCGTGACCTATGTATCCGACGCGCCGGAATTCACCCCGCCCGTCATCTACTCGCTCGAGAACCGCCAGAAGCTCGCCTACCTGATCGAGGCGCGCCCGGCGGAGCCCGACGGTCTGAAACCCGGCCAGATCGTCGATGTCAGCCTGCCGGGGGCGGCGGATGAACGCTGAACCCGCCATCGAGGTTCGCGGCCTGACCAAACGGTTCGGGCCACGCACCGTCGTCGACGATGTCTCCCTGACCGTCCGGCGGGGTGAGATCGCGGGCTTTCTCGGGCCGAACGGGTCCGGCAAGACCACGACGATCCGCCTCATGTGCGGGCTGCTGACGCCTGACGCGGGCCAAGGCCGCGTCCTTGGCCACGACATCCGCCGCGACGGCCGCGCGATCAAGCGCGAGGTCGGCTACATGACGCAACGCTTCTCTTTCTACGAAGACCTGACGATCGAGGAGAACCTGAATTTCGTCGCGGGCCTCTATGCGCTGACACCGACGCGCAGGCATGTCGCCGACACGCTCGCCGATCTCGGCCTGACCTCGCGGCGCCAGCAGCTTGCCGGGTCGCTGTCGGGCGGCTGGAAGCAGCGCCTCGCACTGGCCGCCTGCATCATGCACAAACCGAAGCTCCTGATGCTGGACGAGCCGACGGCAGGCGTCGATCCCAAAGCCCGCCGGGAATTCTGGGACGAGATCCATCGCCTTGCCGCCGACGGGCTGACGGTTCTGGTCTCCACCCACTACATGGACGAGGCCGAGCGCTGCCACCGGATCAACTACATCTCCTACGGGCGGCTGGTGGCAAGCGGAACCGTGGAGGAAGTCGTCCGCGATGCAGGCCTCACCACCTTCGTGCTGGATGGCGATGCGACTCCGGAAGCCGCGCGGCGGCTCAAGGACGCGGACGGGGTGGAACAGGTCGCCCCCTTCGGCGCGACGCTCCATGTCGTCGGGCGCGACGCGGCGCGGCTCCGCGCCTCGGTTCAGCGGGTCGCGGCAGAAACCGGCACCACGATGAACGACGCCGAAACCAGCCTTGAGGATGTCTTCATCCAGCTCATGTGTGACGCCAAGGACAACATGGGATGAGCCGCTATTTCTCGCTCCGCCGCCTCGCCGCGCTGCTTGCCAAGGAAGTGATCCAGATGCGCCGCGACCGGATCACCTTTGCGATGATGCTGGGCATCCCGCTGATCCAGCTCTTGCTCTTCGGCTTCGCGATCAACACCGATCCCAAAGGCCTGCCCGCCGCCTTGGTGGCACCGACGCAGGATCGCTACACCCGCGCCATCGTCTCGGCGCTGGAACTGACGGGCTACTACCGCTTTACCCATCCGGCCGCCTCCGCCGCCGAGGCGGAGCAGCTTATCACGCGGGGCGATGTCTCCTTCGTCGTCACCGTACCCTCCGATTTCGGCCGCAGGGTGGAGCGTGGCGACCACCCGATGCTGCTGATCGAGGCCGACGCGACCGATCCCTCGGTCGCCTCCGGCGCGATCTCCACGCTCGGCACCGTCGCGGCCGAGGCACTCCTGCGGGAGCGCGGAGTGGAGGCGCAGGCGCGGGAGACCGCGGCAGAGCAGCTTCAGGTCACCGTCCACCGCCGCTACAACCCGGAAGGCATCACGCAATACAACATCGTGCCCGGACTTCTGGGCGTGATCCTCCAGATGACGATGGTGATGATGACCTCAATCGCGCTGACGCGCGAGATCGAGCGCGGGACAATGGAAAACCTCCTCGCCATGCCCGCGACACCGCTTGAGATCATGCTTGGCAAGGTGCTGCCCTATCTTGGTGTCGGCGCGGTGCAGGTCGCCGTCGTGCTGGTCGCGGCAAAGCTGATCTTCGACGTTCCCTTCGTCGGCGCATTGCCGCTTCTGCTGATCGGGGTCTTCATCTTCGTCGCGGCGCTCGTCATCCTCGGCTACCTGATTTCCACAGCGTCGCGGACACAGATGCAAGCGATGCAGCTGACCTTCTTCTTCTTCCTGCCCTCGCTGCTGCTCTCGGGCTTCATGTTCCCCTATCGCGGCATGCCCGGCTGGGCGCAGACGCTGGGCGAGATATTCCCCCTCACGCATTTCCTGCGGCTTATCCGGGCGGTGATGCTGAAGGGCGCGGGCCACGCGGGCGTCGCCCAGCCGATGGCGGCGCTGATCGTCTTCGTGCTGGTCTTCGTGACGCTCGGTCTTCTGCGCTTCCGCCGAACGCTGGACTAGTGTCCCGCCGCTTACCTCGAATCCCGATCTGGGCTATCGTCGGGCGGCCAACGGCCAAATGTCGCCAGACCGATCCCGCCGCAGCTTGGCACCGGATCGGCTTCGGGCGGTGAAGGTCGACGCATCTGCGCAAAGGGGGGACATCAACATGATCGAAAAAATTCTGGTTGCCGTAGACGGCTCCGGTCATTCCATGAAGGCTGTGGAATATGCGGCGGAAATCGCGGCTGCCTGCAAGGCGACGATCTTAATTCTCACGGTGCTGCGGCCGCGCGAAGTGCCGAAAGTATCGGCCGAGTTGCGCAAATACGCAGAGATGGAAAGCATCGAAGGGCCCGACTACGAGGCGATGAGGCTCCTGTCGGCCGATCTGTTGTCCGACGCCGCCGAGATCGCGAAGAAGCGAGGCGTGGAGAAGATCGTCAAGGCGGTCGAGACCGGACCCGTGGCGCGCACCATCGTCTCCTTCGCGAAGTCCAAGAAGGCCGACATGATCGTGATCGGTTCGCGCGGGCTTGGCAATATCGAGGCGACGCTGCGTGGCGGGGTGTCCCACCGCGTCGAGCTTCTGGCGAAATGCCCGGTTCTCACCGTCAAGTGACTGAACCTCGCCGGCATACACAGGCCGGCGACCGGATCAGAGGCTTCCGCCGACGCCGACCTTGACCTGCCCCGACACCGTCACGCCCGGCTTCGTCGGTGGCTTGGGTGCTCCGTCGACGCCGCAGGAGGCGAGGGCAACAATCAGCAGGGCTGCGCATATGGGCTTCATCATTGGCTCACCGTGACGCCGATACCGGCAATGGAGGTTGACATCGAAGGCACGACCTTCACGCCGTCCGGCGTCACCCGGACGCCGGCATGGGCCTGAGGCCGCGAACAGCCGGCAAGGGCGAGCAGGAGGACAAGGGCGACAGCCCTCATCCCAACCGCTCCTTCCACTCCGCGATCCGGGCACGCACCTGATCGGGCGCGGTGCCACCGTAGCTCTGGCGGCTTGCCACCGAGTTGTGCACGCCGAGGACCGAATAGACTTCCTGCGTGATCCCGGCATGGGCCGATTTCATCTCGTCGATCGTCAGGTCCGGCAAGTCGCAACCCTTCTTCTCGGCCAGCGCGACAAGGCTGCCGGTGACGTGGTGGGCATCGCGGAACGGCAAGCCGAGCGCGCGGACGAGCCAGTCGGCAAGGTCCGTCGCGGTCGAGAAACCCGACGCGGCGGCGGCTTCGAGGTTGTCGCGCCGCGCGCTCATGTCGCGCACCATCCCCTCCATCGCGGCAAGCGCCAGCATGAGGTTGTCGGCGGCGTCAAAGACCTGCTCCTTGTCTTCCTGCATGTCCTTGGAATAGGCGAGCGGCAGGCCTTTCATCACCGTCATCAGCGCGACATTGGCGCCGAAGATCCGGCCAATCTTCGCCCGAATCAACTCCGCCGCATCCGGGTTCTTCTTCTGCGGCATGATCGAGGAGCCGGTGGAGAACCGGTCCGAGAGCGCGACAAACCGGAACTGCGCAGAGGACCAGATCACCAGTTCCTCGGCGAAGCGCGACAGGTGCATCGCGCAGATGGACGCCGCAGCAAGGAACTCCAGCGCGAAATCGCGGTCCGAAACGGCGTCGAGCGAATTGGCCATCGGCCGGTCGAAACCGAGCGCCTTCGCCGTCGCGTGGCGGTCGATGGGGAACGAGGTGCCAGCAAGTGCCGCGGCGCCAAGCGGGCTTTCATTCATCCGCGCGCGGGCATCGGCAAAGCGGCCCGCGTCGCGCGCGAACATCTCGACATAGGCCAGCATGTGATGGCCCCAGGTCACCGGCTGCGCGGTCTGCAAATGGGTGAAGCCCGGCATCACCCAGTCCGCCCCGGCCTTTGCCTGAACCAGCAACGACTTTTGCAGCGCCGTCAGCCCGGCCAAGGCCGCGTCCGCCTGATCGCGGACCCAAAGGCGGAAATCGGTCGCCACCTGGTCGTTGCGGCTCCGCGCCGTATGCAGCCGCCCGGCGGGTTCGCCGACGACCTCCTTCAGCCGCGCCTCGACGTTCATGTGAATGTCTTCAAGCGCGGTCGAGAAGGCGAAATTCCCGCCCTCGATCTCTGACAAGACCGTGAGCAGGCCTTCCCCAATCGCCTCGGCATCTTTATCGCTGATGATGCCCTGCGCGGCGAGCATCGCCGCATGGGCGCGGGACCCTGCGATGTCCTGGGCATAAAGCCGCCTGTCGAAGCCGATCGAGGCGTTGATCGCCTCCATGATCGCATCCGGCCCGGCGGCGAAACGCCCGCCCCACATCGCGTTCTGGGTTCTGTCAGTCATTCTTGCCCCCGGAGGCTCACATGCGCTGGTTCCTGTCCGCCGTCCTCTACACGGCCCTTGCCGTCGGTGCAAATGCGGCCTTGGGAGGCACGGCAGAGCTTGAAGGGCTCAAGGACGGCTCCATGAAGAAGCTCATGTTCTCGGCCGCCCCCGACGCCGTGCCGGACACTGTCTTCGCCGATGCCGCCGGGGCTGAACACCGCCTGTCGGACTGGCAGGGAAAGTACGTGGCCGTGAACTTCTGGGCGACATGGTGCGCGCCCTGCCGCAAGGAGCTTCCCGCGCTCGACGCACTCAATCGTGATTTCGGCGGCGAGCGCTTCGCCGTCGTGACCATCGCCACCGGCCGCAACCCCGTCCCGGCGATCGAGCGCCTGTTCGGCGATATCGGCGTGGAAACCCTGCCTATCCTTCTCGACCCGAAGCAGGATCTGGCGCGCGACATGGCGGTCTTCGGCCTGCCGGTGACGGTCATCCTCGACCCCGAAGGGCGGGAGATAGCCCGCCTGTCCGGCGATGCCGACTGGAATAGCGACAGCGCACGCGCCATCGTCGAGGCGCTGCTTGCCGGCAGCTAGGTCCGGCCGAGCTTCGCCACCCTTTCATGGGACGGGCAGGTCGCGATGTGGTCGTTGACCATGCCGACCGCCTGCATGAAGGCATAGGTGATCGTCGGACCGCAGAAGCGGAAGCCGGCCTTCTTCAGGTCCTTGGAAATCCGTTCGGAAAGCGGCGTCCATGCCGGCACCTCCGCCAGCGTCGTGAACCGGTTCTGAAGCGGCGTACCGTCCATGTAGCGCCAGAGGAACGTGTCGAACCCCTCGCCCTCGGCGATCTTCAGATAGGCCCGCGCGTTGCCGATCGTCGCCTCGATCTTCGCCCTTGACCGGACGATGCCCGGATCGCGGAGCAGCCGCTCAACCTCGGCCTCGCCCCAACGGGCGATGATCTCGGGCCGGAACCCCTCGAACGCGACGCGGAAATTGTCGCGCTTCTTCAGAATGGTGATCCATGACAGCCCGGCCTGGAACCCGTCGAGGATGAGCTTTTCCCAAAGCGCGCGCGGATCGCGTTCCGGCACGCCCCATTCCGTGTCGTGGTAGTCGACATAGATCGGTTCGGTCCCGCACCACCCGCACCGTTCAGTCATTCCGTCCTCCCGTCACTTCACCGGAACCGAAGCGGCATCCGTTTACCGCTTCTTAGCCCCTTCTGACCAATCTGTCGTTGGACGGCGAGGAGATTTCTATGAGAGACCGGCGCGACTCACGGCGGAACCCGCGTGACCCGGACCTGGACAGCCCCCTGAACGTGGCTGTCGGCCTGCGCGACCGGCAAACGATGGAGATGGTCCGCCGCGCGGTCGCGCGGCAGGATGTTCTGCTGGCCTACCAGCCGGTCGTGCAGTTTTCCGGTTCGGGACAGCCGGCATTCCACGAAGGACTGATCCGCCTTCTAGACGAAACCGGGCGGATCATCCCGGCGCGGGATTTCATCGAGCAGATCGAAACCACGGAAACCGGCCGCATCATCGACTGCCTCGCGCTCGACATGGGGCTGAAGGCGCTGGCGCAGGAACCGTCGCTGCGGCTGTCGATCAACATGTCGGCGCGTTCCATCGCCTATCCGCGCTGGATGCAGACATTGCGTCGCGGGCTGAGGAGAGAAGCAACGCTGGCAGAGCGGCTAATCCTCGAAATTACGGAAAGCTCCGCGATGGTCATGCCGGATATAGTCTCCGTCTTCATGGCGGACCTTCAGTCCGAAGGCATTTCCTTTGCGCTGGACGATTTCGGCGCCGGCTACACCTCGTTCCGCTACTTGCGTGAGTTCTATTTCGACATCATCAAGATCGACGGGCAGTTCATCCGCGGCATTGCCGACAATGTCGACAACCAGTGCCTGACCCAGGCCCTGCTGTCGATCGCGCGGCATTTCGACATGTATGCCGTGGCCGAATCGGTGGAATGCGCGCGGGACGCGGAATGGCTCTCCGGGATCGGGATGGACTGCATGCAGGGCTACTATTTCGGGGCGCCGACTGTCGTGCCGCCTTGGAAAATGCCGAAACCCCGGAAATCAGCGTAGGTCCGGCGCGCTGGCGGCCGCGGCAGCGGTGGAAATCGGCGCCGGGCGGGCAAATCGCGCACGGAACTTGACGGCCCCGCTACATTGGTCATGCTGCCGGCGGCGCGGGGGGATCGCCACGGACGGTCTCCGCGCGGCATGTACGTGCCACGAAAGGACCCAGGCCCATGACCAATGTCGTAATCGTCTCCGCCGCCCGCACCGCCGTCGGCAGCTTCAACGGCTCGTTCGCCAATACTCCGGCCCATCAGCTCGGCGCAGCCGTTCTGGACGCCGTCGTCGCCCGCGCAGGCGTCGACAAGGCGGAGGTGTCCGAGACGATCCTGGGTCAGGTTCTGACCGCCGGACAGGGTCAGAACCCCGCACGCCAGGCCCACATCCTTGCAGGTCTGCGCCAGGAAGGCGCGGCGATGACGATCAACCAGGTCTGCGGCTCCGGCCTGCGCGCGGTGGCGCTCGCGGCGCAGCATGTCCGGCTCGGCGATGCCGGGATCGTCTGCGCGGGAGGGCAGGAGAACATGTCCCTCTCGCCCCATGTCGCGCATCTGCGTGCGGGCCAGAAGATGGGCGACATGTCCTTCATCGATTCGATGATCAAGGACGGGCTGTGGGATGCGTTCAACGGCTACCACATGGGCACCACGGCAGAGAACGTCGCCCAGAAATGGCAGATCAGCCGCGACGAGCAGGACGGCTTCGCCGTGGCCAGCCAGAACAAGGCCGAGGCCGCCCAGAAGGCCGGCAAGTTCAAGGACGAGATCATTCCCTTCACGATCAAGACGCGCAAAGGCGACATCGTGGTCGATCAGGACGAATACATCCGCCACGGCGCGACGCTTGATGCGATGGCGAAGCTGCGGCCCGCCTTCGCGAAGGACGGCTCCGTCACCGCCGGCAACGCGTCGGGCATCAATGATGGCGCGGCCGCCGTGCTCGTGATGTCCGAAGAAGAGGCCAACCGGCGCGGCCTGAAGCCGCTGGCGCGGATCGCCTCTTACGCCACGGTCGGCCTTGACCCGGCGATCATGGGCGTCGGTCCGATCTATGCGAGCCGCGCCGCGCTGGAGAAGGCTGGCTGGAAGGCCGCCGATCTCGACCGCGTCGAGGCGAACGAAGCCTTCGCTGCACAGGCCTGCGCCGTCAACAAGGACATGGGCTGGGATCCCGCGAAGGTGAACGTCAACGGCGGCGCCATCGCTATCGGCCATCCGATCGGCGCCTCAGGCGCCCGGATTCTGAACACCCTGCTGTTCGAGATGCAGCGATCGGGCGCGCGCAAAGCGCTTGCCACGCTCTGCATCGGCGGCGGCATGGGCGTCGCCATGTGCCTCGAAGGCGCGTAAGTCCAGCAATTTTGCTGCAAAAGCAAAAAACCGGGCGCAATAATGTTGCGCCCGGTTTTTCGTTTCGATAACAGGATTTCAAGGACCCAGACCCAAAGGAGGAATCATGTCGAGAGTAGCTTTGGTCACCGGCGGATCGCGCGGGATCGGCGCGGCGATTTCCGTCGCGTTGAAGAATGCAGGCTACAAGGTTGCCGCCAACTATGCTGGCAACGACGAAGCCGCCGCCGCCTTTACCAAGGAAACCGGCATTCCGGCCTACAAATGGTCTGTCGCCGACTACGACGCCTGCGCCGCCGGCATCGCCAAGGTCGAGGCCGACCTTGGTCCGGTCGATGTTCTCGTCAACAACGCCGGCATCACCCGTGACGCGATGTTCCACAAGATGACGCGCCAACAGTGGCAGGAGGTCATGGACACCAACCTTTCCGGCGTTTTCAACATGACGCATCCGGTCTGGTCGGGCATGCGCGACCGCAAGTTCGGCCGCATCGTCAACATCTCGTCGGTGAACGGCCAGAAGGGTCAGGCCGGCCAGGCCAACTACTCTGCCGCCAAGGCCGGCGACATCGGTTTCACCCGCGCCCTCGCGCAGGAAGGCGCGCGGGCCGGCATCACCGTCAACGTTATCGCGCCGGGCTATATCGGCACCGAGATGGTCCGCGCAATCGACGAGAAGGTTCTGAACGAACGCATCATTCCGCAGATACCGGTCGGCCGCCTTGGCGAGCCAGAGGAAATTGCGCGCTGCGTCGTGTTCCTTGCCTCCGACGATGCGGGTTTCATCAGCGGCTCTACCATCTCCGCAAACGGGGCCCAGTTCTTCAGCTGATCGCGGGCGCAGAATCAAAGGGGCCGGTCACTTGGACCGGCCCCTTTTTGTTTGAAGACTGCAACTGCAAACGGCTGCCGTTGATCGAACACACGTCACCTGAACGGCCCTATGGCCGCCCGGATTTTAGCCCGGCATCGGCGCTGACTATCAGCGCATCAGCGGGCCGGCACTTCCGTCTGTTCAGTTTTGCCTAAGGCGAGCGATCTCTTCCTTGATCCGCAGTTTCTGCTTTTTCATGTCGGCGATCTCGAGGTCATCGTAGCCAGGATGGCGTTGCGCCTCTTCAACCGCTTCCGACAATGTTTGGTGTTTTCTTTGAAGTTCCTGCAGGTGCGAACCCAGCGACATCGGCGTCTCCTCTCCTGTGAACTCTGTCACAATCCCATCACAATACTTGAGTCGTGTCACGCGGGAACGGTGCCGCACCCGCCCGTTTTTCAGTCTCGCCGGCGAAACCTTGCTGGAACACTAACGCCTAGAGGTCGATTGCCGCGCCATCGCGCAGGACTGCGCGCGCGGCCGGGGTAAGATCGTCGCCGTCGCACAGATGCGCCGCGCCTTCGTGAACGACGAATGGCGCGGCCAGCAGGAAAGCCCCGCGTCCCCCCTTCCGGGCGCGAATGATCACGCGGCCGGCGGGACGGCCGACCCGTGGCGCCACCGGAAGCACCGCGACACTTCCAGCGCGCGGTCCAAGCGCCGCGAGGAGATCGGGCAAACGGTCCGCCGACTGGATCATGACAAGCCATCCTCCGGGCCGGAGCCTTCGAAGGCCCGCATCGATCCAGATCGAGAGCGGCGTCGCCTCGCGCAACGCCCGCTCGCGCCCGGCATCGGCAGACGGCGTGCCACCGCCAGCCGGGTAGTAAGGCGGGTTGGCGATGACATGCTCGAACGCCCGCGCCCGCAACACCGCTGGCGGCGCGGTCAGATCGCCATCGAAAACCTCAAGGTTCTGCCCATTCGCCTCGGCATTCCGCCGGGCGAGCTGCGCGTAGGCCGGCTGAAGCTCCAGCCCCGCGAGCTGTAGCCCCGGCACGCGCAGGCCGAGGCAAAGGCTGGCCACACCCGCGCCGCAGCCGAGTTCCAACACGCTTTCGCCCGAACGCGCCGGTGCCGCGGCAGCCAGGAGAACCGGGTCCATGGCGGCCCGATAGCCCTGAACCGGCTGCAGGATACGCAGCCTGCCGCCGAGAAACCCGTCGGCCGAGAGATCGGCATCGGCGAACATCTCAGCGCTCCACCTCGATCCCGTTATCCTTCAGGATGCCCCGGGCCATGAAGAGGTCGGCGTCGCGGACAAGCAGGCGCCGCGGCAATATGCCAATGGACCCTTCAAGCACGCTCATGTGGACGTCCATCTGAAACGCCGCTATACCCTCCGCCTCAAGAAGAGCGGTTGTAAAGGCGATGAGTGTAGGGTCGTTGGTTCTGAGAAGCTCTTTCATGTCCCAAGACTTAAGGACACCCCCCTGGGTTTGTCGAGTGAGCACGAAAACGAGATGAGTCTGGACCAGGCCGCGCAAAAACCGATCGAACGACTCAGTGCCGTTCTGGCACCGGATATGGAGGCCGTGAACGCCCTCATCCGGCGACGGATGGCCTCCGAGCATGCGCCTCGCATTCCCGAAGTGACCGCGCATCTGGTAGAGGCAGGCGGAAAGCGGCTGCGTCCGATGCTGACGCTCGCGGCGGCGCGGCTGTGCGGCTATGAAGGCGACCACCATGTCCGCCTCGCGGCGACAGTGGAGTTCATCCATACCGCCACACTGCTGCATGACGACGTGGTTGACGAAAGTGCCCAACGGCGCGGCCGGCCGACGGCGAACCTGCTTTGGGACAACAAATCCTCGGTTCTCGTGGGCGATTATCTTTTCGCGCGCTCGTTCCAGCTCATGGTGGAAACCGGCTCGCTGCGCGTGCTGGATATTCTCGCCAACGCGTCGGCCACGATCGCGGAGGGCGAAGTCCTCCAGCTTTCGGCCGCGCAGGATCTGCGCACCGATGAAGGCATCTACCTCAAGGTGATCCGCGGCAAGACCGCGGCGCTCTTTTCCGCGGCCACAGAAGTGGGCGGCGTGATCGCCGGTGTGGCGGAGGACAAGGTTCAGGCACTTCACACATACGGCGATTCGCTTGGCATCGCGTTCCAGATCGTTGACGACCTGCTCGACTACGGAGGCACCAGCGCCGTTATCGGCAAGAATACCGGCGACGATTTCCGCGAACGGAAGCTGACGTTGCCGGTGATCAAGGCGGTCGCGAAGGCGACCCCGGCAGAGCGGGAATTCTGGCGCAGGGTCATCGAAAAGGGCGATCAGCGCGAAGGGGATCTCGAACACGCGATGGCTCTCATGGCGCGCCACGGCACCATGGATGCGACGCGGGAAGAGGCGCTGGCTTGGGCGCAAAAGGCCAAGGCGGCGCTTTCAACGCTGCCGCATTGCGAACTGCGCGACCTTCTCGCCGACCTCGCCGACTACGTCGTCGCGCGGGTCAACTGACCGGCGGACGACAGTCTCAATACGTCGTCCCGGTCAGCAAGGGCGCAGCGCGAACCCACCAGCCGGGCCTGCGCGCGGACAGGAAGGCTTCCGCACCCCGCGCTGCCGCCATGTCGCGGAAGAGCCCGAAGCAGGTCGCCCCGGACCCCGACATGCGCGTGACGAGACTGCCGGTCGTTCCGATTTCGTCCAGCATCTCGCCGATTGCGGGCGCAATGCCGCGTGCCGGTCCTTCCAGATCGTTGCGCTGCCCGTTCAGCCAATCGGCAAGTGTGTCAGCGTCGTCAAGCCTCTCCGGAGTATCGCCGAGCGGCGCGTTGTCGGGCGTGGCCAGTGCAGCGAACACCGCCGGCGTCGAAACTGCGACACGGGGATTGACCAGCAGCAACGCGAGACCCGCCGGCAGGTCCGGCAGCGGCCGGAGCCTTTCACCGACCCCTGCCATTCGGGCCGGCTGGCCGGCGAGGCAGACCGGAACGTCTGCGCCCAGGGCGAGCACCGCCGCCGCATCCGGCATGGGCCGCCCCCAAAGCCGCGCCAGCGCGCGCAGCGCCGCAGCGGCGTCCGCCGATCCGCCACCGATGCCGGAGGCCACCGGCAGGTTCTTTTCCAGAAAGATCGACGCACCATGACCGCCGCCAAGGGCGCGGGCAGCCCGCAGGACGAGGTTGTCCGGCCCGGCATCAAGACCGGCACTTTCCGGCCCCTCGATGGTCAGGGACAACGCCGCGCCCGGCGTGGCCCGCACCCAGTCACCCACGCCCGCGAATACGACCACGCTGTCGAGAAGATGGTAGCCGTCATCGCGCCGTCCGGTCACATGCAGCGCAAGGTTCACCTTGGCCGGTGCAAAGACCTCAATTACCATTCTTCGTGACAGCCAGGGGTTCCGCCCCTTCTTCCTTCAGAACGGCGTCCAGCCCGACGGCAAGCTTCCGGCGGATGCGCGCAGCCTCTTCCTCTGTCCCCGGTTCGAACGAAAGCGCGCGCTTCCATTGGAACTCCGCCTCGCGCTTGCGATCGACGGCCCAGTAGACATCGCCGAGATGGTCGTTGATGACCGGATCGACCGGCATCAGTTCCACCGCCTGTTCCATCTGCGTCACGGCCTCTTCGTAGCGGCCGAGGCGGTAGAGCGCCCAGCCAAGGCTGTCGACGATCGCGCCGTCCTCGGGGCGCTCGGCAACCGCGCGCTCGATCATCGACAGCGCTTCGTCATAGTTTTCCTGACGCTCCAGATAGGAATAGCCGAGGTAGTTCAGAACAGACGGATGGTCCGGCCGGAGTTCAAGCGCCTTGCGGAAATCGGCCTCGGCCCGGTCCCAGTTCTTCTCGCGCTCATTGGCGATGCCGCGGGTGTAGTAGAGGACCCATTGACCCGGCTCTTCCTCGGCAAAGGTCGCGATCGCGCTGTCATAGGCCTTGGCCGCTTCGCCGTAGCGTTCCTGACGCCGGTAGGTGTCGCCAAGCGCAGACCAGATGTCGGCGCGGTCCGGGTGGGTCTTGGCAAGCTGCTTCAGGACTTCGATGGCGGCATCGACCTTTTCGTCGGCCACCAGCGCCTCGGCCCGGCCAAGCTCGGCGGCTGTGAACGCCGGGTCCTCGGGCGGAATGCGGTTGAACGCCTCGGTGGCAAGGTCGTACTGGCCCTGTGCCTCAAGGATCGTCGCGCTGAGCAGGATCACATCGGCATCGGTCGGCGCGAGGTATTCCGCCATCCGCGCATAGGCGAGCGTGAAGTGGTCGTTCGTCTCGGTGCTGAGCGCCGAGGCAACCGTATAGAAGACCTCGGCCACACCGTCGGACGGGTTCTGCACGACCGTGAAGGCAAGCGTTTCGCCCGCCGCGAGGCTTTCGCGAAGCGCGGTGATCTCGGGTTCGTCGATATCCCCGAACGTCGCGTCGATCAGCTCGATACCCGCCGCGTTGCGCTCAAGCTGGCTGAGCACCTGCGCATGGGCGATCACACCGCGCCGGGTGGCGCGGATCGGCCCGCTTTCCTCGCCCGAGAAGATCCGGTCGGCCCCCTCGAAATCGCCGACGGACGCGAGGGCGAGCGCCTTGTGATAGAGGCCGAAGACGCGCGTTCCGCTCGCCTCCGCCACTTCGTCGAAGGCGCCCGTCGCCTCGGACATGCGGCCCATCCCGACCAGTGCCCAGGCCCGGTAGAGCCCGTCGACCAACTGGCCCGCGCTGCGGCCTTTGTCCATCTCGGCGATTGCCGCTTCGAATTCTCCCGACTTCGCAAGATCGGCGAGGATCGCAAGATCGGCGAATTGGCTTTTCTCATTCAGCGTTTCCAGCGCGTGGGCCGAAGGCAGCGCCTTGTCGACCGCACCGCGGCCGATATGCGAGATCACGGCATTCTCAAGCAGACCGGGATTGGCCGGATCGGAGATCAGCGCGCGGGTGAAGAAATCGGCCGCCGCACCGTAGTCGGAATTGCGGCTGGCAAGCCGTCCGGCCAGATAGGGGCCGGCAATACCGTCGCGCGCGATCGCCGGAAGCGCGGCGGCCAGTCCAAGGCCAAAGGCAAGAACGAAGGTCATGGCACGCGGTTGGGTCACGAAATGCTCCTTCACGGCAGGCTCCGCCCGAACCTAGTGCGGCGACTGTTCCAACGCAATGCGGGGCGCCGGTTCCGACGCCCCGCCAGTCTGAATCTGCCGAAAATGTTACATGTTCGGATAGTTTGGCCCGTCCCCGCCCTGCGGCGTGGTCCAGTTGATGTTCTGGGCCGGGTCCTTGATGTCGCAGGTCTTGCAGTGGACGCAGTTCTGGAAGTTGATCACGAATTCCGGCTTGCTGTCCTTCTCGACCACCTCGTAGACGCCCGCCGGACAGTAGCGCTGCGCCGGTTCCGCGAATTTCGGCAGGTTGACCGCGATCGGCACCGACGGGTCCTTGAGCTTGAGGTGCGCTGGCTGGCTTTCCTCATGGTTGGTGAAGCTGAAGGACACGTTCGTCAGCCGGTCGAAGGACAGGACACCATCGGGTTTCGGATAGTCGATCACCGGGAATTTCGACGCCTCGCCCGTCGCGGCGGCGTCCGTCTTGCCGTGCTTGAGCGTCCCGAACAGCGACAGGCCGAACAGGTTGTTCGTCCACATGTCGAACCCGCCGAAGACGAGCGACGGGATCATGCCCCAGCGTGACCACATCGGTTTGACGTTGCGGACCTTCTTGAGGTCCTTGGCCACCGGGCCGGTGCGCAGCAGCGCCTCGTAGCCGTCCAGTTCGTCGCCGGACTGGCCGTTCTGGATCGCGACGTAAGCCGCCTCGGCCGCATGGATGCCCGAGAACATCGCGTTGTGGTTGCCCTTGATCCGGGGCACGTTCACGAGGCCCGCCGAACAGCCCAGAAGCGCCACGCCGGGCGCCACGACTTTCGGGATCGACTGCCATCCGCCCTCGCTGATCGCACGCGCGCCATAGGCCACGCGCTTGCCGCCCTTCAGCAGTTCCGCGACCATCGGGTGATGCTTGAAACGCTGGAACTCCATGTAGGGGTAGAGGTGCGGGTTCTGGTAGTTCAGGTGAACCACAAAGCCGACATAGACCTGGTTGTTCTCAAGGTGATAGATGAACGACCCGCCACCGGCATTCTTGCCAAGCGGCCAGCCCATCGTGTGGGTGACCGTCCCCTCGCGGTGCTTGGCGGGGTCGATTTCCCAGATTTCCTTCATGCCAAGGCCGAACTTCTGCGGGCAATGGCCTTTCGACAGCTCGTACTTGGCGATCACTTCCTTGGCGAGCGAGCCGCGCACGCCTTCGCAGATGAAGACGTATTTGCCGTGCAGTTCCATGCCCGGTTCATAGTTCGGACCCGGGGTGCCGTCCGCGTTCAGACCCATGACGCCCGCGACAACGCCCTTCACCTCACCGTTCTCGCCATAGACGAGTTCAGAGGCCGCGAAGCCCGGGAAAATCTCGACGCCGAGGTCATCGGCCTGTTCGGCCATCCAGCGGCAGACATTGCCCATCGAGACGATGTATTTGCCGTGATTGTTCATCAGGGGCGGCATCGGCCAGTTCGGGATGCGGACCTGGCCTGCGGGGCCAAGGACGTAGAAGTTGTCCTTCTTGACCTCGGTCTTGATCGGGGCGCCCTTGTCCTTCCAGTCCGGGATCAGCGCGTCGAGACCGGAGGTATCGAGAACCGCACCCGACAGGATATGCGCGCCAACTTCGGAACCCTTCTCAAGCACGACGACATTGAGGTCGGCATCAAGCTGTTTGAGCCGGATCGCTGCCGACAGGCCGGCAGGGCCCGCGCCGACGATCACAACGTCATATTCCATCGATTCCCGTTCGATCTCGGCCATCGTCTCTCCCTTTCGCCGCACCTGCGCACGCCCGCTTTCAACGCGCAAGATCGTTAGCCTACCGGGCGGGCGGACGCAATAATGACGCCGCGAACTTTACACTTTGGGCCATTGCATCGCGCGGGACCGAACCATGCAACGCGACGGGTGGCCGGCCAGCCCGCGTTCCGCGCATTTCCGCGACCGATCTCGATTCCGGTCCACACCTATTGACTTTGCCGCCGCTTCCCGGGTTTACAGCTTGGTATTGCTCACCTTCCGGGTATTCCGGGGCCGAAGTTCAATGACGGGCGAATATGGAAAAGATACCGATGACCCGCGCGGGCCATTCCGCGCTCGAACAAGAGCTTAAGGCCCTGAAATCCGTGGAACGCCCCGCCGTGATCAAGGCGATCGCGGAGGCGCGCGAGCACGGTGATCTTTCGGAAAACGCCGAGTATCACGCGGCGCGCGAGCGGCAGAGCTTTGTCGAGGGCCGGATCAAGGAGATCGAGGCGCTTCTATCCCGGGCCGATGTCATCGACCCGGCCCGGCTGTCCGGCGCGATCAAGTTCGGCGCGACCGTTACGCTTGTCGACGAGGACAGCGATGAGGAACGCACCTATCAGATCGTGGGCGAAGCCGAAGCCGACATCGAAAGCGGCCTGCTGAACATCCGCTCTCCCCTTGCCCGCGCCCTGATCGGGAAGGATGAGGGCGACAGTGTCGAAGTCCGCACACCGGGCGGCGACAAGAGCTACGAGGTTCTGAGCATCCGGTACATCTGAAGCCGGCGCGGAGGGTCGTATCATGGCAGAGGCGCAAAGACCGGAACCAGGCGTCGTCGACCGGGGGGATATCGGCCTCTATTCCCGCCCCGAACCCGAGGGCGGCTTTTCCTCCGGTGACATCGTCGCGGGCAGCGTCGCGCTTGTCTGGCTCGCGCTTGTTGGCGGCTTCTTCCTGTTCTCGGGCAATCCGACCGGTAGCGGCGGGGCACTAAGCACGATCATGGTTCTGGTCGCGATCTTCCTGCCCGTAGCACTGATCTGGATCGCCGCGATTTCGCTTCGGACCGCGCGCGAGATGCGCGAGGAATCGCACCGCCTGCAGGCGGCCATCGACGCCATGCGCCACGCCTATGTCAGCCAGGCGCAAGCCGGCATCTCGCGGCCCTCGGTCGAAAAGCGGCTGGATGAGATCGCCGCCGCCGCACGGCAGGCGGAATCCGCCATCGTCACCTTCACGACCCGGCGCGACACCGGCGGGCCGCAGGCCTCGTCGGTCGCCAAGGCCGCACTGGCGCAACCGGCTGGCGCGGCGGAACAGCAGCCGGCCCTCGCGCTCGGAACGCCTGCGGAAGCGTTGGCGGAGCCTGTTTCGGTCGAGGATTTCATCCGTGCGCTCAATTTCCCCGACAGCCCGAAAGACAAGGACGGCTTCCGCGCCCTGCGCCGCGCGCTTGAGGATCGCGGCATGGCCAAGCTGATCCGTGCTTCGCAGGATGCGCTCACCCTGCTCAGCCAGGACGGCATCTACATGGACGATCTCAAGCCGGATCGAGCCCGGCCGGAGCTGTGGCGCCGCTTCGCGCAGGGCGAGCGGGGCCGCGCAATCGCGCCGCTTGGCGGGGTCAGGGATCGCTCAAGCCTCGCGCTGTCGGCCGGTAGGATGCGGCAGGACACGATCTTCCGCGACGCGGCGCATCACTTCCTGCGCCAGTTCGACCGGACCTTCGTCGAATTCGAAAAGAACGCGACGGATCAGGAGATCGCCGATCTCGCCGAAACCCGCACCGCGCGGGCCTTCATGCTGCTCGGCCGCGTCGCGGGCATTTTCGACTAAAGCTGCGCTGCCGCCTGTAGCATTTCGGGTTTACGCTGAGCCAGAATTCAAACCTTTTTCGTTCGAATTCTAGTAGGTGCTGTTTCGGTCGAAACTCGAAACGCTTTATTCCGGGGCCTGCGCCTTCTGCACCAGAAGAACGCCGTGGTTGTTGTCGGGGTCGCCGTCCTGGTGAAGCTTGGTGGTCACACCCGGCAGCTCCGAGAACGCCTTCCGGATACGGTTCGGGAAGAAGGTCCGTGGCACGGATTCGAAACCCGGAAGGCCGCTCACGATGTCGCTGACGGAACTTCCGCAGAACGCCTTGTTGACGGCGCCGTATTTCTCCGCCCGCTTGATGGCCGCCTCGGCCACCGCGGCACTGACCGGCACGCGCTGCTCGATGACGTCGTAGGTCTCGCGCGCGTGATAATCGATGTAGAACTTCCGCATCTGCTCCGTGATGCCGTAGTGCAGATCGTTGCGCTCAGGCACATAGGGGTGATGCCAGGTTCCGGCCGGGTCGAACATGACGCGCTGGCTGCCGTCGATCAGCAGCCCGGAATGCCCACCTTCGCCGCCAAGCTTGCGGACGACGGTATAGAGCGTAATCGACGGTTCGTTCCCGCTGACATAGCGCGCGCGGGCGACGGCCTCGTCAGGCGCCCAGACCGGCTCGGCGCCGCAGGCGGCAAGCGCGAGCGGCAAGACAAGGCAAAGCGCGATCCGGCGCATCATCTGAACTCCAATTTCAGTTGGCAGGTCAGGCGTTCGCAAGCGCGAGGAAAATCAGGACGCCGATCGAGATTACAGCACCCCAGGTGACCATGCGGACGAAACCCTCGAAGGTCTTTTCCTGAACCCTGGTGTCCATGCTGCCGTGCTTGTGGTCCGCCATCTGTCGCTCCTGATCTGTCCTTTTGGCCCGAATAGCCGATTCATTGCGCGCTGTCACGACCGCAGCGGCTTGCGCTGCGCGATGATGGTGCATTCGCGGTTCTGAGGCACGTCATTTCCGCTCCAGATCCGCGGCCAGCCGGAAACCGATGCGGCGCGGTTCCTCGACTTCAGGCGCCTTGGCCAGTGCCCGCAGCATCACCGAAAGCTGGCTGACATGCTGGATAAGCTGGGTGCGGGCGCCATCATCATCGCGGCCGTAGAAGGTGACGATGTCGGGATCGAAATAGCCGATCCCCTCGATCCGGAGCACTCCGGCATCGCCGCCCGTAAAACCCATCGCCACCTCGTGCTCATTGTCGAGCTGGCTTTCGAAATTCTTGATGTAGAGGATCAACCGCTCATAGGCCCATTGCGCGGGGCTTTTGGCTTCGATCGGCTCGGCGGCAACCCCTTCCGGCAGGGGTTCCAGTTCGGCCGTCTTCGGTGCGTCGGGCGCGGTATGCACGACACGCGCGCAAGGCAGGGCGCTCGCCTCCAATGCCTCCGCCGACGTCTGAATCTGGTCCGTTATCTCTTCGTCCGCCACAGCCAGGCTCCATCCTCCCGCACCTCGCGCCCGATCCGGCCCGCTTTAAGAAGATGGTTCAAATGCGCGACGGCTTCAACCAGGGCGAGCCCGTACTCCCCTTCGCCGATCGCCCGTTTGAAGAGCGGCGGGAAACACTCCGCCGCCGTGCGCGGGCTGGACAGATGCGCCTCAAGCCGCCTGAGCGCGCCTTCGTGATTCTCGATCATCTGGACAAGACGCAGCGGCAGGCCTGTAAACGGCAGCTTGTGGCCGGGCAGAACGAGTTGGCCGGGCCGGGCATAGGGCATGAAGGCTTCACAACTCGCGATCCACTCGGAAACCGGGTCAGCGTCGGGTTCGGTCGCATAGACCCCGATATTTGCCGAGATCGAGGGGAGAAGCTGATCGCCGCCGATCACCAGATCGCCGCCCTCCTCCCAGAAGGTCGCATGGTCCGGTGCATGGCCACTGCCAAGCCGGGTGATCCAGTTCCGCCCGCCCATCACGATGCGGTCGCCTTCGGAAATCCGGGTATAGCCGAGCGGCAGTGGTGCAACGACATCGCAGAAGTTGAAAGGGCGTTCCTTTGCGCGGCGTGCGAACAGCTCGGGGTCCATGCCCGCCTTCCGCCAGAAGTCCAGCGTCTCGGCAACCGGCAGCGGCTGCTCGTCGAGCGTGAGCATCCGTGCGAAAAGCCACGAGGTCCGGGTCGTGAAAAGCTCCGCCCCGCGCGACTGTAACCAGCCGGCAAGCCCGATATGATCGGGATGGTAGTGCGTCACCACAACGCGCCGCACCGGCTTTCCCGCAAGCGGGCCGGCCAGCGCGGCCTCCATCGCGGCCCGGGTCCGGCGCGTGTCGAGCCCGGTATCGATCACCGTCCAGCCATCGCCGTCGTCAAGCGCGTAGACGTTTACATGATCCAGCGCCATCGGCAAAGGCAGTCGGAGCCAGAGAACCCCCTCGGCGACTTCGCGGGCAGTACCCGGTTCCGGTGCCTGCTCGAACGGGTAGCGTATCCCTGTGGTCTCGACGACTGCCGGTGCGGTCATGACGCAAGCGCGTCGGGCGTGAGCGCGAAGACACCTTCCGCGCCTTCCCGCGCCGCGGCAAGATCGGCGGAGAATTGCGGCAGAAGCCGGGTGATGTGAAACCGCGCCAGCGCCGTGCGGGCACCGTCGCCGCCCTCTGCGACCGCGGCGCGCAGGTGATAGTGCGCACCGAGCACGCGGGCAAAGGCCGAAAGGTAATTGGCCGCGCCCGCGAAGCGATCCTTATGCTCCTGCTCTACCATCCATTCCGTCGCCTCGCGCAACGTCTCTGCCGCCGACCATACCGCACCGGCAAGCTTCGGCAGGCTTGCGCGCGCCGCTTCCGCGCCCGCTTCGATTTCCTCAAGCAGCCTGTAGGCCGCCTCGCCGCCGTCGGCGAGCTTGCGGCCGACCAGGTCCATCGCCTGAATGCCGTTGGTGCCTTCGTAAATCGCCGTCACCCTCACATCGCGATAGAACTGCGCAACCCCGGTTTCCTCGACGAAGCCCATCCCGCCATGGACCTGCATCGCCGTTTCGCTGACCCGCATCCCGGTCTCGGTCCCGTATGATTTCGCGATCGGGGTGAGAAGCGCGGCCCGGGCGGCCCAGTCGGCCTCTCCCGTGGCGGAGGCCATGTCGGTCGCAACCGCGCAGGCGGTAGTGATGGCACGCGCGGCAAAGACCTCTGCCCGCATCGTCGCCAGCATCCGCCGCACATCCGCATGGTCAATGATCTTGCCCATCTGGTTGCGCTCCGACGCGAACTCCACCGCCATCTGGCAAGCGGCCTCGGCCACGCCGACACCCTGAACCGCAACCGCAAGCCGGGCGTTGTTCATCATCGTGAACATCGCCGCCATACCCCGGTGCTCCTCGCCGACGAGCCATCCGGTGGCCTTGTCGTACTCCATCACGCAGGTTGGCGAACCATGCAGGCCCATCTTGTGCTCAAGGCTGACGACATTCACCCCGTTGCGCTTGCCGGGGTTGCCATCGGCATCCGGAATGAACTTCGGCACGAGGAACAGGCTGATCCCTTTCGTTCCCGCCGCCGCGCCGGCAAGCCGCGCCAGGACAAGATGGCAGATATTGCCGCTGAAATCGCTGTCGCCCCAGCTGATGAAAATCTTCTGCCCGGTAACGGCATAGGTGCCGTCGCCGTTCGGTTCCGCCTTGGTCCGCAGCGCGCCGACATCGCTGCCGGCCTGCGGCTCGGTCAGGTTCATCGTGCCCGACCACTCTCCCGAAATCAGCTTCGGCAGGTAGAGCGCCTTGATATCCTCGCTCGCGTGGTGATCGAGCGCTTCGATCTGGCCCTGCGTCAGCAGCGGATGAAGCTGCAGCGCAAGGCACGCACCCGACATCATGTCGTTGAGCGCCATGTTAAGCGTTTGCGGCAGCCCCATGCCACCGTGCTCCGGTGGGGCCGAAACCGCCACCCAGCCGCCCTCGGCAATCGCGCGGAACCCTTCCGCGAAGCCGGGAGAGGACCGCACGACGCCATTCTCCAGCCGCGCCGGATTGAGGTCGCCCGCGCGCTGCACCGGCGCCATGACCGTATCGCAAAGCTTTGCGGCTTCCGTCAGCACCGCTTCGGCAAGATCGGGCGTGGCTTCGGCAAAGCGTTCCGTCGCCGCGAGCGGCGCGAGCGGGACCACGTGTTCAAGGATGAAGCGGATATCACCCAATGGAGCGCGATAGGGCATTGAAGCCTCCTCTGCCGGCGCCTTGGCAACGGGGGCTGCGGCGCGTATGTCATTTCTTCGGCTGCCATGATTGCCGCAAGGTCACGCAGCCACAACCCGAACGCTGCGTCACACGACGCGGGAGTGACATTGACACAGACGCTACCCACCACCAATGCCGGAATCGCGCAGGCGGCACAGTTGCTTGCGCAGGGTGAACTCGTGGCGTTTCCAACCGAAACCGTCTACGGGCTTGGCGGCGACGCACGCTCTGACACAGCGGTTGCGCGGATATTCGAGGCTAAGGCGCGGCCCCGGTTCAATCCGCTGATTGTCCATCTGCCGGATCTGGAGGCGGCGCGGGAGGTCGCGGTGTTCGACGCGACCGCCGAACGAGTTGCCTCCGCCTTCTGGCCAGGTCCGCTGACGCTGGTCCTGCCGCTTCGCCCCTCGGCCCGGCTCTCGCCGCTTGTCACCGCCGACCTGCCCTCGGTCGCGATCCGGGTGCCGGCGCATCCTGTCGCGCGGCAACTGCTGCGCGCCTTCGGCGCCCCGGTCGCGGCGCCCTCGGCCAATCCTTCCGGCAAGGTCAGCCCGACGCGCGCCGAACACGTCCTGGCCGGCCTGTCGGGGCGGATTGCGGCCGTCGTCGATGGCGGCGCCTGTGCCGTCGGTCTGGAATCGACGATCCTCGGCCTGACCGGCGCGCCCGAATTGCTGCGCCCCGGCGGCATCCCTTCCGAGGCGATCGAAGCCTGCCTCGGCCAGCCGCTCTCGGCGGCAAGCGACGGCGCGAAACCAACCGCGCCGGGGCAGTTGCGGTCACACTACGCGCCGCGCGCAACGCTCCGCCTCAATGTAATGGAACCGGAAGCCGGAGAATTCTGGCTCGGGTTCGGGCCGGATGCTGGGCAAGCGGCGCTGAACCTGTCCGACAGCGGCGACCTGGTCGAGGCGGCAGCGAACCTGTTCCACTTCCTGCGCGAAGCGGACGCCCGTGCCGAAGGCAGGATCGGCGTTTCGCCGATACCGGAAAAGGGATTGGGCCGCGCGATCAACGACCGGCTTCGCCGCGCCGCCGCGCCGCGGGGGTGACTGCCGGCCGCATCGCGCGGCCGGCAGCGATAGGCGGATTATTCGAACGTCGACAGATAGGCGATGACGTTTTCGATTTCGTCGTCCTTCTTGAGGCCGGCGAACGTCATCTTGGTCTTGTCGACAAGATCCTTCGGCTTGGTAAGGAAGGTCTTCAGCGTGGCTTCGTCCCAGACAAGGCCTTCCTCGGCCTTCGCGATCATCGCGTCGGAATACTTGAAGTCCGGATTCTGTCCGGCGGGCGACCCGACGATACCGTTCAGAACGGGGCCAACCTTGTTTTTCGCGTCGGCACCGACTGCGTGACAAGCCTTGCACTTGTTGAAAACCTTCTCGCCAGCAGCAGCGTCGCCCTCGGCGATGGCCGGCGAACCCAGCACGGCGGCGGCGGCAGTGACGAGGAACATCTTACGGATCATGTCAAACTCCTTGTTTCGACGTTTGGAAGTTCCGCGAGTTGCTCCGAACGAAGCGCATCGCGGGTCGGGCCCCTTTCCGGCAATGGTTCGCGGCCTGTCCTCCGCAACCGTCAAGCCCCGCTGCCGATGCAAGGACGAGTCGGCAGGCGGCGCCTGCCGGCCCCGCCTTGGTTGGCGAATATGACCGACCTGAAGCGCCGCATCAAGAACCGCCACAATGCCGTGGGGTCGGGCTTCGCCAGTTCACGCCCGTCCGGCCGTCGCGGATAGCGAAAGCGGGTCAACCCCGAGCGTCTTGAGCGCGCGCATCCACTTGCTTTCGTTCTGGCTGGAAAAGACAAGGTCCGGCTCGGCGTCGCAGGTCAGCCAGCCGTTCATCTGTATCTCTCCCTCAAGTTGGCCGGGTCCCCAGCCGGCATAGCCGAGCGCAAGGATCGACGATTGCGGCCCGCCTCCGTCAGCGATGGCCTGAAGGATGTCGAGTGTTGCGGTCATGCCGAACCGATCGTCGACCTTAAGCGTCGTTCCCTCGCCACGATAGTCGGCCGAATGGAGGACAAAGCCCCTTGCATGTTCGACCGGACCACCGAAATGCACGCGGATCTCGCGCGACTTGTCGGAGCGCGGGATGCCGATCTGCTCCTGCAATTCGTCGAATGACAGATCGCTCGCCGGCTTGTTGATGATCAGCCCCATCGCGCCATCCTCGGAGTGGGCGCAGACGAAGACGACACTATGTTCAAAGCGCGGATCGCCCATACCGGGCATGGCGATCAGAAGCTTGCCGCTGAGGTTCATGCCGTTGCCTCCTCCCCCCGCAGGATCGCTGTTGCGGAACCCGGATACAAGGGCCGCGGCAGGGAAAACTCTTCGTGATCTGCCGCGTTGCTGCTTCCATTCACCGTCACGTTGCATAGGTTGCATTGCATGTGGATGAAATCGGTCATTTCCGCCGCACTGGCCGGCACGGCTGCGCTCGCAGCAGGCGATGCGTCCGCGCAGGGTCTGCCCGACAACGTCCTGACGGCCGAATTGCGCGAAGGCTGGCGTCAGGATAGCGGCAGGCAGATGACCGCGCTGCGCCTCACGCTCGCGCCGGGCTGGAAGACCTACTGGCGCGCGCCCGGTGACGCGGGCATCCCGCCCAGTTTCGACTGGACCGGTTCGCGGAATGTCGCGGGCGTCAGCTATCATTGGCCGAAGCCGGATGTGTTCGATATCAACGGATTGCGCGTGATCGGCTACCGTGACGAACTGGTGCTGCCGGTCGAGTTCACCGCGACCGACCCGGGTAAGCCGATGGCCGTGTCCGGGCGTATCGATCTTGGTGTCTGCGACGAGATATGCGTGCCGATGACAGTTTCGGTTACGCAGGCGTTCAGCGGCTCCACCGCGCCCGATCCCGTAATCCAGTCGGCGCTGGCGGCAATGCCCGAAGCGACGAAATCAACCGCCCGGTGCGAGGCCGAACCGATTCGCGATGGCCTGCGGATGACCGCGCGCGTGCCGATCCCCCGGGTCGGGCCGGACGAATTCGCCGTCATCGAGCTTGCCGACCGAAACGTCTGGATTTCCCCCGCCGACACCTCGCGCGATGGCGGTGAGTTGCGCGCGATAGCCGACATGGTGCCGCCCAATGCGCAACCCTTTGCGCTGGACCGCTCCGGCGTCCGGATCACGATCTTCGGCGGCTCGGGCCGCGTCGTCGATGTTCAGGGCTGCGCCGGCTGAGCGGACCCGCCATTCCGTTGCATGACGATCCCCGCTGCGACGATCGCGGCGCCGGTGACGGCAAGCGCGGCGACCGCGAACCACAACAGCGCCGGCGCGAGGGCCGCACCCGAGATGATCGCCGGCCCGAGCGTCACTGCGAAAGCAAGCGCAAGCGCGGCCGCGTCGCCAAGGATCAGCATCTGAAGCGCGCGGCTTTTCAGCCCGCGCCGGAACGCGGCGAGGAACCGGGCGATGTCCTGCTGCACAGCCAGAAGCGCCGGCACCACAAACAGGACGATGATCATGCCGAAGGCAAGCCCGTAGCACAGCGTGACGACCGTGGGTTTGAGGAATTGCGCCTGCCTCGATGACTCGTATAACAGCGGCGCAAGGCCGAGAACCGTCGTCGCCGTCGTCAATATCACCGGACGAAGCCGGTCTGCTACCGCATCGACGACCGCCGGCCCGATCGCACGGCTTTCGGCATAGTCGTCCACCGTGCTGATAAGCACGATCGCGTCGTTGATGATGATCCCCGACATCCCGATCAGGCCGACGACCGAGAACATGGAAAGCGGGACATCCCATGCCGCATGGCCATGAATCGCACCGATAAGCCCGAAGGGTATGACCGACATGACGACAAGCGGCCGCGTCCAACTTGAGAATATCCATGCCAGAACGGCGTAAATTCCCACGAGCGCCGCCAGAAGCCCGACCAGCGCGTCGCTGAGGAAATCGCCTTCCTGTTCGCTCAGCCCGGCGAGGCGATACGCCACCCCGAAATCCGACGCGATCGCGGGAAGGATCTCCGAACCGAGCGTTTCGACGATCGCCGCGGCGCGGTCGGCATCGTCCTCGGCGATATCGCCGGTCACGGAGATCACGCGGCGCCCGTTCTCGCGACGGACAGTCGAAAATCCGGTTCGGGACGAAACGGTCACGATGTCCGACAGGGGCACATAGGCCTGCGCCGAGGTCGGAAGCAGCATCCGGTCGAGGAAATCGGCCGTCAGTTCCCCTTTCGGCAGTTCGACCCTGATCTTCGCGGTCCGCGTGCCGCTGGGGAAGGTCGCGGCTTCGATCCCGGTCAGGCGGTGGCGCAGCTCACGCCCCAGCCCGTCCACCGTGAAGCCAAGCGCCTGCCCCTGCGGCGTGAGTTCGAGGATCAGCTCATCCTTGTCGTAGGGCAGGCTGTCCTCGACACCGGACACTTCGGGGAACGGCGCCAGCGCGCGTTTCAGCGCCTCGGCAGCCTGCTTCAGCGTCTCTGCCTCTGCACCCGAAAACTCAACGTCCAGCGCGTCGCCCCCTGGCCCGTGGCGCCAACCGCGGAACGAAATTTCTTCCAGGAACGGGTGGTGCGGGGCCGCGTCTTGAAGATCAGAGATGAAATCAGACGACGTCCATGGCCGCAGATCCGGGTCGACAAGCTCGATCGAGATCGAACCGAGCAGGTCCGCGTCCTTCGTGTCGGCGCTGGCAAGGCGCGGCCAGGAATTGGCGCCGAGTTCCGCGATCACATAGGATAGCGGTTCCACCCCGTATTCGTCGCGATACCGCGCGGCGACCTCGTTGACCGATGCCTGAAGGCCCTGCAGCACCTCGAAACTGTCCGCACGCCGCGCACCGTCGAGCATCGCGAAGTTGCCGGTAATCGACGCGCGTTCAGGCGAGTTGAAAAAGCGCCACTGCACGTCGCCTTTCAGAAAAAGCCCGGCCTCATAGGCGAGCAGGGCAAGCGCACCGGCCAGAACCGGATAGCGCGCCACCATGACCCAGCGCGTCAGTGGCCGGACGATCCGGTCGCGAACCCAACCGAGCCCCCTGTTCATGAACCGGCTGGGCGCGTCGTACCAGCGCCCGCGCCCGGCCTTCGAAAGGGCATGGGCCATGTGGTTCGGCAGGATCAGGAAACATTCGAGAAGCGACGCCATGAGCACGACGCTCACCGTGAAGGGAATATCCTTGATCAGATCACCGAACCGGCCGGAGATGACCGTCAGCCCCAGAAAGGCGATCACCGTCGTGATCGTGGAGGACAGAACCGGCGCCGCCATGCGGGTCACGGCGCGTTCGGCGGCGGTGAACGGGGCCTCGCCCAGTTGCCGCATCCGGTAATCCGAATGTTCCCCCACCACGATCGCGTCATCCACCACGATCCCCAGCGTGAGGATCAGCGCGAAGAGCGAGATCATGTTGAGCGTAAGCCCGAACGCGTACATCAGCGCCACCGCCGCGAGCATCGCCACGGGAATGCCAGCCGCGACCCAGAACGCCGTCCGCGCGTTCAGGAACAGGAACAGCAGCAGCAGGACGAGGGCAAGACCCTTCGTCCCATTGTCGATCAGGATGTCGAGCCGCGCTGTAATGTCGTCCGCACGCACGCGGATCAGGTCGATCGTTACCCCGTCCGGCAGCGTCGGGCGCATTTCGTCGGCCACCTCTTCGACCTGCCGCTGAACGGCGATCGCGTCACCTTCCGCCGCGCGGTCGGCACGCAGCGCGATCGCGGGATTGTCTCCGACATAGTAGGCGTGGATTTCCTGCCCGCCCTCGGTCCGGATAGTCGCGACATCGCCAAGCGTCAGTGCTGACCCGTCCGCCTCGGTACGAAGCACGATCCCCGCCAGTGCATCGGGGGTCCGCTTCTCACTGCCGGTGCGCAACCTCGCGGTACCGTCGGCAACCTCGCCCGCAGGGTCGGTGTCGGCCTCTGCCTCCACACGCGCGGCGATCTCCGACAGGGTCAGGCGGTGCCGCATGAGTTCGGCCATCGGGACCTCGACCACAATCTCTGGCGCGGCCAGTCCTTCGATCGTGGCGCGCGTCACCCCGGCCTGGAACAGCCGGGCTAGGAATTCGTCGGCAAGCCGTGCCAGCTGATCGGGCGCGATCGGGCCGGTGATGATCATGTCCGTTACCCGGTCGCGCCAGGCGCGCCGGCGTATGTCGGGCGTTTCGGCATCATCCGGCAGGTTCCTGACGCCCGCGACGGCCGCTTCGACCTCATCGACGGCGCGTCCCATATCCCAGCCCGGCTCGAATTCGAGCGATATGTTCGCGCTGCCTTCGCGCGCGGTGGCATTCGTGCTCTCGACACCCTCGACCGCCATGAGGCCGGGTTCGAGAAGCTGGATGATCGCGCGGTCCACGTCCTCGGCGCCGGCGCCTTCCCATTCCACCGAAACGGTGACTTCCTGCACGACCACATCGGGAAAATACTGCGCCCGCATCCGCGGAAGGGCGAAAAGCCCCGCGGCGATGAAGATCGCAAGCACCAGATTGGCCGCCGTCGCGTGGCGCGTGAAATAGGACAGGATCCCGGACGCCGCGGCCAGCCTGTCTTTCCGCGCGGCCATGCCTCAGCCCCCCATCCGGGCTTCGATGCGCTCGACAACGTCAACGGGAACCCGGTCCTCGCGAAGCGCGGCAATCACCCGCGCCTTCGCGTCATCCGGCATCGTGCCACTGCCTTCCACGAACGCGATGAGCGCGGCACGGCGTTCGGGCGAAAGGTCGATCAAGGCCGCCTCCTGCCGTACTTTCGACGACAGCGCGGCGTTGTCCGCCCGCACGGGGCGCACCCGGATACCGGCGCCGAGCAGCGCGGTCCGCTCGACAACGATCTCGCGCCCGGCAAGCGCACCGACACGCAGGATGACATCGTCGTCCTGTCGGCGCAGGACATCGGCCGGCGCCGTCTCAAGCCGGTCGTCCTCGCCAAGCACCAGGACCGTGTTGTCCGCCCCGACCGCCAGAGCCGGGACAAGCGCCACACCGTCCAGCGGCGGCTCCGTGATCCGGACCGTGACGAAATCACCGGGGCGGAAGCCGCGCGCCTGTCGCATCGTCGCGAAGACGAGCCGCCCGCTCGTCCCCTCGCTCACCGCAGCATCGACGCGGGCAAGCGTGCCCTCCGCCACCAGTTCCGCCCCGAAGACATCAAGCGATGCTGTCGCCGTCAGCGGCAGCAAGCGGCCCTGCCCGTCGATAAGACGGGCGTATTGCGCGGTCGAGACCCGCAGCGCGACCTCAAGCGCGTCGGGATCGACAAGCTCCCCCAGTTTCTCGTTCTTCGCGACCAGCCCCCCGGCGACGACGGTCGTGCCGGACAGCACGCCGGAAAACTCCGCGACCAGTTCCGTCTCTTCCAGCCGACGCTCGGCTTCCGAAAGAGCCAGCCGCGCGCGTTCAAGCGACGTCGCCGCCCGGTCGATCCGCGCTTCCGCCGCGGCGAGTGCCTGCCGGCGCGACACTGTCGCCTGCACCGCGTTTGACATCGCCAGTTCAGCCGTCTCAAGGTCCGCCGCGACGCCAAGCCCGCGCCCGGCGATTCCGCGCTGCCGTTCGAGCGACTGCGCCCGCAGCGCCTGCTGCGCCTCGGCTGCGGCGAGGTCGTCCTGCGCGAGCGCGAGCGAACGATCGGCATCGCGCACCTCCGCCTCGGCCTCACGAAGGCCGGTTTCGGCGACATCGAGCGCCGACTGGGCATCCGCCGGATCGACCCGGACGAGCAGCGCGCCTGCCTCGACCGCCGTTCCGTCGGCAAAGTCGGGCGCCAGCTCGACGATCTGACCCGCAGCCGTCGCCCGCAATTCGAGCCTGCGTCGGCTGCGCACCTCGCCATAGGCGGTCAGGACCGGGGCGATCGCGACCGGTTGAAGCTGCGCGACGCGCGCGGTGAATATGCGCTCCGACGCAGGGCGCGTCGCGCCCTGATCCGCGTTGCGAATGTCGATTGCCGACTTCAGCGTGACGCCTGCCACCGCGAGCAGCGCGATCGTCATCGCCAAAAGGAACAGTCCCAGAAGACTGCGCGTCAGAAATCGCATTTGTTCACGCTACGTTACGCCCCGCGCTCAATTCTAGACCCCCGTGGCCGATCCTCCAAGCGCAAAGGCTTGAACGCGCGAAGGCGTTACTTCCGTCGCAGATGCTCGTCGAGACGCGGCATTATCTCCACGAAATTGCAGGGCCGGTGACGATAATCGAGCTGCCATTTCAGGATCTCGTCCCAGGCATCCTTGCAGGCCCCCGGGCTGCCCGGCAGCGCGAAAAGATAGGTGCCGCCCGCGACACCGCCGGTCGCACGCGACTGCACCGCCGAGGTTCCGATCTTCTGCATCGAGACGATGGTGAAGACCGTGGCGAAGGCCTCGATCTCCTTCTCATAGACATCCCGATGCGCCTCGACGGTCACGTCGCGACCTGTCAGTCCGGTGCCGCCGGTGGAAATCACCACATCGACGCCCGGATCGGCGACCCATGCCCGAAGCTGCGCTGCGATCTCTGCACGCTCGTCCTGCACGATCTTGCGGTCCGCGAGCACATGCCCCGCCCCGGTCAGCCGCGCGACGAGCGTATTGCCCGACCGGTCCTCTGCCAGCGACCTTGTGTCCGACACGGTCAGGACGGCGATGCGGACCGGGATGAAGTCTTTCGTCTCATCGATACGGCTCATGTTGCGCCTCCCAGCCGCGCCTTGATCTCAAGCAAATCCGCCCATGCCTCGCGCTTCGCCGCCGGGTTGCGCAGGAGGTAGGCGGGGTGCGTCATCGGCATCGCAGGCCGCCCGAAGGCTTCGGTCCAGTTCCCGCGCAGCCGCAGGATGCCGCGCTTGCCCAAGGCGGCGGCGCAGGGCGTATTGCCCATCAGGACGAGGATATCGGGGTTCACGAACTCCACATGCCGCTTCACGAAGGGCAGCATCATGGCGATCTCGGCCGGGTCCGGATCGCGGTTCTGCGGCGGGCGCCAGGGCATGACGTTTGTGATGTAAAGCGCCTCGTCGGCATGATGGGCCGTCCGCGCCAGACCGATCGCCGCAAACATCCGGTCCAGAAGCTGCCCGGCCCGGCCTACGAACGGCCGCCCCTCCCGGTCCTCGTCGCGTCCCGGCGCCTCGCCGAGGATCATGACCCGGGCCTCCGGGTTGCCGTCGGCGAAGACGAAATTGCGCGCGCCGCGCTTCAGTTCGCAATGCTCATAGGCCGACTGGATCTCGGCCAGCGACTCGAGGCTCGTCGCGGCGGCGGCGGCCTCGCTGGCGGCTGCAACCGGGTCGGCACCGGAATCGGGCGCCGGCGCCGCAACTTCCGCGGCCACCGGTTTCGGCGCCGCCGCAGCGATCTCATAGCGGTTGACAGGCATGTCGCCGATGGGCTCGTCCGCGCCAAGCTCCATCTGCCATTCCAGAAGCGCCCTGGCGGCTTGAAAATCCATATCTGCGGGGGCCGACTCCATGCGCGCAAGGCTAGGCCCCCTGCCGGACGGGGGCAAGCGCCCGCATTGACCGTTGCCCGACCCGCGCGCTTTTGTCATAAGCACCCGGAACACGGGGACGGAGACCTTCATGACATTCCGCGCGCGTCACCTTCTGGGCATCGAACATCTGGCCCCGGAGGAGATTCGCACCGTCCTCGACCTGTCCGAGAAATATGTCGAACTGAACCGGCGCACCGTGAAGCATTCCGACGCGCTGGAAGGCATGACCCAGATAAACATGTTCTTCGAGGCGTCCACCCGGACGCAGGCCTCGTTCGAACTGGCAGGCAAAAGGCTCGGCGCCGATGTGATGAACATGGCGATGCAGCATTCTTCCGTGAAGAAGGGTGAAACGCTGATCGACACCGCGCTGACGCTGAACGCGATGCATCCTGACCTGCTGGTCGTGCGCCACCCGGCCTCCGGCGCCGTCGACCTTCTGGCGCAAAAGGTCAACTGCGCCGTCCTGAACGCGGGCGACGGGCGGCACGAACACCCGACGCAGGCCTTGCTCGATGGCCTCACCATCCGCCGCGCCAAGGGCCGCATCCAGCGCCTGACCGTGGCGATCTGCGGCGACATCGCGCACAGCCGCGTGGCCCGCTCGAACCTGATCCTGCTTGGCAAGATGGAAAACCGCATCCGCCTGATCGCGCCCCCGACGCTGATGCCCTCGGGCATTCGGGACCTCGGCTGCGAGGTTTATGAGGACATGCGCGAGGGGCTGAAGGACTGCGACGTCGTAATGATGCTGCGCCTTCAGAAAGAGCGGATGGACGGCGGCTTCATCCCGTCTGAGCGGGAATATTACCACCGCTACGGGCTAGACGCCGAGAAACTGGCTCATGCCAAGGAGGACGCCATCGTCATGCATCCCGGCCCGATGAACCGGGGGGTGGAGATCGACGGCGAGCTCGCCGACGACATCAACCGCAGCGTCATTCAGGATCAGGTCGAGATGGGCGTCGCGGTGCGCATGGCCTGCATGGACCTGCTGGCCCGCAACCTGAGGGCCGAGCGCGGACGGCAGGCGGTGGGGGTGATGGTGTGAGTTACGCGGATTTCTATCGTGAATACTGTTCCGCGTTTGGAACACACAATGGAGGTCCGACCGTCCATACTCCCGATGTGCCTGTTGTGGTGGGGGGCAACGAGGGATACCGAGAATTCATAGGGCGGTTCCAATGCGGCTTTAGGCTTCGGATGACCGCGGTGCTGAACGAGGATCGGATCAGCGCGCAATTCCTTACCATGAACAGGTGGGGGATCGCGTTCATTCAAGAGCTGGTGGCGCAACCTGACAGAGCGCTGACGCGCGGTGGGGCGCGCGTAGACGTACACGTCGGCAACTCGCAGGCAGATGCCAAGATCGAACTTTTCTGGCGCAATGCGAATCTCCGGGACGATGCGTTTTGGCCTGCACATTTCAACTGGTTGAAATTGGCACTGCACGAACTGGCAGAGACTTTCGACGATTCAGCGCGTCGATTTGAAAGCTCACAGCAGGACCGTCGGCAATGACCACCCTCCTCACCAACGCCCGCCTGATCGACCCCGAGGGGCTGACCGAAACCACCGGCAGCCTGCTGATCGAGAACGGCCTCATCGCCGGGATCGGTGATGCGAAGGCCCCGAAAGACGCAGACATCATTGACTGCGGCGGCAAATGCCTCGCCCCCGGCATTGTCGATCTGGGCGTGAAAATCGGCGAGCCGGGCGAGCGGCATAAGGAAAGCTTCCGCTCGGCAGGCCTCGCCGCCGCCGCAGGTGGCGTCACCACGATCGTCGCCCGGCCCGACACGAACCCGGCCATCGACAATCCCGAAACGCTCGAATTCGTCACCCGCCGCGCGGCGGAGGCCTGCCCCGTCCGCATCCGCCACATGGCCGCGCTGACAAAGGGCCGCGAGGGGAGAGAGATGACCGAGATCGGGTTCCTGCTCGACGCTGGGGCCATCGCATTTACCGATTGCGATCATGTGGTTAGCAATACCAAGGTGCTGTCCCGCGCCCTGACTTATGCCCGGTCGCTGAACGCGCTCGTCATGGGCCACCCGCAGGAACCGGGCCTTTCCGCCGGGGCCGCCACGACCTCCGGAAAGTTCGCTTCGCTCCGAGGCCTGCCCGGCGTCAGCCCGATGGCCGAACGCATCGGGATCGACCGCGACATGGGAATGGTCGAGATGACCGGGGTGAAGTACCACTTCGACCAGATCACCACCGCCCGCGCCCTGCCCCCGCTGGAACGTGCCAAAAACAACGGTTTCGACGTGACCGCAGGCACCTCGATCCACCACCTGACCTTGAACGAATTCGACGTCGGCGACTACCGCACCTTCTTCAAGGTCAAGCCCCCCTTGCGGTCGGAAGACGACCGGCTGGCGGTGGTCGAAGCCGTCGCCTCCGGCCTTATCGACATCATCTCTTCGATGCACACGCCGCAGGACGAGGAAAGCAAACGCCTGCCGTTCGAGGATGCAGCGAGCGGTGCCGTCGCCTTGGAAACCTTCCTGCCCGCCGCGATGCGGCTTTACCATGCAGGCCAGCTGACTCTGCCCCAGCTTTTCCGCGCCATGGCGCTCAACCCAGCCAAACGGCTCGGCCTGCCGCAGGGGCGGCTCGCCGAAGGGGCACCGGCCGATCTGGTCCTGTTCGACCCCGACGCGCCTTTCGTTCTGGATCGCTTCACGCTCAACTCCAAGTCCAAGAACACGCCGTTCGACGGACAGCGGATGGAAGGCAGGGTGCTGGCGACCTGGGTCGCGGGCGAACAGGTATTCAAGGCGGAGGCGTAAGATGCCGGAACTGACGAGCGGACCGCTGATCCTGATTCTTGCCGCAGTGCTTGGCTACCTCCTCGGTTCCATCCCCTTCGGCGTCGTCATCACCAGACTGATGGGCCTCGGCGACCTCAGGTCCATCGGATCGGGCAATATCGGCGCGACGAACGTGCTTCGTACCGGTAACAAGGTGGCGGCACTCGCGACGCTGATCCTCGACGGTGGCAAGGGGGCGGCGGCGGTCCTCGTGGCACGCGCTGTCGCTGGCGAAGACACGGCGCAGATGGCCGGGCTGACCGCTTTCCTCGGGCACCTCTTTCCGGTCTGGCTGGGCTTCAAGGGGGGCAAGGGGGTTGCGACCTTCCTCGGCACGCTGCTCGCACTGGCCTTCCCGGTGGGCCTTGCGGCTTGCGCAACATGGCTGGTCACGGCCGTCATCAGCCGCATCTCCTCTCTCTCGGCGCTCGTCTCGGCCGCGCTCGCGGCGATCTGGGCCGGATTCCTCGGCCATGGCGACATGGTGATCCTGATCGTGACCCTCGCCACGCTGGTCTTCTGGCGGCACCTTCCCAACATCGAGCGGCTGCGCGCGGGAACCGAGCCCAAGATCGGCGGAAAGAAGTGAGCGATCCGTTCAGAACCGGGCTTGACGCGATTCCGGACGGCTACAGCGAGGGGACGTTTCAGGGGCGGCGCTACCGCATCGAGAAGACGCTGTTTGCCGGCGGGCGCAGCGCAAAGCTCGTGGCGCGGGAACTGGGCGGCAACGACTATATCAGCCTGAATCACTACCGGCTGGGCAACGGGGACCGGCTGAAGCCGTGCGAGATGGCAGAAGCAAAGGTGCGCGCCTTCGTGACCGGCGTGACGATCAACCGCTGACGCGACACCCTGGCGTCTCAGGCGACCGGAACGATCGGTGCTCCAAGCCGCTCCGACAGGGCCGTGATCTCCGTCGCGATGTCCGCACGGTCCGGGCCCGGAAGCACCGGCGATCTCAGAAAGCCGCCTTCGTGCAGTGCAGCGCCGAGTGCGGCGAAGTCGACCTCGGCATAGACCTCGCTCATCTGGCCAAGCCGGGCACCCTCGAAGCTGTGAAGCTGGCCGACATGGTCCACCACCAGCGGCGCAAGGCCGCAAAAGCTGCGATACTGGCTGAGGAAATCCCCGATCGTGTCGCCGGGCCGCCGAATGATGATCGCGACCCGGTCATCCGGCCGGGCGAAGAACGCGGCCAGATGCAGGGCCGAACAATCCTGCGACACGACCGTGCGCGCCGCCTTGTACTGCGCGATCTGCTCGCTCAGCGAATGTTCCTGCGGATGGAAGATGCGGTAGCCCTCGGCGGCGAACGCCGCCTCGATATGCGCCTCTCCCAACAGCCGTCCGCGCTTGGAGAACAACCGAGAGCGTGAGATGTAGATTTTCTCGGCACCGTCGGCGTCGATGCCCCGGCCGAAATCCTGCGCAGCGTAGCGTCGGTATTCCGGCGCGCCGCAGATCATGTCGCCGGTGCCGAAGCCCTGATCCGGGATCACGAGCTTTTCGATACGCACCGGATCGTTGGCGATGCGGATCGGAAGATCGACACCCGCCGCACGAATCCATGGTTGCAGTTCGTTCACGAGCCGCCGGGGCCGCCCCAAGCGCTTCTTGGGAAAGAAGAATATCCCGTCAACGGGTTCGGACACTTGCCCCGCCGCCCAAAGCCGCGACGTGGATTCGCAAAGGAAATGGCCAAAATGGGCATAGAGCATTCCGCCGAACAGCCAGCGTCCGCCGATCTCCTCGCTGACCTCGTATCCCGTTTCCTGTTGTGGATGGCGGGTCACCGGGGTTGTCGAGTTGCGCCAGCAGATCGCGCGCTCCAGATAATTTCCCCCGGCATCGAACACGCCCGCCGCCCGTGTCACAGCGCGTTCCTTGCCACCGCCGAAGGGAATCGCCAGCGCGTCCCCGACCGTTTCAATCGTGAGCGGGCCGTCCCGAAGCTTCCATCCGCTCATGATCCGCTGCCCCCTCATCACCGTGCACACTTCGCGCATCGTTACCGGCAATGCCTACCATTCCGGTCCGAAACGGGTCAACGCGAGGGGCCTGCCAGCACTCGGGGTCAGTAGCTGTATTCGGCGTATATTCGGGTCAGGTCGCCGCCCCATTCGCCGTGATACTTCTCAAGCAGCTCATCGGCGGGAACCTTGCCGGTCTCGATGCTTTCCTGCAGGGCGTTCAGGAAATGCGTCTCGTCGGGCACAAGGCCGCCTGCCCCCGGGCGCGCCCTTGCCTTCAGCCCGCCTTCCGCGATGGCCACGACCTCGCGGGCGAGGTCGTGCATCCGGATACCGGCGACCTCTGCCTGAAGCGCGTCGACCGAGGCCGCAACCCGCAAAGCCTCGCGCGTTTCCGCATCCCAGCCCTTCGCGATATCCCACGCCGCATCGAGCGCAGAGGCGTCGTAGAGCAAGCCGACCCAGAAGGCCGGCAGCGCGCAAAGCCGCCGCCAGGGCCCGCCATCGGCGCCGCGCATTTCCATGTATTTCTTGATCCGCGCCTCGGGGAAGATCGTGGTCAGGTGATCGGCCCAGTCCGACAGCGTCGGCTTTTCGCCCGGCAGTGCGGGCAGTTCGCCTTTCAGAAAATCACGGAACGACTGGCCCAGCGCATTGATGTATTTTCCGTCCCGGTAGACGAAATACATCGGCACATCGAGCGCGTAGTCGACATAACGCTGGAAGCCTGCGCCGTCCTCGAACATGAAGGGCAGCATTCCGGTCCGCGCGTCGTCGAGGCTGCGCCAGATGCGGCTGCGCCATGACTTGTGGCCGTTCGGCTTGCCTTCGAAGAAGGGCGAATTGGCAAAGAGCGCGGTGGCCACGGGCTGAAGCGACAGCGCCACGCGCAGCTTCTTCACCATGTCGGCCTCGGACGCGAAATCGAGGTTCACCTGCACGGTGCAGGTCCGATACATCATCTGCGTGCCGTGGGTGCCGACGCGCCCCATATACTCGGTCATCAGCCGGTAGCGCCCTTTCGGCATCATCGGCATCTGCTCATGCGTCCATTCCGGTGCCGCACCCAGTCCGATGAACCGCGCGCCGATGACGTCCGCGACGGACTGGACTTCGCGCAGGTGTTCGTTCACCTCGTCGCAAGTCTGGTGAATGGTTTCAAGCGGCGCCCCTGACAGCTCAAGCTGCCCCCCCGGTTCGAGCGACACATTGGCGCCGTCCTTGGTCAGCCCGATGATGTTGTCCTGCTCGAACACCGGGTCCCACCCGTAGCGGTCGCGCAGTCCTTCAAGCATGGCGCGGATCGAGCGCGGGCCATCATAGGGCAGCGGTTTCAGCATGTCCTTGCAGTATCCGAACTTCTCGTGCTCGGTCCCGATGCGCCAGTCATCAGCGGGTTTGCAGCCGGATTCGAGATATTCGGCCAACTGCTCGAACCGTTCGACCGGGCCGCCGCCGGATTGGGGAATGGACATGGGGGCCTCGATCTCTTGGCTGACAGGGACGCAATTACGTGAAACGCCGCTCTGCCCAAGTCAACCCCGCGCGGCGCGGATTGTCTGTGCGAAAACATGACATGTTGTGATCGCTTACCGACGCGGAAGTGATGGAGCAGCGCGTTTCCACAAGGGCAGCGTGCCGACGCCGCGGTCGAGTGCCGCGGTCAAGGCGGCCATGTCGATGCCCGGAAGGGTGGCGAATGCGTCATAGAGCCGTTCGGCGCCGGCCGCATCGACCGGGATGGTCAGGACATCGCCGCCATGGGTGCGCATCCGCCAGTGGCGGGCGCCGCCGGTTTCGGCCAGACGCAGTTCGGCCAGATCGGCAAGCGCGATGAAACCGCCGAAACTCGGCCCCCAGTAGCCCACCTGCCCCTCGTCGACCTCGACCACCCCCGGCGCTGCGACACCGCGCAGGAACCGTATCCGCCGCCCCGCGATCACGCCCCAGCCAAGCGCCAGCGCCGCGAGGATCAGCCCGATGCCCTGTAAGAGCCAGCCGCCCAGCAGGAACAGCCATCCCGCGAGGAGAAATAGCAGAGCCGCCGCGATGACCTCGCGCCAGCGATGCAGACGCGCCTTGACCGCGGGGCGGATCATGACACCACCGGCTTTCCGTCGAAGATGACAAGCGACCAATCGCCGATCTGCCGGAAACCGATAGACCTGTAGGCCCGTGACGCCATGTCGGAGCCGGAAAAAAGCGTGGCTCGCGTCACACCCCGCGCCCGCGCCTCAGCCAGATGCAGCGCCACGATCCGGCGGGCATGGCCGCGCCCGCGCAAACGGGGGGGCGTATAGACGCCGCCAATCTGGACGATATCGGGCAGGAAGGCGTTGAAGCCCGACGTGGCAAGCGGTGCGCCGCCTGACATGAGGACCCTGTGTGAATCCGCGGCAACATAGTTCTGGTACGCGGTTCGGGCCTCTGCCTCCGCCTTTCCGCGCGGTAGGCCATTTGCCTCCACATTGTATTCAGTTCGCCAGTGGATCATTTCCTCGGAATGGGCGGCCTCAAGCGGCAACAAGCAGCCTTCGCCGTCCGGCACCCTCAGTTCGTCGAGGCCGAGTTCGAAATGCGGTTCGTCCCTATCAAGCGTGGCCGGATGGCCGGCAAGTCCCAGGATGGCCAGCAGGGGGCGCACCTCTTCGGTCGGGCCGATCAGGCCCGCGATTTCGCGTCCACGCAGAATGCCGACAGCGGCGGCAGGATCGTTCCCGTCAAGGTTCGGCATCACCATTCCGGCCCGTCCGACTGCCAATACGCCACTCACCACACCGCGCCGCTCGGCGATCCACATTGACGGGGCGTAGTCGTGATCGCCATCAAGGCCGAAGCGGTCGAGATTGGACAAGGGAAACATCGCCCGCGACACCCGGGCGGACAGGAACGCGCGGACCGCTGGAAGGTCGGCTTCGACCGCGCGCTTCACTGCCAGTCCCCGAGATGGGCCTGCCAAAGCGTGATAGCCGCCAAGACTGCGGTCTCCGCCCGAAGGATGCGCGGGCCGAGGGCGACGGGATGGACGAAGGGCAGCGCTCGCAGCCGATCGCGCTCGGCGGCAGAGAATCCGCCCTCGGGGCCAACAAGGATTGCGGCCGGTCCCTCGGGAAAGGCCGCGAGTGTCGTGGCTGCGCCGGCTTCGGATTCGTCGGCCCAGAGGATATGGCGGGCAGGGTCCCAGCCGGAAAGGAGACGTGAAAGGGTGACTGCCTCCCCCACACCGGACAGGCTCAGCGCGCCACATTGCTCGGCGGCCTCGCGGACATGCGCCTCTGCCTTGTCGCGGCGGAAGCGTTCGGAGTTGGTATAGTCGGTCAGCACCGGCTGAAGCCGCGCAACGCCAAGCTCCACGGCCTTCTCCACGATGAAATCGGTCCGCGCCTTCTTGACCGGCGCGAAGAGAAGCCAGAGATCGGGTGGCGCGGTCTGCGCCCGCGTCCGCTCCAGACAGGCGAGCGTTCCCTTGCGCTTTCCGCCCTCCTTCACCTCCGCCAGCCATTCGCCGTCCCTGCCGTTGAAGGCCAGAACCTGTGTCCCCACACCCTCGCGCATCACGCCGAAAAGATAGTGTGCCTGCGCCTCGGTCAGGGCAACGGATTGCCCCGGCCCGAGCGGCTGGTCTACACAGAGCCTGATCTTCGCCAACGACATGAGGCAGACCTTATGAGCGCGCCCGACGAAACGCCAGTGCCGGCCGGTACCGTCGCCGACGCGGTCAGCGGCAACTGGGTCGATCGCTACGCCCCGGGTTTCGCACGGCCCTATCTGCGCCTTTCGCGCGCCGACAGGCCGATCGGAACATGGCTCTTGCTCATCCCCTGCTGGTGGGGCGTGGCGCTGGCGGCATCGCGGGACGGCTGGAGACTCTGGGATCTCTGGATCATTTTCGGCTGCGCGGCCGGCGCCTGGCTGATGCGGGGCGCGGGCTGCACCTGGAACGATATCACCGACCGCGAATTCGACGCCGCCGTCGCGCGGACCCGGTCGCGCCCGATCCCGTCTGGACAGGTGAGCGTCAGGCAGGCGGTCATCTGGATGTTCGCCCAGATGGCGGCGGCGGGACTTGTCCTTGTCTCATACAACTGGCTGACGATCCTCGCCGGCCTGTCATCGCTTGGCCTTGTGGCGATCTATCCGTTCGCCAAGCGGTTCACATGGTGGCCGCAGCTGTTCCTTGGCCTCGCCTTCAACTGGGGCGCCATCCTTGCCTATGCCGCACATTCCGGCCGCGTCGAACTGCCTTCGATCCTGCTCTATGCCTCCGGTATCGCCTGGACGCTTTTCTACGACACGATCTATGCCCACCAGGACAAGGAGGACGACGTGCTGATCGGCGTGAAGTCGACCGCGCGCCTCTTCGGGGCGGCCACCGGGAAATGGCTCGGCCTGTTCCTGATCCTCGCCGTAACGCTGATGAGCGCCGCGATCCTGCTCGCGCTTCTGCCCGAAGCGGGGCCGGTGAAACTGGCCGTGACACTGGCGGCCCCTTGGGCGATGGGGTGGCACCTGTTCTGGCAGATGCGCCGCCTCGATATCGACGACGCGGCAAATTGCCTCGTCCTGTTCCGAAAGAACCGCGACACCGGGCTGATTGCTGGGCTGTTTCTTGCCTTGGGTGCGGTCCTGTGATTGATCCTGCCGCTTCCGGCGCATAAGGAATATGCGTCCCGCAAACCGGCGAAGGTCCGATGCCCATGCGCTTTTCGATGCCGAAGCGCCCCTCATTCGCGAACGGCGTACCGTTCGGTATTCTCGCGGCGGTCACGATCGCCCTTGCGGGTGTCATGAGCTTCATCGCGGCAAGCTGGAGCGTCTCGGCGATCGAGCGCCGCTCGGCCGACGGAGTGGCGGCTGGCTTGATGCAGGCCGGCCATATCTGGGCGAGTGTCGGGGCTGACGGCCTCCGTGTTACCCTGTCGGGTGAGGCACCAACCGAGGCCGCGCGGTTCCGCGCATTGTCCGTGGCCGGCGGCATCGTCGATTCCGATCGCCTGATCGACAATATGGACGTCGTTGATGCGGCCGCGCTGAGGGCGCCCGATTTCACCATCGAGATCCTGCGGAACGGTGACGGCATCTCTCTCATCGGGTTGGTACCCGAAGGGGAAGCGCACGAAACCATCGTGGCCGAACTCACCGATCTGGCGGGCAGCGGCGCCGTGACGGACATGCTGGAATCGGCGGACCATCCGGTGCCCGAGGACTGGCAGAGCGCGGTCGATTTCGCCATCGCAGCGCTGGCCGACCTGCCACGCTCCAAGGTCTCGATCTCGGCCGGCCGCGTCTCTGTCACCGCGATCTCGGACAGTGCCGCCGAGAAGGCGCGGCTTGAGGGCGACTTGCGGCGCAAGGCGCCGCGCGGCCTGAGACTCGTGCTTGACATCTCCGCCCCGCGGCCGGTCATCACGCCGTTCACGCTCCGCTTCCTTATCGACGAGGAAGGCGCGCGCTTCGACGCCTGCTCCGCCGACAACGAACGCGCCCGCGACCGCATTCTCGCCGCCGCCACAGAAGCCGGCGCAACCGGCGGCGCTTCGGCCTGCACGATCGGCCTTGGCGTGCCGACACCGGAATGGGCGGAGGCTGTCGAGATGGCGCTCCGCGCGATGAAGGAACTTGGCGCGGGTTCCGTCACCTTCTCGGATGCCGACGTATCCCTGATCGCCGCACAAAGCGTCAGCGAGGCGGCATTCGACCGCGTCGTCGGCGAACTCGAGTCGAACCTGCCCGAGGTCTTCTCGCTGACCGCCGTGCTGACGCCGAAGCCGGAAACCCAGCCGGGCCAGCCCGCCGTGAAGGAATTCGTGGCCACGCTGAACCCTGCCGGGCGGCTCGACATGCGCGGTCGGCTCGGCGATGCCCTGTCGCGTGATGCGGTGGAAAGCTTCGCCCGCTCCCGCTTCGGGAGCGATGCGGTCCATGCGGCCACACGTCTCGACGCAGAGATGCCGGCCGGATGGCCGATCCGCGTTCTGGCCGCGATCGAGGCGCTGGGCGAGCTTGAAAGCGGCGAGGTGAAAGTGACGCCGGAACTGATCCAGGTGAGCGGGATCACCGGATCGACCACGGCGAGCGACACGGTGGCCCGCGTCCTGTCGGACAAACTGGGCGAGGCACAGCAGTACGACCTGAATATCCTCTACGACCCGGCGCTCGATCCGCTTCTGGGTCTGCCGACCGCAGAGGAATGCGCAGCAGACATCAACGCGCTTTTGACCGCCCACAAGATCAATTTCGAACCTGGGTCGGCGCAGATCACCGGCGACGGCGCCGATACGCTGGACCAGATCGCCGAGCGCATGAAGGACTGCGCAGATTTCCGGATGGAGATCGGGGGGCATACGGACAGCCAGGGGCGCGAGGAAATGAACCTCTCGCTCAGCCAGGACCGGGCGCAGGCGATCGTCGTCGCGTTGCAGGACCGGCGCGTTCTGACGGGAAACCTGACCGCCGTGGGATACGGGGAAACCGTGCCCATCGCGGACAATGATACCGAAGCCGGGCGCGAGGCGAACCGCCGGATCGAATTCCGCCTGCTCGACGCGCCCGATCCGGTCGAGGGTGCCGTGGCCGACGCCATGGCGGCAGATGAGGAGGCCATCGAGATCACAGTCCAGACGCCCGATGCCGAAACCGTGCGGCCCAAGCCGCGCCCGGCGGAATAGGGCAGCAGGACTTGACCGGCGGCAATCAGAGCGGCAAAGGGCAATCATGAACAGAACCGAATTCATCGTCGCCACCGCGATCATCCTCTTCGTGGCCTTCATGCTCGGCTGGTTCGCCTGCTGGCTCGTTCATCGGCTCACCCGCGTGACGCAGGCAGAGATGGGTGAGTTGGAGAAGATGGCCCGCGACCTGCACGATGCCGAGGAAATGCGCGACGAGGCCGTCGATATGCTTCAGGCGCGTGAAGCGGGACTCGCGAGCCAGTTGCAACAGACGCAGGCGGAACTGCGCGCCGCGATGGACGGACTGCGCGACGCCCGACACGAAGCCGAGGAACTGCGCCGCTATATCGAGCGGATGAACGCAGGCTAGGGCGTCTAGGGTTTCGATCGAAGCGGCAGCCACCAGAACTCGAACGGGGAAGGTTCGAATTCTGTTTCAATGGAAACCCGAAACGCTGTGAATCACATCTACCAGCGGGTCAGCGCGGCTTCGTCCTCGTCCTTCGCTGCAACCCAGCTGTCACCGTCGGCGCCGATCTCTTTCTTCCAGAACGGCGCGCGGGATTTCAGATAGTCCATCAGGAACTCTGCCGCCTCGAACGCGGCGGCACGGTGGCGCGCGGCGGTGGCGACCATCATGATCGCCTCGCCGGGCCGGAGCGCGCCGTGGCGATGGATGACAAGCAGATCGGCAAGCCCCCAGCGGCCTCGCGCCTCCTCTGCGATGGTCGTGATCGCCTTTTCCGTCATGCCCGGGTAGTGCTCGATCTCCATCGCGGCAAGCGTGCCGCTGTCATCGCGCACCACGCCGAGAAAGGTGACGACCGCGCCGACATCCCGCCCGCCCTGCCCGAACCCGGTGCATTCGGCGCCGTAGTCGAACGGTTCGGCCTGAACGCGGACGCGCATCTCAGCCTCCGGTCATCGGCGGGAAGAAGGCAACCTCGCGCACACCCGATAGCGGCGCGGAGAATTCCGACAATTCCTGATCCAGCGCAACGCGAAGGGCCGAAGTATCGGCAAAGGCAACTGCGTAGCGTTCTTCGCGCGCGGCAAGTTCCGCGACAAGGTCGGCGACCGTCTCTGCCGCCGTTTCGACCCGCTCACGCGGGAGGCCGATCCGCTCACGGACCCACGCAAAATAGAGAATGTCGATCATGCCTCATCCTTCAGGAAGGGGAGCGCCTTTCGGAAGTAGTCCCAACCCGTAAGGAATGTGAGTACCGCCGCAATCCAGATCAAGGCTAGCCCTGCCATGGTCGCGTAGGAGGAACACCCCCGCACGCCGCAGGACCGCAACGGGTCGGCAAGGCCGGCCGACACAAGCTCGGCGTATTCCTCCGGGGTCAGTCCGCGCCGGGCGATCCCCTCCAGATGTTCAAGGCCGGTCCCGAGGAAGAGCGTCGCAATCGCAACCATCTGCGCGGTCGTCTTCCACTTCGCAAGCTTCGTGACCTTCAGAAGCCCGGCGGTGGAGCCCAGAAACTCCCTGAGGCCCGATACGAAGACCTCGCGGAACAGGATGACGGTCGCGGGCAGAATCAGCCACGGATTCATGCCCGAATAGCCGGTAAGAACCATGATCGCGATCACCACCATCGCCTTGTCCGCGATCGGGTCAAGCATCGCGCCGAATTTGGATTCCTGCTTCCATAGCCGTGCGAGATAGCCGTCGAAGAAATCGGTGATCGCCGCCGTTACGAAAAGCGCCAGCGCGAACCAGTCGGCCCAGGGACGGTGGAAATACAGGAACATCAGCGCCACGCCGGGGGCGGCAAGAAGACGTAGAAACGTCAGTATATTCGGGATCGTCCAGGTCATTGGCGGCACCGTATCCTACGATGTCAGCGCGGAAAAGACGCGATCGCAAGCGGTTTTTCAGAGCCTCGCCGCCGATGCTGGCGCCTCTCACCCGCCGGCATGGAAGAAATCGTAGACCGTCTGCGCCACCTTCGCCGAAATCCCCTCGACCGCCTTCAGATCGTCCAGACCCGCGCGGCTGACTGCCTTGGCAGAGCCAAAGTGCTGGAGAAGCGCGCGCTTGCGTGCCGCGCCGACACCCGGCACCTCGTCCAGCGGGGTCGAACCCACGGCTTTCGCGCGTTTGGCGCGGTGTGCGCCGATGGCCCAGCGATGCGCCTCGTCGCGCAGACGCTGGACGAAATACAGAACCGGCGCATTGTGCGGCAGCGCGAAGGGACGCTTGCCCGGGCGATGGAACTCCTCTTTCCCGGCGTCGCGGTCGATACCCTTGGCGACGCCGATCATCGCGATATCCTCGACACCGAGATCCTCCATGATCCCCGCCACGGCAGAGACCTGCCCCGCCCCGCCGTCGATCAGGAGAAGATCGGGCCAGGCTTCGGTTTCGCGGTCAGGATCCTCTTTCAGAAGACGCTGGAAGCGGCGGGTCAGCACCTCTTTCATCATGCCGAAATCGTCGCCGGGCGTGATCTCGGTGCCCTTGATGTTGAACTTGCGGTACTGGCTTTTGACGAAACCATCCGGTCCAGCCACGATCATCCCGCCCACCGCATCGGTGCCCATGATGTGGGAGTTGTCGTAGACCTCGATCCGGCGCGGCGGCGCGTCGAGGTCGAAAGCCTCGGCCAGCCCTTCGAGCAGCTTGGCCTGCGCGGCGCTCTCGCTCATCCTCCGCCCCAGGCTTTCGCGGGCATTCCGGGCCGCGTTCTCCACCAATTCGGTCTTTTCTCCACGCTGCGGCACGGCGATCTCCACCTTGCGCCCGGCACGGTCGGACAGAAGCTGGGTCATCAGGTCGGCATCCTCGATCGGATGGCTGAGAAGGATCAGCCGCGGCGGTTCCTTGTCGGCGTAGAACTGGCCAAGGAAGGCTTCCAGCACCTCCGCCTCTTCTGCGCCGGAGCCGGTCTTGGGGTAGAAGTCACGGTTGCCCCAGCTCTGGTTGGCGCGGATGAAGAAGACCTGCACACAGGCCTGCCCGCCTTCCATGTGAAGCGCGACCACGTCCGCCTCGGCGACGCCGCGCGGATTGATGCCCTGCACCTGCTGCACCTGCGTCAGCGCCTTGATCCTGTCCCTGAGTGCGGCGGCGCGCTCGAACTCCATCGCGTCGGAGGCTTCGGCCATATCCTCGGCCAGCTTCGCCTGCACCTGTGTCGATCTGCCTTGAAGGAACCTCTCCGCATCGGCCACCAGCGCGCCGTAGTCCGCCTCGTCCACATGGCCCACACAGGGCGCGGCGCAGCGCTTGATCTGATAGAGCAGGCAAGGCCGGGTGCGGCTGGCGAACATCGCGTCGGAGCAATTCCGAAGCAGAAAGACCTTCTGCAACTGGTTCAGCGTCCGGTTGACCGCACCCGCGCTGGCAAAGGGGCCGTAGTAATTCCCCTTTTCCTTCTTGGCACCGCGGTGCTTCTTGATCTGTGGAAAGGCGTGCTGCTTCGAGACGAGGATGTTCGGGAACGATTTGTCGTCGCGCAGCAGGACGTTGAAGTAGGGTTTGAGCTGCTTGATGAGGTTCTGTTCAAGCAGAAGCGCCTCCGTCTCGGTCCGGGTCGTCAGGAACAGCATCGAATGGCTCGCATGGATCATCCGCGCGATCCGCGCCGAATGACCGGAGGGTCGGGCGTAGTTCGACACACGCGCCTTCAGGTTCCGCGCCTTGCCCACATAGAGCACGCGCCCATCGGCATCGAGCATCCGGTAGACGCCGGGTTGACTGGTCAGGGACTTGAGATAGGACTGGATCAGGGCATGGCCCGAAAGCTTCCCCTGCGTCATATCCGTCATGCCCTGCCCCCTTTGCGATCGCCCGACCGATTCCCTGTGCGGGCTGCAATCTTACGCCGCCCAGTTCAAGAGAAAACCTGTCCACGAAATCTGTGGATAACTCTGTCGAAAAGAAATAGGCGGAGGGAAATTTTCCTTGTTTTCGGCAGGCTTCGTTACTTTGCCTATTAATTAGGCACTCTTGCAAGCGCATGAGAATTAACGATTTTTTTCGTGATCTCCGCAAATCCCTGAAAATATTGACAGAATCGTAACAAGTTTGTTGCGGTTCCGCGCGGCGTGGACAAGTCAAGGCCCGGGACCGGACTTTCCGGCCATTTTTCGCTAGTTCACACCCAAAATGTCAGGCGTCTTCCAGCCGAGGTGCTGACCGCCATCGGTGCACAAGAGCTGCCCTGTAACCGACGGCGCATCGAGGAAATATCCGAGGGCCGAGCATATGTCCTCTGCATTCGCGCCCCGTCCAAGGATGGAACCCGCGCGTTGTGCGCGGAACTGCGCCTCGGCCTGCTTGGCGCCGCGCAGGGTCGAGCCGGGGCCGATCGCGTTCACACGGATGTCCGGGCCAAGCGCGCGCGCCGCCGTCTGCGTGAAAGCCCAGAGCCCCATTTTCGCGATCGTGTAGGTCATGAACTCGGGGGTAAGCTTGCGCACCCGTTGATCAAGCATGTTGACGACAAGCGCGGAGGAGCGGGCTTCTCCATCCGCGCCGGTCGTTGCCTTTGGCGCTTGCGCCGCGAATTCCTGCGTCAGCACGAAGGGCGCACGGAGGTTCGATCCGATATGCCGGTCCCAGCTTTCCCGCGTCGCGGTGCGGATGTTGTCGTACTCAAAGATCGACGCGTTGTTGACGAGAACTGTCAGCGGGCCGCCTAGCGCCCCGGCTGCTTCCGCGATCAGAGCGGTAGTTTCGGCTTCGTCCAGCAGGTCTGCCCGCAGCGTCGCGGCACGGACACCCATCGCGCGCGCCTCTGATGCAGCTTCCTCCGCCGCCTCAGCCGAGGTCGCGTAGTGGATCGCCACGTCGTAGCCGCGCCCCGCAAGATAAAGCGCCATGGCCCGGCCAAGCCGGTGCGCTGCACCGGTAACCAGTGCCCGGCCCGTCATGCCGAACCCCTGCACGCGCAGGGCCCCTTGCCGATAAGCGGCCGACCGCAATCCGGGCAGCGTTTCGCGCCAGTGCGCTTCTCTTCCCGCCACGGCAGGCGGAGCCGGCCGAACATCGCGAGGACCACGATGAAGATCAGAAAGAAGGTGACGACCTTGATCATGTCAAAGTCCGTAGCGCGCCCAGTGCGCGCGCTCCTCGATCTGCTCCATCGCCTCGCCGAGAACACGGCCGCTTATACGCTGGAAGATGGATTTCTTCACGCCGTAAGGCACGAGCCTGACCTTGTCGCCGTAGAGCGCTTTCAGCTTCGGCACCAGATGGGCGACGCCGTCGGCCAGCCCTTCGTCTACTGCCGCCTGCCCGACCCAGACATCACCGGTGAAATGGTCCCTGCCCTCGGCAAGCTGGGCACCGCGGCGCCCGGACACCTGCGCCTTGAAGGCATCATGGATCGGTTCGAGGATCGCGCGAAGTCGTGCGACGTCTTCGGGTTTCTCGGGGCGGAACGGGTCGAGAAAACTCTTGGACTTGCCTGCCGTATGCACCCGCCGTTCGATCCCGTGACGGGACAGGAATTCGGGGAACCCGAAGCTGGACGAAATCACTCCGATGGAGCCGACGACGGAACTGCCATCGACCCAGATGTCATCGCCCGCCGTCGCCAGCCAGTAGCCGCCCGATGCTGCGACATCTTCCACGAAGGCGTGGACCGGCACTTTCCTTTCCTCCGCCAGCCTGCGGATGCGCGCGGCGATCAGCGCGGACTGAACCGGCGAGCCGCCGGGAGAGTTGATCGAAAGCGCGACCGCAGCGGGTTTGCCCCGCCGGAACGCCTTCTCGATCATCGGCGCAAGGGCGGCGTCGTTCAGCCCGGCGCCGCCACGCCCGCCGGCCGAGATGACGCCCTGAAGGCGGATCACCGCCACGCAGGGCGGCGATTTGAGGAAGGGAATGAAGCGTTTCATGGAGACCGATTTAATCGCCGCAGAGCACGGGAACAATAGACGAGGAGGGTTATCCCGCAGCAGCGAGGATGGCGATCAGGTCGCCGGTGCGGAGCGGGGCGGGATTTGCCTTCATCGAGGACGAGACGAGCGCGGCCTCGGCAATGCCTTCATGGTCCTCGGGCCGGACCCCGAGCGCGGAAAGACGCGGCAACCCGGCCTGGTGCATCCATCCGGTGAGAGCGGCGAGAGGATCCGCCCCGCCGAAGACCGCGCCGATCCAGTCGGTCACCTCCGCGAAGCGTTGCGTCGCAAGCGATCCTGCGCCGATCGCGCGCCGGTTGACGTTCAGCACATGCGGCAGAAGCGCGCCGCAGACTGCGCCATGTGCCGCGCCGGTCGTCCCGCCGATGACGCCGGCTAGCCCGTGCGCGGCGCCGAGCCCGGCATTGGCAAGCGCCAGCCCGCCGGAAAGACTGACCCAGGCCATATCGTCCCGTGCCGCCGGGCCCTCTCCGTCCATCAGCCGGCGCAATGCGGACAATCCCTTCGGTATCGCCGTACGGCACAGCCCGTCGGTATAGGGAGTGGCGCGGGTGCAAAGGTAGGGCTCGATCACCTGTGTGACCGCGTCGAGGCCGGAGGCCAGCGTAACACCACGCGGACAGTGATCGGTCAGCGACGGGTCGACCACGGCGAGATCGGCGATCATGCGGTCATCGCGAAGACTGACCTTGCGGCGATGCTCCGGCACACCGATGACGGCGTTCTTCGTGACCTCGGCGCCGGTCCCGGCCGTCGTCGGTATCGCGACGAAGGGAAGGGGCGGGGCCGATAGCGGCTGCCCGCGTCCGACCACCTCCAGATGATCCATCGCGCCACCCGGCGCGGGTACAAGTGCCGCGACGGCCTTGCCGAGGTCGATCGTCGCCCCGCCGCCAAGCGCGACGACTAGGTCGGCGCCGGTTGCCGCACTCAGGGCGGTATTCAGCATCGCAAGCGTGGGTTCACCCGGGCAGGGATGCGGGGTGACGGTGAGGCCCGCCTCCCGCAACCCCGACACGAGCCATTCGGCCCGCGCCCCGTCGCGACCATGCACCAGGAAGGCATGTGTGCCCAGTGCGGCAATCTCGGTGAGAGCCGCACCGGCTTCTCCCCGGCCAAAGCGTATGCGTTTCGGCTGAAGGATCGTGAACGGCGGGCTCATACCGTTAGCGTGGCGGCGACCGCGCGTTTCCAGCGGGCGTATTTCGCGTCGCGCACCGCCTCCGGCATCACCGGCTCGAACCGCCGCTCCAGCGCCCAACTCTTGGCGAAGCCCTCGGCGTCCGGGTAGACCCCCGCCCGTGATCCGGCAAGCCAGGCGGCGCCCATCGCCGTCGTCTCCAGCACTTCGGGCCGGTCAACCGGCGCGCCGATGATGTCCGACAGGAACTGCATCGCCCAGTCCGACGCGGTCATGCCGCCATCGACGCGCAACACGCCCTCGGCCGCGCCGCGCCAGTCGGCGCGCATGGCTTCGAGGAGGTCGCGGGTCTGGTAGCCGACGCTTTCCAGCGCGGCTTTCGCCAGTTCGGCGGGTCCGGAATTCCGCGTCAGCCCGTAGACCGCGCCCCGGCAATCCGCGTTCCAGTAGGGCGCGCCGAGGCCCACAAAGGCGGGGACGAGGACCACGTCCTGCGCCGGGTCGGCCTTGTCGGCAAGGGGCTGCGTCTCGGCGGCTTCGCGGATGATCTTCAGGCCGTCGCGCAGCCATTGCACGACCGCGCCGGCGATGAAGATCGACCCTTCGAGCGCGTAGGTGGGCTTGCCGCCGAACTGATAGGCGATGGTGGTCAGAAGCCGGTTGGTCGAGGCCACCGGCGTCTCGCCGGTATTCAGAAGCGCGAAGCAGCCGGTGCCGTAGGTCGATTTCATCATCCCCGGCCGGAAGCAGGCCTGCCCGATGGTCGCCGCCTGCTGGTCGCCCGCGACGCCGCAGATCGGGATCTCGCGGCCAAAGAGGTCGGCGCGTGTCACGCCGAAATCTGCGGCGCAGTCGCGGACCTCGGGCAGCATCGCCATGGGGATGTTCAGAAGCTTGCAGATGTCGGCATCCCATCCGCCGGTCCTGATATTGTAGATCAGCGTCCGCGCGGCGTTGGTGGCGTCGGTCGCGTGGACGCGGCCACCGGTGAGCTTCCAGATGAGGAAGCTGTCGACGGTGCCGAAGAGGAGGTCACCTTTTTCGGCCCGTTCCCGCGCGCCGTCGACGTTGTCGAGAAGCCAGGCAAGCTTGGTGCCCGAGAAATAGGGATCGAGCAGAAGGCCGGTCTTCTCCGTCACCATCGGCTCATGCCCCGCCGCCTTCAGCCGCGCGCACATGTCCGAGGTACGACGGTCCTGCCAGACGATGGCCCGGTGGATCGGCTCGCCGGTCTTGCGGTCCCAGACCAGCGTCGTCTCGCGCTGGTTGGTGATGCCGATGGCGGCGATGTCCTTGGCCTGCACCTTCGCCTTCTCGATGGCCGCCCGGGTCGTGGCCGCAACCGTCGACCAGATGTCCGAGGGGTCGTGTTCGACCCAGCCCGAGGCGGGGAAGTGCTGCGTGAACTCCTCCTGCGCAACCGCCTTCACCTTCATTGCGGCATCGAAAAGGATCGCCCGGCTCGACGTCGTGCCCTGGTCGATCGCGAGGATATAGGTCATGTCGTCCCCCCTGCCGCCATCCATGCGTCAAGCGCGGCGACCTGGTCGGCCGTCAGGCGCAGCCCCAGTTTCGTCCGGCGCCAGACCACGTCCTCGGCGGTCCTTGCATATTCCTTGCCCATCAGCCAGCGGACCTCTGCCTCCGTCAACCCCGCGCCGAAATCGCGGCCGAGATCGGCGGCGGTTGTGGCCGCGCCGAGGACCATGGGCGCCTCGGTCCCGTAGGTCTTGATCAGGCGGCGCGCGGTGAAGGCGTCGAGGAAGGGGTAGCGCCTGGCGAGGTCCTCGGTCAGCCCCGCGACGCCCTCAACCGGGAAATCGCCGCCGGGCAGGGGGACCCCCGCCGTCCAGTCGGGTTTCGTGACCTTCAGGACCGGCGCGATCTTGGCCATCGCGGCCTCGGCCAGCTTGCGGTAGGTGGTGATCTTGCCGCCAAAGACGTTCAGGACCGGCGCGCCGTCGGTGTTCAGCGTCAGAACATAGTCGCGCGTCGCGGCGCTGGCCGAAGTCGCGCCGTCGTCGTAGAGCGGCCGGACGCCGGAATAGGTCCAGACGATGTCGCCGCGCGTCACCGGTTTCGCGAAATATTCAGAGGCGAAGGCGCAGAGGTAATCCTGCTCCGCCTCGCTGCACCGCGCGTCCTGCGGGTCTCCGTCATGGTCCTGATCGGTCGTGCCGATAAGCGTGAAGTCTTCCTCATAGGGAATGGCGAAGATGATCCGCCCGTCGGTGCCCTGAAAGAAATAGGCCCGGTCATGGTCGAAAAGCCGCTTCGTCACGATATGCGATCCGCGCACGAGGCGGATATGCGCCTTCGGCTTCAGATGGGACGTTTCGCGCACGATGCGTTCGACCCAGGGCCCCCCGGCATTGACCAGCATCCGCGCGCGAAAGGTTTTTTCGCGGCCGTTCAGGGCGACCCTGACCTCCCAGTGATCGCCGTCGCGGCGGGCGTCGACGACCTTCGCCCGGGTCATGATCTTCGCCCCCCGCACCTCGGCATCGCGGGCGTTCAGGACGACAAGGCGCGCGTCCTGCACCCAGCAGTCGGAATATTCATAGGCCTTGCGGAACTTCGGGTTCAGCACGGCCCCCGCCGGGTCCGTGGACAGGTCGAGGGTCGCGGTGCCCGGCAGCATCCTGCGCCCGCCGAGATGGTCATACATGAAAAGCCCGAGGCGGATCAGCCAGGCGGGACGGCGGCCGCGCATCCATGGCATGAAGAGCGAGAGAAGCCGCGATGTGGGCGTCGCGCCCTCGAACCGCATGTCCTCATGATAGGGCAGGACAAAGCGTAGTGGCCACGAGATATGCGGCATCGCGCCAAGCAACACCTCGCGTTCGATCAGCGCTTTCCTGACCAGTCCGATCTCGAAATATTCCAGATAGCGCAGACCGCCGTGGAAAAGCTTCGTGGAGGCAGACGAGGTCGCCTGCGCGAGATCGCCCATCTCGGCCAAGGCGACCGACATCCCCCGCCCGGCCGCATCGCGTGCGATGCCCACGCCGTTGATGCCGCCACCGATGACGAAAAGGTCGTAGGCATGTTCGGGAATCGGTTCGGAAACCAAGGGGACCCTCCGGAATTGCCTTCGGGTTATCGCGCCCGGATGCGCGGTTTGTCAACTTTTGTATTCGTAAATGTTCGTTTTGATGCTAGTCAACGATCAGGCAATGGTGATCTGAGGGCAGGCGATCAAAATGGCGTTGAGTTTCCGGCAGAGCGAAATCCTCGACATCGCGCGGGCCGAGGGACGCGTGGGCGTCGACGACCTTGCCGAACGCTTCGGCGTCACGCTCCAGACCATCCGCCGCGACCTGACGGAGCTGGCCGACGCGGGCAAGCTCGACCGTGTCCACGGCGGGGCAGTCCTGCGCGCGGGCGTCGCCAATATCGGCTACGAGGAGCGACGGCTGATCAACGCCGAAGCCAAGGCCGCGATCGGGCAGGCCTGCGCAGCAGCGATCCCGGACAATTCCTCGCTGTTCCTCAATATCGGCACGACGACCGAGGCCGTCGCCCGCGCACTGCTGAAACATCGCAACCTGACCGTGGTGACGAACAACATGAACATCGCGAACATCCTCGCGGCAAACGAAAGCTGCGACGTGATCGTCGCGGGCGGCGTGCTCCGGCGGTCGGACGGCGGGCTTGTCGGCGATCTGACGACCGAGGCAATCGCACATTTCAAGGTCGATCTCGCGATCATCGGCACCTCCGCTCTCGACGCAGAGGGGGACCTGCTGGACTACGACCCGCAGGAAGTACGCGTGAGCCGGGCCATCCTTCGGCAAGCGCGGGAAAGCTGCCTTGTCGCGGACGCCTCGAAACTGACGCGCAGCGCGCCGGTCAGGATCGTCTCCCTGTCGGAAATCGGAACACTGGTCACCGACCGGCCACTCCCCCCGGGGCTTGCGTCAAGATGCCGGGAATGGGGAACGCGGGCGGTGATCGCCACGCCTTAACGCTGTCGGGACCGCCATGCGGGGCACCGTTCCCGGCCCCGGGCCCTGGGCGGGTGCGGAATGTTTCAACGCGAAAGGTATTGACGGATGGCGGCGGCGCTGCCGTCGCGCCAGACGCGGTCAAGCGCGTCGGCAAAACCTTCCGCCAGAACGGAATTGCCGGCCAGGTCGCCGTAGACCATCTTCATGCCGAGCCATGCCCCCGGATCCGTCCGGGCGGCGCGCGCGCGGCGTTGCAGGTCGTCCCAGTTCGGATCGTTTGCGGCGATGGCCTCGCCGCCATCCGTCTCGCCATGGCAGTAGCGGCACCACAAGGCCGACAGAAGGATGAGACCCTCCGCCCGCCGCCCGCCCACCAGCGCATCGCGCAAGGTCGGCACGATGAACTTCGGCTGCCGGTTCGATCCGTCGAAGCAAAGACGGCGGACCGTATCGGCGACTTCCGGGTTCGAGAAGCGCGTGACGATCATGTCCTTGTAGGCCGTCAGGTCCTGCCCCGGCACAGGCGGCACGACCGGCAGAACCTCGTCACTCAGCACCCGGTCGAGGAAATCGCGCACCAGCGGTTCCGCCATTGCCTCGTGGACGAATTCAATTCCCAGCAGCCCGGCAGGATAGGCGATGATCGCATGCCCGCCATTCAGGATGCGGATCTTCATCATTTCGAACCGGTCGACCTGCCCGGTAAACGTCACCCCCACATTCTCGAGCGCCGGACGCCCCGCAGGAAAGATGTCTTCCATCACCCATTGCCTGAACGGTTCGCAGGTGACAGGCGCACCGTCGTCAAGGCCAAGCTCGGCGACGATCGCACGCTCGTGCGGCCCCGTTGCCGGAGTGATCCGGTCCACCATCGAATTCGGAAAGGCGACCTCGGCAGTGATCCATGCGGCAAGCACCGGATCGTGGAGTTCGGCAAGGCCGGTCACCGCGTCGCGCGTAACGCCGCCGTTATGGGGGACGTTGTCGCAGCACATAACGGTGAACGGCGCCACCCCCGCCACCCGGCGTCGCGCCAGAGCAGCGGCGATGGCACCGAAGACGGTGTCGGGCGCGCCCGGATTGGCCGCGTCCTTGCGAATGTCGGGGTGGTCCGGGCTGAAAGTGCCGGTCGTCGGGTCGATGAAATAGCCGCCCTCGGTCACGGTGAGCGAGACGATGCGAATGGCCGGGTCCGACATGGCCGCAATCAGGGCAGCGTTGCCCGGCGCCACCTCGGCAAAGCCCGTCATCGCGCCGATGACGCGCGCCCGGCGTGCGCCGGGCGATAGTTCGATCACGCTGGACATCCAGTCCTGCGTCGCCAGCAGATCGCGCATCCGCGCGTCGCCCGCGCGCACCCCTGCGCCGACGATGGCCCAGTCGTGCCCCTCGCCCAACGCGAAAAGATCATCGAGGTAGACCGCCTGATGTGCCCGGTGAAAGTTGCCGCAGCCGATATGGACGATGCCCGGCGACAGCGCGGCCCGGTCATAGGACGGTCCGGCGATGGATGCGGGCAGCCGGGACAGGGTGTCGTTCGCAAGCTTCATCTCAACTCATCCAGTTCCCGCCGTCGACATTGTAGGTCTGGGCGACGATGTAGTTCGCCTCCTCGGAAGCGAGGAACACCGCCATGCCAGTCAGATCCTCCGGCCGTCCCATCCGGCCGAAGGGAACCGCCGCGCCCACGATCCGCTTCTTCTCGCCCACGGGGCGGTTTTCGTAGCGCGCGAACAGCGCATCCACACCGTCCCAGTGTTCCCCGTCGACGACGCCCGGCGCGATGGCGTTGACGTTGATCCCGTGCGAGATGAGGTTCAGCCCCGCCGACTGGGTCAGGCTTATGACCGCCGCCTTCGAGGCGCAGTAGACCGCCACGAGCGCCTCGCCCCGCCGACCGGCCTGGGAAGCCATGTTGATGACCTTCCCGCCCTTGCCGCGTGCCACCATGCCGCGCGCGACCGCCTGCAACGGGAACAGTGTGCCCGCCACATTGACCGCGAAGACGCGGTCGTAGTCGGCGCGCGTGATCTCGGCGATGGGGGCCGCGGTGAAGAGGGCGGCGTTGTTGACGAGGATGTCGATGCCGCCGAACGCGCGCTCCACCTCCGCCACTGCCGCCTCGATCGACGCCTGATCGGCGACATCCATTCGGACGCCAATCGCGTTCGCGCCGAGTTCCCTGGCCGCGTTCCGCGCCGCGGCTTCGTCGATATCCGCGATGGCGACGCGCGCGCCCTCGGCAATGTAGGCTTTCGCGAAGGCCAGACCGATCCCGCGCGCCGCGCCAGTGATAAGCGCCGATTTGCCTGCCAGCCGCTTCATTCGATGCGCAGGCCTTCCTTGTCGAAGCGATGAATCTTGTCGGCGTCCGGTGTGAGGAAGACAGTATCGCCGTGATGCAGGTCGACCTCGCCACCCGCGCGGATGGTCATCGCATCGGCAAGGCCGGTGCCGTGGACATGGAAGAACGTATCGGAGCCGAGATGCTCGGACACGCCGATCGTGCCCTTCCAGGTGCCTTCGGTCGCGGAAACGGCAATATGTTCGGGACGCACACCGATGGTCGCGGCATTATGCTTCGCGGCCTCGGCCCCGCCGATCAGGTTCATCTTCGGGCTGCCGATGAAGCCGGCGACGAAGGCGTTGCGCGGCTTGTGGTAAAGCTCCATGGGCGAGCCCACCTGCTCGATCACGCCGGCCTGAAGCACGACGATCTTGTCCGCCATGGTCATGGCTTCGACCTGATCGTGGGTCACGTAGATCATCGTCGTTTCAAGCCGGTTGTGAAGCTCGCTGATCTCGAGCCGCATGCCGACCCTGAGCGCCGCGTCGAGGTTTGACAGCGGTTCGTCGAAAAGGAACGCCGCTGGCTCCCGGACGATCGCCCGGCCGATGGCCACCCGCTGGCGTTGGCCGCCCGAAAGCTGGCCCGGACGCCGGTCGAGATAAGCGGTCAGGTTCAGCGCCTCGGCGGCGCTCTTGATCCGCCGTTCCTGTTCCGCCGGATCGACCCCCGCCATCTTCATCGGAAAGGCGATGTTCTTCTTCACCGACATATGCGGGTAAAGCGCGTAGGACTGGAACACCATCGCGAGACCCCGCTTGGCGGGCGGCATATGGGTGGCATCATTTCCGTCGATGCGGATCTGGCCCGAGGTGATGTCCTCAAGCCCCGCGATGAGGCGAAGCAGCGTGGACTTGCCACAGCCGGAGGGTCCGACGAAGACCACGAATTCACCATCTTCGATCGTCAGGTCCAGCGGCGGAATGACATTCACTTCGCCGAAGCTTTTGGAGACCTTGTCGAGTGTAATGCGTCCCATCGTTTCGTTCCTTATTTCACCGCGCCGAAAGTCAGGCCGCGGACAAGTTGTTTCTGGCTGAACCAGCCGAGGATCATGATCGGCAGGAAGGCCATGACCGATGCAGCGGAGAGCTTGGCGTAGAAAAGACCCTGCGGGCTGGAGAACCCGGCGATGAACTTCGTCAGCGGCGCCGCGTTGAAGGCCGTCAGGTTCAGGGTCCAGAAGCTCTCGTTCCAGGCCAGGATCACGTTCAACAGAAGCGTGGAGGCGATCCCCGGTACGGCCATCGGCGTCAGCACGTAGAGGATTTCGTTGGTGAGGCTCGCGCCGTCCATCCGCGCGGCTTCAAGAATATCGACCGGAATTTCGCGGAAATAGGTGTAGAGCATCCAGATGATGATCGGCAGGTTCATCAGCATGAGAACGATCGTCAGCAGGAACCGCGTATCGAGAATCTTGAAATAGACCGCGATAAGGTAGATCGGCACCAGAACGCCCGCCGCCGGCATCATCTTGGTCGATAGCATCCACATCAGGAGGTCCTTCGTCCGCTTGCCGTGAACGAAGGCCATCGCCCATGCCGAGGGGATCGCAATGATCATGCCAAGGATCGTCGACCCGAAGGCGATCACCATCGAGTTCCAGAAGAACTGGCCGTAACCGCGCTGCTGGATGACGGTTTCATAATTCTCGAACGACCAGTCGAAGTTCAGGAAGACCGGCGGCGACGCGACCGCCACCGGCTCGGGCTTGAAGCTTGTCAGGATCGTCCAGAGGATCGGAAAGAAGATGATCAGCGCCACGGTCCATGCTGCTGCGGTGTTGATCGACTTGCGGGCGGGTGTGACGGCGCGTGCCATGTCGGTTCTCCCTCAGTCCAGGTTCTTGCCGATCGCCTTCATCAGGAAGATGGCGACGATGTTGGCGAGGATGACGGCGACCACGCCCCCGGCGGCGGCCGTGCCGACGTCGAAGTCAAGAAGCGCTTCCTTGAAGATCAGGAAGGGCAGTGTGGTCGAGGCGGTGCCCGGGCCACCGGCGGTGGTCACGAGGATCTCGCCGAAGATCCCAAGCAGGAAGATGGTCTGGATCAGGATCACCACGGTGATCGACCGGCTCATATGCGGCAGGATGATATACCAGAACCGCTTGAGAACCGGCGCGCCGTCCATCTCCGCCGCTTCGAGTTGTTCGCTGTCGAGCGACTGAAGCGCGGTGAGGAGGATGAGCGTGGCGAAAGGCAACCATTCCCAGGCAACGATCGTGACGATGGACCCGAGCGGGGCCTGTCCGAGGAAGTCGAAGGGCCGCATCCCCAGATATTTGAACAACTCACCGAAAAGACCGTTCGACGGGTTGAAGAACATGTTTTTCCATACCAGCGCCGAAACCGGCGGCATGATGAAGAAGGGCGAGATCACCAGGATACGCACTGGCCCCTGCCCCCAGATCGGCTGATCGATCAGAAGGGCGATCAGGATGCCGAGGACCACGGTGATGATAAGAACGCCCAGCACGAGAATGAGCGTGTTGACCAAAGCACCGCCGAAATCGGGCGAAAAGACAAAGCTCGAATAGTTGCTCCAGCCGTTCCAACCCGCGCGTTCGGGGTTGAGAAGACGATAGCGCCGGAAGGAGTAGTAGATAACCATTCCAAGCGGCACGGCCATCCAGATGAAGAGCAGGATGACTGAGGGAGAAACCATCAGGCGCGCTGCGGAACGGGAAGCTTGCGTGGCCATGAGACGCTCCTGTCAATGCGTGAGCGAAAGCGGCCGCGCCGTTGCAGACGACGTATCGAAGCTGCTGGCGCGGCCGGCAAAGTGGCGGGGCGGGCATCCGCCCCGCGGAGGATCGCGTAGGGAGCCGCGATTACTGCAGGTAGCCTGCGGCCTTCATCTCTTCGTCGGTCAGCGCCTGCGAGGCGGCAAGCGCCTCGTCAGCCGTTTTCTGACCGGCAAGGGCTGCCGACATTTCCTGACCGACAGCCGTGCCGATGCCCTGGAATTCCGGGATCGCGACGAACTGGGCGCCGGTATAGGGGATCTCCTGGACCGACGGTTTGGTGAAGTCGACCGCGTTCATCGAGTCGAGCGTCATCTTCGCGAACGGAGCTGCCGCGGCATAGTCCGCATTCTCATAGAGCGAGGTGCGGGTGCCCGGAGGTGCCGCGCGCCAGCCTTCCTTCGAAGCGACCAGGTTGGTGTAGCCCTGGCTCGTCGCCCACTGGACAAAGGTCTTCGCCGCGTCCTTGGCATCCGACGAGGCCGGGATGGCAAGTGTCCAGGCCCAGAACCAGTTGCCGTGGTTGTCCACGCCTTCCTTGTTCGGGAACTGCGCGTAGCCGACATTGTCGGCGACAGTCGAGTTGGTCGGGTCGGTGACAAAGCCTGCCGCGACGGTCGCGTCGATCCACATTCCGCACTTGCCCTGCTGGAACAGCGTCAGGTTCTCGTTGAAGCCGTTCGCGGACGCGCCCGGAGGACCGTAATTGGTCATCATGTCGAGATAGTCGGCGATGGTGTCTTTCCACTCCTGGCTTTCGAACTGGGCTTTCCAGTCCATGTCGAACCAGCGGCCGCCATAGCTGTTGTTCATCGCACCGATGAACGCCATGTTCTCGCCCCAGCCCGGCTTGCCGCGCAAGCAGATGCCGTAGATCTCGTTGTCCTTGTCGGTCATCGCTGCGGCTGCGGCCTTGACGTCGGCCCAGGTCGGGCTGTCGGGCATCGTCAGCCCCGCCTTCTCCATCAGATCGGTGCGGTACATGATCATCGCGGATTCGCCGTAGAACGGCGCCGCGTAAAGCGTGCCGTCGACCGAAAGCGCGTTGCGGACCGACGGGAGCAGGTCGTCAACGTTGTAGTCGGCCGGCAGGTCGCTCAGCGGTTCCAGCCAGCTCTGCTTGGCCCAGATCGGAACCTCGTATGTGCCGATGGTCATCACGTCGTACTGACCGCCGCCGGTGGCGATGTCGGTCGTGACCTGTTGGCGCAAGGCGTTCTCCTCGAGCGTGACCCAGTTCACCTCGATGTCCGGGTGCATCGCATTGAAGTCCGACATGAGACCCTGCATCCGGATCATGTCGCCGTTGTTGACCGTGGCGACCGTGATCGAGGTCTGGGCCGCGGCCGCGCCGGCGAGCGCGGCGGCGGCGCACGCCCCGAGCAGCGCGCGAAGCGTCATGTTCATCTGATATCCTCCCACAGATAATTGAGCATTTGTTCGCTCAATGGGCAATTATTCACTCAATGCCATGCGCGAGTCAACTGCTATCGAGACGCTCGTCGGCAGATTGCAGCCCTTCTCACTCGTCGGAGAGCAGGATTTCCGCGGTCGGTTCGTCGGTGACGAGGCCGCTGACCAGCCGCCCGGCCAGCGCGGCGCGCAGCGCCGGAACCTTCGAGGGGCCCGCGGCGACGGCGATGACCGGCGCGTTCGCGGCATCCGCGATCCGCACGCCGCTCAGACGGTCCGAAATTCCGGTCTCAAGGTACCGGCCCCCGGCGTCGAAAATGTTGCCCACGATCTCTCCGGCCGCGCCCCTGGCTTGCGCCTCGGTCAGTTCGTCGCGCGTGAGGAACCCGTCCAGATAGAGCGGCGCGTCATCGCCCATCTGGCCGACGCCGACGAAGGTCGCCGTCGCCGTCTCGGCAAGTCCGATCACCGTCTGAACGGCGCGCAGACGCCGCAGGACGGTGCGTTCTTCCGGTGTATCCGACACGACGGGAACCGGCATCGGATAGTGCTTGGCGTGAAGCTTGTCCGAAAGGCGCATGATCACGTCGAAGAACGACGCCGATCCGTCCGGCGCGATATTGCCGATCAGCGACACGATGCGGTGGTCATCGCAACGCTGCGGCTGCACCTCGTCCGCCATGGCGCGCAATGCCCGCCCCGTGCCAACCGCGATCACCTGCGGTTCCGGTTTTGCGAGGTAGCGTTCGAACACTGCCGCCGCATAGCTGGCGATACCCCGGTTGGGATCGGCGCCGCGGCCCAGCGCAGGTGCGACGCGGCAATCGCCAAGACCGTAGCGCCGCGACAGATCCGCCTCCAGCCGCAGGCAGGCGCCGATCGGATGATCCAGCCGGACGCGGATCAGCCCTTCGGCCAGGGCGCGGCTGACCAGACGCTGCGCGCGCTGGCGCGAAATGCCAAGCTCCGCCGCGATCTGATCCTGGGTCAGACCGCCGACATAGGACAGCCATCCGGCCCGCGCGGCGTCGTCCAGGGTGGTCGGTTCAGCGTCGATTCGGCTCACGGTCCGGCCCTCATCAGCTCCCTGCCAATGTCTTTGAACTCCGCCCAGGATGCAAATCTGAGGTCGGGGCGGGCATCCGACGGCTCCTCCGGAGGCGTTCCGCCAAGGTGGCTTCCGCCGGTAAATCGCCAGATCGCCATCCCTGCCGCCCGCGCGGCCAGAATACCCATAAGGCTGTCCTCGATGACAAGGCAGCGGCTGGGGTCGGCACCGGCACGCTCGGCCGCAAGGAAGAACAGATCCGGGGCCGGCTTGCCATTCGTCACCATTCCGGCAGTGACCAGCCGATCGGCCACAAGACCGGCCAGGCCGGCAATCTCCAGCGAACGCCGCGCGCGCGATTCAGAAGACGACGTCGCGACCCACCACGGGACATCCATCGCCGCAAGCGCCTCGGCCACGCCGGCCATTGGCTTCAATTCCGCCTCGAAGGCGGCCATCAGCCGCGCACGGTACTGCGCCTCGAATTCATCTGTCAGCGTAACGCCGAAATCCGCCCGGATGACCTTCATCACCATTGGATAGGATCGACCGAGAAAATGTTTGGAGACGTAGTCGAGATCAATCGCCACCCCCATCCCCGCGAGTTCGGAGATGAGCATCTTTGCGCTGATGATCTCGCTGTCGACCAGCACGCCGTCACAATCGAAGATCACGAGGTCCAAGGTGCAGGCTCCGCTCCGGCCAGAAAGTGAAGCACAGGTTTCCGCATTGACAGCTGCGTTGTCCAGCGCCGCGACACCCTAGCGGCCCAACTCCTCACGCAGCGCGGCGACCAGTCGACCGGTATCGCCGGCATCGTTGTAGCCCTGAACCGACAGCCGGACGATGGTCCGGCCCCGCCATCGAATGACGGGAACCTCGATCCCGTGCACGCGAAGCAGCCAGTCGTGCAAGGCGACCGGATCGCGTTCGGGAATCGGAATGGCCATCATCTGCGGTGCGCAGAAATCGGATGCGGCAAGCGGAGGAATGCCGGTGATCCCCTGTATCACCCGGGCGGTCTCGGATGCCAGATTCCGGCACTGCTTCGCGACCGATGCCCAATCGTGATCGTCCCGGAACCGCAACGCCGCCGGCACAGCCAGCCACGCCGCCGGGTCGCGGGTTCCCTGAAACCCGAACGCATCGAGAAAGGCGGACTGACCAAAGGGACCGGGACTGCCGCCTGCCTCGGTCCAGCCGTGGCTGATGACCGCCGGCGCGAGCAGGAACTGGCGATCCCGCCGCGCATGAAGAAAGCCCGCACCCTTCGGCGCCATCAGCCATTTGTGACAGTTCCCGACATAGAAGTCCGCACCGAGCGCGTCGAGGTCGAGGGGCACAAGCCCCGGCCCGTGCGCCCCGTCGATGACGGTGAGAACCCCCCGTTCGCGCGCCGCCGCGATGACCTTCGCAAGCGGAAAGACAAGCGCCGTGGGCGAGGTCACATGGCTGAGAAAGAGAACCCGCGTGCGCGCCGTCACGCCAGCAAGCACCGCATCGGTGAACGCCTCTTCCGAGACGAGCGGCAGCGGCACCTCCACGCGCCGGACGATCGCGCCAGTCCTGGCCGCGACGAAGGCCCAGGTCTTCTCCAGCGCGGCATATTCGTGATCCGTCGTCAGTACCTCGTCGCCCGGCTTCAGATCAAGGGACCGGGCCACGGCATTCAGTCCAGCCGTTGCATTGGTGACCCAGACGAGGTCATCGGGATCGGCGCCGACCTCGGATGCCAGCGATCGGCGGACGTCCGCGAAGCGCGCCGCGAGATGGTGCGGATCCATGAATGCGACCGGCTGCGCCTCGAGCCGCCGCTGCCACCGCCTGTAGGTGGCAAAGACCGGACGCGGGCACGCGCCGTAGGAGCCATGGTTGAGAAAGGTCACCCGCGGGTCGAGCAGGAAATGGCGGGCGAGAGGCGAGGCCACGGGAAACTCCGGTCGGGTGCCGGCGAAGATTACCACGCCGACGGCGGCCGGGAACCCCGGTCAGGTCCAGTCCAGCACAACCTTGCCGCTCTTGCCGGACCGCATGATCTCGAACCCCTCCCGGAAATCACCCACCTTGAAGCGATGGGTGATCACCCGGCGGATATCCAGCCCGTTCTCCAGCATGGCGATCATCTTGTACCAGGTCTCGAAAATCTCGCGACCATAGACACCCTTGATGGTGATCGCCTTGAAGACGATGCGGCTCCAATCCACCGGCGACTTGCCCGGCGGGATGCCGAGCATCGCGATGCGGCCGCCCATCACCATGTTCTCGACCATCTGGTCGAGTGCCGCCTGATTGCCCGACATCTCCATACCCACGTCGAAGCCTTCCTTCATCTTCAACGCGCCCTCGACGTCCTTCAGGTCCTGCCTGGCCACGTTGACGGGCACCACGTCCGTCACCTGCGCGGCAAGGTCCAGCCGGTCCTGATTTACATCGGTGATCACCACATGCCGCGCGCCGACATGGCGGGCGACGGCGGCTGCCATGATGCCGATGGGGCCTGCGCCGGTGATCAGCACGTCCTCGCCCACGAGGTCGAAGGACAGGGCCGTGTGGACGGCATTTCCGAGCGGATCGAGGATCGCGCCGATGTCGTCGTCGATCTCATCGGGCAGCGGCACGACGTTGAACGCGGGCAGCTTCAGGTACTCGGCAAAGGCCCCCTGTTCGTTGACCCCGATCCCGCGCGTGGCCGGGTCGAGGTGGAACTTTCCCGCCCGGCTCTGCCGCGACTGCTTGCCGATCAGATGCCCCTCGCCCGAGCAGCGCTGGCCAATGGCCAGCCCTTCGACATTGCGGCCGATCTCGACGATCTCGCCCGCGAATTCATGACCCGTGACGAGACCCACCGGCACAGTCCGCGCCGCCCACTCGTCCCAGTTCCAGATATGGATGTCGGTGCCGCAGATGCCGGTCTTCTTGATGCGGATCAGCACGTCGTCCGGCCCGATCTCGGGCACAGGACGATGCTCCATCCAAAGCCCGACCTCAGCCTTTGCCTTCGCCAGCGCCTGCATCATGTTGGTCATTTTTGCATATCCTTCTCGAAGACAAGCCAGGTCCAGGTGACGCCGGCGGCGATGTTCTGCGGCTGATGCGACGGCGCGGCGACACGCCGCCGAAGTTCAAGCCCTGCGGCAACGGCGCGCGCAATTTCTTCGTCTGGGTCAAGCGCGAGAACAGGCTGCCCCTCTGGCACCGGCCCGTGGCGCAATGACAGGATCAACTGCCCCCCGGGCGCCAGAAGCGCCGCGATGCGCGCGACGGCGGCGACGCGTGCTCCGGCCGTCAGATGTTGCCAGACCGCATTGACGAGGATCAGGCCGAACGGCCCCGCGATCCCGTCAAGGTCGGGCAGGCGCGCGTCCACAACCGCCGCGCCCGGCACTCGCGCCTCAATGGCCGCACGGAACGCCGAAACGGGTTCGGCCGCCGTGACCCTGTCCCCGCGCGTGGCGAACCAGGCGGTATCGCGCCCGCTGCCCGCGCCGACGTCGAGCACGTGGACCGGCGGTTTCGGCAGGATGTCGACAACGCCGGAAAGCACGTCGTCGGTCGTGACGGCGTCGTAACGCGACCGAAGCACCCCCGCCTGCGTCTCATAGGCGGCAATCGCGCGATCGCTCAGGTCGCTTGCCATCAGATCGCGCCCACAGCCTTGCCCGCCGCCCGGAACGCGTCGAGCGCGAAATCCAGATCGTCCCGCGTCAGTTTCGCGTTCATCTGCGTCCGGATGCGCGCCTGCCCCTTCGGCACGACCGGGAAGAAGAAGCCCGAGACATAGACGCCCCGGTCATAAAGCCCCGACGCCATCGCCTGCGCGAGTTTCGCGTCGCCCAGCATCACCGGAATGATCGGATGTTCCCCGGGCAGGAGCGTGAAGCCCGCATCCTCCAGCCCCGCCCGCCAGTAGCGGGCATTCTCGAAAAGGGCCGCACGCAGGTCGTCCGCCGCCTCCACGAGGTCAATCGCGGCAATCCCGGCGGCGACCACCGCCGGCGGCAGCGCATTGGAAAAGAGGTAGGGCCGCGCGCGTTGCCGTAGCAGGTCGATGACAGACTGTGGTCCGGCGATGTAGCCCCCCAGCGCCCCGCCCAGAGCCTTGCCGAGGGTGCCGGTCATGATATCGACCGAAACCCCGGCATGGGCCGGGGTGCCGCGCCCCTCAGGCCCCATGAAGCCGGTCGCATGGCAGTCATCGACCATGGTCAGGGCGCCGTATTTTTCGGCCAAGGCCACGACTTCCGGCAGTTTCGCCAGATAGCCGTCCATCGAAAAGACGCCATCGGTCGCGATCAGGATGAACCGCGCCCCATCCGTGCGGGCGGCCTGCAACTGCGCCTCAAGATCATCCATGTCGGAATTGGCGTAGCGGTAGCGCTTCGCCTTGCAGAGCCTGATCCCGTCGATAATCGAGGCATGGTTCAGCGCGTCCGAGATGATGGCATCCTCGGGGTCCAGAAGTGGCTCGAACAGCCCGCCATTCGCGTCGAAACAGGCGGCGAAGAGTATGGAATCCTCCTTGCCGAGGAACCGCGCGATCCGCGCCTCAAGCTCTCGGTGCAGGTCCTGCGTGCCGCAGATGAAACGGACAGAGGCCATGCCGTAGCCGTGCCCGTCCATCGCCCCCTTCGCCGCCGCGATGAGGGCGGGGTGGTCGGCCAGCCCGAGATAGTTGTTTGCGCAAAGGTTCAGGACGTCGCGCCCCGCCACCTTCACATGCGCCCCCTGCGCCGAGGTGATCAGCCGTTCGCGCTTGTAAAGCCCGTCGGCCTCGATCCCGCGAAGCGTGTCCCCGAGATGGTCCAGAAACGCAGTCTTGTCCGACATCACAGAATCTCCTCCGGTATGGTGGAACAATATCCGCCATCATGGAAATGTCAACATAGCGGACCGACATCCATAATCCCGGATATCATTTCATCTTGCTCCAAATACCTCGGGGGTCCGAGGGCAGAGCCCCCGGCGCATCAACTGTTCTGCACGATCAGGATAGCGCGCGCCGCGCCGTCCTCGGCTTCGATCCGGTGCGGCCGGTCTGCAAAGTAGCGGGCCGTGTCGCCAACGCCGAGGTGCTGAACCTCTTCTCCCGAGACCACCGTCACCGCGCCTTCCAGAACCGTCAGATGTTCCCTGCACCCCGGCCCGTGCGGATCGCTGACAAGCCTGCCGCCGGCTCCGAACCGCAGGTCGTAGACCTCGTGTTCCCCGGCCGCTTCCGCCGGCGAGAGGATGCGGATACGCACGCCCTGCCCGCGGCCCGCGATCACCGGCGCAGCCTCCGACCGGATCACCTCGATCCCCGAAGCGGTGCGCCCTTCGAGCAACCCCGCAAAATCCACCTGCAACGCCTGCGTCAGGTTCCAGAGCGTGGCGACCGTCGGGCTCGATTCCCCCCGCTCGATCTGGCTGACCATCGACCGCGAGACGCCCGAGAGCTTCGCCACCGCGTCAAGGCTCAGCCCCTTTGACTTTCGCGCATCCTTCAGCGAGGCGGCAAGGCGATCATGGATGTCGGAGCGTGTGTTCATGGGGGCCAAGGTGATCCCGGGCGTATCAAAGGTCAACGGGGCAGCATCGCCTCGCCATCCGGGTCTGCCGCTTCCGCGACCAGCCAGTCGCGAAACGCCTGCAACGGCGGATACCAGGCCCCGACAGCGGGCCAGACGAGGTAATAGCTGCCGTCACCCCGGACAGGCTCGCCAAAGGCCTGAACCAACCGTCCGTCGGCAAGCTCCTGCTTGGCGAGGAATTCGGGTAACAGGGCCACGCCGAGCCCGTGGATCACCGCCTGGATCATCGGCGCGAACTGGTCGAAGAGCATCCCCTGCCCCACCCCGCGCTCTACACCGTGATGGGCGAACCACGCGGCCCAGGCATTCGGGCGGGTTTCCAGCTGCAAAAGTGGCAGTCCGATCAGGTCGACAGGCTCCTCGACCGGGTGTTCGGCGATGAACTTCGGGGCGCAGCAGGCCACCAGCCACTCATCGAACAGCTTGACCGACCCGGTGCCGGCCCAGTTCTCCGTCCCGAAATGGATAGCCGCGTCGAAACCCTCCTCCTCGAAGTCGAAGGGCTTCAGGCGCGTGCCGAGATTGATCGTGATGCCGGGGTGGTCGGCGAGGAACCGGGACAGGCGCGGGGCGAGCCAGCGCGTGCCGAAGGTCGGCAGGATCGCCAGCGACAGCGTGCCGCCGCCGGTGTTCGACCGGACCCGCATCGACCCGCGCGAGATGAGGTCGAGCGCCTTGACGACATCGCGCGCATAGGCAAGCGCGTGATCGGTCGGGACCAGCCGCCGGCGCTCACGCAGGAACAGGGTTACGCCAAGCTGCGATTCGAGGTTCTGGATCAGCCGGCTCACCGCACCCTGCGTCAGGTCGAGGTCGCGCGCGGCGGCGAGGGTTGATCCGGTGCGGATGACCGACTCAAAGGCCGACAACAGCGAAATCGACGGCAGAAGGCGGCGCGGTGTCGCCATTTGTATGCCTTTCATGCATATACTACAGCCAGAATAGCGGTATTCAGGCAGGCTTCAATGGACCATAGTGCATAAAACCCGCATGAGGCCTTTCATGTCTGACCCGTTCCGCCGCTCTGCCCGCATCGAGGCCGTCGAGCTTTCGGAGATCCTGAGGATTTCGGAGCTGGCCGACGCGCTGAAGCGCGCGGGCCGCGACATCATCACGCTGGGCACGGGCGAGCCGGACTTTCCCACGCCGCCGCATGTCGTGGAGGCAGCGCATCAGGCCGCGTTGGCAGGGCAGACAAGCTATACGCTCACCGCCGGCACGCTCGATCTGCGTGACGCGATCGCCGAAGCCTGCCAGCGCGACAACGGCTACCGGCCCGAGCGCGGGGAGACCGTTGTCTCGACCGGCGCAAAGCAGATTCTGTACAACGCCTTCGCCGCGACGCTCGATCCCGGTGACGAGGTGCTGATCGCGGCACCCTACTGGACCAGCTATCCCGATATCGTCACAGTCTGCGGCGGCAAGCCGGTCCCGCTGCCGACGACGGCAGAGGCCGGCTTCCGCGTGACGCCCGACCAGCTTCGCGCCGCGATCACCGACAGAACCCGCTGGCTTCTGCTCAATACGCCATCGAACCCGTCGGGCGCGGTCTATGGCCGCGAAGACCTTGAGGCGCTGGCGGAAGTCCTGCGGGACGCGCCCCATGTCGGCATCATGGTCGACGAAATCTACCAGCATATCTGCTATGTGCCGTTCCACTCCTTCCGGTCGGTCGCACCGGACCTTGCCGATCGCACATTGATCGTAAATGGCGTTTCGAAGAGCTACGCCATGACCGGCTGGCGGATCGGCTGGGGCATCGGGCCGAAGCGGCTCATCTCCGCCATGATCGCCATCCAGAGCCAGATCACCTCGGGACCATCCTCGGTTTCCCAGGCGGCGGCGGCCGCGGCGCTCCGTGGCGATCAGCAGCTTCTGGCCGAGCGGAATGACGATTTCCGCGAACGGCGCAACATTGTGGTCGAGGCGCTGAACGCGACAGGCGTTCTGTCCTGCCCTTCCGCAGACGGGGCATTCTACCTGTTCCCGGGCTGTTCGGCAGCGTTCGGAAAGACGACGACGTCAGGCCGTCGCATAGAAACCGACGCCGACTTCTGCGAGGCATTGCTGGAGCAGGAGGGCGTCGCGCTCGTCCCCGGCCGCGCCTTCGGAACGCCGGGATATGTGCGGCTTTCCTACGCCTATTCGCGCGCGTCTCTGAAAGAGGCCGCAACCCGCATCGCGCGTTTCTGCGCATCTCTCACGTGAGGACCCAATGGCTTTGAAACCCAAGGACGCCCCCGACCTTTCCCGCTTTGACTGGGAAGACGCCTTCCGCATGGAAGACCAGCTGACCGAGGAAGAACGGATGCTCCGCGACGGCGCCCGTGCCTATGCGCAGGAAAAGCTGCAGCCGCGCGTGATCGAAGCCTACCGCGAGGAAAAGACCGATCCCGCGATCTTCCGCGAGATGGGCGAGATGGGGCTTCTCGGCGTCACGGTGGCCGAGGAATATGGCGGGCTGGGGTCGTCCTATGTGGCCTATGGCCTGATCGCACGCGAGGTCGAGCGGGTCGACAGCGGCTATCGCTCGATGATGTCGGTGCAGTCCTCGCTCGTCATGTATCCGATCTACGCCTACGGGTCAGAGGAGCAGCGCAAGAAATACCTGCCGAAGCTTGCCTCGGGCGAATTCATCGGCTGCTTCGGCCTGACCGAACCCGATGCCGGTTCCGACCCCGCGGGCATGAAGACGCGCGCGACGGAGACCGCCAATGGCTATGTGCTGAACGGGTCCAAGATGTGGATCTCGAATGCGCCCATCGCGGACGTGTTCGTGGTCTGGGCCAAGTCCGAGGCGCATGGCGGCAAGATCCGCGGCTTCGTGCTCGACAAGGGCATGAAAGGTCTCTCGGCGCCGAAGATCGGAGGCAAGCTCTCCCTTCGCGCCTCGATCACCGGCGAGATCGTGATGGAGAATGTCGAGGTCGGCGAGGACGCGCTGTTGCCGAATGTCGAGGGGCTGAAGGGCCCCTTCGGCTGCCTCAACCGCGCCCGCTACGGCATTTCCTGGGGTGTGCTTGGGGCCGCCGAATTCTGCTGGCACGCCGCCCGTCAATACGGTCTTGACCGCAAGCAGTTCAACCGGCCGCTGGCGCAGACCCAGCTCTATCAGCTGAAGCTCGCGAACATGATGACCGAAATCTCGCTCGGCCTTCAGGCCAGCTTGCGCGTCGGCCGCCTGATGGACGACGCCAAAGCCGCGCCCGAGATGATCAGCCTCGTCAAGCGCAACAACTGCGGCAAGGCACTCGAAATCGCGCGACATGCCCGCGACATGCATGGCGGCAACGGCATTCAGGAGGACTTCCAGATCATGCGACACATGGTCAACCTCGAGACCGTCAACACCTATGAGGGAACCCATGACGTCCACGCCCTCATCCTTGGGCGCGCGATCACGGGGTTGCAGGCGTTTTTCTGAATTCTTCTGTTCGGAAATACTCCCGCCGGAGGCTCCCGGCCTATCGGTCGGATGCCTCCGGCGGGGATATTTGAACCAAGTGGAAGCTGACAGGACAAGAGACCGAGATGGATCGCGCGGACATCGTTCATGAGAGCTTCCTGAGGCGGGTGGCTGCGGGCGACCTGCCCGTCGGGCGCGGGCCTTCGGGGCCCTTGTCGGGGCCAGAGGCAGTCGCCGTCTATCGCGCCGGATGCCTTTCCCGCGCGCTCGACCGGCAGAGCCGGGCGATGCAGAAGGCGGGGCAGGGGTTCTACACGATCGGTTCCTCGGGGCATGAGGGGCTGGCGGCGGTGGCCGCCGCGCTGCGCCCGACCGACATGGCATTCCTTCACTACCGCGACGCCGCCTTCCAGATTGCGCGGGCCGGGCAGGTGCCCGGTCAGTCCATCGCCTGGGACATGCTCTTGTCCTTCGCGGCCTCGTCCGAGGACCCGATCTCGGGCGGGCGGCACAAGGTGCTGGGATCGAAGGCCCTGAACATCCCGCCCCAGACCTCGACCATCGCCTCGCATCTGCCGAAGGCGGTGGGCGCGGCCTATGCCGTCGGCGCGGCCCGGCGCCGCGCGCCCGAGCACAAGGCACTGCCGGACGACGCCATCGTCTACTGCTCGTTCGGCGACGCCTCGGCCAACCATTCGACCGCGCAGGGCGCGTTCAACACCGCCCAGTGGACCTCCTACCAGTCGATCCCGCTCCCTCTGCTCTTCGTGTGCGAGGACAACGGCATCGGCATTTCGACGAAGACCCCGAAGGGCTGGATCGCTGCCACGTTCCAGAACCGCCCGGGGCTGAAGTATTTCCACTGCAACGGGCTTGATATCTACGAGGCGTTCCGCGTGGCACAGGAGGCGGCGCATTACGTGCGCAGCCGAAAGAAGCCCGCCTTCCTGCATATCGGCACGATCCGGCTTTACGGTCATGCCGGAGCCGACGTGCCGACGACCTACCTTTCCCGCGAGGAGGTCGAGGCGGAGGAGGCGAACGACCCGCTTCTGCATTCCGTGCGCCTGATGAATGAGGCCGGGGTGCTTTCGCCCACCGAAGCGCTTGCGATCTATCAGGACACGAACGCCCGTGTCGCCCGCATCGCCGGCGAGGCGATTACCCGCCCTCGGCTGAAGGCGGCGGGGGACGTCATGGCCTCGCTGATCCCGCCGAAGCGGATGTGCAAGCCGACGAACGGGCCAAGCGACGAGGCGCGCGCCGCCGCCTTCGGGGCCGACATGAAGGCGATGGATGAGCCGCAGATCATGTCGCGCCTCATCAATTGGGCGCTGACCGACCTGATGCTGGAGCATCCCGAAATCGTGATGATGGGCGAGGATGTGGGCCGCAAGGGCGGCGTCTATGGCGTCACCCAGAAGCTCATCACCCGCTTCGGACCGGACCGGATGATCGACACGCTCTTGGATGAACAATCCATCCTCGGCCTCGCCATCGGCATGGGGCAGAACGGGTTCGTGCCGATGCCCGAGATCCAGTTCCTCGCCTACCTGCACAATGCCGAGGACCAGATCAGGGGCGAGGCGGCGACGCTTTCGTTCTTCTCGAACGGGCAGTACACCAACCCCATGGTGCTGCGCATCGCGGGCCTTGGCTACCAGAAGGGCTTCGGGGGCCATTTCCACAACGACAACTCGGTGGCTGTCCTGCGCGACATTCCGGGCGTGATCCTCGCCTGCCCCTCGAACGGGGCCGACGCGGCGCGGATGATGCGCGAATGCGTGCGGCTGGCGCGGGAGGAGCAGCGGGTCGTCGTCTTCCTCGAACCCATCGCGCTTTACCCGATGCGGGACCTTCATGGGGAAAAGGACGGCGGCTGGATGTGCCGTTACCCCGACCGGTCCGAGGTGATCGGGCTGGGCGAGGTGGGTGTGCACGGCGCGGGCACGGACCTTGCCATCGTCACCTTCGGCAACGGCTATTATCTGTCGCGGCAGGCCGAGGCGCGGCTGGCGGAACAGGGCGTGAAGGCGCGGGTCATCGACATGCGCTGGCTGTCGCCCTTGCCCTCCGACGCGTTGGTGGAGGCAGTGAAGGGATCGAAACGCATCCTGATCGTCGATGAAACCCGCCGGTCGGGCGGCGTGGCCGAAGCGCTGATGGCGCTGTTCGCCGAGCGCGGCAAGGTTCCGACTGCGCGCCTGACCGCCGAGGACAGCTTCATCGCCACCGGCCCCGCCTATGCCGCGACGATGCCCTCGGCTGGCCGTATCTTCGATGCCGCGATGGCGCTGATCGGGGGCACGAAATGAAGACTGCCGTCGTCATCTGCCCGGGCCGTGGCACCTACACGAAAACCGAACTCGGCTACCTCAACCGACATTTCGCCGACCGCGCGCTCTTGGGTGCGTTCGACCGGACCCGCGAGGGGCTGGGTCAGGAAACGCTGTCCGCGCTGGACGGGGCGGCATCCTATTCGGTCGCGAAGCACACCCGCGGCGACAATGCCTCGGCGCTGATCTACTCGGCCACGCTCGGCGATTTCCGCGCCATCGACGGGGTCGAGGTCGTCGCGGTCACCGGCAACTCGATGGGCTGGTACTCGGCCCTCGCCTGCGGCGGCGCGCTGACCGCCGAGGCGGGGTTCGAGGTGGTGAACACCATGGGCACGCTGATGCAAGAGGCGCTGATCGGCGGCCAACTGATCTATCCCTTCGTGGGAGAGGACTGGCGGCCCGACCCGGCGCGCAAGGCCGAGCTGATGGCGCTGATCGTAGACATCGCCGACGCGGGCCATGTCCTGACACTCTCCATCGACCTTGGCGGCATGCTGGTGCTGGCGGGGAACGAGGCGGGGCTGGCGGCATTCGAAGCCGCCGTGCCGCCGGTTCAGGGCAGCTTTCCGATGCGGCTTGCCAACCACGCGGCCTTCCACTCGTCGCTCCAGGCCCCCGTGGCCGAGCGTGGCCGTGCCCGCCTTTCGCCGTCCCTCTTCGGCCAGCCGAAGCTGCCGATGATCGACGGGCGCGGCGCGATCTGGTGGCCGGGCGCGACCGATACGCAGGCCCTTTGGGACTACACCCTCGGCCATCAGGTGACCGAGACCTACGATTTCACCCATGCGATCCGGATCGCCGCGCGCGAATTCGCGCCCGATCTTTTCATCGTTACCGGCCCGGGCACCACGCTCGGGGGCGCGGTCGCCCAGTCGCTGATCCTGTCGGATTGGCGCAGCATGGGGTCGAAGCAAGATTTCCAGACACGGCAACAGGCAGGGCCGGTGCTGGTCTCCATGGGCATGGACGACCAGCGCGGGACCGTCACCAAAGGAGACTGACATGAGCCACGACGACATCCTCAAGGCCGCGGGCCTGACCAAGGCGGAAGTGGCGGGCGGCACGCTCGCCGTGCATTCGCCCATCGACGGGTCGGAGGTCGCGCGGGTGCGCGAAACCGACCCTGCCGACATGGCGAAGATCATCGCCAAGTCGCAGGAGGCGTTCAAAGCCTGGCGCACCGTTCCCGCGCCGCGCCGGGGCGAACTGGTCCGGCTTCTGGGCGAGGAACTGCGCGTGGCCAAGGACGCGCTTGGCGCCGTCGTGACGCTTGAGGCAGGCAAGATCACCTCCGAAGGCCTCGGCGAAGTGCAGGAGATGATCGACATCTGCGACTTCGCGGTCGGTCTCTCGCGCCAAATCTACGGGCTGACAATCGCGTCGGAACGCCCCGGCCACCGGATGATGGAAACCTGGCACCCGCTCGGCCCCTGCGCCGTCATCACCGCCTTCAACTTCCCCGTCGCGGTCTGGTCGTGGAATACGGCCCTTGCGCTCGTTTGCGGCGATCCGGTGATCTGGAAGCCGTCGGAGAAGACGCCGCTGACCGCCATGGCGTCGATGAAGATCATGGAACGCGCTCTGAAACGCTTCGGCGATGCGCCCGAGGGGCTGGTGCAGCTTGTCATCGGCGGCCCGGCCATCGGCGAAGCGCTGGTGAACTCGCAGGACGTGCCCATCGTCTCGGCCACCGGCTCGACCCGCATGGGCGGCATCGTCGGGCCGAAGGTCGCGGGGCGCTGGGGTCGGCCGATCCTCGAACTCGGCGGCAACAACGCGATGATCGTCGCGCCCTCGGCCGATCTCGACATGGCCGTCCGCGCCATCGTCTTTTCCGCCGTCGGCACGGCGGGCCAGCGCTGCACGACGCTCCGCCGCCTCATCGCGCATAACTCGATCAAGGACGATCTGGTGGCGAAACTGACCAAGGCCTATGGCTCGCTCCCCATCGGCGATCCGCGCAAGGGGACGACGCTTGTCGGCCCGCTGATCGACCACGCCTCGCGCGACCGGATGCAGGCGGCGCTGGAAAAGGCCAAGTCCGAGGGCGGCACCGTTCATGGCGGCAAGACCGTGACATCGGGCGTGCCGCAGGGTGGGGCCTATGTCGAACCGGCGATTGCCGAGATGCCCGCGCAGACCGACACGGTGCGGACCGAGACCTTCGCGCCGATCCTCTACGTTCTGGGCTATGAGACGCTGGAGGAAGCCATCGCCCTCCAGAACGACGTACCGCAGGGGCTGTCGTCCTGCATCTTCACGCTGAACATGCGCGAGGCCGAGGCGTTCCTCTCCGCCGCAGGCTCCGACTGCGGCATCGCCAACGTCAATATCGGCCCCTCGGGCGCCGAGATCGGCGGGGCCTTCGGCGGCGAGAAGGAAACGGGCGGCGGGCGCGAGTCGGGCTCGGACGCCTGGAAGGGCTACATGCGGCGGCAGACCAACACGATCAACTATTCGGCCCAGTTGCCGCTGGCGCAGGGCGTGAAGTTCGACTTTTGAGGCACCCCGTCCCGGACTTGATCCGGGACCTCTGCCGAAACACGAAGCCCCGGATCAAGTCCGGGGTCTCGCACGCTCGATTTGCAAACACTGTTGATGCGTTTCAAAGGGTCAGATCTAAGGGCATCATGTCACTATTTTGAAAACGCCAATATTCGAGAAGTACGCGACTTGCGCTGGAACAGCATTCGCCCCACCAGGGTACCGGTTCGTACCCGTCTGATAGATGCCATATCGCAATTCAAGAAACCCGTCGCTGACAATCGTTCGACCAGTAAATTGGGATACTTTTTTTCCGTCGATAGAAACGGATAAAAAACCGTCGCGCTTGGATGAAAGTCTAAAACGGATCGATACACCAATCCATCTATTGAAATACCGATGAAGACTTCCAAGCTTAACGGTAGAGTGCTTTAATTTCTCGAGACCTTCGTTTCGTGCCTCTTCAAGAACGACCTCAAGAGTAGAGTTGGGATCGTCTGAGGCGGTATCCAAAGAAAAGATCGGAAAACTATCGCTGACACCAGGGCGCTCAATAGCCGAGAGAAGCTGCCCAAAGGTGCTGCCGATCTCTCCGACTATGGAGTATTCGGAACTAGGGAAATAAACTGAATAGCGGAAAAGCCCTTCGTCTCCATCTTTAAGTGTCGTTGTTAGAACTTTCTCGGTGCGCGCTCGAGCCTTCAAAATCCCTCGACGATTCGGGCGAGCGATACAGTCACCTCTGAAACAATCGCCTCCGCGCAACTCAAAACGCTCAACCGTAGAAGTGGGAGCGGTTCCAGTCGGGTCTTTTATTCTGCGATTATTGTATCTTTGGCCTGCCGATTTTAGTTGTGTTTTTACGACTCTAGCTTTTTTGAGACTCGCCTTGTTTTGCGCATATGCTCGCGACAAATAGGGCGGAATCGAAAAAAAAGTTAGAGTCGACAGCAAAAATGCCCGTCTATTCATTTCATCTTCTCCGTCTGTCGCATCGCGATATGATAGTCCACATTATCGACCAGATTCAGTCAAGAAAATACTGGGCGAGCGGCTCCAAGCCTGTAAGGGCGCCCTAGTTCGTTCTCTTGCACTAGCAGCCTGACTTTCGAAGACCCGTGTGTTTTTCGGACGTGAAGTCTGCTAGTAGCGGCAATCAACCCATTCTCGGTCCGACCCGAACCGTCGCTACTTCTCATGCGCATGTGTTTGATGCCTCTGCCGACACTCTGACCGACAACCCCGGCACTTTTCTGCATTCCCCTGCCAAAACCGCCGGAATACCCGAGGAAATCGCCAGCCGCGCGGGTGATTGTGGCGGCGAACCGGCGGCAGGCCGGAGGGTTCAGACAAGAAAAGGAAGCGCGTCATGTCGTTCAACAAGGTTGCCGTTCTCGGCCTCGGAAAGGTCGGCCATCTGGCCGCCGAACTTCTCGCCGAGGCAGGCTTTGCCGTCACCGGCGTCGATGCGCGTGAGGTCTCGGGATGCCCCTTCCCCACGAAGGCGGCCGACCTGACCGACAAGGACGCGCTGGCCGCGATCCTGAAGGATCAGGAGGCGGTTCTGTCCTGCCTGCCCTATCACCTCAATATTGGCGTCTCGACCGTCGCCCATGGCCTCGGCCTCCACTATTTCGACCTGACAGAGGATGTGCCGACGACCCAGCATATCCGCGAACTGGCGAAAACCGCGAAGGGCATCATGGCCCCGCAATGCGGCCTCGCCCCCGGTTTCGTCGGCATCGTCGGCGCGCATCTTGCCGACATGTTCGACAAGGTCCGCTCGATCCGCCTCCGCGTCGGTGCGCTGCCGCAGAACCCGACCGGGCTTCTGGGCTACGCCTTCAACTGGTCGCCCGAAGGTGTCGTCAACGAATACCTCAACGACTGCGAGGTGATCGAGGAGGGTGTGCACAAGACCGTCTCGGCGATGGAATGGCTGGAGACGATCTATATCGACGGCGTGAAGCTGGAAGCCTTCACCACGTCCGGCGGGCTCGGCACGATGTGCGAGACCTACGCCGACAAGATCGAGAACCTCGATTACAAGACCATGCGCTATCCCGGCCATGTGGAGTTGATGAACTTCTTCTTCCACGAGTTGCTGATGCGCGAGAACCGCGAGGCGGCGGGAAAGATACTGACCCATGCGAAGCCCCCCGTGGACGAGGATGTGGTCTACGTCCATGTCGCCGCCGAGGGCTGGGTGGAAGGTCAGTTAAAGCGCAAGGAGTTCGTGCGCGCCTATTATCCGCTGGAGATCAGCGGCAAGAAGCGGACGGCGATTGCCTGGACAACCTCGGCCTCGGTCGTCGCCGTCATCGAGATGGTCCGTGAGGGCAAGTTGCCGCAGAAGGGTTTCCTGAAGCAGGAGGAAATCTCGTTGACCCCTTATCTCGCGACCAGGACCGGTAACTACTACAATACCGGCAGCAAGAGCCGGCACGGCTGAACGCCGGTCCGGCCAAGGCCGGAATACGCGCATTCGGTTCCCTTCACCCTCCGTTTCGGCGGAGGGTGTTCTTATTTGAGCCGACACCGGTCTGGACAATATACGTTCGTGCAGGATCGTCTCATCTTAAGAGGGCAGCGATCAGGAAACGGGGGCATGACATGACCGGGGATATCAGGACGACCAAGGGGCGTGGGCGGCTTTTCGACAGCGTGCTCGACACGATCGGCGATACGCCGGTGATCCGGGTCAACAATCTCGGCCCCGATCACGTGACGGTCTATGTGAAGGCCGAGGCCTATAATCCCGCCGCCTCGGTCAAGGACCGTCTGGCGGTGAACATCATCGAGGCTGCCGAGCGCGAGGGGCGGCTGAAACCGGGTCAGACGGTGGTCGAAGCGACATCGGGCAACACGGGCATCGGGCTGGCGATGGTCTGCGCCCAGAAGGGCTATCCGTTGGTCGTGACAATGGCCGACAGCTTTTCCATCGAGCGCCGCCGGCTGATGCGGATGCTGGGGGCCAAGGTCATCCTGACCCCGCGCGCCGAAAAAGGCTTCGGCATGTACAAGAAGGCGGTGGAACTGGCCGAAAAGCATGGCTGGTTCCTTGCCCGCCAGTTCGAGACCAAGGACAATGCCGATATCCACGCAGCGACGACGGCCCGCGAAATCCTTGGTGATTTCGCGGGCAAGAAGCTTGATTATTTCGTGTCGGGTTACGGTACCGGCGGCACGATTACCGGCGTCGGCCGGGTGCTGCGCAAGGAACGGCCTGAGACCAGGATCATCCTGACAGAGCCTGCCAATGCCGCGCTGGTGTCCAGCAGCACGCCGCAGGAACGCGGTGCGGGCGGCGCGCCCGCCACCAGCCACCCGGCCTTCGAGCCGCATCCGATTCAGGGCTGGACGCCGGATTTCATTCCGGCCGTCCTGCAGGAAACGCTCGACAAGAAGTTCTACGACGACCTGATCCCCGTGCCCGGACCGGAAGGGATCGTTTGGGCGAAGAAACTCGCGCAGAAGGAGGGAATCTTTACCGGCATTTCCGGCGGCTCCACCTTCGCCGTCGCGATGCGGGTGGCCGAAAAGGCTGCGCCGGGTTCGGTTATCCTCGCGATGCTGCCCGACACCGGCGAGCGCTACCTGACGACGCCTCTCTTCGAGGGCATCCCTGAGGATATGGATGAGGCGGAACTGGAGATTTCCCGCTCCACCCCCAACCATCAGATGGGATGAGCAGGACGCACGGGTTGCCCTTTCAGGGGAGAGATCGGCCGGCGACGTGTGACGGGTTCAACAACGTGGCGACGCGCAGGCTGCTCGCTGTTCAGCCACCCGCGCCCCAGGTATCGGACAGACGATAGCCACCCGGCCAGGGATCGGAGGGGTCCAGCATATGTTGGTGGATGCCGGTGATCCAGCCACGCCCGGAAATCTCCGGGATGATCGCGGGACGGCCCACGACCTCTGTCCGCCCGGCGATGCGGCCGGTGAAGGTGCTGTCAATGATCGAACGGGCGGTGAGCGTCTGGCCCTCTGCCATAACGCCCTTCGCATGCAGCACCGCCATGCGCGCCGAGACGCCGGTGCCGGTGGGCGAACGGTCAACCTTGCCGGGCTGGATCGCGACGGCAGAGCGGGCGGTGAAGCCGTCGCCATTCTTCTCAAGCGGCCCGGCGAAGAGGCAGAAGGAGATGTGATCCCAATCCGATCGTTCAGGGTGGGCAAAACCAAGCTGGGCATTGGCGGCATTGGTAATCCGTGTGCCGAGCCGGGCCATGTCGCGCGCCTCGTCTGGGGCGATCTTCAGACCCAATGCCCCAGCATCGACGATCACGAAACTGTCGCCGCCAAAGGCGGTGTCGACTTTGAGCGTACCGATCCCCTCTACTTCAAGGCTGGCATCCAGCCGGTCGGCGAAGGAGGGCAGGTTCGTGACCGTAATTCGCTCTGCCTTGCCGTCCCGGCACTCGGCGCGGACCCGGACGAGGCCGCCGGGGGCTTCGAGCGTGAGTTCGGTCAGGGGCTCAACCATCGGCAGGATGCCTGCGTCGAGTAGCACGGTCGCCACACAGATGGAGTTCGAGCCCGACATGGGCGGCGTGTCCTCGGGCTCCATGATGATGAAGCCGATCTGTGCGTCGGGGTGCTTCGGCGGCACCAGAAGATTCACATGGCGAAAGACCCCGCCGCGCGGCTCGTTCAGCATGAAGGCGCGAAGCTTGCCATCCTCGGCGATGAAGCGCCGCTGGTCCCAGAGTGTCGCGCCCGGCGGGGGCGTCACGCCGCCGACGATGACGTCGCCCACCTCGCCCTCAGCATGGGCAGAGATGACATGGATGGTCTTGGTCGTGCGCATGGGGCGTCCTCAGGTGAGCCAGTCAGGCAATGTAATGGGGGCCCTACCGGTGACCGCTGCGCGGGCGCAATCGGCGAGGCTGCCAAAACGCACGGCACGGCCGGACAAAGCGGGGGCGTAATGGGCATATTTGCCGGAATTGGTCATCAGCGTCCGGGTGGCGGGCGGGAAGACGGGTTCGGAGATCGAGCACCAGCAGAGATCAGGGATGATGCGGACGCCTGCCCTTTGCAGCCGATCCGCTATGCCGTCGGCGGTGATGGCCTTGATCGTGTCGCGGCCTGCCGTAACAATTGCGGTGGTACCGGTCGCGACGGTCTGACCGTCGAGATGACCCGCCAGTTTTCGGCACTCGGCGGCGGAGAAATGCGGGGAACCGAGGGCGACGAGGTCGGTCTCGGCGGGGCCGGAATTGAACTTGGCCCATGCCCGCGCCAGATCGGTCCGGGTGATTTGGGCTGCGTCGGCGTCGGCACCGGGAGCAAGGTGGCCTTCGGGCGTGATGCCCGCGATGTGCAGCATCGGCGCGGCCGACGAGGTGCCGAAGGCCGCGCAAAGCGCCTTGAGGTCGTCCTCGGAGGGCATGGTCCTCTCAAGCCCGGTGAGGAGCGGGATACGATCGGGAGCGAGCCTGCCCGCCAGATAGCCGAGCATCGGCCAAAGCGCATCGTCATGCCCTTCAGGCAGGGTGACGTGGATGAGCCGACGGGGGGCGCGGTTGGCATCGAGATAGACGCCGGACATGGGCGCGCGGCCCGTCAGCGCGATGCAGAGGTCGAGGAAATCGGGGTGCTTCACCGTCCGCGCGCCGAGGACGGTATTGGCATAGATCACGGCGTTGGATTCGGACCAGCCGATATGTTCGCCGGTCGTCGGCGCATCATCGAGCAGGTAGGGCGCGCAGGTGAAGGTCGGGGCCGCGCCCATCTCGGTGTAGGCATCGGCCAAGGCCGCCGCCGGGCTGCCGAAAGCCTCATCCACCCCCTGCTGCCGCCAATGGGTGTGATCGACCGAGATGGCGTTCATCGTTGTCGGGATGCGCACTTTCGCCCCCAGGTCGGCCATCTTGCGGGCGAAGGTCAGGTTGGCGGGGCTGGCATAAATGCAGCCGTCGATATGGGCCCGGGTGACGTCGGTGAGCGCGGTCGCGCCTTGTGCGGCGGCCACGGTGGTCAGGATCTGCATCGCGATCTGAACCGCCCGGCCCTCCTGCCCCGCCAGCATCGCGCGGTCGGTGTCGGTGAGCGTCATCCGGTCGGTCGCAAGGGGCGTGAGCGGCAGGGAGAGGCCACCGGCCTCCAGCCTGTCTTCGGTGACGTGCGCCGTGGGCTTTGCGGCGAGGGCGGTGTAGTCCTCGGGCCCGAGCCGCAGGGCTGGTATGGGGCGGTCGAAGAGCATGCCCGCAATCAGCGCGCCGACGGTCAGCACATCCTCGGCCTCGCGGAAGATCAGCGCGGCGGGGGCGCGGCCGTTGAGCGCCAGTTCAAGGAGGACCCCGCTGCCGGAACACGACCCCCGGCTGGTGGGCATCATGACGATGCTACCCGCCAGATCGGCTCCGCAATCCGGGTGATGCGCGTCGATCAGGCGGCCCGTGGCGGGATCGACGCCGCCCCAGAAGCTCAAGCCCTCGGTGAGCACGAGTATGGGCCCCGTGGCTGTACCGTCGGTGATGCGTCGGGCCATGGGCTGCCTCGTGTCACGTTACGACGAAACCATGGGCGAAGGGGTCGCGGTCGTCGATGAAAATCGTGTTGTAGCCGGTGACCCGCGCCCATCCCGCGATGGAGGGGATGATCGCATCACGGTCGCCGACCTTCGCCCGCCCCTCGATCCTTCCCCTAAAGAGAGAGCCGATGATGCTTTCGTGGACGAAATCCTCGCCCTCCTTCAGCCGCCCTTTCCCTGCCCAATGCGCCATGCGGGCCGAGGTGCCGGTGCCGCAGGGCGACCGGTCGATGGCCTTGTCGCCGTAGAAGACCGCGTTGCGGGCGGTGGCTTCGGGATGTTTCGGCGCACCGGTCCACAGGATGTGGGACAGCCCAGTGATCTCGGGCTTTTCGGGATGGGTGAAAGTGTATTTTTCGTTGAGCGCCACCCGCAGCTTCGGGCTCCAGCCCACGAGGTCGAGCGCGCGGTGGTCTTCGATGTCGCGGAAGTTCTCTTGCGGCTCGACGATGGCATAGAAGTTGCCGCCGTAGGCTACATCGACGGTGATCTCGCCAAGGCCCTCGACCTCGGCGGTCAGGCCTTCGGAATGCAGGAAGGCGGGCACGTTGGTCAAGCGGACCTCTTCGACAAAGCGCCCCTCCTGCCGGTATTCGGCAATGACGAGGCCGGCGGGGGTATCGAGCCGCAGGGTGCCGGGGGTCTTCGGGGCGACGAGGCCGTTCTCGATGGCGGTCGTCACCGTGCCGATGGTGCCGTGGCCGCACATCGGCAGGCAACCCGAGGTCTCGATGAAGAGGACGCCCACGTCGCAATCCTCGCGGGTCGGCGGGTAGAGGATGGAGCCCGACATCTGGTCGTGGCCGCGGGGTTCAAACATGAGGCCGGTGCGGATCCAGTCGTATTCGGCAAGGAAATGCGCGCGGCGTTCGAGCATGGTCTTGCCCTGAAGCTGCGGCGCGCCGCCGGTAACAAGGCGTACCGGATTGCCGCAGGTATGGCCGTCGATGCAGAGGAAGGTGTGGCTGGTCATAGAAGGCCCTTGAAACGGTTGGGCGCGAAGGGGGTGAGGTCGATGGCGGGGGTGGCACCGGTCAGGAGGGCGGTGACAAGATCGGCGGTTCCGGCCGACTGCGTGAGGCCAAGATGGCCGTGGCCGAAGGCATAGATGACGTTCGGCGCGCGGGTGGCGCGGCCGATGGCCGGAAGCGTGTCAGGCAGCGAGGGGCGGAAGCCCATCCATTCGGTGCCGCCTTCGGTCTTCAGCCCGGGCATGTAGCCTGCGGCCTTCGTCAGCATCGCCTTTGACCGCGCGTAGTTCGGCGGCAGGTCGAGGCCGCCGAGTTCGACCGCCCCGCCGACGCGGATGCCGGTCGAGAGCGGTGAGGCGACGAAACCGTGTTCGGCGAAAGTAATGTGGCGGCGAAGGTCGAAGGCACCCGGCGGCAGGGTGGTGTTGTAGCCCCGCTCGGTCTCGAGCGGGATGTAGTCGCCGAGGCTTTCGGCAAGCCGGCGGGAATGCGCGCCGGCGGCAACAACGGCGTGGCGCGCGGTGAGCGTCGAGCCGTCGGCGAGATGAACCCTGACGCCATCGGCGGCCTGTGACAGCGCACGCGCTTCGTCGATGTCGATCTGCCCGCCCTTGCCAGTGAGCGCTTCGGCCAGCGCCACCGTGTAAAGCTTCGGATCGGCGATGGCCCACCAGTCTTCGGTTGCGATGGCATGGGTGAAGCGGGGCGAGAGGCCGGGTTGCACCTCGGCGATGGCATCGGGGCCGACCAGCGGGCGGAAGCCGTAGCCGTAGCGCCCGGCCTCATCACAATCGCGAAGGGCGGCCTCGTAGGACCGGGTGCTTTCGAAGACCTGCATCTGCCCGGTCTTCCGCAGCATGTCCGCCGTACCGGTCAGCGCCATGAAGGGCTCAAGCGTCGCGCGCGCATGCGCCATCATCGCCGCCTGTGCGGCGGTCGAGGCCGCGACCCGACCGGGAAGGCTCGCCCTGGCAAAGCGCAGCATCCACGGGAAGATCTGAAGCGCATAGCGGGGTGGCACGGATAGCGGGCCGAGCGGGTCGAGAAGCCACTTGGGTGAGACCATGAGCGTGCCCGGCGAGGCGAGGGGCTGTATTTCGGCGAAGGCGAAGCCACCCGCATTCCCCGCAGAAGCGCCGGCGGCGGGGCCGGTGCGGTCGACCACGCGCACCGACAACCCGCGCGCCAGGGCGGCGTTGGCGACCGACAGGCCGATGACCCCCGCGCCGATGACGACGAGATCGGTGGATTCGGCCAAGGTTAGCCCCCTGTCAATTCATGCGGCCCGCCCCACCTTCACGCCGCTTTCGCGAATTTGGCAAGGTCCGGCCTGCAGGCGATACGCTCACGCACCAGCGCCTCGACCCGCGCGCGGTGGTCGCCCGTCAGGGCCATGCGCGGCGCGCGGACATGTTCGGTCGAGCCAATGGAGATCGCCTCGGCGAGCTTGATCTGCTGGACAAGGAAGGTCGATACGTCGAGATCGAGAAGCGGGCGGAGCCAACGGTAGATCTCCCGCGCCTCTTCGATCCGGCCCGCCTTGGCAAGGTCGTAGATCGCCTGATTTTCCCTCGGGAACGCAATGGAGACGCCCGACACCCAGCCGTCGCAGCCCATCAGCAGCGCCTCAAGGCCAAGGTTGTCGACCCCGGTCAGGACCTTGAAGCGGTTGCCGACGGTGTTGAAGATTTCCGTGCAGCGCCGGATGTCGTCCGAGCTTTCCTTGATCGCCACCATCAGCGGGTTTTCGGCCAGTTCCACCATCATCTCGGGCGTGACGTCGACGCGGTAGCCGACCCGGTTCGAATAGATCATCGCCGGCAGCCCGCCCGCCGTCGCAATGGCGTTCAGGTTGGCGATCGTCTCGTCCCGGTTGGTGTGGTAGATCGGCGAGGGCACGATCATGATGCCGTCAGCCCCGGCCTTGGCCGCGCGGGCGGCAAGGGCGCAAGCCTCGCGTGTGCCTGCCTCCGAGATGGTCAGGAGCGCGGGCTTTTTGCCCGTGACCGATTTCGCGACCTTCAGCACTTCAAGCCGTTCGTCCGCGCTCAGCATATTGCCTTCGCCAAGCGTGCCGCAAGTGATGAGGCCCGCATTGCCCGCCTCGATCTGAAGCGCGAAGCACCGCTCCATCTCCGCATGATCGAGATCACCGCCCTCGGTGAACTTGGTCGTCACGGCGGGCATCATTCCGGTCCACATTGGCGTGTCCTTTCCTCGAAATGGGTCATGTCGGCAGTACCGGCAGAATCTGCGTGACTTGGATATCGAATATTGGATACAATATGCAAGAAGAATATCGCACCCAATCGACCTGAGCTGACGGAGCCGGAGACGGAATGCAGATCGACAGCATCGACATCGCCCAGACTGCCTCGGCGGCGGGCATCATCTACGAAGCGTTGAAGAAGGCGATCATCGAAGGCCAACTGGCCGATGGCGCTCCCTTGCGGCAGGACGAGATCGCGCGGATGTTCAACACCTCGCGCATCCCGGTGCGCGAGGCGCTGACTATGCTGGAGCAGCAGGGCCTCGTCGTCACGCAACGTTACAAGGGTGCCGTTGTCGCCGGCATCTCCCCCGACGAGGCGGGCGAGATCTGGGACTTCCGCGCGCTGGTCGAAGGCCGCGTGATCGAAGCGGCCGTGCCGCGCATGTCGCCGGAGACTCTCCGGCGCGCGCGTTGTCATCTTGAGGCATTCTCCCGCGCGACCGACCCTGTCGAATGGGGCGATCTGAACCGGCGGTTCCATACTGTCCTCTACCACGACAGCGGCCTCGCCTATCACCTCGGGATCATCGAGAAGACGCTCGACCGGGTGGACCGCTACCTGCGCGCCCAGCTTGCCCTGTCAAACGGCCTTGCGCGGGCCAATGCCGAGCATGAGGGAATCCTGCGGGCCTGCGAAACCGGGGATGCGCCACGGGCCGGGATGCTGACACGCCAGCACATCCTCGGCGCGAAGGCCAATCTTCTCGAAAACCTCGCGCGGCGCTAGGCCGGAACCGGGATCACGCCGTTCTCGGTCACGATGGCGGTCATCGCCACATCGTGCCATTGCGGAAAGATCGTGGCGATATGCGCGGAGGACAGGCCGACCCCGATGGGCCTGACATCGGGGTACGCCGCCAGCGTCCGGTCGAAATATCCCCCGCCATAGCCAAGCCGGAAGCCGGCAGCATCGTGCCCGACGACGGGCGCGAGCGCGATATCGGGAACGATCCAGTCACCCGAAGCCGGGACCGGGATATTCCAGAACCCGCGCTCCATCTTCACGCCCGGCGCCCATGCGCGAAACCGCAATGGTGCGGCTTTTTCGACGACGAGAGGCAGCGCGGCGGTTGCGCCGCGCGCGGCGAGCGTGGACAGCCACGGTCGCAGGTCAAGCTCGGACTGGATCGGCCACCAAGCCGAGATGGTCGCGCCCGAGACGTCGCCGAGAAACCTCTCCAGATGCTCTGCGACAGCTGCTGCCGCCGCCTTCCGTCCGGCAACGCCAAGGGCCGCACGTTCGGACAGAAGGCGTTCCCGCTCGGCCTTTCGCCAGCGGGCGACATCTCGCGCCTGAACCGCATCGGTCGCCCCCGGAATTCCGCCCTCCTCCGCACTCAGCTCGTGCAGGAAACAGGGCGGCGAGGCAAAGCTCAGTCGGTCTTCGTCAGCGGTCATGGCGTGCCTCCTGTGCGAAGTGTAGCAGCCGGCATCGACGCTGGACAGGGAGTGCGGCACACCCGGTCACGACCCGTTCACGAGATGCGGACATTTCTGTAACGGCCTTGGCCTTTGCGGAAACTTCGTTGCAAAAGAACAAAGCAGATCAGGGGATGACATGACGGTTTCAGGAATCCACGCCGCGATGGCGGTCCGGCCCGAACGCGGCGCGTCGGAGTGTCCGGCATGAAGAAGCCTGCCCTGTTCCTCGCCCTTGCATTGATCGTCGCCGTGCTGATCTGGCTGATTGGCCGCAATCCCCCCGATCTCGACATGCTGCGCGATCACCTGGCAGGCCTCGACGAATGGCGGACGCAGCGGCCGTTCGTGGTGGCCGTCGTCTTTTTCCTGTCCTATGTCGCGGTCACCGCGCTGTCGCTGCCGCTGGCGGTCTGGATGACGCTGGCGGCCGGGGCGCTATTCGGTTTCTGGTGGGGGCTGGTTCTGGTTTCCTTCGCCTCGTCCATCGGCGCGACGCTTGCCTTCCTGGCCTCGCGCTACCTGCTGTCGGACTGGGTGCACGAGAAGTTCGGCAGCCGGTTGCAGACCATCAACGAGGGGATGAAACGGGACGGGGCGTTCTACCTTTTCACGCTCCGGCTCATCCCCGCCGTGCCGTTCTTCGCAGTGAACCTCCTGATGGGCCTCACGCCGATCCGGGCGCTGACCTTCTATCTTGTCAGCCAGGCAGGAATGCTAGCCGGGACGGCCGTCTACGTGAACGCCGGCACGCAGCTTGCGCAGCTTGAAAGCCTGTCGGGCATCCTGTCGCTGCCGCTGATCCTGTCCTTCGCGCTGCTCGGCATCTTCCCGTGGATTACGAAATTCTTGCTGCGTCTCATCAAACGGCGTCAGGCCTATGCCGGCTGGTCACGCCCCGCGCGCTACGATCGCAACCTCGTGGTGATCGGCGCGGGTGCCGCGGGGCTGGTATCGGCCTATATCGCGGCGGCGGTGAAGGCGAAGGTGACGCTGATCGAAAGCCACAAGATGGGCGGCGATTGCCTGAACTATGGCTGCGTGCCGTCGAAGGCGTTGATCAAATCGGCGAAACTCGCCCACCAGATGCGCCATGCCGATCACTATGGGCTTACGGCGACGACACCTGAATTCTCGTTCCGCAAGATATTCGAGTGTATCCACGCGGTGATCGCCGCCATTGAACCGCATGACAGCGTGGAACGCTACGAAGGGCTGGGTGTCGAGGTGCTGCAAGGCCACGCGAAGCTGATCGACCCATGGACGGTGGAGATCGCGACCGGCGATGAAACGCGGCGGCTGACGACCCGCTCTGTAATCCTCGCCACGGGCGCCGCGCCCTTCGTGCCGCCCCTGCCGGGGTTGGATGAGGTTGGCTACCTGACGTCAGATACGCTCTGGGATGAAATGGCACAGCGCGATACAGCGCCGAAGCGGCTGGTCGTCCTCGGCGGCGGCCCGATCGGTTGCGAACTGGCGCAGAGCTTCGCCCGGCTCGGCTCGGAGGTTACGCAAATCGAGATGCTGCCCCGCATCCTGATCCGCGAGGACGAGGAGGTGTCGGACCTCGTGCAGGCGTCGATGGAGGCTGATGGCACCACCGTCCTGACCGGCCACAAGGCGACGCGCCTCGGCAAAGACGGCGGCGAGAAGTGGATCGAGGTCGAGGCCGACGGCGAAACCCGGCGGATCGAGTTCGACGACATCCTTGTCGCCGTTGGCCGCGCGGCACGTCTGAAAGGCTACGGGTTGGAGGAACTGGGCATTCCCACGGGCCGTGTGATCGAAACGAATGAGTATCTGGAAACGCTATATCCCAACATCCTCGCCGCAGGCGATGTCGCGGGCCCCTACCAGTTCACCCATACCGCCGCGCATCAGGCGTGGTTCGCCACGGTCAACGCGCTTTTCGGCAAGTTCAAGCGGTTCAAGGCGGACTACCGGGTGATCCCTTGGGCCACCTTCACCGACCCCGAAGTCGCGCGCGTGGGCCTGAACGAGCAGGAAGCAAAGGAGAAGGGCGTTCCTTTCGAGATCACGCGCTACGGCATCGACGACCTCGACCGCGCCATCGCAGACGGCTCCGCCCACGGCTTCGTAAAGGTCCTGACCCCGCCGGGCAAGGACACGATCCTTGGCGTCACCGTTGCCGGCGAACATGCGGGCGACCTCATGGCCGAGTTCGTCTTCGCGATGAAGCACGGGCATGGGCTGGGCAAGATCCTGTCGACGATCCACACCTATCCAACGCTGGCCGAGGCCAACAAATTCGCGGCCGGCGAATGGCGCAAGGCGCATGTGAATGCCCGCGCACTGAACCTGCTTGAGCGCTTCCATAACTGGCGGAGGGGCTGATGCTCGACCGCTACCTGCTGCCCCTCGTCCGCACCACGCTTGACGCGCCCGCCCGCGCGCTTATCGCGCGCGACGTCAAGGCGGATCAGGTGACGCTGGCGGGGTTCGGCCTCGGGTTGCTTGCCGCCGTCGCGCTGGCGTTCGGGGCGTTCGGGGCCGCTTTGCTCCTCATCCTCGCCAACCGCATCGCCGACGGGCTCGACGGGATCATGGCGCGGATGACCCGGCCCACCGACCGGGGGGCATTTCTCGACATCGCACTCGACTTCGTCTTTTACGCGCTCGTGCCCCTGGGCTTCGCGCTGGCCGCCCCTGCGACCAACGCCCTGCCCGCCGCCGCGCTGATCGCCAGTTTCGTCGGCACCGGGTCGAGCTTTCTTGCCTTCGCCTCCATCGCCGCCAAGAGTGGTCGGACGGCAGATGCCTACCCGGCCAAGGGCATCTACTATCTCGGCGGCCTGACCGAAGGTACGGAAACGATCGCACTTTTCGTCGCCATGTGCCTCTGGCCGGCCGCCTTCCCCGCCCTGGCGTGGATCTTCGCCGCGCTCTGCGCCATGACCACGCTGACCCGCTGGCATCAGGGCTGGCAGACATTCCAACAAACCGACCCTTGAGGAGTATCCATGCGCCTACCCGTTCTCGCCGCCCTTGCCGCCAGCTTCGCGCTACCGGCGCTTGCCGACGCATGGGATGACACCGTCGCCGCCGCGCGCGGCCAGACCGTCTACTGGAATGCCTGGGGCGGGGATGAGCGCACCAACGACTTCATCGCCTGGGCGAGTGGCGAACTGGAGGCGAAATACGGCGTGACGATCAGCCAGGTGAAGCTCTCCGACACCGCCGAGGCGGTGACGCGTGTGATCGCCGAGAAGGCGGCGGGGCAGGATGAGGGCGGATCGGTCGACATGATCTGGATCAACGGCGCGAACTTCCTTTCGATGAAGGAACAGGGCCTGCTCCACGGCCCGTTCCTCGGCAACCTGCCCAACGCCGCGTATCTCGACCTGTCGAACGGCTCTGCGGCGGTGGTCGACTTCACGATCCCGACGGAAGGCTACGAATCTCCCTGGCGGCTGGCGAAATTCGTCCTGACGCATGACAGCGCGCGGGTTGCCGAGCCACCGAAATCCATGACCTCCCTTCTGGAATGGTCAAAAGCCAATCCCGGACGATTCACCCACCCTTCCGTCTCGAACTTCATGGGTGCGACGTTCCTCAAACAGGCGCTGATCGAACTGGCGCCGGACGCCGCGATCCTCCGGGACGAAGCCACAGAAGAGACGTTTTACGCCGCAACAGAGCCGCTTTGGGCGTGGTACGACCAGTTGCGCCCGACGCTCTGGCGCGGGGGTGAGACCTTCCCCGAAAACGAAAGCGTTCTGCAGCAGATGCTCAACGACGGAGAGGTCGATTTCGCCATGGCCTTCGACCCGGCCGCCGCAGCGGCAGCTGTCGAACGCGGCCTGCTGCCCGACACCGTCCGCAGCTATGCGCCCGCAGGCGGATCGATCGGCAATATCAGCTTCGTCGCCATCCCCTTCAACGCCTCCCACAAGGAAGGCGCGATGGTGGTGGCGAACTTCCTTCTGGACCCGGCCACGCAGGCAAAGGCGCAGGATATCACCGTTCTGGGCAGCTACTCGGTGCTCGACCCCACGAAGCTCGACGACACCGCCAAGGCTGCCTTCGCCGCCCTGCCCTCCTCGCCCGCTCTGCCTTCGAACGAGGCCCTTGGCCCGACCCTCAACGAACCGCATCCAAGCTGGATGACCCGGATCACCGAGGAATGGGCGAAGCGCTACACCGAATGACATCGACCGAAGGCCGCCCTCTCAGGCTTCTGGTCCTCGTCGTCGTCTTGGCGGGGCTGGTTCTGCCGATCCTCGCGGGTCTTTGGGAAACCGCGCGCGCGGCCTTCGGCATCCTGCCCGCGATCGGGGCAGAGACGGTTTCCGTCGTTCCTTGGCGACAGCTTCTTTCCCAGCCGGGCTTCGGCACCAGTCTGATGCTCACCCTCTGGACCGGCTTCGCCTCGACATTGCTCGCGCTTTTGCTCGCCGCGGGGTTCGCGGCGGCGATGCACGAACGGTTCGGTCCAAGGGATGGTGCGCGGATCATCGCGCCGTTTCTGGCCACGCCGCACGCCGCGCTGGCGATCGGACTCGCGTTTCTGATCGCGCCGTCGGGCTGGATCGCACGGCTGCTCAGCCCCTGGGCAACCGGCTGGGATCTGCCGCCGGATATCGCGACCGTTCATGACGGCATGGGGCTTGCACTGATTCTCGGGCTACTTGTGAAAGAGGTCCCGTTCTTCCTGCTGGTGATCCTCGCTGCACTTTCGCAACTGCCGGCGCGGCGGCATCTGCGCGCCGCCCGGGCGCTCGGCTACGGGCGGGGCGTGGCATGGATCAAAGTCCTCGGCCCGCAGGTCTATCCGCTGATCCGTCTGCCGGTCTACGTCGTCCTGTCCTTCGCGCTGTCGGTCGTCGACATGGCGATCATCCTCGGGCCATCGAACCCGCCTGTCCTTTCCGTGGCGGTCACACGCTGGTTCCTCGCGGCCGATACGACGCTGATCCTGCCTGCCTCTGCCGCCGCGCTTGTGCAAAGCGGCGTCGTGATCCTCGGGATCGCCCTGTGGTGGGGCGCGGAACGCGCGATCATCGGCATCGGCCGCGTCTGGATCCGCCGTGGAGGTCGGGGTCTGTCGGCCGAGCCGGGAATCATGGCAGCGGGCGGTGTGACCCTGCTGCTGATGGCCCTGGGCGCGGCCGCAATTGTCGCGCTTATGCTCTGGTCGCTTGCATGGCGCTGGAGCTTTCCGCAACCGCTACCGGAAAGCTGGAGCCTCGGCGCATGGATGCGCCCGGGGGCCGGCTGGGGCGCGGCGCTTGGCGACACGCTTGCGATCGGGCTGGCCGCGACGGCGCTTTCCCTGGTGCTGGCGGTGGCCTGGCTTGAGGGCGAGGACCGGGCGCACATGCCCCGCGCGCGCTGGGCGGAGGCGATGATCTACCTGCCGCTTCTGGTTCCGCAGATCGCATTCCTGTACGGCCTGAACGTTGCATTTCTGCGCCTGGGGCTGTCCGGCAACATGGGCGCGGTTATCTGGGCCCATGCTCTGTTCGTCTTTCCCTATGTGATGATCGCCTTGTCGGACCCCTGGCGCGCGCTCGACCCGAAGCTCTTGCGCGCGGCTGCGGCTCTCGGCGCCGGGCCGGCGCGGCGGCTTTTCGCTGTCAAGCTGCCGATCCTGCTGCGCCCAATTCTCACCGCCGCCGCGATCGGTTTCGCGGTATCGGTGGCGCAGTACCTGCCGACGCTCTTCATTGGCGCGGGCCGGGTCGCCACACTGACGACCGAGGCGGTCACGCTGTCATCCGGCTCCGACCGCAGGGTGACCGGGGTATACGCCGTCCTTCAGGCGGCATTGCCGTTTGCCGCCTATCTGGCGGCATTGACCCTGCCGACCCTGCTACAACGCAACCGGGCCGGATTGTCGGGAGGCGTGGCATGACCGGTCTTGAACTGAAATCAGTGTCTATTCGGGCCGAAACCTCGCCTGAACCGCTCTTCCCTCCACTATCCTTCACGGTTCCCCGCGGCACTGTAACGACCATCGTCGGCCCATCCGGCATCGGCAAGTCGACGCTGATGGATTTCATCGGTGGACACCTGCCACGCGGATTTCGCGCCGCCGGCGTAGTGGCCCTGGACGGGCGTGACGTCACCCGGCTTCCGGCAGAGGCGCGGCGGATCGGTATCCTGTTTCAGGGCGCGGCGCTATTTCCGCATCTGTCGGTCGGTGACAACCTCGCCTTCGGTCTCGCGCCGCATGTCCGTGGCCGGGAAGCGCGGCGCGCGGCCGTGAAAGCCGCGCTGGATCACGCCGATCTTCCGGGCTTCGCGGACCGGGACCCTGCCACGCTATCGGGCGGCCAACGCGCCCGCGCTGCCCTGATGCGCACGCTTCTTGCGGAACCCTGCGCGCTGCTCCTCGACGAACCGTTCTCGGCACTTGATCCTTCGCTTCGCAACGATCTGCGCGAATTCGTGTTCAGCCACGTGCGGGACCGCGCCATCCCCACCCTGATGGTGACCCATGACGAGGCTGACGCAGGTGCCGCCGGCGGACCCGTGATCGCGCTCTAAAGCGTTTCGGGTTTCGATTGAAACAGCAACTATCAGAATTCGAATGAAAAAGGTTCGAATTCTGATTCAACGCAAACCCGAAACGCTCCAGGGTGCGTTCGGTCGGTTTTTCCGTTAGACAGAGACTGTTTCAGCCGACACGCCGTCGTGCCAGCATGTGCCCGGGCGGGCTGAAACGCGCGCGCAGGATCTGAAGCAGCCTGCGATGCATCGAGCGATGGCGGTTGCGGATGTGGATGCCGCCATAGACCGCCTGCGGGATAGGCGGCGCATCCGCCACCAGCCGGCCGATGCCCGCCCTCTGCAAGTCCATGGCCGATTGCCGGAGCACATAGGCGGTCCCGCCAAGGTCCGCCAGCAAGGCCGCCATGGCCGCGTTTTGCCCGATCGAGAGACTGGTCGCAGCCAGATGCGGGTGCATCACGGCATGGATCTGCGGGATGGCATCCGAAAAGTGCGGCATGATGTAGGTGTCGGGATTCACCCCCGCCAGAACATCGGTTTCGGTCGAGACCATCAGATAGGTGATTTCACCCAGTGTCTCGAAATAAAGGTCCGGATGGAAACGCGGCGAGAACAGGATGGCGAAATCCTCGACGCCCGTGGTCAGGTCCGCGCTCATCTGCGCGGAATAGTCTGCCTCGAACAGGAACGCGGTATCGGGAAGGGCTGCGCGGAACTCTCTGATCAACTCGCTGAAATGGAGCCCGACGAGATCGTGCTGAATACCGATCCGCATCATCGCCGCGCCTTTGCCGGTATCGCGGATCGCGTGGCGCGCCTCGGTCCAGCCATGTAGCAGGTTGCGCGCATGGGGTGCGAAGCGAAGGCCTTCGGTCGTCAGCTCGGTGCCGGAACGCGACCGCGTGAACAGCCGGTGGCCAAGTGACTTTTCCAGCGCGCGGACCCGGCCTGACACAGTGGACTGCGTCACCCCGAGCCGATCCGCCGTGCGGTTGAAGCTGCGGGTGTCACACAGGTCGAGGAACGTCTCGATCAACTCGATCTGCATCAGAGCGACACGCCGGCGCGCTGCGCCGCGTCCTTCAGATGGCGAACGGCTTCCAGCGTTTTCAGGTCGCGCAGCCACTCGTAGTAGATGCCCTTGGCGGTCGTGATCGTGACCCCCGCCTCGGCGATGCGCCGAAGGCCCGCCGCGTGATCGTCGCCGGGCGAACCGGTCGCGTCCGACAGCACCGCGACGCGGAAGCCCGCTGCGGAAAGGCCAAGCGCAGACTGCGCGACGCAGACATCCGTCTCCAGCCCAACGAGAACCGCCTGCGGCCTTCCGAGCGCGCGCGCGGCGGCGAGGATATCGCCCTGCCCCGCCAGACCGAACACCCGTTTGTCGTGAACCACGGTTTCCGGGGGCAAGACCCCGGCAATCGGGGCCACCGGCGGACCGTTTCGCACAATGTCCTCTGCCATAGCCAGAACCGGAACACCGAGCGCCCGCGCGACTTCGATCATCCAGCCGATGCGGTCTACGAGTGGCGTCCGGTCTGCCGGCGCCAGCTTGTCGAGGAAGAGCGCCTGAACGTCGATAACGGCAAGAAACGAGAGCGAGCGGTCAAACAGGAGTTCGGGCATGCAGCGCCTCCTAATCGGAATATCCGATCAATAATACGCCCGGCGACGAATTGAAAGCATGCAAGACTGGGCGGATACTCACCGCCAAAATCAGGGGGAATGCATGGCCGATTTTCCGACAACAGCGCGTGTGGTGATCATCGGTGGCGGTGTGGTGGGCGTTTCCGCGCTCTACCATCTGGCCAAGGCCGGCTGGACCGACTGCGTCCTTCTGGAGAAGAACGAGCTGACGGCCGGCTCCACCTGGCATGCGGCAGGCAACGTGCCGACCTTCTCGACCTCGTGGTCGATCATGAACATGCAGCGCTATTCGACCGAGCTTTATTCGCGCCTCGGCGCCGAGGTCGACTACCCGATGAACTACCATGTCACCGGCTCTGTCCGCCTGGCCCATTCCAAGGAGCGGATGCAGGAGTTCCAGCGCGCGAAAGGCATGGGCGTCTATCAGGGCATGGCGCTTGAGGTGCTGGGCGCGGATGAGATCACGGGCAAGTATCCATTCCTCGAAACCCATGACCTCGCCGGTGCGCTCTACGATCCGGCGGACGGCGATATCGACCCCGCGCAGCTGACGCAGGCGCTCGCCAAGGGTGCCCGCGACATGGGCGCGACGATCCTGCGCTTCACCCCGGCGACAGGGGTCAGCCGCGAGAACGGCGAATGGATCGTCCATACCGAAAAAGGCTCTATCCGGGCGGAATTCGTGGTCAATGCCGCCGGTTACTACGCCCAGAAGGTCGGCGAATGGTTCAAACCTTTCGGCGGCCGCACCGTGCCGATGATGGTGATGAGCCATCAGTATCTGCTGTCGGAGCCCATCGCGGAGATCGAGGCCTGGTCGAAAGAGAACGGCCGCAAGTTGCCCCTGCTGCGTGACGTGGATTCGTCCTACTACCTCCGACAGGAGAAGACCGGCTTCAACCTTGGCCCCTATGAACGGAACTGCAAGGCGCATTGGGTCACGCCCGACGACCCGATGCCCGAGGATTTCAGCTTCCAGCTCTACCCCGACGATCTCGATCGGCTCGAATGGTATATCGAGGACGCGATGGCCCGCGTTCCGCTTCTGGGTTCCGCCGGGATCAGCCGTGTGATCAACGGCCCGATTCCCTACGCGCCCGACGGCAATCCGCTGATCGGGCCGATGCCCGGCGTGCCGAATGCGTTCGAGGCCTGCGTTTTCACCTTCGGCATCGCGCAAGGTGGCGGGGCGGGCAAGGTGCTGGCCGAATGGATCACCGAGGGCGCGACGGAATGGGACATGTGGTCCTGCGATCCGCGCCGTTACACCGACTATACCGACCGCGACTACTGCATCGCCAAGGGGAAAGAGGTCTATGGCCACGAATACGCCATGCACTTCCCCTGGCACCGCTGGCCGGAAGGCGCCGACCGCAAGGCCTCGCCCGTCCACGCAAAGGTGAAGGCGCTCGGTGGCCAGATGGGTGCCTATGGCGGGTGGGAACGCGCGAACTGGTTCGCGAAGCCGGGCGACGACGTGTCCGAGGAAGCGACCCAGACCTGGAACCGCGCCGGCCCGTGGGAACCCCGCATCCGCGAGGAATGCGAGGCGGTGCGCGACGGCGTCGGTGTCCTCGACCTGCCGGGCTTTTCGCGGTTTCAACTCTCGGGTCCGGGCGCGGGGGAGTGGCTTCTGGGCCGGATCGCAGGTGGCTTGCCGAAACCGGGAAGGCTCTCGCTCGCCTACTTCCCCGATGACCGTGGCCGGATCGTTACGGAGATGTCGGTCGCCTGCAACGGGCCGGACGACTACACGCTGATCACCGCCGCCATCGCCCAGTGGCACGACTACGAATGGCTTGCGCGGACGTTGCCTGCGGGCCTGACACTGAAGGACCGGACGAAGGATCTCTCGACCCTCATCGTCACCGGCCCGAAGTCGCGCGAGCTTTTCGCGAAGATATCCGACGCGGACCTGACCCTGCCCTGGCTCAGTCACGAGATGTGGACCGTTGCGGGCAAACCGGCGGTTCTGGCGCGCGTCTCCTTTGCCGGTGAGCTTGGATGGGAGGTCCACGCCCCCGCCGAGAACATCCCGGCGATCTATGACGCGGTGCTGGCGGAAGGCGCGAAGCCCTTTGGCATGTGGGCGCTGAACGCGCTTCGGATCGAGAAGGGATACCGCGCGTGGAAAGGCGACCTTTCCACCGACTATTCGCTGCTCGAAGGCGGACTCGACCGGTTCGTGAAGCTCGACAAGGCGCAGGACTTCCCTGGGAAGGCGGTTCTCCTCGCTGAAAGGCAGCGGGGCGTGAAGAAGCGCTTCGTGACGCTCATCGTCGAGGCGAACGAGGCGGATGCGCCCTATATGTCCACGCTCTGGCATGACGGCCGCGTGGTGGGCGAGACGACGTCGGGCGCCTGGGGCTACCGGGTTGGCGCGTCCATCGCGCTGGGAATGCTGCGGGCGGATCTGGCAGTGCCGGGGACGGCGCTGGAGGTCGAAATCTACGGCGAGCGGTGCCGCGCAGTGGTGCAGGAAGACCGGCCCCTCTGGGATCCGGAGAACGCGCGGTTGCGCGGCTGAAGCCGAAGCAAGGCCGGAGGCGCCGCGCCCGGACCCCCGAGGTATTTTGAGCAAGATGAAAGGTAACGGAAGTGTCTGATCTGCCGAAAAAGGCGCGCGTGGTAATCATCGGCGGCGGGGTCGTCGGGTGTTCGGTCGCCTATCACCTGACCAAGCGTGGCTGGAAGGACGTGGTCCTGCTGGAGCGCAAGCAACTGACTTGCGGCACGACATGGCATGCGGCGGGGCTGATCGGGCAGTTGCGCGCCTCGGCCAACATGACACGGCTCGCGAAGTATTCCGCCGACCTTTACCGAGGGCTGGAGGCCGAGACAGGGCTCGCGACCGGTATGAAGCAGGTCGGCTCCATCTCCGTCGCGCTGACGGAGGCGCGGAAGGAAGAATTGTTTCGCGGCGCATCGATGGCGCGGGCCTTCGGCGTGCCGGTGGAGGAGATGTCGCCCGCCGAGGTGAAGGAGCGCTATCCGCATCTGAACATCGAGGGCGTGATGGCGGGCGTCTGGCTGCCGACCGACGGGCAGGGCGATCCGGCGAACATCGCGCTGGCGCTCGCCAAGGGGGCGCGGCAGAGAGGCGCGTGTGTCGTCGAGGGAGTGAAGGTCACCGGCGTCACGGTCGAGGGGCGGCGGGCAACGGAGGTATCCTGGGCAAAGGACGGCGAAACCGGCTCCATTCAGGCCGAACACGTCGTCAACTGCGCCGGAATGTGGGGCCGCGAAGTAGGGCGGATGGCGGGCGTCAACGTGCCGCTTCATGCCTGCGAACACTTCTACATCGTGACCGAGCCGATCCCCGGCCTGACGCAGATGCCGGTGCTGCGCGTGCCCGATGAATGCGCCTACTACAAGGAGGATGCCGGCAAGTACCTGCTGGGCGCGTTCGAGCCGAATGCGAAGCCCTGGGGGATGAAAGGCATTTCCGAGGACTTCTGCTTCGACCAGTTGCCCGAGGATTTCGATCACTTCGAGCCGATCCTGGAACGCGCGGTCAACCGGCTGCCGATGCTGGCCGAGGCGGGCATCCATACCTTCTTCAACGGGCCGGAGAGCTTCACGCCGGACGACGCCTACAACCTCGGCCTCTCGCTCGAGGTCGACAATTTCTGGGTTGCCGCCGGGTTCAACTCCATCGGCATCCAGTCGGCGGGTGGCGCGGGCATGGCGCTGGCGGAGTGGATGGCGACGGGCGAGAAGCCCTTCGACCTCGGCGATGTGGACGTGGGGCGCAACCAGCCTTTCCAGGGCAACCGGCACTACCTTTTCGAACGGTCGAAGGAAACGCTGGGGCTGCTTTACGCAGACCACTTCCCCTATCGCCAGAAGGCGACCGCGCGGGGCGTGCGGCGGACGCCTTTCCATACGCATCTGGAAGCTCGGGGGGCGGTCTTCGGCGAGGTCGGCGGCTGGGAACGGGCCAACTGGTTCGCGAACGAGGGGCAGGCGCGGGAGTATGACTATTCCTGGGGGCCGCAGAACTGGTTCGCCAATCAGGCGGCGGAACACAAGGCCGTGCGCACCAATGTCGGCATGTACGACATGTCGTCCTTCGGCAAGATCCGGGTCGAGGGGCAGGATGCGGAAGCGTTCCTCAACCGGATCTGCGGCGCCGACATGTCGGTGCCAACGGGCAAGATCGTCTATACGCAGTTCCTGAACGCGAAGGCCGGGATCGAGGCCGATGTGACAGTGACGCGGCTGTCGGAGACCGCCTATCTGGTCGTCACGCCTGCCGTGACGCGGCCCAAGGATCAGGCCTGGATGCGCCGCCATAGCGGCGACTTCAACGTCGTCCTGACCGATGTGACGGCAAGCGAAGGCGTTCTGGCCGTCATGGGGCCGAATGCGCGGAAGCTCATGCAGGCGGTGAGTCCGAACGATTTCTCGAACGAGGCGAACCCTTTCGGCACCGCGCAGGAGATCGAGGTCGGCATGGGCCTCGCGCGCGTTCATCGCGTGTCCTATGTCGGCGAGTTGGGTTGGGAGGTCTATGTGTCCTCCGACATGGCGGCGCATGTCTTCGAGACACTGTGGGACGCGGGCGAGGGCATGGGCCTGAAGCTCTGCGGCATGCACATGATGGACAGCTGCCGGATCGAGAAGGCGTTCCGGCATTTCGGCCATGACATCACATGCGAGGATCATGTGCTGGAAGCGGGACTCGGCTTTGCGGTCCGGGTGCAGAAGCCGGATTTCATCGGCCGCGACGCGGTTCTTCGGAAGAAGGAAGCGGGGCTTGAGAAGCGGCTGATGCAGTTCCGGCTGAGCGACCCGGGCGTGATGGTCTATCACAACGAACCGCTCATTCGCGACGGCAAGATCGTGAGCCACCTGACCTCGGGCGGCTATGGCCATCACCTCGGCGCGGCGATCGGCATGGGCTATGTGCCGTGCAAGGGCGAGAGCGTGGCAGACGTGCTGGGCGCGCGCTATGAGGTCGAAGTGGCCGGGCGGCGGGTGGCGGCGGAGGCGTCGCTGGCGCCGATCTACGACCCAAAATCGGAACGTGTCCGGATGTGAGAGCGGCCGGGGGCTTCGCGCCCCCGGGCCCCCGCGGGATATTTGAGCCAAGTGGAAGCGACGGGTTTTCAGGGAGAGACGGCAATGTCGGAAGAAGCAGCGAACTGCGCGCCGCGGCGGGCAGCGAGGGCCGGCGGGCGCGAGGCGCGCCGCGCGATGCGGGCGGCTCCCCTGGCCGAGAGCCTGCGGCCGATCCGCGCCGGGCTGCCGGGCGGACAATACAAGCCCCTGTCGGATGCCGGAATGGCGCGCATCCATGCCGCCGCACTGGAGGCGCTGGAGGTGATCGGTCTGAGCCAGGCACCGGCGTCGGGGGTGGAGATCCTGACCGGCGCGGGAGCGATCCTGGGCGATGACGGACGCATCCGCTTTCCTCGCGCGCTGGTCGAGGACATGCTGGCAATCGCCGCGCGCGACATCACGCTTTTCGGCCGCGAAGCGAAGCACGACCTGCATCTGACTGGCAGCAACGTGCATTTCGGCACGGCAGGCGCGGCGGTGCATATCGTCGATCTTGAGACCAACACCTACCGCGATTCCACCGCGCAGGACCTCTATGACGCGGCGCGGATCACCCACAACCTCGACAACGTGCACTTCTTTCAGCGGGCGATGGTGTGCCGGGACGTCACCGACAATCTGGAGATGGACCTCAACACGATCTACGCCTGCGTTTCGGCGACGACCAAGCATATCGGCACATCCTTTTCCGACCCTGCCCATGTGGAGCCCTGCATCGAGATGATCCACCGGCTTGCGGGCGGCGAGGCGGCGTGGCGGGCGCGGCCGTTCATCTCAAATTCGAACTGTTTCGTCGTGCCGCCGATGAAGTTCGCCGAGGAGAGCTGCGTCACGATGGAGAAGCTGATCCGGGCGGGTATGCCGGTGCTGCTTCTGAGCGCCGGACAGGCCGGGGCGACCGCGCCCGCGCCGATCTCGCTTGCCATCGTGCAGGCGGTGGCGGAGTGCCTGGCGGGCGTCGTCTATGTAAACGCGATGGCGCCCGGCCATCCAGCCGTCTTCGGCACCTGGCCCTTTGTCAGCGACCTCAGGACCGGGGCGATGTCTGGCGGTTCTGCCGAACAAGCGCTGCTGACCGCCGGCTGCGCGCAGATGCACCGGCTCTACAACCTCCCTGGCGGGGCGGCCGCGGGGATTTCCGACGCGAAGCTGCCGGACATGCAGGCCGGCTGGGAACAGGGCATCACCAACGTGCTTGCCGGGCTTTCTGGCCTGAACATGGTCTATGAATCCGTCGGCATGCATGCCTCGCTTCTGGGTTTCTGCCTTGAGAGCCTTGTCCTTGGTGACGATATCCTCGGGCAAGTGCTGCGCTGCGTGCGCGGGATCGACGTGACCGAGGATTCGACCTCGATCGAGGCGATGAAGGCGGTCTGTCTTGGCGGGCCGGGGCACTACCTTGGGTCGGACCAGACCCTGGCACTCATGCAGACCGAATATGTCTACCCGACGCTTGGCAACCGGATGAGTCCGAAGGAATGGGTCGAGGCGGACCGGCCGATGCTGCTGGACAAGGCCATCGCGCGGAAGAACGAGATCCTGTCAAAGGCCGGGTTGCAGGTCGACCCCGCACTCGATGCGGCGATCCGCAAGGACTACAACATCTATTTCCGCTGAGGTGGGGCGATGCACTACGGCTATATCGGACTGGGCAATCTGGGCACGAACTGCGCGGGATGTCTTCTGAAGGCGGGCTTTGGCCTGACGGTCCATGACCTGACCCGCAGTGCTGGCGATACGCTGGTGGCGAAGGGGGCTGTCTGGGCCGACAGTGCTACCTCTCTTGCCGGGGCGGTCGATCACGTCATCACCTGCCTGCCCTCGCCGGCCGTTTCGGAGAAGGTGCTGCGTCAGATCCTTCCTTCGATGAAGCCGGGCGCGACCTGGATCGAGATGTCGACGTTGGGCCGCGACGACGTGTTGCGTCTGGCGGCAATCGCTGCGGAGGCCGGGGTGAGGATGCTGGAGCTGCCGGTGACGGGCGGCGTGCATCTGGCGGCGAGGGGCCAGATCACCATGCTGCCTGGCGGCGACGCCGACCTGGTCGAGCTGCACCGCCCCGCGCTGGAGGCGATGGGCGACCGGGTCTTTCACATGGGGCCGTTGGGGTCTTCGGCGATCATCAAGGTCATCACCAACATGCTGGCCTTCATCCACCTCAAGGCCACGTCCGAAGCGCTGATGCTGGCCAAGCGCGGCGGCCTTGATCTGGCGCAGGCCTGGCATGCCATCGCCGCGTCCTCGGGCAATTCCTTCGTGCACGAGACCGAGGGAGCGCTGATCCTGAACGGCTCTTACAACATCGCCTTCTCGGTGGACCTTGCACTGAAGGACCTTGGCTTCGCGCTTGGCTTCGGGCGGGAGTTCGGCGTGCCACTGGAGCTTGCCGCAATGACCGAGCAGACCTATGTCGAGGCGAAGGCGGCCTATGGCGGAAGCGCGGAATCCCCCATGATCGCGAAGCTGCTGGAGGACCGGCTTGGCACCGACCTGCGCGCGCCGGGCTTCCCTGCCCGGCTGGAATAGTCTCTAAACGACCTTGTCCGTCGCGAAGAGTGCGGCACCGGCGTCCGGTTCGTGGGAATCAGGGCGCAAAGGCGGAGACGGACGTGGACGGCGCGGAATTCGATTACATCATCGTTGGTGCCGGTTCGGCCGGATGCGTTCTGGCGGAGCGGCTGTCGGCAAGCGGTCGGCACCGTGTTCTGGTGATCGAGGCCGGCGGGACCGACCGCCGGTTCTATGTCCAGTTGCCGCTTGGCTACGGCAAGCTGTTCTACGATCCGTCGGTAAACTGGCTCTATGCGACGGAGCCCGATCCCGGTCTGGCTGGAAACCGGGATTTCTGGCCGCGCGGAAAGGTCCTCGGCGGGTCGAGCTCGATCAATGCGATGGTCTGGATCAGGGGGCACGCCAGCGACTACGACGACTGGGAGACGGAAGCCGGCCCTGCCTGGAACTGGAATGCGGCCTGCGCGGCCTACCGTGCGATCGAGGACAACGAGGCGGGCGGGAACGACCGGCGCGGCAGCGGCGGGCCGCTTTTCATATCAGCCAATCGCGCCGACCTACACCCGCTGGTCGATACGTTTCTGCAGTCGGTCGAGGCGGCCGGCCTGCCCCGCAACGAGGATTTCAACGGCGCCCAGCAGGAGGGCGTCGGCATCTACCAGATGACGATCCGCAATTCCCGCCGCAACTCGGCCGCACGTGCGTTCCTGCGACCCGCTATGCGGCGCCCGAACGTGACCGTCGTGACCGACGCCCATGTCACGAAAGTCCTGCTCGACGGGCGTCGCGCGGTCGGCGTCGAATACCGGAGGAAGGGCGTTGTCCAGAAAGCGTTCGCCGCCGCGGAGGTCATCCTGTCCGGCGGCGCAATCGGGACGCCGCAACTGCTGATGCTGTCGGGGATTGGCCCTGCCGCGCATCTGAAGGAGCACGGAATCGCAGTGGTGGCGGACGCGCCGCATGTGGGCCGGAACCTCAATGACCATCAGGGACTGAACTACACCTGGCGCATGACGGTGCCGACCTACAACGATATCCTGCGTCCGTGGTGGGGGAAGGCGCTTGTCGGGATGAAGTATCTCATCGCCGGCACCGGACCGCTGGCGAAGTCGATCAACCATGCTGGCGGATTCTTCCGGACCTCGCCCGATCTGCCGCGCCCCAACATGCAGCTTTATTTCCAGGCCTTCTCGACGCTGGTTCCGCGCGTCGGCGAGCGGCCCCTGCTGACACCCGATCCGTTTTCGGGCCTGTCCATCGGCCTGTCGAACTGCCGCCCGACGAGCCGCGGGGAGATCACGCTGAACAGTGCCGATCCTTTCGTCCACCCGAAGATCGTCGCGAACGCTTTCTCGACCGACAGCGACGTCGCCGAGATGCTCTCTGCAGTAAAGTATCTGCGCCACATCGCCGGGCAGGAGCCGATCCGCTCGCTGATCGCGGAAGAGCTTCGGCCGGGGCCGGACGTGCAATCCGACGCCGACCTTGTCGCCGATATCCGGTCGCGTTCGGGAACCGTTTTTCACCCTTCCTGCACCGTGCGGATGGGGGCGGACCCCGCAACTTCGGCGGTCGACCCCGACCTGAAGCTGCGCGGCGTCGACGGTCTGCGGGTTTGCGACGCTTCAGTCTTTCCAACCCTGATCGGCGGCAATACCAATGCGCCGAGCATTCTCGTCGGCTGGATCGGTGCGGAACGCATCCTCAAGGACGCTCGTTAGGAACGGCACATGGCATATCTTCTGGGCGTCGATACCGGCGGCACATACACCGATGCGGTGATCCTGGACGAGGGCGAAGACCGCGTCATCGCCTCGGCCAAGGCGCTGACAACACGGCCGGATCTCGCCCCCGGTGTCGGCCGCGCAATTGACGCCGCGCTGGCGAAAGCCGGTATTGCCGCTGCAGAGGTGGCGATGGTCTCGCTGTCCACGACACTGGCCACCAACGCGCTGGTCGAGGGCCAGGGCGGGCGCGTGGCCCTCGTCTTCATCGGCTTCGACGAGGGCGAACTTGGCCGCGCGGGGCTGGAGGACGCGCTGAAGGGCGATCCGGTGATCCGCCTCGCGGGCGGTCACAACCACGGCGGCATCGAGGCGGCGCCCCTCGACCTTGCGGCGCTTGAAGCGGGACTGGAAGTCCTTGGCCCCGACGTCACGGGCTTTGCCGTTGCCGCAAGCTTTGCCACGCGCAATCCCGCGCACGAGAACGCCGCACGCGACCTTATCCGCACGGTGACGGGCAAGCCGGTCACCTGCTCGAACGAGCTGTCCGCCGGGTTGAACGGTCCGCGCCGGGCGTTGACCGCCGTTCTGAATGCCCGCCTGATCGGCGTGATCGACCGGCTCATCGCCGCCTGCGAGGCGCATATGCAGGAGCTTGGCATCGCCGCCCCGCTGATGGTCGTTCGCGGCGACGGCGCGCTGGTATCAGCAGAGCTGGCCCGCGACCGGCCGATCGAGACCATCCTGTCCGGCCCGGCCGCCTCCATCGCAGGCGCGAGCTGGCTGACCGGGGAGACCGATGCACTCGTATCCGACATCGGCGGGACGACGACCGATGTGTGCCTGCTTCGTGGTGGCAAGCCGGCGATCGACCCGCTCGGCGCGCGCGTCGGCAGTTTCCGCACGATGGTCGAGGCCGTGGCGATGCGCACCACGGGCCTTGGTGGCGACAGCGAAGTCCATCTGGTCGAGGGGCTCAAGACCGGTTTCCGGTTGGGGCCCCGCCGGCTGGTTCCGGTCTCTCTGATCGCGCAGGATCATCCCGATCTTGTGCACGGTGCTCTTGACGGCTGGCTAACCCAGGACTCGGTGGGCGAGGCCGACGGGCGCTTTGCCATCCCGATGTGGCAAGACACGCCGCCCGGCGGCCTCACCGGCCGTGAGGCGGCAGTGGTGGAACGCCTGATCGACGGGCCGGCCCGGCTTGCAGATTGCGTGCGGACCCGGCTTGAACAGCCTGCACTGATGCGCCTTGTCGCGCGCGGGTATGTGATGATCGCCGGCGTCACGCCGTCAGACGCATCCCATGTGCTTGGCCGCCTCGACACCTGGGACACGAACGCCGCACGCAAGGCCGTGACCCTGTTCGCCAAGCGACGAAACGGGCGCGGCGATCGGATCGCGGCGGGTCCCGAAGCGCTGGCCGAGGCGATCATCGTCCAGTTGACCGCACAGACCGCCGACTGCCTGCTTGAGGCTGCGTTTGCCGAAGACGGCCGCGACTGGGGCGAGGCGCCCGAAACGCTGGCGCGGCATCCCCTGATGCGCGCTGGCCTCGCCGCCCATTCGGACGTCATTCGTATCTCGGCGAAGCTTGGCGTTCCGGTGATCGGCCTCGGCGCGTCGGCGCCAAGCTACTACGGCGCGGTGGGCGAACAGCTTGGTGCGCGCATGGTGCTGCCGGACCATGCCGGCGTCGCGAACGCGATCGGCGCCGTTGTCGGCCAGATCGCCATGCATGTCGAAGGGATCGTCACCAGCCCCGCCGCCGGCCTTTACGCCGCCCACCTGCCCGATGGCCCGAAACGCTTCAACGACCGCGACGCGGCGCTCCTCGCGCTCGAGACCTCGCTGACGGAGGAGGCGACCGCGCTGGCCCGTGTCGCTGGCGTGGAGAAGATGCGCCTGACGACCGAGCGCGACATTTCCGAGATCGAGGTCGAAGGACAGCCCATGTTCATCGAAGCGAAGCTTCGGGTCACCGCCCAGGGCCGGCCACGCATCGCCGTCGGCTGAAACCTTTCGGCCCTATGACACCGGCCGCAACGCCCGGGCGGTTCAGGAGCCTGACAACCCCGCCTCTGCGGCGATTTCCGCCCGACTCTTGCGGGCGCGCTCTGTCGCGGATTTGAGTTGGCCGCAGGCCGCCATGATGTCCTCGCCGCGCGGTGTGCGGATCGGACTCGCGTAGCCGGCCTTGTAGATGATGTCCGCGAAGGCCTCGATACGCTCCCAGTCCGACCGCTCATACGGGCTGCCGGGCCATTCATTGAACGGGATGAGGTTGATCTTGGCCGGGATGCCGCGGATGAGCTTCACCAGACGCTTCGCATCCTCATCACTGTCGTTCACGCCCTTCAGCATCACATATTCGAACGTAATCCGCTCGGAGTTCGAGAGCCGCGGATAGTCGCGAAGCGCGCTTAGAAGCGTCTCGATATTCCAGCGCTTGTTGATCGGCACCAGCTTGTCCCGGACTTCGTCGGTGGTCGCGTGGAAGCTGACCGCCAGCAGGCAGCCGATTTCCTCGGCCGTCTTGGCGATCTCGGGCACGACACCAGAGGTCGACAGCGTGATGCGGCGGCGCGAGAGCGTCAGCCCCTCGCCATCCATCACCACCTTCATCGCGTCGCGGACATTGTCGAAATTGTAGAGGGGCTCGCCCATGCCCATCAGGACGATGTTCGAGACAAGGCGCGTCTCGTTCTTCGGCGCGCCCGGTTCGGGCCATTCGCCGAGGTCGTCGCGGGCCAGCATGACCTGACCGACGATCTCGGCCGCCGTGAGGTTCCTGACCAGTTTCTGCGTGCCGGTATGGCAGAAGGAACAGGTCAGGGTGCAGCCGACCTGAGAGGAAATGCAGAGCGTGCCGCGGTTTTCCTCGGGGATATAGACCGTCTCCACCTCATGCCCGCCCGCAATCCGAAGCAGGTACTTCCGCGTTCCGTCGGCCGAGACCTGCTGCGTCACGATCTCGGGCAGCGCGATCTCGAACCTTTCCGCCAGCATCGCCCGGTAATCCTTGGCGAGGTTGGTCATGGCCGAAAAATCGCGCACGCCCCAGTGGTAGATCCATTGCCAGATCTGCCCGACGCGCATCTTCGCCTGCTTTTCCGGCGTCCCCGCCGCGATCAGAGCGTCACGTAACTGGTCGCGCGTGAGCCCGACAATGTTCATCCGCCCGCCTTCCGGCAGCTTGCGCGGAATCGTCACGACGTCCTGGGTCACGGGCGCGGTGGGGCGGGCTGTGGTCATGATCTCGGTCCTGCGGGTCAAGATCGTCTCATATAGGCGATCTGACAGGGAAACGGAACAGGCGACGTACGCCGCCGCACATTCAGTCCGTTGACCCGGCATTCGTCCCGCGATAGACAACCCGCACCTTGAAGCGGCGGGTTGGCGGAGAGGTTACGCAGCGGATTGCAAATCCGTGAAGACCGGTTCGATTCCGGTACCCGCCTCCAAGGTTTTTCAATGTGCTCGCAAGGATCCAGCGCAGGCAAGACTGCGCCTAAACGTCTGCCCGAACATACCGTTGTCGTTCTGATCGAATTTCCGCCCGTCGGAGCACACCGAATGCTCAACAATAATTCGGGTCAGGACATCGCGCAAACACAGCCAGCGGCCCTCGCGGGAATAGAGCAGTGTAGCGCCGCTATCCGCCCGCTTCTCCAATTGCCCAGGCGCGGAAAGCCTTGATCTCGTTCGCCGGTGCTTCCTGCCCCGTAAACCCCAGCAGATAGCCTTCAAGCCGCCCCATGCGGATCCGCATCGGCTCGCTCTGATCGAGAGCATGGTATCCGAGCTGCATGAAGTAGAGGATGCGGGCGCGCGCATCAGCCTCATAGTCCGAATACCCGTGGCGGCGGAACATCGCGGCTACGGCCGCCAGCCGCGTGTCGTCGGCCCGGTCGATAACCCGGCGGACCGATCCGTCGCGGCGGGCCCATTCGCGGACGGCGAAGTCGAGCCGCTGGTCAAAGAGCGCCGGATCGACGAAGCAGCGGAAAAAGTTGCAGATCGCGCCGGTAATGGTTTTGGCGGGCATCTCGCAGTGGCGTACGAGGATCGCGGTGTTCGTTGTCTCCCAGTCCGCAAGAAGCGCGTCGAGGAGGTCCTTGCGGCTTTTGAAATACCAGTAGAACGACGACCGGGCGACCTGCAGGCGTTCGCCGATGGTCAGCACTTTCACTTCTGCCACGCCGTCGGATACGAGGATGTCGCGGGCGACGTTCAGCCAGTCGTCGCGCGTGACCCGCGGGCCGGTACTCGCGTCCTCGCGCTGCAGTTTCACGATCTTGCCGTTGTCGCGTGTCATGATCAGCTCTCTGGCGGTGCGCCGCCTTCGGCGGTCCGGCGCGTGATGTAGTCGTTCAGTGCATCCATCCTGCCGGGATCGAGAGGCGCGCGCCAGTCCTCGGCCACGATGCGCTTCCAGATCCCCGTCGCGCGGGTATTGGCGTCGATAGCGCCGCGTTCGGTCCAGGTGCCGAAATTCGACCAGTCCGCGACGAGCGGTTCGTAGAACTCCGTCTGGTATCGGGTCATGGTTTGCGCGGTGGCAAAGAAATGCCCGCCCGGTGCGACCTCTGCGATAGCCTCAAACCCGATCTCGTCCGCACCACACGGGGTCTCGACGCACATCTCGGCCACCATCTGAAGCGCCTCGATATCGGTGATCATCTTTTCGTAGCTGATGCTCAGCCCGCCTTCCAGCCAGCCTGCGGCATGAATGATGGTCGTCGCCCCCGCCATGAGACAGCCCCAGAGCGCGAACTGTGTCTCATGCGCGGCCTGCGCGTCGTTGATATTGCCCGCCGATCCGGTGGCGCAGCGCCAGGGCAGGCCGATCAGCCGGGCCAACTGCCCGGCGGCAAGCGAAGCCTTAAAATGCTCGGGCGTGCCAAGCGCCGGGGCGCCGGATTTCATGTCGACGTTCGAGGTGAAAGTGCCGTACATCACAGGCGCGCCCGGTCGGGCAAGCTGACTGAGCGTGATCGCAGCCAGAGCCTCGGCATGGCTGAGCGTGATTGAACCCGCGACCGTGATCGGCGCCATCGCCCCCATCAATGTGAAGGGCGTTACAATTGCCACCTGACCGGCTCGGGCGAAGTCGATCAGACCCTGTGCCATCGGAATGTCGATCTGGCGGGGCGAGTTGGTGTTGATGATCGTGTAGCAATGGGGATCGGCCGCGAAGGCCGTGTCATCGAGGCCACGGGCGCGTTTCAGAAGTTCGAAACTGTCCAGCACCTGCGGTGTGCCGCGGGAGAACACGAACGGCACCTTGTCCGATAATTCGATCTGAGCTTTCATCGTGGCGTAATGGCGCAGATGCACCGGCACGTCCTGCGGTTCGACCAGTGGTGGCACCATGTGAAGAACATCGAAGGCTTGTGTCAGTTGAACGAGTTCGCGGAAATCGCGCTCACTGCCCGGTCGCCTGCCGCGTTCCAGATCGGTCGCATGGGGACAACCCGCACCGGGCTGGAATGTCAGGCTGCCTAGCTCCAGCAGAAGGTCGCGTTCAGGCGCGCCGCCCCGCACCGTGATGCTGCGCGGCGCCGTGGCCAGTGCCGCTGCCACGATGTCGCGACCGAGGAAGACCATTTGGCTGTCTTCGTCGACCCTCGCGCCCGCTGCACGGTAGATCGCCCGGGCCTCAGGCAGCAGGACGCGGACGCCAAGGTCTTCGAGGACGCGCAGGGACGTTTCGTGCATCGCCGCGATCTGGTCGTCCGAAAACACCCGCATCGGCGGAAAGGGATTGCGCAACTGCCGGTAGTTGGTTTCGCGCTGGGTTTGCGTCTGTTGGCCGCTGGCGCGTCTGCGTCCGGTTCGATGTGTCTCCCTCATGCGTCTACCCCTTCCCGTGAAACCGCACCATCTGGCGCGTCACGTTGTCGAAATTGGCGTTGACGCCAAGCTCAGCGGGACCAATCAGATCAATCGCAGAAGTCTGCGTTAGGATGGCCCGGGCCGCGATGCGGGTTTCCAGCCGCGCAAGCGAGGCGCCAAGGCACATATGCATCCCCTGTCCGAAGGCGAGGTGGCGATTGGGCGCGCGGTCTGGTTGAAAGTCATCCGGGGCGTCGAAAACCTGCGGATCGCGGTTTGCAGCCGTCAGCCAGACCACGACGCGGGCGCCCTTCGGGATCGTAACCCCGTGCATCTCGATATCCTCCAAAGCGAAGCGATCTATATTCCGGATCGAGTTGCGCATGCGCAGCGTTTCCTCGACCGCAGTGTCGGTCATGTCGGGGTTCGGCCGGAGCCGCGCGGCTTCCACGGGAAAGGCGTCAAGCAGACGCACGAAATTGGTGATCAGGTTCGTCGTCGTCTCGTTCCCGGCCAGAAGTAGAAGCATGGCCATCGACAGAAGCTCCCCCTCAGACAGCCTCTCCCCTTCAACCTCAAGATCGCGGAATGTCGCGAGCAAGCTGTCACCGGCCGCGGGACGGGACAGGAAGTCGCGGAAGTAGGTCGTCATTTCCTCCGCGGCCCGGCGACCGCGCGCGACCAGCTCGGGGTCCATCTTCTCAAGCCATGTTACGGCGCCCGAGTTGTCACCCAGAACCGCCGTCCAGCTGCGGATGCGCGCCATGTCGGCCTTTGGCAGACCGAGGACGGCACAGATCATCGCCACGGTGATATGCGCTGCGAAATCCTCAACCAGATCGAATTCACCGGCTGACAGGGCAAATTCCATCCGTTCCTCAACGACCGATTCCACTGCCGGGCGCAGGGCCTCGATGGCTTTGGCCATGAACACGCGATTGGCCAGCATTCTCAGGCGGCGATGCTTCTCGCCTGAGGCCGAGATCATGTTGTTGAAAAGAAACGCAACATTGGCGTCGGCCAGATCACCGTCGCCCTGCAGACCGCGATCTGAGGAAAAAAGGTCAGGTTTCAGCAAGAGATCGCGCACATCGCCATAGCGAAAGACATGCCAGCTTTCCGTCAGGCCCGGAGCAAGCCTGAAGACGGGATGATGCTCGCGCATATAGGCCAGTATCGGATATGGATCGGCGCGGAAGCGCGCGCTGGTCAATGCGTTGAAGTCGGTTTCCGGCCCGCTCATCTCATCCCCGCATCGCCTTTCCGTTCGGATCATAGGGGGAGGCTGCAATCACGCGGGCCGATCGCTCCTGCCCGACGATATGGGTTGTGAGCTTCGTCCCGACCTCGTTCGCGCCCTGGTCGATCATGGCAAGCGCATAGGACTTGCCCATTGTATGACCATAGCCGCCAGAGGTGACGAAGCCGACCCGGCGTCCGTCCTGCCAGACCGGCTCATAGCCCGAGGCGTCGGCATCCGTCGCATCCACTTCCAGCATCACGACGCGGCGTGAAGGTCCCGCCTTTCGTTCGGCCTCGGCCGCTGCCATGCCGATGAAGTCGCCCTTGTCCCAGGCGATCCAGCGGTCCATGCCGGTTTCACCCGGCGTATAGGCTTGGGTGAATTCGCGGCTCCAGATGCCGAAGGATTTTTCCAACCTGAGCGACAGGAGTGCGTTGAAGCCGACCTCGCGCAGGCCATGACCGGCGCCCGCTTCCAGTAGCACCCGACGGAGCGCGATATGTTCGGCCGCGCCACAGTGGATTTCATAGCCAAGTTCCCCGGCGACCGACAGGCGGCCAACCTTCGCCCGGATCAGGCCGATATCGAAGGTACCACAGCCCATGAAAGGCAGGTCGGCGATCGGACCTTCGGTCAGTTTCTCGATCACGGCGCGGCTGTTCGGGCCGGACAGGCTGAACCCGACAGTCGCGTCCGAGATGTCGCGCAGAATCATGCCGGTGCCCGAATGGTCGGCGAACCAGCGCATGTGCCAGGCGCGCAAGTAGTAGCTGCCCATGATCCACCATGTGCCGTCGCCCCAGTTGAAGACGGTCAAGTCGCCCTTCAGCTTGCCCGCATCCGACAGCATTGGCGCCAGTCGGGCCCGGCCCGGCCCGGGCAATCTGCAGGCCATGACCCGGTCGAGCCAGGCTTCTGCCCCCGGGCCTTTCACCTCAAACCGAGAAAAGGCGGAAATATCGAGGAGACCCACCGCCTCACGCACCGCGCGGCATTCGTCGGCCACGAGCGGGAAGGCGTTCGACCGTTTCAGCGTCGGCTTTTCTTCGAATCCCTCGGGCGCGAAGTAAAGCGGCAGTTCCAGCCCGTAACTCGCGCCCCAACGGCATCCGGCCGCCGTCATCTCGCTGTACGCCGGCGCCATTTTCATCGGACGGCCGGCGGGAAGCTGTTCGTTCGGATAGGTCATCACGAAGCGGCGGGTATAGAATTGGCCCGTCGTCTGGCGGATGAATTCCTTGTTCTCGGCAAAGGCGCCATAACGCGCGACGTCCATGCCGAAGATGTCGGCCTCCGGCTCGCCCTCGATGATCCATTCGGCAAGGCTCTTGCCGACGCCGCCGCCTTGCAGGAAGCCTGCCATGACCGCACAGGCGCACCAGTAACCGGGTTTTCCGCGCACCGGGCCGACCAGCGGGTTGCCGTCGGGCGAGAAGGTGAAGGCACCGTTGACCCAGGTCTTGATCCCGACCTTCTGCAGCACCGGATAGCGTTCGAAGCCGAGCGTCAGTTCACGCTCGATCCGGTCGGGGTCTTCCTGCTGCAGCTGGAACCCGTAATCCCACGGCGCGCCATCCATCATCCAGTGCTGGTGGTCGATCTCGTAGATGCCCAGAAGCATCCCCTTCTGGTCCTGCCGCATATAGGTAAAGCCTTCGAGGTCGACGACCAGCGGCACCTCGTGGTCGAGTTCGGCGATCTCGGGGATCGTTTCTGTGATCAGGTAATGGTGGTTGAGGGGGGAGACCGGCAGTTCGATCCCCGCCATCCGGCCAACCTGCTTGGCCCAGAGACCGGCGGCATTGACGACATGTTCGCAGGTGACGGTGCCCTTCTCGGTCACGACCTGCCAGCCCTCTGCTGTCTGATTCAGTTCCAGCACGCGGTTATGTTCGATCACCGTCGCGCCACGCTTTTTCGCTGCACCGGCATAGGCCTGCACTGTGCCGGTCGTATCGACATAGCCTTCTCGATCCGCCCACATGCCACCAAGGATGCCGTCGGTGGACATCACCGGACACTTTTCCCTGGCTTCCTCGGGCGTGATCAGTCGCACGTCCTCAATCCCGATGGATTGGAAGGTGCGGTAAGCCGATTGCAGCCATTCCCAGCGGTCGGGCGTTCCGGCAAGCGTCATGCCGCCCGTCATATGCATGCCGACGGACTGGCCGCTTTCCTTTTCGATCTCGCTCAGAAGATCAATCGTGTAGGCCTGCAATGAGGCGATGTTCGGATCGGCGTTCAGGGCATGAAACCCGCCCGCCGCGTGCCATGAGGACCCCGCCGTCAGCACCGAGCGTTCGATCAGGCAGACATCCGTCCAGCCAAGCTTGGCCAGATGATAGAGCACCGAGGTTCCCACAACCCCACCCCCGATCACGACGACCCTGTAGTGCGACTTCATGCGGAACACTCCCTTCGTTGTCGCCGCTGACCGGCGTTCTGCGGAGTTTCTATATCATCATTATGTACACATGTGAACGGACTAAAGTACGCATATTATGCCTTTGTAGTGCTTACGGTGTGGCGATAACGTACAGATGTGTACAGAAGGATTGGCAGCGGAAGGTCACCAGATGATCCCTGCTAGGAGGATGGGCCAAGCCGTACTCCGGGCCGTAACTTCTTGTAGACGACATCCGACAGAATGCAGGGAAACGCACCGGGGGCGTTTACCAGCAGGACCTCATGCGCCAGCGGTTCGAAATCGGCCCGGAAATGGGCGGTGCTCTTGACGCAAACGATGCGTGCCGTCTCGGGCTTGAGGCCGAAATGGGTGAATTGCGCGCGGTCGAGGCACTGGTTGCGGATTGAGGTGACGACGACGCGGATGTCGCTGTTGCCGTCAATCACGCGCAGCACCGCGCTCGACCCCAGTGTGGCCACGCCCCCACCATACATCTCGCCGGTATAGTGACACTGACCGTCGCTGAGTGTTTCGACGCGGAACTGCCCGATGAAGGGCCCGTCGCCCGGGATGCCCGAACGGCCGCCCATCGCGCCCGTTATGAGCGCCCCTGCCCCGGCTTGATGCGCTGCCATGGCCAGTTCGGGATCGTGCATCAATCCGAGGATCGCACCCGTCGCGCCCTGATCGACCAGTGCCCGCACTAGCCCGGTCGTGTCCGCCGTTCCCCCCGCGCCGGGATTGTCCTGCACATCGGCGATCACGACCGGCCGTCCCGGCGGCGCAGCCATGGCCCGAGCGACGGCGGCGGCGGGAGACAGAAGGGCACAGTCGAACCGGGACTCGGCCTCGAGCATATCCGCGAGGACGGCATCGGCCATCTTGTCGGCTTCACTTTCCGAGGGCGCATACGCGACGATAGCTGGCCCGGCATCCGCGATGTCGGCGGCGGTGAAGCCAAGAGCGAGTTCTGCATAGGTCGTTGGTCCATCCGCAAGCCGGTCGAGCCCCGAATAAAGCGACCGCGCCGGTTCGCTGCCCGTGTGCTGGGCGTGAAGCGGCACGAGATAAGGAACCTGTCGAAACGCCTTTGCGGGCCTCCACCCTCCGAGTTGGGCCTGAAGGGCGGCGAAGGCACGCGCACCGGTTTCGGCCATATCGAGATGCGGATAGGTCCGGTAGATGCAGATCGCGCTCGCAAGGCGCACCATGTCGGCGGTCAGGTTGGCATGCAGGTCGAGGCTGACGACGACCGGCAATTCGGGGCCGACCTGACCGCGCAATCGGCGGAGCAGTTCGCCCTCGCCATCCTCAAGGCTTTCCGTGACCATCGCGCCATGCAGGTCCAGATAGACCGCATCGACCGCGCCTGCCTTCCGCACGCCGTCGACGATACGGCCGGCAATCACGTCGAAGGCGTCGTCGGTCACCGGTCCGGATGGTTCGGCGGCGCACCAAAGGATCGGGACGAGCGTGATGCCGGGAACCTCGCCGGCGGCAGCCGCGAAACCGGCTATGGGCAGGTTCATGCCGCGCGTGCCTTCGACAACCTCCGCGCCGGTCAGCAGCGCGGGCCAGCTGTCGGCCATCTCGAACTCCGCCATACCCGCACGACCGGGGGCGAAGGTATTTGTTTCGTGCTGAAAACCGGCGATCGCGATCCGGGTCATCGCTGGCCGTCTTTGCTGCGCGGGGCGTCAGGTCGCCGCATGCGCCAGTTCCTCCGAAATGATCTCGCGCAGCTTTGCCGCGACGATATCGGGCCGGTGGCGGGCGACCGAGACATGGCCGAGGCCGGGGATTTCGTGGAGAACACCCTTTGGCGCGAGGTCAGAAACCACTTGGCACATCGCGGGCGGGGTCTGAACATCCTCGGAAAAGGCGACGACATGGATCGGCACGGGACAGGTCTTCAGACCCTCCCGACAATCGAATTCGAGGCAGGCCTCCCACTGGTCGATCAGGTCTTTCGGGTTCCGGTCGCGGAACCGCTCGGTATAGGCGGCCTTGATCTCGGCCCAGAGGATGGGGTCGCCAAGGGCCTTGGCTGGGAAGGCATAGGGCGCGTAATGCGGCGCGAGAAAGTAGTCGGGCAGCACAATCCCGTCCTTACGCAGGTCGATTTCTGCCTGCATCCAGTCGCGGGTGAAGCCGTCGATATAGGCCGAGGTTCCCATCGGGATGGCGAGCCTGACTTTGTTCGGAAAGTCGATGGCCATCTGCTGTGTCACCAGACCACCCAGCGACAGACCACAGACGATTGCCGGACCGTCGCAGAAGGCGTCGATCACCGCCGCGCAGTCGCGGGCATAATCGGCCATGGTCCATGGCGCGGGCGGCGAGGTCGTGGCCCCAGCGCCACGCGGGTCGTAGGAGATGCAGCGGAAACTGTCGCGGAGCCGCGCGAATTGCTGGGAATAGCCCTCGGCAGTGGTGTCCCCGCCGGGGATGAACACGATGTCGGGGCCTCGGCCCTCGATCGCGACCCGCATGGTAACGCCGTTCGCGGTCAGGCTGTGAATCTCCACGCCCGGCCCAAAGTCGGGAAATGCACCCATTCACGTTTCTCCATTCGCCGCGGGGTCATGCCCGGCCCGCGTTCAGACAAGGTCTCTCGGGACCGCCTCGGACCATGTTTTTTCAGCGACGAGCCCTTCACCGTCCCGCGCCTCGAGATGCGCGTCGATCTGCCAGACGTCCCGCAAAGCCGCGACTGTGACCGACACCGCGACCTCCGCCTGCCAGTCCCCGCGCCCGTAGGATTTGTGCCAGCGCATCGTCGCCGTGGCCGAATTCGGATCGTCCGGATGGATGCGGAACTGGTCTTCATCGACATAGCGGACGGTCATGTCGGTGTGCAGATGCCGCACCCGCCCGGTGTCGCCATAGCGGGTATAGGTCTCGATCCCCGTGGCGTAGTCTTTTGTCAGGGTCCTGTGGCCCGATCCCGCCTCGAGAGTTTCTGCACGAAGCGGTGCCGCGCCTTCGGCCGGGCCAAAGACCGGCAGTTCCGGCCCGTCATGCGCCCGGTCATGCAGCGGCAATTCCAGCCGCGTATCGGTGAGTGAGAGCGTTGCCTTTTCCGCCGAAGGCCAGATGATCGGCCAATAGGCCGTGGCGAGCGCGAGCCGGAGCTTGTAGCCCGCCGGTATCCGCTGACCGATGACATTCAGTTGCAGGACCGCGTCCACCGGTTTGCCTTTGGGCAGAGGTTCGGGGTCGGAATGGCTTTTGCGATGCGTGAGGTTCAGCACCCCGAAACAGACCAGCCGCGCGGTGCCGTCCGGCGCGACCATCGACAGCACGGCAGCGAGGTTCGGCTGCGCCACATCGCTGACCACGCGGGTCTTCAGCAGCGGGAAGCCGAGGATCTCCATGTCGTCCGCAAGGGTTGCGGTTTCGAAAAACGACATCTTCCCCGTCTCGGTGTTCTGGTCGAGCGCTCCGTCGGGACCGGTGCCGTAAATGCACCATGTCTGGGCCGCAGAGCCCGCGTTCTCGGGCGAGCGGAGCGTGATGGTTGCGGCATCGTCCGAGGCCCTTTCCTGCATCCCGTCGGACGTGACATGCAGCACCTTTACCTCCTGCCCGGCGTGCGGCCAGCCGGTGAGGCCGAGCCAGCGGCCCGGACGGTCCACCGCATAGGGGCTGGGCGGGGCCGGGTCCTGCATCCAGAGCCGCAACATCGGTTCATCCATGATGCCGGTGTCGATCCCCTTCAGATGCTGATCCCACCAGCGCAGGCATTCCTGCAGGAAGCCGATGCGCGGCGCGGGGGTGGCAAAATGCGGATACTTGTGCGCCCATGGCCCCACCAGCGCCTTACGAGGCCCCGGCAGATGCTCCATCATCCGGAAGATCGGGTTCGTGTAGCCGTCGGCATAGCCGCCGACCGCATAGACCGGCACCTCGATATCGGCATAGTTCTCGCAGACCGAGCCATGGCGGTAGAAGTCGTCGCGCCGCTGATGCCGGAACCAGTCGAGCATCCAGAGCCCGTTGCCCTCCAGCCGCTCCTTCCACATATCCCTCCACCTTTCGCCGACGATCGCCGGGTCAGGCGGGGTATGGGCGATTGCGAAGGCGGTCGCGCCCCAGGCCAGCTTGTCGGTGAGACAGGCGCCGCCCATGAAGTGGATATCGTCGGCATAGCGGTCATCGGTCGAGCAGAGCGAGATGACCGCACCAAGCGCGGGCGGACGCCGCGCGGCAACCTGCAAGCCGTTGAACCCGCCCCAGCTGATGCCGATCATGCCAACCTTGCCGGAACACCAGGGCTGGGCGGCGAGCCAGTCAATCACGGCGAGGCAATCGTCCTGTTCCTGCAACAGGTATTCGCCCTCGCACACGCCTTCGCTGTCGCCGGTGCCGCGCATGTCCACCCGGACGCCAGCATAGCCGAAGCCCGCGAAATAGGGATGGGTCAGGTGGTCCCGTTCCACCGTTCCGTCGCGTTTGCGGTAGGGCAGGTATTCAAGGATCGCGGGCACGGGATCGGCCTCGGCATCCTCGGGCAGCCAGATGCGTGCTGCCAGCTTCGTGCCGTCGGGCATCGGGATCCAGCAATTCTCGATCTCGCGGATCTTTCTGGGAAAGTCGGTTCGGACAGAAATATCGGGCATGGCTTACATTCCGTTGCGCGGGATGGTGAAGGTCTGGTCGTCTTCGAAGAACAGATCGTCGTCGCTCCAGCACTGGATGCGGGCGGTCAGGTGGAAGTCTGACTTCGTGGCGGTCTGCTCAGAGTATGTCTTGATCCGCACCTTCCAGTCATCGCGGGTGAACCGCGCCTCCTGCTCCATCGTCGCGCGTGCGGTCAGCGGGTCGGCCGCGTGGATCGTGTAACGGCGGTCCGAGATATCGCCCAGCACCGTGCCGATATCGTCGAGTCTTAGATCGCCGACGGGGCCGAAGACGCCGCCGTCGAGGAAGAACCGTTGGGTTTCGACGCCTGTGGTCAGGTCGGCATGGATCGAACGCTCCATCGACCCCTCCCGAACCCGAGTGACCGGGCGACGGCCATCGCGCTTTGGCGGGTCTGGCAGCTCTCTCGGTTCGGGGGCGTCGGGTGCCACGGCGCGCACCGGCAGATGAAGCGCCGAAGTTCCGGCGTTTAACGTCAGCGTCACCGGCTCAGGCGCGGGCCAGAGGATCGGCCAATAGGCCGATGCGACCTGCACCACCAGCCGGTGGCCCTCCAAGACCCGATAGCCGATGCCATGCAGCGGCACCGTCACCGCCATCTCCTCACCCGGGATGATCGCAGCGGGCGCTGTGTCGTCGTGCCGATGGGTCAGGTTGCAGAACCCGCGCGTAATCAAGGTCTGCGCACCATCCGGTGCCTCGTCGATCAGCAGGACCGCCACGATCCCCTGTTCGCGATCCGCGCTGACGCGAAGGTCGAGTGTCGGCTGACCGAGGATATCGACGGGCGCATCGAGAGGCGCGCCACGAAACTGCAGCGCACCGCCCGCGTCGCTCCGGCAGTCGGTCGGCATGTCGCCGGGGATCGCGAAGGAACACGCATCGCCGCCCGCCGAACCGAACGTCTGCGGCGAGCGGATGGACATGTCCGCTTCCCCTAGCGGATTATCGCCCAGCCCGTCAGAATTGAGCCAAAGCACCCGGTCGGACACATTCGGCGATGGCCACCGGGCCTCTTCCACCCAACGTCCGGGGCGGTGGGGCTGAACGCCCGCAGGTGGAACGCTGTCCTGCAACCAGAACCTGAGCGGCGGTTCATCCATCAGCCCGGTATCCTGCCCCTTCAGCCAGTGGTCCCAGAACCGGATCAACTCAGCCACGAAGTCGGCCTTTGGGGTCGGGCTGCCTTCATGCGGATAGAGATGCGCCCATGGCCCCATCAGCACCTTCACCGGCCCTTTCAGATGCTCAGCGATGCGGAACGGCGTATCTCGGAAGAGGTCCGCCCATCCGCCGAAGTAATAGACCGGCACCTCGACATCGGCATAGTTCTCGGAAATCGACCCGCGCCGCCACATATCGTCATGGGTCTGATGCTCCAGCCACATTGCGGGCCAGAACCGCATCGCTTCAAGACGCTCGCGCCACATCGTTTCCCATCGGTCCGCACCGACGATTGCTGGATCAGGTGGGAAAGCGTTGTAAACCTGCATGATCGAACCCCACCAGAAATTGTCGTTGGCGAGGCAACCGCCGTAGAAATGGATGTCTTCGCGCCAGCGGTCATCGCAGCCCATGACGGGCGCGATGGCTTTCAGCGCGGGCGGGCGGGTCGCGGCGACCTGGAACGAATTGTAGGCGCCCCAGCTTTTGCCGAACATGCCGACATTGCCGTCGCACCAATTCTGTTCGGCGATCCACTGAATGACATCGTGGCCGTCCTGAATCTCCTGGAGCGAATACTCGTCTTCAGCGACCCCCTCGCTGTCGCCATAGCCGCGAATGTCGACACGGATCGCTGCATAGCCCGCAGCAGCGAAATGGGGATGCATGCTTTCGTCGCGCATCCGGGTGCGGTCGCGGCGGCGATAGGGGATGTATTCCAAGACTGCCGGAACCGGTATTTGCCGTGCGCCGTCGGGCAGCCACAGCCGCGCGGCCAGCTTCACCCCGTCCGGCATGGGGATCCAGACGGTCTCGATCACCTCTGTCATGACGCGGTCTCCTGAACGGCCGGGGGGCGTGCGCCCGGCGACAACGGAAAGTGGCAGGCGATGCGGCGGTCCGTGCCCTGAGCCGCCGGGGCTTCGGTGCCGCAGCGCGATTGCGCCCAGGGGCAGCGGGTGTGGAACTCGCATCCCGTTGGCCGAGCAAGCAGCGATGGCACCTCGGCGGGCAGCGATATCCGGTCCTTCGCCTTATCGGGATCGGGTTCGGGATTGGCGCTGAGGAGTGCGGCGGTGTAGGGATGCGCGGGGGCCTGAAAGATTGCTTCCGTCTCGCCCGTCTCGACGAACCGGCCGAGATACATCACCGCCATCCGGTCAGCGACATGATGCACGACATGGAGGTTGTGGGTGATGATCAGCATGGCGAGCCCGAGCCGTTCGCGCAGGTCGTTCAAGAGGTTCAGCACCTCGCCCTGGACCGAGACGTCGAGCCCGGCGGTCGGTTCGTCGGCAATGATAAGTTTCGGGTTGAGCGCGATGGCTCGGGCGACGCCGACGCGCCGCGCTTGACCGCCAGAAAGTTGATGGGGAAAGCGGTTCGCGAAGTCACCCGAAAGGCCGACCAGCGAAAGAAGACGGTCCGCCTCGGCCCTTAGATCGGCCTCTACGCCATGAACGCGGAAGGGCTCAGTCACGATGTCGCGCACCTGCACGCGTGGCGAAAGCGAGCCAACAGGGTCTTGGAACATCATCGCCATCTCGCGGCGCAGTGGTTTCGTGGCTGCGCCCTTGAGCCCGTCGATCCGCTTGCCGTCGAAGGTGATCTCTCCCGCCGAGATCGGTTGCAACAGGTTGACCGCGCGCGCCAGCGTCGTCTTGCCCGAGCCGCTTTCGCCGACCAGCGCAAAGGTTTCCCCGGCGGCGATGTCAAAGCTGACCCCAGCGACGCCCAGAATGGCGCTGCGGTTCATCAGTCGCCCGACCGGGAACGAGACCTGAAGATCGCGCACGGACAGGATCATGGCGTCACCATGTGGCAGCGGGCCTTGTGGCCGTCTTGGACGGCTTCATCGGGTGGCGGCGTATCGCAGACCGGTGCCCGGCGGTGACAGCGCGGCGCAAAGATGCAGCCGGGCGGGCGGGCGCGCAGGTCGGGAATTTCGCCCGGGATCGTCGGCAGTTGCCTTGTGCGGCTCGACTGTCGCGCCGGGTCGCAGTCCAAGAGCCGTTCGGTATAGGGATGGCGCGGGCTGTTGAAGACCTGACGGGTCGTGCCACGTTCCACCACCTCGCCCGCATACATCACGACCACGTCCTCGCAAAGTTCGGCGATCACGCCCAGATGGTGCGAGATGAAGAGAACCGAACAGCCGATCTGGGCCTGAAGCTCCTGCAACAGCTCAATCGTCGCGACCTCCAGCGTCGCATCGAGCGCGGTCGTCGGCTCATCCGCGATCAAGAGCGCGGGTTCCATCATCAACGCCATGGCGATGGCGATGCGCTGCTTCATGCCGCCTGAAAACTGGTGAGGAAACCGCGCCAGCGCCGCCTCGGGGTCGGGGATACGCACGCGGCGCAGCATCGCCACGGCGCGCTCGGCCTTTTCGGCATTGCTCAGGCCAGAGCGGTACTGGATGTTGGTCATCTGCCGCCCGACCGAAATGACCGGGTTCAGCGCGCCCATCGGGTCCTGAAAGACGGTGGCGATCTGCGGCCCGCGCAGCGCCGTCATCTCGCGTGGGGACAAACGCGACAGGTCGCGCCCTTGAAACATCATCTCACCGCCAGAGACGCGACCGTTATCGGCCAGAAGTCCGAGGATCGCGTTGATCAGGGTCGACTTGCCGCAACCGGATTCGCCGACGATGCCGACGATGCGCCGTTCGGGCACCTCGAAGGACACGTCCTTCAGCGCATGTAGGTCCCCGCCTTCGGTCGAGAAGGTGACATTGAGGTTATGGATCGACAGGACAGTCATCCGCGCCCCTTCAGTCTTGGATCGAACACATCGCGCAGGGTTTCGCCAAGGAAAGTAAACCCGAGTGTCGTCAGGATGATCGGCAGCCCACCCGCGACGGCGATCCACGGCGTATCCCGGATCGCGGTGAAACCGTCGTTCAGGATCGCACCCCAGGACGGGGTCGGCGGCCGCACACCGAGGCCGAGGAACGACATGCCCGCCTCGATCGCGATGACGACGGGGATGTCCATTGAGGCGAGGATCAGCAGGGGACCGATCACGTTTGGCAGCACATGCACCCGCAGAATGCGTCCTGCCCCGGCGCCCATGCTTTGTGCGGCAGTCACGAATTCAGCCGATTTCAGCGCCAGCGTCTGGGTTCGGATGATCCTTGCATAGCCCGGCACGTTGACAAGGACGACGACCACGACGACCGCCGTCAGTGATGGGCCAAAGAGCGTCACCAGCGCCAGAGCCAGCATGACGGTCGGAAAGCTTTTCAGCGCATCGAAGACAAGGATCATCAGGTTGTCGAGCCATCGCGGCCCGTAGCCTGCGATCAGCCCCAGCACGATACCAACCGCGAGCGAGGCCGCTGTGGCAAAGAGCGCGACCGACAGTGCGATCCGACCGCCATGCAGGACCCGCGAGAACAGATCGCGGCCCAGCTGATCGGTGCCCATCAGGTGGTCGATGGAGGGTGAAAGGAACCGGTCACGCGGCGCGATCTTGTTCGGATCGGCGCTGGCGATAAGGTCGGCAAAGACGGCGCCGCCGACGACCAGCAACACGAGGATGATCCCGAGCGCGCCCAAGGGCTCGGCCATGATCCGGCGGACGGACCGAAGGGTATCAGAGACTGCTGCGGACACGGGGATCAAGGGCTCCGACGATGAGATCGGCGATGAGGTTGATGAGGACGAAGAGAACGGTGGTCACGAGCACAGCACCGGTGACGAGCGGGTAGTTGCGCGTCAGGATCGCGTCGTAGACGAGCTTGCCGACGCCCGGGCGGGCGAAGACGATCTCGGCGAAGACCGCCGAGGACAGCATCTGCCCGATCCCGACCCCGAGCAGCGTGATCGTCGGCAGGATCGCAATGGTCAGCGCGTATTGATAGGTGATCTGGTTATCGGGCAGGCCAAAGGCGCGCGCGGTGCGGATATGCTGCGCCTCCAGCACCTCGAGCATCGAGGCGCGCACCATCCGCGCGATATATCCGACCCAGCCGAGACCGACCGCTATCGACGGCAGGATAAGATGGACAAGCTGGTCGCCGAGGTCGCCCGGTTCCCCCGCCCCGATCGCCGGCAGCCAGCGCAGCGACACGGCGAAGATGAGAAGCGCGTAGATAGCGACGACGAAAGACGGCACCGCGATGACAGCGACGCTGAGTACTCCCACCAGCCTGTCGGCGAGGCTGCCACGTTTCACGGCGGCCCAGCAGCCAAGCGGAATGCCAAGCGCAACCGACCAGACCATGCCCCCGGCAATCAGTGCAAGCGTATAGGGCAATTGTTCCAGAACGACTTTGGAAACCGGCCTGTCCGACAGGACCTCGTTCCCCAGATCGCCCTGCCAAGCGTTGATGAAGAAGTTCCAGAACTGCACCCAGACCGGCTGATCGAGCCCCATCTTGACGCGCAGCGCCTCGCGCATCGCAGCGGTCGCGCGCGGGCCGAGCGCCACGGCGGCCGGGTCGCCGGGGATCAGGTAGATCATCGAGAACAGGATCAGCATCGCCACAGAGACGATGAGGACGGCCAGCCCGAGGCGTGAGAGGGTATAGTGCAACATGAGTGTGAGATGGCAGGGCGGCCGTTGCGGGCCGCCCCTGTTCCCTTAGGCGGACTTGAACTCGGCGAGCAGCGACTCGCCGTTCGGTTTCAACCCCGGTTGGATCGTGTCGCGGTGGATCGCGCCGACGACCTCATGCGTGAGGAAGACGTAGCATCCGCTTTCGTCCATGATCCCCTGCATCTTCTTGTAGATCTCGTCGCGCTTTGCCGGGTCACTTTCGACGAGCCCTTGTTCATGCAGTTCCTTGTATTCGGCGCTGTTGAAGCGTTCCCAGTTCCAGACGCCGATCTGCTCGGGTGTGAACCAGACCGTGGCCCAGCTAGGGTCAGGCTGCATCGAAAAACGGCCGAGGATGAGCTGGAGGTTCATGAAGTAGTCGCCCTCCTTCGCCCCGAGCGTCCAGAACGTTCCGCTGTCGTTCTGCTTGATCTCGCAGGTGATGCCAACATCGGCGAGGTTAGCCTGGATGACCTGGGCCGCTGACAGCCGTTCAGACTGGTTGAGGATATCGAGCGTGACATTCAGGCCCTCGGCCCCGGCCTCAGCCAGCAACGCGCGCGCCTTGTCCGGATCATAGTCGTAGGTCACGCTGTCGCGCGATCCCGGCAAACCCGGCGCGATGATGCCGTTGCCCACGGCAGCGGCCCCGAAATAGGCCGCGTCCACGACAGACGTCCGGTCAATGGCATGCTGGATCGCCCGACGGATACGCACGTCCTTGAGCGCCTCGTTGTCCTGGTTCATCCCCATCCAGACATAGGCGAGAGATGGCTTTTCCAGCACAACGCTGCCTGCGGGCGGGTTTTCCTTCAGGCGTGGAAGCGACGACACCGAGGTCCAAGTGTAGTCGAGATCGCCGGCTTCGAAACCGCGCTCGGCCGTCGCAGGGTCCTCGATCGGGATTATGTGAATCTCGTCGAACCCGCCCGGTTCGTGCTGCCAGTCGGGGTTGCGGCGCAGGATGGTTTTTTGCTTGGGCTGCCATTCGGCCAGAAGGTACTGACCCGACTGCGCAACCGGCTTTGTGGTGATCTTGTCGCCCAGTTCCTCCATCGCGCGCTTCGACAGAATGCAGGAAGCCGCCGTCGGCAGGGTCGTCGTCCAGAGCGGGACGAACTTGTTCTTGAGGTGGATGAGGCCCGACAGCTTGTCCTTGACCTCGACCTCCTTCAGCGCAGACCAGTCGCCCGCATAGGGGCTTTCCATGGCCGGATCGGCAAAGCGCTCGATCGAGAACTTCACGTCCTCGGCCGTCATCTGGCCGTAGCCATCGGTGAAGCCGATATTGTCCTTCAGCGTGAATGCGACAGTGACATCGTCAAGCTGTTCGATGCTGTCAACCGCCACGGCCTTCCAGCCCCATGTGTCGCCGGGCTGCGGGGTCACCATGGGTGCGAAGATCGCGGTGATGATATCGCCCTCGGGCAGGGACAGGCGGAACGCCGGATCGAGGATCTGAAGGTCCGAATAGGATCTGACGGTCAGCACCTTCCCGTCCTGCGACAACGCCATGCGTGGCACCGCCACCGTCGCAGCCCCGAATGCACCTGCCGCAGCGAGGAACGAACGCCGCGAAACCCCGGAATGATTGATGGTCATCGGTTGTAGCTCCCTGTTGGTTTTCTAGTTTTGGTACTTTTGCAGCCCTTACTCCGAGCCTTCTCCTTGCTTCTTCGGCGGTGCGCCCACGACCACATCCTTCGGGATGACAATCGGAGCGATCGCCCAGATCAGTCTAGCAGGTCTGTCGGTGCGGTTGCGTGCGTTGTGAATGATCTCGGTTGGAAAGCTGAAACTGTCGCCTTCCTGAAGCGTGATGAATTCGCTCTCGAGTTGCAGTTCGAGTTCGCCTTCAAGGATATATCCGTGCTGCTCGCCGGCATGCTGATAGATCGTGTGGTCCGGACGTTCCGAATGCGGTTCGTACTCCGCGACACCCATCAGGATCGTGCCCGCAATCGAACTGGACAGGAGTTCGTCGCTGAGGCCGATCTGGTCCTTATCCTCCCGATAGAGGCGGTTGAGGTCACGGCGGTTGCGCTTGCGCACGACATAGGCCCGTTCCATCGGCCCCGAGCCGGGACGGCGCGCGAAGAACCAATCCGGGTCGATATCAAGCGCGCCGGCTATCTTATGCACGACGTCAAGTGACGGATTGGTGGCGCTGCGCTCGATGGCGCTGAGGTGGCTGACGGAAATCCCCGTCGCAGCCGACACATCCTTAAGTGTAAGGAGGCGAGCCTTGCGTACCTGGCGCATTTCGGACCCGAGCGAGATTACATTCTCTGCGTAGACGAGCGCATCTTCGTCGAGAGTCCTGTCATTTCCATCCATGAGACATCGACATCCGCCACAGGTGAGTCGTCCTGCAATAGTGCCACAATATTCGCCCACGAGAAGAATTTTATCGAAATATTCTTACCACGCACTACGATTGCACGGGGCAGACAGCTGCGCTGCGGAAAGGGGGCTGGAATAAGTGCCTGACAGAAATGGCTATTCGCACGGTGCCGGCATCCGGGAATCGGAACATGTCCCGATCCCGATGCCGGATGGCGTACACCTTTCGGCACGAATATGGTGGCCGGACGGGCCCGGCCCCTTCCCCGCACTCCTCGAATACATCCCCTACCGAAAGCGCGACATGGTCCGCGCCCGGGACGAGCGCAACCACCCCTATTTCGCGGCACACGGTTACGTCTGCCTGCGCGTCGACATGCGCGGCTCGGGCGACAGCGAGGGCGTCATGCCTGACATGTATGCCGATGCCGAGCTTGACGATGCGCGCCACGTGATCGACTGGATCGCTGCGCAGGATTGGTCATCCGGCGCGGTCGGTATGTTCGGCACGTCCTGGGGCGGCACTGCCAGCTTGCAGACCGCCGTCGACGCGCCCGGTCCGCTCAAGGCGGTGCTCGCCAACTGCGCGACAGTGGACCGGTTCGAGGACGACATCCACTGGACGGGCGGCTGCCTTCTTACCGATGGTTTCGAATGGGGTGCTACCTTGCCCGCGATCCTTGCCGCCCCGCCGGACAGCGCGACGGTCGGTGCGGACTGGGGCGCGATCTGGAAAGCCCGGCTCGACGGCGCGACCTGTCCGCTCGATGCGTGGGCCACGCACCGAACCCGAGGGTCCTACTGGCGGCACGGGTCGGTGCGGTTCTCAGCCGAGAGTTTGTCGTGCCCGATTCTGACAATCGGTGGCTGGGCCGACCGCTATTCGAATTCCGTAATGCGCTTGGTAGGCGCGCGGCCGGATCTTTGCTGGGGCATTGTGGGCCCATGGGGACACCACTATCCCGACCACGGCGAACCCGGCCCCGCCATCGGCTTTCAGGACCTCTCGCTCCAATGGTGGGACTACTGGCTGAAAGGCGAAAGGAACAGCGTCGCGAGCTGGCCGAAGCTGCGCCTGTGGCGTCGCGAATTCGATCCACCGCAGGACAGACTTTCCACCCGCAACGGTCGCTGGATCGAGATCGCTGGACCTGCTGAAACCGAGGGGACCCGCCTTCACCTGCTCGGCGACCGCACCATTTCAAATGAACCTGGCGTCGCTGTGGAACTGCCGGTGCCATCGCACCTCTTGCACGGCACCTGCGCGGGCGATACCGGCTATTTCGGCCGCGCGGGCGGCCTACCTTTGGATCAGGCCCAAGATGATGCGCGCGCGCTGTGCTTTGACAGCGCGCCGCTTGCCGCACCGATCGACGTGATTGGTCATCCGGCTGTGTCGATAACGGTCCGGCGCGACCGTCAGCGTGCGCAACTCGTTCTCCGGATATGCGATGTCGCACCGGACGGTCGGTCCAACCTCGTGACCCGTCACGCCATCAACCTCGCCCTGGATGCCGAACTGGACAGCGAGCAAAAATTCGCGGCCGACGACCCGGTCGCCTACCGCGTGACACTTCCCGCGACGGCCTATCGCCTTGCCGCCGGGCATCGCCTCCGGTTGGCCATTGCAACGTCCTATTGGCCTCTCGTCTGGCCCGAACTCCCGCTCGCCCGCCTCTGGGTGATGACCGGGGAGGCTGCCCTCGACCTGCCGCGCCATAGCAGCGCCGCTCCCCTATCGGATCCCTTTCCCGAAGTCAGGCATCTGCCGGGCACGCCACGCTGGTCCGCTCGATCGGACGGCGCGCTTGTCCGCAAAACCGAGACCGGAAAACCGGACCACCTTCAAATGACCTGGATACAACCGACCTCGTCCGTTCAGTTCGAACAGACCGGGACGACATTCGCCTACCGCACATCGGCCGCATACTCGGCGCATCTCGCCGGCGACGTCTCTCTGAACTGCACCTTTCAGCACGCTCAGGTCATCACTCGCCCCGACGGCGAAGCAAAAATCGACTCTGCGTTGCAATCCACGATGACTTCATGCGGGTTGGAACTGAACTGTCATCTGGCGGTTCGCTGGAACGATACCGACATGGCCATTCGGGACTGGCGCCTATCTTACCCGACGCCGGAAGCGGACAACCCGGACCATGAATGACCGACGTTGGGCACCAGGTGCGAAAACAGCGGAAACGCCGGCCAGTCTGCTCTAGCCAGCCGAAGGGGCGGCAAGAAGGCCGGCTTCGATGGCGATCCAGACCAACTGCGCGTCCGTGCGCGCATCAAGCTGGCTCTTTATCTGATAGTGCGTGTTCTGCACCGTCTTCATGCTGACCCCCAGCACGTCGCCGATCTCCACCGACGTAAGTCCGGCGGCCACGAGGCGCAGCACCTCAATCTGCCGGGGCGTAAGTTCGGCAAGGCGCGCGGAGCGGCCGAAGAGTTGTTCATCCGCGATCTCCGCCTGCACGTCGGCCGAAATCGTCCGACGCCCCGCAACCGCGGCGTCAAGTGCTGCGATCAGTTCGTCCGGATCGCTGCTTTTCGTGACATAGCCGCAAGCACCCGCTTCGATCGCCTTCATCGCGAAGGCCGCGCCCTGATGCATGGTGAAAACCAGAATGCGGGCGTGCGGGTCGTAGCTGCACAGGTGCCGAGTTGCCTCGATACCGCCGGCACCGGGCAGGGACAGGTCCATGAGGACAAGGTCGGGCGCCGCCGCCCGGTAGGCGGCATAGGCATCCCGGGCCGTCCCGGCCTCGGCCACCACACGGTACCGGCCATCCGCTTCGATGAGGCGGCGGTAACCCTGTCGCACCACCGGATGGTCGTCGACGATAAGGATTGTCCGGGCGCTCATGCGGCCACGCTGGGACCGGGCGGGACATGCACTGCGATCCGCACTCCCGCCCCGGCGCTGTCGATGGAGAAGCGGCCGCCCAGCGCCTCGGCCCGTTCAGTGATGCCCAATATGCCGCTGCCCCGCCCGGCGCCGGGTTCGCCGACCCGGCCGCCGCCGTCATCCTCGATGCTGAGGTCAAGCGGCCGGCGACCGCCACCCGACAGTCGGATCGCGACGAGCTTTGGCGTGCCATGGCGCATGGCGTTGGTAATTGCCTCCTGCACGATACGGTAGATGCCAAGCGCCACTTCCGGGCTCAGGCCGGCTTCGTCGAAACCGGCGGCGTCAAACTCGAACCGGACCCGGCCGCCGCGGGCTGCTGCCCAACCGCCGATCATCTGCCGCAGGCTCGCCGACAGACCCAGTTCGTCCAGTTCCGGCGGTCTGAGGCGTGCGAAGGCACCGCGCAGCGTTTCCATCATCCGCGCGACATGGCCGCCAATGGAGCGGGCATCCTGCGCGATCTCGGGCGCATCGCGTTCCGCGCGACGCTCGATGCCCCCGGCAAGAGCACCCGTTGCGGTCAGGATCTGACCGAATTCGTCATGCAGGTCGCGGGCAAGATGGCGGCGTTCGGCATCCTCGACCATCAGCAACTGGCGCGTCAGCGCCTTGCGGTCGGCTTCGGCCTTGTCGAGACGCTCGGCCAGCGCGTTGACCGCACCGCCGACGGTTCGGAATTCGGCGAACCCGCTCGGCTGCACCCGCGCATCCAGCTGCCCCTCGCTCAGTTCGCCAAGGACCGAGATGATGGGCTGGACGGGCCGGGTCGAACGCAGGATCAGGACGGTCCCGAGTGCCAGCACGCCTGCGGCCATGGCAAGGGCCTGCCGCACCGCCAGCCGCACCTGGCCCCAACTGCTCGTCGCGAAGGCGACGGGATCGAAGAAGACCTCGGCGCGATAGGTGTCCGCAGTGTTACGCCGCCCTTCGTGTACGACCCTCTCGGGGATGCCGAACAAGGCACGCTGAACGTCGTGAAACCACCCCGGCGCGATACGACCGAACACCTGCCAGTCGGCGCAGAACATGCGCGGGGAAATCCGCGTCTCTTCCATGACAACGCAAGTGCCCGGCGTCAGAACCTGCGTCACATCCATCGTCGTTCGCCGGAGGTGCTGGGATACCGGCTCATCCGGCATCATCTGGTAGTTGCGCTCGATCATCGCGCTGACGCGCGCCAGCGTCGCGCCAAGTTGCCGCGTGCCCCGATCGCGCGCCTCGGCCATCGCCCAGATCACCGTCGAGAAGAAGACCAAGGCCGTCACCAGGCACAGGCCAAGGATCAGACCGCTTCGCAGGCTCATCCGTTTCCCACCGTTCCGGCCAGTCATCCTCAGGGAAAGGCTTTTCCCGTCATCTGGCAAGCCTTGTGGTGGCAGATCAGGCAATTTGCCCTGTTCGGGGCGCGGGAAGGGTGCGAGCCTTCCGGCAAGGGAGGAACGGGGATGATGGAAACCGGGGCGGCTGCGGACACCGACAGAGACATTGCACGGCTGGCGGAGCCGGCCCGGAAGCTCATCTCCGAGATCGAGGCCGGCCTGATCGGGCGGGCGCCGCTGGTCGAACGGCTCATGATCGCGCTTCTGGCCGGCGGCCATGTCCTGATCGAGGGCGCGCCGGGATTGGCCAAGACCCGCGCGGTGCGGCGCCTTTCATCGGGGATAGAGGGCACCTTCGCCCGCATCCAGTGCACGCCCGACCTGATGCCTGCCGACATCACCGGCACCCAGGTCTTCGACCCGAACCATCGAAAAATCGACTTCCTGCCCGGCCCGATCTTCAACACGCTCGTTCTGGTCGACGAGATCAACCGCGCCCCGCCGAAAGTGCAATCCGCGCTTCTGGAGGCAATGGCCGAACGTCAGGTGACGGCGGGCGGGCAGACCCGATCCCTGCCGCCGGGATTCCTCGTGATCGCGACGCAGAATCCGCTGGAACACGAAGGCACATTTCCGCTGCCCGAGGCACAGCTCGACCGGTTTCTCTTCCACGTCACGGTCGGGATGCCCGACGCAGAGACCGAAATGCGCATCCTCGACCTGGTCGAGACCGAGGAGCTGGGAGAGGTAGCACCGATCGGCACCCGGCTGTCTGACGAGACGCTCGCCGCCTTGCGTCGGGCGGCGGGCGGAGTCCACCTGTCACCGGCGATCAAGGACTATATCGTGCAGCTCGTCATGACGACGCGGCGCATGGACGGCGGGATCGGTGCGCGCGTCGAATACCCGGTATCGCCGCGCGGCACCCTCTTTCTCGCCGCCGCGGCGCGGGTGCGCGCCTTCCTCCGGGGGCGCGACTTCGTACTGCCAGAGGATGTTGCCGACCTCGCGCCGGATGTTCTTGCCCACAGGCTCGTGCCGACATGGCGCGCGCGCGCAGACGGGGACAGCGCCCGCGCGATCGTGGCGGACGCGCTGCGTTCCGTCATGCCGCTATGACCGCCCGCGACGGGATCGACCTGTCCGCGGCGCGGCTTCTCGGTTTGCGCCATGCCGCCCGGAACGCGGTTTTCGCCAGCCGCAGCGCCGACCGGGCCGGCGTGCTCGCGGGTCGGAAGCGGGGCCTTGGCCTCGACATACACGACCTGCGGCATTTCACCGAAGGCGACGACCTGCGCAACGTCGATGCGGCTGCCACCGCGCGGACCGGCGAACCCCATGTCCGCACCTATCACGAGGAAGAGGACGAAACCGCGCTTCTGGTCGCTGATTTCCGCACCTCGATGTTCTGGGGCAGCCTCCGCCGCCTTCGTTCGGTCGCGGCGGCCGAAGCACTGGCAATCGCCGCATGGCAGGCCATCGACGCCGGCGGCAGGATCGGCCTCGTGACGCTCTCGGACGCCGGCATCGACTTTCTCCGCCTGCGGTCGGGCGACGCCGCCATGCCGGGGATCGCCACCATGCTCGAAGGGGCGCATTCCAGCGCGCTCGCAGCCCCTGCCCCGGCGGCGACCTTACCGCTCGATACCGCGCTCGAACGGGTTGGCCGTCTGGCCCGGCGCGGTAGTTCACTGGTGCTGGCCAGCGGGCTCGATGATCCAGGCGACGATCTCGCCAATGTGTTGGACCGGCTCCGCCCAAGGGTGCGGATCGTCGTGATGGCGGTGATGGACGCGGTGCAATCCACACCACCCGCGCGCGAGCTCCCGTTCGCAGACGCGGCCGGTGCGGTCCGCTGGGGGCGGCTGACCGGCGCGCAGGGCCAAACGCTCAAGGCATTCACCGATCGCGGCGCGAGGGTGCTGGAGGTCCATGCCGGCCGCGAGAACCTCTTCGCGGGGAACGATCCATGACGCCCGACGAGCTTCAGGCACTTCTTGCACCGATCCGTCTGCCGGCAGAATTCGCAACGTTCGGGCCACGCGACGGGTTCGTGGCGCTTCTGATCGGTATCCTCGTGGGGATGGCTGCGCGGCAGGTCCTGCGCCCGCTCTTCATCGCGCGCGAGCGTCCCGGCGTAGCCGCCCGCCGCAGGATCGCGACCCTCGCCCGCTCCCCGTTGCCTGAGCGGATCTTAGGCCTCGCTTCGTTGCTACGAAGCCTCGACCCCGACAGGAAGCTGCAACGCCCCGATGGCCTCAATGCGGCGCTTTACGATCCGCGCGGCACGATGGACCCGGCGGTTCTCGAACGCGCGATTCTGGACGCAGCCCGTACGCGGGAGCGGCGCGCATGACCTTCGATCACCCTGCACTGCTTCTTCTCCTGCCCCTGCCGGTTGCTGCATTTTTCATGCTGCCGCCGCGTGCGGCGATGACGGGCGCGCTGCGGGTTCCGCCCGCCATCGCCGCTGGAATCGTGCCTGCCCCGAGGTCGGTGCACCGGTCGCGAATGCAGCGCCTCCTTCCTGCCGTGATCTGGTTCTGCATCGTTGTGGCGCTCGCCGGCCCGGGAGAGATGCGGACACTGCAACACCAGCTTGTCTCCGGTCGCGACATCATGCTGGCGCTCGACCTGTCCGGCTCGATGGAGAAGGAGGATTTCGACCTCGACGGGCAGCGGACATCGCGGCTGGATGCGGTCAAGCGGGTCGGCGCCCAGTTTGTCGAGGGACGCGCAGGCGACAGGGTCGGCCTCGTCGTCTTCGGTGACCGCGCCTATGTCGCCACGCCGCTGACGAGTGACACGGCTTCTGTCGCAAGGGCGGTGACGGAGTCAGTCATCGGCATCTCGGGCAAATCCACCGCAATTTCCGACGGGCTTGGTCTCGCGCTGCGCCGGCTGGGAGCGTCAGACGCAAGTTCCCGCGTCGTCGTGTTGTTTTCCGACGGTGTCGACACCACCGGCAGCGTCGCGCCAGAGGATGTCGCCGTCCTGTCGGACGGCATGGATATCCGCATCCACACGATCGCTCTCGGACCCGACGATCTTGAAAGCAATCCCGGCGCGCACGACGCGGTCGATGCCGCCACGCTGCGCCTGATCGCAGAAGAGAGCGGCGGCCGAATGTTCCGGGTGCGTAACGCGGCTGAACTACAGGCCGTCATGGCCGCCATCGACGCGCTTGAGCCGAGCCCGTCGAAGGCGCCGCCCGTCAGGCTCTGGCACAGCTACTGGGTCTGGCCTGCCTCGGCGGCGTTCGCCTGTGCCTTCCTCGCACTCGCCCTGTCCCGAAAAGACGCCGGATGACTGCGCTTGGCGATATCATCCTGCTCCGGCCCGTCTGGCTGGTGGGGGCGCCGGCCGTGGCCGGGTTTGCCATTCTCGTCCTCCTTCACCGGCGGTCGCTGGCCGGCTGGCGGAACATCGTCGAACCGCATCTTCTGGAGTTTCTGGCAGCCCGGGGCCACGTGCAGGCGCCTCGTGGCACCGGCACAGTGTCGTACTTGGCGGCGATAGCGGCCCTCGCGGCGCTGGGTCTTGCGGGACCTGCCACCCGCAACCACGGCGCACCAACCTTTCGCAACCACGAGATCGTCTTCCTCCTCATCGACCTGTCGCGGTCGATGACCGAGGGCGGCAATCTAGACGATGCCAAGGCATCCGCCTCGCTCATTCTGGCGGGGGCCGGCACCCGCCCGGTCGCACTCGCACTGTTCGCGGGCGACGCCTATCTGGTCAGCCCGCCCACCTCCGACCCTTCGGCGCTTGAAACCATCGTGTCGGTTCTCGGACCCGACACACTGCCCGTCGCAGGCAGCCGCCCTGACCGGGCGCTGACGCTGGCGCGGCGGGTCCTTATCGAAGCGGACGCAAGGGCGGCGGATATCATTGTCCTGTCGGATGGTGGCGGCCTCGGGCCCGAGGCCGAACACGCGGCACGTGCGCTTCGCGAGGACGGCGTGCGTGTCTCGGCCGTCTACGTTTCCCCCTCCGGCGAGGTTTATGGAATGCCCGCCCCGGACCGGCAGTCGATGGCCCGGATTGCCGAGGCAGGGGGCGGTGTTCTGATCGACGGAACCGACACGGCGGCTCTTTCGGATTTTCTGCTCGAAAGGCCGGGCCGCCTCGGCGCCGATGCCGAGATCGCGGCACTCCTGTTCGAGGATCATGGGCGCTGGTTCCTGTGGCCAGCGCTGATCCCGGCGCTTCTCCTATTCCGGCGGAGAGTGGCGGCATGAGGCACGCCCTGACCATAGCGCTCGCCGCCTCGGCGCTGGCCCTTCTGGCGTTCGCCGGCGCACCGACGCTTGCACGCTTCGCGTCCCTCGCTGGCCTGCCGCGCGTGACGCTCGCCCTGACAAACGATCAGGGCGCACGCGGGGCCGCGCTCTACCGCACCGGGCGCCATGCCGAGGCAGACGCCATCTTCCGCGAAATCGGCCGTGGCGCGACCTACGACCGCGCGGCGACGCTTGCGACGACCGGCGAATACGCGCTCGCCGTTGCCTACTACGACGCGGTGCTTTTCGCCGACCGATGGGACGCCGAGGCGCGTCGCAACAGGGACATCGTCGCAGCGCTGGTGGAGCCGGTGATCGGCGAGGCGATGGGGCACGGCCGCATAGACCGGCTCCTTGTCGATGCAGGTGCGAACGTCGCCGGCTTCGATGCGGACGATCCGACTGCACCGACCCTCGTGGCAGAGGTGAATTCCCGCCGCCCGGTCGATGCCCGCACAGTGGGCGCCGATGCCAACTGGCTTGAAACGCTGGCCGATGCGCCGGGCGAATACCTGACAAAGCGCCTCGCCGCCGAACATGAGCGTCGGCTGGAGGAGGGGCTTGCAATACCGATGGAGCCGTCGCCGTGGTAAGGCTGATCCTGCTCGTGTTCATTCTGGCCTGTCCCGCTGCAGCGCAAGACGTTCTACCGGCGGAAAAGGCGCGGCTTCAGCTCATCCTCGACCCGCACGGACCCGCGCCTGTCGAAGGCCAGATGCTGCTCGCGACACTCCGTGGCGACTACCGCGTGACGATTGCCCTCCAGGACCTGACGATTCCCCGCAGCCGCAGCTTCGACTGGGTCCAACTGGCCCGCGATCAATGGACGGTCGAGCAGGTGGACGGCCTGCCGACACAGGTGATGCGCCGCCGCATCGCGATATTTCCACAGCGCGGCGGCGATCTGTCCTTCCCGGAAATCAGCCACAAGCTGACGATCGTCACGCCATCGGGCGGGCGGGCCGAACACGTCGTGCGGTCCGGGGCCGTCCCGATATCCGTGCGCCCGGCCCTGGGCCAGCCATGGCTGCCAGTTGCCGCAATCGAGTTTTCCGATGACTGGAGCGCAGCACCGGAAGCGTTGCCGTTGGGCGAGACGGTGCAACGGCGGGTCGTTCTTCGTGCCCTCGGCGCGACGACGAAGATGCTCCCGCCGCAGCCGCAGATTCGGGCGGCCTGGCTGATCTCGTTCGCCTCACCGGAGGAACGGACCACGGAGTTGACGCCACTCGGCCCGCTTACCACTGTGGTCTGGGAGTGGTCGCTTCGGCCGAAAACCGGAGAGCGGGGCGTGATCCCCGAAATCCAGATCCCCTATTTCGACACTGGCGCACAGACCGCCGGCAACGTCGTGCTGAAGGCGACGCCTATCGGCTACGCCGCCGCGCCGGACGCGGCGGTGACCGCCGCATGGCAATCGAAATTCACCGGGTTCGAGTACCCGGTGCTGGGCTTCACGCTTGGCCTCGTCCTGCCCTTTCTGATCCTTGGCGCAGACTGGCGTCCGCGCAGTCGCGCGGAACTCCTGCGCCGCCTGAACGATCTGCGTCCCGATGCAGAGCGCGCACGGCTTGTACGGGCGGCGCGTCGCGGAGACGCGGCGGCAATGCGCCGGGCGGCCGTCAGACTGGCCGCCGCTCTACCACCTGATCAAAGGGCGGCAATCCACGAGACCCTCGCACCGATCGACCGGCACCTTTTCGGTCCGGTCACGGGCGCGCCCATCCCACTTCGGAAACCGGCGAAGACAATCCTCCGCATCACGCACGGTCGAGCACGAGCACGCTCGTCTCGTCCCATGATAACGTGACATCCGCACCGGGCGTTCCGACCATGCCCTGCCCGGCCAGGTTCGACAGATAGACCGCGACCGGCGCAGCAAGGCCGTCAACCGCGACGAGGTAATGGCTGCGGTCCCCGAGATAGGAGACCGAAGAGATGCGCCCTGCCACCTGGTTGCGGCCCGCCTGCCCGGCACCGGCGCGGATCGCGATCTTCTCCGGCCGCACGGCCATGAACACGGTATCACCTACGGCCGCCGGGCGACCGGCGCTGATCCCGGCGAACTCTCCCGACGGATCGCCCGCCGCGACCGCCTTGGCCCCGTCAACGCCGGTCACCTTCGCAGGGAACAGGTTCATGGTTCCGACGAACTCCGCGACATCAAGGCAATTCGGCCGCTCATACAGGCCTTGGGGCGTGTCGATCTGGAGAACCTTCCCGCCCGCCATGACGGCGATGCGGTCCGAAAGCGTCAACGCCTCTTCCTGATCATGGGTGACGAAGACGAAGGTAATCCCGACCGTGCGCTGCAACGAGCGCAGTTCCTGTTGCATCTCTTCGCGCAGCTTCTTGTCGAGCGCCGAAAGCGGTTCGTCCAGAAGCAGCACCTTGGGCCGGCAGACCAGCGCACGTGCCAGCGCGACACGCTGCCGTTGCCCGCCCGACAACTGATGCGCGCTGCGGTCGCCCAATCCTTCAAGCTTCACCAGTTCGATCGCCTCGTCGGTGCGCGCCTTTGCCTCGGCTTTCGAAATCTTCTGATAGACAAGGCCGTAGCCGATATTCTCGCGAACCGAGAGATGCGGGAAGATCGCGTAGCTCTGGAACACCATGTTCGTCGGCCGCTGGTTGGCAGGCACGCCCGCCATCGGTTTTCCGTCAATCGTAAGTTGCCCGCGCGTCGGCTGCTCGATCCCGGCAAGTATCCTCAGAAGCGTGGTCTTGCCGCACCCCGACGCGCCAAGCAGCGAAAAGAACTCGCCGCGCGCGATGTCGAAGCTGATGCTTTTCAGCGCCCTGAAGTCACCGAACGACTTCTCGACATTGTCGAGGCGGATGATCGGATCGTCCATCAAATGTCTCCGGGATTGTCAGATGCGACACCGCGTTTTCGCAGGATCTCGGCAAGGATAACCAACACAGCGGAACCGACGAGGATCAGCGAACCAAGCGCCAGAGTGCTCGGCAGCCGGTTCGGGAACCGCAACTGCGAGAACAGGAATACCGGCAGCGTGTTGTCGGTGCCGGTCAGAAAGAACGAGATGACGAATTCATCGAAAGAGATGATAAAACAGAGGAGCAGGCTGGAGATAACCCCCGGCGCGGCCAGGGGCAGGGTCACGCGCCGGAACGTGCCCCACCCGCCGGCGCCAAGGTCACGGGACGCTTCCTCAAGGCTGCGGTCGAAGCCTTCCAGACGCGACATGAGGACAGTCATCCCGAAGGGGATGCAAAGCATCAGGTGCCCTGCGGCGACGGTCCAGAGCGACAGCGGAATCCCGAGGATACGCAGGACAACGACAAGCAAGCCGACCGCGAGCACGATCGAGGGCACCACCAGCGGCAGCATCATGAACGACAGGATCGCCCCGCCGCCCGGCACCCGGTAACGCGTGAGGGCAAGCGCGGCGGGCAATGCGAGCGCGGTCGCGACCACCGATACCGCCGTTCCCACCAGCAACGAATTCCGCAGTGCCGTCATCATCGACGTGTTCGCGCTCATCCCGGTGTAGTGGCGGGTGGTGAACCCCTTCAGCGGGAAGGTCGCGAAGTTCGCGTCGTTGAAGGAAAAGAGCGGCATGAGAAGCATCGGGCCGTAGAGGAACAGCACGAAGAACACGGCATAGAGAACCAGCAGATCGACCCGCCGCATCAACCGATCCTCTTCCGCATCCGGGCATAGCCGATCAGCCAGAGGAACAGCCCGACCAGCGCGGCGATGATCAGCATCATCACGATGGAGACGGCAGCGCCAAGCGGCGCGTTGTCCTGGCGCAGGAACAGCTGCTGGACAAGGCTGCCGATCATCATGCCGCCCGGACCGCCCACCAGCGTCGGCGTGACGTAATCCCCGACGGTGGGGATGAACACCAGAAGCGTCGCAGCGATCGTGCCCGGCATCGACAGCGGCAGAGTCACACGCCGGAACCGGGTCCAACGGCTGTCGCCTAGGTCGGAGGCGGCCTCAAGCAGCGAGCGGTCAATCTTTTCCAGCGAAACATAGATCGGCAGGACCGCAAACGCGATCCAGCTATGCGCAAGAGTGATCATTACGGCGACCGGGTTGTAGAGCAGGAATTCCAGTGGCTCCTTGATCATGCCCAGCCACATCAGCCCGGAATTGATCGCACCATTGAAGCCAAGGACGATCTTCCACGAAAAGACCCGCAACAGGTAGCTGGTCCAGAACGGGATTGTCAGAAGGATGATCCACATCGCCTTGTTGCGGATAACGCGGAACGCAAGGAAATAGGCCATCGGCCAGGCAAGGCCGATCACGCATATCGTCGCTACGAAGGACATCGCCAGCGACTTGATCATCAGAACCGCCGGCACCGGATAGGCGAAGGGAAAGCGAATGCCATACCAGACCACGCCTTCGCCCGGCTCAACCAGCCGGGCGTAGTTCTTCAGCGTGAAGCTGCGGTCGATGTCGAAGCCGGACTGGCTCCAGAACGACATGACGACCAGTGCGACGACGGGGGCGAGCAGCGTCGCCGCCATCACCAGGAAGGCCGGTGACAGCAGCGACAGACCAGTGCGCGTGGAACCTGCGGACATCGTCCGGCGTCTTACATCTTCAACGCCTTGATATCGCCCCAGACCCGGTTCTGTTCGACCTGCACCTCGTCCGTCGGGGTGAGGAAAAGCACGGCAGATGCCATGAGCGCGTCGGGGTCGGAAATACCCATCGCTGCGACTTCGGCGGGATCGGCGATCTCGAAGCTTTTGCGGTTGGCGTGGCCGTAGCCGGACGCCTCGATCAGGTACTTGCCCGTTTCCGGGCTGAGCCATGCGTCGATGAAATCGTAGGCCAGCGCCTCGTCGGCTTTCCCGGAGTTGAGAAGCGTGAGGCCGCAGAACCAGGTGAACATCCCCTCTTTCGGCACCGCGTATTCCACCGGAATACCCTCTGCCTTCAGGTTTTTGACAAGGTCGTTCCACGCGTAGGCAGCGACGATCTCGCCCGATGCCATCGCCTGCTGCACCTCAGACGCATCGGTCCACAGGAACCGGGAGACATTGACGCCCTTGGTGCCCCAGTCCTTCGCCGCGGCAGCAAGCGCATCGCCCGAAAGGTTGTAGGCCTCGCCATACGGCATCCCGCCCACCATGGCGCCGATCTGGATGACCAGCTCGTTGTCGAGCATCGAGACCTTTCCGGAATAGGCCTCGTCATAGAAGATCGACCAGCTCGGATCGGCGGCAAAGGCCGGGTCGATCAGGTCGCTGCGATAGGCGATAGACGAGTTGCCCCAATCCGCCGGCGCCATCACGACCTTGCCGTCGAGCACGACGCCCTCGGCGGTCTGAAGCGACGGGAACACATCGGCCCAGTTCGACAGCCGTGCCGTGTCAATTTCCTTGGCGAGACCCGCATTGACGAAACGACTGACGGAGTAGTTGCAGGGGTGCATGACATCGGCCGCGAAGCCCGCGCGCACCTTCGCCAGCGCCTCTTCTTCTCCGCTGAAGATCGAGAAGTCGGGCAGCGCTCCGTGCTTGGCGACGTAGGACCCGATATAGCCCTCTTCATCATATCCGCCCCATTCGAGGCAGGTGAGCGGTCCACCCGCCGCCTTGGCCTTGCGCGGCAGGGCCGCGAGGCCGACGCCAAAGGCGCCCGCGGATTGCAGCATTTCACGGCGCGTGAGTTTACCTTGCGCCATCCGATCGATGAACTTGACGCGTTGCATTTGATGCCTCTGAAAAGGGGATGAATGGCGGAGTGTTGCACGGGTTTTCTGTTTCGGGAAGCGGATTTATCTCGTGCCACGCGATTATGATTTCGCGCTTGCCAGGGTGGCCTGTACGGCGTCAATCTGCTGCGCGGTTCCCTAGCCGGAAAGGCATTTCCCATGAGACTGGCCGACACGATCGTCATCAACGCGCGCATTGTGACGATGGATGGTGCAATCCCCTTCGCGCAGGCGCTGGCGGTGCGGGACGGCCGTGTTTTGGCGCTGGGTTCGGATGCCGAGATACGGTCGGTTGCGGACCGCGACGCGCGGGTGATCGACGCGGGCGGCAGGCTGGTCCTTCCCGGATTTCAGGATACCCATATACACCTTCAGGACAGCGGCCAGGACTACAGCCAGAACGCCGATCTTTCGGCAGCAAGGACGCAGGACGACATCGTGCAGAAACTGTCCGCATTCGCCACGACGCACGACCGCGCCTGGGTCAACGGGACGGGCTGGTATTCGGGTATCTTCCATGCCGAAAACCTCGACCGTCACCTGCTCGACCGGGCGGTGCCCGACCGCCCATGTTTGATCGTCGCTTCGGATGGCCACAATGCCTGTCTGAATTCGCTCGGTTGCAGTGCCGTGGGTCTTACGGGTGCGACGCAGGATCCCCAGAACGGGCATTTCGTCCGGGATGCGGCAGGCGAACCGACCGGGATGCTCTACGAAAACGCCGTCATGTGGGCCGAGGCGCGGATGCCGGCAATTTCGGACTCCGACTTCGCCGAGGGCGTGAAATGGGCGCAGGCGCTTGCGCATCGCAACGGCATAACCGGTGTCATCGACGCGCGCGTCGATGAACGGCATGTCCGCGTCTATCGCGCAATGGAGGCAGCAGGCGGCCTGACTTTGAGGGTTGCCGCAACCGCCCTCGTAAACGCCTTCGATACGACCGAGGGCGCGTTGGAGCGCCTGAACGGGTTCCGCGCCGCGGCACGGGGCGACCGTTTCAAGATGCACTCGGCAAAGTTCTTCCTCGACGGTGTGGTCGAGAATCGGACAGCAGCAATGATCGCGCCCTATTCCGATGCCGAAGGCGGCAATGCCCCCCTGATGTTCACGCCGGAGCAAATAAAGGAGATGTTCACGGCCTTCGACGCCGCACGGTTCCAGATCCATGTCCATGCGATCGGCGACATGGCCGTCCGCGCCGCCCTTGACGGATGCGAAGCCGCGCGCTGCGCAAACGGCGACTGGCCGTCGCTGCACCAGATCGCACATATCCAGTTCATCGACCCCGCCGATATTCCCCGCTTCCGGGCGCTTGGGGTGATGGCCAACATCCAGCCGCTTTGGGCCCGCAACGAGCCGTCGGTGACCGACATCGCCGTCCCCATGGTGGGCAACGAGCGCAGCCGATGGATCTACGCCTTCCGCTCGCTTCTCGATGCCGGCGCGTCGATGGCGCTTTCGTCGGATTGGGGGGTATCGACGCTGAATCCATTCCAGATCATCGAAACCGCCGTGACGCGTCAGCCGCCGATCGCGGAAGGCGCCGTCGCGCCGTTCCTGCCGGACGAACGCATTACCCGCGCCGAGGCCGTCGCCGGCTATACGACCGGGGCCGCCGCCGCCGCGTGGCGCACCGCCGATACCGGGACGCTCGGCGTCGGGAAATGCGCCGACCTCATCATCCTCGACCGCGACATCTTCAGCTGCGATGCCTATGAGATCGGCGATACTGCCGTTCTGACGACGATGGTCGGCGGCGAGGTCGTGTTCGACGCGACGTGATGCACAGCCGGCCGGCGCCGACCGGTACTCAGTCGCGAAGTACCGCCATCGAATCCTGTTCCCAGCCCAACCATACCGGCCCGTCGCCGAGCGCGTGGCCAACGGCGGTGTCCACATAGGCGCGCATGGATGTCGGGGTGCCGCCTTCAATGCTGACTTCCAGCTCCGTCCGGCTGCCCTTAAAGATCTTGCCAGTCACCCGGCCTTCGATGACGTTCGGCAGATCCGGCCGGGATTCGGAGACCACCAGCTTCTCCAAACGGATCGAGGCGGTCGCGGCCTGTCCCTTCTTCGGTGTGCCCGACATGGGTGCGCTGCCGGTAAAGACCTGTTCCCCCCAGCGCAGCACGACATCGCGCCCCTCTGCTCCGGCGACGGTTCCCTCGATGAAGTTTGTCTCGCCGATGAAATCCGCCACGAACCGCGACGCGGGGTGGAAGTAAAGCTCCTCCGGAGTTCCATCCTGTTCGACCCGGCCCTTGTTCATCACGACGATCCGGTCCGACATCGTGAGGGCCTCGTCCTGATCGTGGGTAACGAAGAAGAACGTCTTGGAGGTTCGGCGCTGAATGGATTTTAGTTCCGCCTGAACCTGTCCGCGCAGCTTCGCATCAAGCGCCCCGAGCGGTTCGTCGAGAAGCAGCAGCGCCGGATCGGGCGCGAGGGCGCGCGCCAGCGCAACCCGCTGGCGCTGACCGCCCGACAGCTGATCGGGAAGCCGGTCGGCAAGCTGCGCGAGTTCGAGAAACGCCATCAGCTCGTCAGAACGCGCGGCGATCTGTGCCTGGGTCAGCCCCTTCAGTTCAAGCCCGAAGGCGATGTTCCGCCGGACCGACATGTGCGGGAACAGTGCATAGTCCTGGAACACCATGTTGACCTTGCGCTTGTTCGGCGGAAGATGCGTCACGTCCGCGCCGTCAAGGATGACCCGCCCGGTTGTCGGCGTCTCGAACCCGCCGAGGATGCGCAGCGTCGTCGACTTGCCGCAGCCGGACGGGCCGAGGAAGGTCACGAACTCCCCCGCGCGGATCGACATGTCGAGCTGTTGCAGCGCGTAGGTTTCGCCGAACTTCTTCGTCACGCCGTCGATGCGGACAATCTCGTCGGCCGCGATGCCATTTCCTGTCATGAAGTCCTTCATTGTCAGTTTCCTTTGCTCATCCGACGCATCGACCGTTCAGCCCAGACCCCGAGAACAGCGGTCAGAACCAGAACCACGCTCGAAATCGCGTTGATCTCGGGCGACATGCCCGACCGCAACTTGGCGAAGATCAGCACCGGCAGTGTCGGCTTGTATCCGCCCAGGAAGAACGACCGCACGAAGTCGTCGAAGCTGAGCAGCATGCAGAAGATCCCGGCCCCGATCAGCGCCGGCTTAAGATACGGCAGCGTCACCCGGAAGAAGGCGACGACCGGGTCTGCGCCAAGGTCGCGGGCCGCGTCATGGTAGCTGGGCGGCAGCGTCGCAAGCCGGGCCGAGACGACCAGCATCACGAACGGCACGTTGTGCACCGCATGGGCCCAGATGATCGCGCCCATTCCCGGCGCCACGCCCCAAAGCTGTGCATAGATCCGGAACGCGATGGCCGAGATGATGCCCGGAATCAGCGCCGGCAGGATCGTCAGCCCGAAGATGATCCCGCGCCCGAAGAAGCTGCGCCCTACAAGCAGTGTCGCGATCCATGTGCCGACGGCCAGCGAGAATGCCGTCGAGGCGATCGCGATAACCATCGAATAGACGAATGCGTTGAGCACTTCGGCATCGGCGAAGACGCGGGTATACCAGTCGAGCGTCCAGGACGTGATCGGAAAGCCGATGAACTTCGAGTCCTTGAAGCCCATCATCACCATCAGGATCAGGGGAACGAAGACATAGACCACGAACCCCCAGTAGATGAGCGACATGAAGAGTCTGGTGCCGCGGCTCATTTGCGCCCCCTGTGCTGAAGCTGGGTCATGAAGCGGTTGAAGACCGCGGTCAGCGCCAGCGCGGTGACGAACATCAGGCACGCAAACGCCGCGCCGGTCGGCCACTGGTCGCCGGCGACATGGAAGAAGCCGGCAATGGTTTCGGCGAAAACCGTGGTCGACGGGCCGCCAAGCAGGACGGGCGTGGCGTAGTATCCGGTGGAGATCAGAAAGACGAGCGTACAGCCCGAGGCGATGCCTTCCAGCGTCAGCGGCAGCGTCACCTTGCGGAACCGGGTCCAGGCGCCGGCCCCGAGATCCGCCGCGGCCTCGGTATAGCTCTTCGGCAGCTTCTCAAGCGCCGAGTAGAGCGGCAACAACATGTAAAGCGCCGTGAGGTAGATGATACCCACGGAGATCGAGAAGCCGGTATACATGAACGGCACCGGTCGGTCGATAAAGCCCAGCCACTTCAGCGCAAGGTTCACGGCACCGTTGTTGCCGAGCAGGATCATGATCGCAAAGGTGCGCACGATCTCGCCCACCCAGAACGGGATCAGCAGCAGCAGCAGAAACACGAGCTGGTTGTCGCGCCTGACGTGCCGGGCAAGGAAATAGGCCACCGGATAGGTGATGATAAGCGTGACGAAGGTCAGCACCGCCGCAAAGACCAGCGTCCTCAGGAACGGCATGACAAAGATCGCCTCGCGGAAGAAGCGGGCATAATTGTCGAGGGTGAAATGCCGCTCATGCCCCGGCGCGGTCGGGTAGGAATCGACAAGGCTGACATAGAGCATCTGAAGCATCGGCCCCAGGTGCTGCGTCAGAAGCCAGATTACCGGCAGGGTAACCAGGATTGCGAACTGGCGCCGTGGCGAGCCAAGCAACGTGCCAACGACCTGCTGATAGAGCGGGGCGGCGACAAGCGCGCCCCAGAACGTCCGGCGGGAGCCGGCCGTGCGCGGGCCGTCCTGTTCGTCGCTCAGAATGCCGGAGCCGGGGCGCGTTTCGGCCTTGCCGGGCATCATGGTGCCTCCATTTGAGAATATCGCGGTTCTCCCGGCCCACCGGGCCGGGAGAGAATCGTTGCTGTTCGCCTCAGGCCGCCTTGACCTGTTCGACGGCCGGATCGACGAGCTTGTATTTCATCTCGTTCGCCTCGGCGCGGAAGAACCGCATGTTGGCAAGCTCCTCTTCCGGGAAGCTGGTCGAGGCACGCTCGGTCTCGGTCAGGTGCTGGGACGCATCCTTGTAGGTGGAGATGAAGCCCGAAGCGCGCGACATCTCGGCGCCGATCTCGCCGGACGCGAGGATCGCGTCGAGGAACGTGTAGGCGTTGTCCACGTTCGGCGCGTTCTTGGCGACGTTGTAGGTGTAGACGAAGCCGTAGCTGCCTTCCTGAGGGATCGACATCGCGACCGGGAAACCGTCGTTCATCAGTGCCGCGACAGGACCGTTCCAGGCGCAGGCGCAGGCGATGTCCTGGTTGACGAACATCTGCTGCACCTCGGCACCGCCGTCGTAGTACTTGCGCACCTTGGCCTTGTTCGCGATCAGGTAATCGCGCGCCTCGTCCACGATCCGCGCCGCTTCGTCGGGGTTGTCCATGTAGGCAACCATGTTGCCGTCGTAACCCATCTTGAGCATGACGATCGACATCATGTCCTGAAGAACATACGCGGTCTGGCCGGCATACTTGTCGCTGAAGAGCGTGTCCCAGGTCTTCGCCTCGTCGGGCGAGACGAGATCGGTGTTGTAGGCGAAGATCTCCATCCCCGAGAGGATCGGCGCACCCCACTTGTTGTCGTTGATCGTAGACCAGTCGCTTTCGGAGTAGACCGGGTTGATGCTGCCCCAGTTCGACAGGCGCGCGGTATCGAGCGGCGCAAGAAGCTCGCTGTCGATGAACTGGAGGAAGCGGTGGCCAGCCACAGTCACGATATCCACGGTGGGGTTCGGCTGTTCGGCCGCAAGCAGGTTGAACTGCTTGCCCTGGTCGTCGACAAGGCGAACGTTCACCTTGATGCCGGTTTCGCTTTCGAACTGCTCCTTGAACGCATCCGGCACGAAGTTGTTGTAGGTCCAGATATTCACTTCGCCGCCCGCCGCATGGGCGCGCCGCAGATAGGCGGGCGAGGCGAGCGCGGCGCCCGTCATCATGGCGGTGCCGATGAACTTCCGCCGGTTGAGGATGAGTTTGGTCATGTCTCCGTCTCCTGTTGAAGTTTGGTTGGTCTCACGGTTCGTTTGCGACCGCTTCTTCAAGGCGGCCGGTTCGCACCGCGCCGCGTAAAGTGTGTATATCCATCTCTTGCAGCCCGATTGCGTCGAGCAGATCGTTCTCCGCCGGGAAATCCCGGCCATACATGGCCGAGAATATCTCGGTCCCGGCTTCGTGCAGTCGTGCTGGCACCCCTGCGATTCTGCCCAAGGCTGACGTAACCGCAAGCCCGAAGGGGACATCCTCGGTCACATAGCGGCTGTCGGCAGTCGCCGGCCCGGTTCCGCCACGGCCTTCGCGGTGCATGTTCTGGTTCATCTCGCTGATCGAGGCGACGGGCACGTGGAAGGAAAGATGGAAGTGCTCGAAGATCGTGCGAACCGACAGGCCAAGGGCCTCGGCGATAGCCAGTCTTTCACGGTCCAGCGCCTCAAGCAGCCGCCCGACATTCGGGGTCACGTTCTCGCCCTGCCCCCAGGTCTCGCCGCGTTCCATCCGCGTCATATTGGCAAGCGCGATGCCCATGTGGTTCTGCGGGTTGAGGTTGGACAGCGTGATTGCAAGCAGGCCATCGCGCAGCAGGAACCGTTCGCCGAAAAGCCGGATGCAAAGCGCCTGTCCCGCATGCGCGTCGCTTTCGGGAACCGTGCACATGTCGATCCGGGCGCGCACGGTGTTCACCTGAACGCGGTCGGGCGCAGTCTTCCGCCCCGTGACCGCCGTGGTGCCCCAGGCGATGACTGGCAGACGCACGCCCCGGGCAGCCAACGCATCGGCCAGATAGAGCCCGCCGAAAGAAGCGTGGGACGAGATGATCACCGCCTGCCCGGGCCGCAAATGCGGGATGAGCGTGTCCATCACCGCCTTGTGCCCGTAGCCGGGAACCGCGATGAGAATGACGTCGTTCGCCGCCACCAGCGCCTCGGCACTCGCGGCCAGGGCAGGGGCGAACACGGTTTCGACCGCGCCCGTCGCGGTCAGAGGACCGCCGGCGGCAAGCGCATCCGTCCCGTTGCCGGATGGCGACCAGAGCATCGGCACATGGCCATTCTCATGCAGCAGCGCCGCCGTCGCGAAGGCGATCGAGCCGGCGCCGGCGATGCCGACCCGGACGGGGGTGTCATCCGCCACGGTCATGCGGCCCCCTTTCGTACCGGATCACCCAGAACATGCATCAGCCGGTTGGCCCAGCCAAACAGCGCCGACGACAGGATCGCGTCGACGATTTCGGCATCGCTGAGCCCGGCGTCACGCGCCGCCCGCATCTGGTCGGGTGTCGCGGCCGGCGGGCTTCCCGCAAGGCCATAGGCCAGGTCGAAGATCGCCCGGTCGCGGGGCGTCAGATCGGCCTTGTCACCGTTCGCGAACAGATCGTCCGTCACTTCTGTGCTCTTCGACAACTGGGCGTGGCGCGCGGCATGGACCGCCGCGCAGTAGACGCAGCGGCTGAGAACGGACGCGGCCAGTGCGCTCAACTCGCGTGCCGCACGGTCAAGCCCACCCGGGTCATACATGATCCCGTTGAACAGGGGGGAGCGGACCTTCAGCGTCTCGACATCATGCGCAAGCGTCAGGACGTAGGCCGACACCTTCGTGTTCGACGGCGTGACCTGAAGCGCGTCGAGCTGTTCCGGCGTCGCGTCCTCAAGCTTGACCGGCGTGACGCGCGGTCGCCAGTCAGGCACGTTGCGGGTGAACTTGTGGATCACGTCGTTCATGCTACGCTCTCCGCCATGAGCCGAAGGCCGGCGATGACCCGGACCTGATACGAGACGAAGGCATTCAGCTCGCAGAGCCGGACGATGTCGGCATCGGACACGCCGGCCTCCTGCAACTCCAAAATGTCCCTGGCCGCCACGTCGCGCGGGCTGACGGATACCTTGTCCATGAAGCGGCAGACCAGTGTCAGGCCCTCCGCTTCGCCCGCCACGGCCGGATCGGCGACCGCCATGTCGGCGCCGGCCATTCCCGCATAACGGTCGGCGAGCGCCGGGCAATCGTTTTGCCGCGCGATACGCGCCGCGAGGGCCGCGCGCAGCGCATGCGGCCAGCGGCCGGCATCCTTCGGCTGAAGCACGGCATCCTCTGCCGCCTGCGTCATCTCGACGATGTTCAGCCGCGCGGCCAGCGCCGGCAGAGCCGCGCCGCCGCCGGCCATGCCGGCGATCTCGGTCAGGGTGGTTCGGGGCAGGCTATCCACGATCATGCAACTTTTCCTGCCAGACCGGCGGTTTTCGGGAGATCGGACGCCGCCCATTCGTCGCCGAGAAGTTCCGGCGTGTCGTAGGCCTGAAGATCGTTCCAGTGCCGCGCGATATCCTCTGAGTAAAGCCGCGCGGCCAGCGCCTTCGTCAGCCAGTCGGCACCCTCGGACACGCCCGGAATGTCGCCCGAAACTTTCCCGAGGCTGGCCGTCGCGCCGTAGTTGAAGCAATAGACATTGGCGAGCCACGGCGCGTTCCCCGGCACCTTCTCGCGAAAGGTGAAATCGGTATTGAGATAGGGGAAGGAACCGAGATCGCGGTTCTCCTCGCCCTGCGGCGGACGGTAGGCGTCACGCCAGAGTGCGATGTCATTCACCGCATCGCCGAATTCGGACCGCGCCATCGGATCGGTGATGAAACCGGTGCCGAGGATCAGGAAATCGGTCTCGATCTCCCGGCCACCGCTTACGTGGACCCGTAGCGCGTCACCGGCCTCCTCGACCTTCTCGACGCCGCAGCCGAAATGGAAATGCGCGTTCTTGTGGCGCGAAACGCGCAGGGTCGATCCGCGCGGCGACGGCGTCTGCGTCACGAAGGAATAGTTCATGATCCGCCAGCGCCATTCGTCCGGCAACTCACCATAACCGGCGGTGAAACCGAAACTGCCAACGCCCATCAGCTTGTTGATCGTCGGCATTTCCGCCCGGCGGATCAGGTGGCGGACTTCGACCGCGCCATGTTCGAGCGCCTCCGCCGAGTTGTCGACGGCCGACGCGCCGACGCCGACGACAGTCACACGCTTGCCTTTGAGTGCCGCGAAGTCGATTGGATCGGAGCTATGGGCCCAGCGGCTTTTCGAGACGCCCTTCACGAAGGCCGGGATGTTCGGAACGCCGGTGCCGTCGCGTCCGGTCGCCATGATCAGCTTGCGCACGAGGATCGTGCCGGACTGCGCGCCCGACAGGTGCAGCCGAAGCAGGTCGCCCGCTGGCTCGATCAGGTCGAGCGAGACGTTGTTTTCGACCGGAACGGACAGCGCCTTGCGATACCAGCGGAGGTAGTCCATCCACATCGGCCGCGGGATCTTGTCGAGCTTGTTCCAGGCCTCCGTGCCGAACTGCGCGCGGAACCACGCCTGGAAGGTGAGCGTTCCGTAGCCGAATGACGGGCCGGTAAGCTGCTTGGGAGAGCGGAGCGTCTCCATCCGCGCGTATGTAAGCCACGGACCCTCGAACCCTTCGGCGCTCCGGTCCAGGATTCGGATCCGCTCGATGCCGGCGGCCCGCATGGCCATCCAGGCGACCATGCCGCACATGCCGCCGCCGATGATCGCGACATCTGTCACGGTCTCGCCATCGACCTTCCGTTCGGGAATCCAGGCCTTGCCGGGCCAGCAGAGATATTCCTGGTTCTCGCGCAGACGGGTTTCCAGCGCCATCAGCCCGGCCCCGTCGATCGGCAAAGCGGAACTCTCATCGGCCATTGGTAAAGAACCTCCTCGGTTGTTCTAGTCGTTGAACTGCGGCGCGGCGACCAGACGCAAACGGCAGCTCGTCGTCGGAAAAATCGCGGCCCGTGCTGCGACGAATTGCCGGGTCATGCCGACATCAACGGTTTTCCCGCACCTTTTGGATAGAACCGCGCATGTTCGACATCCGCGATATAATCGTCGGCATAGCTTGCGGCATCCCGCGCAAGATTGTCCACCGCACCAATCACGAAATCGGCCTTTTCGTCACTCATCAGCGCCGACAGGTTCAGGCGTACCCAACCCGGTTTGTCGGTCTCGATCCCGTCGTTCAGCGCACCAAACAGCCGGTCCGAGGCGGCCTCATCCAGCCCCAACAGCCTGTGGGCATAGGACCCGGCGCAGGAACATCCGCCGCGCGCCTGGACGCCGTGGACGTCAGACAACATGCGCGTAAACAATTGCTGGTGGACGTAGCCGCCTTCGCCATCGCGAACCCGGAACGAAAAGATCGGCAATGCCGGCACGTCGGTCAGGCCCAGAATCTCGATACGCGGATTGGAACGCCAGACCGCCAGGGCACGGCGGCGCAGTTCGTCCTGCCGCGCAGCCAGCCAATCATCGCCGATCGCGTCCTTGATCATCATCGCCAGACCGGCCCGGATGTCACCGATGACATTCGGTGTCCCGCCTTCCTCGCGCTCGACCAGCCGGTCGGAATAGGTGTGCCGCCAGGGCGAAACGAAACTCACCGTTCCGCCGCCGGGCAGGGTCGGCGTGATCCGCCGTGCGATCGCATCCCGCAAGATCATAATGCCAGAGCCACCCGGCCCGCCGGGGAACTTGTGCGGCGAAAGGACGATGGCATCCTTCTCGGCGTCGCTTCCCGTCCCCATCCGCATCGGCAGATAGGGTGCAGCGGCGCCATAGTCCCAGATCGCGAGTGCGCCGTGCGCTTTCAGGATGCGCGTCACCGCATCGACATCGGTGAGGATGCCGGTGACGTTCGACGCAGCCCCGAAGGCGCCGACGATCAGATCCGCGCCCTCAGCGGCGACCAGAGCACGTTCCAGCGCGGCTAGGTTCGAACCGCCGCCAGGCGCCTCGGCGATTTCGACCATCTCGGCCCCGGTTTCCCGCCACGGAAGAAGGTTGGAATGGTGTTCGTAGGGGCCCACGATCACCACCGCACGCCCGCCTTCCGCCAGAAGGCGCGGGATGTCGAGGAGCATCACGATCCGGTTCAGCCCGGAGGTGGAGCCGGCGCCGGTGAAGACGACCGACATGCCGTCCCCGGCGCCGACGATCCGTGCGATCTCGGCGCGGATATCCTCGCGCAGCCGGGTCATGTAGGCGCCGCAATAGGACGCCTGGGTATGCGTGTTGGCGTAGTAGGGAAGAACCTGCTCGGCCACGAAGTCCTCGACCTGCCGTAGTGCGCGGCCAGAGGCCACATAGTCGGCGTAGACCAACGGTTTTTCGCCGTAGGGACCCTGGACAATAGCCTTCTCGCCGATCAGCCCGGCGCGGATCGCGGATGGCAGATCCGGCTGGCGAAGATAGTCGCGAAACGTGTTCAGGATACTCATGATGTTTCCGGTTCAAGGTTCGGCGGGGGAGTGACTTCTGGACCAATTGTTGACGCAGCGATACGATGATTTCATCACTTATTTTCATCGTGCATCGCGCAAAATTCTATCATATGATAGAGAAATGACAGAAAAACTGGATAGAATTGACTGCCTGATACTCGAAGAGCTGCAGCGCGATTCCGCGCAATCACAGCGGGATCTGGCAGAGCGGGTCGGTCTGTCGCAGAACGCTTGCTGGCGACGACTGAAGCACCTTGAGAAGGCCGGAATCATCCGCAATCGCACCGTTGTCTTGAACCGGGAGAAAATCGGCGCGGGCCTCGTCGTCATCATGATGATCCGGACCCGGCACCATTCGGAAGGCTGGCTGAAAACCTTCCGCAGCCATGTGGTCACGCTGCCGGGTGTCGTCGATTTCTACCGGATCGGCGGCGACTACGACTACCTGATCAAGATCGTGACCCGCGATGTCTCCAGCTTCGACGATGTTTATCGCCGGCTGATTGAACGGGTGGAGCTGGAAACCGTCACATCCTACTTCGCGATGGAGGCGATCGCCGAACAACGCCCCATCGGACTGGTGTAACCACGCCGCCGCCCGGCTCACGCGTCGAGGCGCGCGACCTCCACCAGCGCCGTGTGCGCGCTGCATCCCTGTCCAAGCCGGGAGGTGCCGACATCCAGCGTCAGGACATTGGGATTGCCGTGCGGGTCGAGATTGTCGCCCGGATCGCCGAACCACGCGCCGGTCGGCAGGGCCACGACGCCGGGGTGAATGCCGTCCGAGACACAGGCACGGGCGCGGCAGGCGCCGCGAGCATTGAACACACGCACAAGATCGCCGGCGCTAATGCCCCGGGCCACCGCATCGTCGGGATGCATGACGATACCTTCCGGGCGCGCGCCCGGAACGTCCGCCAGCGCGCTTTCAAGCTGGCTGTGCAGCTTGTCGCCGGGCTGCGGCGAGACGAGGTGAAGCGGTGCGGCGGGCGCGGCGGCACCAAGCCATTCGCGGGGTGGAAGCCAGATCGGATGCCCCGGGCAGTCCTCGTAACCGAAGCCGTCGATCGTCTCCGAGAAAATCTCGATCTTCCCTGACGGGGTCTTCAGCGCTTCCGTCTCCGGGTTCTCCCGGAAGGCGGCGAAGTGCGTCCGGCTGGGCCCGTCCGTCCGTATCGGCAGACGAACCCAGTTCCGCGCCCTCAACTCATCGAGTCCGGGCACCTCCACGCCTTCCTCCGCCGCCAGTCGCCGGTATTCCGCGTAGAGGGTGGCAATCCATTCCTCTGCGGTCCGCCCCTCGGTAAAGGCCGGCCCGACACCCATCCGCTCGGCCAGACCGGACAGGATCGCGTAATCGTCGCGAGCCTCGCCCACGGGCGGGATAAGCCGGGGCATGTGGAACAGGTAATCATCGAGGCTCGACCGGCCGATATCCTCGCGCTCATAGGGTGTCGTCGCCGGAAAGACGATGTCCACCCGCTTGGCTGTCGCGGTCCACCAGGGCTCGCTGACAATGATCGTTTCGGGCTTCTGCCAGGCTTCATGCAGTGCGTTCAGATCCTGATGGTGGTGGAACGGATTGCCACCGGCCCAGAAGATCAGCCGGATGTCGGGGAAAGGTCCACGCCGGCCGTTGAAGTCGTAGGGCTGTCCGGGATTGCGCAGCATGTCGGCGATCCGGGCGACGGGAATGACCGTCTCGACCGGGTTCCGGCCCTGCGGAAACGTCATTCCGCGCAGCCCCTGAAACGATTTTCCGATCCCACCGATGGCACCGTAGCCGTAGCCGACCCCGCCGCCCGGCAGTCCAATCTGCCCCAGCATCGCGGCGAGCACGGCCGACATCCAGTATGGTTGCTCTCCATGCTCGCCACGCTGCAGCGACCAGGACAGCGTAATCAGCGTTCGCGTCGTCGCCATGCGCCGCGCAAGCGCGCGAATTTCGGCAGGCTCGACGCCGCAAAGCGGATGTGCCCATTCCGGCGACTTGGGCTGGCCATCGGCCTCGCCCAAAAGATACGGGCGGAAGCGGTCGAAGCCAACCGTGCAGCGCGCGAGGAAGTCGCGGTTGGTCAGACCCTCTGTCTCGATCACATGCGCAAGCGCGAGCATCAGCGCGGTATCCGAGGCCGGCCGCACCGGCAGCCACTCGCAGCCCTCCGGCGCATCGTCCCGCTGCGGGCCGATATTGATGCGACGCATCGCCTTCGCGGCAAAGCGGGCAAACCATCCGCCCGTCTCATGTTCCGTGCCACCGCCCGCGTTCACCTGAGAGTTCTTCGGGTTGATGCCGCCGAACATCACAAGCGTTTCCGTGTGATCGTAGATCGTCTGCCAGCTGTCCTGATGCTCATACAGCAGGTCGAGGAAGTTCATTCCGAAGACATGCGGTATGATCGCCTGCGCGCAGCCGGTCGAATAGCTGCCGAAGGACGCGACATAGCCGCCTATGCAGTTCAGGAACCGGTGCAGTTGGCTTTGCGCGTGGTGGAACCGGCCTGCCGATCCCCAGCCGTAGGAGCCGCCGAAGATCGCCTCGTTGCCGTGGGTCTTTCGGACACGGTCGATCTCGGATGCCGCGATGTCGAGGGCCTCGTCCCACGGCAAGGCAACGAAATCCTCGCTTCCGCGCCCGCCGCGTCCCCGCGTCGCGAGCCAGCCGCGCCGAACCGAGGGACGCAGGACGCGGCTTCGGTGATGCACCGCCGCCGGGAGGATGGAAGAAATGGCCGACGGCTGCGGATCAGCCGCGAACGGCCGGGTGGCGACGATCCGGCCGTCTTCGACATCGGCCTCGAACGCCCCCCAATGGCTCGATGTCACCTTCGTTGTCGATCTTGCCCCGCCTGCCATTGGATGCTCGTGCCTCCGCCTGATATCTCCCGATAGGTCGAAGCCTATAGCGTTTCGGGTTTTCGTGCACGCAGATGGGTCGGGCAATGTTCGCCGGTATCGAGGACGGGAATCATGCGTTCCCAGATGCCGATGTTGTCGTCCACGAACCCCTGGCCAACCCGGTCAGCGAGAGCCTTGCCCATCGGGCCGTTCAGCCGCGCAAGCTCCGCGCGCGCAGTGTCGCGATACCATTCGTTGCGGCTGGCGATCGCGACATCGGCAAACCCGGCCTGCGCCATCGCATCCCGGTAGCGTTCGGGCGAGGCCATGCCGAAATCCAGCCCTTCGGCGGCAATGTAGGCCGACATCTCCGCACTGGGTGCGCCGTCATGCCCGATCAGCCAGTCCGAGGCGAGGAATCGCCCCCCCGGCCGCAGGACGCGGAACACTTCCAGCATCAGCGCGTGCTTGTCGGGGATGTGGACGATGCTGTCCTTTGAGAACACGACATCGAAACTCCCCGGCGGAAACGGCAGCGGACCCGGCGCGACCTTCAGACAACCGATCCGGCCGCCATATCCCGCCCCTTCCACCACCGCCCGTGCGCGGGCGAGTACCGTATCTTCTACATCGATACCGCAAACATAGCCCGCACCGTGATCGCGGACCAGCGTCACGTCGATCCCCCCTGCCCCGCAGCCGATATCGAGGACGGCGGCGCCCGTGATATCAACGCCGGCGACGACCCTGCCGACCTCGTCCGGACCGCCCGGCGAAAGGAACCCCGTTCCCCACAGGGTTTCGAGAACGTCGATCAGCCGTCCGCTATAGAGTTCGCCACCTTCCGCTTCCATTTCCCTGCCCCCTACTGTGACCGTCCGGTCAGCATTCGATCCGCATCCGTTCGAGCATGTCCCAATCCCCAGCCGGAACGATCCGCGCCGGTTGGTTCACGTCCCGCGTCCAGCAATAGATGCACAGGAACGGCAATGGACCGACCTTGGTCAGATGCGGTACGCCTGGCGTGTTCCAGACCGGCTCATGCGCCGGTTTGAGGACCAGAGGCGCGTCGGGCGCAAAGCGCCAGCCATGCGGGCCAGTCAGCGGCGCATACAGTTCCGGCGCGGGGTGCGCGTGATCGCGGTACAATAAATCCGGTGCGATGAGGAACAGGCCAAGGTCGAAATCGTCTGCGGGAATGGCGCCTTCGCCGATAAGGGAACTGTAGGCATGACCGATCAGGAATGCCGCCCCGATCTCATCCGGCGGATAGCTGTCATAGGTCATCCAGTTCAGATGCGGAGCGGCGGCACGGATCGCGGCTGCAAGTGCCGGGTCCTGACCACAAAGCGCATCGACCGCGGCGTCCAGATGCGCCGCGACGACCGCATTCGTTCCGCCCGGTTCAGGTCGCACCGGGCCGCCGCCGAACGCCGCGAGACCCGCCCGGGTCTCGGCGACGCCGGGGCCGGAAAGCCCTGCCAAATAGCGGTCGATTGCGCCCAGCAGCGCGCGCAATGCACGGTCCCGATCGGGCAATGACTGGCGCGGCAGATCGTCCGCGACCCCGCGCTGGTTCAGCAACTGCAACGGATCCTCGGCGTCGCGCGGAGAGCAGATGCGATAGACCTCCAGCGCCTCGGTGGACAGACAGCCCTTGCGATGGAAATACATCGCCGCCGCATAGCGCACCCGGCCCGATCCGGGCTGTCCCAGCGGGGTATGCAGGTCCGCCGCGGCGCGGAATTCCTCGGGTGTCGCTGTCATTGGTTCGCCTGGTAGGCCATGTGCATGTCACGCTCGCGGCGCTTCTCGGCCCGATTGAGGATGACGCCCGCGACGAACACACCAAGACCCACGATCACCACGGTGATCGTGGCAAGCGCGTTGATGTCCGGTGTCACGCCAAGCTTAACCTTCGACCAGATCAGGATCGGGAGCGTCGTCGTCCCCGGCCCGGTGGTGAAGTTCGTGATGACCACATCATCGAGCGAGATCGTGAAGGCCAGGAGCCAGCCCGACAGGATCGCGGGCGAAATGACCGGCAGGGTAATGTCCTTCATCACCTGCCAGGGCCGCGATCCGAGGTCCATCGCCGCCTCCTCGATCGCCTCGTCCGCCTCGACCAGTCGGGAATGGACGATGGTCGTCACGAAGACCATGCAGAAGGTGATATGGGCGAGCGTCACCGTGGTGAATCCGCGCGTCGCCGGCCACCCGATATACTCCGCCATCAGGATGAAAAGCATGAGCGATGCGATGCCGGTAATCACTTCCGGCATCACGAGAGGGGCGGTCACAAGACCGGAAAAGAGCGTCCTGCCCCGGAACCGCTTGAACCGGGCAAGCGCCACGCCCGCCATCGTCCCGAGGATCGTCGCGAAGGTCGCGCTGAGAAGCGCGATTTCGATCGACAGGACCGCGGCATTCAGAACCTGCCGGTTCGAGAAGAGCGAGGCGTACCATTTCGTCGAGAACCCGCCCCACACGGTCACAAGCCGCGATCCGTTGAAGGAATAGACGATCATCGACAGGATCGGGATGTAGAAGAACGCGAAACCGAAGCACAGCATGGTAATCAGGAAGACGGGACGGCGTTTCATCAGTTCCCTCCTCCCGCAGTCGGCTTCTCGTGCGATTTGCCCTCGTAGTAGCTGTAGGCCATGAGCGGCCCGACGAGGAGCAAAAGCAGAGCGACCGCGACGGCCGAGGCCATCGGCCAGTCCCGGGCGGATGCGAATTCGTCCGAGATCACACGGCCGATCATCGGGCGCGAGGACGACCCGACAAGCGACGGGATGATGAGTTCACCTGATGCCGGGATGAATACCAGCAGCGACCCCGCGATGATGCCGGGCACGGACAATGGAAGTGTCACGTCGCGGAAAACCTGAAATGGGCGGGAGCCGAGGTCCATCGCCGCCTCATTGAGCGACAGGTCGAGCTTTTCGAGATTTGCGTAGAGCGGCAGGATCATGAAGGGCAGGTAGGAATAGACGGTGACGAGCACGACCGCGAAACCGGTGTTCATCATCGGGATGTAGCGAAGCGCCATGTCGGCCGGCATGACGAAATTGTAGGCTTCGGTAAGGAGCTTGTTGAACCAGCTGTTCGTGCCCATCAGCCCCATCCACGCATAGACCCTGAGCAGGAACGAGGTCCAGAACGGCAGGATGACCAGCATGAGGAGCACGTTCCGCCACGACCGGCTGACCCGCGTCAGGCCCAGCGCCATCGGGTAACCGATCAGGAGGCACAGGAGCGTCGCGACCGTCGCGTTGCCGATCGAGTTCAGGTAGGCGCGGATATAGAGGTCGTCGCTGAACAGACGTGCGAAATGGGCGGTGTTCATCAGTGGATGTTCGCCGCCGAACGAAAATGGCGGGGCGGTCGGCGTCCGGGTCGCGAAACTCATCGCGATGACGATCGCGAAGGGCAGGAGGAAGAACAGCGCAAGCCAGACATAGGGCGTGGCAATCGTGATCTTGATCCAGCCGCGGCGGTTGAACCAGTGGCGAAGCCGGGGGAAAAAGGCGGCGCGGGTCATGGCCTCAATCCTTCAGCAGGATCGCAGCGGCGGGATCGAACGAAAGCCAGACGGCGTCTTCCCAATCCGCCACCCGCTCATTCTCACCCACGCGCCGCGCGTTGACCGAGTTGACGGAGAGGATACGGCCCGAGGGCATCAGGATGCGGTAAAGCGAATCCTTGCCGAAATACGCAAGCTCGCGCACCGTTCCCGGAAACGCGTTCGCGGCGTCAGTGCGTGTCCTCGACAGCGACAGTTTTTCCGGACGGATCGCCAGAGTGATCGGCTGGCCGGGGACAAGACCGGGGATCGCGCGCGCATCAACCGGACCGCCAAGTTCGGGCACGTCCACCCGCGCCATGTCGCCCTTGATGTCGCGAACCGTCGCATCGAAGAAATTGATCGAGCCGATGAAGCCCGCAACGAATTTAGAGTTGGGATATTCGTAGACCTCTGTCGCGTTGCCGATCTGCATGATGCGGCCCTTGTCCATAACCGCGAGGCGTGATGAGAGGGTCATCGCCTCTTCCTGATCGTGGGTCACGACGATGAACGTCGTTCCCGTCCTGTCCTGAATGTCCATAAGCTCGAACTGCGTCGCCTCGCGAAGCTTCTTGTCGAGCGCGGCCAGCGGTTCATCCAGAAGCAGGACTTTCGGCTGCTTGGCAAGCGCACGGGCCAGCGCCACGCGCTGCCGCTGGCCGCCGGAAATCTGGTGCGGCTTGCGCTGACCAAGGTCGGAGAGTTGCACGAGCGCCAGCATCTCGCGCACGCGGTCGGCCCGCTGCGATGCGGTCATGTCAGCGTGCTTCAGGCCATAGGCCACGTTCCTTTCGACCGTCATGTGCGGGAAGAGAGCGTAGGACTGGAACATCATGTTCACCGGACGCTCATAGGGCGGCAGGTCGGTCATGTCCTGGCCGTCAATGAAGATGCGGCCTTCGGTTGGATCCTCGAACCCGGCGAGCATCCTGAGGAGCGTGGTCTTGCCGCAGCCCGATCCGCCGAGAAGGGAGAATATCTCTCCCTTCCTGATCTCGAGACTGACGGAGGAAACCGCGGTGAACGACCCGAACCGCTTCGTCACACCGTCGATGCGGATGAACGGCGTTTCCTTGACGGCCGGCGCGACACCGCGCGGGAATTGCGCCACGGTCGCGCCAGCGGCAGGGGATGGTTCGGGCATCTCGCGGTCTCCTCCGTTTCGGTCTTGGTTAGCCGAAGGGGGCGTCAGCCCGACTTGATCTCCTGCCAGGCGCGGTTGATCGCGCGGTCCTGCTCCTCGCTGAAGGGTTTCGGCGCCCACATGCGCCCGATCGTCTCGGCATCCGGATAGACCGCCGGATCATCGAGAATCTCCTGCAGCACGAACTCACGCGACGCGAGGTTCGCATTGGCGTAGTAAGTGTAGTTGGTGCAGCCCGCCGCGACTTCCGGCTGCATCATGAAGTCGAGGAACTTGTACGCGTTCTCAAGGTTCGGCGCGTCGGACGTAATGCACATCACGTCGAGCCAGGCCGGCGCCCCGGTCTGAGGCACGAAATAGGCCAGGTTCATCTCGATCCCCGCCTCGGCAGCCCGCCCGGCCGCCGTGGCGTAGTCGCCCGACCAGTTGTTGATGGCGCAAAGCTCACCGTTCGGGATCGCGTTCAGATAGTTGGTATTGTCGAACGTCCGGATATAGGGCCGGATCGGCTTGAACGCTTCGACGACCTTGTCGTAGTCGGCAAGATCGGTCGTATCGCCGTCGAGCCCGAGATACTTCAGGACCATCAGCATGATGTCGGTCGGGCTGTCGAGAATGGAGATGCCGCAATCGGCCAGCTTCTCGGCATTCTCAGGTTTGAAGATCAGGTCCATCGACGTCATGTCGGCATCCGGCAGACGCTCTTTCACCAGATCGACATTGTAGGTGAAGCCGACCGAACCCCACATATACGGCATGCCGTACATGTTCTCCGGGTCCCAGCCGGAAAGGATGCGAAGAATCTCCGGGTCCAGGTTCTTCCAGTTCGGCAGAAGCGACTTGTCGAGCTTCTGGTAAATGCCCGCCTGGATCGCACGCGGCATGTCGATGCCGGCATGATCGACGACGTCATAGCCGGTCGAACCGGCAAGCATCTTGGCCTGCATCTCCTCTGCCGAGGAATAGGTATCATAGACAACACCGATGCCTGTCTGCGCTTCGAAATCCTCGAGTGTCGTCTCGCCGATATAGTCGGCCCAGTTATAGACGTTCACGGTGCCGGCCTGCGCCCAGGACGGTCGGACATAGGGCACAGCGAGCGTCGCGCCAATCGCAGTGAGAGCGGTTCTCCGGGTCAGCTTGGTCATTGATTTGTCTCCACTGTTGGTTTGCGCCTGTTTGGGTCCGTTCAGTCCGCATTCGCGCTGGCGCTGCGCAAATGTGCGTTGATGTTGGCAAGGTCTTCCTCGGCGGGCGCATCGTTCAGCGACATGACGGGCAAAAGCCGACGCAAAACGTCATGATGGGCGCGGACGCCGAATTCGAGGTCGGAGAGGTGGAAGTCCTCGAACGCCGAGGATTTCATCGACTCGTTGGACCAGATCGAAAGCTGTTGATCCTCGTAGGAGGTTTCGCGGTCGATCCTGTAGGCAAGGTAACGAGCGGCGCGCAGTTCGCGCGTTTCGTTCGCCCGGCGATAAAGGCGGCCGCCCACGACGGTCTGGTCGAGCGACAAGGGAATGTCGTGGTAGTACTGCGCCCCGTCCGGCGTGAATGCGATCACCGAGTTGGGGAAGATGCCGAAATAGGTCCATGAGCGGCGCAGCCGCTCTGGCAGCCAGTCGCGATCCGGTGTCATTTTTAGATAGTGTCGAACCGACCAGAGCCGTCCGGGCTGGTCGCCGAATTCTCCCACCGACTGCGTGATCCCGCCGCGATAGACCATGTCGCGATAGCTGCGTCCGTAGAGGTCCTGAAGCGCAGGATGCGCCATCGCGACGTGATACCCTTCGTTGTCCACATCGCGCACGGACTTCCAGTTGACTGGGAGCGGTTCGAATTCCCATTTGCCGAAATCGCCGGCGGGCAGCAGGTCTCCGGCGCAGTAAGCCGTGAAGTCCGGATCAAAGGGTTCGAGAAGCTTGGCAACGGCAGGTTGCGGGCCGGGTAGGAAGCGCAGGAATATGAAACCGTGCCAGATTTCCATTTCCACGGGCTTCAACCCGAACTGGGAACGGTCCATGTCACCGAAACTGTCGGGCCGGGCCGCCCCCCTCAGCGTTCCGTCCAGATTGTAGACCCAGCCGTGGAATGGACAGACCATGGCCGAGTTGCAGTGCCCCGACGCCCCGTCGGCAAGCCGCGCGCCGCGGTGCCGGCAGAGGTTGTGGAAAGCGCGAACCTGGCCATCCCGTCCCCGGACGACCAATGCGCGTTCGTCCAGGAAGTCGAAGGTCAGCCAGTCGCCGGGTGATGGAACGTCGCTGACATGCCCGGCGATCTGCCAGTGGGTAAGCAGAACCTCCGAGCGTTCCAGTTCGAAGAGCGCTTGCGAATGGTAGGTCCAGCCGGGCAGGCCGCGGCGGTCCCATTCGTTCGGGATGCGGATCGGTTTCAGGCTCTTGTTCATGGCGCGTCCCCCGCATCTCCCTCCATCTGCCGCCGCACCCAGTCGTGAAACCTGAGGATATCGAACTCCTCGGGCATGAGGCGACCATGCCGATAGCGTTCGGAACGAAGTCCGCGCTGGTTCATCTCGCAGGCCTCGGCATCCTGTGACATCACGAGGGTTGCGAATTCGGCCACCGACGCGGCGTCGAAGCCCGGCTGGGCAAGCGTCTCCGGCGGAAACAGCCATTCGGCGGTCAGCCGGGTCCGTTCCGGCCCGAGCGGCATGAGCGTGACGGCGCGCACATGATCGACATGCGCGACGATGTACATCGTGGGGTAGATCGTCACGAAGTTGTGGCCGTTCGCGCGTTCCTCGGCCGTGAGCGCGGGGAATTCCGGGCCGCAGGTCTCGCCGCTCATCGTCCATGTCCGCGCCTTTTCGCGCAAGGCGGCGGGACGGGCGCCATCGCCGGTCCAGTCCCGCGCCTCTTGCGGCGACATGATCCCGTCGCGGTAGACCGGAACCATGTCGCACAGTTCGGGGTGAATGCCCGGGCAGTGCAGGCATTCGTTGTAGTTTTCCCAGAAGACCTTCCAGTTGCAGGCAATGTCCTTGACCAGACGGTGGCCCGTGCGCAGCTCCGCCATCGGCCAGTTGTCGAGCGCGGCCAGACCCAGATCGGGCGTGAGTTCGCCGGGTTCGTCTGTGAGGCAGAGAAAGATGAAGCCGTTCCAGACACGGACATGCACCGGAAAGAGGCTGTGATCTTCCTTGCGGAAATCGCCCGTCGGCGTCGCATAGGCGGTCGAGATCAGCCGCCCGTTCGTATCGTAAGCCCAGGCATGGTAGGGGCAGCGGATGAGCTTGCCGAGCTCGGCATTGTCCTCGATGCAAAGTTCCGAGCCGCGGTGGCGGCAGGTATTGTGAAATGCCGTTACCCGGCCATCCCGGTCGCGACAGAGGATCAGGTTGTGACCCGCAAGGTCGAACCGCCGGATCGTGCCGGGGGAAAGGTCATCAAGCCGACCCGCGCAGACCCAGTTCCGTGCCCAGATCGTCTGCCGCTCGCGCTCGTACCAGTCGGGATCGAAATAGGACGACGCCGGAAGCGTCTCGGGGCAGTGGTCGAGAAGCGGTGATGCTGGATGGCGGTGTTCGGTCATGACGCTTGTCCTTAGAACCGTCCGGGGGGTGTGGCGCGCCGACGTGGCGGGGCGAAGAAGGGGCGGGCGACGATTTCGGCCTTCATCATCAGCTTGACGTAGTGCAGTTCGCGGAGCGCGTAGATTTCGGCCCAGATGCCGCCTTTCGCCTTGGTGTCATACGGGCGGCGCATATGGGCCAGTGCGATGCTGCTTTTCGTCACCGGCGACCATGCGGCGGAGGTGACCTGGCCGATCTCGCGGTCGCGACCGTCATAGAGGATCGCGTGATCTGCTGCGACGTTGCCTTCGATGTCGAGCGCAACGAATGCCCATTCGCCCGATTGCGTGTCGCGTTCCTTGAGCAGTGCGCGGCGGCCGTTGAAATGGCCCTTGCCGAAGTCGATCATCCAGTCGAGCGCCATCTCATAAGGGGACCGCACACGGTCTTCGCGAACCGCCTGATCGGCGGGCACGAAATCGGCATTGGTGGTGATGAAGCCCGCCTCGATCCGCGCGAGGTTGAGCGCGGTGGACCCGACCGTGCGGATGCCGCAATAGCTGCCTGCCTCCATCAACCGGTCCCAGAGCGGCAGCGCCAGCCCCGGTTCGATCCAAAGCTCATAGCCGAGATCGCCCGTGAAGCCGGTGCGCGAGATCGTCAGCGTGCTGCCCTGGAACGGATAGCGTGCGATGCGGAAAGGTTTCAGCGCCGAGACGTCAAAGCCCGCCTCGGTCAGAACCGCCGCTGTGCAGGGCCCCTGAAGCGAGAGGCCCGCGATCTCATCCGTCGCGTCGCGGATGGAGACGTCAAAGCCAATGGCGGAATCCGCCAGCCAGGGCAGGTGACGTTCCTGGCAGCAGAGCAGGAACTCAGTTTCCCCGAGCCGGAACAGCGTGCCGTCGTCGAGCAGTTTGCCCTGATCGTCGCACCATGCCGTGTAATGCACCGCGTCCACCGGCAGGCGTGATACGTCCCTGAGCGTCAGCCGGTTAAGATAATCGACGGCGCCGGACCCGGTGATCCGGTATTTGATCATCGGGCAGAGGTCGTAGAGACTCGCCGTGTTGCGGATGGCGGTGTATTCCGTTTCCGCGTCTTCGAGGACGGTCGCGGTCGTGTATCCGGCCCATGGGGCCCATTCGTTCAGGACATTGGCCGCCGCGATACGCTCGTGAAAGGCCGTGGTCCTGAGCGGGGCTTCGAAATGGTGACGCAGGTCTTTCATGCCGCCACCCGCGACAGGATGCGTTCGGCCGCGTTCCAGCCCGCCGCACCCGAAATGCCGCCGCCCGGATGGCTGCCTGCGCTGGCGAGCCAGAGCCCCGCGATGGGTGTCGAATACTGGGCGACATCGGCGAAGGGGCGCAGAAACAGCATCTGTTCCACGCTCAGTTCGCCGTGATGCCAGTTGCCACCGGCCATCCCGTAGCGCGCCTCGATATCCTGCGGCATCAGAAGCTCGCTTTCGGAAATCAGGCCGCCGATCCCGGGCGCATGGTCTTCAAGAACGCCGAGCGTATTGGCCAGCATCTGTTTGCGCGCCTTGTCGAGGCCGTCGCGCGGGTCGTGCGGCGCGAACTGGACGATGGCCGACAGGAGATGCGGATCGTCTGCCCCGGCACCTTCATGCGCGGTCGGGATCACGATCTCCATCACCGGGCGTTCGGGCACTTCGCCGTATTTCGTGGCGTTGAACGCGGTCTCGACCGCGTTGATATCCGGCGCGATCACAAGCCGCGTCGCAAGGTCCGCGCCGCGGAAGTCGGGTCGTGCGGTCAGGGCAATGTGCAGTTTTGCGGCACCACCACGCGACCGGATGTTCCGGGTGTGCCGGACGAAACCGGTGTCGAGGTGGCGCGCGCCCACGAGCTCCAGAAGGGTCTGTTTCGGACCTGCCGCCGAAACGATCGTCGGGGCCCGGTAGGTTTCGCCCGTGGTCAGGACCACGCCGGTCGCGCGGTCGTCTTCGATCAGAATACGTTCAACCCGCGCGCCGGATTGCAGCGTCACACCCGAAGCGGCGGCAGAACGCGCCATGGCGTCGGCGACGGTGCCCATGCCGCCTTTCGGCAGCGCGAGCGCGGCGCGGGTGCCTGCCGCCTCGCCCGCGAGGCGATTGAGATAAACCAGGAGCGAATTCGGCGAGCGCGGGCCAAGCCAGGAGCCGAGCACGGCGTCGAAGGCCAGAACCCCCCTGAGCCGCTCATCGGTGAGGTCATCTTCCAGCACGTCGGCAACGTTGATGAGAAAGAGCCTGAGAAACTCGCGGAACTCATCGCGACCGAGACGGCGCAGTCCAAGCCCGATCTTCGCGAGCCCGAGCATGTCGTTGCCGGCCTTGCGGGCGATCCGGGGCGGGGTCAGCGCGCGGAACGGGACCAGCGCCTCGGCATAGGTCAGCAGGCGCTTGCGAAGTGTGGCCCAGGCGTCGCGGTCAGTGTCGCTCAGCGAACCCGAAAGGCTGGCCCCGGCGGGGCCTTCGAGGACGAGGTGGTCGCCGGTGGCCGACAGGGCGGTCGTCGCAAGGTCAGTCGCAGCATAGGAAAAGCCGTGCTGGTCGAGGTCCATTCCGGCATGAACGCGCGGATCGAGCATCATCAGAAGATGCGCGAGCGGCATCTGCGAGGCACCCGACGCCCCGTCGCCGCCGATAGCCGCGCCGCCGGGACGGTCGGCGGCATCGAGCAGAAGGACACGCTTGCCCCCCTTGGTCAGGCGGGTCGCGCAGGCCATCCCGTTGGTGCCACCACCGATCACGATCGCATCAAACGACTGCATAGGCCTCCCTCATCTCGGTGGGCGCGCGCGTGTCACGGAGGATTTCGGCGGCGGCGTTGCGGCCCGGGGCCCCCATGACGCCGCCGCCGGGATGGGCAGAGGAGCCGCAGAGCCAGAGGTCGCGGATGGGCGTCTTGTACTGGGCATAGCCCGGCACCGGACGGTTGAAGAGAAGCTGGTCGAAAGTCAGCTCGCCCTGGAAGATATTGCCCTCAGTCAGGCCGACCTCGGCCTCCAGCTCGCGCGGGGTGCGGATTTCGGCATGCAGGACGCGGTCCTTGAAGCCGGGCGAATACTCGGCGATCTGGTCGATAACCGTCTGGCCGAAGGCGTCGCGGTCGGCATCGGTCCAGTCGCGCCCGTCGATCTTCGGTGGCGCGTACTGGATGAAGCAGGACATGAAGTGTTTGCCCGGCGGCGCCATCGTCGGGTCGATCATCGTCGGGATCATCGTGTCCTGGAACGGATCGCGGCTGAAGCGGCCGGCCTTCCAGTCGTCATAGGCGCGTTCCATCCGCTCCACGCTGTCGGTGAAATGCAGATCGCCCTTCAGCATTGGTGCCCCTTCCGGCAGGGCCGGGAAATGCGGCGCGGCATCGAGCGCGATATTGAGTTTGCCGGATGAGCCGCGGGTCTTGAACCGTTCCACCCTGCGGGTGAAGTCGGGGGGCAGTTCGTCGCGGTCGACATGTTTCAGGAAGGTTCGCTTCACATCCATATTGGACAGGACGCGCTTTGCCGCGATCTCTTCCCCACCGTCAAGCCGAAGGCCGACCGCGCGGCCGTTGCGGACCAGAACCTGCTCGACGCCCTTGCCGGTTCGCACCTCGCCCCCGGAGGCCCGGAGGGAAGCGGTCAGCGCCTGTGTGATCGCCCCCATCCCGCCGCGCGCGAAACCCCACGCGCCGACATTGCCGTCCACGTCGCCCATGTAGTGGTGCAGAAGCACATAGGCCGAGCCCGGGGACATCGGCCCGAGCGCGGTGCCGATGATGGCCGAGACCGCGAGATAAGCCTTGATCACCGGGCTTTCAAAATGTTCATCGAGGAAGTCTGAGATTGACATGGTCCAGAACCGGATCATATCGCAGATCTGGCTTTCGGACATTTCGCCGACCTTGCGGCCAAGCCAGGCCAGCTCGGCAAGATCGCGCGGGCGGAACGTCGCGGGATCTGGGGGCGTGCGCATCAGAAGCGGCCGGATGAACCGGCAATGCCGCATGATATCGCGCGAGTAGCGGTCATAGGCTTCGGCATCGCGTGGCGAATAGCGCGCGAATTCGCGGCGGTTGGCGTCGTGATCACGGAAGATCGCAAGATAGCCGCCGTCGCGGGTAAAGACCGCGCCCCCCTCATAGGGCAGAACCTGCAGGCCATATTTCGGCAGTTCGAGATCGCGCATGATCTCGGGCCGGAAGAGCGAGCAGACATAGGAGCAGTTGGAATAGGTGAAGCCGGGATGCAGTTCCCGCGATACCGCGGCCCCACCGATCCAGTCGTTTTTCTCGACGACGACGACCTTCAGCCCGGCACGGGCCAGATAACAGGCTGCAACCAGCCCGTTATGGCCCGCACCGATGATGGCCGCATCGTAGCTCATGCGCGCTTCTCGGCCCCGAAATGCTCCAGCGTCATGTCGACCGCCGTCTCGAACGCCTTCAGCGTGTCATCGAGGCAGGCCGTGTCATGGGCTTCGCACATGAACCAGGGTTCGCGGCTGTCGGGTTCGCAGATGATGCCGAGATCGTGGAGGAAATAGGCCATCTGGTCGTAGAAGGAATAATCCGACCGCTTCCAGTCGCGGTAGTTGTCGGGCGCCTTGTCGGCGAAGAAGAGGCCGAACATCGAATCGTGACCGGCATAGGAATGCGCGATGCCGCGACGGTTCAGGACGCGCGACATGCCGGCCTTCAGATCGGCACCATATTTCGCGAGCGTTTCCAGCGCCGGCGTTTCGTCGAGGATGCGCAGGCATTCCTCGGCGGCGGCAAGGCTGACGGAATGCGCGGTATAGGTGCCGCCATGGGCCGCGCCGCCATAGCGGAATGTCCGCATCACCTCTTCGCGTCCGCCGACAACCGCGATCGGATAGCCGTTCGCCATCGCCTTGGCGAAGGTGCAGATATCCGGCGTAACGCCAAGCAGCGACTGGACGCCGCCGCGCGCGACGCGGAATCCGGTCTTGACCTCGTCGATGATCAGGAGAACGCCGTACTGATCGCAGAGCCGCCGCGCCAGCTGCACATATTCGACCGAGGCCGAGATGCCGCAGCAATTGCCCTGGATCGGCTCGATCAGCATCGCCGCCATCGTGTCGCCGTGGCGCTTGAACGTGTCTTCCAAGCGCTGCAGGTCGTTCATCGGCACAAGGTGGGCGAGCGACCGCAATTCCTGCGGGATGCCCTGCGAATAGGCCACCACCTCGGGATCGCCGCCTCCCTTCCGGCTCCATTCCTCGACATTGGCCATCCACATCGCCGCATCGAAAAGACCATGATAGGCGCCTTCGATCAGAAGGTAGCTGTCGCGGCCGGTATAGGCGCGGGCGAGGCGCAGGGCGGCCATCACCGCCTCAGTGCCAGAGTTGGAGTAGCGTACCAGATCGACACCCGGGACCATCTTGGCGATGCGGTCGGCGACGACCAGTTCGCGTTCGGTCGACAGCGCGAACACGCCCCCGACATCAATGCCGCGCCGGGCGGCAGCATCCACACGGTCGTCAGCGTAGCCGAGAATCGCCGGGCCGTAGCCAAGGCGGTAGTCGACATATTCGTTGCCGTCGATGTCCCAGATCCGTCCACCCTTGCCGTGGTCGACATAGATCGTGCGGTCGTCGCCCCAGTACCTGAATGTCGACGCCACCCCTAGAGGAAGCCGCCGGAGCGCCTTTTGAAACTGGTTGTTTGACTTTTCGAGTGAGCGTCGGGGTGCCGCGCGCATGATCTATCCTTTTGAATTTAAACCGAAGGCCAGTCACCCACCGTGACTGGATTCCGCTGTGATGACATTTCACACGGATTTTGACTGGGCTGTCAATCAGAATCTGACTGACAATCCAGTCAAAACGTGGTTTGCTTGCACCCAGGGGCAGAGTCTCTATGTCTTGCAACCAGCGGGACCCCACGACCGGAGCGGCAGGATGGACAAGATCGACGACAGAGCAACCGATCAGCGCCCGCAGCCCCGCAAGCTGAGCCGCGAGGCGCGGCGCGAACAGCTTATCGAGGCGACACTCGAAACCATCGCACGGCGTGGCTACGCGCGGACGACGCTGACCGATGTCGCCCGCCATGCCGGATTGTCCCACGGTCTCGTCAATTTCCACTTCGAGACGAAAGAAAAGCTGCTCGGCGAAACCCTTCTCTATCTGGCGGAAGAATACCGGAAGAACTGGTCGTCCGCGCTCGAAGATGCGGGTCCGGACCCGGCTATGCGCCTCGACGCCATGCTGCGGGCCGACTTCAATCCCGCGATCTGCACTTCGACCCGCCTGTCGGCCTGGTGCGCGTTCTGGGGCGAAGCGCAGAGCCGGCCCCTCTACCAGGAACAATGCGGGTCGAACGATCAGGAATACAGCCGCGTGATGGAGCAGATCTGCCAGGACCTCCTCGACGAGACCGGACGGGACGGTGACGCCGCACGTATCGCCCGCGTCCTGCGGGTCACAACCGAAGGCGTCTGGCTGGAACTGATGACGATGAACGACCCCTATGACCGGCATGAAGCCCTGCAAACGGTTTTTACCTGCGCCGCAGCGTTCTTCCCCGGAAAGTTCACCGCTGAAGGCGCGGCGCCAGCCGGCTAGACCCACTCCAGCCGCAGAGGGGTGGGTGCAGGTGCTGGCTCATGCCCCAAAAGTCACTCGATCTCGAACACCGGCACGAAACTTGCCGGGGCAAGCGATTCCGCGGCCCGAACGAAGGCGGCGGAGCCGGACCGGACAACGGTAACTGCGGGCCCAGCGTGACGTACTGTCAAACGCCCCTCGACCGCGCGCACGGCCATTTCGATGGATAGCCGCCCCTGAAGCACGGGATAGTCGGTGGGGGCAGCGACGATCTTGCCGCGCTGCAATCCGCGCATTACCGCGTGGGACATGTAGTCCGAGACGATCCTGATCTGCTCCTCCACCCCCCGCGCACGGAGGATGGACACAGCGGCTTCCGCAGTGGGCGCGCTGCCTACGATGTAGTCGACGTCCGGATGGCTTTCGAGCGCGCTTTCGACCAGCCTGACCTGTATCTCGAGGCCGGTATCCCCGTAGAGAGTATCGATGATCTCTGCCGAACTGTTTCGAAGCGCGTCGCGGAATCCCGCATCGACGAACTCCACCCAGCCAGCACCTTCGGGGCCTGGAAACCACGCGACCCGGACGGGTTCGGACCCAGCGGGGTGCGCCTCGGCGATCACGTTCGCCGCTGCCGCTCCCATATCGTACCAGGACACACCGACCTTCGCCGAAATACCACGGTCAGCGACATCGTTGACGCTCGCCACGACGGGCATAGATTGGGCTATGCGTTCTAGCGTGCTGCTCAGCCCGTCAAAGGACACCGCGCCGACGATCAGCCCGTCCGCCCCCTTGGCCACGCAGCTTTCAATCTGTTCGATCTGACGTTGCAGATTAGGATAGCCACCGGCCTCAACAAGCCTGAACTTCACCCCGAGGCGCCGCGACTCCTCCACCATCCCGTAGTTCACCGACAGCCAGTAGGCGTCCTTCAGATGCGGATATGAGACGCAAAACCGCCATGGCCCGGCCGCGCGATCAAGCGGCGCATAAAGGGCCGAATGCGCAGGGCGGGAAAAGTCGAAAGGTGGGTCCCGGTACTCGATCGGCCAGTCTTCGGCACAAAGTGCGGAGGGCATGAGAAGCAGCAGGGCAAGACTGAGCCTTGGCATGTTTTTTCCACCGATACGCACGAAGCAGTATACCATCGCCTGCATGTTGGTCGGATTTCAACCCTCCGTTCTCCATGACGGGGACGCCCGGTGAAGAAGGCGAGCCTCGGCGGCCGGCTTCTGCTGGCTTTCCTTATCATCGCCGGCCTTCCGGCGCTGACCGGATTGCTGGGATGGTTTGAACTGCGCGACGTCTCGGAGAGCCAGTCAGAGGTCTTCGACAGCACCATTCCGGCGCTTTCCGAAATGCAGCGTTTCGCCGAAGAAAGCGCGCGGATCGTCGCGGTCGCGCCAGAGCTGGCCGCCGTGACCGTGGAGAGCGATCGGCGCGACCGGGCGGCGTATTTGCGGGGTCAGGCAAACGCACTAACGCAACGGCTGAAGCGGTACACCGACGCGGGCGGCACCGGGGCCGATGACCTCGCTGCGGCGATCGACCGGGTTCAGGGCAATATCGCGATACTCGACGGCCTCGTCCGCAACCGGATCGACCTGACAGCCCGGCGGGACCATGGCCTCAGCGATGCGCTGAATGCGACGACGCAACTGCTCGACATGGCCGACACCTTGGCTGCGAACGCGCAGATGGGCACGTCGGCGGTCATCTCCAACCTCTATCAACTCGGCGATTCCAACAGCGCGCGCGACGAGCGGCTCGAGACCCTCGACAAGCTTATCGAAGTCGATCTGTTCCAGCTTGGCCTGATGTTCGAATTGCGATCCCTGACAGCCGAGGTCGGGTTGAGCCTGAACCAGATCCCCGCCGTTGCAGACCGCAAGGGCATTACGGAGCTACGGGAAAAAATCCGTTCGAGAACGGAGATCATGCAACGACGCATATCCGCCATCCGCGACCCGGGCAGGGCGGAACAGGCGCGGGCGCTACTGGCGACGATAAGAAACCTGACCGTCGCTGGCCCCCCACAGGGGAACATCATCACGTCATCGGTCGCCGTTCTCGACCTTCGGCAGCGGATCGTCGACGAACAGGCAGAGCTTCGCGTCTCGGCCGGGATGCTCGGTCGTGCCGCCGAAGACCTGGCACTTCAATCTCAGGACAGCGCCGTTGCCGCGATGTCCGAGGTCATGACCGCGATGCGGAAGATGCAGCAGCGCTACACATGGGCGAGCGGCCTGGCACTCTTCCTGTCGGTCGGAATCCTATGGTTCTACATTCGCGGCAACATCTCGCGTCGGATCGACCGATTGTCTTCGCATATGGCGGAACTCGCGGCGGGAAGGCTCGACCGCGCTGTCGTACCGACAGGGACGGACGAGATTGCCGGGATGGAGCGCGCCGTCGAAGTGTTCCGGGAACAGGCCATCGCCAACCAGGAACTGGAAGCGACACGACGCCGGAACGAGGAGGAGCTTCGGCGGCACCGAAACGAGTTGCAGGCACTGGTCGACGAGCAGACGGAAACCCTGCGCGGCGAGGTTTCCGCCCACGCGGAAGCGCGCTCAAAGGCTGAAACCGCAGATCGTGCAAAGTCCGAATTTCTGGCCATGATGAGCCATGAGATACGTACACCGATGAACGGCTTGCTGGGGATGCTGCGAAACCTCCGGCTGGATGGGTTGAATGAAGAGCAGGTCGCGCAGGTCAGGGCAGCACGTATATCGGGCGAAAGCCTTCTCACGATCCTGAACGACATTCTGGACTATTCGAAGTTTCAATCCGGCGAAATCGTCGAGGATGTCTCCGTGTTTTCGGTGGCGGATTTACTGCGCGGTATCGTCTCGGTGTTGCTGCCGGGTGCTCGGGAGAAGGGCATAGCGCTTTGGCTCGACATGGCAGAGGACGTGCCGGACATCCTGAAGGGCGACGAGGGCAAACTGCGCCAGATCCTTTTCAACCTCCTTTCAAACGCATTGAAGTTCACCGGCGAGGGAGAGATCGTCCTGCGTTTGCGAAATCTGGGGCTCCGGGATGATCGCGTACTTCTGGCATTTGAAGTCTCGGACACCGGAAAGGGTATTTCGCCTGATGCGCGCCAACGTATCTTCGACGCATTCGAGCAGGAGGACAGCCAGACCGCACGACAATATGGCGGCACCGGCCTCGGCCTCGCGATCAGCAGGAAGTTCGCCGATGCGATTGGGGGCCAAATCAGCGTAGAAAGCACACCGAACGTGGGGTCGGTCTTCTCGCTGAAGGTCGGGTTTCTGACCGGCCTTCCGGAAGAAGTGGAACCTGCACCGAAGGATTGGCAACCGGCAGCCACCGGGCGCAGGCTTCAAGCACTTGTGGTTGAGGACCACGAGATTAACCAGTTGGTGGCGCGAAGCTACCTTGAACGGATGGGGCACAGCGTCGATTGCGCGCGAAGCGGCGAAGAAGCGCTGGAGCGCCTTTCCGAGAGGACCTTCGACATCGTGTTGATGGATGTAAACCTGCCCGGCATCAGCGGCGCGGATGCAACCCGCACGATCAGAAACATGCCGGATATCAGAATCCGCGACATTCCGATCATCGGGATTTCGGCCCATGTTCAGAAAAACCAGATCGGGGAGCATCTGGAAGCGGGCATGAACTGCTTCGTGGCGAAGCCGGTCTCACCCGAAAGGCTTGCCGCCGCGATCGTCTCCGTCACGGACGGACAGGGCCCAAGCATATTCCTTTCGCCGCGGGATGCCGCGTGGCAGGAGCCGAAACGGACCGCAGGCCCGCTAGCGGATGCCGTCGCCGACCTCGGCGGCGCACGCGCCGCAGAGGTCGTGCGGTTGTTCCTCGGCACGCTGGAGGATGATCTGCATAGCCTCCGCGCCGCCGCGGAAAGCGGCGAAATGAGGAGGACCGCCAACCTCGCACACCGGATGAAGGGCGCCGCCGGAAACTTCGACCTCCCGCAGCTTGTCGCCTGCCTTCAGCGGATCGAGACGCTGGCAGGCTGCGACAACGCGGATGCGGTTCGCGGCGAGATGCCGGCGTTGGAAACGCTCGCGACCGACGCGCGCGCCGTGATGTCCGCCGCACTCCCGGGCGTCGCATTATGCGCGGCTATTCGAGCCGGCCGGTGAAGATATAACCCTCGCCGTGCGAGGTGGTGATGATCTGTGGCGCTTTCGGGTCATCTTCGAGTTTCTTCCGCAAACGGCGTACCAGCACGTCGACTGTTCGCGGCTCCGGGCTTTCCTGTCGATGCGTTATGCAGGTAACAAGCTTTTCGCGGCTTTGAACTGCAGCCGGGTGGCGCACGAGTTGCGCCAGAACCTCGTACTCCGCCCGCGTCAGCCGAACCGCTTCGCCATCGGCGCGCGTCAGCCGCCGCGTATTGATGTCGAAGGTGAACCCGGCGAACCGGAAAACCGTCCGGCTCAGATGGCGAAGGGCCGTCGTCCGGCGCAGGAGGTTCTTGATCCTGGCAAGCAGTTCACGGCGGTTGAACGGCTTGCAAACATAGTCGTCGGCACCCATTTCAAGCCCGACGATCCTGTCGATGTCATCCGTACGGCCACTGATCAGGATGATCCCGATCTCCGATTGGGCGCGTTGTTCCCGCGTGATCTGCAGGCCATCCTTGCCCTCGAGGTTGACGTCAATCAGCAGAAGATCGGCCGGATCGCGCGCCAGGATCTCTTCGGCCTTCGGGGCGCTCGCCGCCTCCGTCACACGGTAGCCGTTCGAATCGAGGTAACTCGTCAGCGTCGCACGAGTGACCGGCTCATCCTCGATGATCACAATATGCGGCAGACCGATTCTGGACATGCTCCCCTCAATTTTCTCTGTAGTTAACAAATTTTAACATAATGAACCAGTCCATTCATGAGCCGGGACTTACCTGTTCACATCGCGCACCTACTCTCCCCTTACCGGCGGCGGCACCCGGGCGATGGCTTCCATATCGCCAAGCCAGCCGCCGGCTCATTAACAGGGAGCAAGCAATGAAGAACATCAGGACCTATCTCGGCGGGGCGGTGTCACTCCTCGTCCTCGCCGGCAACGCCGCACAGGCGGATTCGACGGACCCGATCATCATCCCGATCCACAACTGGTCGAGCCAGATCGTGATGAGCAATGTCGTCGGCCAGATATTCGAGAACATGGGTGACAACGTCGAATACGTCACGACCGATAGCCAGGCCGTATATGAATCCGTGCGCCTCGGCGATGTCACGCTGGAGCTTGAAGTGTGGGAGGGCGCATTCGGCGCGTCCTTTAACACGGCTCTCGAAAAGGGCGGGCTTCACGACGCCGGCGCCCATTCCGCGGTAACACGGGAAGACTGGTGGTACCCGCTCTGGACCAAGGACGCCTGTCCCGGCCTGCCGGACTGGAAGGCGCTGAACGAATGCGCCGCCGTCTTCGCAACACCTGAAACCGGCGACAAGGGGCGCTTCCTTGGCGGTCCGGTCGACTGGTTGAAGCACGACCAGGAGCGCGTCGACGCTCTCGGAATGAATTTCGTCGTGGTCAACGCCGGTTCGGCCGCCGCACTATGGGCTGAAATCGGCGCCGCCGAAGCCGAGAAGAAGCCGATCGTCCTTTTCAACTGGACGCCGAATTTCGCCGAGGCCGTCTGGCCTGGAGAGTTCGTCGAATTTCCCGAATGGGAAGCAGGCTGCAACGAGGACCCGGCAGTCGGACCGAACCCTGACGCCACCTACGACTGCGGAAATCCCGCCAACGGCTACCTGAAGATCGCTGCCTGGGACGGCATGAAAGAGAAATGGCCGGATGCCTACGAAGTCCTGACCAGGATCTCGTTCACCAACGCCCAGATCGCGGAAATGGCGAAGCTGGTCGACGTTGACGAGCTTGAGCCTGAGGACGCCGCGGCGGAATGGCTCGCCGCGAACGAGGACGTCTGGAAACCCTGGATCGAGTGAGCGATCGCCCCGCAACGCCTCCGGGGACCGCCCCGGAGGCCCCACTCAGGAGTTCGACGCACCATGGCCGACGCCCCCGTCATATCTTGCCGCAATGTCTGGAAGCTGTTCGGGACGGACCCAGAAGGATACCTGCCGGCCGCGAAAGCGGCGCAGAGCTTCGAGGAGATCCGCCAGGCCGGCTATATCGCGGCGGTCCGCGATGTCTCAATCGACGTCGGCCGGGGCGAGATGCTGGTCATCATGGGGCTGTCGGGGTCGGGCAAGTCGACGCTTGTCCGTTGCATGTCCCGGCTGATCGACATCACCGGCGGCGAGGTCATCGTCGATGGGCAGAAGATCATGAAACTCGACGAGCGCGAGTTGATCGAACTGCGCCGCCGCAAGATGGGCATGGTGTTCCAAAGCTTCGGCCTTCTACCCCACCGAACAGTCCTGGACAATGTCGCCTTCCCGCTCGAGATGCGCGGACAGGACCGGCACGAGCGCCGCGAACGGGCGCTTGAGGTCATCAAGCTCGTCGGGCTCGAGGGCCGCGAGGAATACTTCCCGCGCGAACTCTCTGGTGGCCAGCAGCAACGCGTGGGTATCGCGCGAAGCCTCGCCATCGAACCCGATATCTGGTTCCTCGACGAGCCCTTCTCGGCGCTCGATCCGCTGATCCGGCGCGAGATGCAGGATGAATTTCTTCGCCTGCGCGGAATGCTTGGCAAGACCATTGTCTTCATCACACATGATTTCGACGAGGCGCTGCGCCTCGCCGACCGTATCGCGATCATGAAGGATGGCGCCGTCGAGCAATGCGACACGCCCGACAAGATCGTGCTGAGCCCTGCGACGGACTATGTCGCGAAGTTCACCGAAGACGTTGAGAAATCCCGCGTCGTGCACGCGAAAGTGCTGGCACAGCCGCTCAACGGGCACACGCCCGATGGACCGGCGGTCGCGGCCGACGCGACCGTGTTGCAACTGGCGCGCCAACTGGTCAACGACGACCGCGAATTGCTGCCCGTCGCCGACAATGCCGGCAAAATAGTCGGCGCGATGAAGCGGCAGGATGCGCTCGACATTCTTCTGGGGCCGGCGTGATGGCGATTCTCGACTCGACTTCGGAAAGTGACGCGCGCCGGATCGCAAGGCCGAGCGGTGTGATCCTGTTGCTTTGCCTCGCACTTGCCGCCGCGCTGCTGAAGCCAGTCCTTCCCGCATTTCTGATCCGGGTGCCGGAATGGGCGGTGCTTCCCTACGACCAGTGGATGCAGTGGCTATTCGACTTCATCAAGGACGACCTTGGCCTGATTCACGTCACCCGCACGATCTCTGCCGGGCTGGAATGGCTACTCGATATCACGGCGAACCTTCTGTACGGCAAGAACCGCTGGCCCCATATCGGCCCCCTTCCCTGGAGCGCGGTCGCAGCGGTGGCCGCAGTCACCGGTTACGCACTGGGTGGCACACGGATGGCCCTTCTGGCGGGCGGCACCTTCGTCTGGGTCGCTCTGATCGGACAGTGGGATCTGGCGATGCAGACGATGTCGGTCATCACCGTTGCTGCGCCGGTCGCCGTTCTCGTCGGTTTGATCCTCGGACTTGCCGCGTGGAAGTTCCCACGTTTCGAGCGGGCGTTGATGCCGATTCTCGCGATCTTTCAGACCTTGCCGTTCTTTACCTACCTTCTGCCTGCCGTCATCTTCTTCAAGGTCGGCCCGACTGCCGGCTGTGTCGCGACAATCGTCTACGCGATCCCTCCCATGGTTCTGATGACTGCCCTCGGCCTCAAGCAGGTGTCGGATGAAGTGGTGGAGGCGGGCCAGATGAGCGGCTCGACCCGCTGGCAGATGTTGCGCCATGTCTATCTCCCCTCGGCCCGGACCGAGCTTCTGATCGGCGTGAACCAGGTCATCATGCTTTCCCTCGCAATGGTCGTCCTGACCGCTTTCATCGGAATGCCGGGACTCGGCGCCAAACTGCTGTCACTGATGAACTCTCTGAAGCTCGGGCGCAGCTTCGAGATCGGGGTGACGATCGTGCTAGTCGCGGTGACGCTCGACCGATGCTCCAAGGCGTGGGTCGTCAAGCAGCCACAGCATTTCGAGCGCGGCACGCCGTGGTGGCAACGCCACAGGCTGCTCCTGATCGGAATCGGCGCGTTCGTCGCCTGCCTGATCGCGGCGCAATTCATCCAACTCGCCGATCACATCAAGCGCGGTCAGGACCTGTCGATGGGGTCCGAAATCGACGATGTCATCCGCGCGATCCTGTCGAATGGCGTGATAACCTCCACGACGGAATGGCTGCGCTGGTTCCTCATCACCTGGGTACTGATCCCGTTCCGCAACGCTTTGCTCTGGCTGCCGTCGACGTCGGTCATCCTCACCGTCGCGGCGGCAGGCTGCTTCGTCGGCGGATGGCGTTCGGGCATGATCGCGGGGGCATTCTTCGGGATCGTTGCCCTTACCGGCTGGTGGGACCGGTCGATCATCACCGTCTACGCCGTGATTTCCGCCGTCGTTCTCGCAGCATTGATCGGCCTTCCCCTCGGGATCCTCGCTGCCCGTCGCAAGAGATGGGCCGACCCCATCCTTCTGGCTTGCGACACGGCCCAGACCTTCCCAAGTTTCATTTACCTTATTCCGGCGATCATGCTGTTCGGCGTCAACGATGTGTCGGTCGTCTTTGCCATCTTCATCTTCGCAACCGTTCCGTTGATGCGTTACACGATTGAGGGCATCCGCAGCGTCCCCGACGAGTTGCTCGAAGCGGCTGACATGTCGGGCGCGACCCGCCATCAGAAGCTGCTCGCCGTTCAGCTTCCGCTCGCGCTGCCGACGATGGCGGTCGGTTTCAATCAGGCGATCATGTTCGCATTCTTCATGGTTATCATCGCCGCGTTCATCGGCACGCAGGATCTGGGGCAGGAGCTTCAGAAAACGCTGGCGGGCAATCAGCTTGGCAAGAACTTTGTCCTCGGCATGTGCGTCGCGCTGATGGCGCTGGCATTCGATCACGTCATAATGCGCTGGTCCGCGAACCGCCGGAAGGCGCTGGGAGTATAGCCGATAGCGCAGGACCGTGTGCACGGACCGGCGTCATTCTTCTGCCGACCGCGCGCCCCGAGCGATTATTCCGAGATGAACCGTTTTTGCATTTCGACCTCCTGCCTGCGCATGAGCGCCCACGCGGTCTCCATGTGATCGGCCATGATCGACCGGGCCTGTTCGGCGTCACCATCGCGCAGCGCCACGACCAAGGCCTGTTGGTGATCCCGGCCTTTCTGCCACAACTCGATGTTCGGCGGCGAGTACAGGCGGCGGTAAACGGTAAGGTCCGACAACAGCTTCACCATGAAGTCGATGATGAAACCCAACAGGGGGTTTCCCGACTGTTCTGCCAGGATCGCATGAAACCTTAGTGAAGCAACATGTTGGCGGCGTTCCTCGTCAAGGCTGGCCGAAGGATGGGAATACCCGGCTATCGTGTCTTCGAGTTGCCTGAGAACATCTTCCGACAATTTGCCCGCGAGCGATGCCGCCAGTTGCGGTTCGAGCGTTAGACGAAGTTGGTAGATGTCGCCGATGGTCAGGTCCTTGAAATAGAAATAGTTCCCCAGCAGCGCCTTCGCGCGTTGGCGACTGACCTCGTGCACAAAACTCCCGCCGCCTGGACCCGTGCGGGTTTTGACAAGACCTTGCGCCTCAAGGACACGCATCGCCTCTCGGATGGTTCCCTTGGCCATGCCGAAGCGTTCGATCAGTTCCGCCTCGCCGGGCAAGCGGCTTCCGGCCTGCAAGCCGCGCTCAACAACCCAGTCCTTGATCGCCTCGGCAACCTGGACGGGCCGGCTGAGCTTGGCTTCAGCCTTCGATCGGGTGGTGACAGGCGGCAAACTGATCTTCTCCCATTTCAGTGAGATCCGGCATGACGGTGCGGCAGATATCAGTTGCACGCGGGCAACGTCCAGCGAAAGCACAACCCGGCGGCGGGTCGAGCGGGTCGGGCAGCTCGGTTCCCTTCTGCTCGGGCGCCGTCAGCGGCCGCCCGACTACAGGCGCACTGTCCGCGAGGAGTTTCGTGTAGGGATGCCGGGGCCTCGCGAAAACGCTCTCGGCGCGGCCGATTTCAACGACAGATCCGAAGTAGAGCACCACGATCCGGTCGCTGACCGCCTCCACCACGGCAAGGTCATGGCTGATAAACAGGTAAGTTAGGCCGAACTGCGCTTTCAACTCGGCCAGCAGATTCAACACCTGCGCCTGTACCGAAACATCGAGCGCCGACACCGGCTCATCGAGAACGATGATCCGTGGACTGGCTGCAAGCGCACGGGCGATGCCAATCCGCTGCGCCTGACCGCCGGAGAATTCATGCGGATAGCGATCCAGAAACTCCTCGCGCAGATTGACGCTCGCGAATATCTCGGCGATCCGGGCCGCGCGTTGCGGGCGGGCCATACCGTGCAGCCGCTTGAGCGGGGCCTCCATCACCTGCCGGATCGTCTTGCGCGGGTTGAGGCTGCTCTGCGGATCCTGGAACACATACTGGATCAGCTTGCCGAATTCCGCCGGATCGGCGTTGTCCAGCGCGCGGCCAGCGATTTCGACCCTTCCCTCGGTCGGTTCGAGCAGCCCGACCAGCATCCGCGCCAAAGTCGACTTGCCGCACCCGGATTCGCCGACGATACCCAATGTCTCACCCGGCTCGACAGAGAAACTCATCGGCCGTACCGCGCGCACTCCGGGCGCGGCGGAACCGAAAAGCGGTTTCCTGAGCGGGAAGGTCTTGGCGAGATTCTCCACCCTGAGCGCCGGCACCTACACCTCCTCCTCGGGAAAGAGGCAGCGCACGGCGCGTGGCGCGGTGCCGGCCAGCGCGATATCACCGGCCCGGCAGCCTTCCTGCACCTTGTCACAGCGCGGAGCGAAGGCGCAACCCGGCGGCAGCCTGTCGACCATTGGCGGCAAGCCCGGAATCGCCGCCAGTACGCGCCGTCCACCGCCAAGCTCCGGCACGCAGGCGATCAGCCGCTTGGTATAGGGATGCGCCGGCGCGTCGAGCACGGCCCCGGTCGGGCCTTCCTCCACGATGCGGCCGGCATACATAACGGCCACCCGGTCGCAAAGCTGCGCCACCACACCGAAATCATGCGTGATGAAAATGATCGCCAATCCACGCGCGCGTCGCAGGTCATCGAGGAGGGACAGGATCTGTGCCTGAACGGTTACGTCGAGCGCGGTCGTCGGCTCATCCGCGATAATCACGTCGGGTTCGTTGGCCAGGGCCATGGCGATGCCCACACGCTGGCGCATGCCGCCCGACATCTCATGCGGGTAGTTGTCGATCCGCGCCTCCGCGTTCGGAATGCGGACATCTTTCAGGAGCTGGATCGCGCGTGTCCGGGCCACGGCGTTGGAAATGCGGTCGTGGGACTGTATCGCCTCGGCCAGTTGCTGGCCGATACGGTAAAGCGGATGCAGGGTGGAAAGCGGGTCCTGAAAGATGTAGGCGACGCGGTCGCCGCGCTTCTGACGAAGCGCTTCGTAGGGCGCCCCGATCAGATCCTCGCCCTGGAAGCGCACCGCCCCGCCGGTAATGACGCCGGGTGGAGACGCGACAAGGCCCATGACACTCAACGCCGTCACTGACTTGCCCGAACCGCTTTCACCGATAACGCCCAGACACTCCCCGGGCTTGATGGCAAGGCTGACGCCTCCCACCGCGCGATAAATCCGCTCGCCGACATGGAACTGGGTGTGCAGGTCCTGGATCGCCAGAAGGTCGTCGGTCGGCGCGGGGGCCGGGCTATCTCGGTCGACCATCGTGGTGGCGCGCGGCCGGCTGAGCGCGCCGGAACGGAGCCGTGGATCAAGTGCGTCGCGCACCCCGTCGCCCAGCAGATTGATCGCCATCACGATAAGGAAGATCATGATCCCCGGCACGACGGACGTATGCGGATGCGAGATCAGCGCCGAGCGCGCCTCGCCAAGCATGGAGCCCAGATCGGCCTGCGGCGGCTGGCTGCCAAGGCCGAGAAACGACAGGCCGGCAGTCTCAAGGATCATCCAGCCCACGGTCGTGGACATTGCGATGATGATGACCGGCAGAACGTTGGGCAGCAGTTCGGTCAGTATGATCCGGGTGTGCCCCATGCCAGCCAGCCTCGCAGCGTCGATGAACTCGCGCCCTGCAAGACCGACAGCGATGCCGCGGATGTTGCGGGCGAAGAAGGGAACATTCACGGCAGCCACCGCAATCAGCGCGTTCATCAGACCAGGGCCAAGAGCGGCAACGATGGCGAGCGCGAGGAGGATGTAGGGAAATGCCATCAGCATATCCACGCAGCGCATGATCACATTGTCGATGCGCCCCCCGAAGTATCCTGCGACAATGCCGATGGCCGAACCGATCGTGGCGGCAATCAACGCGGCAGCAACACCGATGGCAAGGCTGAGCCGCGTGCCGTGCAGGAGACGGCTGAGAAGATCGCGGCCCAGATGATCAGTTCCCAGCAGATGCCCTTCGGTGAAGGGGCGCTTGAACCGGTCCGCAGTGGCGGTGACGTCCGGGTTCTGCAAGGGCAGAAGCGGGGTCAGGAGAACCAGAAGCACGATAACGGCGAGAACGACCGCGCCCAACGTCGCAAGCCGGTTGCGGAACAACAGGTGGAAGAAGGAGCTCACGTCTTGATCCTCGGATCGAGCAGGCTTTGCGCCACGTCCACAGCGATGTTGAAGAGCACGTAACAAGCCGCAACGAAGACCACGCCGCCCTGAACCAGCAGCAGATCGCGTTTGAGAATCGCATCAACCAGCATCCGGCCGACGCCGGGCCACTGAAACACGATCTCGATATAGACCGCGCCGGACAGGACGAACCCGGCCTGAATGCCAAGCACCGGAATGATCGAGACCATCGCCGCGCGCAGGGCATGCCCGAGGATCACACGACGCTCCGGTACGCCCTTGGCGCGCGCCGTACGGATATAGTCCTGCCTGAGCACTTCGAGCATGGCGGAGCGGCTCAGCCGGGCGACGACGCCGGTTGCGACTGCGGCCAGCGCCAGCGCGGGCATGACAAGGTGATGCAAAAGGTCGGGCAGATCGCCCCCGCCGTAGATCGCATACATGCCGCTTACAGGCAGCCACCGCAGATTCACGGCAAAGGCCAGGATCATCATCATGCCGAGAAAGAAGGACGGTACGGAGATACCGATAAGCACGACGAACGTGATCGCCTTGTCGGCAAGACCGTATTGCCGTGCCGCCGACACAACCCCCGCCAATACGCCGAGGACGGCACAAAGGATAAAGCTGGTGCCGGCAAGGATCAGCGTCGCGTTGAATCGCTCCAGAATTTCGTCGAGCACCGGCCGGTTGAGCGAGAAGGAGCGCCCGAAATCACCCGTGAGCATATTGCCGAGCCAGATGAAGTAGCGCTGTACCATAGGCTTGTCGAGACCAAGGTCGCGGTTCAGTTTCTCGACGTTTTCAGGGGTTGCGTAGGAGCCGAGGATCGCCGTGGCGGGATCGCCGGGGATCAGCGACATGATCAGAAAGACGATGATCGTGATTCCCAGAAGCACGGGAACGGCCGACACCAATCGTTTGAGGACATATCCGCCCATCCTGCCCTCCTGCCCGGCGGGGAGACGAGGCGCTGCGGGCCACCGAAGCACAACCCGCAGCGATACGCATCAGTTCTTCACGACGCCCTGCAGATGCAACAGGAACGAAGGTTCGAGGCCGAAGTTCTCAACCCGGTCGCTTGTCACGGCATTCTGCTTCCAGTTTGCGACAAAGACCCAGGGGGCGTCCTCCTGCACGATGGCCTGCATCTCGCGGTAGAGCCGTGCGCGCTCGTCCTGATCGGTCGCAGTTCGCGCCGCCTCCAGAAGTTCGTCAACCTTGTCGTTGGCGTAGTAACCCGAGTTGAAGCCGCCCTTGTCGGGCCACGCCTCGGAACGAAGGGCGAGATAGGGGAGCGTGTCCGGGTCGTTGGTCATCCACGCCATCTCGGCCATGTCAGCCTTGCCTTCAAGTCCGGGATTCACTTCCCCAAGGAACGTGTTCCATTCGTAGGTCTCGATCTTGACGTCGAAGCCAACGGCTTCGAGATCGGCCTGAATGGCAGTGCCCATCGGGACCGGGTCGAGCATCCCGGAACCGCCCTCGGTGACATAGAATGTCAGCGTGGCGCCTTCCGCGCCGGCCTCGGCGATCAGCGCCGTGGCCTTTTCGGGATCGTAGGGATAGGGATCGAGCGCTTCGTTGTATGCCCAGGCGAAGGCGGGCGGGGTGGGCCCCGCCGCAACGGTGGCCGTGCCCTCAAGCACGTCGTTCACGATCGCCTCCTTGTTGATCGCGTAGTTCGCCGCCTGACGCACACGCTGATCGGCAAATGGACCCTCCTTGGCGTTCAGGATCAGGAACCAGACATGCGGACCTGCCTGCTCGGCGACGGAAAATCCATCGCCCTGAAACTGCCCGAGCGACGTCGGGGGCACTTCGACCATCATGTCGATGCCCCCGGCCAGCATCTCTGCCACGCGGGTATTCGCATCAGTGATCGGGCGGAAGACGACCGCCTCGGCGCCAGCCGGATCACCCCAGTAGGCATCGTTCCGTTCGACCACGACCGCCTCGTTCGAACGCCATTCGGCGAATTTGAAGGGCCCCGTCCCGACCGGGCTGCGGCCGAACTCCTTGCCATTCGCCATCACGGCCGCAGGCGAAACCAAAAGGCCCGTGGGATAAGCGAGGTTCGACAGGAACGGCGCGTATGGCGCGTTCAACGTGAACTTAACCGTCATCGCGTCGACGACTTCGGTTTTCTCCACCGCTCCGAAGAAAAAGCTGAGCGGGAACGGGCCGGTGTCATGGTAGGGGTGATTCTCGTCGAGCATCCGGTCGAAATTGAATTTCACGGCCTCGGCGTCGAAAGGCGTCCCGTCATGGAACGTCACTCCATCCCTGAGGGTGAAGGTGTATTCGGTGCCGTCGTCGCTGATCGACCATCCGGTAGCCAGTGCCGGCTCCACCTCCAGCGTGCCTGATTTGTAGCGGGTCAGGCCCTCGTAAACGTTTACCAATATACGGAAATCGTTGACCGCGGTCACTGCGGCGGGGTCGAGCGACTTCGGCTCGGCGATCTGCCCGACGATCAGCACGCCGGGCGGTGTTTGCGCATTGGCGGGACCGGGCAGACCCGTCGTGGCGAACGCGGTGCCGGCCACGGCCATCAACAGACCCCTGCGGGTCCAGGACAACAGCTTCATTTGAGTTCTCCCAGTTGGTTTTATTGGCCGTTAATTATCATGATAAATTGCATAGGTCAATTTATCATGATAATTGATCCATATTACAAAGGTGAGGCATGACGTTTTCGATTCTCGCGCACGACCCGATGACAGGCGCAATCGGCGGAGCGGCCGCGACCGGCAGTCTTTGCGTCGGCGGCTGGGTGCTGCGTGGAGATCTGTTGTCAGGCATCTCCGCCAGTCAGGGCGCGGCGCCCTCGACGTTCTGGGGCGACGATGTGCTGCAGGCGATGAAGCATGGCACGGGCGCCGTGCCGGCCGTCGCGCAGGTAACATCGGCCGATGCCGGCAGGGAATACCGTCAATTGGCCGCGCTGGATATGAGTGGCGGTGTCGCCGCCTTTACCGGCGCATCGAACGAGGGTGTCAAGGGAAGCATCAGCTTTCCCGGCGGAATCGTTGCAGGCAACATGTTGGCGAATGAGGGTGTCCTTGGCGCGATGGTCGAGAGGTTCAAGACGGCACAGGGAACGCTCGACCGCCGGCTGGTCTCGGCACTGGAGGCCGCGAATGCTGCGGGTGGTGACTACCGGGGCCTATTGTCGGCGGCACTGCTCGTCCTGCACCCGGACCATCCGCCGTTGACGCTTCGTATCGACCATGACCCGGACGATCCTGTTGGCGCGTTGAAGCGCCTGCGCGACGCCGCAACATCTGGAGACTACTCCGACTGGGTGCGGCAGGTACCTGTATCGACGGACAGGGAACGCGTCCTCGACTGAGCCTGGAACTGACCGCAGCCCGCACGCGGGTACGGCATCTCAGACCGCCATGCCGGTGATCGCGTCGGCGGTGACAGCAGCCGCCCTGTCGATATCGGCCCCGGAGATATCCAGATGGGTCACGATGCGGATCAGGGACGGTCCTTCCACATTCACGGCAATCCCGGCTTCCATGACCTTTTCCGCAAGGTCCTTCGCCGGCAGGTTCCGTGCTGAAAGGTCGAGGAAGACGATGTTGGTGAACACGTCCGCCGGTGTCACGATCACGCCGGGCACGCTGCCGATCCGCCCCGCGAACCGACGCGCATGCGCGTGGTCCTCCGCGAGCCGGTCGACATTGTGGTCCAGCGCGTAAAGGCCAGCAGCGGCCACGATGCCGGACTGACGCATCGCGCCGCCAAGGCGGTGCTTCCAGACCAGCGCCTCCTCGATGAACCCCGCCGGCCCGGCAAGAACCGCTCCGAGCGGACAGCCAAGCCCCTTCGAAAGGTCGATCCAGACGCTGTCGCAAGGCTGGCTGAAACTGGCGGCCGGAACGCCCGACGCGACGGCCGCGTTCATGAGACGCGCGCCGTCCATGTGCAGGATCAGCCCATTCGTGTGAACGAAAGCGGCAAGGCCCGAGATCGCTGCCTGCGACCATATCCGGCCGCCACCGCGGTTGGTCGTCTGTTCGACCGTGACAACCCGGCTGCGCGGCGAGCGGTGGCGGGGCGTCCGCAGAAGCGGCCCGACCTCTGCTTCGCAGAACAGGCCGGTTTCGGTCGCGATCGGGCGGAACTGCGCCCCGGCAAGCGCTGCGGCGCCCGCCCCTTCCGACCCGAACACATGCGCATTCGCGGCGCAGATGATCTCGTCCCCCGGCCGGCAATGCACCAGAAACGCGATCTGGTTGCACATGGTTCCCGAGGGCAGGAACAGCGCCTTTTCCTGCCCCAGTAGAGCGGCCACCCGCGCCTCAAGCGCGAGCGTGGTCGGATCCTCGCCGCGCTGTTCGTCTCCGACCTTTGCCTCGGCCATCGCGCGTCGCATGGCCTCTGACGGCCGCGTCGCGGTATCGGAGCGAAGGTCGATCAGGATCGGCTGGCTGGGCATCGTCGGGGCACACGCTGTTCTATCTGCAAATACCGTGCGGCCCCGGCGACTGGAACCGCCCTCATCTTGTAGCGGGACACCGCCGCAGATCGAACGCGATCCGGCCAGCGGCCGGTCATGCGTCGCGCTCGACCACGAAGCGGGCGGCCTCGCGAAGGGTATCGGCAGCAGAGCCATAGGGGGCCAGCGCCGCCTCCGCCTCTTCCACAAGGCTGCGGGCGCGGTCCTTTGCGCCGGAAAGGCCCAGAAGCGACACGAACGTTGCCTTGTTGGCCCCTGCATCCTTGCCGAGCTTCTTCCCCGCTTTCGCCGGATCGCCCTCCACGTCGAGGATGTCATCCGCGATCTGGAAGGCGAGGCCCAGCGCACGCGCATAGGCGGCAAGCGGCGCGGTATCCGCGCCGGCGAGGATCGCGCCCGAGGTCGCCGCAAAGCCGATCAGCGCGCCGGTCTTGCCGGCCTGCAGCGCGATGACCTCTTCCAGTGTCAAGGCACGGGGCGCAGTTTCGGCGGCCATGTCGAGCGCCTGACCAAGAACCATCCCCTCCGCGCCCGAAGCAAGTGCCAGCGCGCGGACGAGATCGACCCGGCGTTCGGCAGGGCCAAGCATCGGGTCACAGCAAAGCTCGAACGCGAGGGTCTGAAGCGCGTCGCCCGCGAGGATCGCGGTCGCCTCGTCCCACGCAACATGCACTGTCGGCTGACCACGCCGCAGGTCGTCATCATCCATCGCGGGCAAATCGTCATGCACCAGCGAATAGGCGTGGAGGGCCTCCACCCCGGCGGCGGCAGGCATGGCGCCGTCGGCGGCGATCCCGTGCAGCGCCGCGCTTTCGAGGACCAGAAAGGCGCGCAGGCGCTTGCCACCCGTCAGCGCGTAGCGCATCGCATGGATAATGGGTACTTCGGCCCGCGCGGCAAGTGCCGCATCGAGCGCGGCCTGAACGCCGTTCTGCGCCGCCCTCAGCCGCTCCTGAAACACTAGAGGCCTTCGACCGGAACGGTGCCGGCAGGCGCGCCGTCGGGGCCGAGCGTGATCTTCGCGACCTTCTCCTCGGCCTCTTTCAGCTTCTTTTCGCAATGTGCCTTCAGCGCCGCGCCGCGCTCATAGAGTGCGATCGACTTCTCAAGCTCGACATTGCCGGATTCGAGGTCACGCACCACGCCTTCCAGCGCCTTCATCGCCTCTTCGAAACTCATGTTGGCAACGTCACTCATTCGCCCCGCTCCATCAGCACCCTGACATGCGCGGCGACCGAGGCCGCGAGCGCGTCGAGATCATAGCCACCTTCGAGGGAGGAGACCACCCGCCCGGAGCAGGTCTCATCCGCGACATCGCAGATCGCATGGGTGACCCAGGCAAAGTCCGCCTCGGTCCAGTTCAGCCCGGCCAGAGGATCGTCGCGATGGGCGTCGAACCCGGCGGAGACGAGGATAAGCTCGGGCCGGAAATCCGCCACCCGCGTCAATGCTGCTTCCCAGGCCGCGCGCATCTCGTGGCCGCCCGAACCGGGCGCGAGCGGGAGGTTGACGATCTGACCGTGCGCACCGGCCTCCTCCGCCGCGCCGCTGCCCGGATAGAGCGGCATCTGGTGGGATGAAACGAACATGGCCCGGGGTTCGTGCCATAGCAGGTCCTGTGTCCCGTTGCCGTGGTGAACGTCGAAATCAAGCACGGCGACACGCGAAAAGCCGTGTTGGTCGAGCGCGTATTTCGCGGCGATCGCCACCGTCCCGAACAGGCAGAAGCCCATTGCCTGTGCGCGCTCGGCATGGTGGCCGGGCGGCCGCATCGCGACAAAGGCGTTCGCAGCGTCGCCGGCAAGAACGGCGTCAACCGCTGCCTCCACCCCACCAATCGCGCGCAGGGCAGCATCCCACGACCCCGCCGCCATGAACGTATCTCCGTCAAGCTGCGCCCAACCCGTGTCCGGGCGCGCGCGGCTGACTTCTGCAAGGTAGCGTGCGGTGTGGCACCGCAGCACCTCCGCTTCATCCGCGATCGGGGCGGTCTGTCTTGCGAGAGCCGCGAAGTCGGAACTACGAAGGGCGGCATAGATCGCCTCGATCCGCTCAACACGCTCGGGATGTCCTGAGGGTGTCACATGGTGAAGGGCGGACGGGTGTGTGAAAAACTGCGTGGTCATCGCGCGACATTAGCGCGGATCGACGCAGTGGCAAGCGGCGCCGCGCCCCTACTCCGGTGCCAGCATGTAACCGGCCCCGCGCACCGTCTGAAGATAACGCGGCTGCTTCGGATCGGTTTCGAACTTGCGGCGCAACCGCGTGATCTGGACATCGACGGCCCGCTCCTGCGCCGTGCCGCCATCGCCGCGCCCGGTATTGCGGCTGAGATCCTCGACAAGTTGGGTTCGGCTGACGGGCTCACCCGTGCGGGCGGCAAAGATCCGCATCAGCGCGGCCTCCGTGGCGGTGAGCCGCACGAGGCTATCGCCGCGCCACATCTCGCCACGGTCGACATCGTATCGGACCTGACCAAGGTGAAGCACCTTCGGCACCTTCGCTTCGGACACCACCGGAGCGCGCCGCAGGATCGCGTTGATCCGCAACAGAAGTTCCTTCGGCTCGAACGGTTTGGCGAGGTAGTCGTCCGCCCCCGCCTCAAGACCGACGATACGGTCGGCCGTTTCGCCGCGCGCGGTAAGAAGCAGGATCGGTGTCTTCAACTTTTCGCGCAGGTCCCGGGTCAGGCTGATGCCGTCCTCGCCCGGCATCATCACATCCATGACGATCAGATCGAACTCGAGCCCGTCGAGAAGACGCCGGGCGTGCGAAGCGTCGCGCGCCGCCGACACCCAGAATCCGTTCCGAACCAGAAACTTCTGCAGCAGCCCGCGAATGCGTTCGTCATCATCGACGATGAGCAGATGAATCTCGGACTGGTCACTCATGAAGCGGTCTCCCTCATCGACTGATAGTGGCGGCGTATATCCGGATCCATCATCGCTTCAAGCACCTGGCGGAACCCTGCGACGGCGGCCGGGCCCGCTGCACGATAGGCCGCGCGCATCCTGGCGCGCTGCGCGTCGGACAGCTCGCGCTCCAGTTCAGCCCCCTTTTCTGTCAGGAACAGGTTGCGCTCACGCTTGTCGCGCCGGCCTACTCGGGCCTCGACGAGACCATCCTCGACCAGCGTTCTCAGCACGCGGTTAAGCGACTGTTTCGTGACGCCGAGCATGGTCAGAAGCGTGTTCACCGTCAGCCCCGGCTGACGGTTGATAAAATGGATCGCGCGGTGATGGGCGCGCCCGTATTCGTAGTTTTCGAGTATCCGATCGGGATCGGCGGTGAAGGCGCGATAGGCGAAGAACATCGCCTCGATCCCCTTCCGGAGCTGCTCGTCTGTGAGAAACAGGAGGCTTTCGCCACCATGACTCCCCGGATTGCCAGCTTCCATGTGCCTGATCCCTCGATCGTCTTGCCCGCCCGGTTCGGATTTTATGTCAGCCATGTTGACTTTCCAAGACTCAACTGATAGCGAATCTCGGATTTAGCGCAATATTATGTCCGAACCGGACCTAAGAAGCGCAATATTTGAAAACGGGCGCGCCCAAGGAGGATACGATGGCTGGGGCCTACGACGATCGCGACGGAAAGATCTGGATGGATGGCACGCTCGTGGAATGGCGCGATGCCAAGGTCCATATCCTGACCCACGCTTTGCATTACGCCTCATCCGTGTTCGAGGGCGAGCGCTGCTACAACGGCAAGATCTTTAAGGGCCACGAGCATTCGAAGCGCCTCCTGCGCTCGGGCGAGCTGCTCGACATGCCGATCCCCTACACGGCCGAGGAAATCGACGCCGCGAAGGACGCAATGCTGAAGGCCAATGGCTGGACCGACGCCTATGTCCGCGCGGTCGCCTGGCGCGGGTCGGGCGAGGATATGGGCGTCTCGGCCAAGCGTAATCCGGTGCGGCTGGCAATTGCGGGCTGGGAATGGGGCAACTACTACGGCGACGCGAAGATGAAAGGCGCCAAGCTCGACATCGCCAAATGGCGACGGCCCGATCCGGCGACAATCCCGTCAGAGGCGAAGGCAGCGGGTCTCTATATGATCTGCACCATGTCGAAACACGCGGCCGAAGCCAAAGGCTGTTCGGATGCGATGATGATGGACTATCGCGGCTATGTGGCCGAGGCGACCGGGGCCAACATCTTCTTCGTCAAGGATGGTGAGGTGCATACGCCTCTGGCCGATTGCTTCCTCAATGGTCTGACCCGCCAGACCGTCATCCAGATGCTGAAGGACATGCAGATCAAGGTGCATGAGCGGCATATCATGCCCGATGAGCTGGAAAGCTTCGAGCAGTGCTGGCTGACCGGCACCGCGGCCGAGGTTACTCCGGTCGGGCAGATCGGTGATTTCACCTTCGAGGTCGGCGACCTCGCGAAGCGGGTTGTCGCGGAGTACGAAAAACTCGTGCGCAGCTGAGCCGCGCACGAGCTCCCCGGCACGCGGAGTACTCGTTACGAAAGGCGGCCCCGGTTCAGGGGCAGGGCGCCTGGTAGGTCGAGCCGTTCGAATAGCGGTAGATGCACTGTTTCGGCTGGTTCGCTGCCGTTACGAGGCTGCCCACGGCCGCGCCTGCGGCGCCGCCGAGGACCGCGCCTTCGAGCTTGTCGCCGTCATCCGACGCAATCGCGCCGACGGCGGCCCCGGTGATGGCGCCGGTGGCGACGTTCTGGTCGGCCGTCGTCTGGCAGGCGGCAAGGCTTGCGGCGAGCGGCAGCATAAGGAGGAACTTGGTCATCGCGGTCTCCCGGTTTCTTGGACTTCGCGATAACAACTCCAGTGGTGCGGGTTTAGTTCCCTCGTCAGTTTTCGGCGTCGAGAAGCGCGCGGAGGCCGGTCCGGTAGTCCGGGTAGGCGAGCGTCACGCCGAGGCACTCCTTTATGCGGTCGTTCCGCACCCGCTTCGATTCCGCGTAGAAGCTGCGGGCCATCGGGGTTATCTCGGCCTCGTCAAAGGGGACTTCCGGCGGCAGGGGCAGGCCCAGCAGGCGGGCGGCTTCGGCCAGAACGTCCTCGGGCGGTGAGGGGTCGTCATCGGCGACATTGTAGATGGCACCAGGATCGGGCCGGGCGATGGAGGCGGCGAGCACCGCGCCGATGTCCTCGACATGGATTCGGCTGAAATACTGGTTTTCCCGGATGATGCGGCGGGCGGTGCCGTTCTTCACCTTCTCGAACGGGCCCCGTCCCGGCCCGTAGATGCCCGCAAGGCGGAAGATGTGCAGCGGCAGTCTCGCGCTTGTCGCCAGTTCCTGCCACTGGCTTTCGGCCAGAACCCGGATTCGCCCGCGTTTCGTGCCGGGGGTCAGCGGTGTCGTCTCATCGACCCAGCCGCCCTGATGATCACCATAGACGCCGGTGGTCGAGAGATAGCCCACCCATTTCAGATGCGGCGCGGCGCGGGCTATCGCCTCCCCGTATTCGGCCAGAACCGGGTCGCCCTCATCCCCGGGCGCGATGGAGGCAAGGATATGCGTGGCGCGGGCGATGGCGGGGCGCAGGTCCTCGCCCGGCCAGAGCATGGCCTCGACCCCCTGCTTCCGCAGGCGGTCGGCCTTCTCCGCCCGGCGGGTCGTGCCGATGATGGTCCAGCCTTCCAGGCGGCGGGTGAGGGCGGCGGCAGAATAGCCGTGGCCGTGGGAGAGAAGCGTTCCGGTCATGGCCGGACTATTCAGGCTTGGCCGGGCGGGTGCAAGGCGACAAAGCGTTACAAAAAGTGTTTTGATAAATCCATTTCGTAACTTATTATCCTGCCGCGAACGGAGGAGGCCTGCATGTATTCCCAGGGGCTGATCGGCGCCGATGGGCGGACCGGCGAGACGGAGACGTTTCTCGCGGCATTTCAGGCGCGCATCGACGCCGAGGAAAAGATCGAGCCGAAGGACGCGATGCCCGAGGGCTATCGCCGGACGCTTGTCCGCCAGATCGGCCAACACGCCCATTCGGAGATCGTCGGAATGCTGCCCGAGGGCAACTGGGTCACCCGGGCGCCCTCGCTGAGGCGCAAGGCGGCGCTTCTGGCCAAGGTACAGGATGAGGGCGGCCACGGGCTTTACCTTTACTCCGCCGCCGAAACCCTGGGCGTGACGCGGGACGGGATGACCGAGGAGCTACTGGCCGGAAAGGCGAAATACTCGTCGATCTTCAACTATCCGACGCTCACCTGGGCGGATATCGGCACGATCGGCTGGCTCGTCGACGGGGCCGCGATCATGAACCAGATCCCGCTCTGCCGATGCTCCTTCGGGCCCTATGCCCGCGCGATGATCCGCATCTGCAAGGAGGAGAGTTTCCACCAGCGGCAGGGATACGAGATCATGCTGACGCTCTGTCGCGGAACGAGGGCACAGAAGGCCATGGCGCAGGATGCGCTCGACCGCTGGTGGTGGCCCTCGCTGATGATGTTCGGGCCGCACGATGCGGAGAGTTCGCATACCGAGCAGTCGATGGCGTGGAAGATCAAGCGTTTCTCGAATGACGAACTCAGACAGAAGTTCATCGACGCCACCGTGCCGCAGGCGGAGTATCTGGGGCTGAAAGTGCCGGACCCCGCGATGCGCTGGGACGAGGCGCTGAACGGCGGCAAGGGCGGTTATCGCCACGGCCCCATCGACTGGGACGAGTTTTGGCGCGTCGTCAAGGGCGAGGGTGTGATGAACCGTGACCGGATCGCGGCGCGGAAGAAGGCCTGGGACGACGGTGCCTGGGTGCGCGAGGCGGCGCTGGCCCATGCGGCGAAACGGGCGACAGGAAAAGTCGCGGCGGAGTAAGTGGAGAGCCCCCGGGGGTTTCACACCCCCGGACCCCCGTGGAGTATTTCTGAACAGAAGAAGGGATCATGGCAGAGACACCGCTTTGGGAAGTGTTCATCCGGCCCCGGAACGGGCTGGCGCACAAGCATGTCGGGTCCTTGCATGCCGCCGATGCCGTCATGGCTTTGCAGGCAGCGCGGGATGTCTATACGCGCCGCGGCGAGGGTAATTCGGTCTGGGTCGTGCCGTCGGTAGCGATCACGGCGTCCGACCCCGATCACACGGACGAGATGTTCGAGCCGACCGGCGACAAGATCTATCGCCACCCGACCTTCTACGAGATCCCCGAGGACGTGGGGCACATGTGATGATGCACGAGGCGCTTCTGGAGATCGCCGACGATTGTCTGGTGCTAGGGCACCGGCTGTCGGAATGGTGCGGCCATGCGCCGATGCTGGAGGAGGATCTGGCGCTGCCGAACATGGCTTTGGACCTGATCGGTGTGGCGCGGGGGCTTTATGCCCGGGCCGGGGAACTGGAAGACGCGGGGCGGGGCGAGGACGATCTTGCCTATTTCCGCGGTGAGCGGGAGTTTCGCAATTGCCTGCTGGTGGAGCGACCGAACGAGGATTTCGCCCAGACCATGCTGCGCCAGCTTTACTTCGCGGCGTTCATGGAACCTTTCTGGCGCGCCGCCTCGGCCTCCTCTGACGAGGTGGTCCACGGCATTGCCGGGAAAGCAGCGAAGGAGGTCGCCTATCACATCCGGCATACCGGGGAATGGGTGATCCGGATGGGCGACGGGACTGTGGAAAGCGCGGCGCGGATGGCCCGCGCGGTCGACGCCCTGCACCGATACACCGGTGAGTTGTTCGAAAGCTCACCTGCTGCGCGGGCGGCGGAGGCGGCGGGGGTGCTGCCTGTTCGGGAGGAGATGCGCGGCGACTGGGACCGGGTGATCGGGATGATTTTCACCGAGGCGCGGCTCGTGCTGCCCGAAGACACCCACATGCACAGCGGCGGGCGCGCGGGGCTGCACGGCGAGGACCTTGGTCACATTCTGGCCGAGATGCAGTCGGTCGCGCGGGCGCATCCGGGGGCAGTCTGGTGATCGACCTCGACCGGGCAGCGGAGATTGCGGGCGCGGTGCCCGACCCGGAGATTCCGGTCGTGACCGTCGCCGATCTCGGCATCCTGCGGGACGTCGTGGCCGACGGCGACATCGCCGTCGTGCGGTTGTCGCCCACTTATTCCGGCTGCCCGGCGGTGCTGGCGATCGAGCTTGCCGTGGAAGCTTCGCTTCGCGATGCGGGCATCCCGGCGCGGATCGAGCGGGTCATGGCACCGGCCTGGACCACCGACTGGATCACGGCAGGGGGCCGGGAAAAGCTGCGGGCCTACGGTATCGCGCCGCCGGTCGGCGGTGGCAAGGCCGTGCTGTTCGCCGCCGCGGCCGTCGCCTGTCCACGCTGCGGGTCGAAGGCGACCGACCGGGTGAGCGAGTTCGGCTCGACCCCCTGCAAGGCGCATTACTGCTGCCGGGACTGCCGAGAGCCCTTTGACCATTTCAAGTGCATCTGAGGGGCAGGCATGGCGTTTCATGAACTTGTAGTCCGCGAGGTGCGCCCGGAGGCGGCCGATGCGGTTGGGCTAGTCTTTGATGTACCGGACGACCTGCGGGACATTTTTGCCTTTACCCCGGGGCAGCATCTGACCCTGCGGGCAGACGTCGGCGGCGCGGATATCCGGCGGTCGTATTCTATCGCGACAGCGCCGGGGGGCGACCTTTGCGTGGGCGTCAAGCGGGTTGAGGGCGGAGTGTTTTCCGGCTTCGCGCAGGGCCTTTGCCCCGGCGACCGAGTGCAGGTGTTGCCGCCCGAGGGACGATTCATGCTGCGGGGTGAACGCGATGTTCTGCTGATCGCGGCCGGGTCCGGGGTCACGCCTATGATGGCGATTGCGTCCGCCGTGCTGGCAGGCGGCGGACGGGTGACGCTGCTTTACGGCAATCGCCGCGTCGACACGATCATGTTCCGCGCGGGCCTCGACGCGCTGAAGGACAAGCATATGGGCCGCTTCTCGCTGATCCACGTGTTGAGCCGCGAGGTGCAGGATGTCACGCTTCTTAACGGCCGGATCGACGGCACGAAGATCGCGGCGCTGGCGGCGGCGGGCGTGATCGACCCGAAGGGAGCGGAGGGCATCTTTCTCTGCGGACCGGGCGGCATGATCGAGGGCGCGCAGGCTGCGCTGAACGCGATGGGCATCGCGCCGGAGCGCGTGCATCAGGAACATTTCACGCCCTCGGGCGAAGCGCCCGGCGCACCGTCGCGAGCGGCCGAGGCGGCAGCGGCGAAGGGTGTGGCCGTCGAGGTGCTGGTCGACGGGCGGCGGCAGGCGTTCCGGTTCGAGGACAGGGACACCGGTATCATCGACGCGGCGGCGCGGCAGGGCGTGGACCTGCCCTGGTCCTGCCATGGCGGCATGTGCTGCACTTGCCGCTGCAAGATCGTCGAGGGCAAGGCCGAGATGGCGGTGAACTATTCGCTCGAGCCATGGGAGCTGGAGGCGGGCTTCACCCTTGCCTGCCAGTCGCACCCGGTCACGGACCGGCTGGTGCTCGACTTCGATGCTGCTTGACGTGTGGTGCCGCGCCGTGGCGGGATGCCGGCATGGCTGAGACAGAACACGATCTCGATGGCGCCTATGCGCTGAAGACGCCGGACGACTCGGTGAACTACTACCGTGACTGGGCCGAGAAATACGACCGGGACTTTGCCGAGGCGATGAGTTATCGCAGCCCCTCGGTGATCGCCGCGGCCTTCGCGGCGCTTGGCGGCGCGGGTCCGGTCCTCGATGTCGGCGCGGGAACCGGGCTTGTGGGTGAGGCGCTCGCGAAGACCGGGATCGGGCCGGTCGACGGACTCGATATCTCGGCGGAGATGCTGGCCGTGGCGGCGGCGAAGGGGGCGTACCGGGACACGATCACCGCCGATCTGACAAAGCCTCTTCCCATGCCCGACGGCATCTATGCGGGCTGCATCAGCGCCGGGACCTTCACGACGGGCCATGTCGGGCCGGAAGCGTTCGGGGAACTGCTCAGGGTGTCGCGCCCGGACGCAGTGTTCGCCATCACCGTCCACAGCGCATTCTATAAGGCGGCCGGCTTCGCCGAGGCGTTTAAGGCGTTGGGACCACGGATCAAGGGCTTCCGCACGGAACCCTTCGCTATCTACGGGGCGGGCGCGGAGGGCGAGCATCGCGGCGACACCGGATGGATCGTGAGTTTCCGCAAGGCGTGAGCTGGTCCGTCAAACGACAATCGCTACCCTTGGACGAGGTCCATCCGCGCGCGCTTTGCGGGACAGAGTGGCAATTCACGCATATGTGCCGAAGCACAGCGTCGAGAACTGGCCTCTGTGTTTTAACCGAGCATCCGACGCAGTTAACGATCCGAGATGGCGGGGGTGTCGCTCACCGCCTGGCTTTCGGATGGGGATAATATCGGGCTTTCCTGAACTGTCTCTCCATGACCAACCGATGCCAGGAGGTTAGCAAGGTACTGCTGTGTTATCGGACCGTTGCAACCGCCCAAGCCAATAATGCGCAGGCTGTCCCGGTACGGCTGCGCTATTTCATCGGCAGCTGCCGCCACGCGATCCCAATTGACGGGCACACCGGCTCCAAGATTCAAGGCATCCAATGCCAAGTTGGTGGGAACGGAGGATTGGCGCGCCCTTTGGACGGCCGCCTCGAAGCGGCGATCCACGCTCATTCTTGTTCTTTCGACGCTTCGACCGACTTCGGTGCCGAACCCGTTGCGAAAAACCCTGATGGCTTCGTCTTCAAGGACCACGACGTCAGGGGGCAAGTGGCTTGCACAATGGTCGTCGAACGCGACGGCCCAGCCTAAGACCAGACTATCGGAAGCGCTACTTGTTCCGTCGAAAACACCGCGCATGATTGCCGCGTTCTGAAACCGATCCCAGAATGGCGCCGCCTTGTAAATGAACCCTCCGCGCGATGCTTCCAGCGCGGAAGAAGTTTCAAACGCCATCGCCTCTTCTCGCGCTCGCGCAATCCGTTCTTCTCGTTCGCGCCTCTGCCTTTCAGCATCTTCAGCAGCAGATCTTTCCTGAGCAATCAGTTCAAAGGCCGTTGCTGCATTCGCCCAGCTTCCTTCGATGCGCATATTGCTTCCGATTCCTCCGCTATCGAGCACCCAACCTCCAACCTGGTAGGTGGTTTGTGCGAGGTAGCGAAGACCCGCTCCTTTTTCTGCGGGCGCATCACTGCGGGAGTTTGAGATGATGTGATAGGCCTGAAGAATACCCCCGCCAAGGGTCCGACCGCGCTGATGGGTGATCGGTCGGTTCATCACATAGGCGGGCGCAGCGTGCTTCGCTATCGCACGCTCCAGACCTACGTCGGTGGGGTCGATCCTGAGTTCCAGCGGGTCTGCGCCACTCGCGGGCAAGTGGAGAACAACAAGATCTGCCGATGAAGGCTCGACGATCAACAGCAGTGTATATGACGGATCGCGAAGTACGACCTTGGCGTTCTGAGCGCGGCCTGGCGGCATACCGTGTCGTATCAGTTCGGAAGTCAGTGCCTCATCGGCCGGACTCATAACGAAATCGTCCGAGCTGTTTGGTTCTTCGAGTGCAGCCAGTATGTCCCCGGAAAGCCGTCCCGAAAACGTCTCGTAGGCAGTTCGCAAAGGCTGTGCGAAACAAGCGGCGTCTTGACCGCATGTTTCCAAAGCTGCGTCCATTTCAGCGTAGACTTCCCAATGCCGTCGAACGTCGGCGAGCGGGACCAGACGGGTCAGAATCCCGTACATCTCAGCGATTTGACGATCAAGCGTGCCGATTGTCGGATCAATACATGCCGATTGCGGATAGCCTCGCCCGATAGGCAGGCAGGAAATCGCCGGATGGTTGCCGAATGCAAGGCCCGAAGCGCACGCCGATTTGAGCCGTTTGTAAACCCATTCAGCCCCATTGTTCTCAATCAGGCGCTCGCCGAATTTCAAGTGCGCTGAGTCAAAAAAGGCGCGTTCCTCGGGAGTGATGATTCCAACATTACCAAGTCGGTGAACACCATACCAACGGCCTTCAAGGCCTTGGTGGTGCACACTCATGAAGTTTATCCGGGCCCCATTTCCCAAAGCAATTTGCTGGCCGAATGTCTCATCGATGGACAACGGGTTGGGTACGCCGACAGTTTGAGGATCAAGTTCCCCGCCGCTGCAGGAAAGCCGAAGGACCTCTCGGATTCCGTCGGTCAGCACGGCCTGTGGGCGGGAAAACCCCTGTCCGCCCCGGAATATCCACGCGGCTTGAACCGCTTCAACGGGTTTCTCTTCATTCATGATCCTTAGAGCAATGCGATAACTGCCCAGATCGGATCTGTTTCCCGTCACGACGAGAATGCCACCGCCCGGCTGGACCGTGAGAATGTTCTCTACGACCGGCATCAGATAGAGGCCGGGTATGCGGCCAGACACGGTGCCCGGAGCCGTGACTTCAATCGCGACAGTTTGCCCTGTGAACTGCGTTAGATCGATGCATGCTTCTGCTGTATTGCGGAGACCGGCAACCGCAGTGAACGTCTGCTGATCAGCGTCGCTCGCGACGGGAAGCCCGCATGCGGCCATGGCATCCGTGGAAAAAAGAGATACAAAAAGTATTGCGAACAGATGCCGGGCAATCATTGCTGCTCTCATCTCTTTTTTCCTCCTGCGAGTTGAGCGATCCACTCACAAGCCGGAAATATCTACGCCGCAAAATGCCGGATCGCCCGCGACGAAGTCGGTCGCAAATTCATTCAATGGTAGCAAGATATTACAGTCAAGGGTGCGCGCGCTGAAGCGTTGACTGGATTGCCTTCCAGAGGAACCCATACCGCCGGATTTTGGCACGGGTCGGTGTGGTCTCAAATCCGACCCTGCCCCCGCGCCTTGCGGCCCTTGTGCGGGGCCTCGCGCGGGATCGGGAGGTACTCCACCCCGCCGGACTGCCGCACCGGCTGGGGATAGAGCGTCATCAGCGTCATCACCTCTTCGGGCATGTCAGTCGTCACAGGCAGGCCCAGCGCCTTCGCCTCTGCCGCCGGGATCGGATAGTCGTGCGTCCAGGTGCCGGAGGCGAGTTTCTCCGCCAATGCCGTCGCCTCATCGCGCGGCAACCGGACCGAGAGGAGTTCGGTCGCGGCCCGGATCACCTGCGCCAGCGCCTTGCGGCTGACATCGGCGAGGATCAGGGTTTCGTCGTCCAGTTCCGCCACCGGCTTCGCTTCCACAGCCTTGACGATGGAGGCCGCGGGAAACTGGTTGATCTGCGGGTCGATCGGGCCAAGCACGGAATGGTCGCACATCACGATCTCGTCGGCTGCAAGTGCAACAAGGGTGCCGCCGGACATCGCGTGATGCGGCACGAAAACCGTGACCTTTCCCCTGTGCGCCTCGACCGCGCGGGCGATCTGAAGCGCGGCGAGCACCAGACCGCCCGGCGTGTGCAGAACGACGTCCAGCGGCATCTCGGGGTCGGTCATGCGGATCGCGCGCAGCACGTCCTCGCTGTCCTGGATGTCGATATAGCGCATGACGGGAAAGCCGAGCAGGCGCATCGTCTCTTGCCGGTGGACCATCAGGATCACCCGGCTGCCCCGCTGCTTTTCAAGATGCGAGATCATCGACAGCCGCTTCATGTCGGTCAGTTTGCGCGACAGCATCGGCTGCAACATCGTCAGGATGACGAAAAGCCAGAGCGCGTCGGAGATCGAGAAATCCATTCTATTCCCCCGAACCGCCGCCAGCGCGGTCGATATGGCCAAGATCACGCCCCGGCGCGATCCGGTCGCGCACCAACTGCTTCAGAGCTTTCACGTCGGGAAAGCCGCCATCGCGCTTCCGCTCCCACAACAGAAGATCGCCGATGCGGATTTCGAAAACCCCGCCAATTCCGGGCACGAGCGTGACGCTGCCGAGGTCTTCGCCGAAGGTCGAGAGCAGTTCCTGCGCCATCCAGCCCGAGCGCAGGAGCCAGTTGCATTGCGTGCAATAGGTGATGGTGATCGCCGGTCCCGTCATGCCAATTCCGCCCTGCCCTCGCGGTGGCGAATAGACCACGCTGCGGTCGGCGTGCCAAGTCTGCTCCCAACATCCACAGACCGTCAACAAAACCGGCAAAGAGCGCACTTTGAACGCGATTCCGGCAAGGCCATTCCGTAAATCCTTGGCGCGGACACCGAATTTCTGTCATGCTGGACGGGGGAGCGGCATACGGCCCGGTCGTTGAATTATGTGAGACGAGGAAGTGATTTCGATGAAAAGCAAACTGGTAACCGTTGCTCTCGCGAGCGCCGTTTTCGCGCTGCATCCCCTTGCTGCACTTGCCTATATCGGCCCCGGCGTCGGTGCAGGGGCGATCGCTGCCGTGCTCGGCGTCCTGGGCTCGGTCTTTCTGGCTATCGTCGCCGTGCTCTACTACCCGATCAAGCGGATGCTGAAGGGCAAGAAGGCGAAGGCGGCCAAGACATCCGGTGACAGCGAGCCCGCCGAATAGAATGCACTGGATATTCGTCGTCATCGCCGGCGTTCTCGCCAGCGAAGCCTTCTTGTGGCTTCCGCTGCTGCCGGTGATCCGCAAGGTGACCGCCACCGCGCAGAAATCCGGCAAGGTGCTGCGAAGCAGCCGAATCTCCGATCACTGGAAGGAACGAATCCTGCCCTCCTATGCCTGGGTCATCGGGAAGGGATCGGTGATGTTCTTTGCAATGCTGATGATCGCGCTCGCGCCGGTGGCCCTGCTCGGCCTTGTCTATCCCGGCGGGCTGGCGGCTTGGGGATCGGTCCTGTTGCGGCCAACGGTGATCGTCGTGCTCTGCATCGTATCGATCGCGTACATCTGGCTTCGCCTGAAGGTGGTGCGTGTCTGATTATTCCGCGCTCGACCGGCTGCTGCACCGGCTCGCCCTCTCGGCTCCGCCGCTGGCAGAGATGCTCCACGATATCGAGCGCGGGCTCTATCTGAAACATGCGCCGGAAGATCGCGGGCGCCATGTCTTCGTCACCGGCCTCGCGCGGGCGGGCACCACGATCCTGATGCGCGAGATCCACCGGACCGGGGAGTTCGGATCACTTACCTATGCCGACATGCCTTTCGTCCTCGCCCCGAACCTCTGGGCGAAGCTGAGCCGCAAAGGGCAGAAGCCAGGCAAGCGCGCCGAACGCGCGCATGGCGACGGGATCGAGGTCGACACCCAAAGCCCGGAGGCGCTGGACGAGGTCTACTGGCGCATCTTCGACGGCAAGGCCTATATCGGCGCCGACGGCCTGAAACCGCACAGACCGGATGCCGACCTCATCGATGGATACCGCGACCTGATCCGGCTGATCCTGCTGCGGACCGGCAAGGCGCGCTATGTCTCGAAGAACAACAACAACATTCTCCGGCTTGGCGCGCTTGCCAGGGCGATGCCGGAGGCCAGGTTCCTCGTGCCGCTGCGCCGGCCGCTCGATCACGCGGCGAGCCTGCTGGGCCAGCACCGGCGGTTCCTCGACGCCGATGCGTTCACGCGCGACTACATGACATGGCTCGGTCATCACGAATTCGGGGCGACCCACCGGCCCTTCCTGTTCGGCAGTCGGCCCGAAGGCGACCCCGCCACGATGGACTACTGGCTTCGGGTCTGGATCTCCGCCTATTCCGCGCTGGATGGGGCCGAGGCCGCATCCGACAACATAACCTTCGTCCCCTACGAAGCGCTCAGCAACGACCCCGCGATCTGGCACGCTGTCGCAGCACGGATCGGCGTGCCGGCAGGCGCGGCCGCAGAACTCCGGTCCGTTGCGGATCGCGCGCCGGAAGCGCATGACCCTGCCCTCGCGGACGTCGCGCAGAACCTGCATTCCCGGCTTGAGGAGCGGGGCTTTACCGCGCTGCGGGCTGGGAACGACACCCAGGCATGAAGCAGCCCCGATGCGTGGCCCCGAGGCGGGGTCCCCTTGCAGGCCAACGGGTGTTCTGACAAGTTCTGGCATGACGGATCGAAGCTTTCCTTCCCTGATCGGGCTATCGCCGTTCCGCCGACCCGCGGGAAGTTCCTTTGCGTCCTACCCCACCCCTGAACCGATGGAGCATTCCCGATGAATGTGCAGGACGAGCTGCCAGTGCTGATGCCGCAGGTTGCAGCACCCGAGGCGTTCACCGATGCGCAGGCGGCCGTTTCCCGGCTCGAGGCGCTCTATGCGCAGGCAACGGGATTCCTGTTCGACACGTTCAGCGCGACCGTCGCCGGCACCCGGCCTAAGGCGCGCGTGCGCGCCTTCTACCCTGAGGTCCGCGTCACCACGACAAGCCATGCGACCGCCGACAGCCGGCTCAGCTTCGGGCACGTCGCGGTGCCCGGCACCTACTCCGCGACGATCACGCGGCCGGATCTTTTCCGCAACTACCTTGTCCAGCAGCTCGACCTCCTGATCCGCAACCACGGCGTGCCCGTCATCGTCGGGCCCAGTGCGACGCCGATCCCGATCCATTTCGCCGTTGCCTCCAATCCGTCGGTTTCCGTGCCGCAGGAAGGTGTTCTCGACTTTCCTCTGCGGGATGTGTTCGACGTGCCGGACCTGTCCACGACGAACGACGACATCGTGAACGGCACCGCGATGTTCAACCCGGATGGCTCGGGACATCTCGCGCCCTTCACGGCGCAGCGGGTCGACTACTCGCTGGCGCGGCTGTCGCATTATACGGCGACCGATCCCGTGCATTTCCAGAACCATGTCCTGTTCACGAACTACCAGTTCTACGTCGACGAGTTCGAGGCGCTTGCACGCCAGATGCTCGACGATCCTTCCTCGGGCTACACGGCATTCGTTGCTCCGGGCAATCATGAGATCACGACGGCGGACGGCACGATCCCGCTGCTTCCGAAGATGCCGCAGATGCCGTCCTACCACCTGAAGCGCCGTGGCGGTCAGGGGATCACGCTCGTCAATATCGGCGTCGGACCGTCGAACGCCAAGACCGCGACCGACCATATCGCCGTGCTGCGGCCCCATGCCTGGCTGATGGTCGGACATTGCGCGGGCTTGCGGAACAGCCAGTCTTTGGGCGATTTCGTTCTCGCCCACGCTTACCTGCGCGAAGACAAGGTGCTGGACGACGACCTGCCGGTCTGGGTGCCTGTGCCGGCGCTTGCCGAAATCCAGATCGCGCTTCAGGAAGCCGTCGCCGAAGTCGCCCATGTCGAGGGCTTCGAGCTGAAAAGCATCATGCGGACAGGCACCGTCGCGACCGTCGACAACCGCAACTGGGAACTGCGCGACCAGACTGGCCCCGTCCACCGCCTCAGCCTGTCGCGCGCCATCGCGCTCGACATGGAAAGCGCGACGATTGCGGCGAACGGGTTCCGCTTCCGGGTGCCCTACGGCACGCTCCTTTGCGTCTCCGACAAGCCGCTGCATGGCGAACTGAAACTGCCGGGGATGGCAACCGACTTCTACAAGACGCAGGTCGGCCGGCATCTTCTGATCGGTGTGCGGGCGATGGAACGGTTGCGCGAAATGCCGCTGGAACGTATTCACAGCCGGAAGTTGCGCAGCTTTGAGGAGACAGCGTTCCTCTGAAGGTGCAAAAAATCGGAGTAAATCGGCCGAAATTGCTTGCCATCGGCCACAAAAGATTGTGTTAGGACACTATATAACGCTTAATGGCGCAGTTGACCCCCAACAAAACGGGGCACAGTGAGGAGACAGACAGATGTCGAAACCGATGACCAAAACCCAGCTTGTTACCGAGTTGGCTGAAGCAATGGGCTCCGACAAGAAGACGGCTTCGTCCGCCCTTGACGCGATCACCGAAGTGGTGACGCGCACCGTGGCCGCCGGCGGGGCCGTGACCCTTCCGGGCATCGGCAAGGTCCAGTGCCGCGCCCGCCCCGAGCGTCAGGTTCGCAACCCGGCCACCGGCGAAACCATGATGAAGCCGGCCGACAAGGTCGTGAAGGTATCCATCGCCAAGGCGCTGAAGGACAGCGTCAACGGCTGATCCGCCTTCCAGGACGATTTCAGGGCCGCCCCCGACCGGGCGGCCTTTTCTGTTGCAACCCGGCGAGAATTGCGAGACCCCGGTGGCGTTGGCCGAACCGCGCCAGAGGAATGTCGAATGGATCTGCGCGCAATTCTGATGGGTCTGGCCTTCGCGCTGATGTGGTCCTCGGCCTTTACCTCGGCGCGCATGATCGTCGCCGATGCGCCACCCCTCACCGCGCTCAGCATCCGCTTCCTGATCTCCGGTGCGATCGGCGTCGCCATTGCGCTTGCGCTGGGGCAAAGCCTGCGCGCGGTGCGCGGGCAATGGCGGCTGATCGTGATCTTCGGCATCTGCCAGAACGCGCTCTATCTGGGCCTGAACTTCGTCGCGATGCAGTGGGTTGAAGCGTCTCTCGCCGCGATCATCGCGTCCACGATGCCGCTGCTGGTGGCGCTTCTGGGCTGGATCTTCCTCGGGCAGAAGGTGCGCCCGCTGGGGATCGCGGGCCTCGTCGCCGGGATGATCGGCGTGGCTATCATCATGGGGTCGCGTTACTCGGGCGGCGTCAGCCTCGCGGGCATCCTGCTCTGCGGGATCGGCGCCCTGGCCCTCGCCATCGCCACGCTCACCGTGCGCGGGGCGTCCTCGGGGGGCAGCGTGCTCATGGTCGTCGGGCTTCAGATGTTCGTCGGCGCGGCGCTTCTTGCCGTGGCGGCGGTTCTGACCGAGGACTGGCAGGTCAACTGGACGCCGCGCCTCGGCCTTGCCTTTGCCTACACGACGATCTTCCCCGGCCTCGTCGCCACATGGATCTGGTTCCGCCTCGTCGCCCGGATCGGCGCGGTCAGGGCAGCGACCTATCACTTCCTCAACCCGTTCTTCGGCGTTGTCGTCGCCTCGCTCCTGCTCAACGAACGGCTTGGCCCGCTCGACCTGATCGGCGTTGCGATCGTCGCGGCCGGGATCCTGGCCGTGCAACTGTCGAAGGACAGCGCCGCATCAGGCCGCTGATCGAGGACCGGCCCGCACTGCCCGCGGCTTACCGCGCCCCGATCGGCCCCCGCACGCCGCCGGTCTGACCGCGATCCAGCAACAGGTGGTCGAGGATCACGCAAGCCATCATCGCCTCGCCCACCGGCACCGCGCGGATGCCAACGCAAGGATCGTGCCGCCCCTTGGTGATGATCTCCGCCGCCTCGCCGCCTCGCGTGATCGTCTTGCGCGGCGTCAGGATCGACGAGGTCGGCTTGACCGCAAAGCGCACGACGACATCCTGCCCGGTGGAAATGCCGCCAAGGATGCCGCCGGCATGGTTTGACGAATAGACCGGGCCACCACGCCCCGGAAACATCTCGTCCGCATTCTCGACCCCGGTCAGCTCCGCAGCCGCCATGCCAGCGCCAATCTCGACGCCCTTCACGGCGTTGATCGACATCATCGCCGCGGCAAGGTCGGTGTCGAGCTTGCCGTAGATCGGTGCGCCAAGACCCGCCGGCACACCAGAGGCCACAACCTCCACCACCGCCCCGACCGAGTTGCCGCTCTTGCGCAATTCGTCCAGATGCTCCGCCCAGATCGCAGCCGCACTGGCATCGGGCGACCAGAACGGATTGCGCTCCACCTCCGCCATGTCGAAGCGGTCGCGGTCGGCCCGCAGCTGCCCCATCTGCACCATGTAGCCGGTGATCTTCACACCCGGCGTCAGCGCCTTCAGTGCCTCCCGGGCGATACCGCCGGCGGCCACCCGCGCCGCCGTCTCGCGGGCCGAAGATCGCCCGCCCCCGCGCGGGTCGCGGATGCCGTATTTCTGCCAATAGGTGATGTCGGCATGGCCGGGCCGGAACTTCTCGGCAATGTCGCCGTAGTCTTTCGACCGCTGATCGGTGTTCTCGATCATCAGCTGGATCGGCGTCCCCGTCGTCACACCCTCGTAGACGCCGGAGAGGATACGGACCGCGTCCGGTTCCTTTCGCTGCGTCGTGTATTTGCTCTGCCCCGGTTTCCGCCGGTCGAGCCAATGCTGAAGCATCGCCTCCGACACGGCCACGCCCGGCGGGCAGCCGTCCACGGTCGCGCCAAGCGCCGGCCCGTGGCTTTCGCCCCAGGTCGTGACGCGGAAGAGATGGCCGAAGGTATTGAGGCTCATGCGCATGCTCCTTTGCCAAGCGGCATAGCGAAGCCCGCGCCGCCGCTCAAGCCTTCCCGCTTCCTGGCCTTTCATCTTGTCCGAAATACCTCGGGGTGAGCCCCGGTCCCGCCGGGGCGAGGGGCAGCGCCCCTTCGCCGATACCGCTTGCGCAAGGCGCGCGGTTGTCTATGGTGCGCCCCACCTCGGGGTGCCCTGACATCAGGGCTGAGATGCGGCAACGCGAACCCGTTGAACCTGAACCGGTTAAGACCGGCGGAGGGAAGGTAGGGTCCGACGCCCCCATCTCCGCCCGCCTGACCATTGGAGGATGAGAGATGAAAAAATCCCTGATGATGGCGGGTTTCCTTGCGGCCACGACAGCGGCCGCGCAGGAAAAACCCGTCCTGACCGTCTACACCTACGACAGCTTCGTTTCCGAGTGGGGCCCCGGCCCGCAGGTCGAGACCGCGTTCGAGGCCGAATGCGGCTGTGACCTGCGATTCGTTGCGGCAGGCGACGGCGCGGCCCTTCTCAGCCGGGTCCTTCTGGAGGGCGAAAGCACGGAGGCCGACGTCGTACTCGGTCTCGACACCAACCTGACCGCCACTGCCGCCGCGTCCGGGCTTTTCGCCGAGCATGGCCAGGCGGCTACCGAGTTCGACTTGCCTGTCGACTGGGTCGACCCGCATTTCCTGCCCTATGACTGGGGCTACTTCGCCTTTGTCTACGACCGCACCAAGGTCGCGGACGCCCCCACGGATTTCGAAGCGCTGGCCGCGTCCGACCTGACGATCGTCATTCAGGACCCGCGCTCCTCGACCCCCGGCCTCGGCCTGCTGCTCTGGGTCAAGGCCGCCTATGGCGACCGCGCGGGCGAAATCTGGTCGGCGCTGGCCGACAACATCGTGACCGTCACGCCGGGCTGGTCGGAGGCCTATGGCATGTTCCTCGAAGGTGAGGCCGACTTGGTCCTGTCCTACACGACTTCTCCTGCCTATCACCTGATCGCCGAGGGCGACGACACCAAGGCGGCCGCCGCTTTCAGCGAGGGCAACTACCTTCAAGTCGAGGTCGCGGGCAAGCTTGCCGGCTCCGATCAGGGCGAACTGGCGGACCGGTTCCTCGCCTTCATGGTCACCGATGCGTTCCAATCGGTCATTCCTGAAACCAACTGGATGTATCCCGCCGTGACGCCCGAGGCCGGTCTTCCGACTGGGTTCGAGACCCTCGTCATCCCCGAAAAGGCGCTGCTCGTTCCGGCAGCCGACGCGGCCGCGCTGCGTGACACGGCGCTGTCCGAATGGCAGACCGCGCTCAGCCGTTGAGCCTGCCGCTCCGCGTAGGCGCGGGGGCTGCGGCGGCGCTGGTCCTAGCGCTGACGCTCGGCACGCTCGGCGCCGTCCTGCTGCGGGCGGGCGGCGCGAGCGCGCTTGGCGCCGCCGACTGGGCGGCGCTACGTTTCACGCTGACGCAGGCCTTCGTCTCTGCGGCGCTGAGCGTGCTACTCGCGATCCCCGTCGCCCGCGCCCTGGCGCGGCGGCGGTTCCCCGGGCGCGGCATACTCATCACGCTTCTCGGCGCACCGTTCATCCTGCCGGTGATCGTCGCCGTGATGGGCATTCTCACGATCTTCGGCCGTTCAGGTCTGGTCAATGACGGCCTCGCCGCGCTGGGTTTCGGGCGCATCTCGATCTACGGCTTCCATGGCGTGGTGCTGGCCCATGTCTTCTTCAATCTTCCGCTCGCGGTGCGGCTTCTCCTCCAAGGCTGGCTCGCCATTCCCGCAGAGCGTTTCCGGCTCTCCGCCGCACTCGGCTTCAGGCCGGGCGACATCGCCCGCCACCTCGAACGGCCCATGCTGCGGGCGCTGCTGCCGGGGATTTTCGTGACGATCTTCCTCATCTGCCTGACGAGCTTTGCCGTGGCACTGACGCTCGGCGGCGGGCCGAAAGCCACCACGATCGAACTGGCGATCTATCAGGCGTTCCGGTTCGACTTCGACCTCGGCCGCGCCGCCACCCTTGCCGCCATGCAGTTGCTGCTCTGCGCCATCGCCGCCGGTACGGCCATGCGGTTCAGCCTGCCTTCCGGTTTCGGCGCGGGCCTCGACCGGCCTGTCGCACGATGGGATGCGGGCGCTGCAACCCTGATCTTGCAGGATGCCGCCGTGCTGACCCTCGGAGCGGCTTTCCTGCTCGCCCCGCTCGCCGCGATCGCTCTTGCCGGCCTGCCTCAACTCGCCGGCTTGCCCGCGCCGGTCTGGCACGCGGCACTGCGCTCGCTCGGCGTGGCCCTCGGCTCGACGGCATTCGCTCTCGCGCTGGCGCTACCGCTTGCGCTGGCCGTGGCGCAGCGTCGTCGCGCCGACCTGCTGGAATCGCTTGGCATGCTGCCGCTCGCGACCTCTTCCCTCATCCTTGGCACCGGCCTGTTCCTCCTGCTCCGCCCCATTGCGAGCCCCGGCGACCTCGCCCTTCCGGTGACAGCACTCGTCAATGCCACAATGGCGCTTCCCTTCATCCTGCGCGCGCTCATCCCTGCGGCGCGCGACGCGCATGAGGGCTACGGAAGGCTGGCCGACAGCCTTGGCCTTGCCGGCGTCGCCCGGCTGCGCTTGCTGACCCTGCCCCGCCTGCGCCGTCCGCTTGGTTTCGCGGCAGGCCTGACCGCCGCGCTGTCGATGGGCGATCTCGGTGTCATCGCGCTGTTTGCGGATGGAGAGCGGGCGACCCTTCCACTTCAGCTTTACCGCCTGATGGGCGCCTACCGGATGGCCGATGCGGCCGGGGCTGCGGTGCTTCTTCTCGCCCTCAGCCTCGGGCTGTTCTGGATCTTTGACAGGGGAGGGCGCGCTGATGCTGACGCTTGACACCATCACCGTCCGGCAGGACGACTTCCGTCTCAGCGCCGACCTGTCCGTTGCACAGGGCAGCCATGTCGCCCTGATCGGACCGTCCGGCGCGGGCAAATCGACGTTGCTTTCCGTCATCGCGGGCTTTTTCCCGCCGGCCTCGGGCCGCGTGCTATGGCAGGGGCAGGACATCACCGGCGCCGCTCCCGGCACACGGCCACTGTCGATCCTTTTTCAGGACCAGAACCTGTTTCCGCACCTCACTGCGGCGGAGAATGTCGGGCTGGGCCTGCGACCTGACCTGCGACTTGCGGCAGGCGAACACGAGGCGGTAAGCCGGGCGCTGACGCGCACCGGCCTTGCGGGGATGGAGAATCGTAAACCCGCAGCATTGTCGGGCGGGCAGCAAAGCCGCGTCGCGCTTGCCCGCGTGTTGTTGCGTTCGCGTCCGCTGATGCTGCTGGATGAACCCTTCGCGGCGCTCGGACCCGCGCTCAAGGCCGAGATGCTCGACCTTGTCGCCGAGATTGCGGAAGAGACGCGCGCGACGGTCCTGATGGTCAGCCACGATCCCGGCGACGCGCTGCGCTTTGCGCCCGACACCATCGTCGTGGCGGACGGGATTGCGCATCCGCCGCAGCCGACCGGCGCGCTGCTCGACAACCCGCCGCCCGCACTGGCCGCCTATCTCGACGTGACGCCGCCTAGCGGACGCTGATCCCGGGCAGGTCGCGATAGGCGCCAAGGTCATGCGTGATCGTGGCGGCAAGGGCCGCACCATCGGCATCATTGTAGCGGATCGAAACCTTGAGCGGCGTGCCCCGATCCTTGGCGAAGAAAACCTCCGCCCGGTCGAGCGGCACCTCGATCACCTTGCCCGGAGCCATGAAGGCAAGCCTGCTCCAGAGCGGCAGTGCCGAGATATCGACCGCACCGTCAAGGCCAAAGAGTTTCCGCCCGAACGAGACCTGCACATCGAGCACAGGCCGGTCGGAGCGGTTGATGAGCCGGAGGTAGAGCACGCGGTCACGCAGTTCCACGTCGAGGATGACCGCGGGATCGGTGGTCCGGATCGGCGATTTCGGGGCGCGCGCCATGACGGGCAGTCTAGCAAATACCGCCCGTCGCGGCACGGGATTCGGCAGCGCGCTCGCGAACCTTCGCAAAAACGGGTAGACTGTCTGCCTAGACAGGGAGGACCGGACATGCCGCGCCGCGCAGACGATCCCGTTGGCAACTACAACTTTATCGTCGAGATCGACGGCGTCGGGAACGGTGCCTTTTCCGAGGTATCGGGTCTCGATTCGCAGACCGAGATCATCGAATATCGCACCGGAAGCGCGCGCGACCTGACGGTGCGCAAGTTGCCGGGGCTGCACAAGGTGGGCGATGTCACGCTGAAACGCGGCGTGACGTCGTCGAACGACATCTGGCTGTGGCACAAGCAGGTGGTGGACGGACAGATCGAACGGCGCAGCATGTCGATCGTGCTGCTTGACGAGGCGCGTGAGGAAGTCGCGCGCTGGAACCTGTTCGAGGCGTGGCCGGCGCGCTACGCGGGACCGATGCTGGCCGCGACGGGCAACGAAGTGGCAATCGAAACGCTTGTTATTGCCTGCGAGCGGATCGAACTCGGCTGATCCTGCCAGACCCATGCAAAAAGGCCCCGCCTTCGCGGGGCCTTTCCGTAGCCAAAACTCGCCAGGGTTTTAGGCCTGCTTCTTGCCCTTGTAGGGCGCCCAGATCCGCTTGTTGGTCAGGTACAGAAGCACCGTCAGCAGACCGAGGAACAGGGCCGCGACAAAGCCAACCTGCTTGCGCGCCATCATCTTCGGTTCCGCCGCCCACATCAGGAAGGCCGCGACGTCTTCGGCCATGTGATGGACCGTCGCCTCATGCCCGTCGGCATATTCGACCTGATCGTCCGACAGCGGCGGGTTCATGGCGATAAGGCCGCCGGGGAAAGCCGTGTTCTCGTAGAACGTTGTGCCCGCCTGTTCGACTTCATGCCCGGTATAGCCGGTCAGGATCGAGACGATGTATTCCGGCCCGCCGATGCCGCGCAGGAACTGGTTGATCCCGGTGCCATACGGCCCGTGGAAACCGGCCCGCCCTTTCGCCATGAGGCTGAGGTCGGGTGCGTTCGAAAGCGAGGATTTCGGGAAGAAGTCGTTCGGCGTCGCCTCGCGCTCTTCGCCCGTCTCCTTGTCGATGGCGGTGAACTGCTTGGCATAGGCGCGCACCTGGTCTTCCGGCAGGTGCGGACCGCCTTCGTCGGACAGCGACCGGATCGGCACGAATTTCATGCCGTGGCAGGCCGAGCAGACCTCGGTATAGACCTGAAGGCCACGCTGCAGCTGGTGCTCGTCATATTTCCCGAACGGGCCTTCGAACGAGAAGGCGACGTCCTCGATATGCTGCTCCCCGCCCCCGGCGGCGAATGCCACACCGGACAGGGCCAGAACGGAAGCGGCAGTGATTGCGATTTTTCTCAGCATCTCAATCGGTCCTTTCCGTCACTCGGCCGCGTGGGCTTTGGCGCCGTAGTGCGCATTGAAGTCGTCCTCGATCGTCGCCGGCGGGGTCGTCGGCTTCTCGATCACGCCGAGAAGCGGCAGGATCACGAGGAAATAGGCAAACCAGTAGGCCGCTGCGATGAGCGAGATCCAGGTGTAGATCCCCTCGGCCGGCTGCGCGCCCACCCACATCAGCACGACGAAGTCGATGATGAGGAGGTAGAACCACCAGCGAAACATCGGCCGGTACTGACCCGAACGCACGTTCGAAGTGTCGAGCCACGGCACGATCGCCATGACCGCGATCGAACCGAACATGGCAATCACGCCGAAGAACTTCGCGTCGACGATGCCGAAGGTGATGAACTGCACCAGCTGCACCAGCCAGACGTCACCGGTGAAGGCGCGCAGGATCGCGTAGAACGGCAGGAAGTACCATTCCGGCACGATATGTGCAGGCGTCGCCAGCGGGTTCGCTTCGATGTAGTTGTCGGGGTGGCCAAGGTAGTTCGGCATGAAGCCGACGATCGCGAAGAAGATCACGAGGATCAGCGACAGCGCGAAAAGGTCCTTCATCACGAAGTAGGGCCAGAAGGGCAGCGTGTCCTTCTCGGCCTCGGCCTTCGATCCGCGCCGAACTTCCACGCCGGTCGGGTTGTTGTTGCCCGTGGTGTGGAAGGCCCAGATGTGAACCGCGACCAGCGCCGCGATCACGAAGGGCAGCAGGTAGTGGAGCGAGAAGAAGCGGTTCAGCGTGGCATTGTCCACCGCCGGTCCGCCCAGAAGCCAGGTCTGGATCGGCTCGCCAATGCCCGGGATCGCGCCGAAGAGGCCGGTAATGACCGTGGCGCCCCAGAACGACATCTGGCCCCAGGGAAGAACGTAGCCCATGAAGGCGGTGCCCATCATCGCAAGGAAGATCAGGATGCCGACGATCCAGGTGATTTCGCGCGGGGACTTGTACGAGCCGTAGAAGAGGCCGCGGAAGATATGGATATAGACGGCAAGGAAGAACAGCGACGCGCCGTTCGCATGCAGGTAGCGCAGCATGTAGCCGCCGTTAACATCGCGCATGATATGCTCGACCGAGGCGAAGGCCTTGTCGACATGCGGCGTGTAGTGCATCGCCAGCACGATGCCCGTCGCGATCTGGAGAACGAGGCAGAAGGCAAGAACGATGCCCCAGATCCACCACCAGTTCAGGTTCTTGGGCGTCGGGATCATCAGCGTGTCATACGCGAGGCTCACGATCGGCAGGCGGCGGTGAAGCCACTGCTCGAAACCCGTCTTCGGTTCGTAATGGTCGTGCGGAATACCAGCCATCGGTCAGTCCCCTCAGCCGAGTTGGATCGTGGTGTCGTCGGTGAAGGCCGCGACCGGAACCGGCAGGTTCTCGGGCGCAGGGCCACGGCGGATACGGCCCGACGTGTCGTAATGCGAGCCGTGGCAGGGGCAGAACCAGCCGCCGAAATCGCCGGCACCGTCACCGAGCGGCACGCAGCCGAGATGAGTGCAAACGCCCATCATCACCAGCCATTCGCCGGCTTCGTCCATCGCGCGGTTTTCGTCGGTCGCCTCGGCGCCCGGCTGGCCGTTCGCGTTGCGGGCGTCAGTGTCGACGAGGTCGCTCATGCTGACGGCACGGGCATTGTCGATCTCTTCCTGGGTGCGGCGGCGGATGAAAACCGGCTTGCCGCGCCATTTGACTGTGAGCTGGGTGCCGGTCTCGACACCCGAAATGTCGACGAAGATCGACGACAGCGCCTGAACATCGGCCGAAGGGTTCATCTGATCGACAAGGGTCCAGACGGCGGCGCCGCCCGCGACTGCCCCGGCGCCAGCCGTGGCGTAGTAGAGGAAATCCCGCCTTGTGCCAGCGTGGTCTTCTGCGTGGGACACGAATATCACTCCCTTCCTGGACCGGAAGCCCGGCCGTGCGTCGAACGGGCCACGGTCGCCCGCAGCCTTCTCGCGCGGTTATTAGCGGCCAAAATCCGGCCCGTCCAGCGGACAATCGGGCGCATTCCGGCGGATGTGGCACGTCGGCGTCATCGAGGAGACGACATCACCCCGGAACGCCGAATGCAAGCCTCACTGCGAATCCGGCAAAGAACGCTCTGCGCCGGCACTGATCGCAAGCGCCGCCAGACAAACCGACGCGATGCCCGGATCGCGGGGAAAGGCGGAAAGCGGAGGGTTCAGCCGACCGGCTCGGTCACCTTCATGCTGTCGCGGAGGGAAAAGGTCGCATGCCATTCCGCGAGCGCGGGCCGCCCAATGCGCCACGCCCTCTGTCCGTGGCGGAAATCGAGATAGGACAACGCCGACGCCACCGCGAGCTGCCCCATGTCCAACGGGCCGTTCAGATGGTCGTGCCATTGCGTCTCAAGCATGTCGAGCGCGCGCGCGATCTTGGCCCACTGCCCCTCTACCCACGATTCGAACCGCTTCTCTTCCGGCCGAATCCGCGATTCGTAGAGCATCAGGACGGCGGCATCGAGCATCCCGTCAGCAGTCGCCTCAAGCGTCAGCGTCCGCCACAGGCGCGGCTTTTCGGGGTAAAGCCGGCCACCCGCGCGGTCATCGAGGTAACGGCAAATCACGCGGCTGTCGTAAAGCGCGGTACCGTCGTCAAGCTCAAGTGCAGGGATCTTCCCAAGCGGATTTTGGGCAAGTGGCATGTTGCCCGAATCCAAGGGTGAGCCGCCGGCCGTAACGATCTCCACATCATCTTGCTGGCCAGTCTCCAGCAGCAGCAGAACCACCTTGCGGCCGAAAGGAGTCGTCGGCGAATGGAACAGACGCATGCCCTGCCTCAGATGCGGCGGATGCGCAGGCGGCCAAGTGCCGCCGCGTCGATCTCGATCCCGCCATCGCCCCAGCGAAGCACCCGCCGGAACCGCGCCGCGGCGTTGGTCTGGCCGCGGTCGGCGGGGCGGTGCATGGCAATCCCCTCGTCCATGTCGTCCATTGCATCCTCGGCACGCTGGTCGGTTCGGCCCTTGCGCAATGCACGCCGTGCGCCATAGGCGACCAGCGCGACGACACCGACGCGGATGGCGACACCTGCGATGGGAACGAGCGGAAGTGGCATGGAACCCTCCTTGAACCTTCCCCGGAATGCTAGGCCCGGGTCTGGATACTGTCCATTAAAGAATGGGTGAGCAAAGGGGGTTGCGTCGACCCGCCCGCACCCTATTCTCGACCGCGCAGAGCATCAGCGCCCGAGGCTTCGTCTTGCCGTCGTGAATCCGGTCTCAGACTGACACACCCATCCCCGCCGCACGCGCAGCGGGGTTACGCTGATATGCGGCGGGTGGCTGCTTGAGACCGGTCTGGTTCTGAGCGCACCGGCGCGACAGCGTCCGGGGATGCAGTCATCTCTCTTCCCGTCAACTCCATAGCCAAACCGTCCGCCCCACTTGGGGGTTTCGTGCAGCCGGCCGCCGATCTTCGATAAGGATCGGGCGACCAATGACAGTTCATCTTGCGGTCGAGTGGACCGTGACCGCGGGCGGCACACCGCAGCCTTGGCTTCACTGCCGGTCATGCGGCGATGCGCGGGCCTTCACCTTTTCCGGAAAGGCCCGTCTCAACGCGAACGGCAAACGGCTGGACGGCTGGCTGATCTACCGGTGCTCGACCTGCGGCACGGTGTGGAACAGGCCTGTCGTGGAACGGTGCACGAGGGCCGCGATCCCGCGCGACCTTCTAGACGCGCTGAGCGGCAACGACCCGGAACCGCTTTTGCGGATCGCACGCGACCGCGCCAGCCTTGCACGGTTCACACGGCATATCGACGATGGCGGCGCGGTCAACCTCCTGCGGCGAACGCTCGGCAAATCCCGCTCACCGGTGCCCGTGCTGTCGATCCGGATCAGCCCTTCCGAAGGGACCGCGCCACGCCTCGATCGGATTCTCGCAGCCGGCCTCGGCGTCGGGCGCGGACGGATCGCGGAACTCGCCGGGTCGGGCCGCTTCGCGCTGGACGGTGCGGCACTTGCCCGGCCGGTCCGCCTGGCGGCGACCTTGAGGCTGAATCTGGACGGCATTGTCGACGCCGACGCGATTCTCGCACGCGCCGGCGGGGCCGGCCCTTCTGCGGATGCACTCTAGCCCGAGACGCGCATCAGCGCGGCGAGAGTTGCGGTTTCACTGCCGATCCCGGCTTCCGAAAGGCCATCCGCCGCCGAGTGGCGGGCAGGTTCGGGTTTGTTCTGGCCCAGCTTCCATGTGCCATCCAACTGCGCGATATCGAACCGGCATGGCAGGATCGACCGCATCAGCCGAGTCAGGAGATCGGCGGGCATCTTGTCGGTCGTCCACGGCGCCTTGGGCCGCAGCCGGTTCTCGAACTCCGCCGACAAACGGTCAAGCTGTCCGCGCATCTCGTTGGCCGGCAGGGCGCGGAGCGTTCCGCGAAGGTGGGCGGCAAGGTAGTTCCACGTCGGCACCTGGTCGGCGACACAGTACCAATCGGGCGAGATGTAGCCGTCGGGCCCGGTGACCGCGAGAAGGGCTGCCTGCCCGTCGCCCAGCGCGCGCGCAATCGGGTTCGAGCGGACCAGATGGAGTTCCGCCATCTGCCCGTCATCAGACAGGACGAACGGGACATGCGCGGCAAGCGGCCCATCGGGCCCATTGACCGTCAGCGTTCCAAAACCCCGGGCACGGACGAAATCGAGAATCGTCTGCTGCGGGATCTGCCGGAAGGCGGGATTGGGATGCATGGCCGTCTCCTTTCGGTCCCGTTCTGGCGCAGGCGGCCGCGCCTGTCAGCCCCGCGATTGTTCCCGGAACATTTTCCTTCGGGGTGCTTGCCGGGCGCAAGCGGTGCTGGCATTCTCGCCGGGTTCTCAGGGCGGGGTGCAATTCCCCACCGGCGGTATGGGGTTCAGGCCCCGAGCCCGCGAGCGCCTCCGGCCGGTCCGGGGGGTCAGCAGACCCGGTGCGAGGCCGGGGCCGACGGTTACAGTCCGGATGAAAGAGAACGTGCATCGGCACGCCTGGCGGGCAGGCCGGTGTCCGTGATCGCCTTGGGTGACGTGTCACTGATGGAAAGGAGATCACGCATGACACCCACCCGCTATGCCTTCATCAAGGCAAACTGGCATGCCGATATCGTCGAACAGGCGCTGGTCGGATTCCTGGAGCGGATTCCGCCGGAACAGGTCGACGTCTTCGATGTTCCCGGCGCTTTCGAAATGCCGCTTCTCGCGCGCGACCTTGCGGCTTCGGGCAGATACGCAGCGGTGGCCTGCGCCGCCTTCGTCGTCGATGGTGGCATCTACCGGCACGATTTCGTCGCTCAGGCGGTCGTGGACGGGCTGATGCGGGCAGGGATGGATACCGGGGTGCCGGTCCTGTCGGTCTCGCTGACCCCGCATCAGTATCAGGAAACGGCACATCACAACGCGATCTACCGCTCTCATTTCGTCCAGAAAGGGCGCGAAGCGGCGGAGGCTGCGCTAATGATCGGACGGACCCGCGCGGCGTTGGCTGCGTGAGCCGGAGCCGGGGGGCCTTCTGCCCCCCGGACCCCCCGAGAGTATTTGGGAACAGAAGAAGATCAGGCGACCAGTCTGGTGCCGTCATGGCCGGTGATCGTGGCGGTAAGGAGCGTGCCTTCGGGCTGATCACCTGCAAAGGTCACTTCTGTGAATTGTTCGGTTCGGCCGAGGCGGGGGCCTTCCGTGAGGATGCGGTGGCTGCGGCCAGCCTGGGCGTCGAGATGGCGGGCAAGGGCCGTGTCTCCGGCGGCGCGGAGGCGGGCCGCGCGATCCTTGATCGCGGGTCCCCTGACCTGCGGCATCCGCGCGGCGGGCGTGCCCTCGCGCCGCGAATAGGGGAAGACATGGAGGAAAGTCAGGCCGCAATCCTCGACAAGCTTCACGGAGTTATCAAACATCGCCTCCGTCTCGGTCGGGAAGCCGGCGATGATGTCGGCGCCGAAGACCATGTCGGGGCGGAGGCGCCGCGCCTCCTCGCAGAAGCGGATGGCGTCGTCGCGCAGGTGCCGACGCTTCATCCGCTTGAGGATCAGGTCGTCGCCATGCTGGAGGCTGAGATGGAGATGCGGCATCAGGCGCGGTTCGGTCGCGATGGCCTGCATGAGGTTCTCATCCGCCTCAATCGAGTCGATGGACGAGATGCGGAGCCGGGCAAGGCCGGGCACTAGCCTGAGGATCCGCATGACGAGATCGCCGAGGCGGGGCTGGCCGGGCAGGTCGGCGCCCCAAGAGGTCAGATCGACGCCAGTCAGGACGACTTCGAGGAAGCCCTTGTCCACCAGTCGCTTGATCTGGTCGACGACGACGCCCGCCGGAACCGAGCGCGAATTGCCGCGCCCGTAGGGGATGATGCAGAAGGTGCAGCGGTGATCGCAGCCATTCTGGACCTGCACATAGGCCCGGTGCCGGCCGAAACCGTCGATCAGGTGGCCGGCGGTCTCAGTCACGCTCATGATATCGTCGACCATGACGCGCTCGGTCTCGCCGATCAGATCGGGGGCCTTGAGTGCCGCCCAGGTCCCGGCCTGCATCTTCTCGGTGTTGCCGATGACGCGGGTGACCTCGGGCATGGAGGCGAAGGTCGCAGGCTCGGTCTGCGCGGCACAGCCGGTGACGATCAGGGCGGCTTGGGGATTTTCCCGGCGCAGGCGCCGGATTTCCTGCTTGGCCTTGCGCACGGCTTCCGCCGTGACGGCGCAGGTATTGACGACGACGGCACCCTCGATCCCGGCCCTCTCGGCCAGCTCCTTCATCGCCTCCGTCTCGTAGGCGTTGAGGCGGCAGCCAAGGGTGGAGAAGATCGGGGCGCTCATGCGTATTGGGCGAGGAAGGCGGGTGTGAGGACGCCGTCGAAGACATGGGCGGTAGGCCCGGCCATCCAGACCCCGTCCTCGCGCCAGTCGATTTCCAGCGTGCCGCCGTCGAGATCAAGCGTCACATTGCGGCCCGTCAGCCCGCGCCGGTGCGCGGCGACAGCCGTCGCGCAGGCGCCCGAACCGCAGGCGAGCGTGATACCGGCGCCGCGTTCCCAGACCCGCATGCGCAGGCGGTCGGGGCCGGTGAGGCTCGCATATTCGACATTGGTCGCCTTCGGGAAAAGCGGGTGATGCTCCATCGCGGCGCCTTCGGCGGGAAGGTCCACCGCCTCGGCATCGGCGACAAAGAAGACGCAATGCGGGTTGCCCATGCCGACGGCGGCAGGATCGCCCGCAATCGGCAGGTGCAGCAGGTCGGCTTCGCGGGCGAGCGGGACCTCCGCCCAGTCGAGAAGCGGCGCGCCCATGTTGACGCTGATGAGACCGTCGGGGCGACGGAGGGCGGCGAGCGTGCCGCGCTCGGTGGTGAAGGTGACGCGGTCCCGTCCAAGACTCGCCATCACGTGATCGGCGACGCAACGCGAGGCGTTGCCGCAGGCACCGGCCCGGCTGCCATCGGAATTCCAGAAGTCGAGCGCGTAGTCCGCATCGTCGGCATCGCGAATCTCGGCGAGCTGGTCGAACCCGACGCCCCGGTGCCGGTCGCCGAGCGCGGCGGCGAGCGCGGCGTTGGTCACGGGGTTCCGCCCCCGTGAATCGATGATTACGAAGTCATTGCCCGCACCGTGCATCTTCATGAACGGCAGGCCGGCAGAGGGTCGCGCGTCCTTCATGGACCGCGATATACGCCCGGCACCGGGATTTTGCCAGTGGCGCCTGCTTTTGCACTTGACCGCCCGGAGCGACGTTCATAAAGAGGCGCCCTGTGATGGGCCCGTAGCTCAGTTGGTAGAGCAACTGACTTTTAATCAGTGGGTCACAGGTTCGAATCCTGTCGGGCTCACCACTTTTCGTTACAATTACAATAGGTTGCACGGCGCACCTCCTGATCCGTTGCCGCCGTTGCGATTTCCGGAAGCAATACGGAAGCACGGTGGTACGAAAGATTCGCGTTGCGCGTTCGCAACACCGCGCGCCGGGGTCGATACGACACTGGACACGCTGTGCGTAGCTTAGGCCCCCTCCGGCTTCTGCCAGGTGCGCTAGCCCATAACTGCCATCCGGTGTCCCGCACCGCATGCGCAGCGGCGCCCTAGAAACAGCCGTTCGTTACAAAGTGCAGTTCCGCCGGCACCTGAATGTCGGATGCGCGGACAAGGCACCAGCCCACGAGCACGGTTCAAACGGTAGTTTTTTGACGCATCGCAACTCCAAGTCCGCATCGCTGCCCCCAACGGCTACACTGCGCTCGGCAATGCTGTCACAGGGGCCGTGGGACAGGTCCGTCCGAGAAAAAAGGGAACCCAACCATCAGCCCCTTTTGCACAAGAAGGCCAGCTAGGCGTAACGCCAAGTATTGGAACAGTGCAGGTTGACACACGCGAACCTGAAGTATCTTGCTCTCGCAAGGATTGAACGAAGTCGAGAAGGTTTGTCATGAGATTGCTAGTTTCCTGCTCACGCTCTTTTCCTTCAATACTAGCATTACCCAAGATTTGGTGGGCTGCAGTGACGCTGATCGTGATCGCGCTCGGTCCAGGAGCGGTTACAGCAGGAACTTCCGACAGCACGTCGGATAGGCAGTGTGACGGCGCGCTGGAGTGCGGTCTGCACCTTGTGGCGAATGAGGAAAGGCCGTTTTTGTGGCAGGGAAAGGCGGTCGGCGACCCTCGAGCGGATATTCCCGACAAGATGCGCAATCTCCTCGAAGGACCTGTCCGGAAGTATCCGTCACTGGCATCCTGCGTGAGCAATCCAGAGATGATCACTCAGGATCTCGGTCGAGCCGAGCTCAGATGGCCGGAGTTCAGGTCCCAGTATGAAGCCGAGGTCTGCCTGTTTCGGCTTTTCGACAGGCTCGGCAATACAGACATGATTTCTGCGTGGTTTGCCAAACTCGGATTCACCGAATTTCGGTTGCGTGAGGGCGAAGATGCCTTTTGGGGATTCCTTCTCGGCAATAAGACCGGGATCGAATTTGAGGCGAGCTGGAGTATCCGCGAACTTGGACCCATCTACGGGGGCTTCTTCAACAAACTAAAACAGGAAGCGTTCACGGCCTACTTCACGGTCACTGGTCTTACCGACAAGTCCGGGAAGTTAGTCTGGGTGTTCATACAAGGTCATAGCAAGCTCGAAAAGTGAGGTTCAATTGTCGCAAATCTATCTCGCGGGAAACCGACTGCCGCTGTACATCGCGCAGAATTTTGGCCATTTGCAGCTTGTCTACAATGGGGAGGAGATGGAGGTGCAATCCCCGGATATTCCCGTATTCGGGCTGCCGGAAAAGCCCGGTCATCCGGTGAACGCGGTTCGCCTCGGTCCGGGTGTCGACCAGCGCTCTGCTCGCCAGATCGGACAGACCGAGCGCATCATCGAGTTCCCGCACGATCAACAGGCCGCCGTCCGAACTGAGCTGCAAACTCCGGAACTCCCGACGCACACGACGGTCGAAATCCAGCCTCAGATCGTCCCGAGACGCCGCACCCGATGGGTGAGCCATGAAACCTCGTCCGCATGCCGCCCAACTCTCTGAAGGGTAACAGGAATACGGCGATGACCGGAGCGAAATCTGCAGTTCACTTGGGAAATCCGGGTAAAAATGCTTAACGTCTGGTTGCAAACAGTCTACGCCCCCCTCGAAGGACAAATAATGTGTAAAGAGTTCACGCGAAACGAAATGAAAAAATGGATTCTATATTTTGCCGCAATTTCTGGCGTCATCACAGCATTTCTTCCTATGAACAGTCACGCTGAAGAGGGATCACCAAAGGATATCGCGCTCTTGGGCACCTATTCCAGTGAACAGAAGTTTAAAAGCCATGTACTGAGAATAGCAAAATCACTTCCTTCTGCAACACAGCTGGAATCGTTTCTTCAAGAACACGGTTTTTCGGTGGCACTACATGACAGTTTTGGAAATTGGCCGACCGACTTAGCGTTCACGGTACACGCAACTTGCAAGCTTGGAAAAAGTTGCCCAATGCGAATAACTGGTTTGAGATATATTGCGGCGAATATTTACGAGAGATCATTGAGCGTATCCATTCGGTATAACGAGAGCAAATCTCCAATTGGCGCAGAAACTTACATCAACTGGGAGTAAATAATGGCCACTGTAAAACTGGCGGCGAACTTTTAATCAGTGGGTCACAGGTTCGAATCCTGTCGGGCTCACCACTTTCATTGTAATTTCTGCGACACTACGGCCGCCGACAGCGCGGCCCGGGCGCGTGCGACTGATCGCGCGCTTACTGGAACCGCAAGGAAAGGCAGGACATTCCACCGTCCAGCTTGGCGCATTCGGTGTTGCCTATCTCCCGAACCTCGTAGCCAGCGTCGCGTAGCGTGCGAGCGGTCGCCGGAAACCCTGCGGCCATCAGCACCAGGTCGTTGAAGCGGATTGCATTCGCCGCCGCTTCCTCGCCCGGCGCTGTGCGGATCACACGGTAGCCCTCGAAGCAGCCTGAGGCCGCAAGCCGGTCGGTGGCGAGGATCGTATCCCCGTCGAGAAGCGAACAATCCGTTTTGAAATGCAGAACCCCGTCGGGCACGCGCACCTCGCGCAGGGTCCGGCCCCAGCCGTCGAGAATCGCGGCGAGTTCGGCGATGCCCTCGGGGTTGGTGCGTGCGGACTGGCCGACCAGAACCTCGCGGCTGGTCGTCAGGATGTCGCCGCCCTCGATCGTGCCGGGACCCTCGATCTGCCTAATTTCCGGGAACAGGCTGCGTATCACCGGTGCCATTTCCGCAACCTCGCCAAGGCGCGAGGGCGCGCCGGGCCGCATCAGGATCGCGCCTTCGGGCAGGCAGAGCGCAGTGTCCTCGACGAATACCGCGTCGGGATGGCTCTCAAGCGGGGGAAGTTCGGTCACTTCCGCCCCCGCCTCCTTCAGGGTGGCGACGTAATCGGCATGGTGCCGAAGCATCACGGAGAGGTCGGGCGCCCCGGTATCGACCGCCCGAAGGCCGCCTGTGATACTCTTTCCCGGCCGCCGGGTGATCGCCCGGCCAAATTGCCACGACGGGTCCTTGCCACTCATCTCAGGTATTCTCCCTGTCCGGTTCGCATTGTTCGTCCAAAATCAGCGGTAGACCGAGAATCGCCGCGACCGAGTCCAGCGCAATATAGGCCAGTTCGTCTTCTTCGAAGGCATCGGGCAGCGCCCCGGCTTCAAGCCAGAGACCATCTACAACCGCGTTGCAGGCGATGGCGAAGCGCCGCGCCTCGTCGGCATCGACAATCCTGCCCGCCTCGGCCAACGCCTCGGCAATGAGGGACTGCAACAAGTCGCGATAGCGTAGGTAGGTCTGTTCATGCGTCGCGCGCATCGACGGATCGCGCCAGACCATGTGAATGAACCCGGCCCATAGGGAAAGCGCCGTCGGGTCGGCAACCGGTGGCGTGACCGACGCCCGCACGACCAGAGCCAGCCGGTTTCGCGCCGTTCCCCCAGCACCCGCGGCCCGCTTGGCCGCATCGGTCTGGCCATGCATGTGCGTTTGGTAGGCGGCGTTGATCAGGTCTTCCTTGCTGGAAAAATAGTGCCGGATCATACCTTGGGTGATGCCGGCCTTCTCCGCGATGGCACGCACCGTCGCCGCCGAAGGGCCGCGATCCGCCATCAGCGCGAGCGTAGCGCGAATCAGCGCCTCCTTACGGCTGTCGGCGCCTTCCCTTTTGAAACTGCGGCGCTCCGCTGACATCGCGTCTGGGCATCCCAATAACTATACGCTTGCATAATTACGGGAGTTGGCCGTTACTACAACCCGATTCTCGGAGGATTCGCATGACGGCCAAAACCGCCGCGGACAGTGTTCGACCCGCCGCCGAACCGGCGGATGAAGCGATCCGGGTCGTGGATTTGCACAAATCCTTCGGCAATCTGGAAGTGCTCAAAGGCGTGTCGCTGACGGCAAGCAAGGGCGATGTCGTGACCCTTATCGGCGGGTCCGGTTCCGGCAAGTCGACCTGCCTGCGCTGCATCAACTTCCTTGAAAACCCGACATCCGGCCGGATCGTCATCGGTGGCGAAGAGATCGCCATCCGCGCGGACGGCACCCCCGCCAGCCGCAAGCAGATCGAGCGTATCCGCTCGCGCCTCGGCATGGTCTTTCAGGCCTTCAACCTCTGGACCCACCGGACGCTTCTGGAAAACGTGACAGAGGTGCCGATCCACGTCCTAGGCGTGCCAAAGGACGAGGCGCATGACCGCGCGATGGCGTTGCTGGAACGTGTCGGGTTGGCTGGCAAGGCGGACACCTATCCGTCCTTTCTGTCGGGTGGGCAGCAGCAGCGCGCGGCGATCGCGCGCGCGCTGGCCATCGACCCGTCTGTGATGCTGTTCGACGAACCCACCAGCGCGCTTGACCCGGAACTTGTCGGCGAGGTGCTGAGCGTCATCCGGGACCTCGCGGCCGAAGGTCGGACGATGCTTCTCGTGACGCACGAGATGAAATTCGCGCGTGAGGTGTCGAACCATGTGATCTACCTGTCCGAAGGGCGGATCGAGGAAGAGGGCCCGCCCGAACAGGTGTTCGGCACGCCGCAATCCGACCGGCTCAAGCAGTTTCTGAAATCCGTCGCCTGACGGCGGAAAAACCAAACCACGGGGAGTGACCAACCATGAAACTCAAAGTAGCCCTCGCGGCGGGCATTGCCGCGCTGACCTTCGCCGCCGGCGCGGCCGCCGAAGAGGTGAAGATCGGCATCGCCGCCGAACCCTACCCGCCGTTCTCGTCGCTCGACGCGTCGGGCAACTGGGTAGGCTGGGAGATCGAGATCATCAACGCCGTGTGCACCGCCGCGGAACTTGACTGCGTGATCACGCCGGTCGCTTGGGACGGCATCATCCCGTCGCTGACCGGCAAGCAGATCGACGCGATCATGGCGTCGATGTCAATCACCGAGGAGCGGATGCAGACCATCGACTTCTCGGACAAGTACTATGACACGCCGACCGTCATCGTGGCTGACAAGTCTACTGATATCGCGCCGACACCGGAAGGGCTGGCGGGCAAGATCCTCGGTGTTCAGGCATCGACGATCCATCAGACCTATGCGCAACAGTATTTCACGGATGCCGCGGAGATCCGAGTTTACCAGACCCAGGACGAGATCAACCAGGACCTTGCCGCCGGCCGGATTGATGCGACTCAGGCCGACTCAATCGCGATGGACGACTTCGTCAATTCCGACGCGGGCGGCTGCTGCGAGATCAAGGGGGCGGTCGCCAACGACACCTCGATCCTCGGGCTTGGCGTGGGCGCGGGCGTACGCAAGGGTGACGACGACCTGCGCCAGAAGCTGAATGCCGGGATCGCGAAGGTCCGCGAGGACGGCACCTACGACAAGATCACCGAAGGTTACTTCTCGTCCTCGATCTACGGCGGCTGATCGGGCCTCGTGGAACAGGTCATCGAACTGCTCTCGTTGTCCCCCCCGGGTTGGGGGGGCAACCTTCTGCGCGGTCTCGTCCATTCGCTCGAGATCGCGCTCGGCGCCTTCGGCTTCGGCCTGCTGATCGGCCTTGGTGGCGCCTATGGCAAGCTCTACGGCGGCCCGGTGCTGCGCGACCTGCTGGCGGTCTACACGACCGTCGTCCGCGCGGTGCCGGAACTCGTCCTGATCCTCATCCTCTATTACGTCGGCACCGACCTCATCAACAAGGCGTCCGAGGCGATGGGCTATGGCCGGGTCGAGATCAGCGGCGTCGCAGCAGGCATCTGGGTGCTCGGCATCGTTCAGGGCGCTTACGCCACCGAAATTCTGAGGGGCGCGATCAAGGCAATCCCGATCGGCCAGCTTGAGGCCGCGCGCGCCTTCGGCATGCCGCCCTTGAAGATGCTGCGCCGCGTGACGATCCCGGCGATGATGTCCTTCGCGATTCCCGGCCTTGCCAATCTCTGGCTCATCGCGACAAAGGACACCGCCCTTCTGGCCGTCGTCGGCTTCAACGAACTGACGCTTGAGACGCGGCAGGCGGCCGCCTCCACCCGCGCCTACTTCACCTTCTTCCTCGCCGCCGGGGCGCTTTACCTGATGGTCACGCTCTTGTCGGGACGGATTTTCGCCCGGATCGAGAAATGGGCGCGCAAGGGCCAGCCGAGCCACAGGAGGGCGAAAGCATGATCACGCTCCGCTCCCTTCTCTTGCCGCACAGGATCGCCATGATGGTGGTCTTCGCCGCGCTGGTCCTGTGGTGCGCCTTCACGCTCCGCTGGGACTGGATTCCGAAATACGCGCCGCTGGCCGCCGAGGGGATCTGGCGCACGATCTGGATACTCGCCGTGACGACGGTTCTGGGCTTCCTGCTGGCGATCCCCCTCGGCCTCGCTCAGGCCATCGGCCCCTGGTATCTCGCTGCGCCGGCCCGCACCTTCTGCACGGTCATCCGCGGCACGCCGCTGCTTCTGCAAATCTGGCTGCTCTATTACGGGCTCGGCTCGCTCTTCCCGCAATTCCCGTGGATCAGGGAAAGCGAACTCTGGCCCTATCTCCGGCAGGCCTGGCCTTACGCCGTCCTTGCTCTCACCCTCTCCTATGCGGGCTATGAGGGCGAGGTCATGCGCGGCGCCTTCGCCGGCGTGGCGCGCGGCCAGATTGAGGCTGCGGAAGCGTTCGGAATGCCTCGCTTCACGATGTTCCGCCGCATCTGGCTACCGCAGGCCATTCAGAGCGCGTTGCCCACGCTCGGCGGCGAAACCATCCTTCAGCTAAAGGCGACCCCGCTGGTCGCCACCATCGCCATTGTCGAAAGCTATGCGGTCGCGTCGCGGGTCAGGCAGGATACGTTCATCGTCTATGAACCGCTTCTGCTGCTCGCGGTGGTCTATATGGTGATCGCCGGCATCCTCGCCTTCGCGTTCCGCAAGCTGGAACAACGGGTGCCGGTCAAGGGTCACTGAACGGGCTTTCGCCCGCAGAAACACGCCTGCTCCGTAGCGGCACGATACCAGCCATGTTGCGCCCGCGGGCGGCAGGCATTATTGCCGTTCGGAGCATAACGGGGGCCTGCCCATGGCATTTCATCTTCATCGGCGCGATCTTCCGGACGGGCTCGATCTTGGGACGATCGTCGCGATTGATACAGAGACGATGGGCCTTGATCCGCGCCGCGACCGGCTTTGCGTCGTCCAGCTTTCCTCCGGCGACGGCGACGCGCATCTGGTGCAGATCGCGAAGGGGCAGACCAATGCGCCCAATCTGGAACGGTTGCTGACTGATCCGGCGGTGCTCAAACTGTTCCATTTCGGGCGCTTCGATATCGCCGCACTGAAGAAGGCGTTCGGGGTGACCACGGCCCCGGTCTACTGCACCAAGATCGCGTCGAAGATGGTGCGGACCTTCACCGACCGTCACGGGCTGAAGATCCTGCTTCAGGATCTGCTTGGCATCGACATCTCGAAGCAGCAGCAAACCTCCGACTGGGGCGCCGAGACGCTGAGCGAGGCGCAGCAGGACTATGCCGCGTCGGACGTGCTCTACCTGCACCGCCTGAAAGAGCAACTGGACGCGCGCCTTGCCCGTGAGGGGCGCGGCGCACTCGCCCAGGCCTGTTTCGACTTCCTGCCGACCCGCGCCACGCTCGATCTTCTGGGCTGGGACGATTCCGCCGACATTTTCACGCATTGATCCGATGACAGACGCCGAAACCTTTCTGGCCGCAGCCCGCCGCGTGATCGAGATCGAGGCGCGGGGCCTTGATGCGCTTTCCGCGGCGCTCGGCGGCAGCTTCTCGGAAGCCGTCGATCTGATCCTGAAGGCCAAGGGCCGGGTGATTGTCTCCGGCATGGGAAAGTCCGGCCATGTCGGGCGCAAGATCGCGGCCACGCTTGCTTCTACCGGTACACCGGCGCAGTTCGTCCACCCCGCCGAGGCAAGCCACGGCGACCTTGGTATGGTGACGAAGGGTGATGTTGCCCTTGTCCTTTCGAACTCGGGCGAAACCCCGGAACTCAGCGACATCATCGCCCACACCCGACGCTTCGACATTCCGCTGATCGGCGTCGCCAGCCGCGAAGACTCGACACTGCTGAGGCAGGCGGATGTTGCCATCGTACTGCCAGCGGCCGAAGAGGCCTGCGGCACCGGCGTCGTCCCCACAACGTCCACCACGATGACGCTTGCCCTTGGCGATGCGCTGGCCGTCGCCTTGATGGAACATCGGCACTTCACGCCGGACCATTTCCGCACCTTCCACCCCGGCGGCAAGCTTGGCGCACGGCTGCTGAAGGTGGCAGACCTGATGCATTCCGGCGATGCCCTGCCCCTTACTTCCGGCAACACGCCGATGAGCGAAGCGCTTCTTATCATGAGCCAGAAGGGCTTCGGAGTCGTCGGTGTCACCGATGCCGACGGACGGCTTGCCGGTATCGTCACCGACGGCGACCTGCGCCGCCATATGACCGGCCTTCTTGACCGGACGGCCGGTGAGGTGATGACGCGAAGCCCGCTGACCGTCGAGCCGGGCGCAATCGCAGAAAAGGCGGTTGCGATGATGCGGGACAGGAAAATTACATGCCTATTCGTTGCGGACCCTGCCGATGGTGGTGCGGCGACCGGCCTGATCCACATTCACGACTGCCTGCGTGCGGGCGTGGTCTGAAACGATGGCCGCGCCGGACAACGTCCATTCCCGCATCATCTTCTGGCTGAAGATCATACTGCCGCTGACGGCGCTGGCGATCCTGTCCACACTTTTCTTGTTCTCGCGCCAGATCGCGACCGAGGGAACGCTGCCTTTCGCCGAAGTCGACGTCGAGGACCTCGCCCGCGATCAGCGTCTTACCGCGCCGGAATTCTCCGGCCTGACCGAAGACGGCGCCGCGATCAGCGTCAGGGCTACGACCGCGCGCCCCGGGACAGATGAAGGCGTGGCGAGTGCCGAAGACCTAGTCGCCGCTTACGACGTACCTGGAGGTTTGCGGATCGACCTTTCCGCGGCGCAGGGCGTCCTGGACCGCACGGGGGGCCGGATGGTCTTGACCGGCGGTGTCGAGATCGTGACCTCCTCGGGCTACCGCGTGACGACTACCGGGCTTGACAGCGCATTGGACCGGACTGAACTTGTCTCCGACGGCGCGATCCGTGCCGAGGCGCCCTACGGCACGATCGACGCAGGGGGTATGGAAATCAGCCATAGTGATGCCGAAGTTGATGGCTATGTTCTGGTTTTCAACAAGGGCGTGAAACTGATATACGAGCCGGTGAACTGAAGGATCACACATGCCGACCGATCTTCGCGCCCTGACGGCCTTGGTGGCCTTGGCCGCGTTCCTGCCGCTTTCGGCCTTGGGACAGGGCGCGCCGGTGACATTCGGCGGTATCCGGGCGGATACTTCCCTTCCGGTCGAGGTCACGGCAGATCAGTTGACCGTTAGCCAGACCGACGGCACGGCGATCTTCGTCGGCAACGTCCTGATCGGTCAAGGCGCGATGCGGCTTTCCGCTGCCGAGGTTCTGGTCGAATATGGAAATGAGGACCGAACAAGCATCAAGCGGCTCCACGCACGCGGTGGAGTGACACTTGCCAACGGAGCGGAAGCCGCGGAAGCCGCCGAGGCGGTCTATTCAGTCGCGACGGGAGAGGTCGTCATGACCGGCAGCGTCCTTCTGACACAAGGTGGCAACACGCTGGCAGGCGAACGGCTGGTCGTCGATCTTGATACCGGCACCGGCCTGATGGAGGGCCGGGTAAAGACCGTCCTGCAACCGGGGGGCAACTGATGGCCCCAAGCCCCGAACTGACCGTTGCCGAAGGCAGTGCCGGCCTGCGCGTCATGCATCTGCGCAAGAGCTATCGCCGCCGGCCGGTGATCCGCGACGTGTCGCTGGAACTGGCCCGGGGCGAGGTCGTGGCGCTTCTCGGGCCGAACGGGTCGGGGAAGACGACGTGCTTTTACAACATCGCGGGACTGATCGCGCCCGATAGCGGGCAGGTCCTGATCGACGGCCGCGACGTGACCGGCCTGCCGATGTACCGCCGGGCCCGGCTGGGCATCGGCTACCTGCCGCAGGAAGTGTCGATCTTTCGCGGCCTGTCGGTCGAGGACAACATCCTCGCCGTGCTGGAAATCACCGAGTCGGACATCCACAAGCGGCGCGAGCAGCTTGAGGATCTGTTGTCGGAATTCTCGATCACCCATCTCCGCCGCGCACCCGCCCTGGCCCTGTCCGGCGGGGAACGGCGGCGGGTCGAGATTGCGCGCTGCCTTGCCGCCAACCCGAAATACCTGCTCCTCGACGAACCTTTCGCTGGGGTCGACCCGATCTCGGTTGGTGACATCCGCGGGCTTGTCCATGACCTCAAGTCGCGCGGGATCGGGGTCCTCATCACGGATCACAACGTCCGCGAGACGCTGGAAATCGTCGATCGGGCCTATATCCTGCATGATGGCACGGTGCTGATGAGCGGCACCGCAGACGAGGTCGTGCGCGATGAGAACGTTCGCCGGGTCTATCTGGGCCAAAGCTTCCGCATCTCCTGACCGGGTGGGCGCGGAATGGCGCTGAAAACGCAGATCGGGGCACGGCAGCGGCAGCGCCTTGCGTTGTCGCCGCATATGCGTCAGTCGATCGGAATTCTCCAGCTTTCCACCCAGGCGCTGTCGGAAGCCATCGCGCAAGAGGCCGACGAGAACCCCTTTCTGATCGTCGCCCCCGCACGCGACAAGGCCTCTGCCTACGACGTTGCCCTCGCCACCGTCGCCGCCCGCGAAAGCCTGTCGGAGCGGCTGGCCGCTCAGGTCGCGATGCAGAAGGTTGCGCCGGTTACGAAGGCGGCCGCCCAGTTCCTGATTGGCGAGCTGCGCGAGGACGGCTATCTCGACGAACCCCTCGACGCGATCGCCGGGCGGACCGGCCTGCCCGAAGGCGTTCTTGCCGATGGTCTCGCCGCGCTCCAGTGCTGCGAACCGGCTGGGATCGCGGCGCGGTCGCTGGGGGAATGCCTCGCGCTGCAACTTGTCGACGCGGGCGTCGGACGCGATCTGGCCGATGCTGCCGTCCGACATCTTGAAGACTTTGCACAAGGACGATGGGAACGCCTCGTCGAGCGGCTCGGGGCGGACCCATCGGCGGTCGAACGGGTCGCCGCGCTGCTGCCGCGCCTGCGCTCCTCGCCGGTCAGCGACGAGGACGAATGGGTTCAGGTAACGACCCCGGAACTCCTGATCGAACAGACACCACAGGGCGGGCTTGACGTATCGCTCTTGCAATCGGCGGTTCCGGGCATCTCCGCGATGGATGTCGGTCGCGACACGCTTGCCACGGCGGAGCTGCGCGACATGTTCGACCGTGCGCAGCGGTTCACCACCGGTCTTGCCGCCCGCGCAGAGACGCTGATGCGAATCGGCCTCTACATCGCGACGGAGCAGGCGCAGTTTTTCCTCGGCGGCCATTCCAGCATCGCGCCGGTGACACGCGCTGACGCTGCGTCGGCACTGGCGATGCACCCCTCGACGCTCGGCCGGGCGCTCGCCGGCAAGGCGGTGCTGGCCGACAAGCGGCTGTACCCCTTGTCGCTTTTTTTCACGCGCGCCCTGCCCGGCCCGGACGGCGCGATCTCTCCGTTCGACATCCAGCGGCGAATCCGTGAGATGATCGGCGTCGAAGCCGCCGAGGCACCGCTTGCGGACGAAGAGATCCGCACCCAACTTTATAAGGAAGGCGTTGACATCGCACGCCGAACTGTCGCCAAATATCGCAAATGCATGCGCATACCGTCATCGTTTGGGCGAAGGCACCGGAAGGGTTCGGAGCAGGACCAGCCGCGGGGCACGCTCAAGGCAAAATAATCCAAAAATCATGGGCTTCTGCCGGGGCTGTCGCTTCGCGGGAAGTCTTTCTCACCCGAAGAAGAAGGAGGCGTCATGCGGTACAGAATTAGTGGCAGACAGATCGATGTGGGTGAGGCCCTTCAGACCCATGTGAAGACCGATCTCGCCGAGACGGTCGAGAAATATTCGCAGCGGCCGACAGACGCGACCGTGATCTTCGCCCGCGACGCCCACGAATATTCTTGCGAGGCAACTGTCCATCTTTCCACCGGCCTGACGGCGGCTGCGAAGGGGCAGGCGACGGAAATCTATGCCGCCTTCGAAGCCTGCCGCGAGGAGATGGACAAGCAGTTGCGACGCTACAAACGCCGCCTGAAAGACCACCACCGCGAACGGACCGAGCCTGTTGAATTCGCAGGCGCACCCATGTATGTGCTCGCCGCGAATGGTGAAACCGGCGAAACCGAGCCTGATGGCCTGCAGCCGATAATCATCGCCGAGTTGGAGACCCAGATCCCCTCCCTCTCGGTCGGTGAAGCGGTTATGCAGATGGAACTTGCCGGTGCGCCGCTTCTTGTGTTTCGCAACGAGAAGAATGGCGGAGTCAGTGTCGTCCACCGCCGCGACGATGGGAATGTGGGCTGGATCGACACATCGGCCGGCGGATAGGATGCCGGCAAGCCGGTTCGGAGACGGTAAGGACAATATGGAACTTTCAAGCCTCTTGAAGCCGGCGGCAGTCCGGGTCGTTGGTCATGTAACCAGCAAGAAGCGGCTGTTTCAGGACCTGGCAGAGATCGCCCAGTCGATCTATGGCCTGAATTCGACCGACACCGTGGACGCCCTGCAGGAACGCGAGAGCCTGGGGCCGACGGGTGTGGGCCACGGGGTCGCCCTGCCCCATGCCCGGCTTCACGGCCTTGAAAGCGTCGTCGGCGTGTTCCTGCGGCTTGAAAAGCCGCTGGACTTCGACGCAGTGGACCGGCAGCCCGTCGACCTGATCTTCGCGCTCTTCGCGCCGAAGGATTCCGGCGTGGACCACCTCAAGGCGCTCGCGCTCGTCTCCCGGACGATGCGCGACGCAACCACTTGCGCGAAACTGCGTGCGAACAACGACCCGGCGACGCTCCATGCCGTCCTGACCGAGGCACGCTCGACCCAGGCGGCCTGACCACGCTCTAGCGTTGCGGTTTCCACCGTCCGAAGCCGAACGTCACGTAGTCACGCGGATAGGCGTCGCGAGCGGCCGCCTCGAGATCGTTGCCGTGGATCGCCTCCAACGGCACCGGCGCCATCCCCGCCACCGCGCCGGGCGGCGTGCCGGGTTCCGCACCGACCGTCCGTGCGAGATAGCCGAGATCGGTCGCCAGCCGGTCCTCGCGGCAAAGAAGATCGGGCGACGCGAAGTTTCCGAACCCCTGAATGATCGCCCCCTGGCTGGCCCAGAGGACATCCTGCCGAAGCGTCGTCTGCCCATTCAGGTTCACCTTCAGGAAGGCGAGGAAGCCGAGGAAGCCGGCGCGATAGGCCGTTGCGTCCATTCCGGCAATTTCGTCGTCTGCTGGTAGGCCGACGCCATGGTGATCCCGCAAGACGCGCCGGACATCGGCGAATCCGTCGCGGTCGAGCACGGCGGCGAAGATGTCATTCGCCCGCGCCAGCGGATGCCGGACAACGGCGAAGCTGCGATGTCCCGGATTCCGGCGCATCCATGCCCGCAGCGTCTTTTGCCTAAAGTCCTCCACCAGGCCGCCCGATCCGAGCCGCGCCAGCCAGTCGCGCAGCGCTGCGTCCGGCGCCGGCTGAAGCGGCATGTAGAGAAGCGGCGCACCGGCGGCGGCCACGAAACGCGGAACGCCGGGGCCCCGGCGCGGTTCGAAATTCGGCGTCCGGGAAAGGTTGGCCCAGTCGATCCGCTGCAGCGCCGCTTCCATCTCGGGAAAGTTGCGCACCTTGTTGGCCATTTCTTCGGGGTTCTGACGGATGATCGTATCTGCGATCCTTTCGATCCTCTCGGAAAGGCCGAGATGATCGAGAAGGCCGTTCACCACGTCGACGCGCAAAGAATCCTCGTAGTCAAGGTAGAAGGCCGTCTGCCCCGTCACCTGTAGCGCGTTCTGAATGCGGATCTGGAACTGCTGGCGGTCGTGCAGGAAAGCCTCGAACTCTTCGGGCTTGAAGGGTGGTTTCCAGGCGATCTTGTCCTTCACGTCGGTCAGCCGCCAACGCTTCGTGTTGTAGGCAATCTTCAGGCTGACGTAGCAATCGACCGGATTGCGGGTCAGCACGATCTTGGCGCAGCGCGGATCGTTGAGGATCGCATCCACCACACGCGGCTCGTGATCGAAGAAAAAGCGAAAACCGTTGAATCCCTCGGCCGCGCGGATCCGATCCAGAAGCGCACCAGGATCACGAAGCCGGTCCGCCATGGTCATCCCCATCAGCGCCTTCACCTTCGGGCCGCCGACATAGTCGGGATTAAATGCCTCGCCGTGACAGTGGATGACCGGCACTTGCGAGAGCGTAGCCTCAAGCAGGTTCGATCCGGTCCGCATCTCGGCCAGGATCACGAAATAGTCGAAGCGGCGCGCCACCATTCCGCCTCAGCGCACGAGATAGGGGCGGCCGCGATCCTGATGCGGCGGATTGGGTTCGCTGCCGGCGGCGAAGTCGCCCATCAGCGTCGGCTGCATCCCCTGGTTCTTGAGGTTCTGCAGGAACTGACCGAACCCGGCGAGGTCGACCATGCGCGGCGCCTCGGCAAGGCGCCAGGTCGCACGGGGCCGGATTTCGTCGATGATGGCTTGAAGCGGCTCCATCGGGTTTTCCACGAACTCGGCCATGGTCCAGATCCGGACCCGTGCCTTCACATACATGGTCCGAAGGATATCCAGATGCTCGGTCTCGATCTTCTGAAGGCGCGCCGCCTCCTTCCGGATTTCGGAGAAGTTCTGGTTCGACCGCATCAGCGGCACTGCCCAGCTGCCGGAGATCACGGAAATCTGGGCGTTCGGATCGGTCGCCATGAACCAGTTACAGTCCTGCGTGTCGCGCGGGCCGAACTGGAAACACTGATGCTCGCCGCGTGTGTTCCAGATCAGGTTCGTCAGAAAGGATTTCGGATTGTAGTCGCGCAGGGCGGCGCTGTCCGACAGCGCGCCGTTATAGACCGTCTCGCCACCGGCGAATTCGGCGCGGTCCGGGCCGAAGATGTGGCCATGGACGCGACCGCCGATCGCCTTGGACAGCCAGATGTCAAAGTTTTCGAACAGGTCGGAGAATCCGTGAAATACCGAATAGGGCGCGCAGGTCTTGCCGTTTTCGCGGTCGCGCAGGGGATAGCGGCTTTGCATGTATAGCCCGGCGCGGCCCCGTGTCCGGCGCTCCACCGCCTTGGAAAACAGGCGGTCGATCTTACCGGGATTGGGCTCTGCCCGCGCGCCGCGCTCCGACGCCGGCACGAGGAAGTTGCGGTAGAGGCGGTCGGCATGGGGCCAGACCTTGCGCGCGACGAAGCAGTCAGACCGGCGCAGAAGCTGCAGATGGTCGTCGTAGAAGACATGCGGCTTGCCCTGATAGTCGAACTTGGACAGCGTCAGGGAGCGGCTTTCGATCCGGGTCGAGAACTGCCGCGCGAGGGTCTGGAAATAGCTCTCGTCAGGGATCCAGACTCGGCGGAAGTAGCGGTCGTAGGCCGGGCGGTCCGGCCCTTCGAGGATCGCCGACAGCGTCTGGCGGGTCAGACACCACCATTGCGAACCAAGATGCGGAACGATCCCGCCGGGCACACGGCGCCGGAACCCGAAGCGGCGCTGCAGTCGGACATATCCGTCGAAAAGCCGCCGCTGCGTCCGCCAAGAAAACGGGAAGCGCAGAGTGAACCGCTCGATATTCAGCCCGCCGACCGTCCACCCCACATCGGTCGTGGTCACGCTTTCGATGAAATCGGTCGTCGGCCGCGCGTCGAGGTATTCGACCAGTTCCTCGACCGGCCGCAGCGGCAGGCAGGAGCCAGAGGCAAGATAGACATGGCGTACATCAGCGTGCCGGGCCAGCATCTGCTCTGCCGCCGCTTGTGTCGCCGCGACAAGCGACCAGGTTCCCCATTCGCAAGCGAAGCGCTGCGAGAAGCTGATGATGTCGATGTCGGACAGCGACTCCACAAGGCGGTCGAATTCGGTCCGGTCCGCGCGGCGGTCGACATGGATCACGACCGGACAGCCGGCATCCGCCCAGAACCGGGCGACCTGCGCCGCCCGGTCGAAGGCGGTGTGGCACATCATGATGAAGCCGACCGTCGCCGTCACGCCCAGTTCCCCTTCGACATCAGCCCGAGAATTTCAAGCTGACGCCAGTTGATGTATTTCTCCGACCACTTGCACCACAGATCGGCGTCGCCTTTCAACGTTTCCGCGTAGGCGAGGTATTCGCGGCTTCCCGCAAAATGCTCCCGCCGCTCCAGTTCCTCCTCAACTTTTGCATGAAAGGTAGAAAGAAACTTGGCGTGCAGCAGGCAGCCGGAAATCTTTTCTCCACCCCATTCGTCGTAGGTAAGGTTCAGGCCGCGTGGAAGCAGCATGTGGGTCGAACTGGCGAAGCAACACGACCAATGCCACTTCACCAGCGGGATCTTGTTCAGCGACGGCGCCAGTTCGGGCGTGTCGGCAAACATCGTTCGCGCGCGCGGCCCGCCCTGAATCCAGAGGTTCCGCATGGTGGGATTCTTGGCGATCGTGTAGTTGCCGCTGTCGAAATAACTGGCAATCTCGAACGGGTTCTGGCCTTCGCGGTAGGGTTCGGCCCCGATCGCCCCCTTGGGATACATGTCCACAACCATCGCCGGGAAGCTCCGGAGATTGTAGGTGTCGAGCCAGTCTGTCAGCGCCCGGATCGGGCGGGTATCGCAAAACGGGTAGATGAAGAACTCATCTACATCCACGGCAAGCACCCACCGTCCCCGCGCATGGCGGAACAGGAGCCAGTTGAGCCAGTCGGCCCCGTAGCGCGCATCCTTGTAGCTCGCCCGCGTGGACCAGAGCGAAACGTCGTCCTGCGCTTCGAGATATTCGCGCGATCCGTCGTCAGAGCCGTTGTCGACCATCAGGAAGTGGCGAATGCCGAGGTCGCGGTAGTAGCGCAGGAAATAGGGCAGGCGCACCCGCTCGTTCCGCAGGACAGCGGCGACGATGATCGTGTCGCCCTTCAATCGCGCGGTCCGGTCCGCGACGGGCGTCAGTTCCCGCCGTTTCCGGAAGGCCCGGAACCGGAGCCGCTTGCGTCTGACCCGCAGCCGGTATCGTTCCCAGACGCCCAATCCGATCCTTTCGCCGCCGGGCCCACGCCGGCAGGTTTCCGTTTATCGCGACGGTAGTAAGCCCAAGTTGCGATATCCCCAACGCGATCGCCCGGCCGGACGCCACATCGCGGCGAGGATACAGGGCGGACCGCCTTTGGTAAACCGCCTAGAAATCGCGCCCTGCCGGGGAAACCCGTTCTATTGCGACAGGTTAGGCAACTGTCCTCGGGGTCAGGCCACATACCCGCCGGATTGGTGCCAGCGCCACGCATCCGCGATCATCGTCGCAAGCTCTGACCGGCCCGGGCGCCAGCCGAGTTCGCACACCGCGCGTTCGCTGCCGCAGACGAGGCTGACGGCATCGCCCGGACGGCGCGGACCATAGATGATCGGCACGTCCCGGTTTGTTACCGCGCGAGAATGTTCGATGACCTCGCGGACCGAAAACCCGTTTCCGGTGCCAAGGCAGAACGCGCGCGACCCCTGTCCCGCCTCAAGCCATTTCAACCCCGCGACATGTGCGTCCACCAAGTCCATCACATGCACGTAGTCGCGGATGCAGGTACCGTCGCGGGTCGGATAGTCGGTCCCGAAGACGGTCAGTGCCGGCCGCTCCCCGGCGATCGCGTCAAGCATCAGCGGGATCAGATGGGTCTCGGGCCGGTGCCATTCGCCGACCTCCCCGTCAGGGTCGGCGCCCGCGACGTTGAAGTAGCGGAAGATCACCGAGTTCAGGCCATGGCTCGCGCCGAAATCGCCCAGCATCTGCTCGATTGCGAGCTTCGACTTGCCGTAGGCGTTGAGCGGCATCTGTGGTGTATCCTCATCAAGGACCACGCCGTCCTGATCGCCATAGGTCGCGCAGGTTGAGGAGAAGACGAAGTCGCGGCATTCCGCCGCCAGCGCCGCCTCGATCAGATTCAGCGCACCGAGCACGTTGACGCGCCAATAGGTTCCCGGGTCCCGCATCGCGTCGCCGACAAGGCTGATCGCGGCGAAGTGCATCACGGCGACCGGCTGCCAGCGCGCGAAGACCTCGTCAAGACGCGCGCGGTCGGCCAGATCCCCCTCCTCGAAGGGGCCGAACTTTACGGCATCGCGCCAGCCGGTCGCCAGGTTATCGAAGGTGACGGGAACATATCCGGCCGATTTCAACGCCTTGCAGGCATGGGAGCCGACATAGCCGGCGCCCCCAGTGACCAGAACATGTCGTGTCATTCAGGCTTACTCGGCCGCCTTCCGGATCGCCAGCATGCTGGCGAGGAATTGTTGGAACTCATCGCGCAGCTCGTCCCGGGCAAGACCGAACGCAACCGTCGCCTGAAGGAAACCGGCCTTGGAGCCGCAATCGAAACGCTGACCGCGAAACCGCAGCCCGTAGACCTTGTCGCCTTTGTGGATCTCTTCAGCAATGGCATCGGTAAGCTGGATTTCCCCGCCCGCACCCGATTTCATCCGGTTGAGCGTCTGCATGATCCGCGGCGACAGGATATAGCGACCGATCACGGCAAGGTTCGAAGGTGCGTCTTCCGCCTTCGGTTTCTCCACCATGCCCTTGACCGAGACCATGGCGCCCATGTCATCGCTGATATCGAGAACACCGTAGGACGACGCTTTGTCCATCGGCACTTCCATGGCCGCAACCATGTTGCCGCCGACTTCGGCGTATGCTTCCACCATCTGCTGAAGGCACGGCTTTTCCGCAGCGATCACGTCATCGGGAAGGATCACGGCGAAAGGTTCGTTGCCGACCAGCCGGCGCGCGCACCACACCGCGTGACCAAGGCCCAGCGCCTTGTGCTGGCGGATATAAGCGATCGCGCCCGATTCCATGTTCGTCGACCGCAGTGTTTCCAGAAGCTCTTCCTTGCCGGACTTCTTCAGATGCGCCTCAAGCTCGTTGGCATGGTCGAAGTAGTCTTCAAGCGCGCCCTTGCCGCGCGAGGTCACGAAGATGAATTCCTTGATGCCAGCAGCGCGGGCCTCGTCGATCGCGTACTGGATCAACGGCCGGTCGACGAGCGTCATGATCTCTTTCGGGATCGACTTGGTTGCCGGCAGGAACCGCGTCCCCAGGCCGGCAACAGGAAAGATCGCCTTTGTGACCCGTCGTTTCATTCCACCACCATCAATCTAACTGGGGCCGCCACGCCCCGTCGCCCCCCGACGCCCACGGCAGGCATTAAAGACCACCCCGACCGACGAGGACAAGCTTATGCCGAATATTTGCTTCCTCGACTTAACTTCTGACGGGATATGGTCCGATTTGGCAACGGTATCCCCGACAGGTCATGGATTGTAGTCAGGTTTTCCCGACACGCTCGCAGAACGGACAGGCGCCCGCGCGCACCTGTCAGGCCATTCCCATCTCGGAAAGCATCGCTTCGATTCGCGGAACGTCCTCGGGGTTGTTCAGCTCCCAGAACTGGCGCCCGCGGGCCTCCACCTCGACGCAGAGGACCGGGCGCCCCTGTTCGAGGAACCGCAGCTGCTCCAGCCCTTCGAGCGTCTCCAGAGGTCCGAGCGGCCAGCCCGGATAGGCGGCCAGCGCTACCGGCCTGTAGGCATAGACGCCCACATGGTGAAAGACCGGCGTCAGGTCGTCCGCGCCGTACTGACGGCCGGTATAGGGGATCACTTCCTTTGAGAAATAAAGCGCACGCTGCCCCCCACCGAAGACGGCGGTCGTGCCGCCGACGCGGTCGGCCCGGCGATCGTCGAGAAACCCGTTCAGCGCGCGACCATCGCAGCGCAGAACCGGGGTTGCGATATCCGCCTCCGGGTCCGCGTGCAGCCCCTCGATCAAGGCCTCGACAAACCAGTGTGGCGTCAGCGGCGCGTCGCCCTGAAGGTTGACGACGATGTCGTATCCGCCCCCGAGCGCCGCATGGGCTTCCGCGCAGCGTTCGGTTCCGTTCCGGCACGTCTCCGATGTCATGACGACCTCGGCACCGAAGCCTTGCGCCGCAGCCCGGATCCGCTCGTCATCCGTCGCCACAACGACACGGTCGACACCCCTCACCTGCATCGCGGCTTCCCAGCTGCGCTGGATCAGGGACCGGACCTGACCGTCGGCACCTTTCAGCGTGACCAGCGGCTTTCCCGGATAACGGCTGGACGCGTAGCGGGCGGGAATGACGATGAGAACGCTCATTCCTTCACCAGAAGCACGCCGGGCGAATAGGCGATGAAGAAGGGATTCTCGAAACCCGGCTTTCCGTAGGTGAACGCCGTGTGATCGTCGAAGCGGACAACCTCGCCCCCCGCGCCCCGCAGCACAGCGTCCCCGGCCGCCGTGTCCCATTCCATCGTTCGGCCCAGACGCGGATAGAGGTCCGCCTCGCCCGTCGCGACAAGGCAGAATTTCAGGCTCGACCCGGCGCTGGTCATGTCGCGGACCGCATAGCGGGCGATATAATCGTCGGTTGCCTGATCCCGGTGCGATTTCGACGCGACAACCACCAACCCGCGATTGTCAGGCATCGACACTGCTATCGGCACCTGTTCACCGGCCGCGTCTTTGTCGAACGGGCCGGTTTCCTCGACCGACCGCCCGTCGGAAAGCGTGTAGAAGAGCCGGCCCTTCGCCGGCGCGTAGACGACGCCGCGCAGCGGCGCGCCGTTCTCGACATAGGCGATGTTCACGGTGAAATCGCCGCGCCTTTTGATGAATTCCTTGGTGCCGTCAAGCGGATCGACGATCAGGAACGTGGACACCGACTGCCCGTGACTTCCGGCCTGTTCTTCGGTCACGAGCGGCACCGACGGGAACGCCTCGGCGAGGCCTTCCGAGATCAGCGCGTCCGCGGCCTCGTCCGCTTCCGTCACCGGGCTTTCATCGGACTTCGACCGCACGTCGAAATCGTCGGCCTCGTAGATCTCCATGATCCGGTCGCCCGCCTCAAGCGCAAGGCGCCGCATCACCATCGTCAGGCGTTCAAAGTCCACTTTTCTCTCCTCGCAGTCGTCCGGTTGATCGGCGGGGCCGATAACCTTATGATTGCGCGCTAAAGGAACGGCAAGGTTTCCGTGCAACAAACCACCAGGTCGCAGCGACAACGGCAGGCAGCATGTTCAAGGTCGAGGTGCGGAAAACCGGGCTGAACTCAGCCCTCACGATCCTTGAGCTGATCTACCACAATACTGTGCGCTCGATCCGCAAGGGTTATCGCAACGCGATGATCGGGCTGCTGATGAACATTTTCCAGACGGTCCTTTTCATCGGCGTCTTCTACATCATGTCGATGGTACTGGGGATGCGATCCACCGCCATACGCGGCGATTTCGTCGTCTACCTCATGTCGGGCGTCTTTATGTTCATGACGAACGCCAAGACCATGGGCGCAGTCGCCGGCGCGGAAGGACCGACATCGGCGATGATGCAGCACGCGCCGATGAACACTGCCATCGCGATCTGCTCGTCCGCGCTCGCCTCCCTATACACGCAGATACTGTCGATCACCGTCGTCCTCGGCGTATACCAGATGGCGTTCGGCAGGGTTGAAATCTATGACCCGATCGGCGCATTGGGGATGCTTCTGCTTGCCTGGCTGAACGGCATCGGCGTGGGGATGGTCGTGCTCGCGCTCAAGCCCTGGTGGCCGGGATTTGTCGGACTGGCGAGCAAGTTCTACCTCAGGGTCAACATGTTCGCGTCCGGCAAGATGTTCGTAGCGAATACGCTGACCTACAAGATGCTTCAGATGTTCGACTGGAACCCGCTGTTCCACATCATCGATCAGGCACGGGGATATGCGTTCATAAACTACTACCCGCAGAAAAGCTCCATCTCCTATGCCCTCTACGTGACGATCGTGCTTCTCATGCTCGGCCTGATGGGAGAGTTCTTTACCCGTCGGCGCGTCTCGATCAGCTGGGGGGCCGGGCGCTAGGGCGTTTCCGGTTTCGCTAGAACCATGAACCAGAAGCGCTTTAGTCTACGACGCGCAGCGTCAGGTTGATCCGCCCGCCCTTCGGCAGAAGCGTGGACGTCCCCGGCGCGATCCGGTCGATCCCGTGATAGGCAAGCCGCGCCGCGCCACCGAGGACTAGCACATCCCCCGACCGGAGCCAGACACTCTCGGTCTTTCCACCGCGCACCGTTCCGCCGATGCGGAAACGTGCGTCGTCGCCGAGGCTGACCGACAGGACCGGCCAGCGAAAATCCGCCTCGTCGCGATCCTGATGCAACCCCATCCTCGCGCCTTCCCCGTAGAAGTTCACCAGGCAGCAATCCGGATCGCGCTCGTCCGACACGAGCCGGTGCCACAGCGCCAGAATCCGAGCAGGGATCGGCGGCCAGCTTTGTCCATCGGGATGGTGCTCCGAATAGCGGTAGCCATTGCGATCGGAAAACCAGCCATATTTTCCCGCCGAAGTCATCCGCACGGACATCGGTTTGCCCCATGGCGTCAAAGGTGAGAAGAGCGGCGCCGCCGCCACGACCGCGCGCAGATCGCTGACGATTGCCGCCTGCGCGTCCATGTCGAACAGGCCCGCGAACAACTCTGCGCCGCCGATCACCGTCGTCGGCCGGACACGGTCTGACGATACGGAAGGAGCGGGGCGGTTTTCCAAGGATTGTCCCTGTTTTTAATGCTCTCAGAGCGCTTGCAGCGCAGATTTCCCCTCCTTATATACCCCTCGAAGCCGGTTTGGGATGTTTCGCGTCCCGGCCGAAATCTTGGGATCGGGGCCAGAGGCCGCAATCGGATCTGGCGCCACATCATCGCCGAAGGAAAGGTACAACATATGGCCAAAGTCATCGGGATCGACCTCGGGACCACGAACTCCTGCGTCGCCATCATGGACGGGTCGCAGCCGCGCGTCATCGAGAACTCCGAAGGCGCCCGCACGACGCCGTCCGTCGTCGGCTTCACCGACAGCGAACGCCTTGTCGGGCAGCCCGCCAAGCGTCAGGCGGTCACCAACCCGTCGAACACCGTCTATGCCGTCAAGCGCCTGATCGGCCGCCGCATGGGCGACGCCGAAGTCGAGAAGGACAAGAAGCTTGTCCCCTATTCCATCGTCAACGGTGGCAATGGCGACGCCTGGGTCGAGGTGAAGGGCGAGAAATACTCCCCCGCGCAGATCAGCGCCGTGATCCTTCAGAAGATGAAGGAAACCGCCGAGAGCTATCTGGGCGAAAGCGTCACGCAGGCCGTCATCACGGTTCCGGCCTATTTCAACGACGCCCAGCGTCAAGCCACCAAGGACGCCGGCAAGATCGCTGGTCTTGAAGTGCTGCGCATCATCAACGAACCGACGGCAGCCGCGCTCGCCTACGGGCTCGACAAGAAAGAGACGAAGACCATCGCGGTCTATGACCTTGGCGGCGGTACCTTCGACATCACCATCCTGGAGATCGACGACGGCCTCTTCGAGGTGAAGTCGACGAACGGCGACACCTTCCTTGGTGGCGAAGACTTCGACATGCGCATCGTGAACTACCTCGCCGAGGAGTTCAAAAAAGAGCATGGCGTCGACCTGACTGGCGACAAGATGGCGCTTCAGCGCCTGAAGGAAGCCGCCGAAAAGGCGAAGATCGAACTTTCGTCCAGCCAGCAGACCGAGATCAACCAGCCGTTCATCTCGATGGACAAGAACACCGGCACGCCGCTGCACCTTGTGATCAAGCTGACGCGGGCGAAGCTGGAATCGCTGGTTTCCGACCTTATCAAGAAGTCGATGAAACCCTGCGCCGATGCGCTGAAGGATGCCGGTCTCTCGAAGGGCGACATTGACGAGGTCGTTCTCGTCGGCGGTATGACACGGATGCCGAAGGTCATCGAGGAAGTGACGAACTTCTTCGGCAAGGAACCGCACAAGGGCGTGAACCCGGATGAGGTCGTGGCGCTCGGCGCCGCCATCCAGGCGGGCGTTCTGCAAGGCGACGTGAAGGACGTTGTCCTCCTCGACGTGACGCCGCTGTCGCTCGGCATCGAGACGCTGGGCGGTGTTTTCACCCGCCTGATCGACCGCAACACCACGATCCCGACCAAGAAGAGCCAGATCTTCTCGACGGCCGAGGACAACCAGAACGCCGTGACGCTCCGGGTCTTCCAGGGCGAGCGCGAAATGGCGGCAGACAACAAGCTGCTTGGCCAATTCAACCTTGAGGAAATCCCGCCCGCGCCGCGCGGCATGCCGCAGATCGAAGTCACCTTCGACATCGACGCGAACGGCATCGTTCACGTCAAGGCGAAGGACAAGGGCACCGGCAAGGAACAGGCGATCACCATCCAGGCGTCCGGCGGTCTCTCGGACGAAGACATCGAGAAGATGATCAAGGACGCCGAAGCCAATGCCGAGGGCGACAAGCAGCGCAAGGAACTGGTGGAAGCCAAGAACCAAGCCGAAAGCCTGATCCATGCGACGCGGAAATCGCTTGAAGAGCACGGCGACAAGGTCGACGGCTCGACCGTCGAGGCGATCGAGCTTGCCATCGGTGCGCTGGAAGAGACGCTGAAGTCCGAAGACGCCGGCAAGATCAAGGGTGGCATCCAGAATGTCACCGACGCCGCGATGAAGCTGGGCGAGGCGATCTACAAGGCCCAACAGTCCGAAGCCGGACAGGGCGAGGGCGAAGAAGGTCCGCGCGGCGTCGATGACGACATCGTGGACGCCGACTTCGAGGATCTCGGCGAAGACAAGAAGCGCAAGTAACGCGACCGGGAACTCCGTGGCCGGCCTGACCCTGGTCGGGCCGGCCAGTGCGTTCCCCGAGAGGACCAGGAATGGCGAAACGCGACTATTACGATGTCCTCGGCGTATCGCGCGGCGCGTCCGCCGAAGAGATCAAGAAGGCCTATCGCAAGAAGGCCAAGGAACTTCATCCCGACCGCAACAAGGACAATCCCGACGCGGAATCCCAGTTCAAGGAAGCGAACGAGGCCTACGACGTCCTGAAGGACGACACCCGCAAGGCCGCCTACGATCGCTTCGGCCATGCCGCCTTCGAGGGCGGAATGGGTGGCGGACCGCGCGGAGGGGCGCACGGCTACGGTCAGCAGGGCGACTTCGCGAGCGCGTTTTCGGACGTGTTCGAGGATCTGTTCGGCGACTTCATGGGCGGGCGCGGCGGTGCCGGCGGACGGCAACGTGCGCAGCGCGGCTCGGATCTGCGCTACAACCTGCGCGTGACGCTGGAAGAGGCCTTTTCCGGCGTGCAGAAGTCGATCACCGTCCCGACCTCCATCGCCTGCGGCGCCTGCAACGGCACCGGGGCCGAAGGCGGGGCGGAGCCCGAAACCTGTCCGACCTGTTCCGGCATGGGCAAGGTTCGGGCGCAGCAGGGCTTCTTCACGGTCGAGCGCACCTGCCCGACCTGCGGCGGACTCGGCCAGCGGATCAAGAACCCCTGCAAGTCCTGCCACGGCGCCGGACGGACGGAGAAGGAACGCCAGCTTTCGGTCAACATCCCTGCCGGGGTGGAGACCGGCACCCGCATCCGGCTTGCCGGGGAGGGCGAGGCCGGGATGCGCGGCGGGCCTTCAGGCGACCTCTATATCTTCATCGAGGTCCGGGAACACGCACTGTTCCAGCGTGACGGCGTCAACCTCTATTGTCGCGTGCCGGTGGCGATGACGGCGGCGGTTCTCGGCGGCGATGTCGAAGTGCCGACGATCGACGGTGGGCGGTCCAAAGTCAAAGTTCCATCCGGAACCCAGACCGGCAAACAGATGCGGCTGCGCGGCAAGGGTATGCCGGCACTGCGCGGCGGCGGAACGGGCGACATGCTGATCGAGGTCGCGGTGGAAACGCCGGTTAACCTGACCAGTCGGCAAAAGGAACTGCTGCGCGAGTTTGAACAACTCAGCAAGGACAACAACCCCGAAGGGTCGACGTTCTTCTCGAAGGTCAAGAATTTCTGGGACGGCATGAAGAGTTGACCCGCCGGCCGACTGGTGCTCCGTGAAACCGGGAAGGCGCGGCCGTTCAGGCCGCGCCTTCTGCGTTTGGGGCGGACACTCCCCGCGGGCCGGTGAAGGCGCACCGGTTAACCATTCCTTCACCATGCCGCGCGATGCTTCGCGCATGCGTCCCGCTCCCGCCCTCCACGAAGCCCCGATGCCGCTCTTCCAGGACGATGAGGCGGTTGAGGCAGCTTTGCCTTCCGGCCGCCTTCCCTCCTATATCCGGGACCACAGGAAGCGGCTTCGCGCCCGCTTCATGGAAGGCGGCGCAACGGCGATGCCGGATTACGAACTGCTGGAGCTTGTCCTCTTCCGGGCAATCCCCCGCCAGGACGTGAAACCGCTCGTGGCACGGCTGCTTGAGGTGTTCGGCGATTTCAATCGTGTACTGTCAGCCCCGCCCGCGCGTCTTGCCGAGGTTCACGGCGCAGGCGACGCCGTCATCCAGGAACTGAAGATCGTCGAGGCAGCCGCGCACCGGCTGGCACGGGCGAAGGTGATGAACCGAACCGTGCTGTCGTCGTGGCAAACGTTGCTGGACTATTGCCAGACCGCCATGGCCCACCGCGAGACCGAACAGTTCCGCGTCCTCTATCTCGACCGCAAGAACGTGCTTGTCGCCGACGAGGAGCAGGCGCGCGGCACGGTCGACCACGTCCCGGTCTATCCGCGCGAGGTGGTCAAGCGGGCGCTTGAGCTGAACGCCAGCGCGATCATCCTCGTCCACAACCACCCGTCCGGCGATCCCACCCCCTCGCAGCAGGACATCACCATGACCGGGCAGGTTCAGGATGCCGCTTCTGTCATGGGTATCGTACTGCACGACCACCTGATCATCGGGAAGTCCCAGCACCTGAGTTTCCGGGCTGACGGATACCTCTGACCAGAGCGGCTTCGGGCCTGACGCCGGTGCCGGCGCGGCGTCCTGACCCGTTGCCCCCCCCACCGGAATATGGCAAGACGTCATAAAGCCCGATACCCCATCCATGAGTGCCGCACATGATTGATTTTGCCGTCCGCCGTACGATGATGGTCGACACTCAGGTGCGGCCGAACGACGTGACGAAGTTCCCTATCATCGAGGCCATGCTGAGCGTGCCGCGCGAGGCGTTCGTGCCCAGCAGCAAGCGCGAAGCGGCCTATGTCGGCGGCAATATCGATATCGGCGGCGGTCGTGTGATGCTGGAGGCGCGGACCCTCGCGAAGATGCTCGACACGCTCGACATCCAGCCGCACGATCTCGTTCTCGATCTCGGCTGTGGGCTCGGATATTCGACCGCCATCATCGCGCGCATGGCCGAAGCCGTCGTCGCGGTCGAGGAGGATGCCGGCCTTGCCCAGCAGGCCGAAGAGCGGCTGGCCCAGGCCGGGGCCGACAATGCCGCCGTCATCGAAGGGCCGCTGGCGGCAGGTGCGCCCAAGCACGGACCCTATGACGTGATCGCGGTTCAGGGCGCGGCGGAAACCATTCCCGACGCGATCCTCGATCAACTCAAGGAAGGCGGCCGCATCGCATGCCTGTTCATGGACGGCGCGCTCGGCATGTGCCGGATCGGACACAAGAGCGATGGCCGCATGACATGGCGCTTCGCGTTCAACGCATCGGCACCGGTGCTGACCGGGTTCGAGGCTCAGCGGCCCTTCCGGCTTTGAAGGACCAACGGGCGCCAGCCTCAGAGGATCAAGAGATGACGACAATCAAGCATCGCAGGATCAGGCTCGCTCTCATCGCCGGTTTCTGTGCCTTCGGCATTGCCGCGGCGCCGGCACGGTCAGAGACCCTCGCCGACGCATTGGTCTCTGCCTACAAGGAATCGAACCTCATCGAACAAAACCGCGCCGTGCTCCGCGCGGCCGACGAGGATGTCGCGTCCGCCGTTGCAGCCCTGCGCCCTGTGATCCAGTGGGTCCTGAACTCCACCCTCACCGATTCCGCGCAAGGGGACGATATCTCGCTCGCCCTGACACTTCAGGGCAGCACGATGCTCTACGATTTCGGCCGCTCGCAGCTTGGCGTCGAGATCGCCGAGGAAGCGGTTCTGGCCACGCGGCAGGCGCTGGTCCGGATCGAGCAGCAAGTCCTCTTCGACGCGGTATCCGCCTATTTTGGCGTCCGCAGCGCGACCGAAAGCGTCTCGATCAACGAAAATTCCGTGCGCCTGCTCGAGGAAACGCTGCGCGCGACTCAGGACCAGTTCGACGTGGGCGAGGTTACGCGGACCGACGTCGCACTGGCCGAAGCGCGCCTTGCGCAGGCACGTGCGGGCCTGGCCGCCGCTCAGGGCGATCTGGTCGCCGCACGCGAATTCTACCGCGCGGCGGTCGGCCACTATCCGACCAATCTCTCGGTTGCGCCGCCCGCACCGCAACTGCCGCGCACGCTCGACGACGCCCGCGCGATCGCGCAGCGCGGCCATCCGGCGATTCGGCAGGCCCAGCACCAGGCCAGCGCCGCCGACCTCCAGATCAAGCGTGCTGCGGCCGAACGGATGCCCGAGCTGAATGGTCGCGCCGGGCTTACGTTCAATGACGGTGGCCCTGACACACCGGTGGTCGGTATCGAACTGAAGCAAACGATCTATGCCGGCGGGGCGTTGTCGGCCGCGCATCGCGGCGCAATTGCCGACCGGGACGCCGCGCGCTCGGCGCTGTTGCAGACGAGCGTCGTGGTGACACGCGGCGTCGGCAGCGCCTGGGCGGACATTGAGGCCGCGCGCGCCCAGATTGTCGCTACGGAACGCCAGATTTCGGCTGCGACCATCGCCTATCAGGGCGTTCAGGAAGAGGCGAAGCTCGGTGCGCGCACGACGCTCGACGTGCTGGATGCCGAACAGTCGCTGCTTGACGCTCGCGCCAGCAAGATCACCGCCGAGGCAGATCTTCAGGTAGCGTTTTATTCGCTTTTGTCGTCTATGGGTCTGCTGACGGCGGACTACCTCAACCTCCGCGTCCCGATCTACGACCCCGAAGCCTACTACAATGCGGTAAAGACCGCGCCCTCAACCTCCCTGCAGGGCAAAAGCCTGGACCGGGTTCTGCAGGCGATCGGGAAGAACTGAGGGACCGTGACGGTTGCCGGCCCGCCGTGGCCGGCCTAAACTGTCCGACGCGCAAGCATGAGGATGCACCATGTCTGATCCCTCGGCGAATCTGGAAATCCAGGACGTGCTGTCCTCGATTCGTCGCCTGGTGTCGCAAGACAAGCGGGCGGCCACCAAGGTTGAAGAGCGTGACGACAGCCCCGCGGCGAACACTGGCGGTGGCAAGCTCGTCCTGACCGACGCGCTACGCGTTCCTGGCCCCGAGGAAGAAGACGAAGATACGCTGCGCCAGAACATCACCGGCGACGGCGTCTATGACGACGCGCCAGCGGCTGTCGTCGACCTGCCTGACACGGCACGTTCCGCCGGAACGCTGGAAGACACGATTGCGGAGCTTGAAGCGGCGGTCGCCGGTATCGGCGAGGAGTTCGAGCCGGATGGCAGCGAAGTGATTGCCGACGACGCTCCGGACAGTGCGCTTGAGGAAGCATTCGCGGGCGGTTTCGACGTCGATGTCGGTGCCGACATCGCCCCGCCCGCCGCAGGGGCGGAGGCCGACGGCGAAGCCGAGAATGGCGCTGCCGGCCATACCGGTAAAGAGGTATCCGCCGATGTTACCGTCCCGGAGGAGGCCCCTGAAGACGGACCTGCTCCGGTCATGGCGGCCCCTGCAGCGGAGCGCACCCGTCGGCTGCATCTGACGGCGAGCGAAATGGTCGACCAGGGCGCCCCCTGGGACAGGTCAGACGCAACGGACCCCGACCCGGCGCCCCCGGTGTTCTCGCGCGAGGCGACAACCGCCCGGCAAGTCGATGAGGAAGCGCCGGCTGCTGCAACCAATCACGAGGAAGCGCAGGGCGTCGATGAGGACATCCTGCACGACATCGTCGTCGACATCATCCGCAGAGAGCTTCAGGGGCAGCTGGGCGAGAAGATCACTCGCAACGTTCGCATGCTTGTCCGACGGGAAATCAACCGGGCGCTTGAAAGCCGCAATCTCGACTAGCGGCACCGACCCGGTCCCCCAAAAGCAAAAACGCGCCCGGCTGGGCGCGCTTTGCATTTGCCGGCTTGCCGACCTGTCAGGCCGCTTCAGCTTCCTGGGCTGCGTGGCGACGCTCGCTTTCCTCGCGCGACAGCGCAACAGAGGTGCGAACACCCTTCTCCACGAACTCCATGAGGCCCTTCACGACCCGTTCGTTCGGGTCGATCCCGGCACAGGACAGAACTTCGCGCCCATCGCGCGAGCGCGCCCACCGGGCGATCTGATCCGGCCCGTTCCCATACTTTTTATCATCGGCAATCGCATCGTCGAGTGCAGCGAGCACGACAGCGGCGAACAGCTTGCGCGACCGCTGGCCTTGCTCGTAGTTGAATGCGGTGCCGTCCACGAAATCGCGCATTTCTTTACTTCCGTTCTTCTTGCTCTTGCGTTTTCCGGCGTCCTGCTGTGTATGGCGTTTTACACCCGATTCGGTATTCCCCATTCGGCATGACTGTCATGCGTCTTATGCATGGGTCGCCCGAAATTCACACCGTATCTAGTTGGCTTGCCTGAATGCAACCCGGCATATATAGGTGCCGGCCAAATCCTTTCAACCTTTTATCAAGGTTCTGTCCAATGCCCAAGATCAATGGCAACGAAATCCGCCCCGGCAATATCCTCGAACATGACGGGGGCCTGTGGGCTGCCGTGAAAGTCAACCATGTGAAGCCCGGAAAGGGCGGCGCATTTGCCCAGGTCGAGCTGAAGAACCTGCGCGATGGGCGCAAGCTGAATGAGCGGTTCCGCTCTGAAGACAAGGTTGAGCGCGTGCGCCTTGACCAGAAGGACCAGCAATTCCTCTACGAAAACGACGGAATGCTTGTCTTCATGGACAACGAGACATTCGAGCAGATCGAACTGGCGGCCGACCTTCTTGGCGAACGCCGCCCCTTCCTGCAGGACGGCATGATCGCAACGGTCGAATACTACGGCGAGGAAGCGCTGTCGGTGCAGCTTCCCCAAAAGGTCGTTTGCAAGGTGGTAGAGACCGAGCCCGTCGTGAAGGGCCAGACCGCCGCGAACAGCTACAAGCCGGCGATTCTCGACAACGGCGTTCGGATCATGGTGCCGCCGTTCATCGGCCAGGACGAGGACATCGTCGTCCACACCGAATTCATGGAATACAGCGAACGCGCGTGACCCCGGTTCGGGGCGGCGTTAGGGCACGCGCACCAGCGTTACCGTTGCCGCCCCGGCGGTCATCTCACCGTCGGCCCGGTCGAAGCGCAGCCACGCGATGCCTCGACCACCCGCCTGCGTGAAAAGCCGGCCGGCGGGTTTTCCGGCCGACAGGATCTCGGTTCCGACCGGCGCGGCGCCTTCCACGGTGACGGTCGCGAAGCCCTTGCGGAGTTCCGTCTTGTGCTTCATCCGCGCGGTCACTTCCTGACCGACATAGCAGCCCTTGCGGAAATCGACGCCGTTCAGCCGCTCGAACCCGGCCTCGAGGATGTAGGTGTCGTCCGGGATCAGTTCGATTCCGGCCTCGGGGATACAGGCGGCGACACGGATCGCGTCCCAGTCGATTTCCGGCGCTGTGCCTTCCTCCGCCCCGTAGTGACGCCAGCCAAGCGAGGGGTGGCGCGGGTCGTCGAAGGCGCCTGCTGGTGCGGGACCAAGACCGCGGGTCACGCGCATCCCGGTCACGGCAATCGTGACGTCGGCGCGAAGCTTGTACATCGACAGCCGGCGCAGCAGGCCCTCCGCCTGATCCACGTGGACGTCGATCAGGATGCGACCGTCGCCGGGCACGAGGAAGAAGTCTGCAAGATACTTGCCCTGCGGTGTCAGAAGCGCGGCATAGACCAGTCCACCTTCCAGCTTGCGCAGATCGTTTGAAACCAGCCCCTGGAGAAAATCGACCCGGTCCCCGCCAGAGACTTCCAGCACGCGGCGGTCGGGTGCGGCCTCGCCGATCATCGTCATCTCTCCCATGGGAACGGGTTTCCGGTCACTCGGAAAACTGCAACCGACAGAGGCCGGCGTAAAGCCCGTTCTGGGCCAGCAGCGTTGGGTGCGTGCCCTGCTCCACGACCCGGCCGCGATCCATCACGACGATCTTGTCGGCGCCCCGCACCGTCGCCAGACGGTGCGCGATCACCAATGTCGTGCGTCCTTTGCTGAGACGGTCGAGCGCCTGCTGCACCAGCGCCTCGGACGCGGCGTCCAGCGCCGATGTCGCCTCGTCCAGAAGCAGGATCGGGGCGTTCCGCAACAATGCTCGTGCGATCGCGACGCGCTGACGCTGCCCGCCGGACAGGGCAGAACCGCGCGGCCCGGCATGGGTGTCGAGCCCCTCGGGCAGCGCGGCGGTGAAGTCGCTGACATGGGCCGCGTCAAGCGCGGTCGCAAGGGCTGCCTCTGCAACATCGGTCCGACCCAGCAGCACGTTCTCGCGGATCGTCTCGTCGAATAGCGTTGCATCCTGTGTCACGACAGAAAACAGGTCGCGCAAGGCGCCCAGCTCGATGTCTCCGACAGGCTGGCCGCCGATCGCCACCTGCCCCGACGCCGGGTCGACCATGCGGGTCAGCAGGTTGAAAACGGTCGACTTGCCGGCACCGGAAGGCCCGACCAGTGCCGTGGTCTTCCCGGCCTCAGCCTCGAAGCTGAGACCGTTCAGAACGGCGTGGTCGCCGTAGGACAGGCGCACATCGTCAAGCACGATGCCGGTCCGCGTCGGGTCCGGTTGCACCGGCGCGGCGGCGCGGCGGATCGCCGGCTTCGTGTCGAACAGCCGGTAAAGCCGCGTCAGGCTCGCCGCCGCGACCTGCCATGTGCCCGCCATGTCGCCCAGCCGGCGCACCGGCTGGAACGCCAGCGCCATCGCGGTGAAGAACGACATGAACTCACCCACGCTGCGCTCGCCCGACGTGATCTCCCGCCCGGCGAGCAGCAGCACGCCGAAGAAGCCGAGACCTGTCACGATGTCGATCAGCGCCGGGATCGTGGCGCGGCTGGCCGCCGTCTTGACCTCGGCCCGCACGATGCCTGCGACGATGCTGCGGAACCGCCCGAGCTGATAGCCCTCCATCCGGTTCAGCTTGATCGCGGTGATGCCGTGGAACACCTCGTCGAGCCGCGTGGCACGTTGTGCTGCCTGGGTGCGGACGTGATCGGTCTTGCGCCGGATATAGCGCTGCACCGCGAGCGTCGGCAGGATCAGGAGCGGCGCGCCGACAAGCGCGGTCAGCGTCCAGCGCGGGTCGATCGCGATAGCGACGCCGAAAAGCGTCACAAGCGCCACGAGGTCGCGCCCGACCCCGGTGATCAGCACTGACCAGACGCTTTGCACGGCCGCCGTGTCGCCCTGCACACGCTCGATCAGCGCGCCCGGCGGGTTGGCCTGAAAGAATGGCCCGTCAAGTGTCAGCACATGGGCCAGCAGGTCGGTCTGCATCGCTGTGGACGTCTTCATGGCGACGCGGGTGAGCAGCGAGCGGTTGATGATCAGCGTCACCGCGCGGATCACGAACAGCGCAAGGATCACACCGCCGACCCACCAGATCGCCGCGGCATCGCCTCCGACGAACACCCGGTCGAAAAGCGGTTTCAGCATCCAGGAGAGGGCTGCTAGTGTGGACCCCTCGATCACCATGAACACGAAGGCCACGAGCATCGTCCATTTGTGACGTGCCAGGTAGCCGCGCCACAGGCGGGCGAACAGACGGCGCGACGTGTAGGCGTCGCTCGAGTCTGCGGTCGTGGCGATGGCTTCTGTCACCGGGCGATCGGACCTTCGTTCAACGCGGCATCGCGGGGCCGCAAGTCGCGCGATCTAGCCTGAAAGCGCGGGTGCTGACAAGGCGACGGCGCGCTGTGAAGCAGGCAATCAGCCGCCCGCCCGGGCCGTCGCAAGCGCACCCGGCAGGGCCGCTTCCAACCGCGCGAGATCCTCCGGCCTGCCGCAGCTGACGCGGATGCAGCGGTCATGGGGGGCGACGAAGGGCATCCGCACGAAGATGTCGTGCTCGATCAGCGCGGCCAGAACCTTGCGTGCGAAGCCCCCCTCGGACCCGCAGTCGATCGTGACGAAGTTCGTGGCGGATGGCAGCCCGGACAAGCCGTTCGCCCGTGCAATCCGGTCAAGCTCGGCGCGGGCCGTGGCCACCGCGCTGCGCACTGTTTCGAGATAGGGCTGGTCCGCCAGCGCGGCGAGCGCGCCAGCCTGGCTGATACGGCACATGCCGAAATGATTGCGGATCTTGTTGAAGGCGGTGATCAGCGACGCGGCCCCAATGGCATAGCCGACCCGCGCGCCCGCCATGCCGTAGCCCTTGGAGAAGGTCCGCATCCGGACCACGCGCGGGTCCGCCGGGTCGACCACAGGCGCGGTGCCGTCGGGGGCGAGGTCGATATAGGCTTCGTCGAGGACGAGGAGCGCGCCGTCGGGAACCGCGTCGATCATCCGGGCGATGGTTTCGGCGCCGTGCCACGACCCCATCGGGTTGTCGGGGTTCGCGAGGTAGATGAGTTTCGCGCCGGTTTCCGCCGCGCGGGATATGAGCGCCGTGGGGTCCTCGTGATCGCCGTTGTAGGGCACCTTGTGGAGCGTGCCGCCATAGCCCGCGACGTGGAAGTTGAAGGTGGGATAGGCGCCGTCCGAGGTCACGACCGCATCGCCGGGGCCGACGAGCATGCGGATGAGGTAGCCGAGTAGGCCATCAATCCCTTCGCCCACAACGATATTCTCTACCCCGGCCCCGTGATGCGCGGCGAGTGCCGCGCGCAGGTCGTGGTTTTCCGGGTCGCCATACATCCAGACATCGGCAGCCGCTTTCGCCATCGCCTCGATGGCCTTTGGCGAGGGGCCGAAGACGCTTTCATTGGCGCCAAGGCGGGCGGCGAAGGAGCGGCCTCTGACCCGCTCCTGGGTTTCGGGGCCGACGAAGGGGACGGTGGCCGGGAGGCTGGCGACGAGGGGGGTGTAGCGGGGTCCGGTCATTCTGGCCTCTGGCTCTGGCGGAGAGGCCGGGGGCGCTGCCCCCGGACCCCCGGAGTATTTCCGAACAGAAGAAGCCTATCCGATGTCGGAAAGGCGTTTCAGCGCGGCCTTCAGCTTATCCGCCTCTTCTTCGGCCAAGGCCAGCTTTTCGCGGGTTTCCTCGACGATTTCCTCGGGCGCGCTTTCGACGAATTTGGGGTTGTTAAGACGGCCCCTGAGGCCCCCGATGTCCTTTTCAAGCTTCTCCAGGGTCTTGGAAAGGCGTGCTTTTTCCTCGGCAATGTCGATGACGCCTTCGAGTGGGATGGCGAAGGCGCCACCTTCGACGGCCACCGTGATCGCGCCTTTCGGGGCCTTGCCTTCGGTCATGTCGTCGAGCCTGGCAAGGCGGGTGATCATAGGTTCGTTATTCGCCCAGGCGGCACGGCCCCTGTCGTCCATCGCGGTCATGACGACGGGGAGTTTCAGGCCGGCCGGCACGTGCATCTGGGCGCGGGCGGAGCGGATTTCCTCGATCAGCGTGATCACCCAGTTCATCTCGCGGTCGGCGTTTTCGTCAATGAGCTCAAGGCCGTAATCCGGCCAGTCGGCATGCACCAGCATCTTGGCGCGGTCGCCCGTAAGTGCCCATAATTCCTCGGTAATAAAGGGCATGATCGGGTGGAGGAGGGTGTAGCACTGGTCGAGCACCCAGGCCATCGTGGCGCGGGTTTCGGCGGCGTGGTCGCCGTCCATCAGCGGTTTGGCGAATTCGACATACCAGTCGCAGACCTTGCCCCAGACGAAGGCATAGAGTGTGTTGGCGGCGTCGTTGAAGCGGTAGGCAGTCAGCGCCTCATCCACCGCGATGCGGGCGCGGGCGGTTTCGCCGATGATCCAGCGGTTTACCGTATGGTTCGCGTCGGGTTTCCGTAGTTCTTCCGTAGCTACAACGTCACGACGCAGTGCGCCGTTCATCTCGGCGAAACGGGTGGCGTTCCAGAGCTTCGTGGTGAAGTTCCGGTAGCCCGCGATGCGGTCTTTCGAGAGCTTGAGGTCGCGCCCCATCGCGGCCATGGCGGTCAGCGTGAAGCGCACCGCGTCGGCGCCGAAGTCGGCGATGAGGTCGAGGGGGTCGAGGACATTGCCGAGCGACTTCGACATCTTCTTGCCCTTCTCGTCGCGGACGAGGGCGTGGACATAGACGGTGTGGAAGGGGACCTGATCAACGACGGCCAATTGCATCATCATCATCCGGGCGACCCAGAAGAAGATGATGTCGAAGCCGGTGACGAGGACGTCGGTCGGGAAGTATTTCTTCAGCTCCTCCGTCTCTTCGGGCCAGCCGAGCGTGCCGATGGGCCAGAGGCCGGAGGAGAACCAGGTGTCGAGGACGTCGGGGTCGCGCTCTACCCGGTAAACAAGAGCGCCATCTTTGTTATGGGAAACTTTGACAAGCTCGCCAAACTTCCCTGGCTCAACAACTTGAACGACGATGTTCTGCTCGCCGGGCAATATCTCTCTGAGGTAGTCACGCACTTGCGTAGCCATGTCAGCTTCCGAAGCCGCGCAGAAAATCTTTGGAAGACTCTTGCCTGCACCATACGACGGCCCTGACTGGTCGAAAGTCAGGTTGATACCACCAAATTTGCCGTTCGCATCCGATGCGACGTGAATGCCATACCACACCGGAATCTGGTGCCCCCACCAGAGCTGGCGGGAGATGCACCAGGGCTCGATGTTTTCCAGCCAGTGGAAATAGGTCTTGGCGTCGCGTTCGGGCAGGATGCGGGTGTAGCCGGCCTTTTCGTCGAAGGTTCCGGCCTCTTGCGCCACCATGCCGTCGCGGACGGCTTGCAGCGCGGGGTCGACGATCTTCGCGGTGTCGACGAACCATTGGTCGGTGAGCATCGGCTCGATGACCACCTTCGACCGGTCGCCATGCGGCTGCATCATCTTGTTCTGCTCGACCAAGGGAATGCGTTCGAGGTGCTCGGCGCCGGTTTCCTTGTCGATGCTTTTCTCAAGCACGGTAACGGCCAGCCCTTCCGCCGTGATCTGCTCGATCACACGTTTCCGGGCCTCATACCGATCCAGCCCGCGCAGGTCGTCAGGGACGAGGTTGAGCGCATCCGTCTCGGCCTCGGTCAGGGTCTTTTCGCCCTTGGCGACGGCCATGGCGATGGCGGCGGCCTCGGCGTAAGGTGCGCCGTCGGCCCGCATATGGGCCCTGGTGTCCATCAGCCGGTAGCAGGGGATGTTGCCGCGCTTGGCGACCGCGTAGTCGTTGAAGTCATGCGCGCCGGTGATCTTCACGGCACCCGAGCCGAAGGTCGGGTCGGGATATTCGTCGGTGATGATCGGGATCAGGCGGCGGTGTTCCCTGGGCCCCACCGGAATTTCGCAGAGCTTGCCGACGATCGGCGCGTAGCGTTCGTCCGACGGATGAACCGCGACCGCGCCGTCGCCGAGCATCGTCTCGGGCCGGGTGGTGGCGATGGAGATGTAGTCGCGGGTCTCGCGGAGGGTGACGTTGCCGTCTTCGTCCTTCTCGACATATTCATAGGTCTCGCCACCCGCCAGCGGGTATTTGAAGTGCCACATCTGGCCCGCGACCTCGATCTGCTCGACCTCAAGGTCGGAGATTGCGGTCTCAAAATGCGGGTCCCAGTTGACGAGGCGCTTGCCGCGATAGATCAGCCCCTTGTTGTACATGTCCACGAAGACCTTGATCACGGCATCGTGGAAGTTGCCCTCTTCGCCCTTCGGCGCGTTCGGGGCGCCGGACATGGTGAAGGCGTTGCGCGACCAGTCGCAGGAGGCGCCGAGGCGCTTGAGCTGGTCGATGATCGTGTTGCCGGATTTCTGCTTCTGTTCCCAGACAAGGGCGGTGAACTCATCGCGGCTCATATCGGTGCGGCGGCGGTTGGTTTTGGCCAGTTCACGCTCGACGACCATCTGGGTCGCGATGCCCGCATGGTCCTGCCCCGGCTGCCAGAGCGTGTCGAAGCCGCGCATCCGGTGCCAGCGGGTGAGGATGTCCTGCAGCGTGTTGTTGAACGCATGGCCCATGTGGAGCGAGCCCGTCACGTTCGGCGGCGGGATCATGATCGAGAACGTCTCGGGCCGCGAGGCATTGGCCCCGGCGCGGAAGGCGCCGGATTGCTCCCACTTCGCATAAAGGCGGGTTTCCGCCTCGGCGGCGTTGAAGGTCTTTTCCATCGGCATGGGTCACGTTCCGTTCTTGCTTGCGTTTCCCTTAGCGAATGGGCGGGGCAAGGGGAAGGGCGGGTGTCGCCGCCCGTGACCGGGCGGCAAGCCTCCGGCGGGAGTATTTGCGAACAGAAGAAGCCGGATCAGCGTGAGGCGGCCACCGTCGCGTCTGTCAGGGGCACCCGTTCGCCCGCGCGGATGACCGTCGGGTCATAGGGTTTGCGGGCGAAGACCGCGCGTACCATGGGCGCGAAGAAGTCGAGGGGAAGGGTGTCGTAGTCGGGGTCGAAGCTCGCCTGGTCCCAGCGTTCGCAGAACTCGGCGCAGTCGTCGAAATAGGGGTTGCCCCGGTGGCGGTCGCGCTTGTGCTGGTCGCCGCCGACATGATGGCCGTAGTAGAGCATCTGGAAATCGCCATGGGTCTGGACGACCCAGGTGCATTGCTCGCGCACGAAGGGCTTGAGGATGGTGGCCGCGTATTCGTCGTGATTGTAGGGCGCGTAGATGTCGCCGATGTCGTGGAGGAGCGCCGAGACCACCCAGTCGGTATCCGCGCCGTCGCGCCATGCCCGCGTGGCCGACTGGATCGAATGGCCAAGCCGGGTGATCTGGTAGCCGGAGAGCGATTTGTCGAGGTCGACGAGCGCTGTCAGGAGTCGGTCGGCGGTGTGTTTCGTATGGTCGATCTCGTGGGCGGTGAGGAATTCGTATTCCTCCCGCGTGCCGTCCTTCATCCGGGTGAAGCTGACCTTGTCCATCAGCATGCCTCCGCGTAGAGCCCCTTGGCGTTCGTCGTGCCCTTCATCAGGAACGTGGCCTGAGCCGAGCGGATTTCGTCGTAAAGCGCAAGGCTTGCGGGCGTGAAATTCGCCGTGGGCGGGGCGTAGTTGATGAAATTGCCAATGCGGTCAGCGCCGCGGGCAATCATCGCGTAGTCCTTGTCGCCGACGAGTTGGGCGATCTCGGGCGTGACGTAGCGCACGACAGCGCCAATGCGGCGGTCGTCGGTGGTGTTGGGGCCGGAGCCGTGGATCGTCAGACCGTGATGGAGGCTGATCTGGCCCGGCATCAGCTCGATCGGCACGCGGTCTTCCGGCGCGACATCGACCTTCACTTCCTGCCCGCGGCTGAGAAGGTTGTCCTCGGCGAAAGTGTCCTCGTGCGGCAGGATCGGGTTGAGGTGGCTAGCGCGGACGAAATTCATGCAGCCAGAGGCGCGGGTCGAGGGCGAGAGCGCCAGCCACATCGTCACCATGCCGTCGATCGCGCCGAGGCCCCAGTAGGTCAGGTCCTGATGCATGGAAACCTTGTGCTTCGTGCGCGGCTCCTTGATGAAGAACTCCACCCCGTAGATCAGGAGATCGGGGCCGAGGATGCCTTCGACGATGTCGAGGATCGCGGGGTCGGTGCCGATCCGGTGGGCGAACGGCAGCACGCAATGGGCGTTGACGCGCTTGTAGGTGTTCAAGGGCAGCGGCAGGCCGGCGTCGAGCCAGTCATGTTCGATCGCTTCAAGCTCCGAGCGCCAGGCGCGGGCCTTTTCGGCCGGGATCGCCTGGATCGGGAAGAGGTAGCCGTCTTCCCAGTACCGCGCCTTCTCGGCCTCCGAGAGGCGGCCGTCGATCAAGGGCACACACATGGGCTGTCTCCTGTCCGTCGCTTGATGGTGACGCTAGCGCGGGGAGGGCGCGGTTCAAAACGGTATCTCTTGCCGCTGAGGATAAGCTGAGCTTATCCTCTACTCATGGAGCCGACCCGCATCCCCTCGCTCAACTGGCTCCGCGTCTTCGAGGCGGCGGCGCGGACCGAGAGCTTCGCCCGCGCGGCGGCGGAGCTGAACATGTCGCCCCCCGCGGTCAGCCAGCAGATCAAGGCGCTGGAAGGTCATCTGGGCCGGGCGCTTTTCGCGCGGCATGCCCATGCGGTGACGCTGACCGAGGCCGGGCGGGCCTATCTGCCCTCGGTGCAGATGTCGCTCGTCTCGCTCGAAAGCTCGACCCAGGGGCTCTTCGGCCGGGCGCGGGAAGAGCGGCTTTACGTGCAGGCGGTCTTAATCTTCGCGCAAGGTATCCTCGCGCCGCTCTACAGCGATTTCACCGAGCGGCATCCCGGTATCGCGCTGAACCTGACGACGGGCAACGCGGTCGAGGATTTCGCCCACGCCTTCAGCGACCTGAAGATCGTCTTCGGCGCGCCCTCGGCCTATGGGTCGGCGCATGACCGGCTGTTCGGCGAGGTGCTCTATCCGGTCGCGACGCCGGAGATCGCGGCCAGCATCCGGACCCCGGCCGATCTACTGGCGCACCCGCTTCTGGAGGTGGCGACGCATCGCGCGGGCTGGCCGCATGTCTTCGAGGCGCTGAAGATCCTCGGCGCGGGCGCGCGCTTCGTGATGGTCGATTCCACGATCATGGCGGCGGCGCTGGCCGGCCATGGCACCGGCATCGCGCTGGCCCGTGCGCCGGCGAGCGATCCGGTGATGCGGGCGCAGGGACTCGTTTCCTGTCTGCCCGGCGTCGCGGTCGCCGGGCTGGAATACTACCACCTCGTCTATCCCGGCAGCGCGTCACTCCGCCGCCCGGCGCGGGCGTTCCGCGACTGGCTGATCGCGCGAAGCACGGAGATCGAACGCCGGATGCCGTGATAGCTATTTCGGCCCGACCAGCGCGAAAAGCGCGCCCTGCGGGTCGCGCCCGACCATGATGAAGCTGCCGCCCGGCACCTCCATCGGCCCGTGCAGCGCCTGCCCGCCGGCGGCGGCGACGCGGGCGATCGCGGCCTCTACCCCGTCGACGCCGAAATAGGGGAGCCAGAAGGGATGGTCGGGGCCGGGCATTCCGGGAGCCTGTTTCATCATGCCGCCGATATCAGTCTTGGCGTGGCGGAAGAGCTGGTAGGTGCCCATCGGCCCCATGTCGATCGCCTCGCCCGGTTTCCAGCCGAACTGCTTGCCGTAGAATTCAAGCGACGCCGCCGGGTCGGTCGTCATCAGCTCGTGCCAGCGGCCGTGGCCCGCCTCGTCCATCGCGAAGGCGCGGCTGTCATCGGAAAGCGGCTGGAGCAGGCCGAGCGGCGCGCCCTGCGGGTCGGCGACGATGGCGAAACGGCCGGTGCCGGGAATGTCGTCGGGCGCCTGCTGGATCGAGCCGCCCGCCTTGGCGAAGGCCTTCGCGGCCTTGTCGCAATCAAGGACGGTCACATAGATCAGCCAGAAAGGTGCGGCCTCTCCCGGCATGACGCCGGCGACGAGGTCCTCACCCGACCGTGCGAGGCGGTAGTCGAAATCGGCCATCCCGGCGCTGGCGAAGCTCCAGCCTAGCACGGCGTTGTAGAACATGGCGGCCCCGTCGGGGTCGGTTGTGCAAAGCTCGTACCAGCACGGCTTGCCCTTTTTCGGCTTGGCCATTGTCGTCCTCCCGTTATCGCCGCCGGTCGTCCGGTGCGGCCGGGGCAAGGACAGCCTGCGCCGCCGCCCCTGTGAAAGCAAGCGCCGGATCAGACCGCGCGATCGAGCTTTGTCGAGAGGTGGATGAGGCTTTCGGACGATTTCACGCCGGTCATCTCGCCGATCTGGTCGAGGACATCGTCAAGTACCGCCGTCGAGGGCGCGGCGACCTGAAGGAGGAAATCGACCCGGCCCGACGTGGTGTGCACGCGCTCGACCTCGGCGATGGCCTTGAGGCGGGTCAGCACATTGGCCTGGGCGCGCGGCTCGATCGTCAGGAGGACGGTTGCGCGAATCCGGTTCTGCCGCGCCGCCTCGCCCAGCTTGACGGTGTAACCGGCGATCACGCCGGTGGTCTCCAGCCGTTCCAGCCGGGCCTGGATCGTGGAGCGCGCGACCTTCAGGCGCCGGGCGAGCGTCGCCACGGAAACCCGTGCGTCCGACCCGAGAAACCCAAGGATTGAGCGGTCCAGATCGTCCATTTGGCAACACCGGCATTTTGATTGCTGATTTCGTCATTCTAACGGAGTCGCACCACAAATCTACTCTTTTGATCGGTGAAAATGTGCATCATATCCGGCGGACTCGTTGCAGGAGCAGGGCGGCTCATACGTACCTGGCCTGGTTTGGTGAAATGCGTAAGCGCTTTCCAACCGGTGGTCCGGGGCAAAGGTGGCTGCGCCTTGTTGGCAGGAGTGACGCCGATGGGGCTCTCTAAAACGATCTGGACGAATCCGTCCGAATTTCTGCGGATCGAGCAGCCGGACAACCCGGTCATGTTCTTCGCCCCGGCCGTTCTTCAGGCGACCGCGCGGCAGTTCATCGATGGATTCCCGGGGCTTGTGACCTACGCGGTGAAGTCGAACCCCGAGGAGATGGTGATCCAGAACCTCGTCGCCGCCGGCATCCAGGGCTTCGATGTCGCCTCTCCCGCCGAGATCGAGATGGTGCGTCGCCTCGCGCCGTCCGCGGCGCTGCACTACAACAACCCCGTGCGCGGGCGTCACGAGATCGCCTATGCCGTCGAGATGGGCGTGAAGTCCTATTCGGTCGACAGCCGGTCGGAACTGAAGAAACTGGCCGAGATCGTGCCGGTGGGCGACGCCGAGATTTCGGTGCGCTTCAAGCTGCCGGTCGCCGGCGCGGCCTACAATTTCGGCGCCAAGTTCGGCGCGACCGTGGAACTCGCGACCGAGCTTCTGCGCGAAGTGGCCGACTATGGCTTCATCCCCTCGCTGACCTTCCACCCGGGAACGCAGTGCACCGATCCGATGGCATGGGACGCCTATCTGCGCGCCGCCGCCGAGATCTGCACCAATGCCGGGGTGAAGGCGCGGCGGCTGAACGTGGGCGGCGGCTTCCCGTCGCACCGCCTGTCGACCGAGATCCCGCAGCTTGACGCGATCTTCGCACTGATCGCGCGGGTCGCAGACGAGGCCTTCGCGGGCGAGCCGCCGGCGCTGGTCTGCGAGCCGGGCCGCGGCCTTGTCGCGGAAAGCTTCAGCCACGCCGCCCGGATCAAGGGCCTGCGTGACGGCGAGCACGTGTTCCTGAACGACGGCACCTACGGCTGCATGGACGAACTGCCGATCACCGGCATCATCGACCGCATCGCGGCGGTGTCGCCCGAGGGCGCGCGCCGTGAAGGCGAGGCGCGGGCGCGCGTGATCTTCGGCCCGACCTGCGACAGCGTCGACCGGCTGCCGGGTGAGGTCGACCTGCCGGAGGATATCGCCGAGGGCGATTACCTGATCTTTTCCGGGATGGGCGCCTATTCGACCGCGACCAACACCCGGTTCAACGGTTTCGGTGCGATGGTCATCGCCACGGTGATGCGCCTCGGCCTTTGATCCGGGCTTGCGGCTTTTGAGGGCCGGTGCCGGAAGGCGCCGGCCTTTTTGACACGGGGAAACCGGGTCGGCACCAAAACGCCATGAAATGACCTCGCGCGCGGTCAACCTTTCGTCAAACTTGTTTCGACAATCTGGGGTGACGCGCCTTCGGGATTATCTTGAAGGACGACGCGCCGCCCCGACGGGCTTCGACGACACTCCCCGGGGGCGGCCGGCACTGACCGGAGCCATGGGATGACACGGCGACCAGACCAGAATGCGGATACAGGCCCGTTCCCGGCGACACTGTTGACGGCGGGGAAACGGAAACACGCGGTAACAGGAAGTTACGTTTTCCCGACTATGGGCGACTCGGTCTTCGGGTCTATGCTGAGAGACAGGGTAAGGGAACGGGAGGCTTGGCTCGGGTGACGCGGCTGACCGAACAGCTGTTGAAACTTCTGCGCATCGGCCGTCAGGTCGAGACGCAAAGCGCCAAGCGCGGGCGCGGCCCCTGCGACCATGTCATCCTGCTCGACGGTACGCTGTCCTCTCTGGCCCCTGGCCATGAGACGAATGTCGGCCGTATCTACCGGCTTCTCCAGGCTCGCCAGTCGGCGCAGATGTCGCTTTACTACGAAGCCGGGGTGCAGTGGCACATGTGGCGTCATACGCCGGACGTGGCGATGGGGCGCGGTATCAACCGGCAGATCAGGCGCGCCTATGGCTGGCTCGCCTCGCGCTACCGGCCGGGTGATCGGGTGTTCCTGTTTGGCTATTCGCGCGGCGCCTATGCGGTGCGCTCGCTCGCCGGGATCATCGACCAGGTCGGGCTTCTGCGCACCGATTGTGCCACCGAGCGCAATGTGAAATTCGCCTACCGCTACTATCAGCGGGAAAGCGAGAGCAAGTTCGAGGCCGCGTTCCGCAAGCGGTTCTGCCACGAGAAGGTCGAGGTCGAGATGATCGGCGTCTTCGACACGGTTAAGGCGCTGGGCGTGCGGCTGCCGTTCCTGTGGATGTGGACCGAGCCGCAGCATGAATTCCATAACCACGCACTCGGCCCGGTCGTGAAGCATGGCTATCACGCGCTGGCGATGGACGAGAGGCGCGCCGCCTTCGATCCGATCCTTTGGGACACGGCGGACGGCGACTGGGAGGGCCGGATCGAACAGGTCTGGTTCCGCGGCTCGCATGGCGATGTCGGCGGGCAACTGGGCGGGTTCAACGCGGCGCGTCCGCTTGCGAACGTGTCGCTTACCTGGATGCTGGAGCGGGTGGAACGGCATGGGCTGCCGCTTCCGGACGGCTGGCGCGACGGGATCGAGGCCGATGCCAGCGCGCCTTCGGTCGGCACGGTGCGGGGCTGGGGCAAGGCATTCATACTGCGCGCGCGCCGCAAGATCGGCCGCGATCCGTCGGAGAGCGTTCATCCCAGTGTTGAAAGCGCCAGCCGGCCACGTCGGCGTTGGCCGGTGCCGGGGGTGCTGCTCAGTCGCCGGACATGATCAGGCAGGTCGTCGTGCCGGTCGCGTAGAGCCTGCCATCTTCCACACCGCGTATCTCGCCCCGCGCGACGCCGGTCGACCGGCCTGCATGCTGCACGGACCCTTCGGCCCCGATCTCCGTTCCCTTCGGCAGGGCGCGCACGATGTTCACCGCATAATCCAGCGTCGTGTAGAAGCGCCCCTTGGGCACCGTCGTCATCACCGCGCAGGCCATGCAGCTGTCAAGCAGCGTGCCATACCAGCCGCCGTGGACGGCACCCATCGGGTTGGTATGCGCGAAACTCGGCACGCCGCGAAAGACGACGCGCCCCGGGCCGACCTCGTGCAGCCGGTAGCCCATCGTTCGGAAGATCGGCGGCCCGGCAATCCGCCCCTCCAGCATCGCGTGCATGAAATCGAGGCCGGACATCGAGAGCAGCGTCTCACGGCTGGCGAGATCGGTCGGGTTTTCCGCGACGAAGGGCGTCGACATGTCAGGCATCTCCGCTGGTCACGGTCAGCCTGACGAAAGAGCCGGCCCCGGACAATGACCCGTCCGGGACCGGAGTGCAAAACGTTGCGTCACGCCACGTTCTGCAGGGAGACCTCCGGAACGATGCCGAGTGCGAAGCAGATGTCGCGCGTCAGGTGCGGCCGGTTGAGCGTGTAGAAGTGCAGGTCCTCTACGCCACCCTGGATGAGATTGTCGCAAAGCTCGGTCGCGAGCGCGGTGGCGAGCAGATCCTCGCGTCCGTCGCGTGCGGCCTTCTCGAACGCGCCGTCGAGCCATGCCGGCACCGAGGTGCCGCAGCGCTGCGCGAAGCGTTTCGCGCCGGACCATGAGATGATCGGCAGGATGCCGGGGATGATCGGCGCGTCGATCCCGGCTTTTTCGCAGGCGTCGCGGAAGCGGAAGAAGCTTTCGGCCTCGAAGAAGAACTGGGTGACGGCAGAGGAGGCGCCGGCGTCGATCTTGCGCTTGAGCCAGTCGACATTGGCCTTCATGTCCGGTGCATCGGGATGCGCCTCGGGATAGGCGCCGACACGGAGTTTGAACTTGCCCGTCTCGGCCAGCGCCTCGATCAGCTCGACGGAGGAAGCGAAGCCGTCATCATGGGCGGTAAAGCGGTCCGCGCCTTTCGGCGCATCGCCGCGCAAGGCGACGATCTCGGTCACGCCGGCCTTGGCGTAGCTTTCGGCAATCTCCAGCGTCTCGGCGCGGGTCGCCTCCACGCAGGTCAGATGCGCGGCGACGTTCAGCCCGTAATGCGACCCGATGGTCGTGACGGCCTCATGCGTAAGCTTCCGCGTTGTGCCGCCGGCGCCGTAGGTGACGGAGACGAAGTTCGGCTTGAGCGGCGCGAGAATCTGCACCGTCTCCCACAGACGGAACGAAGCGTCGAGCGTCTGGGGCGGGAAGAATTCGAGCGAAATCCGGGGCGCGGGCATGGGTCTGTCCTTCTTGAACTTGCCCTCTTGTCTCATGGCAGACGACGTGAGACAAATTCATAATTCTCAAGATCAATATGAAGTACGTTTGAGGAAATCGGATCATGCACCTGGAGTTGCGGCATCTCAGGACGATCAAGGCGATCCATGATGCCGGCGGTCTTGCCCGCGCGGCCGACCAGCTCAACATCACCCAGTCGGCGCTGTCGCATCAGGTGAAGGGGCTGGAGGATCAGGCCGGGATGGAGCTGTTCGTGCGCCGGTCGAAGCCGATGAAGCTGTCGGCGGCGGGGATGCGTCTACTTCGGACGGCGGAGCGGGTGCTGCCGGAGATCGAAGCACTGTCGGAAGAATTCCGCGCGCTGCGTTCGGGGCGTTCCGGGCGGCTTCATATCGCGATCGAGTGCCATGCCTGTTTCGACTGGCTGTTCCCCGTGCTGGAACGCTTCCGCCGCGCATGGCCCGAGGTCGATGTCGATATCCGCCCCGGCCTCGCCTTCGAGGGGCTGCCGGCGCTGCTCCGCGAGGAGGTGGACCTCGTGCTGTCTTCCGACCCGGAAGATCTGCGCGGCGTGGTTTTCCACCCGCTCTTCGACTACGCGCCGACCTTCGTCGCAGCGCGGCAGAACCCGCTGGCCGAAAAGCCGTTCGTCGAGCCCGAGGATTTCCGCGATCAGGTGCTGATCACCTATCCGGTGGAACGCGGACGGCTCGACATCTTCTCGGAACTGCTGACCCCGGCGCGGATCGAACCACGCGCCGTCCGGCAGGTGGAACTGACGGCCGTGATCCTGATGCTCGTCGCGTCCAACCGGGGGGTGTCGGTGCTGCCGGACTGGGTGCTGCGCGAAGTGAAGTATCAGCCGGACTACGTGACCCGCCCGGTGACCGAAAAGGGCCTGACCAAGCGGATGTATGCCGCGACCCGCGAGGACGACGCGACCCGCCCCTTCGTCGCGCATTTCCTGAAGCTCGCACGGAGCGAACCTGTTAAGCTCCAGCGCGCATGACACCGCACCCTTTCCTCGACCATCCCACCCCCATCGCCTTCGCGCATCGCGGCGGCTCGCTGGAGGTTGAGGAGAACACGATGGCCGCCTTCGCCCATGCGGTCGGGCTTGGCTACAGCCATATCGAGACCGACGTGCAGGCGACCCGCGATGGCGTCGCGGTGATCTTCCACGACGACACGCTGGAGCGGATGACCGGAGAGGCGGTGGCCATCGCCGACCTGACATGGGCGGACCTGTCCGCGCGGCGCACGCGCGGCGGGGAACCGATCCCGAGGCTGGATGAACTGCTCGCCGCATGGCCCGGTCTGAACGTCAATCTGGAGGCCAAGGCGGACGCGGCCGTGGAGCCGATGGCTGAGGCGATCCGGCGTGCGGATGCCCTGCCTCGGGTCTGCGTCGGGTCGTTCGAGGCCGGGCGGACCGCGCGCCTGCGTGCCCTGCTCGGCCCCGATCTTTGCTGGTCGCCAGCCCATGCCGGGGTGTTCGGCCTCTGGCTCCGGGGGTGGGGGCTGCCGGGGCGGCGGCCCGACTTTCCCGCTGTTCAAGTGCCGGTGCGTCACCGTGGCATCCCGCTTGTCACGCGCGCCTTCGTGCGTGCCGCGCACCGGCACGGTGTGCAGGTCCATGTCTGGACGGTCGATGACGAGGCTGAGATGGAAGTGCTGCTCGACCTAGGGGTGGACGGGCTGATGTCGGACCGGCCGACACTGCTCAAGTCGGTGATCGAGCGGTGGCGGGGTCGGCAAATTACCGCTTGACCTAAAGCGCGCTTGAGGAATTACCAGAGGCCGGCTAGGCAAGAACGAAGGATCGGCCATGACCGCGATGACGGAGAGCGAGGGCGCACGCTGGCGCGACGTGCTGAATGCGCGCTATGCGGCATCTCTGGCGCTCGTCTCGCTGGGTGTCTGGCTGCATGCGGCCGACAGCCTGATCGTGGCGACGATGATGCCCGCCATCGTCGAGGGCGTCGGCGGTGAGCGGTTGGTGGCGTGGAACTTCGCGCTTTACGAAACCGGCTCTATCGTTGCGGGCGCGGCAAGCGGGCTGATCGCGCTTCGTGTCGGCATCCGGTTACCGATGATCGTGGCCGCGGTGGCCTTCGCGGCGGGCTGCTTTCTCAGCGCCGTCGCACCGACGATGGAGGTGCTGCTGCTTGGGCGGGTCGCGCAGGGTCTGGGCGGCGGCGGGCTCGTCTCGCTCGCCTTCGTCTCGGTCGCACGACTCTTTCCCGAACCACTGATGCCACGGGTGATGGCGGTGATGTCGATGCTCTGGGGCGCGTCGGCCTTTCTCGGCCCGCTGGTCGGCGGGCTGTTCGTGACCTACGCGACCTGGCGCTGGGGCTTCGCGTTCTTCGGGCTTCAGGCGGCAGTGCTCGCGGTCTGGATTGGGTTCGGGTTGCGCGGCGGCGGCGAGGCACCGGGCGAAAACGCGACGGAGGCCGGCAGGTTGCCGATGCGGCGCCTCGCACTCCTTTGCCTGGCCGTGATGGGCGTCGCCTATGCCGGGATTGCCGCAAGCGTCCCGCTGATGGCGCTGTCGCTTGGCGGAGGGTTGACGGCGCTCGCCGTCTTCGCGCGGCTCGATGCAGCCAGCGGCGAGGACCGGCTGCTGCCGCGCGATGCCTTCGATCCACGCCGCCCGGTCGGCGCGGCGCTGATGGCGGTTCTCGCGATGAGCGTGGCGACGATGGGGCTGCCGGCCTATGGCCCGCTGCTGATGGCGCTGATCCACGACACGCCGGCCATCGTCGCGGGCTATGTCGTGGCGGTCATCTCGATCGCCTGGACGTTCGCCGCGGTCGCGGTTTCCGGCGCGCAGGAGCGGTTCGACCCGCTGGTGATCGGGGTCGGGATGGGCCTTGTCCTTCTCAGCGTCGCCGGGGCGGTCGTCGCGGTGCCGGCGGGGCCGGTCGGCCTGATCGCGCTTTTCGCGGCCTTCGAGGGTCTCGGCTTCGGCATGGCCTGGACCTTCATCCTGCGGCGCGGAACGCGCTTCGCGGCGGAAGGAGAAGTGGAGCGCCTGACGGCGGCACTGCCGGTCGTGGCACGTCTGGGTTACGCTCTGGGCGCGTCGGCGGTGGGCATCTTCGCCAACCGTGCCGGATTCGACGGCGGTGCAACGGCGGAGGAGGCGCAGCATGTCGCGCGGATGATCTTCCTCGGCAGCCTGCCGATCGCCGCGCTCAGCTTCGCCTTCACGTTGCGCTTCGTCACGGCACGCCGCTAGAGGCGTGGCGAAATCCGTTACCCTGCGACTTTTCCCGGCGCTGCGCCCTTCACAAGCCTGAAGTCGCGGCGTATAGGCACGGGCTTGAAACGAAGGAGCCGGGGCCGATGCAGGGCAGTGCGAACCTCAACCTGATGATCAAGGCGGCGCGCAAGGCCGGCCGCAGCCTCGTGAAGGATTTCCGCGAGGTCGAGAACCTGCAGGTCTCGGTCAAGGGCGCGGGCGATTTCGTCAGCCGCGCCGATATCGCCGCCGAGAAGATCATCCGCGACGAGCTGATGGCAGCCCGGCCGACCTATGGCTGGCTGGGCGAGGAAACCGGGGCCGCCGACGGCGCCGACCCGACGCGGCGCTGGATCGTCGATCCGCTGGACGGGACGACGAACTTCCTGCACGGCCTGCCGCACTGGGCCGTCTCCATCGCGCTGGAGCACAAGGGCGAGATTGTCGCGGGCATCGTCTTCGACCCGGCCAAGGACGAGCTGTTCTGGGCCGAGAAGGGCGCCGGCGCATGGCGCAACGAAAGCCGTATACGCGTCTCGGGCCGCCGTTCGTTGGACGAGGCGGTGCTGGCCACCGGCGTGCCGTTCGGCACGAAGAAGACCCTGCCCGCCACGATGCGCGACCTCGCCCGGCTGATGCCGGCGACGGCCGGCGTCCGGCGCTGGGGTGCGGCATCGCTCGACCTCGCCTATGTCGCGGCGGGGCGGCTTGACGGTTACTGGGAACGCGAGCTTTCGGCCTGGGACATGGCGGCGGGGCTGATCATCGTGCGCGAGGCCGGCGGCTTTGCCGAAGCCGTGCGCGAGGGCCGCGACATCTTCGAAAGCGGCAGCGTTCTGGCCGCGAATGCCGAGATCTTCGCGCCGGTCGCCAAGCTTCTGCGCGCGCCGGAGTGACAAGGGCGGGGGCTGCCTGCCCCCGCACCCCCGGGGATATTTGCACCAAGTGGAAGATCAGGACCGGTCGGACGGATGGTTGACTCCGTCCGTCCACAGAACGTTGACCAGATCGCGAGGGTTCACCCCTTCCAGGCAGGCGACATTCACGCCGTATTCGTTCGGATTCGAACGGCGTCGGTGGTGGGTATAGATGCCGCAGGTCTTGCAGAAGTAGTGCTTCGCCGTGCCGGTATTCCACGTGTAGAGGGTGAGGTTATCCTCGCCCTTGACCACCTTCACGCCATCGAGCGGCGCGCTGACCGCGATGGCCCCGCGCCGGGCGCAGAACGAGCAATCGCAGCGCCGGGCCGAGGCGAAGCCTTCGGGCACCAGCGTCACCGCGAGTTCCACGGCCCCGCAATGGCAGGTGGCGCGGTGCGGCGTGCCAAGCTTCGGCAGGGTCATTTGCGCCTCCGGCGGACGATCGGGATATTCGAGGGCGAATAGTCGATCTCTGGATGGGGCGGATGGCCGTCGGTCCGCTGCCAGTATTCCTTCGCGCCGCGCTTCAGCCATGTCGGCAGAACAAGAACGATGCCCGCGAGGAAGCCGCCTGCATGGGCCCAGTAGGCAACGCCGCCACCGTCGGCGGGCGTGGAAAGGCCGGAAAATATCTGCATCGCGAACCACAGGCCGAGCATGACGAAGGCCGGGATCGTGAAGACCCGGAAGAAGATGATGAAGATGAGAAGGATATCGACCCGCGCGCGGGGGAACAGCAGAAGATATCCGCCCATGACCCCGCCGATCGCGCCCGAAGCGCCCACGGTCGGGATGATGGATCCCGGGTCGGCGAGGATATGGGCGAGAGCGGCCGCGACGCCGCAGGCGATGTAGAAGGCGAGAAAGCCCATATGGCCGAGCTGGTCCTCGAGGTTGTCGCCGAAGATCCAGAGAAAGAGCATGTTGCCGGCAAGGTGCAGGAAGCCCGCGTGCAGGAACATCGAGGTGAAGATGCCGTGGACCTCGCCGCCCTGGGTGACGGCGGCCGGGATCATGGCCCAGTCGCGGAAGAACCCCGCAATGGCGCGTTCGCTCTCCATGTAGGGCAGTTCGAGCAAGAACGCGATCACGTTCGCCGCGATCAGCGCATAGACGACATAGGGCGTCCGTTCGGAAGGGTTGTGGTCGCGGATCGGAAACATGGCGCCACGTTTTCCGATCCGCGAAGGGGCGTCAAGCGTTACCGGCCTCGGCCAGAAGCTGGGCGTTGCCACCCGACGCCGTCGTGTCGACACAGACATGGCGTTCGAGCGCGACATGGCCAAGGTCCGGCATCGCCGTGATCAGCGGCAAGATCGGGCCTTTCCGCGTGGCCAGCGCGGCGCCATAGGCACGCGCCTCGGCCTCCGCGCCCCAGAACAGGACGCCGGAGAAGCCGGTCAGCGCCGTCAGCGCCTCTGGCGCGAGGGTTCCGGCGACGGCGATCGCCTGACCGCCCAGCGCCTCGACCGCCTTCGCCTGCGACTCGGTCGCCTCCGGTCCGGGGCCAAGGCAGAGGAACGGCGCGCGGGCAAGAAGCGTGAGGCGGTTCGACTCACCGGTCGGGCCGGGGAGGTCGATCCGCGTCAGCGTCGCGGGCAGTGGTGCTGCATTGAGCGCGGCCTGCACCTTTGCCGGATCGGCCTTGCCCGTGGCGGCACCCGTGGCATTGGCCCGTTCAGGCGCGGTGAAGCGGGCGAGGTATTCCGGGCCGCCCGCCTTGGGGCCGGTGCCCGACAGCCCCTCGCCGCCGAAGGGCTGCGACCCGACGACCGCACCGATCTGGTTGCGGTTGACGTAGATGTTGCCGACATGGAGCGCCTCGGTCACTTCCTGCACGCGGTTGTCGATCCGCGTATGGAGGCCGAAGGTCAGGCCGTAGCCGGTCGCGTTGATGTCGTCGATGATCTTCGGCAGATCCTCGGCATCGAAGGTCGCGACATGCAGGACAGGCCCGAATATCTCGCGCTTCATGTCGGCGATGCCCTTCACCCGGATCACCGAGGGCGCGATGAAATGCCCGCCTTTCGGGGTCGAAAGCTGACGCAGCAGGCGGCCTTCCTTGCGGGCCTTCTCAACATGGGCGCGGATGCCACCTTCGGCCTCTTCGTCGATCACCGGACCGACATCGGTCGCGAGGTGCCACGGATCGCCGACCGACAGCTCCTCCATCGCGCCGAACAGCATGTCGGTGAAATGGGCGGCGATGTCCTCCTGCACGTAGAGGCAGCGGAGCGCGGAGCAGCGCTGACCCGCCGACTGGAAGGAAGAGGCGACGATGTCGCGGACCGCCTGTTCCGGCAGAGCGGTCGAATCGACGATCATCGCGTTCAGGCCGCCGGTTTCCGCGATCAGCGGCGCGCCGGGGACGAGGTGCTTCGCCATCGCCTTGCGGATCAGCATCGCGGTCTCGGTCGAGCCGGTGAAGCAGACACCGTTCACACGCGGGTCGGAGGTGAGTTTCGCGCCGACGGTCGCCCCGTCGCCCGGCAGGAGCTGCAGCGCGGAGGTCGGCACGCCGGCCTTGTGGAGCAGTGCGACCGCATGGGCGGCGATCAGCGGCGTCTGTTCGGCGGGCTTCGCCAGAACCGCGTTGCCGGCAGCAAGCGCGGCCGCGATCTGACCGGTGAAGATCGCGAGCGGGAAGTTCCACGGCGAGATGCAGGTGAACGTGCCGAGTGCCGGCCGGGTCAGCGTCTGACCGCGCGCGGCGTAGTAGCGCAGGAAGTCCACTGCCTCGCGCAGTTCAGCCACGGCATCGGCCAGCGTCTTGCCGGCCTCACGCGCGAGGAGCGCGAAGATCGGGCCGAAATGTTCCTCGTAGAGGTCGGCGGCGCGGTTCAGGGCTGCGGCGCGCTCAGCGGCATCGGCCTTCCACGGCTTGGCCGCGCCCAGCGCGCAGTCCACGTCGGCGGCCGAGGCATCGGTGACGCGGCCGACAAGCTGACCGGTGGCCGGGTTGACCACGCGGCGCGGCTTCAGCCCTTCGACCTTGCAGGCAAGGAGCGGGGCGGCGGAGAACTCCGTCTTCGCGAACTCGTCGCGCGCGGCGTCGATCCGGGCCAGCGTCGGCGCGTCGGTCAGGTCGAACCCTTCCGAGTTTCTCCGCTCCGGCGCGAAGATCTCCGGCCCTTTGCGGACGCTGCGATTTGTAAGACCCGGCAGCATCGCCTCGACCGCGTTCAGCGGGCAGGACGCGACCTCTTCGGGGGCCACGTCCTCATCCACGATCTGGTTGACGAAGGAGGAGTTGGCGCCGTTCTCCAGCAGGCGGCGGACCAGATAGGCCAGAAGGTCGCGATGCGCGCCGACCGGCGCGTAGATGCGGCAGCGGGTCTTTTCGCGCTTGAGCACGATATCGTGCAGCCGCTCGCCCATGCCGTGGAGGCGCTGGAACTCGAACGGGCGGCCGGCTTGCATGTCAAGGATCGCCGCGACCGTATGGGCGTTGTGCGTGGCGAATTGCGGATAGATGCGGTCGGTCATGCCGAGCAGTTTCTTCGCGTTCGCGATGTAGCTCACGTCGGTCGCTTCCTTGCGGGTGAAGACCGGGAAATCGTCAAGCCCCATGACCTGAGCGCGCTTGATCTCCGCATCCCAGTAGGCGCCCTTGACGAGGCGCACCATGATCTTGCGGTCGAGCCGTCCGGCAAGCGCATAGAGCCAGTCGAGCACCGGGGCCGCGCGGCGGCCATAGGCCTGCACGACGACGCCGAAACCGTCCCAGCCGGCGAGGTCCTCGTCCGACAACACCGCCTCGATCACCTTCAGGGACAGGGTCAGCCGGTCGGCTTCCTCGGCGTCGATGTTGAAGCCCATGCGGGCCTGCGCCGCCTGCAGCGCCAGCTTGCGGACGACGGGCACCAGTTCCTTCATGACACGGGCTTCCTGCGCCACCTCGTAGCGGGGGTGGAGCGCCGAAAGCTTCACCGAGATACCCGGATTGTCACGGATATCGTCGCTTGCCGCGGCGGAGGCGATGGCGGCAATGGCCTTGGAATAGGACTGCGCGTAGCGTTCGGCATCCTCGGCGGTTTTCGCAGCCTCGCCCAGCATGTCGTAGGAATAGGAGTAACCCTGTGCCTCCATCTTTGCCGCGCGTTCCATCGCGGCGTTGATCGTCTCACCCAGAACGAACTGACGGCCCATCTCCTTCATCGCCTGCCGGGTGGCGCGGCGGATGACGGGTTCGCCGAGGCGCTTCATCGCGCCCCGCAGGTGGCCGACGATGCCCGGTTCCTTCTCCTCCTCAAGCACCTTGCCCGTCAGCATCAGCGCCCAGGTCGACGCGTTGACGAGCGAGGAGGCGGAATGGCCGAGATGCTTGCCCCAATCGGACGGCGCGATCTTGTCCTCAATCAACGCGTCCATCGTATCGGCGTCCGGCACGCGCAACAGCGCCTCGGCCAGACACATCAGCGCGATCCCCTCCTCGGTCGAGAGACCGTATTCCGCAAGGAACACTTCCATCAGGCCGGGGCGCACATCGGCACGGATCTGGCGGACAAGCGAGGCACCCGATGCCGCGATGCGCGATCGGTCGTCGCCGTCGAGCGCTGCCTGCGCAATCAGCTTCTCCAGAAGCGGGGCTTCGGGGGTAAGGGTGCCGTTTTCAATGTCCTGCCAGTGCGCGTCCATGGGGTCCTCCTGCGAATGGTCCATGATATCGCTTGATAGATAGTCATTTTCACCGAAGTTTTGTGTATAGTAGGAATATTCACCAATTTAGAAGATTCTAACATGCCAAACAGCCCAACCGATATTGACCGCTACGACGCCGCGATTCTGCGGGCCCTGTCCGAGGACGGCCGCATGTCGGTCACCGAGCTTTCGCGCCGGATCGGCCTGACCAAGACGCCAACCCAAGCGCGTGTGAAGCGGCTGGAAGAAACTGGTGTGATCGCCGGCTACCGCGCGGTGTTGAATCCTGTCCGCATGGGGCTGGCTCATATCGCCTATGTCGAGGTTCGCCTTTCCGACACGCGCGAAGCCGCGCTACAGGCGTTCAACAAGGCGGTTCGCGCGGTTCCGGAGATCGAGGAATGCCATATGATGGCGGCCTCCTTCGACTATCTGATGAAGGTGCGGACCGGCGATATCGCCGACTACCGGCGGGTTCTGGGCGAGCGGATTTCCACCCTGCCCCATGTCGCCGCCACATCGACCTATGTCGCGATGGAGGCGGTGAAGGAAACCGGCCTCTGACCTTGCCGCCGCCGTGGGTTCGACTATGGTCGGGCCCGCGCGCCCGCGTGGTGGAATGGTAGACACAGGGGACTTAAAATCCCTAGGCTTCGGCCGTGCCGGTTCAAGTCCGGCCGCGGGTACCACAGGCTGACGAGAAACCTCGAAAGCAGGATGACGTCGCGAACGGTTCCTGCCGGATGCGATGTTTGCCGTTGCACCGCAGCCCCTGCAACCTAGAATTGCCGCAAGACGGGCGTGCTCCCGGCACCCCCCTTTCCCGGCGGAGGAACAGGATGCGGATCACGGTCAACGGAACGGCCCACGAGGTCGATGTCGAGGACGAAATGCCTCTGCTCTGGGTCCTGCGGGACGAACTGGGCATCACCGGCCCGAAATACGGCTGCGGCATCGCGCAATGCGGCGCCTGCACGGTGCATCTGGATGGCGAGGCGGTCCGCTCGTGCCAGGTCGCGGCGGGCGATGTCGGCGAGGCGGAAATCGTCACGATCGAGGGCCTCGGCACGCCGGACGCGTTGCACGCGGTTCAGGAAGCGTGGATCGCGAACCAGGTCGCGCAATGCGGCTACTGCCAGTCGGGCCAGATGATGAGCGCGGCCGCATTGCTCGCCGCCAACCCGGACCCGTCGGACGCCGATATCGACGACGCGATGAGCGGCAACCTTTGCCGGTGCGGAACCTATCCCCGCATCCGGGCGGCCGTGAAGACCGCAGCGGCGACATTGCGGGGGAACTGATCATGGGACGCGTAGCCAAGATCGCCCGCCGCACCTTCCTGATCGGCTCCGCCGCGATAGCGGGCGGGGTCGCCTTCGGCACCTACATGTATCGCCGCCCCGTCGCCAATCCCCTGCTTGAAAGGGTCGGCGAAGGCGAAGCAGCGATAACGCCCTATGTGATCATCACCGAGGCGGGCATCACGCTCATCACACCCCGCGCGGACAAGGGGCAGGGCGCCTATTCGATGCAGGCGGCACTGATCGCCGAGGAGCTGGACGTCGAACTCGACCAGGTTCGGGTCGATCCCGGCCCGCCGGATGCGGCCTACTACAACACCGCTCTGGCGGCTGAGGCGGTGCCGTTCCCGGCGACCGATCAGGGCCGGACCGCAACGCTCGCCAGGGGGGTTGCCGATGCCGCGATGAAATTCCTCGGCGTGCAGATAACCGGCGGCTCCACAACCGTGCCGGACGGCTACGAAAAGTTGCGCGTGGCGGGCGCCGTCGCGCGCGAGACGCTGAAGCTTGCGGCGGCGAGGATCACCGGGGTGCCGGTTGCCGACCTGAAGACCGAGCGGGGCGCCGTCGAACTGCCGGACGGCACAAGGATGACATACGAGTCGCTCGCCTCCGCCGCAGCAGGGATCGAGCCGGTCTCGGAAGTGGCGCTAAAGCCCGAAAGCGAATGGCGGCTTCTCGGCAAGGACATGCGCCGCATCGACATCGTGGCGAAATCGACCGGCACCCAGACCTACGGCATCGACCTTGCGGTCGAGGGCATGGTGCATGCGACCATCGTGACCAATCCGCGCTTCGGCGGCGAGATGCTTGGCTATGACGCCAGCGAGGCGGAGGCGATGCGCGGCGTCCAGCAGGTCGTGCCCGTCACCGGTGGCGTGGGCGTGATCGCCGACAACACCTGGCGCGCGTTTCAGGCTGCCGCCGCGATCCGGCTCGACTGGGGACCGGCCCCCTACCCGGCCGGGATGGACGACCATTGGGCCGCCGTCGCCGCGTCCTTCAGCGACGAATACCGCGACAGCCTGAATCGCGACGATGGCGACGTCGAGGCCGTGCTTGCCCCTGGTGCAATCGAGGCCGAGTACCGCGCGCCCTATCTTTCGCACGCGCCGCTGGAACCCGTGAATGCCATCGTCCGCGTGACCGATGACCGCGTCGATATCTGGACCGGAACGCAGATCCCGCGCTTCCTGCAGCGGAACGTGGCCGGGATCACCGGCCATGACCCGGACGATGTCCATGTCCATGTGCAGATGATGGGCGGCAGCTTCGGACACCGGCTGGAGGACGAGTATGTGCTGCGCACCACGGAACTGGCGCTCGCCGTGAAGGGCACGCCGGTGAAGATGACCTATTCGCGCGAACAGGACATGGCGCATGACTTCCCCCGCCAGATCGCGATGGCGCGGGCGCGGGGGGCGGCAGGCGACGGAAAGGTTGCGGCGCTGGATCTGTCCATCGCCATGCCATCGGTCACCGCCTCGCAGCTTGGGCGGCAGGGGCTGCCCGCCGCCGGGCCGGACACGATCATTGTCGCTGCGGCATGGGACCAGCCCTATGCGATCCCCGACTACCGCGTCACCGGCTACCGCACGCCGCCGCTCACCCCCATCAGTTCTTGGCGGTCGGTCGGCGCCTCGACCAATGCCTTCTTCCACGAGGGCTTCCTTGACGAGCTGATCCACGCCGCGGGCGCCGATCCGCTGGAGGAGCGTATCCGGCTGACGTGGCACGAACCGTCGCGTAAGGTTCTGGAAGCCGTGGGCGAGATGTCGGGATGGGGCGGCGATCCCAGCCCCAACAGGGGGCGCGGTGTCGCATTCTCAATGTCGTTCGGCACCGCCTGCGCCGAGGTGGTCGAGGTCGCGCTGATCGACGACGCGATCCGGATCGAAAAGGTCTGGGTCGCGGCCGAGGTGGGTAAGGTGCTTGACCCCGTCAACTTCGACAACCTCGTGAAGGGCGGCGTGATCTGGGGTCTTGGCCACGCGATGAGCGGAGAGACGACATTTGCCGACGGTATGGTCGAGCAGGTGAATTTCGACACGTTCGAGGGGATGCGCCTGTATCAGTGCCCCGAGATCGAGGTGCGCGGGCTGGCGAACGGCACGCGCATTCGTGGGATCGGTGAGCCGCCGGTGCCGCCCGCAGCGCCGGCCCTCGCCAACGCGATCTTCGCGGCGACCGGCAAACGCCTGCGCGAGATGCCGTTCAGCAAGTTCGTCGATTTCGTCTGAATTCGCGTCGCGGATGGTTCGCTGAATCACCCTTGATTGCCGTAGGGTCCCGGCCAATGCTGGCCTCCACCAGCCGCCGACGGCACCCTTTGCGGAGCATCTGCAATGTATCGACTGCGCCTTTTCGCCATCCGCCACGCCGGCAGCTTCGAATGGATCTACCAGCGGCTTGAAAGCGTCATGGTCGCGCTTGATCCTGTGTTCTCCCGGATCGGCTACAATCGGGTGGAGCGGCCCGTCGCGCTTCTTGAAAGCGGGATCAAGGGTGTCCTCTTCGACTGCAAGATGTGTGGCCAGTGCGTTCTGTCCTCCACCGGCATGTCCTGCCCGATGAACTGCCCGAAGGAGTTGCGCAACGGCCCCTGTGGCGGGGTGCGGCCGGGCGGCTACTGCGAGGTGAAGCCCTGGATGAAATGCGTCTGGTCGCTGGCATGGGACGGATCGACCCGGATGAAGGGCGGCCACAAGATCCGCGAGGTGCTGCCGCCGGTCGACCGGAGCCTGAAGGGATCGTCATCCTGGCTGCGCGTCAGCCGCGAGAAGGCGGCGAAACTGCGCGAGGCGCACGAGGCGTCGCGGACCGCCGTCGCGCAAGCTTTCCCCGAGGCGCGCGCGATCGAGCCCGCCGCCGCACCGCTGGCCGATGAGCCGGCGAGCGCCGTCAACCGCGAGGTGCTGAAGAAATGAGCGCGTCCTCCGACTATTCCGACGACGTTCCGGTCTACGCGCCACCGCCCGAGGGTCACGTCTCCCATTCCCGGCTGGAGCGGGTGTTGCGCGCGGGCCGCTTCGCCGTCACGGCCGAACTGAACCCGCCGGACAGCGCCGATGCCTCGGACGTGTTCGAGGCGGCGCAGCCCTTGGGCGAGGTCGCGGACGCGATCAACGCGACCGATGCGTCGGGCGCGAACTGCCACATGTCGTCGATCGGGATCTCGGCGCTTCTGACCCGGGCAGGATACTCGACAGTCTACCAGATCTCCTGCCGTGACCGGAACCGCATCGCCATTCAGGGCGACGTGCTGGGCGCGGCGGCGATGGGGGTGACGAACGTCCTTTGCCTGACCGGCGACGGCGTCGGCGTCGGCGACCAGCCGGGTGCGAAACCGGTCTTCGATTTCGATTCTCTCACCCTGCTCCGGACCATCCGCACGATGCGCGATCAGGGCATGTTCCTGTCTGGCCGCAAGATCACGCGCCCGCCGCAGATGTTCCTGGGCGCCGCCGAAAACCCCTGCATCCATCCCCATGACTGGCGCCCCGACCGGCTGGCCAAGAAGGTCGAGGCGGGGGCGGAATTCATCCAGACCAACTACATCTACGACATTCCCCTGTTCGAGAAGTTCATGGCCCGCGTCCGTGACCTCGGCCTCGACAAGAAGGTCTATATCCTTGCCGGCGTCGGGCCGCTGGCCTCGGCCAAGGCGGCACGCTGGATGCGGTCGAACGTGCCGGGCATCCATGTGCCCGACGCGCTGATCGAGCGGATGGAGAAGGCCGAGAAGCCGGGGGCGGAGGGCAAGAAGATCTGCATCGAACTGATCCAGAAAATCCGCGAGATCGCCGGCGTGTCCGGCGTTCACGTCATGGCCTACCGGCGCGAACATCAGGTGTCCGAAATCATTCTCGAATCCGGCGTGCTGGCCGGGCGCAGGGCCAGAAGAAAGTCCGGCGAGCGCGAATAGCGGCGGGCGTTTTCTCGAACGCACCGTCATTTCGCCTCATTATCAGCCAAATTCGCGGCTTTTGTACCCGCTGTTGCAACAGTGGGGCGTGAAACATGCATCAAACCGATATCAGGCCGGCGGCACGCGCCGGGATCATGATTCCAGCCCTGTTCACGACCACGATCTTTCTGTCCGCGTCGCTGCTGTTCTTCGTGCAGCCGCTCTTCGCGAAAATCGTCCTGCCGCAGATCGGCGGGGCACCGGCGGTCTGGACCACGGCGATGCTGTTCTTCCAAAGCGTTCTGATCGGTGGCTACCTCTATGCGCACCTTCTGACCCGCTATCTCGACACGCGGCTTCAGATCGCGGTGCACCTGACGCTCTGGGCCTCGGCACTTTTCTTCCTGCCGCTCGCCATTCCGGAAGGCTGGATCTATGACGCGGGGTCTTCGACCGCGTGGCAAACGCTGACGCTATTCGGACTTGGCGTCGGCGTGCCCTTCGCGGTCCTGTCCGCGAATGCGCCGCTTATCCAGTCGTGGTACGCGAAAAGCGACGGTCCCTCGGCGCATGACCCCTATTTCCTTTATGGCGCGAGCAATCTCGGCTCACTCGTCGCGCTTCTGGCCTTCCCTCTCGTGGCAGAGCCGCTGTTCGGCGCAACCCGCATCGGACAGGGCTGGGCGGCGGGCTTCGTCGTGCTCGGCGCGTTGCTTATGGCCAGCGGCATCGGCGCAGCGCGCGGGCCGGGCGGCACCATGACGGTATCCCACAGCGAGACAGTGCAGCCCGTAAGGGCCGGACAAATCGGGCTCTGGATGCTTCTCGCCTTCATCCCGTCGTCGATGATGCTTGCCGTGACGACCAAGATCAGCACCGATATCGGCGCGATCCCGCTCGTCTGGGTGATCCCGCTCTCGCTCTATCTGCTCAGCTTCGTACTGACCTTCCGCCAGCGCCCGCTGATCGGCGACGGCGCGATGCGAATCGCATACCTGATCGCGCTCGGCGGGCTTGGCGCAGTCTTTACAGGGCTGACCGGCGCGCATACGAACCTTTACGGCGTCGTTGGAATGGTCGCGGCCTTCTTCGTCGTCGCACTTTTCGCGCATCGCAAGCTTTATGACAGCCGGCCCGCCGGGGCGCATCTGACGCTGTTCTACGTCGTGATGTCCGTCGGCGGCGCGCTGGGTGGGTTGTTCAACTCCATCGTCGCACCAGCCGCCTTCAGCAGCCTCGCCGAGGGTGGTCTGACGACGCTTCTTGCCACGACGCTTATCCTGAGCGCGCGGATGCGACCGACGCGGTCGGCGATGGTGACGGGGGCCGGCGTCGGCATCGTCGCGATGCTGCCGCTTCTCATCGCCGTCTACGTGATCCACATCGACGATTGGACGACTTTGAAGGCGATCATGTTCGCGATGGCCGCACTGGTTGCGATCGTGCTTCGCCGTACGCTTCCGGCCGCCGCGCTCGCCGCAGGGATCGTGGCGGTCAGCGCGACCTACATCATCCCGGACGGCGACCTGTTCCGTGACCGCAGCTTCTTCGGTACGCACCGTGTGACCGAGGAGAACGGCATGCGCCACTACGCGAACGGCACGACGATCCACGGTGTGCAGCGGATAGCGCAGCTTGGCGCCGCGGTGCCCGACCCGCTCTACTACTATCACCGTAATGGCCCGATGGCGCAGGTCCTGACCTCGGACATCGGCCGCGCTGCGAAAAGCGTGGGCGTCGTTGGTCTCGGCATCGGGTCGCTCGCCTGCTATCGGCAACCCGGACAGGACTGGCAGTTCTACGAGATCGACCGGATGGTGGACGAGATCGCGCGCGACCCGTCACTTTTCACCTTCATGTCGAACTGCGCGGGTGACGCGCCGACTCATCTTGGTGATGCACGCATGGTGCTCGCGGCGCAGGAAGGGCTGCGCTACGACATCCTCGTGATCGACGCCTACGGATCGGATTCGGTTCCGGTACACCTGACCACGCATGAGGCGATGCAGATCTACCTCGACCGGCTGTCGCCGGACGGAGTGCTCGTCTACCACATCTCCAACCGCTACTACGCGATCGAGCGCCCGCTTGCGCGCAGCGCCGCGGCGCTGGGGCTTGAGGCGCGGATACAGAACCACCCCGGTGGCGAGGGCAAAGATCCCGGCGACTCGGCGTCACGGGTCGTGATGCTCGCGCGGAACGAGGCGGCCCTTGGCACGCTCGCCGCCGATCCGCGGTGGGAGAAGCTTGTCCCGGACAACGGTCGCATCTGGACCGACGACTTCGCCAATCTTCTCTCCGCGCTCGAATAGATCACTGCGCCGCATGGTTGCCGGAAGGCCCGCGCCGTGAGAGGATGGGCGGGCATTTCCGAAGGTATCGCCATGACCGTGAAGGAACAGATCGACGGCGTAGTCATCGGGCTTCTGCTCGGCTTCGAGAGTGGCGCGCCCCTTGTCGTCTTCCCCGGAAACGAGACTGACCATGCAATCCCCGCACGCAGCCTGACCCGGCTGCGTGACGCCGATGTCGGGTCGGAGATGGCGCTGCTGTTCGAGGACGGACGACGCGACCGGCCGCTGATCATCGGCCGCATCGTGGAGCCGGTGCGCGGGGACGATCCGCTTGTCGTCCGCGACGGCGAACATATGCGCCTGACCGCGCGGGAACGGATCGAACTCAGGGTCGGCAAGGCCTCCATCGTCATGGAGAAAGACGGACACGTCACGATCCGCGGCACTCATCTGGTCAGCCATGCCTCCGGGTCGAACCGCATCCGCGGCGGCTCCGTCAACCTCAACTGACATGGGCGCGCCTGTCCTGAAAGACATTGTCCGGCAACATGCCGAACAGGCCGCGTTCCTGTGGACAGTCTATGACCGGGCGCTGCTTCATCCTGAAGAGAACGAAGAGATGGACGCCGAACGTATCGCGCGGGTTGTCGAACGGCTTGAGGCGCATCTCGACGGGCTGAGGGTCGCGGGCACGGAGGGGCTGAGGATCGCCGAGGAACGGTATGCGGACTATCCCGAACCGGGCGAGCTGTTCGTTCTCAGGATGCTCCGGCCAGGGGCGGAGACGCTGCGGGTGGCGACGCTCGACCTCGACAAGGTCCGGGCCTTTCTTGACGAGACGCTGCGCGTCTAGAGCAGGTCCTCGAACTCGATATCCATGCGTCCGCCATCGCGGAAGACATGCACCCGGTTCGCACCGCAGCACGCGACCGCACCGCCGACCGCGTCGCAGTGATAGGCAAAAACCTCGTCCGAGACGAGGTCGACCGCATCGCCCTTGAGCAGGAACAGGCCATCGTCGCCGCCGGCGAGGTAGATACCGTCGTCCGACCGTTTCGCGAAATGATAGGTCACCTCAGGCGCGTCGAGGGCGGCCCATTCCTCGCCCTGCCCCTTCAGGATCAGACCGTCGCCACAGATCACCAGTTCGCCGTCCTCGTGCCAGGCAAGGCCGAAGAAATCCACATCGGTCGGCAGGTCGAAAACCCGCCAGGCCGACCCGTCGTGGCGGGCAAGCAGCCCCTCGGCGCCGCAGACGTAAAACGCCCCGTCCCGGTCGCCCAGCGCACCGAACAGATCAACCTCCCGCTTCATGTCGAGCGAAGTCCACGCGCCGCCGCGCTCAAGCTGGACAAGGCCCCAGTAGCAGGTGCAGAGGATGTCCGACCCGGAACCGGGCGCGACGCGTGTGATCGCCTCGCAGGGGCGGTCGATCGCGGTCGCCTCCGCGCCCTCGATCCTATAGACGCGGTCGTCCCAGCGCGAAACGTAGCTCGTATCCGGCGCCGGGCTATGGAAGCTCGTCAGCCATTCCGACCGGGCAAGCAGGGTCTGGCGCGTCGCCGGGCTGGCAAGGTCGATGTCACACAGCTCGGACGCGTAATTGTCGCGGATGTCGTTGCTGGTGAAGAGCGCGCGAAGACGGTCGGGCGCCATGATCTGGACATGGGTGACGGTCGTCGTGATATCGTCCTTGGCCATCGTTGGTCATCCCGGTACGGCGCAATCCATCGCGTAGAGTTCCGCCTTGGTGGACACGCCGGCGGCGTGCTTGAAGTAGATGTCGAGGATTTCCGAAAGGCATTTCAGCGCGGCATCGTTGTTCTTCAGTCGTTTGCAGGCGCTTTTCATCGCGTCCATGTTGTTCTTCTTCACGGTTGCGAACTTCACTGTGGTCTTGCCGCCGCGCCGCCAGCGTTTGGCATAGGCCTTCTGCTTCTGTGACTTCCGGCCATGTTCCGTCGTCGGCGATGTGCCGTCGTTCAGGCAGACGCAGGGCGCGGAATACTCCGTGTAGTTCGGCCAGTTCGACAGGTAGCCGGTGCGGCCGCCACTGGTAAAGCAGCGGTTCTGAAGGGCGTGGTCGGACTGCCGCGGCGGCGGGTCGATATTGTTCGGGTTGCAGGCCTTCTTCTTGTGGCCGTGCTTATGGATGTTCAGCCCGATGCTCCGCAGGATCGCCACGCAGTTGCCGTCGCCAAGGTCGAGCTTCGCGATCTCCTTCCAGGGCGGCGTCTGCCCGCCGGGCGAGGCGTGGTTATGGGTCGCCAGATCGCCGAAGCGCACCACCGGTTCGCCGTCGAACTTCACGTCGTTCGACCACGAATTGAAGTACTTCTTGCCCATGTTCTTCGAGGTGACGACGCCCTTCTTGGCGGCGCAGCCGGCCTCGGTTCCGCTGGTGCGGCTCTCATCGGACTTGTTCTTGATATTGGCGGTCTTGCCCTTCACGAAGACGGTGCCGGTGCCCTTCTCGGTATCCGATCCCATGCCGAAGCTGGGATAGGGAACCGGCACGCCGGGCGGGGTCGCCGGGTTCTCGGGCGGGGTGAAGCACACGTCGGGGAAGGCCGCTATGGTCTGGGCCTGCACGGCCTTGCCCGAAACCTCCAGCCCGTTTGCGAAGACGTCGCCCATCACGCCGCCCTCACTTCATGCAGTACTGCCGCACCGCAGGCGCCACCGTCGGCAGAGGCTTCGATCAGGACCGGGCTACCGGGGGTGTATCCCTTCTCGACCGCGGTCAGGGCCATCCCGAGCATGAGTGGAACGACAGCCGCCCCGACATTGCCGACATTCTCGCCAGGGCTCCACAGGTCCTGGAACGCACTCCGGCCGCGTTCCAGCCTGAGATGCGCAAGCGTGGTCTGCTTGAACCAGAACTGTTCCCCGATGAGGTCGGAAATGCGGTATTCGACATGCGCGAGATCGACATTCGCCTCTTCCATCGCCGCCGCATAGGCCTGTGTCATGCCATCGCCACGCAGGGGCCGGTCAAGGCCGTCCTCGTCCAGCCCGTTATAGATGAACGCCTCTTCCCGGCTGAGGCCGAGACCAGTGAGCCGCAGCGCTCCGCCGCGCGAGACAAGGACGGCGGCGGCAGCCTCTCCGGGGATGAAACCGTTGGCGTTTCCGGGGGCGAGCAGCCGTTGCTCCGCGATGTAATGCGCGATGGAAAGTGTGGTCAGATAGCTGTCGACGCCGAGGATGAGGACATGCTCCGCGCTGCCCTCAGCGATCATCCGGCGCGCTCTTTCGAGCGCGACAAAGCCGGACGGGCGGCCATGCGCGACGATATGCGTGGGCGTTCCTTCGGGCAGACCCGTAATCGCCATCAGCCTGTTCGCGAAGTCCCGCGCGTCGCGGATCGGCCGACCGGGGCGATCCTCCTCAGCAATGCATAGGACAAGGGCACAGCCGGCCTCTGCCTCGGGCACCTTGCGGAAGATGTCGACCATTGCGCCGGCGGCAAGATGGGCAAGCCGCTTGGCGCCGATCCAGTTGCGCGGCAGCGGGACCGGCGCGCCGATCAGCCAGTCACCGGCGAGGCCGAGGAACCGGGTTTCGCCGAACCCGTCGAGCCGCGCTCGCATCGCAGCGGCGGATGACGCGCAATCGAGCCCGACGGCCGTGACCATGCCGGCGGCGCTGATGTGGGATTGGGCGCTCATGCCTCCGCCTCGTCGGCGAGGGTGCGAGCGTAGCGCTTGCCGGTCTCAAAGGCGCGTTCCATCGCGGGCGTGGGTCGTCCGATCCAGGCTTCGGTGAATTCGGTGATGTGACGCCGCATCGGCACCGAAATGCGCCAGACCAACATGAAGACCCGCGCCTCGGGGTCGAAGATCAGCGTATCGGGCCGAGGCACCGCATCGAAACACACATCGCGGCCACGGAACACGCGGAGCGGAAGCGGCGTTTCGGGCAGACGAAACTCCTCGCGCCCGCGCGGCGTGAGGTTCACGAGGATCACCGGCGTGCCGGTCGCGGGGAAACCGATCTGCTGATCCTCCGGCGCCATCTGGTAATAGCGTTCGTCGAAATCGGCGGGGAGGAAGGGGAAGACGTTCTTCTCCCAATGCTCGTCATAGGTTCCACCGTAGCGCGCGCGGTCCGGCCAGCCGCGCCCGACCGGGCCGAGGGCCATCGGACGGTACTTTCCGTAGGGCGAGGTCACTTCATCGCCCACGGCCTCGGTATTCGGAAGCGGCTGGCCCGTCAGCTTCGACTGGTTCGTCACCGTCGCAAAGCCAATGCCGACCGGGTTGTCCCGGTAGACATGCGGCGCCTTTTCTTCGGGGTCAGAGCGGTCGGGGCCGCCGAAAGCGGTGTCGTAGGAGAATGGCTGGCGGGTGAAGGGATAGGGTTTCGTCGCGGCGATCGACGGGCCGAGGGTTCGCCATTCGCGCTGGCCGACGACATCGAGCTGCTTGGACCAGTCGCCCACCTTCACGCCGACCCGCACCCGCTCTGCCGGTTTTCCGCCGGGCGCGTGTGCGGCACCCTGAAGCACCACGTCGCAGCACGCCTTGCGGAAGGCAAAGTCGGTTTCCCAAAGCGTCGCGGAAAAGCCGGGCGCGCCGGTGTATTCGTCCGCCATGACCAACGGACGCTGTTCGTCGGCAGGCTGGGGCGGATCCGAAAGCCGGTCTGGGAAGGCGAAGGTGCCCTTGACCACGAAGGAAAGATATTCGCGCCCCTTCTTGTCCATGCCCATCGTGAACTGGTGGGCATAGGGTGTACGGTTCAGGACCCGCATCGCACGGCCCTACTCGAACGCATAGCCGAAGCCGTCCGGCCCGCCGGTGACCGTCACGCGCGTCAGGTCGCTGCCCTCAAGCTTCCGGTTCAGGACCTGCCGGCTGAGTTCCGGCAAGAGCGTGTTGGTGAGGATCGCGTCGATCATCCGGCCACCGCTTTCGATCTCGGTGCAGCGCGTCTTGACGAGGTCCATCAGCCCGTCGCCGATGACAAGTTCCGCGCCGTGGCCCGCCAGGAGCCGCTTGGCGATGCCCCGCAGCTTGTGGCCGGCGATAGCTTCGATCATCTCGTCGGAAAGCGGATAGTACGGGATCGTCACGACCCGGCCGAGCAGTGCCGCCGGGAAAACCTTGAGAAGCGGCGCGCGGAGCGAGGCGTTCAGTTCGTCAAGATCGGCCTTGCTCTTGCCGTCCTCGGTCATCGCCATGATTTCTTCCGACCCCACATTGGAGGTGAGCAGGATCAGCGTGTTCTTGAAGTCGATCCGCCGGCCCTCGCTGTCGTCCATCATGCCCTTGTCGAAAACCTGGAAGAAGATCTCGTGCACGTCCGGGTGCGCCTTCTCGACCTCGTCCAGAAGCACGACAGAATAGGGGCGCCGCCGCACCGCCTCGGTCAGGATACCGCCCTTGCCGTATCCGACATAGCCCGGCGGCGCGCCTTTCAGGGTCGAGACGGTGTGCGCCTCCTGAAACTCGCTCATGTTGATCGAGATGAGGTTCTGTTCGCCGCCATAAAGCGCCTCGGCGAGTGCCAAAGCCGTCTCGGTCTTGCCGACGCCGGAGGGGCCGCAAAGCATGAAGACGCCGATGGGTTTCTCGGGCGCGCCAAGACCAGCGTAAGAGGTCTGGATACGATTCGCGATCATGCCCATGGCGTGGTCCTGCCCGACAACGCGGTCCGACAGGATGCCCGCAAGCGCCAGCGCACGTTCGGTCTGGCTCGCCAGCATCCGTCCCATCGGGATGCCGGTCCAATCCTGCACGACTGAGGCCACGGCATTGCGATCGACCGAGGGAAGGATCAGCGGGCGTTCACCCTGCGCCTCGGTCAGTTCGGCCATTCTGGCGCGCAGCTCGGTCAGCACCTTTTCGCGCTCTTCCGGGCTGAGCATCGTGGGCGGCGCTTCGAGCGGAGCGTCTTCCGCGGGGCCTTCCGCGTCCGGCGTCTCTGCCGTTTCCTCCTCGGGCGGCAGGTCACCGGTGGTGCCGGTCTCATCGACCTCGGCGCCGGAACGGCGAAGTTGTGCGCGCAGGTCGAGGATCGTCTCGACCAATGCCTTTTCCGCCTCCCATCTTTCGGTCGCGGCGGCAAATTCCTTTCCGGTCACTTCCAGCATCGCCTCGACGTCGGCGCGACGCTCGGCCACGTCGATGCCGATGGCTTCCTCGCGCTCTATGATGCCCGCCTCGATCTCCAGCGCCTGCTGGCGGCGCTCGATGTCCTCGACCTCGGCTGGGGTCGCGTGCTGCGACACGGCCACGCGGGCGCAGGACGTGTCGAGAAGGCTGATCGCCTTGTCGGGCAGTTGGCGAGAAGGGATGTAGCGGTGCGACAGCGTGACGGCGGCCTCGATCGCCTCGTCGAGGATCTCGACCTTGTGGTGTTTCTCAAGAACCGCCGCGACGCCCCGGCACATGCGGATCGCGGCTTCTTCCGACGGCTCCTCGACCTTCACCACCTGGAAGCGGCGGGTGAGCGCGGGGTCCTTCTCGATATGTTCCTTGTACTCGGCCCATGTGGTCGCCGCAACGGTACGCAGCTCGCCCCGCGCAAGGGCCGGTTTCAACAGATTGGCGGCATCGCCGGTGCCGGCTGCTCCGCCCGCGCCGATCAGGGTATGTGCCTCGTCGATGAAAAGGATGATCGGCTTGTCGGCTGACTGGACTTCGTCGATGACCTGCTTCAGCCGCTTCTCGAATTCGCCCTTCACCGAGGCCCCCGCCTGCATCAGCCCGACATCGAGCATGTGGAGTTCGACCGCGCGCAACTGCGGCGGCACGTCGCCGCGCGCAAGCCTCAGCGCGAAGCCCTCGACCACCGCCGTCTTGCCCACCCCGGCCTCGCCCGTCAGGATCGGGTTGTTCTGCCGGCGCCGCATCAGGATGTCGATTATCTGGCGGATTTCCATGTCGCGGCCGACGACCGGGTCGATCTTGCCCGCACGGGCGCGCTCGGTAAGGTTTGTCGCGTACTGATCCAGCGCCGATTGCCCGCCCGGCCGCGCCTTGGGCTTGTCGTCCTTGGCAGGCGCGGCGGTTGCCTCGATGGATTCCTCCAGAAGGTCCGACAACTGCCCGGCCATCGCATCCGGTTCGATCTTGTCGAATTCCAGACTGATCTTGAACAGCAGCCCCTCAAGCACCGGCGTCTTCAGGGCACCAAGCAGCAGATAGGCAGACCGCACCGTATCTTCGCCGAATTCCAGCGACCCGAACGTCCATGCGTCCTGGATGGCGCGGAAGATGTGGTCGGAAAACTCCTCGACCGAGCCTGCGCCATGCGGCAAGGCGTCAATCGCGCGCGCGATGTCGCCTTCCAGCCGCGCTTCGTCGACGCCCGCCGATTGCAGCAGAATCTCGAAGTCCGACCGCGCCGAGTGCGCCAGTTCGGCGACGAAATGGACAAGCTCCACATAGGGATTGCCGCGCGATTTCGCCGTTCGTGCCGCTGAAGAAAAAGCCTTCAGGCACAACGGGTTGAGTTTGCCTACAAGTTCCTTGCGCTTAATCGTCTCGGGAGAGCCGCGCTGGGCCATCGGGTCTGCCCCCCTTGGTCAATGAAATGAACTCAGTCAGTCGTGCAAAAAAATGTGGGTGCGTTTACCCGAGGTCAGTTTAAGCTGGAATCGCTTCTTAAGCGACTGTTTTGCACATGCCCCGCCCGGGCGGCCACGCGGGAATGGACGATGATTGACGCACTTCCTGGCGATATTTTCAGCCGGGGCCAGATTCTGAACAACACTTACGAGATCGAAGGCGTTCTTGGACGCGGCGGCACCGGCGAGGTCTACCGCGCCCGCAATCAGGTCACCGGCCGGGTTGTTGCGATCAAGGCGCTGTCGACGCAGTTCTCCGGTAACGATGACTATGTCGAACTGATGCGCCGCGAAGAGCAGATGCGCGACATCCGCGACGACACGGTCGTGCGCTATACCGAATGTTCGCGCTCGGATCAGGGGCATGTCTTCCTTGTGATGGACTATATAGACGGGCCGTCGCTGAACGAAGAGATGGCGGCGCGCCGGATCGAACCGCGCGAGCTTATGATCGTCGCACACCGCGTGGCGCAGGGCCTGGGCGCGGCGCACCGGCAGGGGATCGTCCATCGCGATCTGTCACCTGACAACGTGATCCTGCGCGGCGGCAACCCGGAAGAGGCGGTCATCATCGACTTCGGCATCGCCAAGGACACCGCCGCTGGCGCACGCACGATCGTCGGCAACGATTTTGCCGGGAAGTATGAATACGCCGCGCCGGAACAGCTTGAGGGCCGGGCCGAAAAGCGGTCCGATTTCTATTCGCTCGGCGCATTGCTTCTGGCCGCCTATCGCGGTGCGGTGCCCTTCGCCGGGGCGACACCGGGCGAGATGGTGCGGCGCAAGCAGGTGCCGCTTGATACCGAAGGCGTGCCGGAACCGCTGCGGGCGCTGATCGAGTGGCTGGCAGCACCAGCGCTCGCCGACCGGCCCGGCTCTGCCGACGAGATCGTCGCCCGGCTCGATCTCGCATTAAAGCCGAAGGGGCGCACAGGGAATCGCGGCGCGTCCGACCCGGTGCCGAAGCGTCGCAAGGTCGGCTGGCTGGCAGTCCCGGCGGTCGTTCTGCTTGCGGCCGGTCTTTATTTCGGCGCGGGGCTCGACCGATATTTCGCGAAACCTCCGCCGGTCGCCAACCCCTACCGGTTCGCTGCCGGGGTGGCGCTTGATGGCACTTCCCGCCTGTCCGGCAACGCGCCCGATACCCCGACGGCGAAGACGTTGGCTGCCGCGTTCGCCGAAACCTCCGGCACGGCCGCCTCCGCCGACACCCTGACCCTTGCCAGCGGGATGCCGTCGGAGAAATGGCCGGGCGCGGTGGTCGGGTTGCTGTCGCTGATGGCGGGTGTCGAGGGATGGCGGGTCGACTTGAGCGGGCTGGAAGCTGGCGTGTCGGGCATCGCTGCAAGCACAACGGAGCGGCGCGATCTGGAACGCCGGCTGTCATCCTGGGCAACGGCAAACGGATTCGCACTTCGCGTCGATGTCGCGGCGGGTCCCCGGGTTCTTCCCTCGGCAGAGGTGGCGTCCATTCTCGGAGAGATCGCCGATTGCGGTCCGCTCAGTCAGGGCGTGCCGGAAGGTGAGTCCTACGCGCTAGGCGACACCATCCTTATTTCCGGCGCGACGGCCGCGGCGACAACCGCCGAAAGCCTGCGTGCCCGGTTGACCGACGCGGTGGGCGACCGTGGCCTGCGCGTCGAGACCGTGACGCTCAATTCCGAAATCTGCGCGGTCCGCAACGTCCTTCCTGCGGCGCCATCGGGCGCACTTTCCATCTGGTTCGGACAGGGGGACACCGGCGCCGCTAACCTGTCGGGTGCATATCACGTCAACCAGAACCCGATCGTCGAGGTCCACGCTCCCGCCGATGTGAGCGAGGGATCGCTTTGGGTCGTGCTGGTGGACAATACCGGGAAGGTCTTCAACCTGCTGCCGAACATCAATTTTGACGAGCAGCGGATCGGCGCGCTCGGAACGGTCGAGAACGGCGTGCGCCGAATTCGCATTCTGCACTCGATCCGGGAATTCGCGGAAGATCCGCGTCTGATGGCGATGCGCATCTCGGAATCGGATTTCGGCAAAAGCGAGATCGTCGCGATCCTGTCGAAATCGAGCCTTTTCGACTTTCGCAGGCCGACGGATGAGTCCGTCGCCTCCTTCGCGGAGGCGTTGGCGGAGATTCAGGCGGCCAGCCCCGACAACATCGTCGCGATCGCCACGAGACTATTGGATTCCGGACCTTGACGTAAGGTAAAAACACGCAAAAAATCTGACTACTGCACGAAGTTTGTTTCCAAGTCTTTCGAAAGGCGGGGGATATGAGGGACCTTGAAGCGTTCCTCGCCCCGGTGGACAGTTTGAACCCCTCCGGGGCGGAGTTGCGTAACGACGCCCGTTTTCATGCGATCGAACGGCTGCTTGAGCCTGCATCGCGCCGCAGCAGACTGGAAGATAAGAAGTCCGGCGGGACCGGGGCGGTGACGCTTGATTGGGACGGCCTTATCGCAGAGGCCGAAGACCTGGCCGGCTCCGGCCGTGACCTGAGGCTTCTCGTGATCGTCGCGCGCGCCGTGGCGAACGAGGCCGGTTTCGCCGGACTCGCAGCAGGGCTGACCCTTCTGACCGAGACGATCGAGCGCAACTGGGACGACCTGCACCCGGCGCTGCGCGAAGGCGGCACGGCGCGCGAGGCCGCCACCCGTCGGATCAACGCGCTTTACCAGATCGAGAATGACGACAACGGAATTCTCGGCGACCTTCAGTTCAATACCGTGATGGCGCCGCGCGGCATCGGGGCAATCTCCGGCGCCGACCTCGCCGCCGGGATGCTGAACCGGAACACGGTCCTGTCGGAAGCGCCCTCCGGCCTTGGCGACAAGGAACGCGCGGCACTCGTGGCAGAGCACGAAGCGCGGGTGAACCGGGTTCTGACCGCCTGCCGCGCCACCGCCGCCGAGCGGCCGGAGGAGATCGCAGCGCTCGCCGCCGACCTTGCCGGCGCGCGCGCAGCTCTGGAAGCGCTCGAGGCGGCGCTGAACGCGCGGGTCGCCGATAACGGGACCGGCATCGGTTTCCGGGCGCTTGCGACCTTTCTCGACCGGGCGACGGCAACCGTCGCCTCGGCACTCGACGATACCGAAACCAGCGGAGCCAGCGAGATGACCACATCGGAGGTCACATCCGACAGCAAGGCCGCGCCCGAGGCGCCGAAGCCGGCTGCTCCGGCCGCGAGCGCGGCGGAAACGCCCGGCCAGATCAATTCGCGGCGCGACGTGGAGCGCTGCCTCGACCAGATCATCGCGTTCTATGAACGGACCGAGCCGTCCTCGCCGATACCGCATCTGGCCAGGCGGATGCGGAAGATGGTGCCCATGAACTTCTTGGAACTGATGGAAGAAATCGCGCCCTCAGGGATGAAGGAATTCCGCAACGTGGCGGGCGCGTCGGACGATAAATCGAAATAAGGGAGAAGCGGACAGATGAGCGAGAGCAAAGCCAAGGTGATCGAGCGCAACCGCGCCCCAAGGGTCCAGATCGCCTATGACGTAGAACACTATGGCAGCCCGACGACAATCGAACTTCCCTTCGTGATGGGTGTGATGGCCGACCTCGCCGGCGCATCCGAAACGAAGGAGGCATCGAAGGCGCCATCGGACCGGACCTTCGTCGAGGTCGATGCCGGGCGCTTCCCGAAATTCATGGAAGCGCTCAGCCCGCGCGTGAAGGCCCGCGTGCCGAACAAGCTGCCTGCGGCCGAGGGCGCCGAGGCGGACGAGGAAATGTTCGTCGATCTCAGCTTCAAGAACATGGGCGACTTCGCCCCCGACAAGGTCGCGGAACAAGTCCCGGCCCTTGCCGAGCTTCTCAGGATGCGCCGCCAGCTTGAGGAACTGCTTGGCTACATGGACGGCAAGGTGAACGCCGAAAAGCGCATCGCCCAGCTTCTCAACAATGAACCGCTTCTGGCGCAGGTCGCAGAGGAAGCAATGAAATCCGGCAAGGCGGAGGACTGATCATGGCTGACAGCAAGAAAGCCGCCGAAGGCGCCGCCGCCGAGGCCGAGGCTCTCGACCTAGGGGAATTCAGCGACCTTCTGGAGAAGGACTTCCGCGTCAAGGAGGACGACAGCGCGAAGCTGCAGAAGCTGGTCCAGAACCTCGCGCTGGCCGCGAAGGAAAAATCCGGAACGGCGACGATTTCCGGCAATGCGGTGAAGTCGATCAAGTCGCTCATCGCCGGTATCGACAGCCTTCTGACCACCCAGATGAACGAGATCCTGCACGCACCCGAAGTGCGCCAGATCGAAGGGACGTGGCGCGGGCTTCACTACCTCGTCAACAACACTGAAACCGACCAGAAGCTGAAGATCCGCGTGATGAACATCACCAAGGATCAGCTTGCCGACCAGCTTGAGGATTTCGAGGGCCAGATGTGGGACCAGTCCCCCGCCTTCAAGAAACTCTACACCGAGGAATACTCGATGTTCGGCGGCGAGCCCTTCGGCGCGATCGTGGGGGCCTACGAATTCTCGCACCATCCGCGCGACGTGGGCCTGCTGCGCAATCTCTCGGGCATCTGCGCCTCGGCGCATGCGCCCTTCATCGCGGCGGCCGCGCCGCAATTGTTCCGCATGGAAAGCTGGCAGGAACTGCCCAACCCGCAGGACCTGCAACAGATCGTGTCGTCACCGGACTACGCGAGTTGGCAGAGCCTCCGGGAAAGCGAGGACAGCCGCTATATCGGCCTGACGATGCCCCGCGTTCTGGCGCGCCTGCCCTACGGCGCAGCCACCGTGCCGGTGAAGGGATTCGCCTTCGAGGAGGATATCGAGGGCAATCACGAGAACTACGTCTGGATGAACGCGGCCTTCGCGATGGGCGTGAACATTAACCGCAGCCACAAGCTTTATGGCTGGGGCACGCAGATCCGGGGCGTGGAATCGGGCGGCACGGTCATCAACCTGCCGGTGCATTCCTTCCCGACCGACGACGGATCGGTCGCAATGAAATGCCCGACAGAGATCGCGATCGACGACCGCCGCGAGGCGGAGCTTGCGAAGCTTGGCATGATGCCGATCCTGCACCGCAAGAACACCGACATCGCGGCCTTCATCGGCGCGCACAGCCTGCAGGACGACGAAACCCGCGCCGGACGGCTTGTCGATCCCGACGCGCAGGCGAACGAACGGCTGAGCGCCAACCTGCCCTACCTCTTCCCGGTCAGCCGGTTCGCGCACTACCTGAAGGCCATCGCGCGCGACAAGATCGGGACGTTCAAGGAACGCTCCGACATGCAGGTTTGGTTGTCGGAGTGGATCAATCGCTACGTCCTCGCCAATACCGCGATGGCCGATGACAAGCAGAAGGCCAAGCGTCCGCTGGCGGCGGCCGAGGTGCAGGTCGACAGCGTCGAGGGCCGGCCCGGCTATTACAACGCCCGGTTCTACCTGCGCCCGCACTACCAGCTGGAGGGTATCAACGCGAGCCTCAGGCTGGTCTCGGAACTTCCCTCGGTGAAAGGAGCGTAGCGCGGCCGCTGACGAATCCGCGCGACAGATTTTACGACAGGAAAGGAATAGAAGATGGCATTTACCGGATATCTGAAGATCGACGACATCAAGGGCGAGTCAAAGCGCGCCGAGCACGAGGACGAAATCGACGTCTACGGCGTGCAGTGGTCAGTGGCACAATCCAGTTCTTCCGCGACCGGCAGCGGCCGCACCCGCGGGCGGGCGCACGTATCGGATTTCACCTGCATGAAGTGGTATGACGCCGCGTCTCCCTATCTGGCGCTGGCTTGCATGCAGGGCAAATCGTTCCCCGAGATCGTGTTCAGCGCGCGCAAGGATTCAGGCGAAGCGCATCTCGACTATCTGACGGTCACACTGACCAACTGCATCGTTTCTTCATACACGATGTCGCAGGCCAGCGGCGAATCCGACACCGACGACATGATCAATGAATCGGTCAGCTTCTCTTGCGAGAAGATCGCCGTGAAATACACGGTACAGGCCGACGATCATTCCGCCGGTGATGAGCACGAGATCGAATACGACATTGTCGCAGCCGCCTGAGGCAGCGATCCGCTTCAACGCCAAACCGGTGAAGGACGCGCGTGTCAGAGTCAGCTGCCAACCCACAGTCCAAACGCGAGGCGGTCCAACCCAGCCTTTGGGATCGCCTCGTGGATGATTTGCCGGGGCTCGTGGCCGAAACCGACCGCAGGCGCAGCGAACTGGAAAAGGAAATCGGCGCGGATCGCGTCGCCCGCCTGGTCGCCGGCGGGCGGCGCGCCCTTGAGCGGGAGGCCTCGCTCGATCAGGACGAACGGAGAGAGGTTCATCAATTCCTCCATCAACTCGAACGCCGCGCCGCCCTTGAGGAACGCGGCATCGTCGTGACGCCAGATGTCCTGCGTGAAGCGGTCCGCCGCGACATCGAGGCGCTGTTCAACATCGAGCGGCTCCAGTCCCGGCTTCTGCTCAGCGACCACGAGCGCGGCGATACCGAGGACCCGGAAGATCTGGTGGCCGATTTTCCCCATGTCCGGCGTTCCGTCCTGAACTACGGGGTTCCGTCGTTTTCCGGACGGCGCGCCCGCGACTTCGACCCGGACGCATTGTCCCGCGAATTGCGCGAGGTCGTCGCGGTCTTCGAACCGCGGCTGAAGCGCGACACGATCCGTGTGAAGGTCGCCACCGGCGACAAGACCGGGCTCAGGATCGACATCGAGGGGGTCCTTCTGATGTCGCCGGTTCCCGAGCGGCTGAAACTGTCGACGACGATCGACCTCGACAACGGAAGCGCCGTCACGGCGGTCGAGGAGACGTGATGGACCGCAACTTCCTCGCCTATTACGAAGCCGAACTTGGCCATGTCCGCGAACTGGCCGTGGAATTCGCGGCACTGCATCCCGAAGTGGCGCGCAACCTTTCGATCGACGTGGCGCCATGTCCCGACCCCTATGTCGAACGGCTTCTGGAAGGCGTCGCCTATCTGGCCGCACGGACAAGGCTGAAGGTCGATGCTGAAAGCACGCGCTTCGTCCGCAATCTTCTCGATGCGCTCTATCCCGACCTTGTGGGGCCAGCGCCGGCAATGTCGACTGCCGTTCTGCACCCCGGCCCGCAGGTCCAGACGATGCTTGACGGGCATACCGTGGTGCGGGGCACGCGAATGGTCTCGGCCTTTCGGGAAGGGCTGGCGACGCGCGCGACCTACACGACTGCGCAGGACGTGACCCTGTGGCCGGTCACACTCGACACGGTCGAGTATCTTCAGGATCGCGGCGCGCTGAAAGCCGCCGGCATCCCGCAGGGTGCCTCCGCCGAGGCCGGGCTGCGAATCACTCTGTCCCGGTCCGGGCCCGACCCGCTGTCGGACCTGAGCCTCGACCGGCTCGACCTGAGTTTCGCGACAAGCGCTCGCGCGGCGGCGATCTTCGACGCGGCCTTCGGCGCTCCGGCCGGGGTCCTCGCCCGGCCTGCCCGCGCCGGCGCCGGGTTCCGCCGAGCAGCCGGCCCCGCGATGGTCGGGATCGCGGATGGAGAGGCCCTCCTGCCCCGGCTCCGGCCCGCGTTCGAGGGCTACCGGCTGATGCGCGAATACTTCCTGATGCCGGAACGCTTCCACTATCTGCGCTTCGACGAGCTGAACCCGACCTTGCGCGATTGCGGGCCGGACAAGCTCGAGATCGTTCTGCTTCTTGCGCGTGCCCGTCCGGAGATCGCCGATATCTCCGCCCGCGACTTCCGGCTTTTCGCGACACCGCTCGTCAATCTCTTCGAGAAGGAATGCAACGTTGTCGAAATCGACGGCCGCGCCGCCGCGCATGTCGTCCATGCCGACCGGACGCGCCCGCGCGATTTCGAGATCTACCGCCTGCTTCGGGTCGAAGACGCCGACAGCGACGGGCCTGACGCGGCACTGCACGAACTCTACGCCGCCGACCAGATGCGCGGCTCGGGCCTTGTCTACACGACCGAACGCCGCCCGAGACGGCCGGGCGAGGACGAGATCCGGCGCGGCCAGACGCGCACGTCCTATACCGGCGACGATCTGTTCGTCTCGGTCGCGCGCCAGTCCGGCGCAAGGGTGACGCGACCAGTCCGCAGGCTCGACATCCGCGCGCTCTGTACCAATCGCGACCTTCCAATCCTTGACGACAGCCCGAAGCTGACGCTGGAAACCGGCGATCCGGTCGGCCGGGTGGAACTGCTTGGCGCGATGCGCCGCCCGCGCGGATCGTTGATGGCGAAGCTGCCGCGCCTGGCCAAGGCCGGCGAGTCGCAGCTCGACGATCTTGCCTGGCGTCTGATCGGCCAACTCTCGCTCAACCACCTTTCGCTCGCCGAGGAAAGCCGCGATGGCGAACCGTTGCGCGCCATGCTCGACCTTTACGCCGACCGGGGCGACCCGGAGATGGCGCGCCACGCCCGTTCGATCACGCGCGTGACCTCGCGCACGGTTATCGAACGGCTCGGCATCCCCGGCCCGGTCTGTTTCGGCAAGGGAGTCGAGATCACGCTTCACGTCGATGAATCGGTGCTTTCGGGGGCGAGCACCCTTCTGCTTTCGGCGCTGCTCAACCAGCTCTTCGCCCGCCATGCGGGCATCAACTCCTTCGTCCGCACCCGCACGCGGCTATCGCAATCGCAAGAGGAGGTGACATGGCCGATGTCGCCGGGCAACCGCGCCCCGATCTGACCGGGGCGGTGCCCGAACCGGAAAGCATGGGCTTTTTCGAACTGCTGCGGCGGCTCGAAACCAGCGACCTGCGCTTCGGCCGCACCGGCGGTCCGGAGCGGGAACCGGCGCGGCTTGGCCAAAGGGTGCGGCTTTCGGTGGCAACGCGGGACGTCGCCGGTTTCACACCGGCAAAAGGCGGCCAACCCGCGCGCGTCGATGTCGAGGTCCTCGGCCTTCTGGGGCCGGAAGGGGCGCTGCCGCTGCACATCAGCCGCTGGGTCCTTGCCCGGTTGTCGGAGCGGTGGTTTGCCGATGGTGGCGACAGCGCGACATCCGATACGACCTTTCTCGACTTCTGCAACATGTTGCAGCACCGGATGCTGGCGCTCTACTGGCGGGCCTGGGCCGATGCGCGGCCCGAAGTGCAGACCGAGCTTGGCAGCCGGGGTCGCGGCGAGGCGCTTCAGGCGACATTGGCCGGAATCGGTCTGCCCGCCATGTCGGATGCGGACGCGGCGCTGAAGCTGCGCCATGCGACGGCACTCGGACATGCGGTGCATGGCCCCGAACGCCTGACCGCCCTGCTGCGCGACCTGCTTGACATGCCGGTGCAGCTTTCCGAATTCGTGGGCTACTGGATGGAGATCCCGCGACGGCTTCAGACCCGGATCGGCCACGCGCATTGCACGCTTGGGCAAAGCGCGGTCGCGGGCGCGCGCAGTTTCCAGCGGCAGAGCCGGGCAGAGCTTCTGATCGGCCCCCTCACGCTCGGCCAGTACCAGCGGCTTCTCGACGACGACGCGCTGAGGGGGCGGCTCGCCCGGGCGATCCGCTTCGCCGCCGGGCGGGAGATCGATTTCGACCTGCGGCTGGTCCTGGCTGCGCCGGAGATACCCGACCCGACGCTGGGGCGATGCCAGCTTGGCCGCACCACCTGGATCGCGCCAAGGCGCGAAACCGATGCCCGCGACCTGAGGCTCAGCCGTTTCGCCGATGCCGGCGGGAAGGAGGCGGCATGACCCTTCGCCTCGTGATCGAGCATGCCGCCCATCCGCAGAAACGGCCCGAGATGGCGCATCCGGGTGGCGACCTGTCGATCGGGCGCGGGGCCGATTGCGACTGGCAGATCGACGATCCTGACATGTATGTGTCGCGCCGGCACTGCATCGTCTCGGAACGAGACGGACGATACGAAGTGACCGATGCAAGCCGGGGCGGGCTGTTCATCGACGGCAGCGATACGCCGCTGGGGGCCGGCAACTCGGCCGCGCTGGAAGGTGGGATGCGGATCAGGCTTGGCGATGTGGTGATCCGCGCGGACCTGGAAACGGCACCGGCGGCCACGCGGCCATCGCAGCCGGCGGCGACAGGCACGGGCCTGGACGCGGACGACTTCTTCGCCCGCAGGGATGCGCCGGCCCCCGCGCCGCCACCCCGGCCCGATAGCCTGCCCGAACCGTTCGAGCGCGGTCGCCCCGAAAAGGCAGCAGGCACCGCCAAGCGGCCGGAAGCGCCGCCCTCTTTCGACGACCCCTTCACGCTCGACCCGGTCCCGGCAGCCGAGCGTGCGGAAGCACGGACCGCGCCGGACGCCGGTGCCGACGATCTGCGGTTTGACGATTTCTTCGGCGCACCCGCCGAGCCACGACCAGAGCCGACGCCGCCGCCACAGCCGGTCCGCCGAACCGAGCCACCCCCTGCCCGGCAGGAGGTGCAACCGGCGGCGGACCATGCGCCCGCCACCGACAGCGCCCTTCACGCGGCCTTCTTCCGCGGCCTTGACCTTGACCCGTCGAACCTGCCCACGCAGGCGACCGAGGAAGAGATGGAAGCGCTTGGCCATCGTTTCCGGCTGCTCGTCGACGGGCTGGTGGCGATGCTGCGCACCCGTGCGAAGGAGAAGGGCAGCGTCCGCGTGGCGCAAACCGTGATCGGCAATGCCGACGTGAACCCGCTGAAGTTCCTCGCCACGACCGATGACGCGCTGGCCGCCCTGATCGCCCCGCGCGGGCGCGGCTACCTGCCGCCCGACGAGGCGATAGAGGCCGCGTTCCGCGACCTGTCGGATCACCAGATGCGGACATGGGTCGGGCTGCAATCCGCGCTGAGAAGGATGATCGACCGTTTTGACCCTGCCGCGTTCGAAAGCGAGATCGAAAGCGAGGGGCTGGTGAAGACACTTCTGGCGGGCGGGCGCAATGCGAAGCTCTGGCAGGTTTACGCGGAACGCTACCGCGAGATCGCGAAGGCGGCAGAGGACCGCTTCCTTGGCGAGGTCGGAGCCGATTTCCGTGACGCATACGAAGGCAAAGGGAGGACGAGAGATGATTGAAAGACGCGACTTCCTGCTCGGCACCGCCGCGCTTGGGCTCATGGTGGCCTGCACACCGAAGGCGGGATCGGTGACACTGATGGCGACCGGGACGTCAGGCATGAATCCGGGGCCAGGCGGTGCCGACAGGCCGCTGACCGTGCACGTGGTACAATTGCGCGCCACCGGCGCCTTCGACAGCGCCGATTTCTTCGCGCTGCAGAACCCGGCCGGCGCCCTTGGCGGAGACCTCGTCAAGGCCGAGCAGATGGTGCTGACGCCGGGCGCCGGCGTGACCAAGACCATCGCGCTTGATCCGGCAACGACGGCCATCGGCGTGATCGCCGGGCTTCGCGACCCGACCGGCAAGGCGTTCCGCGCCAAGAGCCCGGTCTCGCCGACCGCCAAGGCGGCCTTCGCGGTGGAGATCGGCGCCGGCGGCATTGCACTCAGACCGGCATGACGGCCGGGAACAGGGGACGGGAATGACGGATACGAGCAAGGTCGTCTGGTCTGAAGGGCTGTTCCTCAGGACGCAGCACTTCCAGCAACAGGACCGCTATTCGGAAGCACTGATGCGGGCCGCGCTTCAGGCCGCGCCGTGGCAGGCATTCGGGTTCTCGGTGCTGGAACTCGACAAGGCCGCGCTTGATGCCGGGCAGGTGGCGATCACGCAGGCCGAGGGTCTGTTTCCCGACGGCACGCCGTTTTCGATACCCAAGGGAACCGGGGCTCCGCCCGCCTTCTCGGTCAAGAGCGATGGTGCCGGGCATGTCGCCCTCGCCATCCCGGCGGAACAATCCGGCACCGCAACGATCGACGCGGCCCATGCCGACCCGTCCGGCGCGCGCTATCGGGGGACGACGATCACCGCCCGCGACGCCATTCGCGGCGGAGCGGAGCCGGAGGAAATCGAGGTTGCGCGGCTGGCCGCGCGGCTGATCGCACCGGGGGAGGAGACGACCGGCTACACGACACTGCCGATAGCCCGGGTTGAGGGTCTGCGCGCCGACGGCTCCGTCGCGCTGGCCGACGGCTACCTGCCACCGGCGCTCTCCATCGGCGTGGCGCCGTGGTATGCGGGCCTTCTGCAGGAACTCGTGACCGGCCTCGAACGTATTGCGGAGGCGCATGGCGGACTGGTGCGCGGCGGCGCCGGACGGTCGGTGGAAAACCTGCTGATCCTCGAACTTGCCAATGCCGCGCAGCCCCGGCTCGCGCATCTTCTGGCGCAGAACATCGCCCATCCGAGCGCGCTTTTCGGCGAGCTTGCCGGGCTTGCGGGACGTATGGCGACCTACGGCTCATCCTCGCGCCGGCTCAGCGAACTGCCTGTCTACGACCACACCGATCCCCAATCCGCCTTCGCGGCGCTTGCCGACACGCTCCGCTCGATGGTGCTGTCGCTCCGCCATGTGGAGCCGAAATCGCGCGCGCTGCCGGTCGCCCGCCATTCCCAGAACGTCTGGAAGGTGCGCATCGACAATCCCGACATCCTCAGGACCAGCCGCATCGTGCTGCGCGTCGGGTCCGAGATGTCCGAGGACAGCCTGCGCCGCATCTTCGCCGATCAGGCGACCGTCGGCGCCGCCGACGAATTCGAGAAGCTGTGGAAATCGCGGCTGCCGGGGATCACACTGAAACCGCTGCATTCGCAGCCACGCGAGATCCCCTATGACGGCGACCGGCTTTGCCTCGAACTCGACCAGAAGTCGGAACACTGGACACAGCTTCTGGAGGCGCCGGGCTTCGTGATCGGGGTTTCCGGCAAACTCGACCGCGAACCCGAAATCGACTGCTACGCGGTGAACAGGTAGGACCATGGCAAACAAGGACGATCCCTTTGGCCTTTCGGACGATGCCGGCCGCACCCGCATCCGTCCGGTCAAGGGCGCGCGTCCGACCGCGACGCCGGCTGCTGGCCTGGACCGTCCCGCCGCACCGACCGCACCCGGCACGCCGGGGCCGCGCATCCGCCACGGCCGCGCCCACCCGAACCCTTTGGTCCCGGCGTTCTCGGCGCTTCTCGAACTCGCCCCCGAACTGGAACGCGCCGCCCCCCCGGCAGAGGCCGAAACGCTGCGCGTCCGTCTGAATGACAACCTGATCGAGGCGCGCGACGCGGCGGTGGCGTCCGGCGTACCGCTCGCGCGGGCCGATCAGGCAGCGTGGTTCGTCGCGGCACTTCTGGACGACATCGCACTGAACACGCCTTGGGGCGGGCATAGCGGCTGGCCGCGCCAACCGCTGGTGACGTCCCTTTCCGGCGATGTCGATGCCGGTACGCGGTTCTTCGATCGGCTGGAAGAGCTGATGCGCCACGCCAACCGCGACCCGCAGATGCTGGAGCTTGCGCATTACTGCATCGGCCTCGGCTTTCGTGGCAAGTACCGGGTGCAGGGGGGATCAGGCGATGCCGCCCTTCTGGCGCTGCGCGCGCAGATCGCGCGGCTGATGCATGATCCGGACCGCGCGGCGGCGCTTTCCCCGCACTGGCAGGGCGTGACCGTGGCGGATGAGCCGCGCCGCTTCACCGTGCCGCTCTGGACCGTGGCGCTTGCCGCTGCCGCCGCGATCACCGCTATCTACATGGCTCTCAGCCTGCAACTTACCTCACGCGCCGAAGGCCTCTATTCCCTCGCGGCGAGTCTGCCGCCGTCCGAGCGGGCGGAAATCTTCCGGCCCGTGCGTGAAAGCACCGCCCCGCCGCCGCCCGAGATCACGGTCGATCCCGTTATTCTTGAACTTCTGCCTGAATTCGCGGCCAAGGCGCCGCCAGACCGGCTGGCGGCGCTGAAGGGGCGTGAGGACGCGTCTCTCGCGATCCTCGTGGTGCAGGCGACCAACCCCGAGGTCTTCCGTTCCGCCAAGGCCGAGGTCAATCCGGAATACGGACCGCTCATCGCCTCCATCGCGGCCGTGATCATCGAGAACAGCGAGATAATCGGACGCGTCACCGTCATCGGCCATACCGACAGTGTTCCGGTACAGCGTTCGAACCCGTTCGTCTCGAACCAGGGGCTGTCAGAGGCGCGCGCCTCCACGATCGCGGGGCATCTCGCCGCCGCCGGGGTGCCCGCCGAAATCATCGCGTCCGAGGGCCGCGCCGACACGCAGCCGATGGCCGACAACGCCACACGCGACGGGCGCGCACAGAACCGCCGGGTGGAAATCCGGATCGAGAAGAGGCTCTGACCAATGCGCATTCTCAAGGCGATATTCGGTTTCCTCATCTCCCGGCGGTTCTGGACGATGGTCGGCATCGCGCTTCTCTGCGCGCTGATCTGGCTTTACGGGCCACTTGTCTCGGTCGGGGAGTCCGCGCCGCTTGCCCCGGAACTGACTCGGCTGATCGTGATCGGCGTCATCGTGATCCTCTGGCTGCTGTCGATCCTTCTCGCGCTCCTGCGTGCGGCGCGCCGCAACCAGATGTTTGTTTCCGAACTTGCCCGGCCGGCGCCCGTCGCCGCGGCAAAGCCGGGCGAGGCGAACGTCGCCGAGGTCAGCGGCAAGTTCCAGTCGGTGCTGGCCGAGATGAAGCGCTCCAAACTCGGCAGCCGCAAATTCCTGCGCGACATGCCGTGGTACCTGATGATCGGCCCGCCCGGCACCGGCAAGACGACCGCGTTGCGCCAGTCCGGTCTGCATTTCCCCATCGACCTTTCCGACGACATCAAGGGCGTCGGCGGCACCCGCAACTGCGACTGGTTCTTTACCGACGAGGCGGTGCTGATCGACACGGCCGGCCGCTATATCCAGCAGGCAAGCGATCCGGAAGTCGATGCCGCCGAGTGGGACGGGTTCCTCAACCTCCTGAGGAAGCATCGCGGGCGGCGCGCGCTGAACGGCGTGATCGTGGCGCTTTCGATGCGGGAACTGCTCGGCCCGGCGGAAGAGTTGCAGGCGCATGGCCGCGAAATCCGGCGGCGGCTGTCGGAACTGCGCGAGAAGCTCGGCCTTCATCTTCCGGTCTACCTGATGATCACCAAAGCTGACCTCGTTCCGGGTTTCGAGCCGTTCTTCGCCGACCTGTCCACGCGGGATCGGGAACAGGTCTGGGGTGCGACACTGGCCACGGACGCACGCATCGACGGTGTCGAGATCGAACGCGAGGCAAAGGCGCTCATGGCGGCGGCCGAGATGCGGCTGACCGGGCGACTGGTCGAGGATGCCGCGCTTGCGAAACGGGCGGAAACCTTCCGCTTCCCCGCGCAGATGGCGCAGGCAGAAGGGCCGCTGAAAAGCCTGATCGCGACCGTCTTCGGCGAAAGCCGGTATGAGGAAAGCCCGTGGCTGCGCGGGTTCTACTTTACTTCCGCCACGCAGGAAGGATCGCCCATCGACCGGCTTGTCGGCGACCTGTCCGCGGCATTCGGCCTTTCCGCAGAGCCGCCCCAGCGGCGCGCGCACGGCGAAACACGCTCCTACTTCCTGCGAGACCTGCTGGCCGAGGTGATCTTCCCCGAAGCCGGGCTTGGCCTGTTCGACCGCGCGGCGGAGGAACGGCGGAAATGGATCTGGCGCGGATCCCTCGCGACGGCGGCGCTGGTGACGACGGTCGCTGGCCTCGCCTTCCTGTTCTCGTTCCTGCGCTATTCCGGCGCCATCGCGGATCAGGAACGGCTGACCGCCGACCTGTCCGGCCGGCTGGCGAACGTCGCGGCGCGGCAGGCGCCGACCGACCCGCTTGACCTTGACCTTGCGCTCGACGCGGCCAATGCGGTCGCGGCAGCAAGAACCGCGGCGCCTGCCTCCATGCTGACGATCCTTGGCCCGTCGGCGGAACGGGAACTCGGGGAGGCCCACCGCATCGCCTTCGACCGCACCTCGCGCAATATCCTCGAACCCCGAATGGTCGCGGTGCTTGAGGCAACGATCTGGCGGCACATCCGCGACCCCGAATTCCTGCTCGGCGCGCTCAAGACCTACTTCATGATGACCGGCATGGCACCCTATGACCGCGATTTCGCCGCCGCGTGGTGGACAGAGGCCCTGCCCGAGGCGGCCCCGGTCGATGTCTTCCCAACCGATGCCGCGCTCGATCACCAGCTTGCCGCGCTCGACCGGATCGCGACCGAGGAGCACAAGATCGAACCCGACCCGGAGCTGATGAATGCGGCGCTGCGAAGCATCTGCACGATTCCGCTCTCGGTCCGGGCCTATGGCGCGCTGTTGCAGGACCCGGCCGTCGTGGCGGTGCCGGACTGGATTCCAGCGGAAAAGACCGGGCCGAACGGAACGCAGGTTCTTACGCGGCTTTCGGAAAAGACACTACGCGTCGGCATTCCGGGCGCGTTCACCTATGCCGGCTTCCACAATGTCGTGCTGCCGCTGGTCCCAGAAGTCGCGGCGCAGGCGGCGCTTGACCGCGCGGTCTTTGCGGGCGGCTGCGCCGAAAGCTCGGACGCCTCCGTGACGACGCTGGAGGCCGACATACTCAAACTCTACGGCGATGATTTCATCGCCCAGTGGGACGGGTTCCTGCGCGATGTCCGGCTGGCCCCGATCAGCGACCTGCGGGTAGCGACGGCCAATCTGAAGGACCTCGCCAGCGCCGACAGCACGCTGAAACGCCTGCTGCGCTCGGTCGTGGAGGAAACCGACCTGACCCGCGTCGAGGAAGAGGAAAGCGGCGGAACCGAAGTTCCGAAGGGTCTGATCGGCGCGGCGACAAAAAAGCTTGGAAAGGTTGGCAAGCTCGCGAAGAAGGGCGCCAAGCTCGTCGGGAAGTCCGGCTCCGACGCACCGCAGGCGCTGCCGGGTGAGGCGATCGCCGGGCATTTCGCGGCGCTCAAGGCAACGATTGTGGAAACCGACGGCGTGCCGCCTCTGATCGGAGAAGCAGAGCTCGCCCTTGGTGCGCTTGCCAACGAATTGCAGACCGTCGCCGCCAGCCCGGACCCCGAGGCGGCACTTCTGGCCCGTGGCGGTCTTCCGGAACTGACCGGGCAGGTCGCCAATGTTGCCAAAACCCTGCCATCTCCGGTCAACGACTGGGTCGCTGGCCTCGCACTGGACACGATCGGCGTCACGCGTGAGGCGGTCATCGCGCAGCTTAACGCCCGCTGGCGGGCCGATGTGCTTCCGTTCTGCACCTCGGCGACAGCGGGGCGCTACCCGTTCGAAACCGCGAGCGCAATCGACGTGAACGTCGCCGATTTCCAGCGGCTTTTCGGGCCTGGCGGCCTGATCGACGGTTTCACCAACGAACTGCTTCTGCCCTATGTCGACACGACGGTCCGGCCGTGGAGCTGGCGGGCCGACTTCGGCCTAGACGCTGCGACGCTCACACCGTTCGAGCAGGCGCGGGCGATCCGCGACGGTCTTTTCCCCGGCGGTGCCGGCCCGATCATGGCCTTCACGCTGGAACCCAAGGACCTGTCCGCGAATGCAAGCCGAGTGACACTGAACGTGGACGGCCAGCAGCTTGTCTACTTCAACTCCGCTACCCGTCCGATGCCTATGACGTGGCCCGGCCCCGACGGGACAAACCTGATTTCACTCTCCTTCGCGCCGGTGGACGGCGCGGCCGAGGTGATCGCTACCGAAACCGGGGCCTGGGCGTGGCTGCGCATGATCCGCGGCGGCAACCTGCGCCGCACGGATCTGCCCGAACTTTTCCGGCTGACGCTCGCGCGCTCGGGGTTCACGACGGAATTCGAGCTTAGGGCCAACTCTGTCGAAAACCCGTTCGACCTGACAATGTTTGGGAACTTCAGATGTCCGCAGCGGTTCTGATGACAAGCCAGGCCGGTTTCTTCGGCAAGCTGCCGCTTACCGGGGATTTCGTCACCCGTGGCCTGCCCGACGCCTTCCGCCGGCATTGGGACCGATGGACAAGCCGGCATCTTGCGCCCCGGCTCAGGATGGGCGGCGGCTGGCCGCGCGGAGGATTGCGCTTCCGTCTTGCGTCGGGCGGGCGGGTCGCTGCCGGTGTCGCCGTGCCGGGCGCTGACAGCGCCGGGCGGATCTTCCCACTTAGCCTCGTTCTGATCGCCGACACCTTGCCCGAACCCGTCCGGCTGGACGATTGGTGCAGGGGCGCGGTGTCGCACGCTGAAACGGCACTGGCCGGCCGCCTGAGCTTGGAGGCATTCCACGAGGCGCTTCTTGACCTTCCGGTTCCCGAAGGGGATGCAGAGGAGTGCGCACCGATGCTTCTCTGGACACACGCACAACCGCCAGAAGCCTGCCCGGCCGACGATCCGACCGACATTCTCGACCGTATCCTTGGCCCGCCGCCGTAGGGTCAGTTCAGGTTGATCTTCGATCCTTTCGCGTTGATCTCGCTCGATGCCTTGATGGTGATCTTGCCCGACCCTTCCACCGTGATGTCCTTGCCTTCGATCGTGATGGTGCCGTCCTTTTTCAGGACAATCGCCGCCGATCCACACTTCAGCGCGATCTCGTCGGCAGCGTCGAGCCCGTAGCCCGCGCCAACCTTCACCGCCATCTTTGCGGCCACTTCAAGCGCCTCGTCCTTGCCAATCTTGGCCGCACGGCTTCCGCCGACCTCGTCGGCCTGATCCTTGCCTATCTTGCTGCTCTGGCCGCCTCCGACCTCGAAGCTCTGGTTCGCGCCGACCTTCACGCTCTGACTGGCGCCGACGGTCCAGCTGTCATCGGCAGACACGGTATGGGACTGCGCCGCCCCCACGGTCACGCTGCGCGCGTTACCTACATTGACCGCCTGGGTAAGGCCGACCGAATGAACCTCCGTCGCGCCGACCGTGTTGACCCGGGCAGCGGCCACGGTGATCGTCTGGTTGATTCCGACAGTCTGCGAATGGTTCTGGCCGATCGTCTCGGTCGAGTTGCCGCCGACGGAAATCGTCTCGTCCGCGCCGACCGTCAGCGAGCGGTTCGAGCCGACCGTTTCTGTGTCGTCAACGCCGATGCTTACAGAGCGGTTGTTTCCCACGCTCGTCGACTTGTCGTTACCGACGCTTTCGGTGCGGTCGTTGCCAACGGATTGCTGCGCGTCATGGCCGACATCCTCGGAGAAGTCGTTGCCAATGGTGCGTGCTTCGTTGTTCTTGACCAGTTCGTTGTGATCCTTCTCAGCCTGAAAGTAGACCTCTTCCGATCCTGCCTTGTCCTCGAACCTGAGTTCGTTCCAGCCCCCCCCGCCGGGAGAGGAGTTCGACTTCCAACCGGATTGCGTGGCGTTGCCCGGCAACCCGTATGGTGGCATCTGTTCGGCGTTGTAGACCCGCCCGGTGATGATCGGCTGATCGGGATCGCCTTCGAGGAAATCGACGATCACCTCCTGCCCGATGCGGGGGATCTGGATGAACCCCCATCCCGCACCGGCCCAGGTCTGGCTGACGCGGATGAAACAGGTCGTGTTCTCGTCCCTGGCGCCGAGGCGGTCCCAATGGAACTGCACCTTCACGCGCGCATAGTCGTCGGTAAAGATCTCCTCGCCCGCCGGGCCGACGACAACCGCGGTCTGGGGACCCTTCATCACCGGCTTCGGTGCAATGCGCGGTGGCCGGAACGCAACCGATTTCGGCGCCAGACGCAGGCCAACTGAATAGCCGACATCGCCAGGTGCCTGACCGGATCGGTACTGTGCATCCCAAAGCTCATAGTCGGCGCGCAGGACGAAGTACTCGTCATTCTCCGCCTCGCGCGGAAACATCTCCAGCGTGAAGGCGCGGCCCGACCACAACGGCCTGGCCGTCGCGGTTGCCGTGATCCGCCGCTGCTCTGCCTGCAGTTCTTCCAGCCGCAAGGCAGACAGGGCGTCGCCGCGCCCGTGGTCGATGTAGTTGCCGGGGTAGTGGTAGTTCTCCGAAGCATCCTGCGCGTGGCCTATCGGACCGGACGCCTTCGCCATGAGGTCGGAGGATGGTTTGAGGAAATCGTAGTCGGTGTGGGCAAACTTGCCCGGCCGGACCGCGCTGACCGGCAGCCACGAGGTAATGAAATCGCCATCCTTGAAACTGATCCGGCTGTCGGACTCGTAGGTCAGCGTCTCTGCCCCCGGCGCCGGTTTCAATGCCGTGCTGTCGTCCGAAAGGATCATCCGGTGCGCGCCGTCCTCATGTTCGAAGAAATAGAATATTCCCTCGTGCTCCAGCAGGCGCTGGATGAAATCGAGGTCACTTTCCCCGTACTGAACGCAATAGTCGCGCGGCGGATAGGAACCGGTCAGGCGTTTTTCGAACGCCGCGTCGGGATAGTCGCCGAACACCGCCTCTACGATCTCGACCGCGCTCTGGTTCTGGAAGATGCGGTTGTCGGTCTTAAGCGATAGGAACCAAAGCCAGGGAACGATCCGAAGCCGGTAATGGGCACGGTCGTCACGAATGTCCGACAACGCGAACTCGGACACGAACCCGTTGAAAAACCGCGCGGGATCGCCGGTCACGGTAATCGTGGCGGCGGTTCCAAGCACATCCCCGGCCTTCAGGTCGAGGTTTTCGCTGACGAGGGACAGATCGAACCGGAAAGTTCGGCTGATCTCGTCAAAACCCTCCATTCGGGAAAAGAACACCTCGTCGGCGAAGGCCGGAACGGAAACAGAAATCTCGCGGGGTTCTGCCACGGCACTATCCTTTTGAGAAAACCAGAATAACGATGCGGCGGACCGCAGAAATGACCCGTGCAGTATATCCGAAATCGCCGGAATCCCGAGACGGGAATTCCCTAAAGAACCTGCGGGCAGACAAAACCGTTCAGGAGGCTGCGGCGAGAGAGAGGATTGTCGGCACGATCGAGTTCGATTTCCAGAAACAGGCGCGCGCCGCCCGAGCGAAGGTCGATGAGGACGCGGCGGCCGTCTTCCCGTTCGCGCAGGCGCAGCGGTCCGAGAAGGCGCAGCAATCCCCAGGGGCCGGGTTCGGTCATGCGCGCGGCGCCGTCGTTGGTCTGGAAACTGACCTCCACACCGCGTTCCGCTTCCGGACCGGGCCATCCGATCTGCAGGCTGTCGGCCGTGGTCTCGACCGCACCGCCCGCGCCGCCAACGGTGATGAACGCCTTGCCCCTTTCGGCGAGCGCCGAGAGTGTAAGCCGGGCACCGAACGAGCCGTCGGAACCGAAAAAGGCGGAGGAGATCGCCTGCGCACGCTGGAAGAACGCCGCACTCTCCGGGGTCAGGCCGGAGAAGCGCGCCTCGGGCTTCCAGCGCCACGGGCTGGTCGTCATGTCGAGATAAGGGGCCGCGCGCGCCTGAACATAACGGTCGATCGCCCCGCCCGGCGCAAGCAGGCGCGCCACCGTATCGGCATCGGCGTCGGCGGTCGCTTCGGCAAACGGGTACCGGCCTTCGGTCGCGGCCAGGCAGTTCGACAGGACCTCGGATTGCCAGGCGCGGGTCAGCGGGTTGGTCAATAGGTCGGCATGGGCGGCGCTCGACTGGGCCAGAACATCCTCGACAATACCGACCACGACAAGCGGCGCCTGCCTGAGCGCCGCGATCGATGTCGCGCGGTCATGGATGCTCATCAATCGCTGGAGACCTGTTTCCTCATCGCGGTCCATCGCGCCCAGCGCGACATTGAGGCCCGCGAACAGCTCCGCAATCTCGCGCATGCGGCCCTGTTCGACATACTGGATCATCGGCGCGAATTCCGTCGCGATGGCGATCTGCTGCGCATGGGGTCGGCGACGGTCAAGCCCGCCGGCCTCTTCCCAAATGGCGCGCAGAAGGTTCTCGAGTGGCGAAGACGCGAGCGCCAGACGCCCCGATATCCGGACCGCCGCGTCCGGATCGGAGAATGGCCGCACACGCAGGTCCGCCAGATAGGCGCGCCATTGGCCAACAGTGTCGCGCTGAAGAAGCTCCATCACACGATCCGGTGTATCGTTACGGCGTGGCGGCGGCGTCGTGAAGATGCGGGCGGCTTCTTCCCGCGCCGCCTGCACGGCGGTTCCGGCCCCGACATCTCGGGCGTAGTTCCAGCCGGCGGCCGTATAGATCCCCGGCAACGGTTCCTCCATCGGTCGGCCCGAGCGGCGTTGGAGCACGTCGGATAGCCCCGCAACGGCGTCGTCGGCCTGCCAGTCCGCAATTGCGGCGACCCCTTCTGACCGGCGGAGTTCGAGATAGGCGCGGTCCGCTTCCTCAGCCTCGGCGGCGAATGTACGGGCCTGTGCCATCAACTCTGCATCGGGTTGCGGCAGGGCATCGGATACCGGCATCAGCCGGATCGCGTGGCCCGCGATCCCGTCAAGCCCAAGCCCGGCCCCCGCCCGGTCGGATACCCAGCCGGCCAGATACGCCGCCGACCAGCCGGTCGTGTCCGACAGGATCGACCATGCGCGCAGGTCGTCGTAAAGCGCTGTGGCCTCGCCCTCTGTCGCGATGGCGCTGTCGATGCTGCGGGCGATCAGCGGCGGCAGGTGGCGCTGGATCGCATCCGCGTAAGCGGCTTCGGCCCGCTGGCCGGCATCGAACCCGGCGGGTGCGGCGAACAACCGGACCGGCGCGGTGCCGGCCCGCTCCGTCACCTGGTCAGCGGCGGCCTTCAGGCGGTCCAGCCGGGCGGCCAGGTCAGGTATCTCGCCCGTGCGGTCAAGCCCGATCGCGAGGCTTTCCGCCGCGAACACGCGGGACAAGTCACGGTGAAAGCGCCATTCGACCCAACCGACCCAACCAAGGACGGCAAGACAAAACCCGGCAATGAGAACGACGACAATGCCGGTCCAGTTCGAACCCGTGGAACGGTCGAAGCGCCGGCGTCCGCCATCAAGCCGTTCGATGCAGCGTTCAAGAAACAGACGCACCGGGTCGAATTCACGCCCCGCCGCCCTAGCCTTGGCGACAAACTCTCGGATCGTCGCTGGGGAAATGTCGCGCCCGTCGAAGAGAAGCCGATGTGCGCCCGCCGACCATGTCTTGATGTCGATCCGCCGGTTTGCGCGCGCCTTCTGGTCGAGAATCAGGGCCAGAGCGTAGCGTGCCGGAGGGATTGCCGCCGGCCGCACGCCCGCCCGGCGCAGCGCGTCGCTGAACACGTCGAGCCGCGCCACCGCCTCGTTGAGAAGGTCGCGCGGGTCGCGCCGGCCGGTCGTGCCAAGATCGTCCGCCCATGCCAGTACCGGCGCGGCGGCACGATCGTAAGGATCGGGCACCGACCCGCCACGAGCGGGAAGCACCGTGCGCGGATCGCTGTTGCCGCCCGCCATCGGATCAGAGCTTTCCGTCAGCGGCCCAGGCGCGCAGCGTTTCTTCCCCGACCTCGAAATGCATCGAGTCCTCGCGGTTGTAGGTCGCCCCCCAGAACCAGCCCTCGTCGTTGAAGTACTCGGCGAGGATCAGAAGGCCGAACTGTGTGCCGCCATCGGCAAATGGGTCGAGTTGGTTTTCCAGTTTGAGGTCGATCGCAGTGCCCCAGGAATGGTTCGACACCGACGTTGTGGAGCCGCGGATGAACCTTGCACAGATCGCGCCCGCGGTGCCTACCTTTGCATAAATGTCCGGATCGGTTTCCTTCAGTCGATCCATGATCCGTTCGAGCGAGTCGAGCGCGGGACGAAGCATCGTGACCCGGATCGGCCCGATTTGCCGCGTTTCCATCAGCGCCTTCAGCCGCGGATTGGTGACCGGCTGACAGTCGGTCGAGTAGTTGTCACGCGGCGGGCCGAGAATCTCCATCATCGTCCGGTTGCGCGGTTGCGTGACGCCCTTGTTGAAACGGGTCTTCGCCAGCAGCATCGCCTCGGTCAGCGCCTCTGTCTCTGGCGGATTCTCGAAATCCTCATCAGGAAGGTCGAAACCGGCGGAAGGGGTCGCCTGCGGCGCGGCGACCGGCGCACGGTTCGCGACCAGACTCAAATCCTCGCGAAGCCGCGCGAGATCGGTGCGAAGGCGCGACACTTCCGCTTCAAGCCGGGCGCGTTCCGCCCCCTCCTCGGCCAGTGCATTCTCAAGGCGGGTCATCCGCAGATCCGCCCCGGCGTCAGCGGTATCGAGCAGCGTCGAAACCACGGCGAAGGCGATCGCCGCGATGATGACGCCGATTGCCACGACGATGGGTCCGACGAGGTTGCCGGGCTGCATCCCTCACGCCTCCCGGATATCGACGACGATGACGGAGACGTTGTCGGGCGCACCAGCGTCGAGCGCGGCATGAACAAGGTCACGGCAGGCAATTTCGGGCGTCGCCGACGAACCGAGAATGCCCGCGATCGCCGGTTCGAATACGCAACGCGGAAGCCCGTCGGAGCATAAAAGAAGACGATCGCCCGGGGTCAGCGGCAAGGTGATCAGTTCGACCGCCAGCGAATCCTCCCCGCCGACAGCCCGTGTGATGACATGGGATTCCGGGTGGCGTTCGGCGGCTTCCGGGCTGAGTTCGCCGCGATCCACCATGTCCTGAACGACGGTGTGGTCGTGCGTTACAAGTCGCAATCCGCCAGACCGAAGCAGGTAGGCGCGGCTGTCGCCCGCCCATGCGATTTGCGCCCGTGCCCGGTCGATGATCGCCGCGACCACGGTGGCGCCCATCTGCCCCATCCCGGGCTGGGCGGAGCGAACCCGAATGATCTGGTTCGCATCGGTAAGCCGGGCGGTCAGTGCGGCGCCGGCATCCTCGTCGTCCGCGATCGTCTCGAGGCTGTCGATCACGATGTCGGACGCGATGTCGCCATGCCCGTAGCCGCCCATTCCGTCCGCAACCGCCCAAAGGCGTCCGGACGGATCGGTCAGGATCGCATCCTCGTTGCGGTTCCGCACGCGTCCGCGATGCGTCAACCCCGCCCCCCGCGCAACCGGAAAGCGAGGGGAAGGTGTGGGGACAACGGTTGTCGCGCTTCTCATCGCCGCAACCACGGGGGCGCGACGCGCCCGGCGCGAAGCTTCAACTGCAATGGCATCGGCGCATCCGAAAAATGGGCGAATTGAAAACGTGCCTACTATAGCGTAAACTCCCATTCGGTTTAATGCCCCATTTTTTGGGTGGTTTTCATGCTCCGTTTTCCGCTTTCCGCTGCCCTTCTCTGCCTTGTCGCGATCTCGTCTCCGGCCGTCTCGCAGGATCTTTCGGACGAGGAATTGTTGCAGATGTTCCTCAACCAGAGGGATGCGTTCCGCGCCGCGCGCGAAAGCGGCACGGGCCGGACACGCGGGCTGACGCTGGTAACAGTCGACAATGTCGAAGTGACGACCGACAGCCCCAGCCTGACGTCGCCCGATACCACCGGAGGCTCGGTCGCGATCACCGGCAGCCGGGATGACGGCGTTTCGGGTGGCATCGCGCCGCTCGTCCCCGCGGCGCCCGAACAGGATCAAGCGGCGGTCGCCCCCGATCCCGCCGAACCTCAGCCGGTGGTGTTCGGCCAGCTCGCGCCTGAGCTTCAGGTCAATGTGAACATCAAGTTCGGATTTGACTCCGCGGCGCTGACCGACGATCAGAAGCCACTTCTGGAACAGCTCTGCGCGGTCATGCGTGGCAGCGATATCGCGCTGTTCCGCATCGTCGGACATACGGACGCAGCCGGAACCGACGCCTACAATGAACGGCTGTCACAACTGCGCGCCGACGAGGTGCGCCGCTACCTTGTCACCGATTGCGGCATCGCATCCAGCCGGCTCGAAGCAGTCGGGCTTGGTGAAAGGTTCCTGGCCGACGAAAACGATCCGCGCGCGCCGGAGAACCGGCGGGTGGAGTTTCAGGCACTCAGCTAGCCGGGCGCTCAGCGTCCACCATGGTCTTCACGAGCTTGCGGAATCTCATAGCGCCGGCATCGAGACCGAGGTTTAGGTAGGGTGTCGCCGGTGCCTTCATTCCCGCATGGACGGCTTCCAGCACATCCTTGTCCTCGTTGAAGGCCATGGTCGCGCCCGCGAACATGCGCTCCGACACCTCGGTGTCGTCGGCCAGCGCGTTGCGGTGCTGGAACCAGAAGTAGAGCGTGTGATCCTCGTCCACGGGCGTCATGAAGTTGTAGGAGAAGTTCACGAAAGCGTCGGCGGGCAGGTTGTCGTCGTCGCCGCCTGTTCCGGCGGGCGTGTAGATCGACTTGTTGATCGCCGTCGACGGCAGGCGGCATTCGTAGTGCTGCTTGCGGTCGCAATTGCCTTCGAATTCAATGAACTGCTGGTAGTAGGGCGCGGCGGGCCGGTCCGGAATCCAGCGCCAGACGACGACACGGTCGTCGCCTTCGGTAATTTCCAACGGCACGTTATCGGTGCCACCCCCTGCGAAAGAGGTCAGATGGACCCAGGCGACATGGCTGGGATCAAGCAGGTTGTCGGTGATCCACAGATAGTTGCACGCGATGTCGAGTGCGCCGCGCCGGGTCTTGCCCCAAGTGGGATCGTCGAAGTTCGGAATGTCGATAAGCTTGGCGGCATCGGCGAGGGTCGCATCACCAGGCCAGATCCAGACGAAGCCGTATTTTTCGATCACCGGATAGCTGACGACCCGTGCGCGCTTCGGGACCGCGCCTTCCTGTGTGGGGGCCGCGACGCAGGCCCCGCTGCCGTCGAAGGTCAGGCCATGATAGCCGCAAACCACCGTGTCGCCCTCGACCGTGCCCTTGGACAACGGCAGCTTGCGGTGCGGACAGGCATCCTCCAGCGCAACCGGCGTGCCGTCCGCCTTGCGGTAGAAAACGATCTTGTCGCCGAAGAGTTTCAACGCCTTCAGTGCGCGGTCGAAATCCTCGCTCCGGCCCGCCACATACCAGCAGTTGCGTGGGAATTCCTCCGAGAACATCGCTTCGTCCTTTCCTGATGCCGGTCGCCTGGGGCGGCAACGCTCGCATTGTCCGAATACCGCTCAGGCATCGATACGTTGAATATAGTCGGTATTGAACCCGACTTCGCTTTCCGGTTCCGCGAATGCGGCAGCCGCGCAGGGGTAGTCTGCAAGGATCTGCGCCCCGCCCGGCACACGCTCCGGGTGGAGCCGGCCGTCTTCCCAGACCGCGACGCCATCGATCCGGACCGTCGGGTCGAGAATGTTCCACGAGATCTCGCCGGGCGCGTAGGCGCCGCAGGTGTGAAAATGCAGAAGGCGCGGGTTTCCGAACGCACCGCCGCTCCATCGCAGGAAATCGGCATCGACGGGGGATCGGAACGCACAGCCGGGATGGATGCCGGCATGCCAGGAATGAACGGCATTGCGGTCAATGTCGAACCGCGCGGATATATCGTCGTAATGCGCCTCGGCCGCGCGCACGTCGTGGGCATCGCCCGTGAAGCCGGTCAGTCGCCCGCTGGCAAAATGGGCGATGATCCGGCGTTGCAGCGCGCGCCCATACGGGCTGTAGTAGCGCGAACCGGTCCCGACGAGAAAGCCGGCAAGCGCGGCGCGGCCGGCAAAGCCTGCCGCCGGCACCGGCGCGAAGACGGACATCGGGAACCGGATAATCGAGACGTCCTGCTTACCGCCCAACGCCACGCCCGGCCCGATGAAATCGGTGCCGCGCGGGCAGGTCACACGGATTTCACCCGCCGTTTCGATCATCGCGTCGATCGCGTATTTCAGCTTCACGAACGCGGCGAAATGCGCGGTTCCGAAAGCGGAAGTCAGCATGTCGAGGTCGAGCGCGTAGCTCACGATCGCGCGGGTAGATTTCGGCAGGGCGCGGAACCTGACCTGATCGCCGAGCCGGGCGAAGAAGATCGTGCAATCGGCTTCTGCCATCAGATCGGCAAGTTCGGCATCAAGCCCGCTCACCTCTTCGCAGAAGGGTACATCGCAGAGCGTGGTGTGAATATCGCGTTCGGCAGCCATGCGCGCGACCGCCTCGGCCACGGCCGGGTCGTAGAACCGTTCGCTGGCGCGTTCCCTGATCACGACAAGGCGCGATCCGGCTGAGAGCCCGGCACAATGACCAAGAAGATTGTCCATCGCGGCGCCAAGCGCCGCCCCGTCTGCCGACATACCGAACCCGCCAATGCTGATGGGTTCAAAATAGCGCGCCACGCTGTTACGACAATTTCGTTTACATAATGTGAGAGATTAGTTTTACTAATTTTATGCGCACACTCCCCTACCCCGCCCTGCGCGCGCTGGAAGCCGTAACCCGTCTGAAAAGCTTCAGCCGGGCAGCGGAGGAGTTGGGCATGACCCAAAGCGCTGTCAGCCAGCATGTCCGCGCGCTGGAGGATTGGACCGGCCGGACGCTGGTCGTCCGCGGCGGGCGGCAATCGGCGGCAACACCGGATGGCCTTCGGCTGGCGGAAGCTGTGGCGGAGGGGATTGGCCGGATCGGTGACGTTGTCGACGGGATGCGCGCGTCGGTTCACCGGGTATCGAAGATCAATGTCGCCTGTCCGCCAGGCTTCGCCGTCAACTGGCTGTTCCCGAGACTGCTGAACTTCGATCACGACCATCCCGAGATTCCGGTATCCATCTCTACGCGGATCGACGAGAACCCGGTCGAAGCGGGGCTGGCCGATGTCTTCATCCGTTACGGCGCCACTGCGCCGGCGCGGATGCATGGCGAGAAACTGCTGGGGGAGCGTGTGTTCCCGGTCTGCGCGCCGTCCCTTCTGAAAGACGGGACTGGCATCCGGCGACCTGAAGACCTTGCCGACCACACCCGCTTGATCGACTTGCACATGTCGCAAAGGGGCCGCCCCCCCACCTGGGAATTCTGGGCAGAGCAAACCGGCATTGCCCTACCGGCGTCGCAACGGCTCAGGCGGTTTGGCCAGTCAAACCTCTCGATTCAGGCCGCCGTTCAAGGCGCGGGTGTCGCGCTTGGACGGGAACCGCTGGTGATCGACGCACTCAGGGCCGGAACCCTCGTCATGCCGCTGCCGCTGATCGCCCGATCCAACTTCGCCTACTGGTTCGTCTGCCCTGAGCGCGCGCTCGACATCGCTCCGATCCGGCTGTTCCGCGACTGGCTGGTGCGCGAGGCGCAGCGGCAACCGCGGTTCACACCGCCTGGGGCTGGGACGTGAGTGTGAAGAGTTCGCCGGGATGGTTCAGAACGGCAACGGTGACTGAACGACCCTGCCACCCCGTCTCGCGCCGGATCTGAAGCAGGGGATGCCCGGCATCCAGCTTGAGAAGCCGCGCCTCTTCGGGCCCCGCCGCGACCGCCGCGATCTCGTGCCGAACCTCGGAGAATGGGACATTGTCGAGAAGCCACCTGTTTGGGCCTGCATGGCGAAACGGCTGATCGGCGGCTGCGGGAATCGCATCGGTGTTGATCCAGCGGTCTTCGGTCTGGAAGACCCGGTCATTCGACCAGTGCCTGCAGACGACATGCAGCATCTCGGCCCCGGGCGCGATGCCGAAGGCAGACGCGACCGGATTGGGCGCAGTCGCCGCAACCCGGGTGATCAGCTCGTAGCGATAGACTTCTCCGCGGGCGAAAACCTCTTCGTCGACGCGCGAAACTGAAAGCTGAAACCCTCGGCTTGCGCGTTGGGCGACACGTGTTCCTGCGCGGCGACGGCGTTCCAGGAACCCTTCGTCGGCAAGTTCACGCAGCGCACGATGCACCGTCAGGCGCGCACAGCCGAATTCTTCGGCCAGATCTGCCTCGCACGGCACGAGCGCGCCAAAGCCGAGCTTGCCCGACCGAATCCGGTCGAGCATCTGCTTCTTGACGTGCTTGTAGAGCGGTTGACTCGTGTTCCTACTCACCTTCCGCCCTTACCCGAATTCCGAGGCGACAGCCTCGCGGTTGCGTGATACGGGACGCACGGTTGCCGGCCTTCCGTTACCCTTTAAATGTATATACTTAATGGCAGGGCCTGTATAGTCTGCCGGCGTTGCCAGGGCATCCGCAGCGGCAGCTGATATCGAGACAGGTTCATGACGCGACTGCGCAGTCTCAGACAGGGTTCGATCCCGGGGCATTTCCGTGCGCTCGCAATTCCAGCGGCGATCGGCATGGTCTTCACCACGCTCTACAACGTCGTCGATGTCTGGTTCGCGGGCCTGCTTTCGACCGATGCCCAGGCGGGCCTCGCCATCACGTTCCAGGTGTTCTTCATCCTGATCGCCTTCGGCATCGGCCTCGGCAATGCGATGAGCGCACTGATCGGAAACGCGATAGGTGCGGAGGATTTCACCGGCGCGAAGCGGCTTGCCTGCCAGGGAATTGGTTTCGGAACGATCGTCGCCGTTCTGCTCGCCCTCAGCGGGATCAAGGGCTCTCCGGCAATGCTGGCGCTTGTGTCAGAGCCGGGGGCGTATCGTGACGCGGCCGTGACCTATATGAATGTCATGCTGTTCGCGACGACCCCCTTCCTTCTGGCCTTCGGCGCCAACGGCATCCTCAGCGCACTTGGCGATACGCAATCGATGAAGCGCGCCCAGATCGCGGCGTTCTTCGCCAACCTCGCGCTCAATCCCCTGTTCATCTTCGGGGTGCCCAGCCTTGTCCCCGGCATTGGGTTCAACGGAATCGCCCTGTCGACGCTGGTGAGCCAGACGGGCGTCATGGCGTTCATCCTGTGGCGGGTGTTCCGTTCTGAACTGATGGCGCATGACAGCCCCGCCCTCTGGCGACCTGACCTCTCGACCTATCGCGAAATCACGGCGCAGGCACTTCCGACGACCTTCGCGATGATGATCATGCTGATCGCCGGCTTCGTGGTGCAGTACTACCTCAAGAGTTATGGTCCCGCCGCCCTCGCCGCCTACGGCATAGGGCTGCGGATCGAGCAGCTGATCCTGCTTCCGGGCTTCGGGCTGACTGGCGCCCTTCTCCCGATCGCCGCACAGAACTTCGGCGCCGGCAACCACGACCGTGTGCGCGAGGCGCTCGCCTTCTGCTGCAAGGCGGGCGTGGCGATCATGCTCTGCGGATCGGTTTTCCTCTGGTTCGCCGCACGCCCGCTGATAGCCGTCTTCACCTCCGACCCCGACGTCATCCGGATCGGCGGCGACTACCTGCATGTCGACGGGTTCATCCTGCCGGTCTATATCGTCCTGTTCGCCATGAACTCTTTCCTTCAGGCGCTCAAGAGACCGATTGCAACTGTCTGGATCGGCCTTTACCGGCAGGGTATCGCCGTCGCGTTCTTCTGCTGGATATTCGCGCGGCTTCTCGACCTTGGCACCTGGGGTGTCTGGTTTGGTATCGCAGCCGCAGTGACGACCGGCCTCGCCCTGTCGATCTTCGTTGCCGATCGGACCGCCCGACGTCTGATCGGCGGACTGTTCAGGCCCGGCCTTCCCGCTCAAGGCGTCTGAACAGAAGCGACAGGCCGAAGCAGAGAATGAAGTAGAAGGCCGCTGTCGTCAGCCACGCCTCGAAGATCATCCGCGTGGAGGCAACCAGTTCCACAGTCTTGTAGGTCAGTTCCTGCACCGAGATCAGCGAGATGATCGAGCTGTCCTTGATGAGCGAGATGAACTGGTTCGACAGCGGCGGAAGCACCTTGCGCATCGCCTGCGGCAGAATGATGAACCGCATCTCGTCCAGCCAGGTCATGCCGATGGACCGCGCCGCCTCGCGCTGGCCGCGCGGTATCGACTGGATGCCGGCCCTGACGATTTCGCCGACGAACGCGCTTTCAAAAAGCGCGAGAACGATAGTTCCCGAGATCATCGACGGAAACAGCCGCATGTCGCCGAAGAAGAATTCCCACACACCGTTGTTTTCCTGCCTGGCGATGCCGCGTGCCCAGCCCTCGATGTTCAGCGCGGTGATGAACTGTTCGGACAGGAAGAAGAAGAAGATGAAAACTACGACAACGGGCGGGATGTTCCGCAGAAACTCCAGGTAGGTCCGCGCCAGCATTCGGATCGCGAGGTTCTCGGCGCAGCGCGCGATGCCGAGGATCGTGCCGAGGATCAAGGCAAGGATGCTGGCATAGATCGAGATGCGGATCGTGGTGATCAGCCCCTGCAAGAGCAGATTCGCGACCCAGCGGCCGTCTTCCTCGTCCCAGCGCAGGATGTAGTTCGGGATTCTCTCCCACTGCCACTTGTAGTTCAGCGTGCCGGAGATGCGATACCAGATCACGAAGACGAACCCGGCGAGAACCGCGAGGATCAGCCAATCGAGCCAGTGCAATCTTTTCCGCGTCTTGTGCATCACCCCTCCGGCGAAAGGCGCCCGGCACGAAGGCCGGGCGCCCGCTCAGGTCACTGTTCGACCATCGGTTCCCATTCGTTACCCTTGAACCAGTAGTCGTGACGTTCCTTCAGCCAGCCGGTCCGCCAGCGCGTACCGATCCAGTTGTTGAAGAAGTTCGTCGCGTCCGGGTCGCCCTTGCGGTAGGCGAAGGCCTCACCGCGTGCATCCCAAACCTGATCGAAGGGAACGCTGAGAGTTTCGGGGTGCTTGCGCGCCTCGCGCGACGGCGTCGGTTCGGAGGACATCGTCGCATGGGCGTTTCCGTTCAGAACCTCCTGCGTCGCTGCACCATCCTCGTCGAACTGAAGAAGCGTCGCGTCGGGGAAGATCCGTTGGATGACCACAACCGGTGTTGCGCCGCGCCGGGCGGCGAAGGTCACTTCGGGCTTGTTGAAGTCGTCCAGCGTGTAGCCTTCGGTCATCGCCTTGTTGGCAAGGATGGTCAGGCCGGAATACGCGTAGGGGTCAGAGAAGTTGACCGTCAGGTTCCGTTCCGCCGTGATGGACATGCCCGAAATGATCACGTCGAACTTGCCCGAAACGAGGGCCGGGATGATGCCGTCCCAGGCGGTCGGCACGAATTCGACATCCACGCCCATGTCCTCGGCCAGCTGCCGTCCGACGTCGAGTTCGAAGCCGATCAGCTCGCCGTTCTTGTCGCGCATCGACCACGGCACGAACAGCGATAGGCCGATCTTGATCACGCCACGCTGCTTGATCGTTTCGATCACGCTTTCCTTCGACAGCGCCTGAGCTGCCTCCTGCGCTGCGGCGGGCAACGCAAGGGCCGCGGCCACGACCGCACCCAGCGCTGTATTGAGCATCCGTCTTGTCAGTTTCATTGTGTTACTCCCTGTTGCGGTTGCTTATTGGGTTGGGATCAGTCCCGAACAGCGTACCGTCTTTCCAGGACGGTGGCGCCGGTCGATATGATGAGTGTCACGACCATGTAGACGGCGGCGATCGTGAACCAGATCTCAAAGCTCATGTACGTGTCGGAGATAATATTGCGGCCGACCGTGGTGAGCTCTGCGACGGCGATCACGCTGACGATCGCCGAACTTTTGATCATGTTCACCACCTCGCCGGTCATCGGCGGCAGCATGAAGCGGATCGACTGCGGCAGCACGATGTAGCGATAGATCTGCCAGCCGGTCATGCCGATTGAGTTAGCGGCCTCCCACTGCCCTCTCGGCACCGCATTGATGCCTGCACGGAAGATCTCGGAAATCAGTGCGCCGTGAAAGACGGCAAGGCATCCGACGCTGGCCGTGTAGCGGTTCAGCCCGAAGATCGGGCCGAAAACATAGTAGAAAACATAGAGCAGGACGAGCAGGGGCGTATTGCGGACGAGTTCGAGAAACCCGCGCGCGACCCAGCGCCCGACAATCAGGTCCGACAGGCGCAAGAGCGCGACAATCAAGCCGATCGCCACCGCGAGAAGAAAGGCTGTTCCCGAAAGCGCGAGCGTCCCGACGAGGCCCCACGGAATTTCACCTAGGACGATGCCGCCCTCGGTTGCTTCGTAGAAGTAGCGAGGGATTCGGTACCATTGCCAGTTGTAGCCCATCGCCTCGGCGCCCTTCAGCGCAGTGGCGACGATGACCCACATCACGGCAAGGTAGATCGCGACCGAGACCGGGCGCGACCCGATCATCTTGCGCAGGCTGGTGCGCCGGCGCGGCGATGTTTCGACTGCATTCTCTGCCGTCGCGCTCAACTCAGTGCTCCAGGATCTGGTCAAGGAACATGCGGGCGCGGTCACTTTCGGGGTTGGTGAAGAAGACGGACGGCGGCGCAACCTCAACGATGCGACCGGCTTCCATAAAGACCATGCGGTCGGCGACCTTGCGGGCGAAGCCCATTTCATGGGTCACGACGATCATGGTCATGCCGGTGCCGGCAAGCTCGACCATGACGTCGAGGACCTCGTTGATCATCTCAGGGTCGAGCGCCGATGTCGGTTCGTCAAACAGGAGGATCCGCGGTTCCATGCAGAGCGAGCGGGCGATGGCCACGCGCTGCTGCTGGCCGCCCGAAAGCTGCGCCGGATACTTGCCGGCCTGTTCCGGAATGTGGACCCGTTCGAGATAGTTGCGCGCGAGGCTCTCTGCGCGCGCCTTTTCCATCTTGCGAACCCGGATCGGGCCGATGGTCAGGTTCTCCAGCACCGTCAGATGCGGGAAAAGATTGAACTGCTGGAACACCATGCCGACTTCCTGCCGCACGGCGCGGATATCCTTGGTGTCCTCGCCCAGCGAGATTCCGTCGACGGTGATCGACCCCTGATCATGTTCTTCCAGGCGGTTTATGCAGCGGATCATCGTTGATTTTCCCGACCCCGATGGCCCGCAGACAACGACCCTTTCACCGGCGACGACCGAAAGGTTGATGCCCGCAAGTGCCTGAAACGGCCCGAAGAACTTCGATACGTTTCTCAACTCGATGATCGGTGCGTCGTCAGACATCGACCCTGCTTCCCCGATGGACACCCGTTAAATCCACATAGTAGCGCGTGTCGTGAATATGTATATACTTATTTACCGCCGAAGCGGGGCAGATGCGCCTCGACGCCTCCTAATGCGACGATCCCGCGCCTGTCCGCTCATAATCATAGCCAAGCAGAGTCGGGCGGCAACCCGAAGCGTCCCAGTGCCAAGGAAACCGGCGATGCGATTCGGTTTGTGGTTTGCCGCGTTGTAACTATCCTGCCGCAATGACCCTGCCAGAACGCACTTCCCCTCGTCGCACGCCGCTCGAACAGTCCATCGGCGATGCCCTCCGCCAGGCGCGCGCGGCGCGCGAACTGACGCTTGCGGCCTTGTCGGAACGCTCCGGCGTATCAACCACGATGATCTCAAAGATCGAGCGCGGCCGGGTGTCGGCATCGCTTGCAACGCTCGACGCGCTCGCCGCCGCGATCGGCATCCCGATCGCCAACCTCTTCGCATCCACGGTCGAGCGGCGCGACGTGACCTTCGTGCGTGCGGGCGAAGGCATCCGTGTACGCCGCTCGGGCACGACCTACGGGCATGACTACAAGATGATTGGCAAAGTCGATACTGCTAGCACCGAGTTCGAAAGCCACATCATCACGCTTGAGGAATCGGCGGCGGGTCAACCGCTGTTCCAGCACCCGGGTATCGAATTCATACACATGATCGAAGGCGCCATGTCCTATCGGATCGGCGACGACATGTTCGAAATGGCGCCCGGCGATTCCGTGACCTTCGACGCCGAGGCACCGCACGGCCCCCAGGCGCTTTCCACACGGGTCGTCCGGTTCATGGTCGCGATCGCGAGACCGAGGGCTTCGGATTCGACGTGATTTTCTTCTGGTGACAAATTTTTCTTATGGGTGCATATTGGGTCATCCGCACGGGAGGCACCATGACCCAGAATGTACTCACCCCCATCACCCAGGCACTGAACGACGGCGTTCTGACGCGAAGTGAGCTGAAGGCGTTGATGCAGCGGTCCGACCGGCCCGCGTTCATTCATCTGGCGCTGTGGCTGCTCCTCCTTACCGGAACGGGCACGCTGATCTGGATGTCGATGGGAACTTTCTGGATCTGGCCAGCGATGTTCCTGCACGGCATCGTCCTCGTCCATCATTTCTCGCTTCAGCACGAATGCGTGCACTATACGGTGTTCCGCACGCGCTGGCTCAACGACGTTGCGGGCAATATCTGCGGCTTCGTGATCATGCTGCCGCACCGGTTCTTCCGCTACGAACATTGCGACCACCACACCTACACCCAGCTTCACGGCGAGGACCCGGAGATGATCCCGCTGCCGTCATCGCTGGGTGGGTACCTCTGGTACATCTCGTCCATTCCCTACTGGCGGACGAAGTTCACGGAACTCGGACGCCACATCCTCGGCCGCCTGAGCGCGGACGAGATGCGCTTCATTCCGAAGGAAGAGCACCGCACCGTATTCCTGGAAGCGCGGATCATGGCACTGGGCTACATCACCATCCTTGTCGCTTGCATCGCCTTCAACTGGTGGGCGCCGGTCTGGTACTGGTGGCTGCCGGTCATTCTGGGCGAACCCGTGATGCGCGCGATCCGCATGACCGAGCATGTCGGGCGGCCCATGACCCGTGACATGAAAGAGAACACGCGCACCAACCTCGTCTCGTGGCCGATCCGCTTCCTGTGCTGGAACATGAACTACCACGCCGAACACCACTACGCGTCGTCGGTGCCATATCACGCGTTGCCGAAACTGCACCGGATACTCGACGGCTACATCCATGTGGAAAAGCGCGGATATCTCGGCGCGCACATCGACATTCTGCGGCAGTTGACCGGACGGACGCCGCGGGTGGACCAGACCGCAGGAGCACCGCAGTGAGCCGTGAGCGGAATTGGCAGGACCTGATCGCGGTTTCGGAGCTTGAAACCGGCGATGTCACGCCGGTCCGGCTCGGCACGCGCGAGCTTGCCGTCTATGACACCGCCGACGGGATCACGGTTTCGATGGCCCGCTGCACGCATGGCGCGGCCAATCTCTGCGACGGGTATTTCGACGGACGCCACATCGAATGCCCTTTGCATCAGGGCCTGTTCGACGCCCGGACAGGAGAGGCCCTGGCCGCCCCCGCACGCGTGAAACTGCGCATGATCGAGGCCCGCGTCAGCGGTGCGATGGTTCAGGTTCTTCTCTGACGTCTGACGCGTGGAACAGCATGTAGTCGTGCGCGATTGCGGCGGCGGCTGCGGCGATAAGCGCCTCGCCATGGTCCGGCCGCGCCAGCGCGGAGTGCGATCCGACGCGCCCATCGGGAAAATCGCGGCGATGCTCGTCCGGGGGGCCATGCCGGTCACCGGCATGGTCGCGGATATAGTCGCGCGACAGGGCGCGTGGCGCTGTGCGCGCGGCGTCCGGAACGGTCGGTTGGCGAAAGGCAGCCTGCGTGATGGCAATCTCCGAAGGCGTCGCGTGCATCCCTTCCCAGTCGCCGTACCATTCCTGCCGCAACGCGTTGACAGCGTCGAAATCCCACCAGCTGCACAGCCGGATCGCAAGGCCCGGCCGCGCCTCAACCAATGCGCGAAGCGGTGAGAGGTTGGCGCCATGCGCGTTGAGAATGTAGAGGCAGCGAAACCCGTGATGGGACAGGGCGTCGATCGTCTCGCCCGCCAGCGCCGCGAACGTCTCCTCGGATATCGAGATCGTACCGGGAAAGCCCATGTTGAACGGGGCAGGTGTCAGCGCCAGCGTCGGCGCAACGACGGCGTCACACAGGTCCGCCGCGCGTTCGGCGATGACCGTGGCGCAAAGTGCGTCGGTGCCGATCAGGCCCATCGGCCCGTGCTGCTCGGTCGAGCCGACAGGCAGGATGATCCCGCCACCACCTGCGACATACGCCTCGACCTCCATCCATGTCATCAGGTCAAGCCGCATGGCCTATCCTTCCTTCGCGTCGAGCCACTGATGCAGGATGGGCAGGTAGGTCGCGAATTCCTCCGCGACGGCGGGCGCCGCGGCCGTCCTCGTTTGATAGCGGCGCAGCTCTTCCGGCCAAGCCACATCAAGTCCCAGCCGCGGCGTCAGCGCGTCGATCCATGCGAAGGTGACGGGCAGCCCGCAATCGCCAAGGCCGAATGGCAGGTCCGACGCCGCATCTATAATCCGCGCAAGCTGCCCGAGACGCTCGGTCAGGGCATGGGACTGGCGTGCGTACAGGTCGTCGTCGCAACTGTCGGGATCAAGATTTCCGAACAACACGCGGAGTGCGGGTTCAAGCCGCGTGTCGTGAAACCGCGACCGTTCGCGCATCCGCGCGCGGCCGCGTGGGTCAGCCGGCAATAGCGGAGGCTCGGGAAACCGCTCCTCCAGATACTCCGCGATCACTTCGGAATCGGCAATGATGAACCCATCGTCTACCAACGCGGGAAGGTTTCCCGAAGCAACGATTCTCTTGTACTCGGCGGCACCATAGCCGCCGGGCGGAAGCTCCTCGCGCCAGGCAAGCCGCTTGTGGCGCAGGGCGATCCGCGTCTTGGCCGAGTAGAGGCTGACCGGCAGGGCATAAAGTGTGAGCATGGGTAGATGGGGCGCCTTCAGCGCCCCGCCGTCATCAGTTGCCGAGGTTCCACTTCGTGCCGAGTTCGTCGAAGAAGCCTGCCTCCTCCTTCAGCGTGATCCAGGTGTTGACGTAGTTGATCCAGACCTGATCGCCCTGCGGCAGCAGCATCGCGACCGGAGTGCGCGCCCTCGGCGCGGAAACCGGCACGATCATCAGTTCGGGATACTGCGCCACCAGCTTGTTCGCTTCCACGTTCGACGTGATGTGCGCCTGTGCCCTGCCTGCCAGAACCTCCTGGAAGTCCCGTGCCGGGGCCTCGACGATCTTGTACTGCGCGTTGGGGAAGAATTCCTTCACCTGCTTTTCCTGGGTCGTACCCAGGGTCGCGGCAACCACGACTTCGGGCGCGTCAAGATCCGCCCAGTCCTTGAATTTTTCGGCATCCGCCTTGTTGATCAGCGGAACGGTGGCCAGCGAGAAGTAGCTTTGCGAATAGCCGGCCGCCTTGGCCCGTGCCGGAGAGATGGAGGCCGAGCCGGTCATGTGATACTTGCCGGCGGTAACGCCGCTGACAAGCGTCTTCCAGTCGGCCGGAACGAATTCGACCTCGACCCCAAGATCGGCGGCCAGCGCCGTCATCACATCTATGTCGTAGCCGGTATACGAGTTGGTGGCCGGGTCCTTCATGGTCATCGGATTCCAGTCGCCCGTCGTCCCGACCTTCAGAATGCCGTTGTTCAGGATGTCCTGCAGCGCGGATTGCGCCTCTGCAACCGGTGCCGCCAGCGCCAGAGCCAACGCGGCGACACATGCCTTCAGCAATTTCATCTCAAGATCTCCCCAGATGATCCATTGGAATATGTGCAGTCATATTACTGTGGCGTCAAACCGCCCGCCGTGCAAGAAATACCGAAGCGAAGCCTGCCGGAGCGTATGAAATGCCACCCGATGCACCCGACGCCATCATTCGTTTCGACAGCGTGTCGAAATACTTCGGGGAATTCCAGGTCCTGAAATCCATAGACTTCAAGGCGGCATCGGGAGAGCGCATCGTCGTCTGCGGGCCGTCAGGCTCCGGCAAGTCGACGCTGATCCGCTGCATCAACGGGCTCGAATCCTACCAGAGCGGAGTCATCACGGTCGATGGCGTGCAGATCGGCCAAAGCGTCGCCGCACTAAGAAAGGTGCGTGATCAGGTCGGGATGGTGTTCCAGCAGTTCAACCTTTTCCCGCATCTGACGGTTCTGGAAAACCTCATGCTGGGTCCGACCCGGGCGCGCCGTCTTGACCCGGCGCAGGCAAGGGCGATCGCGATGAAGTACCTTGAGCGGGTCCGTATCCCGGAACAGGCCGGCAAGTATCCGCGCCAGCTTTCCGGCGGCCAGCAGCAGCGGGTGGCCATCGCCCGCTCGCTCTGCATGGAGCCGAGGATCATGCTTTTCGACGAACCGACATCGGCACTCGACCCCGAGATGATCAACGAGGTCCTCGACGTCATGGTCGAACTCGCCGGCACCGGCATGACCATGATCGTCGTCACCCACGAAATGGGCTTCGCCCGCAAGGTCGCCGACCGCATGGTCTTCATGGATCACGGCGAGATCGTCGAGACCGCGCCGCCCGAGGAGTTCTTCACCGCGCCGAAAAGCGCGCGCTGCAAGGACTTCCTTCAAAAGATCCTCAACCACTAGGAGCGCGCGATGGCCCGGTTCCTTCTTGTCATGCTCGCCTTCACGCTTTCCGCCTGTTCGGCGAACTGGGGCTGGTATGTCGTCAATCCGCAGACCAAGGCGGGCTGGACCAACCTGAGTTTCCTTCTCAGCGGGCTGAAATACACGGTGCTTCTGTCCCTGACGGCAATCCTGATCTCGATCGTCGTCGGGCTGCTGGTCGCATTGCCGGGCCTATCGTCGAACCGCGCGATGCGCACGGCGAGCCGCATCTATGTCGAACTGGTCCGCGCCGTCCCGATCCTGGTCCTGATCCTCTGGGTCTATTACGGTTTGCCACAGCTCACCGGCCTCACCATCAGCGTATTCTGGGCGGGCGTGATCGCGCTGGCCCTGTCCGACAGCGCGTTCGAGGCAGAGATCTTCCGCGCCGGCATCCAGTCCATCGCGAAGGGTCAGTACGAGGCGGCGTATTCCGTCTCGCTCAACTACACCGACACGATGCGCTACGTGATCCTGCCGCAGGCGATCCGCCGCATCCTGCCCGCGCTCGGCAACCAGTTGGTCTACATGCTGAAGATGTCGTCGCTGGTTTCGGTCATCGGAATGCAGGAACTGACGCGGAAGGCGAATGAGCTTGTGGTGACGGAATACCGGCCGCTCGAAATCTACACGGTTCTCGTGCTGGAATACCTCGTCCTGATCCTGATCGTCTCGGCCGGCGTTCGCTGGCTGGAACGGCGCATGCAGACGGACGAGCGGGCATGAGCGAAGGTGCAGGCAGGCAGACTTCCGGCGCGACATTTCCGCTGGAATAGGGTCTAATCCGGCGCAGGCAGGTCATCGAAGGGGTATCATGGAGCTTAGTCAGGTCAGGTACTTCCTCAATCTCGCCGAGACTCTCAACTTCACCGACGCGGCCCGACTCAGCGGCATCTCGCAACCCAGCCTGACGAAATCTGTTCAGCGGCTTGAGGACGAACTTGGCGGGCCACTGATCTACCGCGACGGCAAGGACACGCGTCTGACGGCGCTCGGCCGGGACATCCAGATGGAGTTCATGCGCGTCGCCCTGTTGATGGACGGCATTCACGAACTTGCGGAAAATTCAGTTCTCGGCCGTCGCAGGGTACTGTCGGTCGGCGTCGCCTCGACGATCGCGCCGGGCGCCTTCGCCCCGTTCTGGTCGCATGTCCTGACCCAGCTTCCGGCGGTCGAGTTGCAATTCCATCCGATGCTGCCCGACGAGACCGAGGCAGAGGTCCTCGCCGGAAAGTACGACCTGTGCATTCTGACCGCCCGCCCCAGGACCAATGTGAAGCTGACGGCACTCCCCCTCTATGAAGAACGGCTGCTTTTGGCGCTGGCCAAGGATCACCCGCTGGCCGGAAATGAAGAGATCACGCAGGCGCAGATGGGCGAGCAGCCCTATCTTGACCGGCAGCACTGCGAATTCCGGACCCAACTGATCCAGCATTTCATGGATCGCAACATCGTCATGCGCCCGCGCGTCCAGTCCGAGCGCGAGGACTGGATCCAGCAGTTGGTCGCGCAAGGGATCGGGGTCTGTTCACTGCCCGAACGGTCGCGGGTCGTTCCCGAAATCGTGCTCCGGCCGGTAAAAGGGCTCGACCTGTCGCGCGAGGTGACGCTCGTCGCGGTGTCGGGGTCCGGGAACCCGCGAGAGGTGCGCCAGATCATCGAGATGGCGCGCAAGTTCGACTGGAGTAACTGACCCGGGGCAGGCGGCGTAGCGGGTTATCGAAACTATTCCCAGAGACTATTGGCGCTTCCGCCCGGCAAGGCCCAATTATAGGCCAACGCCAATTCCGGGGAGAGAAGCCATGAAGTACGCAAAAACAGACGATGCCGTTTCCCGCCTTACGCCGGAACAGTACCGCGTGACGCAGCAAAGCGGGACCGAACGCGCCTTTACCGGCGAATACGACAAGCATTTCGAGCCGGGCATCTATGTCGACATCGTCTCGGGCGAACCGCTCTTTGCCTCTTCGGCCAAGTTCAACTCCGGCTGCGGCTGGCCGGCGTTCTCAAAGCCGATAGACAAGACGAACGTGACCGAGCATCACGATGCCTCTTACGGCATGGTGCGGGTCGAAGTCCGCTCCAAACACGGCGACAGCCATCTGGGCCACGTCTTCAACGACGGTCCGTGGGACATGGGCGGGCTGCGCTACTGCATCAATTCCGCCTCGCTGCGCTTCGTGCCGAAAGGCAAGATGGCGGAGGAAGGCTACGGCGATTACCTCGATCAAGTGGAGGAGAAATAACATGACTGAACGTGCAGTTCTGGCCGGCGGCTGCTTCTGGGGTATGCAGGACCTGATCCGCAGCCTGCCGGGCGTCGAATCGACCCGGGTCGGCTATACCGGCGGCGACGTGAAATTCGCCACCTACCGCAACCACGGCACCCATGCGGAAGGGATAGAAATCACGTTCGATCCCGCGAAGACCAGCTATCGGGCGCTTCTGGAATTCTTCTTCCAGATCCACGATCCGACCACGCTGAACCGGCAGGGCAACGACCGCGGCACCAGCTACCGCTCGGGCATCTACTATGTGAACGACGAGCAGAAGCGCATCGCCGAAGAGACGATTGCCGATGTGAACGCGTCGGGCATCTGGCCGGGTCCGGTCGTGACCGAGGTGAAGGAAGCCGGCGATTTCTGGGAAGCCGAGCCTGAGCATCAGGACTACCTGGAGCGTTTCCCCAACGGCTACACGTGCCACTTCCCGCGCAAGGGCTGGGTTCTGCCCAAGCGTGACGCGGCAGAGTAACGCGTGCGACCGCCCCACCATCATCTGATCGTCGGCGATGGCGCCACCGCCGCATTCCTGGCCGAAACCGCGCCGGTCGCGTCTGGCGACCGGCTGACCATCGTCGGCCCGGATGTGTTCCAGCTCGGGCGGGGTCTGGCGTACCGGGACCATCCGGCCGACCGGCCGTGGCGCTACGCCTACCTGATGAACTCGCCCAGCGGCGTGTTCGGCGCGGCGTTTACCGACTGGCTCGCCCGGAACTGGAACGAGATCCGGGCGGCGCTGGCCGGGCGGCGGCCCGACTGGCTGGCCTTCGGGGCGGATCACATCGCGGCCGAAGATTTCGGGGCGCTTTTCGCCCCCCGCGCGATCTACGGCGACTACCTCGCCGACCGCGCGCGGAACGCGCTGGCCGATCTTGACGACAGCGGGGTGACGGTGTCGCTCCGCACCGGGCTGGCCAGCAATCTGGCGCGGGACGGGAAGGGATTTCGGATCACGCTCTCTTCGGGCGAGGTGATCCGAGCGGACCGGGTGGACGTGGCCACCGGCGGTCCCGCGCCCCAGCGCTACGGGGCCGATGCGGGACCGACGGCGTTCACGACACTTTATGGCAACGAGGATGCGATTGCCGAGGTACTGCGCCCGGGGCAGGAAGTGACCTGCCTTGGCGGCAATGCCGCGATGCTGGATGTCCTGCGCTTTCTCCAGTCCGTGCTGGAGGAGAAGGACATCCGGCTTCGGGTGATCAGCCGGGGTGAAGAACCCGAACCGCTGGTCTGGACCCGCCCGCGACGCAAGCCGGTGACGCCTGCGCTTCGCGGCCCCTTCCCGGACGCCGGAACGTTTCTGGCGGCCGTGGATACCGAAATCGCCGCGTTCCGGAAGGCCGGCGCGACGATGGCCGAGCTTCGGCCGGGCTATGTCGACTGGGTGGATGCACATCCGCTTGCCGCGCTCTTGCCATCACTCACGGAGCAAAGGCTCGTGCTGCCGCGGCTGGAGCGCCGCTTCCGCCGCGGCACGCATGACAGCATTGCCAACTACCGCCGGCTGCGCGAGGCCGGCCGGATCACGGAGGTGCGCGGCGATGTGACCTGGGCCTATGCCGAAGCGCCCGGCCATGTCCGCATCCGGGTCGCGGCCCCGGACGGGAGCCGTCAGGAACTGAGGGCGGGCCTGACGATCAACACGTCCGGGCCGGGTGACCAGCTTGCCCTCGACCTGCTGACATCAGGGTTGGTGCGAAATGGCTGGCTGAAACTGAACGACACCCGGACCGGGCTTTGCGTCGGTCCGGGCCTTGAGGCGGAAGTGGAAGGGCTTCGCTACCTCTCGCCCGCCGTGACGGAAATCGGAGATGAGGTGATACCCCTCCCGCTTTACGACCTGGCCGCGCTTGAGCGGCGGGCACGACAGGGCAACGCCACGACAGGAACGCGCCCGGTGCAAACCGGCCGAGCATGAAAGGAAACACGATGCAATTCGGAGGGCTGCACGACAAGGCCAAGGAACTTCGCGTCAACGACTGGATCGACGCCGACGGCAATCCGATGGAGCGGCCGCTGCGGCTGGCCGATCTGGGCGACGGCTACAAGATCATCTACTGCTTCCAGCACTGGTGCCCCGGCTGCCATTCGCGCGGATTCCCAACCTTGCGCTACCTGCACGGGAACCTGAAGGACATGGGCTTCGGCTTCGCCGTTATCCAGACCGTGTTCGAAGGGGCCGAGACCAACACGTTCGACAAGCTCAGGGTCAATCAGGAACAGTACGGCCTGAAGATTCCGTTCGGCCACGACCTGCCGCCCGAAGGAGAGCGCTACCCGACCTTCATGGAGGACTATCGTTCGGGCGGGACCCCGTGGTTCACCGTGATCGACCCCGAGGGCAACGTGGTCTACGCCGACTTCCGGCTTGATCCCACCCGGTTCCTCGCCGCACTGGGGGCCGAGAGTGCCGACCTGAAGCGGGCCTGACCCTTGGCCGGTCGACGGCGTCGACCGGCCTTCCTATCCAGCGGCGGCGGACGCGAGATGCACAGGCACCTCGGGATAGCCGCCGAAAAGATAACGAACATGAGCGACCCGATCGGACAGCCAAACGGAAAAGGAGCCACCAAGTGAACGCATTCACAGGTTTCGCATTCGACAACTCCTACGCGCGCGACCTTGAAGGTTTCTACGTGCCTTGGACGGGCGCGAAGGTGCCCGCGCCGACGCTTCTGCGCCTCAACCGACCGCTTGCGGTTGAACTCGGGCTGGACGCCGATGCGCTGGAGGGTGAAGCCGGCGCCGCGATCTTTTCCGGGGCCGAAAGCCCCGAAGGCGCGACGCCACTTGCGATGGCCTATGCTGGTCACCAGTTCGGCGGCTTCTCGCCGCAACTTGGCGACGGGCGTGCGCTGCTGATTGGCGAGGTGATCGACCGCAACGGCCACCGGCGCGACATACACCTGAAGGGCTCTGGCCGCACACCGTTTTCGCGCGGCGGCGACGGCAAGGCGGTACTCGGCCCGGTGCTGCGCGAATATCTGATCGGCGAGGCGATGTATGCGCTCGGCATTCCGACCACACGTGCGCTCGCGGCTGTCACGACCGGCGAGGCGGTCGAGCGCGATGGTTATCAGCCCGGCGCGGTACTCGCGCGGGTCGCGGCTTCGCATCTCAGGGTCGGGACGTTCCAGTTCTTCGCGGCGCGCGGAGAGACCGACAAGGTCCGCCAGCTGGCCGACTACGCAATCGCCCGGCACTACCCGGACATTGCGGACCGCGATGATCGCTATATCGAACTCTTGCGCCGTGTGCGCGATGCGCAGGCCGCGCTTGTCGCCAAATGGGTGGGTGTCGGCTTCGTTCATGGCGTCATGAACACCGACAACATGACCATTTCCGGCGAAACGATCGACTATGGGCCCTGCGCCTTTATCGACAGCTACGATCCGAAAGCGGTCTTCAGCTCCATCGACCAGCTCGGCCGCTACGCCTACGGCAATCAGCCGTCGATCGCGCAGTGGAACCTCGCGCGGTTCGCCGAAACGCTTCTGGAACTCATCAACCCCGCCGATACCGACGATGCGATCCGGCAGGCCACGAACGAGATCAACGCCTTCCCCGGCCACTACCAGAGCGCATGGCTGGACGTGATGCGCGCCAAGCTTGGTCTCGCCAGGGAACTGCCAGACGATATCAACCTCGCCAACGATCTGCACACCGCGATGGAGGGGCAGAACGTCGACTTCACCAAGCTCTTCCGGGCCATGTCCGGCGTCGCACGCGGCAACGCCGCGCCGGCACAGGCATTGTTCGACGACCCCGCAGGGTTCGACGAATGGCGGGGGCGCTATGACCTGCGGCTGGCGCAGGAGGAAATCGGGTCAACGGCGCGGGCAGCCGCGATGGACCGGGCCAACCCGCTCTACATCCCGCGCAACCACAAGGTCGAGGAAGCGTTGCAGGCGGCGCTGCAGAACGACATGGCGCCGTTCGACCGGCTGCTGGCCGTGCTGTCCGATCCGTTCAGCGAACAGGATGGCTGCGGCGACTATGCCGAACCCGCCCCGGCGGATTTCGGGAGGTACAAGACATTCTGCGGCACCTGATCAATGAGGACCGTGACAATGGAAAAGTATGACAGCGTCATTATCGGCTCCGGTCAGGCCGCACCCTCGCTGGCCGTAGGGCTTGCAAAGCGCGGCCAGCGGGTCGCACTGATCGAAGCTGACCGGCTGGGCCGAACCTGCGTGAACACCGGCTGCACCCCGACCAAGACGTTGAGGAAATCGGCGCGCGTCGCGCATCTTGTCCGGCGCGCGGGTGATTTCGGCATCCGCAGCGGGCCGGGCGAGGTGGGTTTCGCCGCGGCGATGGCCCGGATGCGAGATCGTGTCGATACCGCGCGTGCCGGGCTTTCCGACTGGCTGGGCGGAACCGACGGTGTTGAGGTCATTCGCGGCCGGGGAAGCCTTCAGGGTCACTATGAAGGGGGCGGCTTTGTCGTTGGTGTCGATGATGGACGCATTCTCGCGGATCGGGTGTTCCTGAACACCGGCACACGCGCGCCGGTTCCGCCGGTGCCGCTGCTCGACGGCGTGCCCCATCTCCACAATGCCTCGCTCCTGTCGCTGACGGAACGGCCGGACCATCTGATCGTGGTCGGTGGCAGCTATATCGGGCTGGAGATGGGCCAGATATTCCGTCGCCTCGGATCGAAGATCACGATTGTTCATCGCGGAAGCCACCTTGCCGACCGCGAGGATGAGGACATCTCGGGCATCATCGCCGACATCATGCGCGACGAGGGGATCACCCTTCATCTCGACGCGGCAATCGCCGGGGTCGCGCGTAACATGCGCGGCGTCCTGATGACGCTTGAGAACGGGCAGGAGATCGCGGGCAGCCATGTCCTGTTCGCCACCGGCCGGGTGCCGAACACCGACCGGCTGAACCTCGACGCGGTCGGCGTCACGCTCGAAAAGCGGGGCTACATCCCGACCGACGCGCATCTGAGAACCAACGTGAACGGCATCTGGGCACTCGGCGACGTGAACCGGCGTGGCGCCTTCACCCATACCAGCTACCACGACCACGAGAGCGTCCTGGCCGAACTGGACGGCCTGCGCGACCTGCATCAGTGGAGCGACGCCGATCAGCGGCCGGCGACCTATGCGATGTTCACCGCCCCGCCGCTCGGCCGGACCGGGCTATCGCTTCGCGACGCGCGGAGGCTGGCCGCCGATGGCTGATATCACCCTTTTCGGTGAAGTGCGGTGTCCGAAGACGCGGTTCTATCAGGCCGCGCTTGAGGAGCGCGGCCTGCCCTATGAACTGGCCGAGGTGGATCGGGACGTGGATGCCGCGCGCCGGCTGACGGAGCTTGCAGGCAGCCCGACCAAGTTTCCCACTTTCGCGATCAAGGGCCGAAAGCTGCGGAACCCGCTGCTGCCGGACCTCGACAAGGCGCTTGCGCGCGCGGGCCTCTACGACCCCGGGCTGATCCACGACGAACACTCGCAACGCTTCGTCCGACACATGGCGTCTGCGGATGCGTTCGTCAGCTATGTCTGTCAGGGCGACCGGATGGTCCTGACCCATGTGGAGGTGGACGGAAGCCTGCGCGGCTCCGGTCTGGGCACGCGGTTTGTGACCGAGGTCCTGGAAGAGGTCGAAACCCGCCCGCATGAAATACGCATCACCTGCCCGTTCATGCGGCGCGTTGCATCGACGCGGCCTGAATGGCGCAGGAAATTCAATCTGGGGGAACGAGTATGAATGTGACCTTCGAAAACACGCGGTTCGATCCGGATCTGGTCGAGTTTCACGACCTCGCCAAACAGATGGCGAAGTCCGTGGGCTACACGGCGGACCTGACGGTAGACGGGCAACTGGCGCAGTTGCTGCGGCTGCGTGTCGCGCAGATCAACGCGTGTTCCTATTGCCTGATCCTGCACACGAAAGCCGCGCAGGATCAGGGAATCGCGACCGAGAAGGTCGCCCACCTCGCCAGCTGGCGCGAAAGCACGATGTTCACCGACGCCGAGCGTGAGGCGTTGGCTTATTGCGAAGCGCTGACGAACTACGATCTGCGGGCCTTTCCTGCCACGCACGCGGCGCTGACGTCGCATTTCGATGCAAAGGCGATTGCCGAGATCGCCGCGATCGTCATCAACATGAATGTCTGGACGCGCTTGAAACTCGCCCAGGGCGCCGTTCCGGTGGCGGGCTGAGCGGTGCAGCGCATCGGATTCGGCGGCGGATGCCACTGGTGCACCGAGGCGGTGTTCCAGTCGCTGCGCGGCGTCGAGAATGCCGCACAGGGCTTCATCGCCTCTGACCCACCAGATGACGGCTTGTCCGAAGCCGTGATGGTGACATTCGACGCCGAGGTCGCGGACCTGCGCGCGCTGATCCTCGCCCATCTGCTGACCCATGCCAGCACGTCCGATCACAAGTTGCGCGGGAAGTACCGCAGCGCAATCTATACCTTCGACCCGGAGCAGGCGGATCAGGCGCGCAAACACTTGCAAGACCTGTCGGCCGAGACGGGGACGCCGTTCGTGACCCGCATCCTCCCGCACCGATCGTTCAAACCGTCCGATGAGCGATTCCACGACTACTACGCGAAAGACCCCGGCCGACCGTTCTGCCAGACCTATATCGACCCGAAGCTTGCGAAGCTGCGGCGGCAGCTTCCGGCCCTAATGAAGGATACGTAGTCATGACGCCGTTCCTTGCCCTCGCCGTCCTGGTGGCCTTCGCGGCCTATTCGCTGTTCAGCAAAGCCCTTGGGCGCAGCATCCTGACGCTGCCGATCTTGTTCACGGCCTTTGGCCTTGTCCTTTCAAGGCCGCTGACCATGTATTCCGATCCCGGACTGCTCAGCGAAGGCAAGCGGCAGCTGGCCGAAGTCACGCTGATCCTCGTCCTGTTCTCCGACGCCAGCCATGTCCGGTTCCGCAAGCTCGCGTCCAGTTGGACAATCCCCGCGCGGATGCTCGTGATCGGCATGCCGCTGACTGTCGCCCTCGGAACTGCGGTCGCCTACGGCCTGAACCCCGGATCGGGGCTGGCGATGGCGCTGCTGACGGCGGCGCTGCTGACCCCGACCGATGCGGCACTCGGCCAATCGGTAGTGACGAGTCCCGACGTCCCCGGACACCTCGCCCGCAGCATCAATGTCGAAAGTGGGCTGAACGACGGGCTGGCCCTGCCGTTCGTCCTGTTCGGGGCGATCCTTGCTTCCGCGACGATGGGCCCCGCCGACACTCATGGACTGGCGCTGGAGGCGATCACCGAGATTGTTCTCGCACCGGTTGCGGGGATCGCGGTGGGGTGGATCGTCGCGCGCCTGCTGGACTGGGCGCAGAACCATGACATGACGGCAGAGGCCGCGACAGGAGTGATATTCCTGTGCACTGCCTTCGCTGCCTTCCTGCTCGCGACACTGATCCGCGGCAATGGTTTCATCGCCGCGTTCGTTGCCGGGATGACGTTCGGCAACACCTACCGGCACGATATTCACTTCGTGAGGGAGTTCATGGAAGGCGCCGGCCAGATTCTCACCATGTCCGCCTTTTTCGTGTTCGGCGCGTTCCTGCTGCCTGACGGCCTTCGCCATGTCGGCGACGGCACGGTTGTTCTGGCGTTTCTGTTTCTGACGATCGTCCGCGTTCTGCCGATCTTCGTGTCGCTCGCCGGATCGGGCTTGCCCACGCACGAGAAGCTGTTCCTCGGATGGTTCGGCCCGCGCGGGCTTGCCTCGATCCTCTTCACTCTCATCATGATTGATGAGTTCGATTTCCCCGGTGAAGAGGAACTGCTTGCCTGCGTCTCTCTGACCGTCGGCATGTCGATCCTGCTGCACGGGCTATCCGCCAACCCGCTTGCCACGCGCATCGGACGAATGTCCAAACCCCGTTAATCTGCCAAGGAGGAGAATAGTAGATGGCCATGCATGTCGAAGTGTTCCGGCACCGCGTCGACCCGGATTTCAAGGGTGAGTTCGATGACCTCTATACGCGGATGGTCACCATCGTGCGCGGGCTGAAAGGATATATCAGCCACAAGGTCTTCACCGCCGCAGACGGAGAGGCGGTCCTCATCGGCTATTTCGAGAGTTTCGAGGCCATCGAGGAATGGGACGTCCATCCCGAACACAAATACGCCAAGGAACGCGGCAAAGCCGATGTGTTCCTGGAATACGATGTCGTCGTTGCCGAAGTGGTCGAGCACCACGCGAAAACACGCGGCGGCGCGTGATGGGCGGGTCCACGGCCGCCCCCGCTTGTCTCAGTCAGAACCAGCGGCGCCACCGGAAGAATGCCAGAAGCACCACACTGACCAGTGCGCAGACGCCGAGAAGGATCGCGAAGCCTTGCGGATGACCGGACATGGGAATTCCCAGAAGGTTCACGCCGAACAGGCCGGTGACGAAACCGAGCGGCAGGAAGACCGTCGCCGCGACAGCGAAGATGTAGGACGTTCGCGCAAGCTGACGATCCTGTATCCTCGTCATCTGGTCGTTCAGGATGTCGGAACGCTCACGCAGGCTTTGGAGCGTTTCGAGTATCCGCAGCAACTGGTTCAGCGCATTGTCGAAACGTGTGCGGTCCCGGTCCGCAAGGACTGGGTGGTCGAGCGCGGACAGAACCTGCAACACATGCCGCTGCGGTTCGAGGTGGCGCAGGAACGCGCTGATCTGCAACTGCGTGTCCGAGAGCCGGGGGCAGCTTTCTTCAAGATCGTGCACGGCTACCTTACGGTCGAGGTGGTTCACCGAATCCTCAAGCCGTTCGATATAGGGGTCGACCTCATCGAGATGGAGTTCGATGAGGTCCGCCAGGAATGCGCCTGCATTCTCTGGTCCACGGCCCGCCCCGATGCGCCGGACCATCTCGCGGATCGGGTCGATGTCGGCCTCGCGCGTGGTGATGATGCGGTGCTCGTCGATCCATATGCGGAGCGAGATCATGTCCTCGGGCATCGCCATGTCCTCACCCTGCACATGCATGGCCTTCAGCAAGACCATGATCCCGTCCGGACGCACCCGGATGCGCGATCGGGTATCCTCCTCGATCATCGCGTCGACGATCAGATCGTCCAGCGCAACCTCATCCATCAGGAAGCGGCTGGTCTCTTCGTGACGGATGCACATGTGCAGCCAGGACAGCGCGCCGCTGCCAAGTTCGAACAAGTGGATGAAGCCCGGGTTCGTCTGCGCGTCCTTCATGGATCAGTGACCCCGGCCAAACGCCGTACTTCCATAGCGGTCCGCGAAGCTGGAATGGGCCGCGATTGGCCCGAGAAGGACAAGTGCCTGCCCACGTTCCGGCCGTGCGCCGCTCCAGGGGTGTTCGGCCTCGCCCGAAACCGGGTCGCGGACGCCAAGGGGCGTCAGCCCTTCGAAGGACCATTCCGCAGGCTCCGCCGCAATATCCTCCCGCAGAAGGTGTTCGGCGATCAGCCAATCCTCGGCAAGACGGTGAACGACAGTGAAGCTGCACCGGCCCTCGCCCTCGCGCTCCAGCCAGCGATAGGCGAACCCGCAGACAAACGCATCGACGCGCGGCGAAAGCAGGATGTAGCGCCCGTATACGATTGCGGCGGCGATAGCGGCCACCTGTCCGGCCAGCCCGTTGGGCGTCTTGCTGACCCCGAAGGCGCCGACCACGATCGTCGCCGCGATGGATGCAAGTCCGATACTCCCCGCGATCATCAGTGTCGCCAGAACCTTCCGCCGGACAGGCGTCAGAAGGATCATCTCGGATTCAGTCGTCGTAAAACCCGTGCCGCTCAACGCCGACAACGCCTGAATCCGGGCGACCGACATCGGAATGCCCGAATGCTCCAGAACGACGCTCGCAACGCGGACGATCGTGCTGGAAACCGTGAAAAGGACGGCAATCGACAATGCAGCGCCCAAGTTTCGTCCCCCCTTCGCTGGTCTGCCATGATCCCGTCCGGCAGGGTTCAGAGCAGTGCGGAACACCGAGTTTAACGACTGCATCAGAAAAGGAAAAACAATGATCGACAAGGAACACCTCAGAGCGACGATGATGGCCCTGGCCGAGGCCGATCTGGCGCAGGCAAAACGGAAATACGCGCAGTTCCTTGAGGCGGCGCGGCTTGACCGGACCGAACCGATCGAGGCTGACGAACAGGCTCAGGCCGAAACCGCCGCCGATCTTGCGGAGGCTTTCGACGACAACACGCACGACAACGAAGCCAAGCTGCGCGCGCTCAGGCAGATTGATTTCGGACCGAAATCCGAGGTCGAGGAAGGCGCGGCAGTAGATCTTGGTGACCGCTACCTCGTTGTTGCGGTATCGACCGGCGCGTTCGAATGCGCCGGCCGCAATTTCATCGGCATTTCGACTGCCGCTCCGATCTACGCGGCGCTGGAGGGCAAGAAGGCGGGCGACACCTGCGAATTCAACGGCCGCAAACTGCTGGTACGCGATGTCAAATAACCTGCACGGCAGGGCGCCGGTTCAGTGCTCCGCCGCCAGATGCCCACCCCCCCGGTCGACCAGCCTGACGGGGGTCGGACCGGTATTGGCGGGATAGACCGGGCTTGCCACTTCGCCCGCGCCGAACTGGATTCGCGCGGGGCGGATATCCGGGTCCGGTATCGGCACCGCGTCGATCAGCCGGCGGGTATAGGGGTGCTGCGGATTGCCGAAGACCTGGTCGCGCGTGCCCATCTCGACGATTTGGCCCAGGTACATCACGGCGACGCGGTCCGAGATGTTCTCGACCACCGCCATGTCGTGCGAGATGAACAGGTAGGACATTCCGAACTCGGTCTTCAGCGCCTCCAGCAACTCGAGAACACGCGCCTGCACGGACACGTCAAGTGCGGAGACGGATTCATCGGCGATGATAAGGTCGGGTTGCAGGGCGAGCGCACGGGCGATGCAGATCCGCTGGCGCTGCCCGCCCGAAAACTCGTGCGGATAGCGGTCGCCGTGATCGGGAGAAAGACCGACACGCTTCAGAAGATCGTCGGTCCTGGCGCGGAGTTCGCCGGCGTCACCCAGGCCGTGAATCAGCAAAGGTTCGGCGACCAGATCGGCCACTTTCATGCGCGCGTCGAGCGCGGCCATCGGGTCCTGGAACACGATCTGGATGTTCCTCCGCAAGGCCTTCATCCCCGCGCCGTCAAGCCCGGCAAGGTGCTTTCCGGCGATTTCGATCCGCCCCTCATGCGGGACAAGACCAACCAGCGCGCGCGCGATCGTGGACTTGCCGCAGCCGGATTCACCGACCAGCGCGAAGGTCTCGCCGCGCCTGATATCGAAGCTTACCCGCTCGACAGCATGGACCCGATGGGTCACGCGGCCAAGAAGCCCGCCGTGAAGGTCGTAGCGCACCGACACATCCGTCAGGCGGGCGACCGGATCGGCGGCGTCCGGCGCTGCCCCGCCACGCGCTGCGCCCGCACCCAACCTCGGAACCGCTGCCAGAAGGTCGCGCGTATAACTGCGTTCGGGAGAGGTGAATATCCGGCGGGTTGTGCCCTCTTCCTCGATCTTGCCGTCCCGCATGACGATCACGCGGTCGGCCATCTCTGCCACCACACCCATGTCATGCGTGATCAGAAGGATCGCCGTCCCCGTTTCGCGCTGCAGGTCGCGCAGAAGATCAAGCACTTCGCGCTGAACCGTCACGTCAAGCGCAGTCGTGGGCTCGTCCGCGATCAGCACCTCGGGCTTCAGCGCGAGCGCCATCGAAATCATCACCCGTTGGCGCATCCCGCCGGAGAGTTCATGCGGATACTGGCCCATCCGCTTTGCGGGTTCGGAAATCCGGACCGATTTCAGCGCCGCGATCGCACGTTCGGCGGCTTCCGCGCGCGTGACAGGTACATGCGCCCGGATCGCCTCGGTCAGTTGCGTACCGATCGTCAGAACCGGGTTCAACGATGTCATCGGCTCCTGAAAGATCATCGCCACGCGGTCGCCGCGCACGCTGCGCATCTCGGCCTCGGGAAGGGCCGTCAGCTCGACATCCCCCAACCGGATCGTTCCGGAGGTCACGCGCACCGCAGGTGGCGGAAGCAGACCCATGATCGCCAGTGACGTGAGCGATTTTCCCGAACCGCTTTCACCGGCGATGGCAAGCGTCTCGCCCCGCCGGAGCGTCAGGTTCATGTCCTCGACCAGCGGTTTCAAGCCATGCTCGGTCCTGACCGCGATATTCAGCCCGGATACCCGAAGAACTTCGGCGCTGTCCGGGGCCGATTGCGCGGCCTCGGACGGTTGTTTGGCATCGGCGTTCATTCGAACACGGCCCTCGGGAAGTAGAAGCTGACCACCCAGTTCGGCATATCAACGATCTCGGAAATTCGCAGGTCGCCGCAGGTCGAGACAAGCATGTAGGCATCGACAGCCGCCATGCCTCGCTGCGCGGTCAGCAGGTCCACCATGCCGGCCACCGCGTCGCGTGCGGCCGTCATCAGGTCCGGGCCAATGCCGGTCGTGACCTCGTATCCCTTGGCATCCAGATGCCGCGTGACCGGGCCTGACGTGGTAAAGCGCGGTGTCTTCAGGTTCGCCCCTTTCACGACGTCGAGTGTCAGGACCACATCCATCGGACTTTCGATGGCCGTGCCGCAGACCTCGCCGTCACCCTGTGCTGCGTGGGTATCACCAACGCTGAACAGCGCGCCCGCCACCTCCACCGGCAGGTAAAGCGTGGTGCCGGCGGCAAGGTCGCGGATGTCGAGATTGCCGCCGACGCGGCGCGGCGGCACCACCGAATGCAGCCCTGGCTCTGCAGGGGCGCAGCCGATCGTGCCCGCGAACGGTTTCAGCGGCACGCGCCCCTCGCTGCCCCAGAGCGCCGGATCGAGCGTGTCGGGATCATAGGACCATACGGTAAGCGCCGGGTCGGTGAACTGGTCGGCAAGCAGCCCGAAACCCGGAATGTTCGCCGTCCAGCCGAAGCCCCGACCGCCATGGCGTTGCGGTGCAAAGCTTTCGATTGTGATCTTCAGCGCGTCCCCGGGCACCGCACCCTCGACATGGATCGGCCCGGAGACCGGGTTGATCTTGCCGAAGTCCAGCGCCACGACGTCCGCGACGGTTGACGACGGGCCTAGCTGGCCCGCCGAGGAATCATGGCAATGGAACAGGATCGTGGCGCCCGGCTCCACCCTTTCGGCCGGGGCAATCGTGTTGTCCCAGCCGAAATGATGCTGCGCGCCATGAATCGTGTAGTCGCAGTTCTTGCACATCCTGTCTGCTCACTCGGTAACGTAGACGTAGTCGTAGTTGACCGGGATCGATACCGGATCGACATACAGTTCATCCGCGCCGCCCATGCGCGCGGACTTCATCGTGTAGCGCTGTTCGTTGAAGACCGGCGCCCAGGGCGCATCGGCCATGATCCCGACATAGACATCCGACCAGAGCTTGAGGCGCGCCTCTGCCTGCGACGGGTCGGCCATGGAATCGGCCTCGGTCGCCTTGGCATCAAGGTCCTCGTTACAGTACCAGGACCAGTTCCAGCCGCCCTGGACCGCCCCGGCACAGCCGAGGATCGGGCCATAGAAGTTCGACGGGTCCGGGAAGTCCGCGATCCAGGCCATACCGCCCGACCAGATCATCGGGGCCGAACCGTTGCCGCCCGCCTCGATGACATTGGCCTGGGCGAGCGACTGGATCTGTGCCGAGATGCCGATAGCCGAAAGATCCTGCTGGATCGCCTGCGCGATGCGCGGGTTGGGATCGGTATTCATCACGTAGAGCTCGGTCTCGAACCCGTCGCCGACACCGGCTTCGGCCAGCAGCGTCTTCGCGCCTTCCGGATCGAAGGCATAGCCTTCGTAGCCCTCGGTATAGCCCGGCATCGACGGCGGCAGCGGCTGATTGGCGGGCACGGCGCGGCCATTGATGATCTGGACGATCCGGTCCTTGTTGATCGCCATGTTCACAGCCTGACGGACCTTCACGTTGTCGAATGGCGCGGTGTTCACGTTCATGGTGATATAGCCGGTATGCAACTGGCCGCCCTCGACCACACGCGCGGCCTGCTCGGGATCGGCCATCACCTCCTGGAACTTGGCGGGCGGGATGCCGTCGCCCGGAACGTCGACCTCACCGTTCTGAAGCCTGAGCAGCGCCACGATCGGCTCCTGCCCGACCTCGAAGACGATTTCGTCGAGATAGGGCACGCCATCACGCCAGTAGTCGGCGTTCTTCGCGAAGACGAGGCGCTGGCCGATGGTCCACTCCGCAAGGCTGTAGGCCCCGGTGCCGACGGGCTGCTTGCCGAAATCCGCCCCTGCGGCCTCGACCGCTTCTTGCGGCACGACCGAGGCGAAGTTCAGCGCCATGACGTGCAGGAACGTCGCGTCGGGCCGTGACAGTTCGATCTGCACCGTCATCGGGTCGACGACGGTGACGCCCGCCAGCGTCTCGCTCGCGCCGCTGGCGATCTCGTCATAGCCCTTGATCGAGCCGAAGAAACCCGCGCCGGGCGACTGCGTTGCCGGGTTCGTCACCCGGTCAAGCGAGTATTTCACGTCATCAGCCGTGACTTCCCTGCCATTGTGGAATTTCACACCCGGACGCAGGTGGAAGGTGAAGACCTGTCCGTCATCCGAGATGTCGTAGCTTTCGGCAAGGCCCGGGCGCAGTTCCGTCGTGCCGGGCGCATAGTCCATCAGCCCGTCGAAGATCGACTTGATCATCGACCAGTTCTGCCAATCGTAGCCGATCGCCGGATCGAGTGTTGCGACATCATCCTTGTAGGTGATGACGATGCTGCCCCCCGCCTTCGCATTCGGGTCGGGCTGATAGTCCTGCGCGATGGCAGGCATCGCGAGCGAGAGTGCCAGCGCTGTCGTGGTAAGCCAGGTCTTCATGTCATGCTCCCTTGGTTGTTGTCCGTTGATCGTGGGTCGTGTCAGCGCAACCGGATGCGCGGGTCGATAAGCGGCGCGATGAAGTCCGCCAGAAGATTGCCGAGGACGATGGCGCAGGCCGATACAAGCGTGACACCCATGATGATCGGGATGTCGACGCGCTGGATCGCCTGCCAGGCCAGTTGGCCGATGCCGGGCCAGCCGAAAACACTTTCGACAACGACGAGCCCGCCCATGAAGATGCCGATGTCGATGCCGATCATCGCAATGATGGGAAGGATCGCATTGGGCAGCGCGTGGCGCAGGATCACCCGCGCCCGGCTCAGCCCCTTGGCGCGGGCCGTTCGAATGTAGTCCGTGCGCAGAACCTCGATCATCGAGGACCGCATCATCCGGCTGTACCAGCCCGAGCCGAGGATACCGAGGGTCAGCGCCGGCAGGACCAGATGCGCGAAGGTGCCGTACCCGCCGATCGGGAACCAGCCGAGCTTCACCGCGAAAACGTAGAGCAGAAGCAGGCTAACCACGAATTGCGGCGCGGATACCGCTACGAACGATGTGATCATCAGTACCTGATCCGCCATCCTTCCGCGGCGCAGGGCCGCGATCACGCCGAAGCTCAGCCCGATCAGAAGTTCGCACAGGATGCCGCCCGCCATCAGTTGCAGCGATGCCGGCAGGCGCGATGCGATAAGCGTCGCGACCTCGGTCTTCTGAAGGTAGGAGCGACCGAGATCCCCCTGCACGAGCCCGGCAAGGTAGCGGCCGTATTGCACGATGAAGGGCTGATCGAGGCCCAACTGTTCGCGGATATTGGCGACCGTCTGCGCTGTGGCCGAGCGTCCCGCGATCTGGCGCACCGGATCGGCCGGCAGGATATAGAGCAGCACGAACGTCACGAACGAGATGCCAAGAAGGATCAGCAACGACTGAACGATGCGGCGGATGAAATAGGCAGCCATCACGCACGCCCTCTCTGTGTCGGGTCCAGTTCCTCGCGCAGCGCATCACCGACGAGGTTGAAGGCAAGCGCCAAGAGCAGGATCGCCGCGCCGGGAAAGAAGACGAGCCACGGTGCCGCCTGGAAGTAGGTCTGGTTCTCGAAGATGATGTTGCCCCAGGTTGGCACCGGCGGCTGAACACCGACACCGAGAAAGCTCAGCGTCGCCTCGAGGAGAACCGTCGTGGATATACCCAGCGTGCCCCAGACGATCAGCGTGGGCACAAGGTGGGGAAGGATATGGCGAAAGAGGATGCGGCCGGTCCCGGCGCCCAGGGTCCGCTCCGCCGCGATGAAATCCCGTTCCGACAGCGAGGTCGTTTCCGTGTACATCACGCGGGCCGTCTGCACCCAGTTCACCAGCGCGATCACCATCGCGACAATCCAGAGCGACGGCTGGAATATCGCGGCGAGGCAGATCGCCAGAAGCAGCGCGGGAAATGCCATCATGAGATCGGTGAAGCGCATCAGCACCGCGCCGATCACGCCCCGGAAATAGCCGGCCGTCAGCCCGACCAGCGTTCCGATCACAAGCGCCATGCCGTTCGCGAGAACGCCGATGATAAGCGACGTGCGCGCGCCATGCAGAATCCGCGTCAGCAGGTCCCGGCCCAGCAGGTCGGTGCCCAGCAGAAACCGCCCGCCCGGCGGCAGCGGCGCGCCTTCAAGCGTCAGGCCGTCAAAGAACTGTTCATCGGGCCGGTAGGGCGCGATCCAGGGGGCAAATACCGCGCCCGCGGTCACGACCGCGATCACGACAAGCCCAAACAGAGCCAACTTCCGGCGCAGGATCCGCGTCAGGACGCCTGCCGGTTCTTTCCGTGGCCCCTCAGCGACCATGGCTTCGCTCATCGCCGTCCTTCCCGTCCTCTTCCGCGTAGCGTGCGACGATGCGGCGGGCAGCCGCCTCGAAACTCACGCGCCAGTTCATCGCCATCCGCTGGATCTGCGAATATGCTTCCGCCTCACTCATCCCGCGCGCGGCCAGAAAAGTGACGGCGCGCACCACGGTCTTCCGCTCGTCGAGCCGTTCCCGAAGGCTCTTGATTTCATCCGAAAGCGCCCTGCGGGCGTAGAATGCCTCACGCGCGATCAGGAGGGCGCTGTAGACGCCGCTATCCCCGATAGGTTTGACAAGCTGGGCATGGGCACCCATCGCCAGCGCCCATTCGATCCGCCCCGGCGCCTCCGATCCGATCAGCGCGACTGTCGGCATCGGCGCTTCGCCCGGCGGCCATGGGAACTGCGCGTCGTGGCCCATATCGACGTCGAAGAAGATGAAATCCGCATTGAACGCATCGGCGCCGAGGTCCGGCCAGTGTGTCGATACCTCAAGGCCGATCGCGGTAAGCTGGCGCGCCAGCGACTGCACGACGGCATGCGGCCGATGCAGGATGGCCGCGTGAGCGCCGCCAAGATTCCGGATATGAAGGCCGGGCCTCATTTCACCACCCTCAGCGTTCGGCCCTCGGGGGCGGTGGCCTGCGACCGGTCACGCGTCAGATACGGATCGCCGGCGACGAGCCCGCATTCCTCGATGATCCGGAACTGACCCGACTGCACCCGCGCGATGAGGACCGGCAGGGTCGAATGATGTGTTTTCGGGTCGATGTTGCACGCCCCTGCGGTCGGACTGGCCAGCAACGAGGACAAGCTTTCGTATTCCGCGCCGGGGCGTCCTGCCAATAGTCTTGCAAGCGCATGAACTGCCGCAGCCGTCGCCGCTTCGTGCGACGACCCGAAACTGCCCCCGCCGGGCCAGCTCGTTGAACCGCGAAAATACGGTCCCGCCGCCACCAGCCCCTCACCCGCGGCACCAAGGGCCGGCAGTTCACATTCCGTCAGATTGCAGGACAGGACAGGGCAGTTCTCGGGCGCGAAGCGTTCGTCCGAGAGCCCGAGATCCCGAAGTGCCGCGATAAATTGATACTGCGACGCACCGATCAGGGAATTCATCACGAAATCCGGGCGGGTTGCCTCGATCTCGTCGACGATCCGTCCGATCTCCAGCCCGCCGATCGGCAGATACCGCTCGCCCAGAATCTCGCCACCTGCCCCGGACACGATCTCGCGGGTGAGACGGTTCATCTCCCAGCCCCAGATGTAGTTCGACCCGGTCAGATAGACGCGCCGCCCATGGCGCGACAGAGCCCAGTCGAGCAGCGGGATAAGGTGCTGGTTGGGGCAGGCATGGGTATAGACCACGTGATCGGAAGCCTCGAACCCCTCATAGGGGACCGTGTACCAGAGGGTCCCGCCGGACCGCTCAAGCACCGGGATGACTTCCTTGCGGCTCCACGACGTGACACAGCCGATGATGTGGCGCGCCGACGTCTGGCTCAGGATTTCCTCGCAGAGCGGACCGTAGTGGTCGATATTTCCACCCGGGTCCCGCTCCACCGGGATGAAGGTCACATCGCAGTCCGGATCGGCATTTATCTCGGCGATCGCCGAAAGCGCGCCGGTCCGGCAGGCCTCCGCGATCAGCGTGTAGGTGCCTGAGCGAGAGTAGAGCAGACCGATTTCTATCCGTCGCTTCGCCAAACGTGCCCCCAAAACAGAAAGGCCCCGATCCTGCCCGCGTTTCGCGAACTGGATTCGAGGCCCGATTGCCATTCGGTGATGATACCGATTCTTGTCGTCAGCATTAGCCAACGGCAATTTCGTGTCAAGCAGCCTGCCCGAAACGCGAACGATGCTGCGCCGGGAACATCGGCGGCGGCCTAGCCGAGCCGTTCGCCCTTCACCCAGACCCCGCGCACCGCGCCGGTCTTGCCAATCCGCCGGACGCGGATCACATCGGCGCGAAGTCCGGTGGCGATCTGACCGCGGTCGTCAAGGCCGACCGCCTTGGCCGGAGCCGCCGTCACGGTCCGGACGCCGCGCGCGACATCGCCCCACAGGTCGCCGAGGAACAGCGCGGACGCGAGGAGCGCCGAGGGAACGTAGTCGGACGAGACGATATCAAGCAGGTCGTCCTCGGCGAGGACATGGGCCGCGACATTCCCCGAATGAGACCCGCCGCGGATCAGGTTCGGCGCGCCCATCATGACAGCGATCGACCGGTCATGGCAGGCGCGCGCCGCCTCAGCCGTCGTCGGGAACTCGGCGAAATGCACACCATGCGTAGCCGAGCGGGCAACCTGTTCGGCTGTCGAGTCGTCATGCGAGGCAAGCGTCGCGCCATAACGCTTGGCGGCTGCAACGGCCGCCGCCTCGTGCCGGGAACCGAACTGTTCCTTGATCGCGATCTGGTTGGCCACATGCGACTCGAACTCCGCCTCTGTCAGGCCGTGCTTGCCGCACATGTAGTCACGCAGCTTCGTCACATCGCGGAACTGGCGCTCTCCGGGGGTGTGGTCCATCAGGCTCACGATGCCGACCCGGTCGTCCGGCCCGAACTTGTCCAGTTCCTCGATCAGGGTTTCGGAACAGACTTCTGCGCGCAGGTGCAGGAAATGGCTGATCCGAAGCGTGTTGCCCGCACGCAATTCAAGAAGCTCATCCGCAAGCTGGCGGGCATATTCACCGTAATGCGCCCTGTCATTGGAAAAAACCGATCCCACGCGGAGCGCGTCAAACACCGTCGTGACGCCAACCGAACAGAACTCTGCGTCATGGGCCACGATGGCGGCGGCGTGGGGCCAGTCCACGCCCGGGCGCGGCTGAATGTGGCGTTCCAGATTGTCGGTGTGCAACTCGATCAGGCCCGGCATGATAAGATCGCCTTCGCAATCGACCGCGCCCGGATGCGTCGTGCTCCCCTCGTCTATCGCGGCGACCCGGCCGTTCCGCATCACGAGGGACCCGGTGACAACTTCTTCGGGCAGGACGATTGTCGCATTGGAAAGAATGGTTTCGGTCACCGCAAGCTCCGGGAGGTCTGGTCAGGCCGCTCTGTCGCAGGCAAATGTCACATGCCGGTGACAAAGCCGTGCGACTGCGGCGGGATGAGGATGAAACGTTACGCGATCTACTTCGCTCCGCCCGAAGGCGCGTTCGCGAACGCCGCTGCAAGCTGGCTCGGCCGCGACGCTTTGACCGGGGCCGTGGTCCAGCAGCCCGACTTCGGCGTTCCGGGCTTTTCCGATCTGACGGCGGAACCCCGCAGATACGGTTTTCACGGGACGTTGAAACCGCCCTTCCGGTTGGCGCCGGGGACTCACGCCGACGCTCTGGGCAAGGCCCTTTGCGCTCATGCTGCGACAGTTTCCGCGGCAACCGCCGGCCGCCTCTCGGTTCGCCGCATCGGCCGGTTCCTCGCGCTCGTCCCGGAAGATCCGCTTGCCGCCATCGGTGTGCTTGCCGCAGGCATCGTCGATCGCTTCGAACGCTTTCGCGCGCCGCTTACCGAAGCCGAGACCGCACGCCGCCGCCCCGAACGCCTGACCGTACGGCAGCGCGCGTTGCTTGACCGATACGGCTACCCCTATGTGATGGATGAATTCCGCTTCCACCTCACCCTGACCGGGCCTTTGGACGAGAATGCATGCGCGATCGAGTATGCGGCGTACAGCTGGTTCGCCGCCCATACGACAGCTCCATTCCGGATTGCCGATATCTGTCTTTTCGGTGAGGACGAAGACGGGCGTTTTCATCTTGTATCCCGTCATGCGCTGACCGGTTGAAGTGCCGCGACAAGCCGCGCGACCCCCTCGGCCGGGGTGCCGTCATTCCAGACCACTTTCCCGTTGATGCCGTCCGGCAGATCAAACCCGGCACGGTCGAGACGCCGGACAATTTCCCCGGCACTCTCGCGGCCGCGCTTGGCAAGCCTGCGCGCGAGGGTCTCTGCCGCAACAGAGATCACGACGACCTGCAAATCGGGATACCGGGCGATCGCGGCAGGCAGCGCCTTGCGGGAGCCGTTGAAGACCACCGTCCCCCCATTGCGAAGCGACGCGAACTCGGACTGGCGGATACCGTAGCAAAGGTCGTGGGCCTGCCAGTCGAGGGCGAAAGCGCCCGAGCGGCGAAGCGCGGCAAAGTCGTGTTCGGTAACGCTTTCGAACGCCTCGGTGGCGGATGGCGGGCGCGAGATCGTGCGCCGCGCGCGGTGAATTGCCGGCCAGTCGCGGACAAGCCCGTCAAGAAGCGTGTCCTTGCCGGCGCCCGAGGGGCCGACAATGGCGAAGAGGCGGCCGCCCGCCACGCCCATCTCAGGCCACCCGCGCCGGCGTGAAGCCGGTCACGTCAACCTCGCGGTCGCAGACGCGATTACGGGCCGCTTCGTCATGGAAGATGCCGACGATCGCGGCGCCGCGCGCCTTGGCGGTTTCGATCAGCCGGAGGACAACGTCGCGATTGGCCCCGTCGAGCGAGGCGGTCGGTTCGTCGAGAAGCAGGGCCGGGTAGTCATGGGCAAATCCGCGCGCGATGTTCACCCTTTGCTGCTCACCTCCCGAGAAGGTCGTGGGCGAGATCGACCACAGGCGTTCCGGAATGTTGAGCTGCGTCAGCAGCACCGCCGCACGGGCGAGCGCCTCGTCCTCCGGCTGTCCCAATGCAAGAAGCGGCTCGGCCACGACGCGAAGCGTCGGCACCCTTGGCACGACACGAAGGAACTGGCTGACATAGCCGAGCGTCTCGCGCCGCAGCCGGATGATGTCGCGAGGCCGAGCCGAGGTGATTTGGGTCCCGGCAACGCGGATCGAACCGGATGCGGCCAGATAATTGCCGTAGATCATCCGCATCAGCGTCGATTTCCCCGCCCCGGACATGCCGGTCAGCGCCACGCATTCTCCGCGTGCGACCGAAAGCTGTGCCCCGGTCATCACCGGGATCACCGCACCGCCCTGATTGTGCAGAGTGAAGGATTTGGACAGATCACGAATTTCAATCATCAGCCTGCTTCCCGGCGCGTCAAAGCCATCGGCGCCATTTGAAGAAAAGATACGTGCCCAGCGCCGAGACCAGCATCATGACCAGCGCGAATGGGTAGCCCCACGACGCCGCTAATTCGGGCATACGGGCGAAGTTCATGCGGTAGATGGAGGCGATCAGCGTCGGCGGGAGGAACAGCACCGCGACGACCGAAACGATCCGCACCGTCGCGTTTTGTGCGAGGTTCACCATGCCAAGCGTCGCATCGACCGCGAGTCCCACGCGCGAGGACAGGAAATCAGCGTGGACCTCAAGCGCCTGAAGATCACGCATCTGCGCCTTGGCCACGGCCCGCAGCGCCTTGCCCTCCGCCCGCTCCGCGGCGCCCAATACGTAGAAACTCATCGCCCGTTCGAGGGACAGAAGGCCAAGCCGGATCCGGTTGAGAAGATCGCCCTGCCGGCCCGTCTGCTCAAGCGCGGTCTGCAGCACATCCGGCCTTTGCGCAGCGGAACCGCTGAACACGGCGGACGACGCGGTATCGAGTTCCCGCCCCACGCCTTCGAGCAGGTCGGCAAGGCGCGCGACGCATTCCTCGACAAGGCCAAGAAACAACCGCTCGGCACTGGCGCAGCCCGCCATTGCCCTTTCGGCACGATCTGGAAACGTCTCAAACGGGCGCGGCGCATGGTGGCGCACGGTCACTAGGCGGTTCGGCGCGAGGATGAATGTCACCGGCCCGGCGGTTGGCGTCCTTGATGTGGAAAGACCGGGCAGGACAACGGTCATCTGGTCCACGCCGTTCTCACGAAAGAGCCGGTTGGATATCTCGATCTCTTCCATATCCGCGAGCGACGGCACGACGATGCCAAGCGCCGCGACGGCTGCGACCTGGGCATCGAGGGGACGATAGAGGTCGATCCACAGCGCGCCCGCCAGATCGGCATCGTGCGGGATCGCAGCAAGCCCCGGCCCGGCATATCTGTAGGCATGAAGCATCGTCAGACCTGCAACACCGAGGATACGAGCAACTGCGTGTAGGCATGCTGCGGGTCGTCCAGGACCTGATCGGTCAGGCCGCTTTCGACGACATGGCCCGATTTCATCACCATCAGCCTGTCGGCCAGAAGCCGCACCACGGCAAGGTCATGGGTGACGATGATCGCTGACAGCCCCATCTCCCGGACAAGCCCGCGCAGAAGATCGAGCAGCCGGGCCTGAACGCTCACATCAAGTCCGCCGGTCGGCTCGTCCATGAAAATGAGACGCGGACCGGTCACCAGATTGCGCGCAATCTGAAGGCGCTGCTGCATCCCGCCGGAGAATTGGCGCGGCTTGTCATCGATCCGTTCCGCGGCGATTTCGACCCGGCCAAGCCAGTCGGTTGCGGCGGCGCGGATGGTCCCGTAGTTGCGCGCACCCACCGCCATCAGCCGTTCGCCGACATTGCCGCCGGCCGATACGCCCATCCTCAGCCCGTCGCGCGGGTTCTGGTGAACGAACGCCCATTCGGTGCGCGACAGAAGCCGCCGCGCCGGCTCGGGCATCGCGACCGTATCGCGTCCGCGATAGAGGACGCGGCCCTCGCCCGGCTCGAGATGGCCGGCGAGGCATGACAGAAGCGTGGACTTGCCGGAGCCGCTTTCGCCGACGATGCCCAATACCTCGCCCGGCCAGAGGTCGAAGCTGATATCGGCGCAGCCGATTCGCGCACCGTAGCGCTTGGTCAACCCGTCGACCTCCAGAAGAGGTGTTTCAGCGTCCTGCGAAAGCGTACGGTCAAACAGGGTCATGCGGCATCCTCCGGGCTGAGACGGCCTCGATGCCCGGCGGCCTGGCGGCCGGTGCAGTAGTCGGTGTCCGAGCAGACGAACATGCGCCCGCCCCGGTCGTCCGTGATGACTTCGTCAAGATAGGTTTCCGCCGCACCGCAGAGGTCGCAGGCGTGGTCCGCCTTGCTCGGTTCGAACGGGTGATCCTCGAAATCCAGACTGACCACTTCGGTGTAGGGCGGCAGGGCATAGATGCGCTGTTCGCGCCCCGCACCGAATAGCTGGATCGCCGGGCTGCCGGACAGTTTCGGGTTGTCGAACTTGGGGATCGGCGAAGGGTCCATGACATAGCGCCCCTCGACTTTCACCGGGTAGGCGTAAGAGGTTGCGATGGCGCCATGCCGGGCGATGTCCTCGTACAGCTTCACATGCATCAGCCCGTATTCCTGAAGCGCATGCATCTTCCGCGTCTCGCTCTCGCGCGGTTCGAGAAAGCGCAGGGGTTCGGGGATCGGCACCTGGTAGACGAGGATCTGGTCCTCGGTCAGCGGATGTTCGGGGATGCGGTGCCGGGTCTGGATCAGCGTCGCCTCGGCGGTATGTTCGGTCGTCTCCACGCCGCCCGTACGCTCAAAGAACTTGCGGATCGATACGGCGTTCGTGGTGTCGTCCGCGCCCTGGTCGATGACCTTCAGTATATCTTCCGGCGCAAGGCACGCGGCCGTGACCTGCACCCCGCCGGTGCCCCAGCCGTAGGGCATCGGCATCTCGCGGCTGGCGAAGGGCACCTGATATCCCGGGACCGCCAGACCTTTCAGGATCGCGCGGCGGATCATTCGCTTGGTCGCCTCGTCGAGATAGGCGAAGTTGTAGGCCTGATCGGTCATTCCGCTGCCTCCTGCCGGTCATCGGAACCCGCCTCGCGGCGCAGTTTGCGGATGAGCTCAAGCTCCGACTGGAAATCGACGTAGTGCGGCAGCTTGATATGTTCGAGGAAGCCGGTCGCCTGGATATTGTCCGAATGGTAAAGGACGAACTCGGCGTCCTGCGCCGGGGCGCCGGTGTTCTCCTCGCCCAGCTCCTCCCAGCGCAAGGCGCGGTCCACAAGGCTCATGGAGATCGCCTTGCGCTCCGACTGGCCCATGACAAGGCCATAGCCGCGCGTGAATTGAGGCGGCTCTGTCTTGGACCCGTTGAACTGGTTCACCGTCTCGCATTCGGTAAGCTCGATCTCGCCGATCTCGACTGCGAAGCCGAGTTCGGGGATGTCCATCTCGACAGCGCAAGCGCCGATCCTGAGTTCGCCGACAAAGGCATGGGTCCGGCCATATCCGCGCTGGGTCGAGTAGGCCATCGAGAGCAAAAACCCCTCATCCCCCCGCGCCAGCGCCTGAAGCCGGAGGGGACGGCTGGCAGGCATTTCCAGCGGCTCCCGCGTCAGATCGGGCGGCGTTTCGTCGGTCGCCGCAAGTGGTTCCATCAACCCATCGCGATCAAGCAGCGCGAGGATATGCGGCGACGGCGACCCGTCCGCCTCCCTGCTCTCTGCCCGGGGTGCATTGCCATCCGCCATCAGCGCGAAATCGAGGAGACGGTGCGTGTAGTCAAATGTCGGGCCCAGAATCTGCCCGCCCGGAACGTCCTTGAAGGTCGCCGATATTCTTCGGGTGATCTCCATCCGATCGGTGTCGACCGGAAGGGACGCAGCGAAACGCGGCAGGGTCGTGCGATAGGCGCGGATCAGGAAGACCGCCTCGATCAGATCGCCGCGTGCCTGCTTGATCGCCAGAGCGGCCAGATCCGGATCATAGAGCGACCCCTCGGCCATCACCCGGTTGACGGCAAGCGTCATCTGTTCCCGGATCTGGGCTACGCTCAGTTCGGGAACCTCGGTATCGCCGCGCCGCATTTCGCCGAGCCATTGATGCGCGGCTTCGATCGCGCGTTCCCCGCCTTTTGTTGCGACATACATCTAAAGCGCCTCCACCCGGGTCGAGCGCGGCAATGCCGAAATCCGGTCGCCATGCGTCAGGTAGCAGTCGAAGCCCAGCGGGAAGACCGCGTTGTTGGCCTCGAATGCGGTGATTTCGGGCAGCCGTGCATCGATGGCAGTTTCGATCCCGGGGCCGGTCAGGCGCGCATTTGGGTCGCCCTCCTCCATCTCGATGATCAGGGTGGCGGAGCGATCCGGATAGTCCGCTGTGCCGCGAGCGAACCGATCGACGGGCTGCATCGCCGCCCAGTTCCCGACAACGAAAGTCGCCGTCCCGGCGCCGGTGAGCGGCGCGGCGCAATGAAACGCGATCCACTGCCGGATCGCTGGCGTATCGTGCGACGGCGCGAGGTGAAGCGGTGTCGTGGAATCCGCGAGCGTCAGCAGAATTGTGCCGGCTGCCGGCGACAGCGGTGCCGGCGGCTCCGCGCCGGTCACCGGATAGATGCGGCCGGGGCGTGCCATGGCCTGAAGGCAGGCACGAAACGCCCGCGCGGCATGCTCGGCGGGGCGGGCAAATCCGCCCGAAAGAGCAACGTCCATCGTCATGCGTCCTCGCCCCGAACCATCGTGAAGAACTCGACCTTCGTCGCCGCGGCCTTGTCAGCCCGTGCGCGGCGGCGCACCCCTTCCTCTTCCCGCAGGGGCGCGAGGATCGCGGCTTCGATCGCGGAGCTATCGGCCCGCTGCATCAGCGCGTCGATTGCTGCCGCCCGAACGGCATGGGTCTTGTCGCGGCCCTGCACATAGGCATGGCCAACCACCCCGTCGCCAAGCCGGACGGTACAGCGCGTCACCGACATTTCGCCAAGGTTGAACGGCCCACCCGCGGCGCCGATGCGGCCGCGGACCATAACCGCACCGATTTCGGGCGGCCGGACAAATTCATGCGCCGGAAGCGTGGGAAACAGCATCGCGAGCCGTTCGGGCCGCGCGCGCGCAAGAAGCCCCATGCGCGCCCGCCGCTCGATCTGATCCTTGGTCAATGTGGACATCTTGCAGATTTGTCTAATTTTCTATACAACTAGACAAATATCCGCCGAGAGCACCCAAACGCAAATGAACTTTTCATGACACGCCGCGAACCTGTCTGGCGCGCCATCGCCGCCACGCTGCGAAGCGAGATCGCAATGGGCATCTACACGCCCGGCACCAAGCTGCCGACAGAGGCGGCGCTGGCGGCCCGTTTCGGGGTCAACCGCCACACGGTCCGCCACGCGCTTGCCGATCTCGCGGCGGACGGCCTGACCCACGCCCGGCGCGGTGCCGGTGTATTCGTTACCGCCGCCCCGCGCGCTGAATATCCACTGGGCCGGCGTGTCCGGTTCGAGCGGAACGTCACCGCCAGCGGCAGGGCGCCATCGCGACAGGTTCTCCGGATCGAAACGCGGCCCGCAACCCCGACAGAGGCGGAGATACTCCAGGACACAACGGTTCATGTCTACGAAGGGCTATCGTTCGGCGATGAAACTCCGATCTGCCTGTTTTGCTCGGTCTTTCCGGCGGGGCGGCTTCCCGGTCTACCGGAGGCTCTGGGACGGCTGAAATCGGTCACGGCCGCGCTGTCCGAGATGGGGATCACGGACTATACCCGCGCCTCGACACGGATCACGGCAAAGACCGCGCATGGGCCCCGTGCCGGGCTGCTGCGGATCGCGGAAGGCGCGCCGATCCTTCGAACAGAGGCCGTCAACGTGGACTCCACCGGTCGCATCGTGGAACTCGGGTCAAGCTGGTTTGCCGGCGAAAGAGTGGCGCTGACGATAGCGGACGAGGTGCCCTAGCCCCCGTGGGCGTCCAGAAACGCCTCTGCCGGCAGCCGGCGGAAATCATCAAGCGCCCCACGCAACCGATCATGATCCCAGTCCCACCAGGCCAGCGCCAGCAGGCGTTCCGCGATCGCGTCGGGGAACCGTTTGCGCATGGGTCGCGCCGGAATGCCGGTGACAATCGCGAACGGTTCCACGTCATGTGTCACGACAGCACCCGCGCCGACGACCGCGCCGATGCCCACGGTAACGTCGGGCCGCACGATCGCACCGTGACCGATCCAGCAATCCGCACCAAGCGTGGTTCTGCGCGAGGCGCGGTGCGCGAAGAATGCGGCATCATCTTCTGCATCGTCGAAATAGGATGCCGAACGGTAAAGGAAATGATGCTGCGCGGCGTTGCGCCATGGATGGTCCGAGGGACCGATGCGAGTGAACGCCGCGATGTTCGCGAACCGCCCGACTGTCGTGTTCGCGATGTCCGCGTAGCGGTCGCAATAGGCGTAGTCGCCGAACTCGCTATTCAGGATACGCGATCCCGTGCCGACCTCGGTATAGGCGCCGAAGGTTGCGTTCTGGATCGTGCAACCGGGCTGGATGAAAGGCTCTGAAGCGCTGAGGCGTGGCATTGTATCAAAACGGTCTTGGCGTGCCTGCCGACGAGAGAAACGCACCCGTCGATTGCATGGTGAGCGTCTCGGTGGTTGCGAGAATCTCGGCGGCGACATCCCCGGTGTCGCGGTCCGCCATGGCGCCGCCCATATCGGTTCTGACCCAACCGGGATCGATGAGCGCGACGGGAATGCCTTCTGGCTCAAGCATCGTCGCGAGGCCCTGCATCACCTTGTTCAGCGCTACCTTGGACGCCCGGTAGGCGATGCGGTCGGCCTTGCGGTAACCCATCCAGGCCATCTGCGATGAGATCGAGACGATCCGAGGTGACGCGCCCTGCCGGAGGTTCGGCAAGAGCGCCTGCGCCACGGCCAGCGGCGCGAGCGTGTTGACCGTCAGTGTCTGAAGGAAACCGTCGAAATCCATGTCGAGCGGGGATTGCCGTTCGGGTCCGATGATGCCGGCGTTGTTGATCAGCGCGTCAAGCGGACCAGCGGCGTCCGACAATGCGGAAAGGGCGGTAAAGTCGGTCACGTCCAGCCGATGCTCGACAACACCCTCCGGTGCCTCACCCGAGCGGAGCGTACCGTGGACGGTCCAGCCGCGCGATACGGCGATCCGCGCCATTTCGCTACCTATACCGCGTTTCACGCCCGTGATCAGAATGCGCACGGTATCAGCCCTTGATGATCCGGCGCCGAATCCAGCCCGAGAGGTTGTCCATGATCATCACCGTGATGACAGTCAGGATCATGTAGTAGCACACCTCTTCCCAGTCCTTCTGGGTAATGATCGCCTGCGTCAGCAGAAGTCCGATACCGCCACCGACAAGCGCACCGATCACGGTCGCCGAACGGGTATTGGATTCAAGGTAGTAGAGGAGTTGGGACAGAATGACCGGGGCCACCTGGGGAATGACGCCAAACCGCATCCGCTGAACCGCGCTGGCACCGGTTGACTGGATCCCTTCCACCTGCTTGTCGTCGATGTTCTCCAGCGCCTCGGAGAAGGTTTTGCCGAACGTTCCGGTATCCGTCATCAGGATCGCGAGCGAGCCGGTCAGGGGACCCGGCCCGAAGGCGCGCGACAGGATGACGGTCCAGATCAGCCCGTCCACCCCGCGCAGCAGATCGAAGACACGGCGCAACGACAGCCGGAGCCACCGGGCCGGCGCGAAATTCGACGCCGCAAAGAAGGCGAGCGGAAGGGCGATCAGCCCGGCACCCATCGTTCCGAGAAAGGCCATCAGGACAGTTTCGCCCATGGCCCAGGCAACGTCGCCGTGGCGCCACATCTTGTTGGTCCAGACGTCGCGCGCCATGGCCGAGATGTTGCTCCGGTCCGGTTCCAGCCGCGGCTCCCAGAACGCCAGCGCGATCAACTCACCCGCCGATCTCCCGTGAAACTGGCTGTCGAGGGTGAAGAAGAACAGCTCCCACCCCATCTGGTAGCGGAAGGTCTCCGTCTTGGCCGGCGTCATCGAAAAGCGCCAATCATTCTGATTGATGCTGATCCGGTTCCGCGAAAGGCTCATCCAGTCCGGAACATTGGTGCCGTCAGGAAGGGTCGCGACAATCTGTCGGCCGTCCAGCCCGACATGCAGATCACCGAATTCGGGGATCGACAGCGCCGCGGACCCGTCCGCGAGGTAGCGGACTTCTGCTCCGTGTGGCAGCGCGATGGCGGTTTCCTCGCCCGTCGTCACCCAATCCGGCATCGTGCCGTCGGGGTATTCGCCCTTGCGCTCGCCTTCTATCGCCGCCTGAACGTCGCCGGTCCGGTTATCGCGCGTCACATGCGTCTTGTAGGACCAGAAATCGCCAAGAAGGATCGCGGCATTCTCCGGCCGCGCGCGGGAAACCAGGCCAGGAACGTCGAACGCGAAAAAGATGTAGGTCAGGTAGAGCAGGATCAGCCCCGGAACCGCGAGCGAAAACCTCTTGCGGCGCAGGAAGCTCCGCACCAGGTCGGAGCGCAGGGAATTCATGTCTGCGGCGGCCATGCTCATGCGCTGTTCCCTCCCTTGACGAGCCGGGCGCGCGCGCGGTCCGAGAAATGGTCGACGATGGAGATCGTGATGAGGAGAAGTGTGAAGATCGCGACGACCTGATCGTACTTGCCCTGCCCCCATTGCAGCGCAGTCTTCAGATCGTAGCCGATACCGCCCGACCCCACGAAGCCGAGAATGGCCGAGGCGCGGATGTTGATTTCAAAACGCAGGAGCGCGTAGCTGGACCAGTTCGGCGCGACCTGTGGGAACACGCCCAGCCAGACCCGTTGCATCCAGTTGCCGCCGACCGAAGTCAGCCCTTCGACCGGCTTGATGTCCGCGTTTTCAGCGGCCTCGGAAAACAGTTTGCCAAGCGCGCCGGTCGTGTGGAACGCGATCGCGATCATCGCGGGCACCGGCCCGCCGCCGAGCAGGAAGATCAGCACGAGCGCGATGACGATCTCGGGCACTGCGCGCATGATGTCCATCGAGGTGCGGAAGACCGGGATCATACGCGGCCAGAGTGCAAGGCCGCGCGTCGAAAGAAACGCCAGAAGCGACGCCAGAAGCGCCCCGAAGAGAGTGGAGACGGCGGCGATGTTCAACGTCTCGATCAGCGAGGGAATGAATTGGACGAACAGACCGGGAAGGTTGCGCCAATTGGTCGCCGCTTCGGAGAATATCTCAGTCGGGAAATCCAGAATCCGATGGAAACCCTCGAAGAAGCCGCCGGCATTGCGATCGTCGGCAACCCGGAAACCGCTTGCCAGCAACACAGCGAACAGGGCGACAAGGATGCCCCCGTAAAGACGCTTTCGACGTATCAGCGAAAGATATTCCGACGTGGCGGGATGAATTGCGAGGCTCATGGATCGTCCGGGCATGAAAGGGCCGGGAGCAGAAACTGCTCCCGGCCGGTAAGCGTATCAGGAACCGCTTTCGATCTTCTGACGACGCACTTCGATGATGGAGTCGTAGTAGTCATGGGTGATCGGAACAAAGCCCGCAGTATCCCCGGCAGCGACGCCGTAGGCGCAATCCGCGTCCTTGTCCTTGAGACCCGCCATGAGCGCGGTCATCTTCACCTTGACCTCTTCCGGCAGCGCCTTGCGCAGCACGACCGGACCTTCCGGGATCGGCTTCGAGCGCCAGATCTCGACGAGGTCGTTCATGTCGACGAGACCGGCATCAACGGCTTTGCGCAGAGCGCCGGAGTTGTAGCCGTCTTCCCAGTTGCCCTGACCGTCAGCCCAGGTCACGCCAGCGTCGATGTCGCCGTTGTTGACCGCGACGATTGTCTGTTCGTGGCCGCCGGTGAACTTCACTTCACCGAAGTAGTCACCCGATTCCATCGAGTGGCCGGTTTCTTTCGGGATCTCGACCGACGGGATCAGGTAACCCGAAGTGGAGTTGGGGTCGCCGAAACCGAAGCTCTTGCCCTGGATATCGGCCAGCGAGGTGATTCCGCTGTCCTTGCGGGCGAAGCCGATCGAGTAGTAGGTGAACGAACCGTCGAGGTTGGCCTTGACCAGAACCGGCTCAACCGCCTCGGCATCCGTCAGGTAGGTTTTCGCATAGCCCGAAGCGCCAAGCCACGCCATGTCGATCGTCCCACCGAGAAGGCCCTGGATCACGCCGTCATAGTCCGCCGGGGCGAAAAGCTTCACAGGTACGCCAAGCTCTTCTTCGGTATACTTGCGCAGGCACTCGTTCGAGTTCAGACGGTCCTGGGCGTTTTCGCCGCCAAGGATGCCGATGTTGAAACCCGTGATATCCGCGGCGGAAGCAGCACCGGCAAACGCGGTGGTAGCGGCCAGAACGGCAAGCAGTTTGTTCATGTTCGTCTCCGGTTTGTGGGCTCGGCCACGGTGGCCCTCGCCCGTGGCTACTCAGTCGCCCAGCATCGCGACTGCGTAATCGGTGTCGGGGTTCAGCGCGTCGATCGATGTCGACGTGGCGGCCTCCGAGAATGTGGCATCGGCGCCGTAGATGTCGCGGGCGACGCCGGCGGTCAGTTGCTCCGGCGTTCCGTCGAAGACAACGCGCCCGTCACGCATGCCGATCACCCGGTCGCAGTAGCGACGCGCGGTATCGAGCGTGTGAAGGTTTGCGATCACCATGCGCCCGTCTTCTGTCTGGATCCGCTTCAACGTCTCCATCACGATCTGCGCATTCATCGGATCGAGCGAAGCGATCGGTTCGTCCGCGAGGATGATCCTGGGGTCCTGCATCAGCGCCCGTGCGATGGCCACGCGTTGCTGCTGTCCGCCCGACAGGGCCTCAGCCCGTTTCGCGGCCTGCTCGGCAATCCCGAGCCGGTCGAGGATTTCAAGCGCGCGCGTGATGTCCGCCTCGCTCCACAGGTTGAACAGCGTGGTCAGGGTGGAGCGCTGGCCGAGCAGCCCGTGCAACACGTTCGACGCGACATCCATCCGCGGCACGAGATTGAACTGCTGGAACACCATGGCGCAGCGGTTCTGCCAGGCGCGCCTTTCGGCGCCGCGCAGCGACAGGATATCGGTGCCTTCATAACGGATTTCACCACGCGAAGCGTCGGTCAGCCGATTGAGCATCCTCAGCAGGGTGGATTTCCCCGCGCCGGAGCGGCCGATGACGCCGACGAAGCCGTCCCCTTCGAGCGTAAAGGAAACATCATCCACGGCCGCCCTGTCGCCGTAGATCTTGCTGACGTTGATGACTTGCAGCTTCATTCAGGCCCCCATTTGCTGGCTGACCTAGGCCCGATCTGTGACAAGCAGGCTTCCGAATTACGAAGATTAGGTGTCACATTCGTATCGCCAGCATGACGTCCCGGTCGTCTTCGGGAACGGATAAGAGGCCCGATTATGATACCGCGCGGGGCAGTGACGCGGCGCGGAGCCGGGCGAGCATCATTGAAATTCAGACGGCAAGGCGCCCGTAAAGCTACTGGTTTTAAAGGAAAACCTTGGGTAAGGCTGCGTTTTTCTAAACAAGGTTGAATAGAGTTTTCAACGACGCTACCGTATCGGTGAAGCTTCACAACTGCGGGTCTTCGGCGCATCGCCGCTCGGGACAGTCCGCTTCATCTGGGCGGCGGGCATTCACTGCACAGCAAGAAATCGGGCCGGAAGGCCCGGACGATTGGCGTGATACTCCGTGCCAGCATGTGAAATGCGCTGCGGAACCGCAGGTTCAGTCAGGGTGGCCAAGGCCGGGGCGGCAAGATCCCGGGTGTCATCGAGCATCATGGTTTGTGTTACAGGGAGAAAGATAATGAATTACCTCAAGACCCTTTCGTTCGCGGGAGCGATGGCGATGGCTACGGCCGCCACCGCCGAAGAGCGGTTCATCACCATCGGCACCGGCGGCCAGACCGGCGTCTACTTCGTCGTCGGCCAGTCGATTTGCAGGCTTGTGAACCGCGACACGCCGACCACCGGAATCAAGTGCACGGCGCCGTCGACGGGCGGGTCGATTGCCAATATCAACGCGATCGCCGCCGGCGACATGGACATGGGCGTGGCCCAGTCCGACTGGCAGTACCACGCCTATAACGGTTCGTCCGAATTCGAGGGCAAGAAGGTCGACAAGCTCCGCGCCGTCTTCTCGGTGCACGGCGAGCCGTTCACCGTCGTCGCCCGGAAGGACAGTGGCGCAGCCTCCTTCGACGATCTCTTCGGCAAGCGCGTGAATGTCGGGAACCCCGGCTCCGGACAGCGTGCGACGATGGAAGTCGTCCTGAACGCGATGGGCAAGTCGGACGCGGACTTCGCGCTCGCTTCGGAACTGAAGCCTGCGGAACAGGCAGCGGCGCTTGGCGACAACAAGGTTGACGCGATCATCTACACCGTCGGCCATCCGAACGGTTCGATCCAGGAAGCGACCTCGACCGTCGAAGCCGTGCTGTTGCCCGTCACCGGCGAAGCGATCGACAAGCTGGTCGCCGACAATGCCTACTACGCCAAGGCGACGATCCCCGGCGGCATGTATGCCGGCACTGACAATGACGTGGAAACCTTCGGCGTGAAGGCGACCTTCGTGACCTCGGCCGACGTACCCGACGAGGTGGTGTATGAAGTCGTCAAGGCGGTCTTCGACAACTTCGACCGCTTCAAGGGCCTGCACCCGGCCTTCGCCAACCTACAGGAAGCCGACATGATCGCGGACGGCCTGTCGGCGCCGCTGCATCCGGGCGCCGAGAAGTACTACAAGGAACGTGGCTGGATGTAATCCGGCCCGCCGCGCCGCCCCAACCCCGGGGCGGCGCCTGATGCGGTACCGGCAGCCACCCTGCCGGCACTGGAAATAACGGCACAACGTCGGAAATGGGCGCAGAGCGGCCAAGGGGGATCAGATGACAGACCAGGACCAGCAACAGGCAGCCGCGGTGGAGAACGAGGCCGCAGGGCGCGGAGGTCTCAGCCAGGCCGAACTCGACGAACTCGTCGCGTCCTCCGATACCGGCGCGCGCGGGCAGCAGGGCACAGTTGGCGTCTTCATCGCGATTGTCGCGCTGGCCTGGTCGCTGTTCCAGCTTTGGATCGCGTCACCGATCCCGTTCATGCTCGGTTTCGGCGTCTTCAATGATACCGAGGCGCGGTCGATCCACCTTGCCTTCGCGATCTTCCTCGCCTTCGCGGCCTTCCCGGCCGCCCGCACCAAGGTGCAGCTGATCCTGGGGATTTGCGTCCCCGTCATCCTCGGCGCGCTGTTCTTCGTATCGGCCAAGGCCGGCACGCCGGTCTGGTGGATTCCGCTCGTTTCGATCGCCGTCGTCGCGGCGATCCTGCTCGGTTCGCCAAAGGACCGTATTCCACCATGGGAATGGGCGCTGGCAGTCGTCGGCGCGGCGACCGCGCTTTACCTCTATGTCTACTACAAGGATATCTCGAGCCGGGTCGGCGCACCGATCCTTCAGGACTTCGTCGTCTCGGTGATCGGTCTTATGATCTTGCTCGAAGCGACGCGCCGTGCACTCGGGCCGGCGTTGATGATCGTGGCAAGCATCTTCCTCGTCTACACCGTTCTCGGCCCCTACATGCCCGAGATCATCGCCCACAAGGGCAACAACCTGTCCGAGATCGTGAACCACCAATGGATCACGACCGAGGGCGTCTTTGGCATCGCGCTTGGCGTTTCGACCTCCTTCGTCTTCCTTTTCGTTCTCTTCGGCTCGCTCCTGGATAAGGCCGGGGCCGGGAACTACTTCATTCAGGTCGCCTTCTCACTCATGGGCCACATGCGCGGCGGGCCGGCCAAGGCCGCCGTCGTGTCCTCGGCGATGACGGGCCTCATCTCGGGCTCTTCCATCGCCAACGTGGTCACGACGGGCACCTTCACCATTCCGCTGATGAAGAAGGTGGGCTTCTCGTCCGAAAAGGCCGGCGCGGTTGAAGTTGCCTCCTCGGTCAACGGCCAGATCATGCCGCCGGTGATGGGCGCTGCCGCGTTCCTCATGGTCGAATATGTGGGCATCCCTTATTTCGACGTCGTGCGCCACGCTTTCCTGCCGGCCGTCATCTCTTACATCGCGCTGGTCTACATCGTGCATCTTGAGGCGATGAAGGCCGGGATGGAGGGACTGCCGCGCGCCTATACCCCCAAGCCCATCGTACAGCGCCTGATTGGCATCGCCTTCACCATCGCTGCGATCTGCGCCATCTCGCTTGCCGTCTATTACGGCATGGGCTGGATTCGCCCGGCCTTCCCGGCGACGGCGGGCTACATCATCTTCACCTTCCTGACGGCGGTCTATGTCGGCCTGCTCTGGATCGCGTCGAAGGAAGCGCCGCTGCACCTCGACGATCCGAACGCACCGGTGACGAAACTGCCGTTGCCAGGGCCGACGATCCGGGCCGGCCTGCACTATATCCTGCCGGTCGTCGTTCTGGTCTGGGCGCTGATGGTTGATCGCCTGTCGCCCGGCCTATCGGCCTTCTGGGCGACCGCCTACATGATCTTCATCCTTGTCACGCAGCGCCCGATCCTCGCGATCATGCGCGGCGAGGGAGAGTTCGGAACCGCCGTGCAGAACGGCATCAGCGATCTGTTTGACGGCCTCATCACCGGGGCGCGCAACATGATCGGCATCGGTATCGCCACCGCAACGGCCGGTATCATCGTCGGAGCGGTCAGCCAGACGGGCGTCGGATCGGCGTTGGCGGACGTGGTGGAGGTGCTGTCCGGTGGCAACATCCTCGCCATTCTGGTCCTCACCGCGATTCTTTCGCTGATCCTTGGCATGGGCCTTCCGACCACGGCGAACTACATCGTCGTCTCTGCGCTGCTGGCGCCGGTCATCGTCACGCTCGGGCAGCAGAACGGGCTGATCGTGCCGCTGATCGCCGTCCACCTCTTCGTTTTCTACTTCGGCATCATGGCCGACGTGACCCCGCCCGTCGGCCTCGCGAGCTTTGCCGCCGCCGCCGTTTCCGGGGGCGATCCGATCAAGACCGGCGTGGTGGCCTTCTTCTACTCGCTCAGAACCGCAGCCCTGCCCTTCCTCTTCATCTTCAATACCGAGCTTCTGCTGATCAATGTTGGTTGGGCGCAGGGTATATTCGTCTTCATCATCGCCACGATCGCCATGCTGCTTTTCGCGGCTGCGACACAGGGCTGGTTCCTCGCACGCAACCGCATCTACGAAAGCGTGGCGTTGCTGCTGGTCGCCTTCACACTCTTCCGGCCCGGCTTCTGGATGGACATGATCTTCCCGCCCTTCACCGAAGTCCCGCCGACCGAGATCGCGGCAGCGGCGGAGGACACGCCTGCGGGTGAGAATCTTCGCGTAAGGGTCGCCGGCGTGAACGACCTCGGTGATCCGATCCAGTTCGTCGCGCTCGTGCCGATGGGCGCGGAAGCCACCGGCGACGAAAAGCTGGCGGCTGCCGGTCTCGCGTTCCGGCAGGATGGCGACAAGATGATCATCGACGACGCCGCCTATGACTCGCCTGCGCAGAAGGCCGGACTCGACTGGGATCAGGAGGTTCTGCGCGTCCTGCGCCCGGCCTCCGTTCCGTCGAAGTACTGGATGTTCCTTCCCGCCCTCGCGCTGTTGGCGCTGATCGTGATGATGCAACGCGGGCGGGCACCGACACCGCGCCGCGCGGAAGCCTGAGGAGGCCACCATGTACAAGAACATCCTCCTGACCGTTGATCTCGAACACGAGGCGTCCTGGAAGAAGGCACTGCCGACGGCGGCCGAGATCGCTAGGGATTCGGATGCGACGCTGCACGTTCTGTCGGTCGTGCCGGATTTCGGCTCACCGCTCGTCGCGGCCGATTTTCCGCCCGACTTCCAGAAAAAGGCGCTTGAGGCCGCGAAGGCGCGGCTTGAGAAACTGCTCGGCGGCGAAGTGCCCTGGCCTTTGAAGTTGCAAAGCCACGTCGCCGTGGGCCGGGTGCACGAAGTCATCTTCGATCACATCACGTCCTCCGGCGCTGATCTTGTCGTGATGGCGAGCCATGCGCCGGACCGGGTGCGGGAATTCCTTGTGGGATCGCAGGCCGACCGGGTTGTGCGCCGGTCGCCGGTTTCCGTTCTCGTCGTCCGGTAACGGGACTGCTATGGCGCTTCGGGATTACGTTGAATCGGAATTCGAACCTTTTTCGTTCGAATTCCGACAGGTGTTGTTTCAATCGAAACCCGAAACGCCTTAAACCGCTGACAATCCCTTTCGTCGCCCCCGGGCGCGTGCGACAACCGACGCGCTTCGTGCCGATCGGGCGGGATGAAACGAAAGGAAGAACGCCATGTCCCACGTCTTTCCGCGCCACACGAAATCCGCGCCGCCCCTCGCCGTCGGTGGCGAGGGCTGCTATCTGATCGACAGCACCGGGAAGCGCTATCTGGACGGGTCGGGCGGTGCCGCCGTCTCTTGCCTTGGGCATGGCGACGCTTCCGTCACCGCCGCGATCAAGGCGCAGCTCGACAAGGTCGCCTTCGCCCATACCGGCTTTTTCACGTCTGAGCCGGCAGAGGCGCTGGCCGATCTTCTCATCGCCCACGCGCCCGGCGACCTCGACCGGGTCTACCTCGTCTCGGGCGGATCGGAAGCGACCGAAGCGGCGATCAAGCTTGCCCGCCAGTATTGGGTCGAAAAGGGCGAACCGCAGCGCGGCCGCCTCATCGCGCGCAAGCAGAGCTATCATGGCAATACGATCGGTGCCCTGTCCGCCGGCGGAAACGAATGGCGCCGCGCGCAGTTCGGTCCCCTGCTGCTCGATGTCAGCCATATCGAGCCGTGCTACGAATACCGCAACCGTGCGGCGGGTGAGAGCCTCGAAGCCTATGGCCTGCGCGCGGCCGACGCGCTTGAAGCCGAGATCCTTCGCCTCGGGCCCGAGACCGTAATGGCCTTCATGGCCGAACCGGTTGTCGGCGCGACTGCCGGTGCGCTGACGCCCGCGCCCGGTTATTTCCGCAGAATCCGCGAAATCTGCGATCGCTACGGTGTCCTTCTTATCCTGGACGAGGTGATGTGCGGCATGGGCCGCACGGGATCGCTTTTCGCTTGCGAGCAGGACGGGGTCGCGCCCGACATTCTCTGCATCGCGAAGGGTCTCGGCGCGGGCTACCAGCCGATTGGCGCGATGCTGTGCACAGGTGCCATCTACGACGCGATCGCGCATGGCTCCGGCTTCTTCCAGCATGGCCACACCTATATCGGCCACCCGACAGCAGCGGCGGCCGGACATGCCGTGGTATCGGCCATCCTGGACCGAGGTCTTGTCGAGCGGGTCAGGGTTCAGGGCGCCAAACTGATGGAGCGGCTGGAGGACCGGTTCGGCCAGCATCCGCATGTCGGCGATATCCGCGGGCGCGGATTGTTCCGGGGGATCGAGTTCGTCGAGGACCGTGAAACCAAGGCCCCTTTCGACCCGGCGCGGGGAATCGCCGCGAAGATCAAGAAGGCCGCTTTCGAAGCAGGCCTGATCTGCTATCCGATGGCCGGAACCATCGACGGCCGCAGCGGCGATCACGTGCTTCTCGCGCCGCCCTTCATCATCGAAGACGGTCAGATCGACGAACTGGTCGACAAGCTCGATGGGGCGATCTTGGCGGCGATCGGGTAAGCGGCTACCCCGTTGGCAGCATCGCCGGAGAGGAGTTTCGGAATGAGCGTGAATGGGCCTTTCGCACCGGTCAGCGACACGGGCTGGCCGCAGGAAATCGCCGATATGCGCGCGGGCTTCGCGGGCAAGCTCAATGTCTACCGCGCGATGGCGCATCACCCCGCGCTTCTCGCGGCATGGGCGGATCTGAGGGAACACATCGTCCGGCGGACATCGCTCGGCCCGGTTCGTGCCGAGGTCGTGATCCTGCGAACGGGCTTCCGGCTCGGCTCCGACTACGAATGGGCGCAGCATGTCGTTCGCGCCCGGAACTGCGGCCTTGATGACGCGCGCATCCTGACTTTGAGGCAGAAACCGGCATCAATGGCGCCGGACGATGCCCTTCTCGCCGGGGCAGTCGATGAATTGCTCGACTCCGCCAGACTACGGCCCGCCACGGTGAAAGCCTTGGATGCGGCGATCGGCAAGGAAGGCATCCTCGACCTGATCGCGACGGTCGGCTTCTACTCGACCCTGGCCTTCATCCTGAAGTCGTTCAAGACGCCGTTGGACGCCGACATCGCCGCCGAACTGCGCGCGTCACCGATTCCGGGGTCGGATCAGACCGTGTGAAGATAGAGGTCGTAGTCCACGTCGCAGATCGTGCGCGCGACGCGGGCGTATTCCGCCGCTTTCACCGCCGTGAAGGTGCGGTGCATGTCTTCGCCCAACGCGTCCTTGAGAAAGGCCGACCGCTCTGCCGCCTCGATCGCTGCGCGCCAGTCGCGGGGGATCGTTGCGCCACCTGCATCCTCCTCATAGGCATTCCCGGTGGTTTCGGGGCCGGGGTCGATCCGCTTGTCGAGGCCATGAAGAATACCGCCAAGAACGGTCGCCGCGACCAGATAGGGATTGGCATCGACGCCGGACGGGCGGTGCTCGATCCGGCGGGCCCGCAGATCACCGGCCGGAACCCGTAGCGCGACGGAGCGGTTGTTGACACCCCAAGCCGTCGAGATCGGCGCATAGCTTTGATTGGCGAAGCGGCGCCAGGAATTGAGATGCGGCGCGAAGACCAGCATCGATTCCGCCATCGTCGTCCTCAGCCCGCCCAGTGCATGAAGCAGCGTGTCGGTCCATTCGCCCGGCGTCTTCTCGGCAAAGACGTTTTCGCCGCCCTCGTTCATCAGAGAGACGTGGAAATGCATGCCGGACCCCGCATAATCCGCAATCGGTTTCGCCATGAAACAGGCGACGACGCCATGCGCCCGCGCCTGCGCCCGGACGATCCGCTTCAGCCGCATCAGGTCGTCTGCCGCCTGCATCACATCCTCGCGGTAGTGCAGCGTCAGCTCGTATTGGCCGGGTGCGTATTCCGAGATCATCGTTTCAGCCGTGATCCCGGCCTTGGCCGCCCCGGCATAGATGTCCGAGAACAAGGGCAGCATCCCATGCAGGTGATCGACCGAATAGACCTCGGTCTTGTGGCTGTCGCGACCGTCGAGCACGTCGGCGGCGGGGCGCACCATGCCGTCGGGTCCGCGTTCCTTTGCCAGAAGGAAGAACTCCAGCTCGAACGCTCCCGCAGGTTTCAGGCCGCGCTTGGCGAAAGCGTCGACCTGGCGTTGCAACGCATGGCGCGGGTCAGAGGTCATTGGCCTGCCGTCCAGCTCGTAAAGCGACATCAGCACCTCGGCACGGGGTGGCGTGGTATTGTGCAAAGCCTTGAGCGTGCCGGGAATGGGCCATGCCCGCAGATCGCCATCGCCCTGATCCCAGATCAGGCCGGTTTCGTGCACGTCCTCGCCGCAGATGTCGAGACCGAGGATCGAGATCGGCATATGCCGCCCGGATTTGTAGAGCGAGGGCAGTTCGTGCCGCCGGATGATCTTGCCGCGCCCGATGCCGTTGGAATCGTGCAGCACGATGTCCACCGCCTCAATCTCTGGATGTTCGGCCAAGAAATCCTCAGCCTCAGCAAGGGTTGCGCCCGAGGGGCAGGTGTTGGTCATGGCGTCCTCAGGCAAAAAGTTCGGTCAGGATGTCGTCGAATGCGGCGATCAGCCGGTCGATCTGGCGTCTCTTCGTCGCAGGGCTGACCAGCATCATGTTGTGGAAAGGCGCGATCAGGCAACCGCGATTGAGAAGCGCGGTGTGCAGCGTTGCCTCGACCTCTGGCATGTGAGCCATGCCTGCCTCGGTGCCGTTTCGCAAGGGTCCGGGGGCGCAGATGAACTCCACCCGTGCGCCGACGCGGACAACGTGCCACGGCGCGCCATGCGCCTCGATCGCCGCTTTCAGGCCGGAATAGAGCCTTTGCGCGCCTTTCTCCATGCGGGCGTAGTTCTTTTCCGTCATTACCTCGGACAGGTTGGCGGTCAGGCAGGCGAACTGCATCGGGTTGGCCGAAAGTGTGGTGCCCATGCCGGAATGACCCGAGGCACGACCGCCATTGTAGCGGATGTAGTCCTTGGCCAGTTTCGGCCTGAGCCCCCATACAGCGGTCGGCATCCCCCCCGCCACGCATTTGCCGACGACGAAGATATCCGGGTTCAGCCCGTGAACGCCGGTATAACCGCCAAGGCCGGAGGAAATGGTGTGGGTTTCGTCGATGATCAGCAGCGCGCCGTATTGGGTAGCAAGCTTGCGAAGACCGTCATGGAAGCCGGGGTCGGGTAGGACCATGCAGGAATTGGTCATCACCGGCTCCGTCAGGATCGCGGCGATCTCGCCGGTCTTCAGGGCTGCCTCGACGCTGGCAAGATCGTTGAACTCGGCGCAGGCGGCGAGCGTCGTCAGGTCGGTGATCTGGCCGGTCAGGCCGGGACGCGTCACGGTCTTGCCGTTGGCGAGCGCCACCATCGCATCGTCTACGGTGCCGTGATAGCAGCCGTTGAAGACCAGCACCTTGGGCTTGCCGGTCACCGCGCGGGCCACCCGGATCGCGAAACGGTTGGCATCGGTCGCGGTGGTGGCGATCTGCCATTTGAAATCGCCAAAGCGCCTAGTCAGCAGGCGCCCGGCCTCCAGTGCCGCCTCGGTCGGCAGCATATAGGTCAGCCCGTTTCGTGCCTGCCGGCTGATCGCCTTTGCGACCGGTTCGGGCGAATGGCCGAACATCGACCCGGTATCGCCAAGACAGAAGTCATCGATCTCGTGCCCGTCGATATCGGCCAGCCTTGCCCCCTTCGCGCCGGCTACCAGCATCGGAAACGGCATTGGCCAGTCCTTCATCCAGTGCATCGGCACCGAATCGAGATAAGCGTCCGCGCCCCCTCTCAGCGTAGCCTGCGTCTTCGGGCGCGCTCCGACGAAACGCTCGGCCTCGCGCTTCGCGATAGCCTTGAGGCGGGTCTTGTCGATACCTGCGATCAGATCGGACGTGCGGGCCATGGCGTCACTCCTTGCGACGCACTCTTATTTCGTAGATTTGATCAAATTGGAAGAAAAGAAATGCAAGGAAATACAGTTTAGCAGTATCTACGTAGCTTCGGTTTGATCAAACCAGAGCGACCAAAGCGACCCAGCCTGCGATCTCGGCTACCTGCTGCATGGCGCCCATCACATCTCCGGTCTGCCCGCCGATCTGGCGCATCGCGAGCCCGGCAAGGACCAGAGCGGCCAGCGCCATCGTCGCGGCAGCGGTCACGGCGGCGCCGAATCCCAGCGGCAGAAGGCAGAGAAAGCCGATACCTGCGGCGATCGCGGCAGGCAGCGGGTCATCGCCCGCCGCCGACCGGCCCAGCCCGTCCTGACGCGCGGCCGGCATCAGGACAAGCGCGGCGGGAAGTACCGCCCGGCTGGCCGCCGCAATGCCGATCAAGGCGATGGCCGCCAATCCGGCCTCGGCCAGCGTCGCGATGCCGAACGCGCGGAAGGCCTGGGCCAGGATCAACACCACAACACCGTACGAGCCGATCCGGCTGTCCCGCATGATCTCAAGTTTCTGCTCCCGGTCGCGGCCGCCGCCGAAGCCGTCGGCAAGATCGGCCAGCCCGTCCTCATGCATTGCGCCCGTCGCCAACGCCCCCGCCGCGAGCGCGAGGAGCGCGGCCATCATGGGCGGCAGCCCGATCCAGAGGCCGAAACCGTTGGCAACCGCAGCGATGCCCCCGATCGCGACGCCGACGACGGGCCACGCCCAGAAGGATGCGGCCAATCCGGGCGCCTCCCCCGCGATCCGCCCGGCAGGCAGGCGCGACAGTAGCATGAAGGCCAGCCGGACCTCTGCAACGCGCGAAGGGTTCATGCCTCCGAAACCCCCGCCTCGCCAAAGGTTGCCATGCCGTTGTGGCAGGCAAGCGCAGACCGCACGATCCCGAGTGCCAAGGCCGCACCGGACCCTTCGCCAAGCCGCATGTCGAACTCAAGGACGGGGCGCTTGTGGATCGCTGCGAGGAGCTTGCGGTGGCCCGGCTCGGCCGAGGCATGACCCACGAGACAGTGATCGAGAAGCCGCTTGTCTGCGGCATAAAGGACAGCGGCCGCAGCGGTGCAGATGAACCCGTCGAGGATCACCGGGATGCGTGCCGCCCGCGCTGCCAGAACCGCGCCGCAGATCGCCGCCTGCTCGCGCCCGCCGAGGGCCGCAAGGATGGCGGGTGCATTGCCCATCACGTTTTCATGCCGCTTCAGCCCGCGCGCAATCGCATCCACTTTTCGTGCGATTCCAGCTTTGTCAGAGCCTGTTCCGGGGCCAACCCACTCCGCGATATCACCGCTGAAACAGGCCGCCGCCAGGGCCGCAGCGACGGAGGAATTGCCGATCCCCATTTCGCCGAGGATCAAGATGTCCGCCCCCTCGTCGACCGCCGAGGCGCCCTGCCAGAGCGCGTCGAGACAATCGGTTTCGGACATGGCGGGCCCTTGGGTAAAGTCTCCGGTCGGCCGCTCCAGCTCCAACGCGATGACCGACAGATCGGCCCCGTTGACGGCACAAAGCTGGTTGATGGCCGCCCCGCCGTTTTCGAAATTCGCGACCATCTGAGCGGTCACTTCCTGCGGATAGGGATTCACGCCCTGAGCGCAGATGCCGTGATTGCCGGCGAAGACCAAAGCCTGCGCCCGCCAGATCTCGGGCCGGGCAGTGCCACGCCACGTGGCCATGAACTCGGCCAGTTCCTCCAGCCGCCCGAGTGAGCCGGGCGGCTTGGTCAGCGAGGTCTGTCGGGCGCGCGCCGCTTCGGCCGCGGCCTTGTCGGCTTCGGGCAGCCGGTCGGCAAGCCTGGCGATATCAGAGAGGGCGGCTATGCGCGGTAGGCTCATGTCATTTCACTTTCAGGGGAAGTCCGGAAACGGCAAGCCAGACTTCGTCCGCCTCTGCCGCCACCCATTGATTGAGAAGCCCGGCCGCATCGCGGAATTCCCGGGCGAGCTTGTTTTCGGGCACGATCCCTCCGCCGACCTCGTTGGTGACGATCACCACCGGGTCGCGCTGCGTCGGCAGGGCCGCGACAAGGTCGCGGCCTGCCGCCTGCCAGTCGCGCCCGGCAAACATGAGGTTCGAAAGCCAGAGCGTCAGACAGTCAAGCAGCCTTGGTCCCTGACCGTCAGTCGCCTTGAGCACGGCGACGACATCGAGAGGCTCGGCATGTGTCGCCCATTCGGCGCCACGCCGTGACTGATGATCCGCGATGCGCTGCTCCATCTCGCGGTCGCGCGCTTCGGCGGTCGCGATATAGACGGCGCGCAGACCAAGACTGAGCGTCTTCGTCTCGGCAATGCCGCTTTTGCCCGACCGGGCCCCGCCGGTGATGAGTATCGTCTTGCTCATGGCTCGCTGACAAAGCAGAAACGGGCGGCGCGTGGAAGGGAGAATACGACGGTGAAAGGTGGGGCTGCGACAGAGCTGCTGTTGATCCGTCATGCACCGGCCATGAATGACGGCCGACTCTGCGGACGCACGGACGTTCCGGCCGATTGCAGCGATACGGCACGCATCCGCGCCCTCAGGGCGCTGCTCGGCCCACCTGACCGCGTGATTTCCAGCCCCGCGCTCCGGTGCCGCCAGACGTCCGCCGCCATCTGGCCCGAAAACACGGCCCCGGAAAACGTCGACGCATTCTGGGAGCAGGATTTCGGTGCCTGGGACGGGCTTCCGTTTACCGAACTGCCCGATCTCGGGCACCTTTCATCAGAGGCGCTGGCCGCGCACCGACCTCCACAGGGCGAAAGCTTCGAGGATCTTTGTGCCCGCGTCGCGCCGGCGTTGTCCGCTGCGGCAAGTGGTGGGCGCGTTGCCATCGTCGCCCATGCCGGAGTCGTCCGCGCCGGAATCGCGCGTGCCATCGGTGCAGCTGGCCCTGCCCTTCGTTTCGACGTGTCACCATTGTCGGTCACGTGCCTGCGGGTGACGCGAGAGGGCGAATGGTCGGTCGCCATGGTCAACGGAGGCGCGGGTTGATGGCCCGTCATGTTCGTGTTGCCGGCCATTTCGGCGAATTGATGCAAGGCCGGATCGGTCGCGATGGGCCGGTCGCGCTGATCTCGCTTCCTTGCCCCTCGCTGGCGGTCGAGGGCTGGCACGTGCCTGGCCCGGGCCTCTCCATTCACGGCGCGGGGCAACGTTTGATGACGCCCGAACGCGCCCGGAAGTTCCTTTTTCGGCTGGAATCGGTTCTATCAGGCCGCATCCTTCTGCGCGCCGGGATGCCCGCCGGCGGCGGTGCCGGCGCGTCTACGGCCACACTTGTCGCACTCGCGCGGATTGCGGGCGCAAAGGTCGCACCGGCCGCTCTGGCCCGCGCCTGTGTTACCGCCGAAGGGGCAAGCGATCCGCTGATGTTTCCGAACCCCGGCCGCATTCTCTGGGCGTCTCGCCGGGGCGAGGCGCTGGCGGATCTGCCCCCTTTGCCGCGTCTCGACATCATCGGTGGGTTTTTCGGCCCGCATCGGCGGACCGACGCGCGCGACATGGATTTTCCTGACATTGCCGATCTGGTCGATGCATGGCGGCAAGCCGGCGGCGACGCAGCGACCTGCGCCGCCCTGGCCTCGGAATCCGCGCGGCGAACGCTGGCCTTGCGCGGACCAGAGGCGGACCCGACCGAGGCGCTGGCAACCGAACTCGGCGCGCTTGGCTTCGCGATCGCGCATACCGGATCAGCGCGTGCACTATTGTTCCGGCCCGGCACACGCCCTGACGAGGCGCGCGAACGGTTGCGCCGGGCGTATTTTCGCGAAATCGTTAGCTTCTCGGTGGGAGGGCATGGATGACCGGCGCCGCAATCATGCTGGTCGCACTGGCAATCGACGCGGTCATCGGCTGGCCGAAGCCACTTTTCGCGGCCATCGGCCATCCTGTGACGTGGATCGGCGCGCTGATCGCCCGGCTCGACGAATGGCTGAACCTCGACGGGTCGGATGCCGGCGGCAGGCGCCGGGCCGGGGTGGTCGCGGCCCTTGCCGTCATCGTCCTGACGGCGGAAATCGGCTGGCTTCTGGCGCGGCTTCTGCCCGATGGCTGGACCGGGATCGTCATTGGCGGGTTTATCGCTTGGCCTCTCATTGCCACGCGCTCGCTCCACGACCATGTCAGCGCGGTTGCGGCCCCCCTCGCGGGTGATGATCTTGATGCCGCGCGGCAGGCCGTCTCTCTCATCGTCGGGCGTGACCCGGCGCTCCTTGGCGAAGCGGGCGTGGCCCGCGCGGCACTGGAAAGCCTTGCCGAGAACACGTCAGACGGCATCGTGGCGCCCGTCTTCTGGGGTGCGATTTTCGGACTGCCGGGAATCGCCGCTTACAAGGCGATCAATACGCTCGATTCGATGATCGGCCACCGGACGGCGCGGCATGAGGCCTTCGGCTGGGCTTCCGCCAGAATCGACGACATCGCGAACCTGCTTCCGGCGCGGCTGACCGGGGTCCTCTTCGCGCTTGTTTCAGGACGGTGGCGCGACGGCCTCTCGACGATGTGGCGCGACGCCCGCCACCACAGGTCGCCAAATGCCGGCTGGCCGGAAGCGGCGTTGGCCGGTGCCCTTGGCGTCCGCCTGTCGGGGCCACGCGTCTACGCTGAAGGCATCGCGGAGGAGCCGTGGGTCAACGGCGCCGCGCCCGACCCGTCTGCCAGCGACATCCGCCGCGGCCTCGCGCTGTTTCGTCACACCATCCTCGTACTGGCCCTGCTGCTGGGCCTATGTGCGATCGTCTGAGCGGAGGGCCGATGCGCGATCACGGCGGCAACCTGGACTGGGCGATCAACCGGTATGGTGGCGCGCCGGAGGACTGGATCGACCTCTCCACCGGCATCAACCGGGTGCCTTACCCGCTGCCGCCTATCCCGCCGGAGGCATGGAGCACGCTGCCCACGCGCGCCGCGATGGCGGCACTTTGCAAGGCAGCGGCAGAGGCCTACGGAACCAACGCCGCCATCCTCCCGGTCGCGGGCGCGCAGGCGGCGATCCAGATGATCCCGCGCCTGATCCCGCCCGGTCGGGCGCGGGTGCTGGCGCCCACCTACAACGAACATGCTGCCGCGCTGCGGTCGGCCGGCTGGCAGGTCGAGGAAGTCGCAGAGATGGCCGCGCTGGCTGGCGCCGATCTCGCCGTTGTCGTCAATCCGAACAATCCCGACGGGCAGACATTTGCGCCCGATGCCATGACGGCACTCGCCGCGCGAGTCGGCCGGCTTGTCGTCGACGAAAGTTTCGCCGACCCGGTGCCGGACCTGTCCCTTGCGTCGCAAGCTGGTCGGGGCGGACTTACCGTCTTGCGGTCCTTCGGCAAGTTCTACGGCCTCGCCGGTCTGCGGCTCGGGTTCATTGTCGGCGCCGATGGGGACATCGCGGCGCTACGCGACATGGCAGGGCCGTGGCCGGTATCCGGCGTGGCGATTACCGTCGGCCGGGCGGCCCTTGACGATCGCGGCTGGGCCGCTGCAACGACTGCCCGGCTAGCCGCCGAAACGAAACGGCTGGATGCGCTGGCCGACCGTGCCGGATGGCGGACAGTCGGTGGCGCGCATCTGTTCCGACTGTATGAAACGGGCAATGCGCCGGAAGCCCGTGACCGGCTCGCAGAAGCCCGGATTTGGTCGCGGATGTTTCCCTATTCACCCGGATGGCTTCGCCTGGGCCTGCCAGGAACCGAGGCGGAATGGGCGAGACTCGGCGAGGCAATGGGCTGAGGAAGCAAAATGGACTTTTCCCAGGACGACGCCGCAACCCTGACCCGCGTACTGCGCTGGCGCAGAGATGTGCGGCACTTTCGTACGACGCCGGTGCCGGAATCGACCCTGTTACGGCTGAAACAGGCGATGTCTCTTGCGCCGTCGGTTGGCAACGCGCGACCCTGGCGGGTGCTTCGCGTGACCGACGCGGCCCTGCGCGCGGCGGTGCGGACCGAGTTCGAGCGATGCAACAACGAAGCAGCGGCAGCCTACGATGACGGCACGCGCGCGGAGTATGCGCGGCTGAAGCTTGCCGGCCTCGACGCAGCGCCCGAGCATCTGGCGGTGTTCACCGTCACCGATCCGGCCGCAGGCCGCCGTCTTGGCCGCCGGACGATGCCCGAAACGCTGCACCAGTCGACCGCAATGGCGGTCCACACGCTCTGGCTTGCCGCGCGGGCAGAGAACCTTGGCCTCGGCATGGTCTCGATCCTCGAACCCGCGGTGATCGAGCGGATTTTCGACGCCCCCGAAGGGTGGGAGTTCAGCGCCTATCTCTGCCTCGGCTGGCCCGAATTTACCGATGACACACCGTTGCTGCATCGGACCGGGTGGCAGGAGAACCAACCAACCGACTGGGAGGAACGGTAGACGCGCGGTTGGTGCCATCAACGCGCCAGCGCAATCAGCCCGTCGATGTCGATATGCGCGGCCATGTGATCGGCGAGCCGGTCGAGCACATCCTCGACCAGCGCGTCATATCCGCCCGTCGATTGCGCCCCGAAACCAGCAAGAAAGGCTGCACGAAAGGCGTCGCCGGTGAACATTCCATGCAGATAACTGCCGATGACCCTCCCGTCGGCCGAGGTGGCGCCTTCCGGCTCGCCTCCGACAAAGGCGAAGGGCCGCGCCCGGTCCGGTCCATCGGTGCGTCCGATATGAATCTCGTAGCCCTCCATCGGCGCGCCGCTCGGGGCATGGCTTGCGCTGACACGGGTCAGGCGTTTGTCGGCCGTCATCTGCGTCACCACATCCAGAAGGCCGAGGCCCTCGGTCTCTCCCGGCTCACCCTCGATCCCGTCGGGATCGGCAATCGTCCGGCCAAGCATCTGATAGCCGCCACAAATGCCAAGGATATGGCCGCCCCGGCGGATATGGGCCGCAATATCCGTGTCCCAGCCCTGTGCACGCAGAAAGGCAAGATCCCCGCGTGTCGATTTCGATCCGGGCAGAATCACCAACGCGCAGTCGCCGGGAACCGCCTCCCCGGCCCTGACCATGACGACGCTGACCGATGGTTCCAGCATCAGCGGATCGAGGTCGTCGAAATTGGCGATGCGTGAAAGGGCGAGGCACGCGATCTTTACCGGGCCGCTGCCGGTCTTCCCGCCAAGGTCAAGCGCGTCCTCGGCCGGCAGCCGCCCTGCATCGCCGAAATGCGGCAGCACGCCGAATCCGCGCCAGCCGGTGCGCTCGGCAATCAGGCGATAGCCATCGTCGAAAAGCGACGGATCACCGCGGAACTTGTTGATCAGGAACCCTACGACCATGGCCGCATCCGCCGGATCAAGCACCGCCTGCGTTCCGACAATCTGCGCGATGACCCCGCCGCGATCGATGTCGCCGACCAGGACGACCGGCACATCCGCCGCCCGTGCGAACCCCATATTGGCGATGTCGCCTGTCCGAAGATTGACTTCCGCCGGGCTGCCTGCCCCTTCGACGATGACCAGATCATGTGCCGCGCCAAGGCGCCCGAAACTGTCCAGAACCGATGCAAGAAGTTGCGGTTTCAAGGCGGAATAGTCTCTTGCGCGAACGGTCGTCAGCCGCTTCCCCTGAATCACGACCTGCGCGCCGGTATCGGTTTCGGGTTTGAGAAGAACGGGGTTCATGTCGGTATGCGGCTCTAGCCCCGAGGCAAGCGCCTGCAAGGCCTGCGCCCGCCCGATCTCACCCCCGTCCACGGTCACGGCGGCGTTGTTCGACATGTTCTGCGGTTTGAACGGCGCGACATTCAACCCACGCCTCCGGGCGGCGCGGCAGAGCCCCGCGACCAGCAGTGACTTACCGACATTGGAGCCGCAGCCCTGGATCATCAACGCTCGGGTCATGCCAGAGACCTGCGAAGATCGGTCAGCGCTTTTTCAGCCAGTTCAGCATGTTCCAGCAACCAATTTTCGCACTCCCTGCGCGCTATTTGTTTCCAGTTCACATCCGTCATGCCCCAGACATGCGTCGAAGACCCCATGCCCGATCGGATGTCATCTATACCGCATGACAGGATGTAGAACGCCCACAGTCGATCGTCTTCAAAGCAGCGTCCGTTGTCTCCCCGTGTCGCCAAGAACGCGAATTCGGATTCAATCTCGGCCATTGCATTTTTCGTCTCTAGGTAAGCGGAAAGAAGAAGACGGTCGTCGGCAAACCGTTCGGCCTGAATGTCGAGTTCACCCAGCGCGAGCTTGGCGAGGTGACGAACTTCACTTTCGCTTCCAGAGCTTCCATCTAGGGCGAGTGTACAGATCGAAGGCGATAAATGTCCGCGCTCGATCAATTGGTCAGCCCACTCTTTCAGACTGCCACGTTGCAACGCGCCACCCGACACCGCGTCGATGGTCACCAGAGTGGCGAGGACGAGCGCATCGTTCGGCACTTCGCTTGTCAGAACTCGACCCCCTTCTGACCCTTGATCCCCGACCGGAACGGGTGCTTCACCAGCGTCATCTCGGTCACGAGGTCTGCGATCTCGATCAGTTCCTCCTTGGCGTTGCGCCCCGTCAGCACGACATGGGTCATGGCGGGTTTTTCGTCCTTCAGGAAGGCAACCACCTCGGCCACATCCAGGTAGTCGTAACGCAGGGCGATGTTGATCTCATCGAGCAGCACCATCCGGTTGCGTTCGTCCCGGATCAGCTCCTTCGCCTTCTCCCAGCCCTTGCGGGCGGCGGCGACGTCGCGTGTCTTGTCCTGCGTCTCCCAGGTGAAGCCCTCGCCCATCGCGTAGAACTGACAGAGATGGCCAAAGTTGGCCTCGATCAGCGTGCGTTCGCCTGTCGACCATGCGCCCTTGATGAACTGCACGACGGCGGAGGGCATTTCATGCGCGATACAGCGCAGGATCATCCCGAAGCCCGAGGAGGATTTACCCTTTCCCGCCCCGGTATGGACGATGATCAGGCCCTTCTCGCCCTCCTTCGTCGCCATGATCTTGTCCCGCGCGGCCTTCTTCTTCGCCATCTTCTGGGCGTGGCGGGCGGCGTCTTCCGCCGGATCGGTCGGTTTCGGTGCGGCCATGGTCCCTTCCGTTGCTTGACAAGTAGGCGCCTCATGCCTCAGGTGAGGCGGCGCTGGTTCCTGTCTTAGGGCAGGCGAAGAGGGAATGCGACAGGCTTTGCGACCGATAGGGGGTCAGGGCCGAAGCGCAGCCGCCCCCGCGACCGTGACCGGAGAGGTCCCCCAATGCCACTGGCGAATGCCGGGAAGGCGGGAGGGCCGCCGGGGCGATAGGCGCCCCGACATCCGCAAGCCGGGAGACCTGCCAGCGCAAGGACGTTTCGGCGGACGGGGGATTCCGCGACCGGCTTTGGGCAGGAAGGCTGTCCGATGCGGGCTCTCCCCTTTCCGCGAAGATGGAAAGGATCGGTGCGAGTGACCGTCACATTGCATGTCTGTACGACCTGCCGGATGGGCCAGACCATCCCCGAAGAGGATGTGCGCCCCGGCGCGAGGCTGCTTGAGGCGCTTGAGGCCGCAGGCGCGCCCGATGGCGTACGAATCGTCCCCGTCGAATGCCTTTCGGCCTGCGATCACGGCTGCAATATCGCGCTTTCCGGCCCTGGCCGCTGGTCCTATGTCTATCGCGGCCTCGATCCCGACGAACATGTCGCCGACATCCTCGCGGGTGTCGCCGCTTACGCCGCAACAAGCGACGGAATCGTGCCATGGCGTGATCGTCCCGTGATTTTTCGCAAGCAGAGCCTTGCCCGCATCCCCCCGATGGAGAGCTGAATGTCCGACCTGAACAAGATTCCCGTCACCGTCATCACCGGTTTCCTCGGATCCGGCAAGACGACCCTGATCCGTCACCTGATGCAGAACCCGCAAGGCAAGCGCCTCGCTGTTCTGGTGAACGAATTCGGCACCGTGGGCGTCGACGGCGATATCCTGAAAAGCTGCGCGGACGAGAACTGCCCGGCCGAGAACATCGTCGAGCTCGCCAACGGCTGCATCTGCTGCACCGTCGCCGACGATTTCATACCGACGATCGAGGCGCTGATGGCTTTGCCGCAGCGCCCCGACCATATCCTGATCGAGACCTCGGGCCTTGCCCTGCCGAAGCCGCTTCTGAAGGCCTTCGACTGGCCTGCGATCCGTTCACGCATCACCGTCGATGGCGTCATCGCGCTGGCCGATGCCGAGGCGGTCGCGGCCGGCCGCTTCGCCCCCGATGTCGATGCAGTGCAGGCCCAGCGCGAGGCGGATGACAGCATCGACCATGAAACGCCACTGTCCGAGGTGTTCGAAGACCAGATCTCGTGCGCCGATATCGTGCTTCTGTCGAAGGCGGATCTCGCGGGGGAGGCGGGTCTGGCGGCCGCCAAGGCGGTGATCGAGGCCGAAGCCCCACGCAAGCTGCCGATCCTTGCCATGGAAGAAGGCCGCATCGACCCCGCCGTCATCCTCGGGCTTGGCGCTGCCGCCGAGGACGATCTCGATGCCCGCCCCTCGCATCATGACGGTCATGACGACCATGAGCACGACGATTTCGACACCGTGGTGATCGACCTGCCGGAGGTGGCCGACCCTGACGCCTTGCAGGCCGCTATCGTCCGACTGGCGCGGGAACAGAATATCCTGCGCGTAAAGGGCTATGTCGCGGTCGCGGGCAAGCCGATGCGGATGCTTGTCCAAGCCGTCGGAACGCGGATCCGTGCGCAATATGACAAGCCCTGGGGCGATACTCCGCGCGCCTCCAAGCTTGTTGTGATCGGCGAGCACGACGATGTCGACCCCGCCGAAATCCGCTCGGTTCTGGTACCGGAAGCCGTGGGGGCCTGATCCGCGATGCATGTCGTCTTCCGCGAAAGCCACGGGCTGGAGGAAACAGACACCCCCGTCGACCTGGGTCAGGACCCGGCCGAACTGGTGGTGCTGTCGTTTTCCGACAGCGACCTTGGTGCGTTCGCGGCGGGATGGCACCGGGCCGCAGGCGGCCTTCCAACGCTCAGGCTGGCGAACCTCGTGGCCCTTCGGCATCCACTGTCTGTCGATACCTATGCCGAACGGACGCTGGCCGGGGCGAAGGGCATCCTCGTGCGGCTCATCGGCGGCGAAAGCTACTGGCCCTACGGCCTCGCGCAGGTGCAGGACCTTGCGCGCCGGAACGAGATCGCGCTGGCGATACTGCCCGCGGACGGGCGCGAGGATGCGCGGCTCGACGAACTCTCGACCTTACCGAAATCGACCCTCCGCCGCCTGCAATCGCTCTGCGACGCGGGCGGAGCGGTGGCAGCGCAGGCCGCCCTTCAGCAGATGGCGCTGGCGGCAGGCCTCTATGCCGGGCCGGTTGCCGGTGACAAGACTGTGCCCGCCTTCGGCTGGTACCTGCCGCGCAAGGGTGTCGCGCCTACGCCCGAGGCGTCCGACCGCCCCCTCGCCGTCGTCACCTTCTACCGCTCCTACCTGACGTCGGCCGACACCGATCCAGTGGACGCGTTGGTCGCGGCGCTGGAAGAACGCGGCTTCGCCGCCATCGGCGCCTATGCCGCCTCGCTGAAGGACCCTTCCGCCGCAGCATGGCTGCGCGCTGAGCTGACACGGCTCAAACCCGCCGTCATCGTCAACGCCACAGCCTTCTCGGCCAAAGGCGCGGATGGTTCCTCCTCTCCCCTCGACGCCTCTGGGTGCCCGGTCTTTCAGGTGGCCCTTTCCACCGCACGGAAAAAGGACTGGGAAGAGGCCGAACGCGGCCTCTCGCCCGCCGATCTCTCCATGCATGTCGTGCTGCCGGAGGTCGATGGCCGCGTCTTCGCCGGCGTCACCAGCTTCAAGAGCCCCGGCCGCCGCGACCCCGACCTGCAATATTCCCGCTTCGCCCACCGCGCCGACCCCGATCGCATCGCCGCCGTCGCCGACCGCGTGGCGGGCTGGCACCGCCTGTCGATGACGCTCGCGCCTGACCGCAACGTCGCGCTGGTCCTGTCCACCTATCCCGGCAAGACACACCAGTTGGCCCATGCCGTGGGCCTCGACGCGCTGGCCTCGGCAGAAGGCATCCTTTCGGCCCTTGCCGACGGAAATCATGATGTGAACGCGGGTGAGGACCTTGGTCAGTCACTGATGGCGGAAACGCTGGAATGGCCCGTTTCAGCCTACATAGACACTGTTTCGACCCTACCCGCCCCCCTTTGCGACGCGCTATCTGCCGCCTGGGGCGCGCCTGAAACCGATCCCTCCGTCACGGACGGTCACTTCCGCTTCAACGCGATTCGTCGTGGAAAGGCCATCCTCGCCCTGCAACCCGAACGCGGCGAGGTCACAACCCGGAGCGACGACTACCACGACCTGAGCCGAACCCCGCGCCATGCCTATGTTGCTTTCTACCTCTGGCTCCGGGCGCAGGGGCTCCATGCGCTGATCCATATCGGCGCGCATGGGACGCTGGAATGGCTGCCGGGCAAGTCGGTGGCCCTTTCCGCCGCGTGCTGGCCCGAGGCGCTGACCGGCCCCCTGCCCGTCATCTATCCCTTCATCGTCAACGACCCGGGCGAGGCCGCGCAGGCCAAGCGCCGCATTGGCGCCGTGACCATCGGCCACCTGCCGCCGCCTCTGGTCGACAGCGCGGTGCCGGAGGACCTGAACCGGCTCGAAAGGCTGCTTGACGAGTATTCCACCGCCGACGGGCTCGACCCCGCCCGCCGAGACCGGCTCATTCAGTCGATCCGCGAGGAAGCACGCGGGCGCGGGGTGGAGGACGATCTTGGCATCCCCGAGGACGCCTCGCCCGCCGAGGCAATCACCCGGATCGACCGCTTCGTCTGCGACATCAAGGAAAGCCAGTATGGCGATGGGCTGCATATCTTCGGCACCGGTCAGTGCGGCGCGGAGGAACGCAAAGGGCTCTTGGCCGCGCTGAACGGCCAGCGGGTGGAGGCCGGCCCCTCCGGCTCACCGTTCCGGGGCCGCTCCGACGTGCTGCCCACGGGGCGTAATCTCTTCACGACAGACCCGCGTGCGGTGCCCTCGCGCGCCGCCCACGCGCAGGGCGTGAAACTCGCCGAGGAGCTGCTGCGCCGCCACCTGCAGGACCACGGCGACTGGCCGAAATCTCTGGTCATCGACCTCTGGGGGTCCGCCACGATGCGCACGGCAGGTGAGGAATTCGCGATGGCTCTGCACCTCGCCGGTGTCAGCCCGAAATGGGACGAGGGGTCCGAGCGTGTCTCGGGCTTCGAGGTCATACCGCTCGCCCTTCTGCGCCGCCCCCGGATCGACGTCACCTTGCGCGTTTCGGGCTTGTTCAGAGACGTTTTCTCAGGGCTGGCCCAGCTTTTCGAAGCCGCAGCCAAGGCGCTTGCCGAGCGTGAGGAAGCGGCGGCGGACAACCCGTACTTGCGCGCTTCTCCCCGTGTCTTCGGTCCGAAGCCAGGCCTCTACGGCCTCGCCATGGGGGAGGCGATCGAGGACTACGGACCCGAGGGCCAACATGCCGCCGGTGAGGCATGGCTGTCAGGCTCCGAATGGGCCATCGACGCTTCGGGCGCGACCCGTCCCGCACGCGCGGCACTGGAGGAACAGGTGAAGGGCGCGGACGGTTTCGTCCACATTCAGGACCTCGCCGAAACTGACCTGCTGCTGGCGTCCGACTACGCCGCGCATGAGGGCGGTTTTGCCGCCGCCATCGCAAGACTGGGGGGTGAAGCCCCGGCTCTCTACCATCTTGACGCGACCCGTCCCGACACACCCCGTGCCCGGACGCTGCCCGAGGAGATTGGTCGCGTCGTCCGCGCCCGTGCGGCGAACCCGAACTGGGCCGACGGCATGATGCGCCACGGTTTCCGCGGTGCGGCCGAGATCGCGGCGACGCTCGACCATATGGCTGCCTTCGCCCATCTCGCCCGCGCGGTTCCTGCGCATCTTTTCGACCTCTATCACGAGGCGACCATAGGCCGGGATGACGTCGTGGCCTTCATGGAGGCGGAAAACCCCGCCGCCCTTCAGGCGATGCGCGACCGCTTCGCCGCCTTGCGCGATGCCGGGCTCTGGGTCACCCGGCGCAACTCCATTGCGATGGAGGCGGGGGAATGAGCGATCCTGTCATCAAGGGCTGGTGCCCCGGCGCCCTAAGGCCAATGATGTCGGGCGACGGTCTTGTCGTGCGCATCCGACCACGCGGCGGGCGGCTGACGCCGGAGCAGGCAAAGGGCATCGCCGCGCTGTCCGCGCAGTATGGCAACGGGCTCATCGACCTCTCAGCCCGCGCCAATGTCCAGCTTCGGGGCGTGACCGAAGATGCACACGGCCCGCTGATCGAGGGCCTCGCCGCCCTCGGCCTGATCGACGAGACGACAGAGGCCGAGAGCCGCCGCAATATCGTGGTCACGCCCTACTGGCAGGACGGCGACGGGGTGCAGGAGGTGGTGCGGTCGCTGGCCAAAGCACTGGGCCAGCCGGACGCGCCGCAGACGCCGGGTAAGTTCGGCTATGTCGTTGATTGCGGGAACCAGCCAGTTCTCAGCGAAACCTCCGCCGATATCCGGATCGAGCGCGGCCCCGGCGGCGTCCTTCTGGTCCGCCCCGATGGCGTGGGCTCAGGCGCCGAGGCGACGCAACAAACCGCGGCGCGGCTGGCGCTCAGGCTCGCGGAATGGTTCCTCGAAACCGGCGGCGCGCCCGATGGCCGCGGTCGCATGGCGGCGCATCTGGCGCGCGGTGCGCGCCAGCCCAAGCTGTTCACCGAGATCCCGGCGCTGCCGCGCGCGAGCGCCCCCGCCCCCGTGCCGGGACCTCTGCCGCTCGGCTACCTCGTCGGCTTCGAATTCGGCCAGATGGCGGCCGAAACCTTGTCTGTTCTTGCCGAAAGCGGTGCTTTGCGGATCACGCCCTGGCGCATGATCCTGATCGAGGGCGCCAAGCAGGCGCCCGCCATTCCCGGCCTGATCACCGATCCCGCCGACCCGATGCTGCGCGTGACCGCCTGTACCGGCGCACCCGGCTGCCCGCAGGCACTGATCGCGACGCGGCCGCTGGCGCGCGCGCTCTGCGCGTCACTTGCACCCGCTGACCGGCTCCATGTCTCCGGCTGCGCCAAGGGCTGCGCCCATCCCGCGCCCTCGGCCCTGACGCTCGTCGGCCGCGCCGGCGGCGCCATCGACCTGATCCGGAACGGTACCGCCGCCGACACGCCTTCGCGGACCGGGCTTTCGCCCGCGACGCTCACCGCCACTCCCGCCCTTCTGACCGAGACCCAAGATGCCCCATAGCTACCAGACCGACGGCGCCGCGATTTACCTCGAGAGCTTCGCCACCATCCGCGCCGAGGCCGACCTTTCCCGCTTCACGCCAGAGGAGGAGGTCATCGTCGTCCGCATGATCCACGCCGCCGGGATGGTCGGACTTGAGGAACATGTCCGCTTTTCACCAGGCATGGCCATCGCCGCCCGAGCAGCACTTGAGGCCGGAGCACCGATCCTCTGCGATGCACGCATGGTCAGCGAGGGCATCACCCGTTCGCGCCTGCCAGCGGGCAACGAGATCATCTGCACCCTGCAGGACCCGCGCGTCCCCGGCATGGCGAAAGAGATGGGCAACACCCGCTCCGCCGCCGCACTGGAACTGTGGCGGCCGCATCTGGACGGCGCCGTGGTCGCCATCGGCAATGCGCCCACCGCACTTTTCCACCTCCTGAACATGCTGGAAGACCCCGCCTGCCCGCGCCCCGCGGCGATCATCGGCTGCCCGGTGGGGTTCGTGGGCGCGGCCGAATCGAAAGACGCGCTGATGCAGGACCTGCCTGTGCCGTCCGTCATCGTGAAGGGCCGCCTCGGTGGCTCGGCGATTACCGTCGCTGCCGTCAACGCGCTCGCCAGCCGGAAGGAATGAACATGGGAAAGGTCATCTGCGTCGGCCTCGGCCCTGGCGACCCCGATCTGATGAGCGTCAAGGCCGACCGGCTTGTGCGCTCCTCGACCCATATCGCGTACTTTCGCAAGGCGGGTTATGAGGGGCAGGCGCGCAAGATCGTCAACGGCATGTTGCGCGCGGATGCCATCGAATATCCCATGGAATATCCAGTGACGACGGAGATCCATTTCTCAGACCCTGAATACAACCGGGTGATGGCGGAGTTCTATGAGGACTGGGCGGAAAAACTAGCGGTTTTGGCTGAAACAGAGACTGTTTTGGTGCTTTGTGAAGGGGACCCGTTCTTCTACGGCAGCTTCATGCATCTCTACACGCGGCTCCGCGCGCGCAACGTGGTGGAAGTGATCCCCGGCATCACCGGCATGTCCGGCTGCTGGACCGCGACGGGTGAGCCGATCACCTGGGGAGACGATGTTCTGACCGTAGTCACCGCGACTATGGATGAGGACGAATTGACCCGCCGTATCCGCGACACCGATGCGCTGGTGGTGATGAAGATCGGCCGCAATCTGGAAAAGCTGAAACGCTGCCTGGCGGCGGCGGGGCGGCTCAACACCGCCTGGCTGGTGGAGCGCGGCACGATGACGGACCAGAAGGTGCACCGGCTTTGCGAGGCCCCCGCCAAGGTACCCTATTTCTCTATCGCGGTCGTGCACGGACAGGGGCGGCGGCCATGAGCGGCTGGATCGCAGTAGCCGGCCTCGGGCCGGGCGACGAACGGCTGGTGACCGACGAGGTGCGCGCCGCTCTGGCCGAGGCGACCGATGTTGTCGGCTACATTCCCTACGTCGCCCGCATCACACCGCGGGACGGGCTGACCCTGCACCCCTCCGATAACCGGGTGGAGCTGGACCGCGCCGGCCACGCGCTCGACATGGCGGGTGAAGGCAAGCGCGTCGTCATCGTCTCCTCCGGCGATCCCGGCGTCTTCGCAATGGCCTCGGCCTTGTTCGAGACGCTGGAGGAACGGCCCGACGCGCGGGCCTACGACATACGCATCCTGCCCGGCATCACCGCGATGCTGGCCGCCGCCTCACGGCTCGGCGCTCCATTGGGCCACGATTTCTGCGCGATCAACCTTTCGGACAATCTCAAGCCGTGGGAGTTGGTGGAACACCGATTGCGCCTTGCCGCACAAGCTGGTTTCGCGATGGCCTTCTACAACCCGCGCTCGAAAAGCCGCCCACACCAGTTTGCCCGCGCGCTGGAGATCCTGCGCGAGGAGGCGGGGCCGGAGACGCTGATTTCATTCGCCCGCGCGGTGACGACGCCGGAGGAGGCGCTGAACACTGTGACCCTGGCCGAGGCGACACCCGAGATGGCCGATATGCGCACCGTCGTCATCTTCGGCAACCGCGACACCCGACGTGTCGGACGCTTCGTCTATACGCCGAGGTCGGCGCGGTGAGCGAGAAACACCATAACATCCGCCACGTCCCGGACAATGCGGCGGGGCGGCGGGCTCGGCCGGTCGATCAGGATCACCGGGATCCCGAGCTGGCGCGCGGCATCGAGCTTTGCCCGCGCGCCGCTGCCGCCAGAGTTCTTGGCGACGATATGGGTGATGCGGTGATCCTTCAGCAGCGCGCGATCGCCAGCTTCGGTGAAAGGGCCGCGCGCGATCACTGCAATAACATCGGGCAGCGGCAGCGCACCTTCGGGCGGGTCGACCAGGCGCAAGAGGTAATGGTGCTGCGGCTTCGCGGCGAAACCCGCGAGGTTCTGCTTGCCGATGGCAAGGAATACGCGGGCCGTGACCTCGGGCAGGGCGGCGATGGCGGCCTCAAGATCAGGAACATGGGTCCAGTCATCTCCGTCGCCTGTCTGCCACGGCGCGCGTTCATAGGCGCAAAGCGGCGTGCCGGTTTCTGCGCAAGCCGCGATAGCGTTCCGGCTCATCTGGGCCGCGAAGGGATGCGTCGCGTCGACGACGTGGGTTATGCTCTCGGCCCTCAGGTAGTGGGCAAGCCCCTCGGCGCCGCCGAAGCCGCCGATGCGGGTCGGCAACGGCTGCGCGACCGGCGCCTCTGTGCGTCCAGCGTAGGAAAAAACCGCGTCGACGCCGCTTTTCGCGAGATGGCGGGCAAGGTCGGAGGCCTCGGTTGTTCCGCCCAGAAGAAGGACGCGGGTCATGGCTGATCCCTGGCTGACGATCATCGGTCTTGGCGAGGATGGCGTGGAAGGGCTCTCCGCCGCAAGCCGCGCCGCTCTTGCCGATGCGGATAGCATCTTCGGCGGACCGCGTCACCTTGATCTGGTCGCGGCGGGTTCTCGTGGAAAAGAATGGCCCGTCCCGTTCCGGACAGAGCCTGTTCTGGCGGAAAAGGGCCGAAAGACGGTCGTGCTAGCATCGGGCGATCCGTTCTGGCACGGTGCCGGCGGGTCTCTCGCCCCGTATCTTGCACCGGACGAATGGGTGGCTCATCCCGCGCCGTCGACCTTTTCGCTGGCCGCGTCCCGGCTCGGCTGGCGGCTGGAAACGGTGATCTGCCTCGGCCTGCACGCCGCGCCGTTCGAACGTCTCGTGCCGGTGCTGGCCCGCGATGTGCAGATCATCTGCCTGGTCCGCGACGGGGCCGCGGTATCGGCGCTGGCCGCATGGCTGTCAGGACACGGTTTCGGGCCCTCCCGACTGACGGTCCTCGAATCCCTCGGCGGACCGTCGGAACGCGTGCGGAACGCGACCGCCGATCACTTCGCCATAGACGATGCCGCCTACCCGGTCGCCGTCGCGATCGAGGCGCAGGGCGAGGCCGGGCTGCCGCGGGCCTCGGGCCTGCCAGACGCGTTGTTCGTCTCGGACGGAGTGATGACTAAGCGGCCCGTACGCGCGCTGACGCTGTCGGCGCTCGGACCGCGTCCCGGTGAAGTGCTCTGGGATCTCGGGTCCGGGACCGGCTCAATCGCAGTCGAATGGTGCCTCGCCGCGTCCGGCGCCACCGCCCAAGCCCTGGAAAACCGCGCAGACCGGGCCGCGAACGTGACGGCAAACGCCGCCGCATTTGGCCTGACGCACAGGGTGACAGTAACGGAGGCGGACTGGCCCTTGGCGCTGGCGACGCTGCCACGACCGGACGCAGTCTTCATCGGGGGTGGCGCAAATTCAGGCGGAATAGACACTCTTTGGGCAACCATTCCGGAAGGGACTCGGCTGGTCGTCAACGCCGTGACCATCGAATCCGAGGCGCTTCTCGCCGCCTGCCACGCCGCGAAAGGCGGCACGTTGATGCGGGTCGAGATCGCCGAGGCGGCACCACTGGGCCGAATGCGTGGCTGGTTGCCATCGCGGCCGGTCGTGCAATGGAGCGTGGTCAGATGAGGGTGGCGGGGATCGGGTTCCGGAAGGCGGCGACACTCGCTTCCTTGCGCGACGCGCTGGAACGGGCCGGCGGCAGCGCGGACCTTCTTGCCACGGCATCCGCAAAGGCCGATGCGCCAGTCGCGCGGGAGTTGGCCGCGTTCCTCGGCCTTAGGCTTTGTGGAATCGACCTGGCCGCTCTTGACGCGGAAGACACGCTGACCCATTCGCCACATGTCGCCGAACGGTTCGGCACGGGATCGGTGGCCGAGGCAGCAGCCCTTGCCGCCGCCGGACCCGGCGCGCGGCTTCTCGGGCCAAGGGCGGTTTCGGGCGACAGGCTGGCAACCGCCGCCATTGCGATAGGGAGAGACGAATGACAGTGCATTTCATCGGTGCGGGACCCGGGGCCGCAGACCTGCTCACGCTGCGCGGCCGTGACCTGATCGCTTCCAGCCCGGTCTGCCTTTATGCCGGCTCGCTCGTGCCCGAGGCGGTGCTGTCGCATTGCCCGCCCGGGGCGAAGATCGTCAACACCGCGCCGCTTTCGCTGGATGAGATCATCGCCGAGATCGCGGCAGCGCACGAGGCCGGCCATGATGTCGCGCGGCTTCATTCCGGCGACCTGTCGGTCTGGTCCGCTATGGGTGAACAGCTTCGCCGTCTGCGCGCGCTTGATATTCCGTTCGACGTGACACCCGGCGTTCCGTCCTTCGCCGCAGGTGCCGCCGCGCTCGGAGCGGAGCTGACTTTGCCCGGGGTGGTGCAATCGGTTGTGCTGACCCGCACCTCTGGCCGGGCAACCTCAATGCCACCGGGCGAGACGCTGGAGAATTTCGCCAGAACCGGTGCGATGCTGGCGATCCATCTCTCGGTCCATGTACTCGACAAGGTCGTTGCAGAGCTTTCGCCGCACTACGGTGCCGACTGCCCGGTTGCCGTAATCTGGCGCGCGTCCTGGCCGGACCAACGCATTGTCCGCGCAACGCTCGCAACGCTCGAAACCGCGGTCGGCGCTGAAATGGAGCGCACCGCCCTGATCTTCGTCGGCCGCTCGCTCGACGCGGAGGATTTCGATGAAAGCAGGCTCTATGCAGGCGATTATGATCGCCGCTACCGCCCTGTCGGCACCCATCCCCGGTTCCCTGACACGCAATGATTCCTGCCGGGCTCATCATCTCCGCCCCCGCTTCGGGTACGGGCAAGACCACGCTGATGCTGGGGCTTTTGGGCGCATTCAGGGCGCAGGGGCTAGCGGTGCAGCCGTTCAAGAGCGGCCCTGACTACATCGACCCGGCCTTTCATCGCGCGGCGTCGGGACGGCCCTCTGTCAATCTCGACAGTTGGGCGATGGGCGCGGATCGACTGGCCGGTCTTATCGGTGCGGCCGAGGGCGCCGACCTCGTGTTGGCAGAAGGGTCCATGGGGCTCTTCGACGGCGTGGCACGGATCGGAGAGACGGGGACCGGCGCGTCTGCGGACCTCTCGGCTCTGACAGGCTGGCCGGTCGTTCTTGTCCTCGATGTTTCGGGTCAGGCGCAGTCGGCCGCAGCCGTCGCGCGCGGCTTCGCGACCCTGCGGCCGGACGTTCGGATCGCCGGCGTTGTCCTGAACCGTGTGGCAAGCCCCCGCCACGAAGCGCTGGTCCGCGCGGGTATGGAGGCGGCTGGCATCCGTGTCTTCGGAGCACTTCCACGGCGCGCGACGATCGAGATGCCGGAGCGGCACCTTGGCCTTGTCCAGGCGGAGGAGACGCCTGAACTGGACAGGATCGTGGCCGATGCGGCAGTGTTCGTGGCCGAACATCTCGATCTGGACGCGCTCCGCCTTGCGGCGGGTGCGACGCGGATCGACAGCGGTACCCGCCTTCGCGTCACGCCCCCCGGGCAGCGCATCGCGCTGGCGCGGGATGCCGCGTTCTCTTTCGTCTATCCACACCTTCTTGACGGCTGGCGCGCGGCTGGGGCAGAGATCCAACCCTTTTCCCCCCTCGACGACGAGGCTCCGGACGAGGATGCGGATTGCTGCTGGCTTCCCGGCGGCTACCCGGAACTGCACGGTGGTAGACTGGCCTCGGCGGGGCGTTTTCGGCAAGGTTTGAGACTATTTTCCCAAACACGCCCGGTGCACGGCGAATGCGGTGGCTACATGGCGATGGGCGCTGGGATCGTCGACAAGGAAGGCGCTTGGCATGAAATGGCCGGAATTCTCGGCCTCGTCACGTCTTTCGAGAAGCGGAAGATGCACCTTGGCTACCGGCTCGCCGAACTGCATGCGCCGGTGCCCGGCCATGCGACCGGAGCCCGGCTGAGAGGCCACGAATTTCACTACTCGACGATTCTCGATCAGCCCGATCTGGCGCTTGCGCGGGTTGTGGACGCCAACGGGGATGCCGTTGCAGAGACCGGATCACGCCGGGGACTCGCGACGGGAACGTTCTTTCACCTGATTGCGGAGGCCACATGAGCGGTTTCATCAGTTTTGTGTCCTCGGGTCCCGGCGATCCGGAGCTTCTGACGCTCAAGGCCGTGAATCGCCTCGCCAATGCGGACGCCGTGCTGTTCGACGACCTCGCCTCTGGTCCGATCCTGGCCAAGGCGCGTGAGGGGGCGGATATGGTCGGTGTCGGAAAGCGGGCGGGACGCGCCTCGCCGAAGCAGGACCATGTGAGCCGTCTGCTTGTGGACTATGCGCGTTCCGGCGCGCGGGTCGTGCGGCTGAAGTCCGGCGATTGCGGATTGTTCGGACGGCTAGAGGAAGAGATCACCGCCTGCCGGGAGGCGGGAATAGGATACGAGATCATTCCGGGCGTGACGTCGGCGATGGCCGCGGCCGCAGCCGCCGGGATACCCCTCACGCGGCGCCTGACCGCGCGGCGGGTCCAGTTCGTGACGGGCCACGACGTGACCGGCGCCCTGCCCGAGGATCTGAACATTCCGGCGCTCGCCGACCCGACGGCCACGACGGTCATCTTCATGGGGAAACGGACATTCGCCGAACTTGCCCGGCGGCTTCAGGCAGCGGGCCTGCCCGCTGATACGTCTGCCCTTCTCGCTGAAAGTGTCTCTACTCCGGCGCAAAATCTCGTTCGTGGTACGTTGGCCACAATGGAGGCACTGATCGCCACAGAGGCCGCAGACGGACCGGCACTGATCCTGCTGGGGCCGCTCGCGGAGGGCGAATGAGCGATGTGACCGTCACCGTCTGCCGATCGTGCCCGGCCGGACGGGAAGGCCTCGCTGACGGCCTGCGCAGCGCGACAGAAGATGCCGGACTCGCCTGCGTCATCGCCGAGGTCGAGTGCATGTCGGGCTGTGCCCGGTCGTCGACCGTGGCGTTCCGCGCGGAACACAAGACGGCCTATCTTTTCGGCGACATCTCCACGGCCGACATCCCCTACCTGCTCGTCTTCCTGCGGCTTTACAGGGATGCCCCGGACGGCAACTTTGCCGACGCCCGCCCGCTTGGCCCGTTGCGTGAGAAAGCCCTGGCCCGGATTCCGGGCTAGCCGTGCCAAACCGGGGCCGAGGTCGTTTTCAGTCGGTTCCAAGACGCAATGCCGCTTGACCGGAACCGGCCCAAGCTGGCACATGTGAATTGTACGGCGTCCGAATGGCGCAAAGCGTCCGGACTGAAACGGGAATGGGGTAGGGTGGACCAAACGCGGCACCCAAAGCCTCAACCGCCCCCGCGACTGTAAGCGGCGAGCGGCTTTCCAACGGCCACTGGGGTTCGCCCCCGGGAAGGCGGAAGGCATGCGACGACCCGCGAGTCAGGAGACCGGCCGTGCGTGAAGGCAGACAAACGCCGTCGGGTGTGACGGCAAGGAGATTGATATGAACGTGACGACCCAATCCGCCGCCAAGACGTCCTCCGGGCTTCTTTCCATTGTTTTCGTCGCGCTGATCGGCGCCACGATGCTGTTCTTTGCCGGACATGCGCAGTCCGCGACGCTGCATGACGCGGCGCATGACATGCGCCACGCAACCGGCTTCCCCTGCCACTAAGCGGGCAGACGGTTCAAACCGATGATTCAACGTATGCTGGCCGGCGGGCTGATCGCCGGCTTTGCGGCGGGGCTGCTTGCAGCTCTGCTGCATTTCGCTTTCGTCCAGGAACTGATCCTCCTCGGCGAAGATTATGAAACCGGGGCGGTCGTCCACTTCACCGGCGCCGGCGAAGCCGCTGAGGCAACCGGGCACGATCACGACGTCGCTGGTCATGACCACGGCGACGGCACTGCCGCACATGACCATGCCGGGGATGCCGACGAAGGTTCTGCCCTGACCCGAAACGCGCTGACGGTGCTTTTCACGGCGCTGATCTACGCAAGCTACGGACTGATCCTTGTCGCGGGCTTCGCGCTTGCCGAACATTTCGGCCGCGCCATCTCGGCACGGGAAGGTCTGCTTTGGGGCATCGCCGGTTTCGTCGCCCTGCAACTCGCCCCTGCGATGGGGCTTGCCCCTGAACTGCCCGGTTCGGTCGCGGCCGACATTACCGAGCGGCAGATCTGGTGGCTCGGGACGGTTCTGGCGACGGCCGGCGGGATCGCACTTCTTGCCTATGGCGCGAATGTGCTGACGGCACTTGCCGGGATCGCGCTCCTCGCCGCTCCGCATCTGATCGGGGCGCCACATCCGGAGGGGTTCTACGGCGTTGCGCCGCCGGAAGTCGCAGGCGAGTTCGCCGCGCGGGTTCTCGGTGTCGGACTCGTTGCATGGGCCGCGCTCGGCTGGCTGACCGGACGGCTCTGGGCGCAGGACGAGGCCTGACCATCTTTGAAGGTACATGAGGCCCCGGGCATGGTATTGCCCGGGGCCTTTTGTTATCGGGTCCTTCAGGGGGAAACATGATCGAACTTCTTCTGATCGGGATCGGGACGGGCAATCCGGACCATTTGACGCTTCAGGCGGTCAAGGCGCTCAATAGTGCGGATTTAGTCCTGATTCCGTGTAAGGGCGAGGGCAAGGCCGATCTCGCCGAGCTTCGCCGTTCGATTTGCGATGAAGTGCTGACCAATCCGGCGACGAAACTGGCGGAGTTCGGCCTGCCCGTTCGGGACCCCGCCAATCCCGACTACGAAAGCCGTGTGGACGACTGGCACGATGCCATCGCCATGGTGTGGAAAGACACGATTCTGGCCGAACTCGGGGCGAAGGGTCGGGTTGCATTGCTGGTCTGGGGTGATCCGTCACTTTACGACAGCACACTCCGGATCGCCGGGCGGGTGGCGCGTGATCTGCCGATTCAGGTCACGGTCATTCCGGGCATCACATCCCTTCAGGCACTCACCGCAGCCCACGCGATCCCGATCAACGAGATCGGCGCACCTTTCGCCGTCACAACCGGGCGTCGTCTGCGTGAGGAAGGCTGGCCGGCGGGGATCGACACAATCGCCGTGATGCTTGACGGCGAATGTTCGTTCCGGTCCGTCGCACCCGAAGGCGTGACGATCTGGTGGGGTGCCTATGTCGGCATGGAGGACGAGATCGTGCTGTTCGGGCCGCTGGCTGAGACGGCGGAGAAGATCGCCGACGCAAGGGCGGAGGCGCGGGCGCACCACGGCTGGATCATGGATATCTACATCCTGCGTCGCGCGTGAGTCCTAGGCGTAGCGCGGCTGGCTAAGAAGGTAGCGGTCCAGTATCGGCAGCGCAGCCGCACCGATGGCGCGCGCATTCCGGCCCACGCCTGCCTCGGTCACGATTGGCGCGGCGATGCCTTGGGTGTCGAGTTCCGCTATCGCGTCGGCCGTCCGCTCCACGATGGTCCGGCGGACAGCGGAGGGGCAGTTGGCCTCGATCAGAATACGCTCGAAATCAATGACCGACGATACCGCGACGACACCGATAGCGAGGTGCCGCGCGGTGTGGTTGATCCAGTCGTCAAGCGCGGGCCCGAATTCGGACCAGTCACAGTCGGACTGCCAGATCGCGGCGGAGTCCAACCCTGCGCTCGCGAGTTTGCGTTCCAGCAGGAAGATTGAGGCATGATGGATGAGTTGGCGCGTCCCGCTTTCGCCCGACGTCACCGGAATCGACCCGAACGCACCAGAATTCCCTGTGCGACCGGTATGGACGGTGTCGTTCAGCACCACACCGCCACCGATGAAGGAACCGATGAAGAAATACGCGTAGTCAGCGAATTCCCGGCCGCGGCCGAAGACATGTTCGGCCGTGCATGCGGCCGTCGTGTCGTTGCGCAAGATGACGGGAAGGCCCGTCATCTCGGCGACCCGGCCTTCAAGGTCGACGTCACGCCAGGCCAACATCTCTTCCTTGGGGGCGTTGACGACGTCGAGCCAGTTCCAGAGTTCGAAAGGTTCCGCGATGCCGATACCGGCGAGACGGCTGCGCCGCTGCCCGGTCAGGGGCGCAGTAACGGTCGGCAGATTGTTCTCCAGGAACCGGAAGACCGAGTCCGGCGTCGGGTAAGGATAGGTTTCCTTGATCTGGGCCCGGATCTGTCCGGTCAGGTCGATCAATACCAGATCCGCACTTTTGCGGCCAATATTGAGACCAAGAGAAAATATCCCTTCCGGGTTCAGGGCCATGGGAACCGACGGTTTGCCGACCTTGCCCCGGATGGGTTCCCCGCGGATCAGGAGACCGTCTTTTTCAAGCGCCCGGATGATGATCGACACGGTCTGCGCAGAAAGGTTTGAGCGCCGCGCGATATCCGCGCTCGGCAAGGCGCCATGCCGCTGGATCAACGCCAGCACGAGCCGTTCGTTGTGATCGCGAATCCCCGACTGGTTCGCGCCGCCCATCGGATCGCGTATCGCTATGGCATCCATGTTATTCGCCGTACCGTCTGACGTCATAAGTCAAATCTAGGGGGCCTCAGATTAATAAATCAAGTTTATTTATTTATTGACAGATCAGAACGGACTCGGATCAAATCAACCTCGTGGCGGGCAGATTCGTGGCCCGTCCTCAAGCTCGGGGCTGAAGCCTATCCGGGCCGGAATCGACGTCAGGGAGGACGAGATGACGAGACTTCTTACAAGCGCCGTTATATGCGCCGCAGCCATCGGCGCGGCCGGTGCCGCATCGGCCGAAAGCGCGTGCCTGATCACCAAGACCGACACCAATCCCTTCTTCGTCAAGATGAAGGAAGGCGCTGAGGCGAAAGCCGCCGAACTCGGCATCGAACTGAAATCCTACGCCGGCAAGATCGACGGCGACAGCGAAAGCCAGATCTCCGCGATCGAAACCTGCATCGCCGACGGCGCGAAGGGCATCCTGCTGACCCCGTCCGACACCAAGGGTATTGTACCCTCGGTCCAGAAGGCGCGGGATGCGGGCCTTCTGGTAATCGCGCTCGACACGCCGCTCGACCCGATTGACGCTGCCGACGCGACTTTCGCCACCGACAACTTCCTTGCCGGCGAACTGATCGGCAAATGGGCGGCCGCGACACTTGGGGACGCGGCGGCAGAGGCCAAGATCGGCATGCTCGATCTCGATGTCAGCCAGCCGACCGTCGGCGTGCTGCGCGACCAGGGCTTCCTTCAGGGCTTCGGCATCGACCTCGGCGACCCGAACAAGTGGGGCGATGAGACCGACGCGCGCGTCGTCGGGCACGATGTGACGCAGGGCAATGAGGAAGGCGGCCGCCGCGCGATGGAAAGCCTGTTGGCCAAGGACCCGTTCATCAATGTCGTCTACACGATCAACGAACCTGCCGCTGCCGGCGCCTACGAGGCACTGAAGGCCATCGGCCGGGAGGGAGACGTGCTGATCGTCTCCGTCGACGGCGGCTGCCCCGGTGTCGCAAACGTCAAGGACGGTGTGATCGGGGCCACGTCACAGCAATATCCGCTGCTCATGGCCTCGCTCGGCATCGAGGCGATCGCCGCCTGGGCCGCCGACGGGACCAAGCCGCAGCCGACCGAGGGCAAGGACTTCTTCGATACCGGCGTCGCACTCGTCACCGACGCGCCGGCGGAAGGGGTCGAGTCGATCGACACGGCGAGGGGCACGGAGCTCTGCTGGGGCTAGGCCCAGGTGTTGCTCGAAGGATAACGAAGGGACAGTATGAGGCCGGGGGCGGTGTGCGCGCCGCCCCCGTTTGCATCCGGGGGACTGGAATGACAAGCGACGCCAGCGTCACGAAAAGCTACGAAAGCGCGATCAAGGGCAGCCCTGAAACGGTGGCTGAATTTACCCCGCACCGCACCGGGGTTCACCGGATTCAGCATCTGCTGCACCAGACCCCGTCGCTTGTCCCTCTGATCGTTCTGTTGACGGCCATCGCCGTGTTTGCAGTCGCTCTCGGGTCCAAATTCTTCTCGCCCTTCACCCTCACCCTCATCCTTCAGCAGGTTGCGATCACCGGTATCGTCGGCGCGGCGCAGAGCCTTGTCATCCTGACCGCCGGCATCGACCTTTCGGTCGGCGCGATCATGGTGCTTTCCTCGGTCGTGATGGGTCAGTTCACCTTCCGCTACGGCCTGCCACCCGCATTCGCGGTGCTCTGCGGCCTTGGCTGCGGCGCACTCATGGGCTTCATCAACGGTACGCTGGTTGCGCGGATGAAGCTTCCGCCATTCATCGTTACGCTCGGTATGTGGCAGATCGTTCTTGCCACCAACTTCCTCTATTCCGCGAACGAGACCATCCGGAGCCAGGACATCGCGAATGACGCGCCGATCCTGCAGTTCTTCGGCGAAAGCGTCCGTATCGGCGGGGCGGTATTCACCTACGGCGTGATCGCGATGCTGCTTCTCGTTCTCGGCTTGGCCTACATTCTCCGCCACACCGCCTGGGGTCGCCATGTCTACGCAGTGGGCGACGATCCAGACGCGGCGGAACTCTCCGGGGTGCAGGTCAGGCGCATACTCGTAACCGTGTACACTCTGTCCGGCCTCATCTGCGCACTCGCTGGTTGGGTGCTGATTGGTCGGCTCGGCTCAGTCTCTCCGACCGCAGGGCAATTCGCAAATATCGAATCCATAACCGCAGTCGTGATTGGCGGCATCTCCCTGTTCGGTGGCCGTGGTTCGATCCTCGGGATGATGTTCGGTGCCCTTATCGTCGGGGTCTTCTCCCTGGGGTTGAAGATGCTCGGCACCGACCCGCAATGGACCTATCTCCTCATCGGCCTGCTGATCATCGGCGCGGTGGCGGTGGACCAGTGGATCAGAAAGGTGGCCGCCTGATGGAACCGATCCTGAAAGCCCGCAATCTCGTCAAGCGCTACGGTCGCGTCACCGCGCTCGATCACTGCGATTTCGATCTCTATCCGGGCGAAATCCTTGCCGTGATCGGCGACAACGGTGCCGGTAAATCGACCCTGATAAAGGCGCTTTCGGGTGCGGTACAGCCGGATGAGGGGGAGATCACGCTCGACGGCCGCGCGGCGAACTTCTCCTCTCCGCTTGACGCGCGCGAGGCCGGGATCGAGACGGTATACCAGAACCTTGCCCTCTCGCCGGCGCTGTCCATCGCCGACAACATGTTCCTCGGCCGGGAGATCCGCAAACCCGGGCTGATGGGCAGCCTGTTCCGCAAACTCGACCGCGCCGAGATGGAGCGCCGCGCGCGGGAGAAGCTGACCGAGCTTGGCCTCATGACGATCCAGAACATCGGTCAGGCGGTGGAAACGCTCTCAGGCGGTCAACGTCAGGGTGTAGCCGTGGCCCGGGCGGCTGCCTTCGGCTCGAAGGTCGTCATCATGGACGAACCGACGGCGGCGCTCGGGGTCAAGGAAAGCCGCCGTGTGCTGGAACTCATCCTCGACGTTAAGGCGCGTGGCCTGCCGATCGTACTGATCAGCCACAATATGCCGCATGTTTTCGAGGTGGCTGACCGCATCCACATTCACCGGCTCGGCCGCCGGCTATGCGTCATCAACCCCAAGGACTACACGATGTCAGACGCGGTGGCCTTCATGACAGGCGCCAAGGAAGTGACGGAAGAAGCATCCGTTCCGGCATAGGTTCGCCGCTGCCCAGTCGGGCTTTGAGAACAAAAAAACCCTCGGAAAAATCTCCAAGGGTTTTCGGACTTGTTGATGGTGCCCAGGAGAGGACTCGAACCTCCACGCCTTGCGGCACACGGACCTGAACCGTGCGCGTCTACCAATTCCGCCACCTGGGCCGGTGTCGTCTGGCGCGATGTATAGGCGGCGATGGGCGGTGTCAACGGGGTCCGGGCGATTCCTGTCTGCGATCATTCGCGCCTTGTTCGGCGTGGGTTGAGACGCTAATCAGGGGCCAGCAGATTGGGGATTGCCGGAGGCACCGTCATGTCAAAGCTCGTCACCATCTATGGCGGCTCGGGGTTCGTCGGACGCCATATCGCCCGACGCATGGCAAAGGAGGGCTGGCGCGTGCGCGTCGCCGTTCGCCGCCCGAACGAGGCGCTGTTCGTCAAGCCCTACGGCGCCGTCGGTCAGGTTGAGCCGGTCCTGTGCAATATCCGCAACGAACATTCGGTTCTGGCCGCGATGGCCGGGGCCGATGCTGTGGTCAACTGCGTCGGCACGTTCGACAAGCGCGGCAAGAACAACTTCGATGCCGTTCAGGCAGAGGGCGCGGAACGTATCGCACGCCTTGCGGCCGAAACCGGCGTTGCAACGCTGGTCCACATCTCGGCCATCGGCGCGGATACTGAAAGCGACAGCGACTATGCGCGCACCAAGGCTGAGGGCGAAGCAGCGGTGAAGGCCGCGTTCCCCGGCGCGCTGATCCTGCGTCCATCGGTAATGTTCGGGCCGGATGACGGGTTCTTCAACCGCTTCGCTTCGATGGCACGGCTTGGGCCGATCCTTCCGCTGGTCGGTGCTTCGACGAAGTTCCAGCCGGTCTATGTGGACGACGTGGCACAGGCGGCCGTTCTCGGCATTCAGGGCGAGGCCCGGGGCACCTACGAACTTGGCGGGCCGGAAGTCGGCACGCTGCGCGATTTCGTGGATCAGATGCTTGCCGTCATTCATCGCCGGCGACTGGTCGTCAACATGCCTTTCTGGAAGGCGCGCATGATCGCCTGGCTCCTCGATGCGGGTTCGTTCCTGACCGGGGGGCTTGTGGCCAACCGGATTCTCACCCGTGATCAGGTCCGGATGCTCCGCCATGACAACGTCGTGGCTGACGGTGCCCAGGGCCTTTCCGACCTTGGTATTGCGGCGACGCCGGCGGGTGCAATTCTGCCCGACTACCTGTGGCGCTTCCGCCCCGCCGGGCAGTATGACGCGATCAAGGACTCGGCCCGCAACTTGCGCCGAAGCAGCTGATCGCTACCGGATTGTCCGTCCGGCATGGATCGTTTCCGCCGCTGGCACCATTGTTCTGAAATTCCCGGCGCATGATGCTTTAGTTTGACCTTTGCCGCGCCAGCGTGAGAGTTGGGGGCGGGTGAGTATGATTGCGGTGCCGGGAGGGGTTTTCTCATGAGCAAGCGGCTTTTGCTGCATATCGGTTATCACAAGACGGCGACGTCTTGGATGCAGCAACGCCTGTTCGTACCCGATCACGGATATACGCAGATCGCGCGCCATCCCGAGGTCTGGGACCATATCGTGCGGCCGCACGGATTGCTGTTCGACCCGGTGCCGATCAGGGACGTGATCGCGCGCGGCCTCAAGGCTGTGCCCGAGGGTCTGGTGCCCGTCATATCGTCGGAGATCCTGTCCGGGCACCCGTTCTTCGGCGGCATCGGCAGCGATGTCTACGCGCGGCGTCTGCGCGAGATTGCGCCAGACGCCCGCATTCTGATCTCCATCCGGGCGCAGATGCGGATTCTGACCTCTGTTTACATGCAGTATCTCATGCGGGGCGGCACCATCCGGCCCGAAGTGTTCTTCGCCGGCGATCCGGAACTGGGGTTCCACGGTTTCCGGGCCGAGCATTTCGAGTATCACCGCCTTGTTGGGCTGTATCAGGAACTGTTCGGCGCAGAGAACGTGCATGTCGTCACGCAGGAAAGCATCGCGCAGGACATGGACGGCGCAACGTGGGGGCTGGCGCGGTTCGCGGGCAATGACATGTTCGATGGCGTTCTGCCCACGCACCGTTCTGCCTATGCGCCGAGTTATCCGGAATATGCCGTTCCCATCCTCAGGCGGATCAACAAGCTTCAGCGCAGCGTGCTGACGCCCGCGCCACTCATCCGGCTTGGCACGACGCCCTATGGGCTTTACCACGCCGTCGGCTTCATGATGCGGAAACCACCGTTTTCGACACTGTTCCGGCACTTTCGGCCTGTGTCCGACCATGTGGCCGCGACCTTTGCCGGCCGGTTCGACGCCAGCAACCGCGAACTTGACCGGATCACCGGCGGAACGCTGGACCTGACCGCGTTCGGCATTGACCGGACGGCGACGGCAAGCGCCGGCTAGGCCCCGCTTGTCACGACAATACGCTTTCACTAGGGTCGCCGCTGACTCCGGCCGGAAGCGAGAAAGCCCCCGATATGAGCGACACGACACTCAGCGCCCTGTTTCTCGGGCTACTGGAGGGGTTGACCGAATTCATCCCGGTTTCCTCGACAGGGCATATCCTGCTTGCGGGTCACTTCATCGGCTTCGAAAGCGCCGGGAAGACTTTTGAGGTCGTAATCCAGCTTGGCGCGGTACTGGCCATAATCGGTGTCTACTTTGCCAAGATCGCGAAAACCGTAGCGGGCCTTCCGCACGACCCGCAGGCGCGGCGCTTTGCCGGGTCCGTCCTGGTCGCATTCCTGCCGGCGGTCGTCGTCGGCGTTCTGGCGCATGACATCATCAAGACCGTTCTTTTCGAAAGCCCGCGCCTGATCGCGTCAATGCTGATTCTGGGCGGTATCGTCCTGCTGGTGGTTGACCGCCTGCCCCTGACGCCGCGCCATCACGATGCAGATCGATTTCCGATGGGGATGGCGCTGGGCATCGGCATTATCCAATGCCTTGCCATGATCCCCGGCGTATCGCGGTCCGGCGCGACGATCGTGGGCGCGCTGGCTCTTGGCGCTGACAAGCGTTCGGCGGCCGAGTTTTCGTTCTTCCTGTCGATGCCGACCATGGCGGGGGCGTTTGCCTACGACCTCTACAAGAACCGCGACGTGCTTGACTGGAGCGCGCTGGGAGAGATCGCCATCGGCTTCGCCGCAGCCTTCATCATGGCCGTTCTCGTCGTACGCTGGCTGCTCGGCTATGTCAGCCGGCATGGATATGCGCTGTTCGGATGGTGGCGAATCATCGTCGGAACAGCCGCTCTGGTCGCCCTTGGCATGGGATTCTGACAATTAGGTCATATTTTTTGACCTGCTTTTGCTGCAGCGCCGCGTCGTTCCGCTATCCCTGGCAAAAAATCTGCAATTTAGGTCAGTATTTCTGACTTTTATTTCTTTCGGTGTAGCGGTAGCAATGCGCACCTTGCAGTCCCGCCGAAGGAATGACCATGGCCCAGAACCGAATGCTTCAATTCGTGTCCGTCGCGAAAGAGATGCCGGAGAAGCGTCAGGCCAGTGTGCGGGCGCAGGATTTCAACGAGATCTACCGCGAGTACGCCGAGACCAAGGCGGCCGAGCAGGCCGGGCGCTGCAGCCAGTGCGGCGTGCCCTACTGCCAGTCGCATTGCCCGCTGCACAACAATATCCCCGACTGGCTGCGCCTGACCGCCGAAGGGCGGTTGCAGGAGGCCTATGAGCTTAGCCAGGCGACGAACACCTTCCCGGAGATCTGCGGCCGCATCTGCCCGCAGGACCGGCTTTGCGAGGGCAACTGCGTCATCGAGCAGTCGGGCCACGGCACCGTCACCATCGGTTCGATCGAGAAATACCTGACCGACACGGCCTGGGACATGGGCTGGGTAAAGCCCGTGAAGCCGCGCGAGGAGCGGACCGAGAGCGTGGCCATCATCGGCGCCGGCCCCGGCGGCCTCGCCGCGGCAGAGGCGCTGCGCCGGCAGGGCGTGCAGGTGACCGTCTATGACCGCTATGACCGCGCGGGCGGGCTTCTGACCTACGGCATTCCCGGCTTCAAGCTGGAGAAGGACGTGGTCATGCAGCGCGTGAAGCAGCTTGAGCATGGCGGCGTGCAGTTCGTCCTGAACTGCAATGTCGGCGAGGACATCACCTTCGACGCGATCCGCGGCAAGCATGACGCGACCATCATCGCGACCGGTGTATACAAGAGCCGCGATCTCGGCGGCCCGAACGCGAACGCATCCGGCATCGTGCGGGCGATCGACTATCTGACCGCGTCGAACCGCAAGAGCTTTGGCGATGAAGTCGCCGAATTCGACAGCGGGGAACTGGACGCCTCAGGCAAGCGCGTCGTTGTCATCGGCGGCGGCGACACCGCGATGGACTGCGTCAGGACCGCGATCCGGCAGGGCGCGCAATCGGTCAAGTGTCTCTACCGCCGCGACCGGGCGAACATGCCGGGATCGCAACGCGAGGTCGCGAATGCCGAGGAAGAGGGCGTCGACTTCGTCTGGCTGACCGCGCCCAAGGGCTTCACGGCGGGCGACGCCGTCGAGGGCGTTCTGGTCGAACGCATGCGCCTTGGCGCGCCGGATGCGACGGGCCGTCAGGCTCCCGAGGTGATCGAAGGCGCGGATTACGTCGAAGAGGCCGATCTGGTGATCAAGGCTCTCGGCTTCGAGCCCGAGGACCTGCCCGCGCTTTGGGGCACCGAGGGGCTGGAAGTGACCCGCTGGGGCACGATCAAGGCCAATTTCGGCACGCATGCCACGAGCCTTCCGGGCGTCTATGCGGTGGGCGACATCGTGCGGGGCGCGAGCCTCGTGGTCTGGGCGATCCGCGACGGGCGCGAGGCGGCGGACAGCGTTCTCGATTATCTGGCCGCGACGCAGGCGGTCGCGGCCGAGTGACAGGAAGGGCGCCCGGCGGAGATTCCGCCGGGTCGGAAAGGCGTAGGATAGTCGTAGGATTCCCGTCCCTACAAATTCGGGATGGGTCCGACCCCGAACGCGATCAAAGGTCAGCGCCGCTGACCCGGAGAATGAAGGAAGTCTGAACGTGGCACAGCTTGGCGGAATATCCGGTCTTTGCGCTCTGGCGCTCCTGTCCGCCCTACCCGCCCATGCGGGCGGGCGCTTTGCCGCACCGGAAGGCTGCGAGATCTATGCGACCGTGCAGATGCGCGACTGCCAGGTGTCGCAGCACTACCGTTGCGAGGGTGACGCGCCGGGCGACCAGTGGGCGGTCTACCTTGACGGCGAAGGGCCGTTCTACATGAACCGCGTCGACGACGAGACGCGGTGGCTGGAAAGCTACGACCTTGTCACCGGCGAACAGGATAAGCTGATCTCCGAAGCCGATCCGGCCTCTTTCACGACGCTTCTGACCACGGGGCGGGACGACTACGATTTCCGCACCGAGAACGACAACGGCGTGGTGCGACGCTATTCCGGCCATGACGAGCTGACCGGCGAGACGGTCGTGATCGACGGCGTGACGCTGGAGCGCACACGGTTCGACCTGACGGCGCATGATGGCGCGGGCGCGGTCCTCTGGCGCCGCAGCGGGCGGCAGCTTGTCCACCGCGACTGGCGCATCTTCTTCGCCGACCGCGAGACATTCGAGGATGCTGGCGGCGCGCGGACCGACCTGATCGACACGCCGATGGAGTTCGCCTTTCCCGGCGACAAGGGCTTCCGTGCCGCCGAACCGGTCTATGACTGCGAGATGACGATGACCGAAGCCGTTCTGCCCGAAGGAGGGTTCAGGCCATGACCGCCCCGCTGACAGGCCGTTGCATGTGTGGCGCGATCACCGTCACGATGGTGCCCGCGAAGCCCGAGATTCACGCCTGCCACTGTGGCATGTGCCGCCGCTGGACCGGCAGCGCCTTTCTTGAGATCGACGCCACGCCCGGCACGCTGAAGGCCGAGGGGCCGGTTCGGGTGTTCAAATCCTCTGACTGGGCGGAAAGGGCGAGCTGCGCGGAGTGCGGATCGCCGCTCTGGTATCGGCTGAGCGACCCGAAGGCGGACTTTCACGCAGTCTCGGCGGGGCTGTTCGACGATACCGGCTTTCCGTTGACCAAGGAAATCTATGTCGATCGCAAGCCTGGCGGCTTTGCCTATGCCGGCGATCACCTGCGGATGACGGAAGCAGAATTTCTTGCCTCGATCGGGGTGAGCGCAGAAGGAGAGAACCAATGACGCGCTTTGATGCAGACTGGGTCGTGGCGGAGGAAGCCAAGCGTCAGTGGATGGGGGAAAACAGTCTCTATCGCACCGAAGATGAGCATTCTTCCTGCGGCGTGGGGCTTGTCGTCTCGATCAATGGCAAGGCCAGCCGCAAGGTCGTGGAAAACGGGATCGACGCGCTCAAGGCGGTCTGGCACCGGGGCGCGGTCGATGCCGATGGCAAGACCGGCGACGGTGCGGGCATCCACGTGCAGATCCCGGTCAAGTTCTTCTACGACCAGATCCGCCGCACCGGGCACGAACCCGACGCCAAGGCGCTGATCGCGGTCGGCCAGGTCTTCCTGCCGCGCACGGATTTCGGCGCGCAGGAAACCTGCCGGACCATCGTGGAGACGGAAGTCCTCCGCATGGGCTACTACATCTACGGTTGGCGCCACGTTCCGGTGAACACCGACGTTCTGGGCGAGAAGGCCAACGCGACCCGGCCCGAGATCGAGCAGATCCTGATCAAGAACTCCAAGGGCGTCGACGAGGAAACGTTCGAGCGTGAGCTTTACGTTATCCGGCGGCGGATCGAGAAGGCCGCTTCGGCGGCAGGGATCACGGGCATGTATCTCTGCACGCTGTCGTGCCGGTCGATCATCTACAAGGGGATGATGCTGGCCGAGCAGGTGGCGGAATTCTATCCGGACCTGAAGGACGAGCGGTTCGAAAGCGCCTTTGCGATCTATCACCAGCGCTATTCCACGAACACCTTCCCGCAATGGTGGCTGGCGCAGCCGTTCCGCATGCTTGCCCATAACGGCGAGATCAACACGCTGAAGGGTAACCTGAACTGGATGAAGAGCCATGAGATCCGCATGGCCTCTACCACGTTCGGCGAGCAGGCGGGCGACATCAAGCCGATCGTGGCGCAGGGATCGTCGGATTCCGCCGCGCTCGACGCGGTGTTCGAGGTGCTGGTCCGCGCGGGCCGCTCTGCGCCAATGGCCAAGACCATGCTGGTCCCGGAAGCCTGGTCGAAGACAGCGATCGAGATGCCTCAGGCATGGCAGGACATGTACGCCTATTGCAACGCGGTGATGGAGCCGTGGGACGGGCCTGCGGCACTTGCCATGACCGACGGACGCTGGGTCTGCGGCGGGCTGGACCGGAACGGGCTGCGCCCGCTGCGCTATGTCGTCACGGGCGACGGGATGCTGATCGCCGGATCGGAGGCCGGGATGGTGCCGGTCGACGAGGGCGTCGTGCGCGAGAAGGGCGCGCTTGGCCCCGGTCAGATGATCGGCGTCGACATGAAAGAGGGCAAGCTCTACCACGATTCCGAGATCAAGGACCGGCTGGCCGCGGCGCAGCCCTATGCCGACTGGATCGAGAAGGTCACCGACCTCAACGCGATGATGCATGACGTGCCGGAAAGCGCACTGTTCGAGGGCGCGGAACTGCGCAAGCGTCAGATCGCGGCGGGCTATTCGCTGGAAGAGCTTGAGCAGGTCCTCGCGCCGATGGCGGAGGACGGCAAAGAGATGATCGCCTCGATGGGTGATGACACGCCCGCGGCGGTGCTTTCCGGGCGGTACAGACCCTTGTCGCACTTCTTCCGGCAAAATTTCAGCCAGGTCACCAACCCGCCCATCGACTCGCTTCGCGAAAGCCGGGTGATGAGCCTCAAGACCCGCTTCGGCAACCTCAAGAACGTGCTCGACGAGGATTCGTCGCAAACCGAGATCCTCGTTCTTGAAAGCCCGTTCGTGGCCAACGCCGAATTCGCCGAGATGGTGCGCCAGTTCGGCGACAACGTCGCCCATATCGACTGCACCTTCCCGGCCGGCGGCGAGCATGACGCGCTCCGGCTCGGGCTGGAACGGATCCGGGCCGAGGCGGAGGACGCCGTGCGGTCCGGCGCCGGCCATATCGTGCTGACCGACCAGCATCAGGGCGAAGGCAAGGTGGCGATGCCGATGATCCTTGCGACAAGCGCGGTCCATAGCTGGCTGACGCGCAAGGGTCTGCGCACCTTCTGTTCGGTCAACGTGCGCTCAGCCGAATGCATCGACCCGCATTACTTCGCCGTTCTGATCGGCTGCGGGGCGACAACCGTAAACGCCTATCTGGCGCAGGATTCGATCGCCGACCGCATTCGCCGCGGCCTGATCGAAGGGTCGCTTGTCGACGCCATGCGCCGTTACCGCGATGCCATCGACGCCGGCCTTCTGAAGATCATGTCGAAGATGGGAATCTCGGTGATTTCCTCCTATCGCGGCGGCCTGAATTTCGAGGCCGTCGGCCTTTCCCGCGCGATGGTCGCCGAATACTTCCCCGGCATGCATTCGCGGATTTCCGGCATCGGCGTCAGCGGCATCCAGCACAAGCTGGAGGAAATTCACGGCAAGGGTTGGAAAGGCGGATCGGACGTCCTGCCCATCGGCGGTTTCTACAAGGCGCGCCGTTCGGGCGAGAAACATGCCTGGGAAGCGCAGACGATGCACATGCTGCAATCGGCCTGCGACCGGGCGTCCTATGACCTGTGGAAGCAATATTCCGCCGCGATGCGGGCCAACCCGCCGATCCACCTGCGCGATCTTCTGGACATCAAGCCCCTGGGCCGTCCGGTGCCCATCGAAGAGGTCGAATCGATCACCTCGATCCGAAAGCGGTTCGTGACGCCGGGCATGTCGCTGGGGGCGCTGTCGCCCGAGGCGCACAAGACGCTGAACGTGGCGATGAACCGGATCGGGGCGAAGTCCGACAGTGGCGAGGGCGGCGAGGACCCGGCGCATTTCCTGCCGGAACCGAACGGCGATAACCCGTCGGCCAAGATCAAGCAGGTCGCGTCGGGCCGGTTCGGTGTGACGGCGGAATACCTCAACGCCTGCGAGGAGCTGGAGATCAAGGTGGCGCAGGGCGCGAAGCCCGGCGAGGGCGGCCAGTTGCCCGGCATGAAGGTGACGAAGCTCATCGCGCGTCTGCGCCATTCGACGCCCGGCGTGACGCTGATTTCGCCGCCGCCGCACCATGACATCTATTCCATCGAGGACCTGGCGCAACTGATCTATGACCTGAAACAGATCAACCCGCGCGCCAAGGTGACGGTGAAGCTGGTGTCCTCGTCAGGCGTCGGAACGATTGCGGCGGGCGTGGCCAAGGCCAAGGCGGACGTGATCCTGATCTCGGGCCACAACGGCGGCACGGGGGCGTCCCCGGCGACGTCCATCAAATATGCCGGCCTGCCGTGGGAGATGGGCCTGACCGAGGCGCATCAGGTTCTGGCGATGAACAAGCTGCGCGAGCGGATCACGCTTCGCACCGATGGCGGGTTGCGGACCGGCCGCGACATCGTCATCGCCGCGATGATGGGGGCCGAGGAATACGGCATCGGCACCGCCGCGCTTATTGCGATGGGCTGCATCATGGTGCGCCAGTGTCAGTCGAACACCTGCCCGGTCGGCGTCTGCACCCAGAACGAGGAGTTGCGCAAGAAGTTCACCGGATCGGCTGACAAGGTGGTGAACCTGATCACCTTCTACGCCCAGGAAGTGCGGGAGATCCTGAGCCAGATCGGGGCGCGGAGCCTCGACGAGGTAATCGGGCGCGCCGACTTGCTGAGCCAGGTCAGCCGAGGATCGGCCCATCTGGACGACCTCGACCTCAACCCGCTTCTGATCACCGTCGATGGGGCGGACAAGATCGTCTACGACCGCTCCAAGCCGCGCAACGTGGTGCCAGATACGCTGGATGCCGAAATCATCCGCGATGGTGCCCGGTTCTTCGAGGACGGCGAGAAGATGCAGCTGTCCTACGCGGTCCGCAACACGCTTCGGACCATCGGGACGCGGGCGTCGAGCCTGATCGTGAAGAACTTCGGAATGCGCAATGCACTGCAGCCCGACCACCTGACGGTGAAGCTGACCGGTTCCTGCGGCCAGTCGCTTGGCGCCTTCGCGGCGCCGGGGCTGAAGCTGGAAGTGTCGGGCGATGCCAACGACTATGTCGGCAAGGGGCTCTCCGGCGGCATGATCGTCGTGCGTCCGCCGATGGTCTCGCCCCTGGAAGCGTCGGAGAACACGATCATCGGCAATACCGTGCTTTACGGTGCAACCGACGGCTATCTTTTCGCCGCTGGCCGCGCGGGCGAACGCTTCGCGGTCCGAAACTCGGGCGCGAAGGTGGTGATCGAGGGATGCGGCTCGAACGGTTGCGAATACATGACAGGCGGTGTCGCCGTCATTCTCGGCCGGATAGGCGCGAACTTCGGCGCGGGCATGACCGGCGGCATGGCCTATGTCTATGATCCGGACGGCACGGCCGAGGAATTGATGAACCTCGAAACTCTCGTTACCTGCGCGGTCACGCATCCACACTGGGAAGCCGAGCTGAAAGGCCTGGTCGAGCGGCATGCAGCGGAAACCGGAAGCCTCAGGGCGAAGGGTATCCTGCAGCACTGGGCAAGCGAACGGGCGAACTTCATCCAGATCTGCCCGAAGGAGATGTTGCCGCACCTCGCCCACCCGCTCAGCGCGGACTCCGAGGCGGTGCCGGCGGAATGACTGAAGCGGAGGCGGCGATCGCCTCCGCCTTCTTCTCACCGCAACTTCGCTATTGTCAGGCCTGAAAATTCTGTATCATGGCCGGCGGTTTCGTGCCCAAGTGCCCCCGGTTCCTTCTTAGGTGGTGAAAGATGCCAGTATTTTCGGAACAGTTTTATCAGATAGATCCGTTCAGCCCGCCTCCGGCCGGGACGGTTCTACAGCAACAATATCTACAGGTCAGCAACGTCGCCGGTTCGGGCAGCATCAACACGCTGTCGAGCGCGGGAACGACCGCCACGAATGGCGACCGGATCGACGGCAGCGATATCACCGCGATCTATTTCGACACAATCCGGGTCACGATGAATGGCGTGACCCAGAACATCTCGGGCGCCACGTTCTATCTTGCGGACGGGCGTCGCTACTTCTCGCCCACGAACGGAATCAACCTCGATCCGGCGATCTTCGTCAACACGGTGTCGACCGGCTCCGCCAACGTGTCTGTGACCGTTACGACGCTCAATCCGCCCTGTTTCACGCTCGGTAGCCTGATCGGCACGCCGGACGGGCCGGTGGCGATCGAGACATTGGGCGTTGGCGATCTGGTCGAGACACTCGACCACGGGCCGCAGCCGGTCCGCTGGATCGGCCAGCGCGAGGTGGCAGCAACCGGCCCGTTCGCGCCGATCCGGTTCGAGGCGGGTGTCGTCGGCAACGACCGGCCGCTTCTGGTGTCACCGCAGCACCGGATGCTGATCCGTGGCTGGCGCGCCGATCTGTGGCTGGGCGAAGCGGAGGTGTTGGTCGCCGCAAAGCACCTGCTGCACTGGCCGGGCGTTGCCATCGCCCCGATGGAGCGGGTGACCTATGTGCACCTGCTGTTCGATATGCACGAGATCGTCTTCGCCGAAGGCGCACCGAGTGAGAGCTTCCACCCCGGAAGCTGGATGCTGGATGGCGAATCGGCCCTGCGCGCCGAGATCGCAGCTGTGTTCCCCGAGATCGAAAGCCGCGCGGCGATCAGCCGGCTGCTTCCAGCACGGCGCGTCATTACGGGGCGCGAGGCGCGGCTGCTGGCGGCCTGAGCCGGGGCCTGGCATAGGCTGAAAGCCTTGACCGCAGGCCCCCCCGCATGGTTCTTCTCGGCCAATGGCAACGAGCAGAAAACCGACATCGCGGACACGGAAGAAACCGGCGGCGGCACGGTCCGGCTGGACCTTGCGGCGTGTCCTCAGGCTTGTCCGGCGCGGTGTTATCGCGATAGCTGCGGCGTTCCTCTTCCTCGTCCTCCTCTTCGCGGTCGTGCCCCCGGTGATGACGCCCTACATGATCGCCGAAAGCTGGCGTCAAGGCGGCGTCGAGCGAGACTGGGTGCCGCTTGAGGACATGGCACCGGCAATGGCGCGCGCCGTCGTGGCCGCTGAGGACGCAAATTTCTGTCTGCACTGGGGATTCGACATGCGCGCGATCCGCGCGGCGCTGGACGAAGGCGCCGGGCGCGGGGCCTCGACGCTCAGCCAGCAGGTCGTGAAGAACGTCTTCCTCTGGCAGGGGCGGAGCTGGCCGCGCAAGGCGCTGGAGGCGGTGATGACCCCGGTGGTGGAGCTGGTCTGGACCAAGCGGCGCATCGTCGAGGTCTATCTGAACGTGGCTGAGACGGGAAAGGGCGCTTTCGGCGCCGAGGCCGCGGCGCAACGGTATTTCGGCCGCTCCGCCGCCGATCTCAGCGCGGCGCAGGCGGCGCTGATCGCGGCGGCGCTGCCCGATCCGAAGGGTCGCAACCCGGCGCGGCCGACTGGCTTCCTTCGCGCCCGGGCACGCGCCATCGCCGAAGGTGCGGCGACGATCCGCGCTGACGGACGCTCGACCTGCTTCGAGGATTGAACGACGCGCCCCGCGCCGGTATCAGGGGCGGTGATCCTTTCGCAAACGGCCGCTCATGACCCGTCTTTACCATGTCCCCCTCTCGCCCTTCTGCCGCAAGGTGCGGCTGACGCTCGCGGAAAAGAAGGTCGAGGTGGAACTGGTCGAGGAACGCTACTGGGAACAGGGGCCGGATTTCCTGCGACGCAATCCCGCCGGCAAGATCCCGGTGATCCGGCTTGACGGCAAGGTAATGTCGGAAAGCCAGGCGATCTGCGAATATCTCGACGAGACGATTCCGGAACCGCGGCTGATCCCGAAGGACCCCGACGCGCGCTACGAGGTGCGCCGTCTCTGCGCCTGGTTCGACGACAAGTTCCATGACGAGGTCACGTCGAAACTGCTCTATGAGCGGGTCAACAAGAAGGTCATGGGCCAGTATCCGGAATCGAAGAACGTCAAGTCCGGCGCGAACCGGATCAAGTATCACATCGACTACATGCATTGGCTTCTGGATACCCGCCGCTGGCTGGCCGGCAACGAGATGACTTTGGCCGATTTCGCCGCGGCGGCGCATCTGTCGTCGCTCGACTATATCTCTGATGTGGACTGGAACCGCAGCCAGAACGTCAAGGACTGGTACGCCAAGATCAAGTCGCGGCCCTCGTTCCGCTCGCTTCTGGCCGATCAGGTGCCGGGTTTCCCGCCACCCGCGCATTATGCCGATCTCGACTTCTGAGGCGGGCCGGATGACCGGGGGTTTCACACCCCCGGGCCCCCGTGAAGTATTTTGGGACAGAAAGTGGTGGGTGTCGTGACCGTCGCCGACCTGACGCTGCGCCTCCGGGAACGCGCGGCGGCAGAAGGGTTCTCAGCCTGCGGCATCTGCGCGCCGTCGGCGATCCCCGAAGCGGCGGCGCGACTTGCGGGGTTTGTCGAAGCCGGGCGGCACGGGCAGATGTCCTGGATGGCGGAGCGGATGGGCTGGCGCGGCGATCCGGCGGCACTCTGGCCCGAAGCACGTTCGGTCATCATGCTGGCGGAGGTCTATACGCCCGAGGGCGATCCGCTTGAGGTGCTGGAGCAACCGGACCGTGCGGCGGTGTCGTGCTACGCGCAGGGGCGCGACTACCATGACCTTGTGAAGAAGCGGCTCAAGCGGGTCGGGCGCTGGCTGATCGACGAGGCAAGAAAAGGCTCTGTTCCCGCGGAAATCAAGGTTTTCGTCGATACCGCGCCGGTGATGGAGAAACCGCTGGGGCAGGCCGCGGGGATCGGCTGGCAGGGCAAGCATACGAATCTGGTGGGTCGGGAGCTTGGCAGCTGGTTCTTTCTCGGCGCGATCTTCACCACACTCGACCTGCCGAAGGATGCGGCGGAGACGGATCATTGCGGGTCGTGCCGGGCGTGTCTCGATATCTGTCCGACCAAGGCGTTTCCGGCGCCCTATCAGCTCGATGCGCGGCGCTGCATTTCCTACCTGACGATCGAGCACAAGGGACCGGTAGATGAGGAACTGCGCCCGCTTCTCGGCAACCGGATATATGGCTGCGACGACTGCCTTGCCGTCTGCCCGTGGAACAAGTTCGCGGTGGCCGCACGGGAGGCGGGCTATGACGCACGGGTTGGCGCGCCGGCACTTGAGGAACTGTCTGGACTCGACGACGCGGCATTCCGGGCGCGGTTTTCCGGCAGCCCGATCAAGCGGATCGGGCGGGAACGATTCGTGCGCAATGTTCTCTACGCGATCGGAAATTCGGGTCTGTACCGCCTGAAGCCGGTCGCTGAGGGCCTGCGTGACGACCCCGATCCGGTTGTGGCCGAAGCCGCGCGTTGGGCCGCGGCACGACTGGCGGCGGGCCGCCGGAATTGATGCGCCGGCGGTGAAAAGGGTGGCAATCGCGACGATTCGGCCCCATCCTTCGGGCATTCCCCAGCGGGATGCGACGAGACGAACCGAGGAGGAGAGCATGACCCGGCACGTAGTCGACCGTCGGAAATCACCGGAAGGTGGCCGCATGAAGCACTATGTCGAAGTCGAGAAGGGGCAGGGCGAAAGCGGAACCCATCCAGCGTCGAAGGCGCTTTACGAGCGGCCGGTGGACCGCAACGAGGCGGCGCGGGTACGCGAATTTGTCAGGATCGAGCGCGGCCGCACGGCCTGACATGGCCAACGCGGTGCCGAAAGAACTCTGAAGCTGCTGAACTTGCCGGTGGCTGGCATCAGTCGGCCGCCTCAATGAGGTTCGTGATCTCGGTGAATCCGCGCGCCTTGGCATGTTCGAGCGGCGTGACCCCGTCGCGGTCGGCGATGCTGGCATCCGCACCCGCCTCGATCAGGTAACGAACGGTTTTCTGGTGGTCTGGGCCGCCATTGCCGAGAACGACCGCCTCGATCAGGGCGTTCCAGCCGAGATTGTTGACATGGTCAAGCGGTGAGCCAGCCGCGATCAGGCGGCGCACCACCTCGTGGTTGCCGAGTTCTGAGGCGGCGATCAGCGCCGTGCCGTTCCAGTTCGTGTGGATCAGGTCGGGGCGGTTGCCGTAACTCAACGCAAGCGACATCAGGTCGGGATCGTTCGCCACTGCGGCTATGGTGACGACACCGTAACCCTGGGCGTCCTGCGCATTCATGTCGGCACCTGCTTCGGCAAGGGCGCGGAGCGCGGCGTCGTTGGAGGCGAAGGCGGCGACGATGGACGGAGTGCGGCGGCGGCGGTCGCGCGCATTGATGTCGGCGCCTTCGGCGATCAGGCGAACAATCTCATTCACGTTGCCTTCGTGCGCCGCGCGATGAAGGCCGGTATAGGCGGCGATTTCCGATCGCGAGGGCGCGGTCTGGGCCGTCGCGGGAAGGGCGAGCAGGCAGAAGGCTAGGGCGAGGCGGAGCATGACGATCCTCAGGGCTGTGACTTCCTGAAGGCTAAAACCCTGTGACCACGCTGGAAAGCCGGCCGGCCGCTGAAAGTCCTTCAACAGATTGCGAATTCACGTTCTCGTCAGGCGCGCCGGGACGTGACGCTCGCGACGCCCAGAACCTCAAGCACCTTGGCCTCGATCTGCGGCGCATTCATGCCTGCGGAAGCATACATGTCCTCCGGACTGGCCTGGTCGATGAACGTGTCGGGCAGCACCATGGAGCGGAATTTGAGGCCACAGTCGAAAGCACCTTCGTCCGCCAGAAGCTGCGCGACATGGGAGCCGAAGCCACCAACGGCGCCTTCCTCGACGGTGATCAGCGCCTCGTGCTCGGCGACCAGTTGCAGGATCAGATCGCGGTCCAGCGGCTTGGCGAAGCGTGCGTCGGCTACGGTAGGGGCAAGGCCGCGTTGGCCCAGCGCCTCGCGCGCCTTCAGCACTTCGGCAAGGCGCGTGCCGAAGGAAAGGATCGCGACACGGCCGCCCTCGGCGATGATGCGACCCCTGCCGATCTCGAGCGGCCGGCCCCGTTCGGGCATGTCGACGCCCACGCCCTCGCCGCGCGGATAGCGGAAGGCTGACGGGCGGTCGTCGATGGCGGCGGCGGTGGCGACCATGTGCACCAGTTCGGCCTCGTCGGCGGCGGCCATCACCACCATGCCGGGCAGGTTGGCGAGGTAGGCCACGTCGAACGCGCCGGCATGGGTCGCGCCGTCGGCGCCGACAAGCCCCGCTCGGTCGATGGCGAAGCGGACGGGCAGGCGCTGGATCGCGACATCATGGACGACCTGATCGTAACCGCGCTGAAGGAAGGTCGAGTAGAGCGCGCAGAACGGCTTCAGCCCGGCGGCGGCAAGACCGGCAGAGAAGGTGACGGCGTGCTGTTCGGCGATGCCGACATCGAAGCAGCGCTTCGGGAAACGTTCGGCGAAGAGGTTGAGGCCGGTCCCGTCGGGCATGGCGGCGGTGACGGCGACGACGCGGTCGTCGGCTTCGCCCTCGCGGATCAGGCTTTGGGCGAAGACCTTGGTGTAGGACGGCGCGTTCGAGGGTGCCTTCTTCTGCTCGCCGGTCAGGACGTTGAACTTCGCGGTGGCATGGCCCTTGTCGGCGGCGCGTTCGGCGGGGGCATAGCCCTTGCCCTTGCGGGTCAGCACATGAATGAGGATCGGGCCCGTGGCCCGCTCATGCGCGGTCCGCAGGACCGGCAGAAGCTGCTCCATGTCATGGCCGTCGATGGGGCCGACATAGGAAAAGCCGAGTTCCTCGAACAAAGTGCCGCCGATCGTCATGCCCTTCAGCATCTCTTTCGCGCGACGCGCACCTTCCTGGAACGGCTCCGGCAGCAGGCTGACGGCCCCCTTCGCGGCGGCCTTGAATTCCTGGAACGGCGCGCCGGCATAAAGACGCGAGAGGTAGGCCGACATCGCGCCCACCGGGGGGGCAATCGACATCTCGTTGTCGTTCAGGACGACGAAGAGCCGCTTCTTCAGGTGGCCGGCATTGTTCATCGCCTCGTAGGCCATGCCCGCACTCATCGCGCCGTCGCCGATCACCGCCACGGCATCGCCGGGATCGCCGCCGAGGTCGCGGGCGGCGGCAAAGCCCAGCGCGGCCGAGATCGAGGTGGAGCTATGAGCGGCACCGAAGGGGTCGTAGGGGCTTTCCGACCGCTTAGTGAAGCCGGACAGGCCGTCCTTCATCCGCAGCGTGCGGATCCGGTCGCGCCGCCCGGTCAGGATCTTGTGCGGATAGCACTGGTGGCCGACATCCCAGATGATCTTGTCGCGCGGCGTGTCGAAGACGGCATGGAGCGCGACGGTCAGTTCCACCACGCCAAGCCCGGCGCCGAGATGGCCGCCCGTCACCGAAACGGCCGAAATCGTCTCTGCTCTCAGCTCATCGGCAAGCGCCCGCAGCTCACGGTCGGTCAGCGCCTTGAGGTCGGCAGGAACGCTCACACGGTCGAGCGTCGGGGTTTTCGGTCGGTCGGTCACGTCTGGCGCCATTGATTGCCTCGGCCGGGTTTAGTCGGAAACCGGGCCGGGAACAATCGTCTTGTCGGACAGGGTCGGGCAGGGGGCTTGCCGGCGGGGGCCGGGGCGCGGCAAGCTTCCCGCGCAGGGATCAGGCGGTTGAAGAGGAAGGAGCAGACATGGCGCAGGACACCGATATCGAGACCCTGACGCGCCATCTTCTTGCCTTCGCCCCGGACCGGCGGGTGATCTGCGCGATTGCCGGTCCGCCCGCCTCCGGCAAGTCCACGACGGCAGAGGGCCTCGTCACACGCTTGAATGCGGAGGAGCCAGGATCGGCCGATCTACTCGCGATGGACGGGTTTCATTACGACGATCAGCATCTGGTTCCCGCCGGGCTGAGGCCACGCAAAGGCGCACCGGAAACCTTCGATATCGACGGGCTGCGCCATGCGCTGCTGCGGCTGCGCCAGAATGAGGAGGAGGCGGTCGCCGTTCCGGTCTTCGATCGCGATCTGGAGATCGCACGCGCCGGGGCACGGCTCATCCGGCGGTCGGTGCGGGTCGTGGTTGCCGAGGGCAACTACCTGCTGCTTCGACGCCCCTCATGGGATGCGCTCGCAGCGCTGTTCGACATCACTGTGATGGTCGAGGTGCCGGAAGCGGAGCTGATGGAACGCCTGCGCCGCCGCTGGGAGGGCTACGGGCTGTCGGAAGCGGACATCGCCTGGAAGCTCGACGGCAATGACCTGCCGAACGGTCGTCTTGTCGCGGCCGAGAGCCGGCCGGCGATGTTTCGGATTCGGCAGTCGTAACGCCAACCCTGTTCCTGCTTGCCAAATCGGTGAGTGATGGTGAATATCATTATCGTCATGCAACGATATTCAATTCTCTCCCTCGCGCGGAATGCGCTCTCCGGCCATCGCGGATGGGCTGAGGCCTGGCGCAGCCCGCCGCTGAAGGACCGCTACGACGCCATCATTGTCGGCGCGGGCGGGCACGGCCTTGCTGCGGCCTACTACCTGGCGAAGGAACACGGCATCACCGACGTTGCGGTGCTGGAGGCAGGATGGCTTGGCGGCGGCAATGTCGCGCGCAACACGGTGACGATCCGGTCGAACTACATGCGCGACGAATCGATCCCGTTCTACGTGAAATCCGTGGCGATGTTCGAAGGGCTCACGCGCGAGCTGAACTTCAACATGATGCACTCCAAGCGCACGATGATCGACGTGTTGCAGACCTGGGGCATGGTGCGCGACCGTCGCCGGCGGCGGCTGATCATGGATATCTACGGCGCGACCTACGAGGATATCAGCGTCGATGAGCTGCGCCGACGGGTGCCCGCGCTGACCGGCGGTCGGCCGGACAGCCGCCTTCCGATCCTCGGGGCAGCGGTCCATACCGATGCGGCGGTCAACCGGCACGACGCGGTCGCCTGGGGCTATGCCCGCGCCGCCGACGCGATGGGCGTCGAGATGCACCAGAAGACGCCGGCGACGAAGCTCTTGCGCGGCGCGGACGGGGCCATCGCTGGCGTGGAGACGCCGCGCGGCACGGTTCGGGCAAAAACAGTGGCGCTGGCAGTTTCGGGCCATACAACGACGCTGACCGAAACCGCGGGGCTTCGCCTTCCTCTCAGAACGATCAACCTGACGGCCTTCGTGTCGGAACCGGTGAAGCCGGTCGTGGATGTCATCGTCAACTGCCCCGATCTCGGCGTCTATCTCAGTCAGTCCGACAAGGGAGAACTGGTGATCGGCGGTGCGACCGACCTTGGCCAGTCGTTCCGACGCGACATCAAGCAATCGGTCTTCGAAGACACCGTCGCCGCGATGCTGGACCTGTTCCCGAGGTTCCGACGGCTGAAGCTGATGCGGCAATGGGGCGGGCATCTGGACATGGCGCATGATGCGACGCCCATCGTCTCGGCGACGGACATTCCTGGTCTGATCGTCAGCGCCGGCTGGTGGGGCGGCTACAAGGCGATCCCGGCGGGCGGCGCCGGGCTTGCACACCTGATCGCGACCGGACGTCCCGATCCCCTGACCGCGCCCTTCGGGCTGAACCGCTTCCGCACGCTCGACTACGTGGTCGAGACCGGCACGACGACGGCGAGGTGAAGCAATGCTTCTGATCGACTGCCCCTTCTGCGGCAAACGCAACGAAAGCGAATTCGTCTATGGCGGCCCGGCGATGCCCGCACGGCCCGCCGATCCCTCGGCGCTGGACGATGCCCACTGGGTCGACCACCTCACTGTACCGCCCAATCCGATGGGACCGGTGGAGGAGCGCTGGTGGCACCTCAGGGGCTGCGGATCATGGCTGACGATCCGCCGCGATACCGTGACCCATGCAATCGCGGAGGTACGTCATGGCGGCTGAACCGGGACGTTTGCCCGAAGGCGGCCGCATAGACCGGTCGCGACCCTTGCAGTTCCGTTTCGACGGACGCGCCTATACCGGCTTCGAGGGTGACACGCTGGCCTCAGCGCTGCTTGCAAACCGCGTGCGGATAACCGCGCGAAGCTTCAAGTATCACCGGCCGCGCGGCGTGATGGGCGCGGGGCCAGAGGAACCCGCGACGCTGGTGGAGCTTGAGGGCGATCTTGCCTCGGGCAACCGGCCCGCCACCACGGTGCGCCTGACGGACGGGCTGGTGGCACGGTCGGTCAATGCCTGGCCCTCGGCCAGTTTCGACCTTGGTGCGGTCAATCAGGCCCTCGCCCGATTCATCCCGGCGGGGTTCTACTACAAGACCTTCAAATGGCCCGACTGGCACCTGTACGAGCCCTCGATCCGCAAGGCCGCGGGGCTGGCGGGCGCGCCGCGGGAGTCTTCGAACGACGGGTACGAGGCGCGCCATGCCCACACCGACCTGCTGATCGCAGGGGCTGGGCCTGCGGGATTGATGGCGGCGCTTGTCGCCGGGCGCGCGGGCGCGCGCGTGATGATCGTGGACGAAGGCGCAGAAGCGGGCGGATCACTTCTGAACCGCCGCCTCTCCATCGGCGATCAACCCGCGATGGGCTGGGTCGCGGCGGCGGTCGCCGAACTGTCCGCGATGGACAATGTCATCCATCTCCAGAACGCCACCGTCTGGGCCTACCGCGAGCACAACCTGTTGATGGTGCATGAACGGTCGCCGGAGAATTCGTCTCTGAGCGGCCGAAGCTGGCGGGTGCGTGCCGGCCAGGTCATCACCGCAACCGGCGCGATCGAGCGGATGATGGTGTTCGAGGGTAACGACCGCCCGGGCGTCATGCTCGCCTCGGCGGTGCAGGCCTATGTCAACCGCTGGGCCGTCCGGTCCGGCCAGCGGGCGGCGGTCTTCACCAACAATGACAGCGTCTATGCCGCAGCGGCCGACATGGCCCGCGCCGGAATTGACGTCGCCGCCATCATCGACAGCCGCGATTCCGTCCCCGACCACGCCCGCGCGCTGGTGCCGGGGATGGAGATCCTTGCCGGGCATACCGTCGGAAAGGTCCATGGTCGGCGTGGCCTTCGGGCGGTAACGGTGGCGGGCAGGCGCATCGATTGCGATCTTCTCGCCGTCTCAGGCGGATGGAACCCGGCGGTCCATCTCTACTCGCAATCGCGAAGCCGTATCGTCTGGGACGAACGGCTGGCAAGCTTCGTGCCGGGCGACGCCGCCCAGGCGGTGCTGGCCGCTGGCGCGGCGAACGGCGCAATGACCCTCGGGGCCGCGTTGGCCGAAGGCGCGGCACGGGCGCTTGCCGCGGTGGCGGCGCTTGGGCGTGCGGCCGCCATGCCGGCGCTGCCGGAAGCGGTCGATACGCCCTATACGGTCGCACCGCTCTGGACCGCGCCGGGCGCGGCGGCGAAGAGCTTCCTTGATGTCCAGAATGACGTGACAGTGGCCGATATCGAACTGGCGCTGCGCGAGGGCTACTCCAATATCGAGCATGTGAAGCGGTACACGACCGGCGGAATGGGGATCGATCAGGGCAAGACGGGCAACGTGAACATCATCGGCGCGGTGGCCGAGCGGCAGGGAAAGACACCCGGCGAGGTCGGCGTCACGACTTTCCGCCCGCCCTATACGCCGGTCGATTTCGGCGCCATTGCCGGGCGGCGGGCAGGGCCTGTCGTCCTGCCCTACCGCCACACGCCGCTTACCGGGTGGCATAAGGACCACGGCGCGGTGATGTATGAGGCGGGCGCGCGCTGGCGGCGGCCCGGCTATTATCCCCGCCCCGGCGAAAGTTTTCAGGACAGCGTGAACCGCGAGGCGCGGACCGTACGGGAAGGCGTCGGTATCTACGACGGCAGCCCACTGGGCAAATACGAGGTGAAGGGCCGCGATGCGGGCCGTTTCCTCGACTGGATCTACACCAATGTCATGTCCAGCCTGACGGCTGGCAACGGCCGCTACGGCCTCATGCTGACCGATGACGGAATGATCCTCGACGACGGCGTGTCATTCCGGCTGGCAGAGGACCGGTTCCTCGTCTCCACCTCGACCGGCAATGCCGATGCCGTCTGGCAGCACATGGAAAAGCTGCTTCGGATCGAACGGCCGGACTGGCAGGTGCGGATCACCAACGTAACGAGCCAATGGGCCAATGCCACCATCTGCGGCCCGAAGGCGCGCGAGGTGCTTGCGGCAATGGGTACCGATATCGACCTAGCGCAGGGGGCGTTTCCGTTCATGGCCTTCCGCGACGGGACCGTCGCCGACCTGCCGACGCGGGTTGTCCGTGTCTCGTTCACGGGCGAGCTGTCGTTCGAGGTCAATGTCCGCCCCCGCGACCTGCCCACCTTGTGGGAGGCGGCCATGGAGGCCGGCAGGTCCCACGGCATCGCACCAATCGGATCGGAAGCGAACCATGTGCTGCGGGTGGAGAAAGGCTTCCTTTCGCTAGGCCACGAGGTCGACGGGACGGTCGACCCCCACGACCTTGGCATGGGTTGGGTCATGTCGAAGAAAAAGCCCGACTTTCTCGGCAAGCGGTCGGTCGCGCTGCGCCGTTCGGCCGGCAGGCCGCGCCGCGAACTGGTCGGCATCCGGCCGCTCGACCCCGATCGCCAGATACCGGAAGGCGCGCCGCTGACGCCCGGAGGACGCAAGGAAGCGACCGAGGGATTCGTGACCGCCTGCGTCTGGTCCGTGGTCGAGAGCCGTTGGGTCGGCCTTGCGCTGCTGACGGACGGCCGGGCGCGGATCGGTGGCCGCGCGTATGTGCGCCTGCCGGACGGCATCATCGAGGTGGCGCTCTGCCCGCCAGTCTTCCACGATCCCGAGGGCGAAAGGCTGCGTTCCTGACATGGGCTACGATGCGACCATCACCCAGCTGCCGCTGCGCGCCCTATTCGATCTGCAAGGCGAGCCGTCGGCCATCGGCGACTGGTGCGGCGACGCGCTGCCGGCATTCCCTGAACGACCGAACAGCGTGAGCGAGCGCGACGGGCGAACGCTGATCTGGACCGGGCCGGATCATTGGCTGCTATCCGCACCCCTCGGTGCCGAAGCAGGCCTTTCCGAAGAACTCAGGCCCGACGATGCCCCGGCGGATATCGGCGTGACCGCCCTGTCCGACACAGTCACCTTCTTCGCGGTGACCGGCCCGGACGCGGGTGCGGTGATGGCCGTTGCGACGCCCCTCGACCTTCATCCCGACACCTTTCCGGCGGACGCGGCAAGCTGGACCGAGTCCTTCGGGACGAAGGCCCTGATCCGCCGGATCGGTGAGGGCTACGAGATCGCCGTGGACAGGAGTTATTCCGACTGGTTCGGCGCGATGCTGGACAGGGTGGTCGCATGATTGCGCCCCCCCGACCATGTTGAACCCGGCCCCAACCCGGGTCTAACCTTCGTGAACCTGCTCCGCAGGAGGCAGTGAGGATCGAATGACAGCGCGCGTCGACATGCATTCCCACTTCTATGGCGGCGGTCTGGCCGAGATGCTGCACGCTCGCGATGCGCGGCCCTATCTGCGCCATCGCCCCGACGGTAGTCAGGGCATGGTTGCAATGAACGGAGAGTTTCCGTTCAAGCCCGCCTATTTCGACCTGTCCGTCGGTCTGGCGCAGATGGATGCGCAGGGTCTGACGCACCGGCTTCTGACGTTTCCCGGCGCGCTTGGTGTCGATGTCCTGCCGGGACCGGAGGTTGCCGCCGCGATCGCGGCCTTCAACGACCACCTCGCGGCGCTGCGAACCAACACCGGCGGCCGCATCTTCGGGCTTGCCGGCCTGCCGCTCGCCGATCCGGAGCTTGCGGTCCGTGAAGTCCAGCGCATCCGGCGTGAACTGAACCTGCCCGGTATCATCCTGCCGTCGAACTACGTCAACTCCATCGCCGATGCGAAAACGCTCGCGCCAATCCTTGCCGCCGCGAACGAAACCGGCTGCCATATCATGCTCCATCCCGGCCTTCGGGTGGGGGAGGAGCCGCCGGCGCCCCCCGACGATTTCGTGCAGTACAGAACCTCCGCCGTCGCGCTTCAGGCGCAGATTTCGCAGAACGTCCTGACCCTGATCCTGTCGGACATTCAGGAGATATGGCCGCGCCTCAGCTTTCAGATCGTCAATCTCGGCGGCACTATCCCGTTCATCGTGGAGCGGATGGAGGCGATCGCACGTCACCGCAACCCGGACGATCCATTCCCGACCCGTCGGCTCCGCACGCTCTGGTACGACTGCGCTTCGCTCGGTCCCCGCGCGCTGGAGGCTGCTGTCAGCCTCTACGGGGCCGACCGAATCTTCATGGGTTCCGACTATCCCATCTTCACCGACGATCCCTATGCACGCGCCGTCGGCCCCGCCGCCCTCGACGACGCGGACAAGGAGAAGATCGCTGGCGGGAACGCGCTGGGCCTCATCGAAAGCCTGACCGCATGACCGGCCGCGCCGGCGACGACGACCGGACGGTCGACTTCCGGAACCCGCTTGGGACCGGCGGCGCAGTGGCGCTGGCGCTGCGCCGGCACCGTGTCGCGGCCGGGCTTGCGATCCGCGAGCTTGGCCGCGCCTCCGGCATCTCCTCCGCGATGATCTCACGGATCGAGAATGATCAGGTCTCACCGTCGCTCTCGACGCTCGAGGCACTGGCGCGGGCGCTTTCGGTTCCGGTGATCTCCTTCTTCCAGCACACGATCGAGACCGCCGACATCCATTTCGTCAAGGCGGGCGAGGGCCTTGCCGCCAAGCGCTTTGCCCCCGATCACGTTCACGATTACCGCGTGCTCGCCAAGTTCGCTGACAATGCGGTGAAGTTCTCGGCGGCGCGCGTCACGCTGCGTCGGGACGACAACGGCACCCATCCCAGCTATTTCGCACGTGGCTACGTGTTCCTCACCGTGATCGACGGGGCATGCATCTATTCCTGCGGCGGAACGGAGTTCGAAATGTCGCCGGGCGACTGCCTGAGCTTCGACGCCCAGTTGCGCCACGGCGTTCAGTCTGTCACGACCGACAGCGTGACCTTCGTGACGGTCTCCGCCAACCCGGCATGACGGTGGGCGGGTGCGGTCGGGTTGATCCGCGTCAGGGCCGCCGGGCGGTGCGCGCGGTTAGCAGTTGGGCGGATGCGAAAGGCAGGGCGCGCGCATGCAATATATCGAGAACCGAACCTTCGACGAAATCGCGGTGGGTGACACGGCCTCAATCGTCAGGACCTTGAAGACCGGCGACGTGGCATTGTTCGCGGCGACGTCGGCGGAGGTGAACCCGGCCCATGTCGATGACGACTTCGCACGCTCCGCGATGTTTCACGGCACGATCACCCACGGTATGTGGGGCGGGGCGCTTGTTTCCGCCGTGCTGGGAACCGAACTGCCGGGGCCGGGCACCGTCTGCCTTGATCAGAGCCTGCGGTTCCGGCATCCGGTCGGGCTGGGCGATACCGTCGATGTCCGCCTGACCGTCACGGCCAAGGACCCGGCCAGCCGCCAAGTCACCTTCGAATGCCGCTGCACCAATCAGGACGGCACGACGGTGATCGACGGGCAGGCAACCGTCATTGCACCGGCAGAAAAGATCCGGCGGCCCCGTGCGGTCATGCCGGCAGCGGGTCTGCCGGAACCCGGCGCGCGTTACCGTGACCTTGTTGCCGCGACTCGCGACCTGCCGCCAGTCCGCACCGCCGTCATCCATCCCTGCGACGCGTTGTCGCTCGGCGGCGCGATCGAGGCGGCATCCCAGGGCATGATCGTCCCGGTCCTCGTCGGCCCGCGCGCGCGGATCGAGGCGGTCGCGTCGGAAACCGGGCTAAGCCTTGACGGGATCGAGATCGTCGAGGCGCCGCACAGCCACGCCGCAGCCGAACGCGGCGTCGCCCTTATCCGCGAGGGCAAGGCCGGTGTGTTGATGAAGGGCAAGCTGCATACCGACGAACTCATGGCGCCGGTCGTGGATCGCGATAAGGGGCTGCGGACGGAGCGGCGGATGAGCCATATCTTCGCGCTTGACGTGCCGCATTATCCCAAACCGCTCTTCGTCACCGACGCGGCGATCAACATCTTTCCCGACCTCGACACGAAACGCGACATCGTTCAGAACGCGATCGACCTCGCCCATGCGCTCGGGATCGAACGGCCGAAGGTCGCGGTCCTTGCCGCAGTGGAGACCGTCTATCCGAAGATGCCTTCGACGATCGAAGCCGCCGCCCTTTGCAAGATGCTGGACCGGGGCCAGATTACCGGCGGCGTCATAGATGGCCCGCTGGCCTTCGACAATGCGGTGTCAAAAAGCGCCGCTGCCGCCAAGGGAATCGCATCCGAAGTGGCCGGAGACGCCGACATCCTCGTGGTGCCGGACCTGGAAGCTGGAAACATGATCGCCAAGCAGCTTGTCCACCTCGCCGGGGCGGAGGCTGCCGGGATCGTCCTTGGAGCACGGGTGCCGATCGTGCTGACCAGCCGCTCCGACGGCGTCACCTCGCGGCTTGCCTCCTGCGCCATGGCGCAGCTTGTCACCGCGCATCAGGCACGGCTCGCGCGCTGAACGGCGTCAGCTGCTTTTCCAGCCCTTGTCGCTGTGGGAGCCGTCGCAAAAGGGCTTGTTCCCGGAAAGCCCGCAGCGACAGAGCACGTATTTCTCTGCCGACGCACCTTCGGCGGCAGTTTGCGCGGCGATATCCACGTTCAGGACGCGGTAGGGTCCGTCTTTCTCAACCACGATCCGGACCCGGTTCGGAACCAGATGTTCGGGGCCGAGCAGCGCCAGCGCGCCGGACGGACAGGCGGAAATCACAGCCTCGACCTCGGCGCGGCTGCCCTTGTCGGGCTGGACCCACGGCTTTTCGGCCGGGTTGAAGATATTGCCCGCGATACGACCGCATTCACGGGCATGGGAACAAAGACGCGGATTGTAGGTGACCGTGACCTCCGCCCCGGCATATTCGATAAGACGGTCGGGGCCTGCCGCCGGGATGTCATCCTCCGACTTGAAGCCATGTTCCTTGTGACTTCCGTCGCAGAACGGCTTGTTCCGGCTGTGCCCGCAGCGGCAAAGCGCCATCACCGGTTTCGTTTCCAGCGCCTCGCCGCCTTCGCCGCGCAGATCATCGAGACCCTTGACGACAAGAGGCCCGCCCTCGCGCGGTTCGATCCTCGGTCTTTCTTCGCTGCTCATTCGGCCCTCCCGTCCATACTCCGACAACACTCGGCAACTGGCGCGGCGGCGTCAAATGTCGTTGCCGTGACCCAATGGACGGCCGCAGGTGGCCCGCATCACTGCCGCAACCCGTCCATCACCCTCACGAGTTCGGAGGATATGCCGGGCTCCGACAGCGCGTGGCCCGCAGCGGGCACCATCCGCAGCTCCGCACGCTTCCAGTTATGCGCAAGGGTCCACGCGGAAACCGGCGGACAGATCATGTCGTAGCGGCCCTGGACGATGACGCCAGGTACGTCCTTCAGCTTGGGAAGATCGCGCAGGATCTGACCATCCTCTTCAAGGAAGCCGCGATTGAGGAAGTAGTGATTTTCGAGCCGCGCGAAGGCGCGGGCGTAGTCGGCCGGCGCCTCGCCCACGATCCCGTCGTTGTCGATACTGGCAAGCGCGTTTTCCCAGGCTGCCCAGCTTCGCGCGTAGCGGGTTTCAAGGGCCGTATCCCCGGAAAACAGCCTGCGGTGATAGGCGGCGATGAAATCGTCCTGTTCGCCGGCGGGAATGGGCCGCGCGAAATCGCACCAGCGGTCGGGCCAGAAGGCCCCCGCGCCGCCGCCGTAGAACCAGGCAAGCTCTCCCTCGGTCATCAGGAAGACGCCGCGCAGGACCAGATGGCGCGCGCGGTCCGGGTGGGTTTGCGCATAGATCAGGGCAAGCGTCGCGCCCCAGCTTCCACCGAAGATGATCCAGTTGTCGATGCCCAGCGCGACCCGGATACGTTCGATATCGGCCACAAGGTGCCACGTCGTGTTCGCCTCAACGCAGGCATGGGGCCGCGAGCGACCGCAACCGCGCTGGTCGAAGAGAATCACGCGGTATGCCGCAGGATCGAAGTAGCGCCGCATCGCGGGTGAACAACCCCCGCCTGGCCCGCCATGCAGGACGATGACCGGCTGGCCCGTGGGATTGCCACACTGCTCTACATAGATGCGATGGCCGTCGCCGACATCCATCAGACGCTGATCGAAGGGTTCGATCTGCGGGTAGAGGAATGTGGCTGCGCGCTTTTGCCCTGCGATCCGGTCCATGAATGGATTATATAACGCAAAACACCTCGCCCGCCACGGGTCCGAAACGAAAAGCCGGAGATCGCTATGCAGCCCGAAGCCACCACGGTCGACCCCACAGAGATCGCCAAGTTCGAGGCGATGGCGGCGGAGTGGTGGGACCCGAACGGCAAGTTCCGGCCTTTGCACATGATGAATCCGGTTCGGCTGGACTACATTGCGCGGCAGATCGCGGTCGAGTTCGACCGCGACCTTGCCCAGCCCCGGCCTTTCGCGGGGCTGCGGCTGCTCGACATCGGCTGCGGCGGCGGACTGCTATCAGAGCCGATGGCGCGGCTTGGCGCCGCGGTCGTCGGTGCCGACGCGGCGGGCGGCAACATCCCCGTCGCACGGCTTCACGCCGAGGAGCAGGGACTACCGATCGACTATCGCCATACGACCGCCGAGGCGCTCGTGGTGGCGGGCGAGGCGTTCGACATCGTTCTCGCGATGGAAATTGTCGAGCATGTTCCCGACCCACAGGCCTTCCTCGCCACCTGCCGCGATTTGCTGAAACCCGGGGGACTGCTCATCGCATCGACGATCAACCGCAACGGCAAAAGCTTCATGGCGGCAATCGTCGGGGCGGAATGGATCATGCGATGGCTGCCAAAGGGCACCCATGACTGGGCAAAGTTCATCACGCCGGATGAACTTGGTGGGCATATCCGGGCGTCCGGCCTCGACCCTGTGGACCGCAAGGGTTTCGTCTTCAACCCGCTAACATGGCAATGGTCGATCTCGGACCGCGACCTGTCCGTGAACTACGTCATGGCTGGCGTCAGACGCTGACCGGACGCTAGTCCTTACCCAGCCGCTGGCGGAATTCCCGCAGGACCGGCAGGACGGCACGGACCTTGTCCGGCCCAAGCGCCTTTACGATATCTCCGATCAGGGGCAGCACGGCGGCAAGTGCCGCATCGCGCGCCGCGCGCCCTGCCGGGCTGAGCGAGACAAACTTGCGCCGCGCGTCATCCCAGTCGGGGCGGATATGAATGTGGCCGGCCCATTCCAGCTTTGTCAGCGTGTTCGTCATCGCCCCCCGCGTCACGTGGAACGTGTCGGCAAGCTGCGCCGGCGAGCGTTCGCCGGCGACATGGGCAAGGTGGTTCAGCACCGAGAAATGGTTGAGCTCCATCCCCTTCGGCAGAGCCCGGCTGACGAGGTTGCGCGCAAGCTGATCAGCCATGAAGACTTCCGAAAACAGCGCCACGGCCAGCGGATCATTCGTGTCCGACATAGCTTACGGCCCCTCGAAATCGCGGTCGTGGGTCAACGACGGAACGCGGTGGCGTGCCCGCCCCACCTTGGCCAGGTCGAGATCGACGAGAGTGACTCCGACCTCGGTCCCGCCATCCGCCAGCACCTCGCCCCAGGGCGACACCGCGAGCGAATGGCCATAGGTTCGGCGCGGCCGGCCGTTGTGGGCGGCATGGCTGCCGGTCTGGGCCGGCGCCAGCACATAGGCACCCGTTTCGATCGCACGTGCGCGCAGCAACGCTTCCCAATGCGCGGCGCCGGTCGTGTCGTTGAAGGCCGCGGGCACTGTCAGGATTTCGGCCCCGGCCTTGGCCAGCCGGCGATAGAGCTGCGGGAAGCGCAGGTCATAGCAGACCGTCATTCCTATCCGTCCGAACGGCGTCGGCACGACGACCGCGCGCGCGCCGGGTCGGTAGCCAGCCGATTCCCGGTATTGCTCGGTCTCCGACACGTTGACGTCGAACATGTGGATCTTGTCGTAGCGCGCCGCGATCGTTCCATCGGGCGCAACAAGGAAGGACCGGTTAGCGAACCGCCCGTCAGCATCGTTTGTCAGAAGCGCAAGCGATCCGATCAGCAGCCATATTCCCTGCCTCTCCGCCTCGCGGCGCAGCGTGGCGAGAGTCTGATCGTCGGACTCATGGCGCAGCACCGCATTCTGGTGAGCACGGTCGGACGACACGCAGTTCGTGACTTCTGGCGTAAGAACGAATCCGGCACCGCGCCCGGCGGCCTCGGCGATCAGATCGAACGTCACCGGCAGATTCCGGGTCGGATCGTCGGACGTCGAAAGCTGGACCAGAGCGGTTTTCATTCTCTACCCCGCCAGAATCGGGTCGAGTTTGCCCGCCCTGTCGAGCGCATGAAGATCGTCCGAACCACCGATGTGGCGGTCGTCGATGAATATCTGCGGCACAGTGTAGCGCCCGTTGGCGCGCTGCATCATCGTCTGGCGCAGATCGGGATTTCCCGAGACATCGGTTTCCTCGAACGCAACGCCTTTCCCGCTGAGGAGCCGTTTGGCTGCAATGCAGAACGGGCACCAGGGGGTGGTGTAAATCTCGACGCGGGGCATATGAGCTGGATCCTGAACCTGAAGTCGAAGCGACTATAGGGATTTAGGCATCCTTCGCAACGCGTGCCAGTACCACGACCGACACGGATGCCGCGCCGGCGCCAAGGCAGGCATCGGCGGCGGTGGCAAGCGTCGCGCCCGAGGTCATCACGTCATCCACCAGCAACAGGTCACGACCGGCGATCCGCGTCGCCCGTTTGGGATGAGGACGGATCGCGCTGGCAAGATTGGCGAACCGCCCGTCGCGGTCGCGGCCATCCTGGCTTGCCGTGCGCCGGGTTCGTACAAGCAGATCGGGGCAATGGTCGAACCCCGCCGCGCGGGCGAGCACGGCCGACAGGACCGCCGACTGATTGAAGCGGCGGCGGAAAAAGCGGGTCCAGTGCAGCGGAACCGGCGCGACCAGCATGGCGGGCCGCAGGATCGGCTGCGCCGCGCGCAGCAGCCAGCCTGTGGCCGGGCAGGCAAGGTCCAGCCTGTCGCCATGTTTCAATGCAAGGACCAGCCTGCGGCCGTTATCCTTGTAAAGCAATGCCGCCCGGCCCCGCGACCACGGCCGGGCCAGAATCATGCAATCGTCGCAATATTCCGCCCGGCCCTCATCCTCACCCGGCAGCGGCGTTCCGCACCGGTCGCAAACCAAGCCGGTTATGAAGGGCGTCTCGGCCCAGCAGCGGGGACAGAGGCCGAAATCATCTGCCGCAGGTTCGCCGCAGCTGATGCATTGCGGCGGAAAGATCGTGGCAAGGACGCTTTGCATTCCCGCCCGAAGCATCCTAGTTTCGCCCCCCATGACCACTCCGCCCCCACTCACAGACCGTGCCGCACTTGCCCGGAATCGCGCCCGTGCCCTTCGGCAGGGCGCAGAGCTTTTCCTGCATGAGGAATCAGCCGTCGAGATCAAGGAGAGGCTGAACGAGGTTAACAAACTGTTCACGTCACCGGCCATCGTCGCCGGATTTCCCGGGCCGTGGTCGGCCATCCTGCCCGGCGCGACGATCGTTGGTGACGACGAGGCCCTGGACCTTGAGCCAAACACTCATGACCTGATCATTCACGGGCTGGCGATGCACTGGGCGAACGATCCGGTCGGCCAGTTGGTGCAATGCCGCAAGGCGCTGCGACCTGACGGGCTTTTCCTTGGCGTGATGTTCGGCGGGCGAACGCTTTCTGAACTACGCGCAGCGTTGGCCGAGGCCGAAAGCCGGCTGACCGGGGGACTGTCGGCACGGGTCTTGCCCATGGGCGAGATCCGCGATCTGGGCGCTCTTCTTCAGCGGGCCGGTTTCGCGCTGCCGGTTGCCGATACGGTCAAGAAGACGGTGACCTACCGCACGGCCTTCCACCTTGTCGCCGATCTGCGTGCGATGGGCGAGGGCAACGCGCTTACCGCCCGCCAGCGCCGCACGTCGCCGCGCGCCCTCTTCCCCGAGGCGGCGCGGATCTACGCCGAGAACTTTCCCGCCGGCGACGACCGCATCGCGGCCACGTTCGAGCTGATCTTCCTGACCGGCTGGGCGCCCGATCCGGGCCAGCAGCAGCCGCTGCGCCCCGGCTCTGCGGCGGCGCGGCTCGCCGATGTACTTGGCGCGACGGAAACACCACTCGGAAAGCCCGGGGGAAGCAAGCATTGACCCGCCCGGAAATCCGCCTATTTCGGTGCCGGACAGGAAGAGAGGCGACATGAAAGACCAGATCGACCGGCCGGGGGCGGGCCGCCTCGTGCATGCACCTTCTGATCATCCGCCGGTCTCGCGGCCGCGGATCGGCATTCTCGTGGCCAATCTCGGTACGCCTGACGGTTACACCTACTGGCCGATGCGGCGGTATCTGAGCGAATTTCTCTCTGACCAGCGGGTCATCGACTATCCGCGCTGGAAGTGGCAGCCCCTGCTCCAGACTGTCATCCTTGCAAAGCGGCCTTTCAGTTCCGGCGCCAACTACAAGTCGATCTGGAACCACGATCTGGACGAAAGCCCGCTGATGACAATCACCCGGGCGCAGGTCGCAAAGCTTGGCGCAGCAGTGGCGGATCGCTACGGGCCGGAGGTTATGGTCGATTTCTGCATGCGCTATGGCAACCCTTCGACCGGAAGCGTCCTGCGGCGCATGGTCGATGCCGGCTGCGAGCGGATCGTGTTCATGCCGCTCTACCCGCACTATGCCGGCGCAACCTCGGCCACCGCGAACGATCAGTTGTTCCGGGCCTTGATGAAAGAAAAGCGCCAGCCCGCCGTGCGGATCGTGCCGGAATATTTCAATGCGCCGCTTTACATCGACGCATTGGCGCAGTCGGTGGAACGGGCCTATTCCGCCTTGGATCACCGGCCCGACGTTCTTGTCGCCTCCTATCACGGTATGCCCAAGCGCTATCTGATGCAGGGCGATCCCTATCACTGCCAGTGCCAGAAGACGTCGCGGCTGTTGCGCGAAAGGCTGGGCTGGGCGGACGGCTCAATCGACACGACCTTCCAATCCGTCTTCGGTCCCGAGGAATGGTTGCGACCCTATACGGTCGAGCACGCCGCGAAGCTTGCCAAGGCGGGCAAGAAGCGGATTGCCGTGATCTCACCGGCCTTTTCCGCCGACTGCATCGAGACCCTGGAGGAAATCCAGGGCGAGATTCGCGAGGCGTTCGAACATGCCGGCGGTGAAAGCTTCACCTACATTCCGTGCCTGAACGACGACGACGCCCATATCGCCGCGCTGATGTCCGTTCTGGGCGAAAACCTCGCCGGCTGGATGGAATAAGCGGAAGCAGGCGATCAAATGAAAAAGGCGGTGGGCAAGCCCACCGCCTTTTCCATGTCAGTTCCTGACCTGATCAGTTGCTGGCGGCAGCAGCGATCAGAAGGAGCGCGAGGATGCCGACGACGACACCAGCGGAGGACGAGGAAGACGCTTCTTCCACGACCGGAGCCGGCTCCATGATCGGTTCAGCCATGCCGCCGGCGATGGCGGTGGTGGCAGCGATAGAAAGTGCAGCGGCAAGCGCGAGCTTTTTCATGTATTCTCTCCATTTGGACCGTGGCGAAAGGAGTTGAGGTCCGCCACAGCTTAAAGTCTTCACCTCGTATCATCCAGTAGCCCACAAGGTTCGGAATATGCAACCTGAGACCGACGGGACAAAGAAAGGTTTCCCTAGTTTCGTCAAATAAGCAACACTTGCGTGCCGACCTTAGCGTAAGAAAAAAGCTCGGCGATGTGCTCATTATACAACCCGACGCAGCCGTTGGACGAACGCCGTCCGATCTTGCGCGTGTCGTGGGTGCCGTGAATCCGGTAGAACTGCCACGAAAGATAGAGGGCATGCGTCCCAAGCGGATTGTCCGGCCCCGGCGGCACATAGTCCGGCCATTCGGGGTTGCGCAGCTTCATCGATGGCGTCGGACGCCAGTCGGGACCCACCACCTTGCGGACAACCGATGTCCGGCCGCGCCGGGTGAGATCCTCGGTCAGCGGCACGCTGGTCGGGAACAGGCGGTAGATGGATTGATCCTCGGACCAGAAATGCAACGCCCGCGATGTCGTGTCGACAAGGATCGCGCCGTTGCTGAGATTCGTGAAATACGGCTGCCACTGAAGCGAGCGGAAGCTCGAGATGTTGCGCCGGATGTTCGAGCCAGGATCGCCCTCCATCTCGTATGATCCGGTGCCGTTCTGGGCCAGCGCCGGACATGCGACGGTCGCACCGAACGCGGCGGCGGTGCCCAGCATCGCCCGGCGGCTGAAATTGCGGAGGGAATCGGAACTCATCCTCGGGTCACCTTCTCTGGCGGGCCTGTCCATGCCCGCGGTCATAGTGGATTCGACGACAGGATATTCGCCTTTGCCGGGTTTCTCAATTCACTGTCGCGTTGGCTGGCGCGTTGCCGTGGCTAGCGCGTGACATCCCGCCTACCGCGAAAGTTGGCGTTTGAACCGGGCCGCGTGACCCTGTAAAGGACAGATCGCATCTTCAGGGCGGCAAACTATGACTCGTGTTTTCGGTATCCTCCTTCTGGCACTTCTGACGCTCGCCGCATGTACGGCGCCGGAGCGTACCCTGGGCCCCGACGGTCGGCCCTTGCCGAAGGCATATACGATCCGCACTGGCGATACCGGTCGCGTGACCTATTCCATGGTCGACGGTATCAATGCCCTTCGCTCTGCATCGGGCGCACAGCCGCTGACGCTGAGTTCGGAACTCACCGCGGCGGCGGCGACGCATTCGCGTGACATGTCGTTGCAGAACCGACCCTGGCATTTCGGTTCGGACGGCTCTTCGCCGCTGCAGCGTGTGCAGCGCACAGGCTATGCCGGCAGGATGCTGGGCGAGAATATCTCGGAAACCTACGAGACCGAGGTAGAGACCCTGTCCGCCTGGATGGAGCTTCCCGATACCCGCGCGGTCATCCTCGATCCTGCGGCGCGCGATGTCGGCTTCTCCTGGTATCAGGAGCCGGGCGGCAAGATCTGGTGGACGCTCGTCACGGGCGGCTAACCGTCTGGATTAGAACGGAACTTGAGGAAACTTCGTCGCCCCGTCAGGGGTAGATGAAGATCGGCGTTCCGACCCGGACCATCGAGTAGACCTCCTCCATCTCGCTGTCCTTCACGGCGATGCAGCCCGCCGTCCAGTCTTTGCCGCGGCCCTTGTTCTTGCGGGCGCGGCCATGAATGAAGATGTCGCCGCCGGGCTTCTTGCCCAGCGCGGCGGCCTCCTCGACATCCTCCTGGTTCGGATACGAGATTCCGAGCGACAGGTGGTAGGAGCTGTTGGGATTGCGACGGTCGATCAGGTAAGCGCCTTCGGGCGTCCGCTGATCTCCCTCGTATTTCTTGTCGCCGACCGGATTTCCGCCAAGGCCGATCTTGTACGTCTTCAGCGCCTTGTTTCCGTGCATCAGGTGCATCTTGCGCTCTGCCTTGAACACGATGACGCGTGTCACCTCCGGCCCGTCATAGGTCCGGAACTTACCGCCACAGCCAGCCAGCGCCGCCAGCGCGCCCGTTGCTACAAAAGTCCTGCGATTGATCATGCCCGCCGTCCTGCCCGTTCTTCGGTTTTGGTTCTTCTACACCGATCAATGTAGCGCCGGAAGTGGGCAGATTTTCGCTCACGATGAGGTGAGTCGGCGGCAGAAGCGGGCGACAAGCTCGATATGCGGCGACCAGCGGAACTGGTCGACGACCCGCACCCAGTCGATGTGGTAGCCGCCATCGCAGAGGATGCGGGCATCGCGCGCGAAAGTGACTGGGTTGCACGATACGGCGGCGATGGTCGGGACGCAGGACACCGAAAGCTCCCGGCTTTGCGCTTCGGCGCCCGCGCGGGGCGGATCGACAACGACTGCATCGAACTGCGCGAGTTCATCGGCCATCAGCGGCCGCCGGAACAGGTCGCGGGCCTCCGTCGTGACACGGTGCAGCCCCTCTGCCTGCCGCCAGCCGGAATCGAGCGCGGCCAGCATCGCGGCGTCGCCCTCGACCGCGTGAACCTCGGCCATCCCTGCAAGCGGGAACGAGAACGTCCCGGATCCGGCGAAGAGGTCGACGACGCGGCGGGCGGCGGGAATGGCGGCGCGCACGGCACGAACAAGCGCCGCCTCGCCGTCCCGCGTCGCCTGAAGGAATGCTCCGGCGGGCGGAACCACGATAACTCCACCAAAACGCTGCGCGGCGGGGGTATTGCTGACGACGATCTCACCATCCCAGCTGAGCCGCGCGAGTCCCGAGCCACCAGCAATGGATGCAAGCGCCGAAAACAGTCTCTGTTCCAGCTGTTTTCCACCAGAAACGGCAAGATCAATTCCACCTTCCGTCAGGGTCGCGGTCAGCGACAATGCGCCCTTCCGCGATGCGCCCGCAACGGTAATCTTCTCCAGAATGGGCAGCGCTGCGATCAGGTCGGGATCGAGAAGCCGACAATCCGGCACCGCAACCAATGTGTCCGACGCGCGGCCGTGAAACCCGACCAGCGCACCCTTCTTCGTCCGCCGGCCGGAAAAGGTCGCCCGCCGGCGGGAATTCGGCAGAGAGGTTAAGACCGAACGAAACGCGGCCTCCAGCCCCTGAGCGTCAAGCGCCGCGCGCACCACGCCAACCTTCCAGTTGGAAACGAAATCGTCGGAGGCGTGCATCAGCGCACAGCCGCCACAGGACCGGTAGTGCCGGCAGCCCGGCGCCACGCGGTCGGGTGAGGGCGTGACGATCCTGGGCGCTCGCATCCGGTCGCCCTCCACCTCGCCTTCAACGACCTCGCCGGGCAGCGTCATGGGCACAAAGATGGGTCCGGGCGCAATGCCGTCGCCGAGATGGCCAAGCCGGTCGATCGTCACCCTCACTCGGCGGCCTCTTCAACGCAGATGAAACCACCGGACTGGCGGTCCCAGTAGCGTGCATAAAGCCCGCCCTTGGCCAGAAGGTCTGTATGGCTGCCTTCCTCGACGATCCGGCCCTGATCGAGAACGACGATGCGATCCATCTCGGCGATGGTGGAAAGCCGATGCGCGATGGCAAGCACCGTCTTACCTTCCATAACCCGGTGAAGCGCGCCCTGCACCTGCGCCTCGACTTCGGAATCGAGCGCTGAGGTCGCCTCGTCCAGAACGAGGATCGGCGCATCCTTGATGAAGGCGCGGGCAAGCGCGATCCGTTGCCGCTGCCCGCCGGAAAGCTTCACGCCCCGTTCGCCAAGATACGCATCGTAGCCGGTGCGGCCCTTGTGGTCCTGAAGCCCGTGGATGAATTCGTCCGCCTCAGCGGCTTTCGCGGCGGCATTCAAGTCTTCTTCGGTCGCGCCGGGCCGACCGTAGAGGATATTGTCGCGGGCGGACCGGTTGAACATGGCGGTTTCCTGCGTGACCATGCCGATCTGGCCGCGGAGGCTTTCCTGTGTCACCTCGCGAACGTCGTGCTCATCGACCAGAATTCGGCCTTTTTCGGCGTCATAGAGCCTTAGCAGCAGCGCGACGAGTGTCGACTTGCCCGCACCCGATGCGCCGACGATGCCGATCTTTTCCCCGGGACGAATGCGCAAAGTCACATCGTCCAGACCACCCTTCTTGCGGCCGTAGGCAAAGCTCACGCCATCGAAGCGAACCTCGCCCGAGATCCGGCCAAGCTGACCCGCGCCGGGCCTGTCGGTCAGGGTATGCGGCGGGGTCAGTGTCCGGATCCCGTCCTCGACCTCACCGATCGACGCGTAGATCGACATCAGCGTGAAGCTGACCCAGCCGGTCATCTGCGCGATGCGGATCGACACGGCGCCGGCCGCCGCAATATCTCCGGCCGTCGCGGCGCCAAGCGACCAGAGCCAGAGGGTCCCGCCGATCAGGATCACCGGCAATACGCCAGCGACCGTCATCAGCGACAACCGGAACCATGCCGACAGGATCCCGAAATCCAAAGCGGTGTCGCGAAAGCCCGACATCGCGCGCAGCGCCGCCTTGTCCTCGTGGTCGGCGTGGGCGAACAGCTTCACGGTCTTGATGTTGGTGATCGTGTCCACGACCTGCCCGGTCACCATCGCCCGCGCCCCGGCACGGGCCGCCGACTTGCCACGAACGCGCGGCAGAAAGGCACGGATCAGGGCGAGATAGAGTATGATCCAGACGCCCAGCGCCACCGCCATCCATGGATCAATGGTCAGCAGGAACAGGACCGAGCCGATCATCGAGGCCAGCGCAAATGCGATCGTGTTGATCGTTTCGCTCGCCACGTCGGTAACGGCGCGGGCGGCCTGCATCTGCTTCTGTGCGATACGCCCCGCAAAGTCGTTATCGAAGAAGGTGACCGCCTGACCCATTGTCCAGCGATGCAGGCGGGACAGGACAAGCGGCAGAACGTTCGGCTGGACGACAACGGAGTTGGAGGCCGCCGACAGCCCGAAGGCAATCGGCCGCAGCACGACGAGGAACAGGACGAATCCGACCAGCAACGGCCCGTTCGCGGACAGTGTGGCCACCGGGTCGCCCGACCCCGCGAGGTCGACCACGCGGCCGAGATACCAGGCCGTCACGACCTCCATCGTGCCTGCGATCGCCGAAAGCACCGCTGCCAGCACGAGCGGACCCCACGCGCCCGAGAGGCACCAGAGAAAGAACGCGCCCAGCGTCCGTGGTGGTGGCCCTTCGGCCGGGCGGAAGGCGTCGATCATGTCGCCGATCTTCATTCCGCCGCCTCCTGATCCTCTTCGGTGCCGATGAAGCCGCCAGACTGCCTCTCCCAGAAGCGGGCGTAAAGGCCACCCGCAGCCAGAAGGTCCACATGGCTGCCTTCCTCGGCGACACGGCCGTTGTCGAGAACGACGATACGATCCATCCGCGCGATGGTGGAGAGCCTGTGTGCGATGGCGATCACCGTCTTGCCCTCCATGACACCGTAAAGCGTTTCCTGAATCGCCGCCTCGACCTCACTGTCGAGCGCCGAGGTCGCCTCATCCAGAACAAGGATCGGCGCCTCCTTCAGGATCACACGGGCAAGCGCCACGCGCTGCCGCTGTCCGCCGGAGAGCTTCACGCCGCGTTCGCCGACTTCTGCGTCGTAACCGCGCCGCCCCTCCGGGTCGGTGAGTTCAAGGATGAAGTCATGCGCCTCGGCGCGCCGGGCCGCCTCGATCATCTCTGCCTCGGTCGCCTCCGGCCGCCCGTAAAGGATGTTCTCCCGCACGGAGCGATGGAGGAGCGAGCTATCCTGCTGAACCATGCCGATCCGCCGGCGCAAGCTGTCCTGTGTTACGTCGGAAACGTCCTGACCGTCGATCAGGATGCGCCCACCCTCGGCGTCATAGAAACGGAGAAGAAGCTTCACCAGCGTCGACTTGCCGGAGCCGGACCGGCCCACAAGCCCTATCTTTTCACCGGGACGGATTGTCAGGTCGACCTTCGCAAGGCCGCCCGATCCGCGCCCGTAGTGGTGAGACAGAGACTGAATCTCGATTTTCCCGGCGTGGAATTCCAGCGGTTTCGCACCAGGACTGTCGGTCAGCGCGATGGGTTGAGCGATGGTCTGCATCCCCTCGGCGACAACTCCGAGGGCCTGGACGAGGTTCGACGTCGCCCACATGATCCAGTAGGTCATGTTGTTCAGCCGCAGGACGAGCGCGGTCGCGGCGGCGACAAGTCCGATCGTCGCCTCCCCCTGATGCCACAGCCACAGCGCAAGGCCGGTGACCGCGACGATGAGGCAGCCGTTCAGCATCGTCAGCGCGACATCCATCTTGGTGATGAGCCGCATTTCCGTCTGGACGGTCTTTCGCGCGGTCTCGATCACCTCGCCGGCATAGGCGATTTCCCGGTCGTGATGCGCGAACATCTTGACCGAATGGATGTTTGTATAGCTGTCCACGACCCGGCCTGTGACCGCGGATCTCGCTTCCGAGGCTGCGGTCGATGCCGGGCCGACGCGCTTGACCGTCCAGCGCAGGAGCAGCGCGTAGACGACGATCCAGACGACAAGCGGAACCACCAGCCGGAGATCGGCGGTAGAAAGAAGCGCGACCGATCCGATCAGTGACGTGATGGCAAAGGCGACCGCATCGAAGGTCTGGAACACGGCGTCGCCGGCGGCGGGCGGTGTCTGCATAATCCGGTTGGCAATGCGTCCCGCGAAATCGTTCTCGAACCAGCCGACAGGCTGGCGCAACACGTGCCGGTGCGACCGCCAGCGGATGAGCGCGCCGAAATTCGGCATGATCGTATTGTGGAGAAGCGCGACATCAATCCCGCTGAGCACGGGACGGATGAAGAGAATGGCAAGGGCCGCCAGAATGAATTCGGTCCCGTGCGCGGCCCAAATCTCTGCGGGTGTGCCGTTGCTCAGAAGGTCAACCAGGCGGCCGACATACCAGATCAGGCCGATCTCGATCATCGCGACGGCGGTCGTGAAGATCGCCGTCACAACGAATACGCCGCGGAACGGCCGGGCATAATCCATAAGGAAGGGAAGCAGCCGCTGGTTGGGCGCATCCTTCTCTTCATAGACCACATAGGGGTCGACGAGATTCTCGAAGAAACGAAACATGGAGGGCATCCGGAAAATGTGAGTATGGGCAAAGGCGGTGCGTCGCGGGACCGCCACTACGGGGATCGGTCCGGCTCAGGCGAGCAGTACGAAAATCCCGTATCTCATAGTTCACCTCCATCTGGATGGCCTCGGGATAGCGCAAACGCCAAGGCTTGTCATCCCCGGGATTGTACCCACCTCAAGCGCCCGACGACGGATACAATCCTTAGTGGCGGACGATCTCGACGATGGACAGAACGATCAGCGCCGCCATGACAAGGTTGAATGCCCGTAGCCGTCTCGCGGTCGTCAGCCACCGCCCGATTGCCTGGCCCGCATAGGTCCAGGTCGTGGCCGAACCGAGGCCGAGCGTCAGGAAGGCCGCTGTCACGATCGCTGCGGTTGTCACCGGCGCGGCGGGCAGGATGAACTGCGACGTTGCCGCAACCGCCATCGACCACGCCTTCGGGTTCACCCATTGAAAGCCCACTGCCTCGACAAAGGTCATCGGGCGGCCCGACGCCTTTTTCGACCCAATTCCGCCCGAACTTGCCACTTTCCACGCGATCCAGAGAAGAAGCGCCGCGCCACCCCAACGCAGTATTTCGCGCAGGACTGCGCTCGTCTGGAACAGGCCGCCAAGAAGAAGACCGACAATCAGCAACATCAGCGGAAAGCCGGTCGCCACGCCAAGCAGGTGCGGAACCGTCCGGCGAAACCCGAAATTCGCGCCCGAAGCCGCCAGCATGGCGTTGTTCGGGCCCGGTGTGAACAAGGTGGCGACGGCCAGCGCGATCAGCGCGGGCAACGAGTCGATCGGCATCGAAGAACCTCTTTCGGCATGGCCGTCCGATTCTGCCGTCGGCCGGTGCGCGCTTTCAAGCCAGCAATTGTTCCCGGGACAATTCAAACCCGGACGCGATCCAGCGCGCCTCAAGTTCCCTCAGTTGCCGCCCCAGATCGGCGCCCCGAAACTGCTCCATGAGGTCAGCCGCTGTGACCGGAAAGGCCGCCGCAGCACCTTGGGCGACTTGTGCTTCCCAGGCTTCAGGCAGCTGCTGGCCGAGCATTGCCGCCCGGACCAGCAGGATGTCATGCGCGACCCGCGCGCCGTGCCTGTATGCCAGCTCCGCCGGACCCACCTCAGAGGTAGTGCCGGACCGGAGAATGCCAAGCTGGCGCGCCTCATCTCGGGAGAGCCGTAGGGCTTCGGCCTCGTCCACGCCGCCCAGCGCCGTCAGTCGACGCAGCCAATCCGGCGGGGTGTCGCCCTCCAGATGGACCAGCGGTGCCAGCGCCCTTGCATCAGCGCCGGGCAGAATTCGCGCCAGAATGCCTGCCGCCTGCATCGCGGCAACCGATGGCGCAGGGTCCGGCGCCGCCAGCATGCGGCGAAGCTCATGTCCGATCCGTTCCGTAGAAAGCGTGTCTATTCCGGCGGAATTTTCGGCACAGGCGGTAAGCGCGTCTGGATCCATTCCATACGAGGGATCGCCATACCAGGCATGGAAGCGGAAGAACCGCAGGATTCGCAGATAGTCTTCGCGGATGCGCGCACCGGCGTCGCCGACGAAGCGGACACGGCGCGCCCGCAGGTCGGGAAGCCCGCCAAGCGGGTCGACGACCGTTCCGTCGGCCTCGGCATAAAGCGCATTCATGGTGAAGTCGCGCCGCCCGGCATCCACCTCTATCCGCGTTGCGTATGCGATCGTCGCGCGGCGGCCATCGGTCTCTACGTCCTGGCGGAACGTCGTGACCTCGTGCGGGACACCATCGAAGACGATCGTGACGGTGCCGTGCTCGATGCCGGTTGGAACGACTTTCAGACCTGCGCCCTTGGCGAGCGTCATCACGACCTCGGGCACCGCGTCGGTCGCGATGTCGATATCGGCAACGGGCTGACCGATAAGCGCGTTGCGCACGCATCCGCCGACGAGCAGGCCGCGATGCCCGGCATCCGTCAGAAGGCGCAGCACGCGTTGCACCCCCGCCGCTTCGATCCAGTCGCCCGTGATCCTCATGCCGCCATCCTGTCCGCAAGCGCCCGCAGGATACGCGCGGTTGCGCCCCAGATGTAATATGGGCCGTAGGGCACGACGTAGTAGCGGCGGAACTGACCGCGCCATAACCGACCTTCGATCCGGAACCGCGCCGGATCGGCGACATGGCCGAGGGGAACGGAAAAGACTTCGTCGACCTCGCCGGCCTCAGGGATTGGTCGGAAATCGTCTCTGACAATTCCGAAAACGGGCGTCATCAGGAAACCGGTAACCGTTTCATGCGCTGACCATGTCCCAAGGATGTCCACAGACCCGGCCGGCAGTCCGATCTCTTCCCGCGCCTCGCGCAGGGCAGCTTCGACCGGGCCGGCATCGGTATCGTCCACCTTTCCGCCGGGAAATGCGATCTGGCCCGGATGGTGTTTCAGGCGCGACGACCGCTTGGTCAGGATCACTTCATAACCGTGAGGCCCGACGGTGAGAGGAACGAGAACTGCCGCCGGTCGCAGAACGCGGCCAGCGGGCAGGACGGTTCCCGGGTTCAGGTCGTAGTCGGATGTTTCCCGGCCCGGCCTTTCCAGCGCCGCGCGCAGGACCGCCGGAGGATCAAGCGCCGTCATCGGGCACCTTCGTGGCCTCGAAACCAAGCGTCATCGGGTCGAACTCATAGTGGGCGCCGCAGAATTGACAATCGGCGGTGACCGTCCCGTCATCAGTCGTCATATGACCGATATCCTTGGCGGAATAGATCGACAGGCTCTCGCGCACCTTCTCGGGTGAGCAGGAGCAGCCGAACGTGACGGCCTGGGCATCGAAGACCCGTGGCCGCTCCTCGTGGAAGAGACGCACGAGAAGATCGGTCGGCGCAACCTGCGGCCCGACAAGCTCCATCTCCTCTACGGTCGAGAGGAGGTGGTTCGCGCGCGCCCAGTCTTCGCCCTCTTCCCCGTCCAGAATATCTTCGGCGCGAAGCAATCCGTCCTCGCCGCTGGCCCCGTCGCCGGTCATCGGCGCCGAGGCTTTCGGCATCGCCTGGAGCATCACGCCACCCGCGCGCCAGCGTTCCTGCTCACCCGGAAGCATGGAGCGGCCGAAAGCCAGCGCGAAGCGCGTCGGCAACTGTTCCGATTGGGCGAAATACGTCTCTGCACAGGCGGAAAGGGATCCGCCGGATATCGGGGTGATGCCCTGATAGGGCACGGTCCCCGCGCCCTGATCGAGAAGGATCGCGAAGTAGCCCTGACCGATCTGCGGAAAACCCGGCGCGTCGCCTTGCAACCGGTCGGCATCGTAGGATGCCCAGGCGCGAATTCGCGCCGCGCCGCCGTCGCGGCTCGGGGCGTAGTAATCGGTGGCAATGATCCGCACAGGACCGTCGCCGCGAATCTGAAGCGAGAGCTTCCAGCGCAGTTTAATGGTTTGTCCAATCAGCGCCGTAAGCAGCGCCGCCTCAGCCACCAGCGCTTCGATCGGGTCCGGGTAGCGATGCTGCCGAAGCACCCGGTCGAGAACCCCGTCAAGCCGCGCGACCCGTCCGCGCAGATTGCTGCGGTCGAGTTGAAAAGGAAGGACGGTATCGTCCCATGCGATCTGCGACAGGCTAGTCATCTTGATTTCCTTGTGGCTCGCGTCTTGCCTTACTCCCTGAATATGGGGACGACAACCTTGGCACCAAAGGAGGGGCAATGATCAGGCGGTTCGGAGAGGGGCCGGAACCCGGCCGACGCTACGGGATCAGGCGCGGCGTCTACGCGGTTCTCCTGCGCGGCAATGACGTCCTGTTGACCCATCAGGCAGAGCCGGAGCCGGAGTTTCAGTTGCCGGGCGGCGGCATTGATCCCGGCGAATCGCCACTGCGCGCGCTGCACCGCGAGGTCTTCGAGGAAACCGGCTGGTCGATCGCCAATCCGCGACGCCTCGGTGCATTCCGGCGGTTCGTCTATATGCCCGAATACGACAAATGGGCGGAGAAGCTATGCACGATCTATCTCGCGCGGCCCGTGCTTGAACGGTCCGCCCCGACGGAAGAAGGGCATGAGGCTGTGTGGATGTCGCCTTCGGCTGCGGTGGCGCTTGTCGGAAACGATGGTGACCGGCACTACCTTTCCGCGGCGCTGCGGGGATTGTGACCGTCCCTGCTGGCGCCGTGGAAGTCGAAGAACGCGCCCGAAACGTCGTCGGCAAAGTCCGGCCCGGCGAAATCGCTCAGATGCCACATGAAGGCTTCGAGGAACGCTGTCGCGCGCAGTCCGGCACAGCGTGTCAACAGCGTGGCCACTCCGCTTTCCCCCAGTTGCCTGCCTGACGGCCCTTCTGCCTCTGTGATTCCGTCGGACATCAGGAAAAGCCGGTCGCCCGATTCCAGCGTCGCTTCGACGGTCTCGTAACCCGCATCGTCGATCAGGCCGACGGGCAGACCGCCGCAGCCAAGGAATTCCACGCCACCATCTCGACGCTGGATAGCGGGATGGGGATGGCCCGCCTGCACCAGCCGGACCTGACCTGAAACCAGATCGACATCGGCATAGGCCATTGTGAAATATGTCTCTGTCTGCATGTCCTGAACCACGATCCGGTTCAGTTGGCCCGCAACCTCATCAGGCGCGCGCGGCTCGTAGGCGCCCGACGAGGTAGGCACCAGCGCAATGTTCTGTTCGGGCGATCCGCCGGACAGGTAACCTGCAAGCCGCGCGGTCATAAGTGCGGACGTGATCCCGTGACCGGAGACGTCGATCGAGAAAACGCCGATGCTCCGGTCGTTGATCGGAAAGAAGCCGACCAGATCGCCGCCGACGCGGCCCGACGGGCGCAGCAACAGGCTGACTTCGGCTGCGCCGAAGTCGCGGTGCCGGTCGCGCACAAGGCTTTGCTGGAGTTTCTGCGCCTCTACCAGATCGCGGTCGATCGAGTCGTAGAGCGACTGCAATTCGCCGAGGGTCGACGACAGCAACCGGTTCTTGTCGGTCAGCTCCCGCTCCATGCGAAGAATGCGTTCGCCTGCGGAAATCCGGGCCCGCAGCTCATCGCCGCTTACCGGCTTGGTCAGGAAATCGTCGGCGCCACCGTCGAGACCACGGGCGATCTCGGCGGATTCGGTCTTTGACGTCAAAAGAATGAAATAGACATAGCTTTCGCCGGCCCGGGCACGGAGCGCCTGACAGAATTCGATCCCGGACATTCCCGGCATCATCCAGTCTGAAATGACCAGTTCTGGCGGCTCGTCCGCGCTGATGGCCAACGCTTCCTCGGCGGACGCCGCCTCAACCACGGTGTAGCCGGCACGTACCAGCTGGGAGGACAGAATCCGGCGCTGCATTCGGCTGTCATCGACCACGAGCACGCGCCGGCCGCCGGCAGGCGCCGGCGGTCCATGTCCAGCCGCGTCTTGTGCAAGACTCCCAATCTGCACCGGTTGCCACCTTCCGCCCGGTCCATTCCGGGGTCGTGCAATGTTTAGCCCGGTGCCGGTTAAGGCGTGCTGAATACCGCTTGTCCCGACCGCGGTTAACAATGCCGAAATCTTACGACCTTACGGTCATCGACAGGTATTCTCCGGGACGGAGGCGGTAATGATCGACTGGTCACGCGTTGACGACTTGCAGGCCGAAATCGGGATGGACGGCTTCAATGAGGTGGTGGAGCTTTTCCTCGACGAGGTCGAAGACGTCGTCATGCGGCTTCGCAGCAGCCCGGACCCCGCGAAATACGAGGCCGATCTCCACTTTCTCAAAGGCGGGGCCTGGAACCTCGGATTCGCGGATTTCGGCACGCTTTGTCAGGATGGGGAAAGGCGTGCGGCGTCCGGACGCGGGGCCGAAATCGACATCGCGCAGGTTGTCGACAGCTACTTTTCCTCGAAAGCGTCGTTCATGGCCGGACTCGCAAAGCGGGAATCGGCGGCATAGGCATATCGGCGATCAGATCAGGAACTCCGCCAGCGCCTCATCCTCGGTAATATCGCGATAGTCGAAAGCTGCTGCTTCGAGTTTTCGTTTCAGCTCTGCGAAATTCTGGGCTTGCTTGGTCTCGATACCGATCAGGACAGACCCGAAATTGCGCGCCGACTTCTTCAGGTATTCGAATCGCGAAATATCGTCCTGCGGACCCAGCATTTCAAGAAACTCGCGCAACGCTCCGGGTCTCTGCGGCATTCGAAGAATGAAATACTTCTTCAAGCCTGCGAACCTTTGCGCCCGCTCCTTGACCTCCGGCAGACGCTCGAAATCGAAGTTGCCGCCGGATGTGACGCAGACCACCGTCTTGCCGCGAATCTCCTCGGCAAGACCGGGAAGCGCGTCTACCGAAAGTGCGCCGGCAGGCTCCAGCACGATGCCTTCGACATTCAACATCTCAAGCATCGTGATGCAGATCCGATCTTCGGGCGCGGCGAGGATATGGGCGGGTGCAATACCCTTCAGTCGCGCAAACGGTTCAGCCCCGATCCGGGCCACGGCGGCGCCATCGACAAAGCTATTGAGCTTGTTCAGCGTCACCGGCTGACCGGCCGCAATGGCCGCCGCGAGGCTGGCACCGCCAGCCGGCTCCACATAACGAAACGCGGTCTCCGGCGCGGCATCGGATAGATAGGATGTCACGCCCGAGGCGAGCCCCCCGCCGCCGACCGGCAGGACGACAAGATCGGGCGCCTCGCCAAGCTGCTCCAGTATTTCCACCGCGACGCTCGCCTGACCTTCGATGACATCCGGATCGTCAAAGGGCGAAAGAAAATGGGCCGCCGCATCCGCGCAGAACGCCTGGGCTGCGGCAAGCGTCTGGTCGAAATAGTCGCCGGTCAGCCGGATATCGATACTGTCCCCGCCGAAAACGCGGGTCTTGTCGATCTTCTGCTGCGGCGTCGTGACCGGCATGAAGATCGTTCCCCGAACCCCGAAATGACGGCACGCAAAGGCGACGCCCTGGGCGTGGTTTCCCGCGCTCGCGCAGACGAAATGGCCGTGTTCGGGGTCGGCGGTGAGCAGTTTCCGCATCGCCGTGAACGCCCCGCGCAGCTTGTAGCTGCGGACCGGCGTCAGATCCTCGCGCTTCAGCCAGATCTCGGCGCCATAGCGCGCGGACAGGTGATCGTTGCGCTGCAACGGCGTTGGCGGGAACAGATCCCGCAATGCTTGCGTGGTCTCTAGGACCTGTCTGGAAAACCTGCTCATGGCCGGTTAGTGGCCGATGCCCGCACGCCGCGCAAGAGCTACTCGACCGTGCGGCCTTCGACGCAAATGCCGTAGAATGTAGTGAGAAGGCTGAGCCCGAGCATCATGCTGAGCCACTGGACGGCTGTGTCGGCGATGGTGCCCAGGACCGGGGACATCATGAAGATACGAACCGTGACCCAGCCCGCCGCAAAACTGAGCATGGTAAAAAGGAGCATCACGACAAAGATGGTGCCGGACAGTGGTCGTGTTGCTTCCCACGAGGCCTTGAAGCTTGCGGACTCGTCCAGCGCCGCGGCCGGCAGCACCATCGACAATCGTTGTACAATCCAGAGGAGGACCGCGACCCAGACGAACCAAAACAGGCCCAGCGAGGACGCCTGCATGGCGTTCATCAACCCCCCGAGAACCATCATCACCGGTACTGAGATCACCATCGACAGAACAACCAGAAGCACGCTCCAGCCGACGTAGGCTAGCACCGGTTTGCCGTGGAACGCCGGCATCAGCGCCCCGGGATATTCTTCCTTCAGACAATAGCGATGCCATCCGACGGCCACCCATGGAATGGTGACGGCGTATGCCAGCAGCCAGATCAGAAACGGGCCGCTGAAAAACCTCGCCGGGTTTACATCCAGTGTGTCCAATTCGGATGGTGCAATGAGCGCGCCGACAAGTCCGACCACGATCACCGGCAGGCTGATGCGTATCGCCGGACCGAGGTTTCCAAACACCATCCGGAACGCGTGAACGAGGATGCGAAGCGCCATGAATTCTCTCTGCTCGTCTTGATTGCAAAACCGATAACCCGGCTCCCTTTGCACGACAACATCCAATTCGCCCCCGCCTTGCCCTGCGTCTGAAAACCCGCTATCGCGCGCGGGCCTGTCCTGACGTGAAGGAATGCCCCAATGTCCGCGCCCAAGAAAGTCGTCCTCGCCTATTCCGGCGGCCTCGACACCTCGATCATCCTTAAATGGCTGCAAACCGAATATGGCTGTGAGGTCGTGACCTTCACCGCCGATCTCGGCCAGGGCGAGGAGCTTGAGCCGGCGCGCAAGAAGGCGGAGCTTCTGGGTATCAAGCCTGAGAACATCTACATCGAAGACGTGCGCGAGGAATTCGTGCGCGACTTCGTCTTCCCGATGTTCCGGGCGAACGCGCTTTACGAGGGGCTCTATCTTCTCGGTACCTCCATCGCCCGGCCGCTGATTTCCAAGCGTCTGGTCGAAATCGCCGAAATGACCGGGGCGGATGCCGTCGCCCACGGCGCGACAGGCAAGGGCAACGATCAGGTCCGCTTCGAACTCAGCGCCTATGCGCTCAACCCCCATATCAAGGTGATCGCTCCCTGGCGGGAATGGGATCTGACCTCGCGCACGCGGCTGCTGGAATTCGCCGAGCAGAACCAGATCCCGATCGCCAAGGACAAGCGTGGCGAGGCGCCGTTCTCGGTCGATGCGAACCTTCTGCACACCTCTTCCGAGGGCAAGGTTCTGGAAAATCCGGGTGAGGAAGCACCGGATTACGTCCTTCAGCGCATCACCCGACCCGAGGATGCGCCGGATCAGCCGGAATTCGTGGAAATCACCTTCGAGCGGGGCGACGCGGTCGCGATCAATGGCAAGGCGATGAGCCCGGCGACGATCCTGACCCGGCTGAACGAGCTTGGCGGCAAGCACGGCGTCGGCATCCTCGACCTCGTGGAAAACCGCTTCGTCGGGATGAAATCGCGCGGGGTCTACGAAACCCCGGGCGGCACCGTTCTGCTGGAAGCTCATCGCGGGATCGAGCAGATCACGCTCGACGCCGGGTCGGGCCATCTGAAGGATTCGATCATGCCGCGCTACGCCGAACTGATCTACAACGGCTTCTGGTTCAGCCCCGAACGCGAGATGCTTCAGGCGCTGATCGACAAGTCGCAGGAACATGTCTCGGGCACCGTCCGCGTCAAGCTTTACAAGGGTTCTGCCCGTACGGTCGCCCGCTGGTCGGACCAGTCGCTCTATTCCGAAAAGCACGTGACCTTCGAGGAAGACGCCGGCGCCTACGACCAGAAGGACGCCGAGGGCTTCATCCGCCTGAACGCGCTGCGCCTCAAGCTGATCGCCACGCGGAACGCGCGGGTGAAAGGCTAACGTCCTGCGTGACGCAACGCTCCTGTTGCCGAACGCCGGCAGTCGCCCCTACATCCTTCCGTGACACACGGGAGGATTCCATGCCGTTAGACGCCATCGCTGCCGACATCGCGAAAACGCTTGAGACGCGCGCCTTCTCCGGCTCGCTCAAGTTCGATTGCGGCGAGGCCGGGGTGATCGTGCTCGCCGATGGCACTGCCTCCACCACCGACCGCGATACGGATTGCACGCTGAAGATCAGCGAAGAGAACCTCGTGAAGCTTCTGACCGGCAAGCTGAACCCGATGACCGGCGTGATGATGGGCAAGCTCAAGGTCTCGGGCGATCTGACCGTCGCGATGGGGCTGGCAAAGCTCCTCGGCTGACACATTCCCCACGATCCCGTGACCTCACGGGAAGATGAGTTGCCGAGATCGGCGCTTGCCCCTTTCCTCCCATAAAACGGAGTGAAACCATGTTGCGATTTGTCCTTGCCTTCCTGCTGCTGTCCGGCCCCGCATTGGCTGCGACAGAAACCGCCGTCGTGGCGGGCGGCTGTTTCTGGTGCGTTGAATCGGATTTCGAAAGCGTCCCGGGCGTGAAATCCGTCGTCTCCGGCTTCACCGGCGGGACTGTGAAGAACCCAACCTACAAACAGGTGACAAAGGGTGGGACCGGGCACTACGAAGCGGTCGAGATCAGGTTCGACCCTGCGAAGATCAGCTATGGCCAGATCATCGACCTCTTCTTCCGGTCAGTCGATCCTACCGATGCAGGCGGCCAGTTCTGCGACCGGGGCGACAGCTACCGCACGGCGATTTTCGTGAAGGACGCCGCCCAGCGCGCGGCGGCGGAAAAAGCCAAGGCGGATGCGATGTCAGCGCTCGGCCGCAAGATCGTGACCCCGATCGTGAATGCTGGACCGTTCTACAAGGCCGAGGCCTATCACCAAGACTATTACAAGGGAAATGACCTCATCCTGACCCGGCGCGGGCCGAAGCGTCAGTCGGAGGCATACAAATTCTACCGCGATGCCTGCGGGCGCGACAAACGGGTCAAACAGCTATGGGGCAGCGCCGCAGCCTTCACGCATTGATCGCAGCGAAGGCGGCACCCGCCTAACGCCCCAGACCACAGGCTGCAATCACGGCCATGTTGAGGATGTCGTTGACGGTCGATCCAGTCGAACAGATCTGGATCGGCTTGTCCACGCCGGTCAGGATCGGGCCGATCACCGTCGCCCCCGCCATTTCCTGAAGCAGCTTGACCGAGATCGAGGCCGAATGGCGTGCCGGCACGACGAGCACGTTGGCCGGGCCGGAAAGACGGCAGAACGGGTAATGCGCCATCTGCTCGGGGTTGAGCGCCACGTCGACCGTCATCTCGCCGTCGTACTCGAAATCGACGCCGCGCGCGTCGAGCACCCTTGGCGCCTGATGCATCTTGGTGGCGCGTTCCGAAACCGGGTAGCCGAAGGTGGAGAACGACAGAAAGGCCGCGCGCGGTTCGATCCCGAGGCCCCGGGCCACAGCGGCCCCGCGTTCCGCGATATCGGCAAGATCTTCCTCGTCCGGCCATTCATGGACAAGCGTGTCGCCGATAAGGACGATCCGGCCGCGATGAACGACGGCGGTGATACCGACGGCCCCGTCCTCCGCCCGCACATCAAATACATGGTTGATCAAGCCAAGCACATGGGCCGACTTCCGCGTCGCCCCCGTCACGATGCCATCGCCATGACCATGCGCCAGCATCAGCGCCGAAAAGACGTGCCGGTCGCGGGCCGCGAGACGATGGACGTCGTGCCGGTCGAAACCCTTGCGCTGAAGCCGCGCGTAAAGAAAGTCCCGATAGGCGCCAAGATGCAGGGTATTCGCCGCATTGACGACCTCGATCTCGTTCACCGCATCCGCAAGACCCTCGGCCGTCAGCTTCTCTTTCACGTCCTGATCGCGCCCCACGACCAGCGCCTTGCCGAGGCCGGCGCGCTGATACGCGATCGCGGCGCGCAGAACACGCGGATCGTCGCCCTCGGCGAAGATCATCCGCGCCTGCGCGGCGCGTGCGCGGGCGTGGATGCCCTGAAGAATGGACGCCGTCGGGTCCATCCGCGTCTTCAGGTTAAGCTCATAGGCTTCCATGTCGATGATCGGGCGGCGTGCGACGCCCGTATCCATTCCCGCCCGGGCAACCGCCGGCGGGATGACGTGGATCAGCCGCGGATCGAACGGCGTGGGAATGATGTAGTCCCTGCCGAAGAACAGCTTGCGGCCATAAGCCATCGCCACCTCTTCGGGAACCGGCTGACGGGCGAGCTTCGCAAGCGCCTCCGCGCAGGCAATCTTCATCTCGTCATTGATCGCGCGCGCATGGATGTCGAGCGCGCCGCGGAAAAGATAGGGAAAGCCCAGAACGTTGTTGACCTGGTTCGGGTAGTCCGAGCGGCCGGTGGCGACGATCGCGTCCTCACGTACGGCATGAGCCTCTTCCGGTGTGATCTCCGGATCGGGATTGGCCATTGCGAAAATGACCGGGTTCGGCGCCATCGCCTCGACCATTTCCGGCGTGACCGCGCCTTTGGCGGACACACCGAGAAACACGTCGGCGCCCTTCATCGCATCTTCCAGCGTCCGCGCGTCGGTCTTGACGGCATGGGCCGATTTCCACTGGTTCATGCCTTCGGTCCGACCCTGGTAGATTACGCCCTTGGTGTCGCACAGAATGCAGTTGTCGTACTTCGCGCCCATCGCCTTGATCAGCTCAAGACAGGCAATCCCCGCCGCCCCTGCCCCGTTCACGACAATCCGGCAATCGCCAAGCTCCTTGCCTGACAACTCAAGCGCATTGATCAGGCCGGCGGCACAGATCACCGCCGTGCCGTGCTGGTCATCATGGAACACCGGAATGTCCATGATCTCTTTCAGCCGGCTTTCGATGATGAAGCATTCGGGCGCCTTGATGTCTTCAAGGTTGATCCCACCGAAGGTCGGGCCCATCAGCCTGACGGCCTGAATGATCTCGTCGGGTTCTTCGGTGTCGAGTTCGATGTCGATGGCGTTCACATCGGCGAACCGCTTGAAGAGAACCGCCTTGCCCTCCATCACCGGCTTCGACGCAAGTGCGCCGAGGTTTCCAAGGCCGAGGATCGCGGTGCCGTTCGACACGACGGCAACCATGTTGCCCTTGACCGTGTAGTCATAGGCAGTGCCCGGATCGGCGGCGATTGCCTCGACCGGGACGGCTACGCCGGGGGAATAGGCCAGCGACAGGTCGCGCTGCGTCGCCATCGGCTTGGACGCCTCGATCTCGTATTTCCCGGGCACCGGGTTCAGGTGATAGGCAAGCGCCTCTTCCGGCGTGACGCGGTTCTTCGACATCGGGTTCCTCCCCTGGAGCGGACCTCTCTTATCGTGGGGATTTCGGCGGCTCAACAGCGAAGGCACGGGCAAGGAAGCGCCAATAGCCAATGCAGCCCGCCGCAAGAAGGGCGAGGGCTAGAAGATAGGGGGCCAGAAGCGCAGTTTCGCGTGGGGCCAGATTGCTCGCCCCTCGAATCAGAAGGCCCGCCGTCAACATGCCAAGGGGGGCCATCCCGATCGCGAAGAGCCGGTAGGCCGAGTTCACCCGCCCCAGAAGGCGGCGCGGGATCGTCCGTTGCCGGTAGCTGACGGAGACAGTGTTCCAGATGACGCTTCCGAACTCGGTCACAAAGAACGCCGCCGCGATAACCGCAAGGCCGCAATACCCGCCCCCGGCGACAAGCACGGCGGCGGGAAAGACGAGCGAAACGGCAAGCCAGACCTGCATGGATCGCGCCCGTCCGAGAAGACGCAGCATCCGTTCGTTCGCCATTCCGGCCAGAACGCCCCCCGCCCCGCCCGCCGCCATGATGACCGAAAGCGCGAGCGGGCCAAGCTGGAGCCGTTCCTGCACGATGAGGACAAGCGTGATCAGCATCGCCTCGAACGCGAAGTTGAAAAGGCCCGTCAGTAGCGCGAGGTTGCGCAGGATCTCGTTCGACATGAGAAAGGCGAAGCCCTCGTGCAGTTCCGCATACCAATGGCGCCGTTCCGCCGTGGCTTCGACATCCGCACGAAAGTCGCCCTTCATCCGCGCGATAAGTGCCACCGAGAGCGCCAGCGCGGCTGCGTTTACGCCGAACGGAAGCGCCAGCGACACGCCCAGAAGTACGCCCGCCGCTGCCGTGCCGATGAAGTTGTTCATGACGTATTCGACCGACCAGAGGCGGCCGTTCGCCCGCTCCAGCGCATCCTCGGGAACTACGGCGGGCAGCATCGTCTGGGCCGCGTTGTCGCGCAGGACCTCGGCCAGGCCGACCGATATGGCGCAAAGGGCGACGAGGGCGAAGGTGGCCGGATGATCGGTGCCGCGCAGGGGCGGGTTGTCAAATGGCAGCGCCCACCAGACCGCAAGACCGGCCGCTGTATAGGCCACCGCTCTCAGTGCGTCCGCAACGAGGATGATCCGGCGCCGATCATGCCGGTCGACGAGGATACCGGCGGGCAGGGAGAAGACGAACCACGGCGTCTTGAGCGCCACCGGAACGAGTGCGATCAGCAAGGGATCGCGCGTCAACGCCGTCGCGATCCAGCCCCAGGAAACAAGCGCGATCCCGTCGCTGAAATTGGAAAGGCCGGTGGCGGCGAGGAAGCGGCGAAAGAGGGTGAATTGCATGGGCGGGACGCTACCGCCGGTCCGTCGGAGGGAACAGGGGAATGTTTGCGCCTTCCCCGTTCCTTGGCTACGGTCGCGCCGATGTTCCGAGGGGGTGCGCGTGTCTGCCGACGCCAATGTAACGCCGATGATGGCGCAGTATCTGGAGATCAAGGGGCGCTATGCGGACGCGCTTCTGTTCTACCGGATGGGCGACTTCTACGAGATGTTCTTTGACGATGCCGAGGCGGCGGCGGCGGCGCTGGACATCGCGCTGACCAAGCGCGGCCAGCATCTGGGGCAGGATATCCCGATGTGCGGCGTGCCGGTCCATGCGGCCGAGGGCTATCTGCTTACCCTGATCCGCAAGGGGTTCCGCGTCGCCATCGCCGAGCAGATGGAGGATCCGGCCGAAGCGAAGAAGCGCGGTTCGAAGTCGGTCGTGGCCCGTGACGTCGTGCGGCTTGTGACGCCCGGGACACTGACTGAGGAGTCGTTGCTTGAGGCCCGTCGCCACAACTTCCTCGCCGCCTGGGCCGAGGTGCGGGATGAGGCGGCGCTGGCCTGGGTCGACATCTCCACCGGCGAATTCCGGGTGATCCCGTGCCCGCTTACCCGTCTCTCGCCGGAGCTGGCGCGGCTTGCGCCCCGCGAGGTCATCGTGAGTGAGGCGAAAGAGGCCGATCTGGCAGGGATAGTGTCTGATTCCGGCGCCGCCCTGACGCCACTGTCACGGGGCTCTTTCGACAGCACCGGGGCGGACAAGCGGCTCTGCGATCTTTACGAAGTGGCCACCCTGGAGGCCTTCGGAAGCTTCGACCGTGCCGAGGCATCCGCACTCGGCGCGGTCGTGGAATACCTGGACCTGACACAAAGAGGTAAGCTGCCGCTCCTGCGACCGCCGGTGAAGGAAGCGCCGGGCGGGTCGGTCCAGATCGATGCGGCCACACGGCGGAATCTTGAGATCACGCAGGCCCTGTCGGGCGGGCGCGAAGGCTCGTTGATCGCCGCCATCGACCGCACCGTGACGGCCGGCGGCGCGCGGCTTCTTGAGCGGCGTATATCAGCGCCGTCGCGCGATCTTGCCGAAATCCGGTCACGGCTTGAATCGGTACGTTTCCTCGTCAATGAAGCGCGGCTGGCCGAAGGCCTGCGCGCGGACCTGCGCAAGGCGCCCGACATGGACCGCGCCCTGTCGCGCCTCGCGCTTGATCGCGGCGGGCCGCGCGACCTGACGGCGATCCGCTCGGGCCTCGCCGAAGCCGGACGGATCGCCGGACGGCTGTCGGAGGACACGCCCGACCGCCTCGCCGCTGTGGCGAAGGATCTTGTCGGCTTCGATGACCTTGTCGCCTATCTCGACGCGGCGCTTGTTGCTGAACCGCCCCTTCTTGCCCGCGATGGTGGTTTCATAGCGGCAGGCCACAATGCCGATCTGGACGAAGCGCGCCAGCTGCGCGACGAGGGGCGCGGTGTCATCGCCAGGATGCAAGCCGACTACGTGGCCCAGACTGGCATTCAGAGCCTGAAGATCAAGCACAACAACGTGCTCGGCTACTTCATCGAGACGACGGCGACCCATGCCGAAAAGATGCTGTCCGCACCCTTGAATGAAACCTTCATCCATCGCCAGACCACGGCCAATCAGGTGCGCTTCACCACGGTGCCGCTTTCGGAGATGGAGACGAAGATCCTGAATGCCGGCAATCTGGCTCTGGAGATCGAAAAAAGGCTCTATGACGGCCTGAATGCGATGATTCTGGACGCCTCGGCACTGATCTCACAGGCTGCGCGCGCACTCGCCGAAATTGACCTGACCGCCGCCTTAGCTGACCTCGCGCGGGGTGAGGATTGGTGCGAGCCACAAGTCGATGAAAGTCGCGCTTTCGAGATCGAGGGCGGCCGCCATCCGGTCGTCGAGCGCGCCCTGAAGCGGTCCGGCGAACCGTTCATCGCCAACGACTGCCTGCTGACCGGCGGCGATACCCCGGCGATCTGGCTGCTGACGGGCCCCAATATGGCCGGTAAATCGACCTTCCTGCGCCAGAACGCCCTGATCACCCTTCTGGCGCAGGCGGGAAGCTTCGTTCCGGCACGCCGCGCCCATATCGGGCTCGTCAGCCAATTGTTCAGTCGGGTCGGTGCGGCAGATGACCTTGCACGGGGCCGATCGACCTTCATGGTCGAGATGGTGGAAACGGCGGCGATCCTCAATCAAGCCGACGACCGCGCGCTCGTCATCCTCGACGAGATTGGCCGCGGCACAGCGACCTATGACGGGCTTTCGATCGCGTGGGCGACACTGGAACACCTGCACGACGTAAACCGCGCCCGCGCGCTTTTCGCCACGCATTATCATGAGATGACCGCGCTTTCGCAAAAGCTCGACGGGGTAGAAAACGCCACGGTCGCGGTCAAGGAATGGGAAGGTGAGGTGATCTTCCTGCACGAGGTCCGCAAGGGCGCGGCAGATCGCAGCTATGGCGTGCAGGTCGCCCGCCTGGCCGGGTTGCCGGTCGCCGTAGTTGAGCGGGCGAAAGTCGTTCTGGATGCGCTGGAAAAGGGTGAGCGCGAGGGCGGCACGCGCAAACACGCCCTTATTGACGACCTGCCCTTGTTCAGCGCCGCCCCTGTCGCGCCGGCCCGTCCGGCGAAAGGTCCTTCAAAACTGGAGGAACGTTTGGCCGGACTGCACCCGGATGAAATGACGCCGCTGGATGCACTGGCCGCAATCTACGACCTCAAGTCCATTATCGGCGAATAAAGGCTCCAGACCCACCCAGACCCCTTCATCTCGCCGGAAGTACCTCACGGGGGTGCGGGGGTGTGAAACCCCTGCCTACATCGCAGGCTCAGGACTTCGGTGTCGAGGAAACACCCACCTGGGCCGGCCGCAGAAGCCGCTCGTGCAGCATGAAGCCTTCGGTCATCACCTGGATGATGTCACCCGCCTTCGTACCGGGTACGGGCGCTTCAAACATTGCCTGATGAAGCTGCGGATCGAACGTATCTCCGACCTCCGGCACCACTGGCTGCACGCCGTGCTTGCCCAGAACCGAGATCAGCTCCTTCATCGTCAGCTCGACGCCTTCGATCAGGCCCTTGGCCTGTTCGCGCGTCTCCTCACCTGCCGCATCAAGCGCTCGCTTCAGGTTGTCGTAAACCGGCAGCATGTCGCGGGCGAGCTTCGAGCCGCCATACTGCTCGGCCTCGCGCCGGTCACGCTCGCCACGCTTGCGGATGTTTTCTGCATCGGCCAATGCCCGCATGAACCGGTCGCGGATTTCATCCCGTTCGGCCCGCAGCGCCTCGATCTCACCCGCGAGGATATCGGCTTCGAAGCCTTCATCGCCGATCAGGGCCTGATCCTCTGCAATCTCGTCTTTCTTCGCGTCACTCATAGGTCTTATCCCTTGCGCTCGCCCGACAGCATTCGCCCGACGAGCTGCGCCGTGTAGTCAACGATCGGCACGATGCGCCCGTAATTGAGTCGCGTCGGACCGATCACGCCCACGGCGCCGATGATCTTACGGTCAGCGTTCATATAGGGAGAGACCACCAGAGAGGAACCCGAAAGTGAGAATAACTTGTTCTCCGAGCCAATAAAAATGCGCACGCCTTCACCGGTTTCGGTCAGTTCGAGAAATTCCGCGATATCACGCTTGCGTTCGAGGTCGTCGAAGAGGGTTCGAATCCGCTCAAGGTCTTCCTGATCGGCCTGTTCGAGAAGATTGGCGCGTCCGCGAACAATAAGGCGTTCGGTCGTTTCGCCGGGATTCTGCCAGACCGCCAGACCGCTTTCGACCAGCGTGCGCGCCGCGTCATCAAGCTCCTGCCGCCGGCGGGAAATTTCCGCACGCATATGGGCGTGAAGCTCGCTCAGCGTTCGTCCGCCGGCAAGCGCGTTCAGGAAATTGCCGGCCGTGCGAAGCGAGGACGGTGTCTGCCCCGGCGGTGGCGTGAATACCCGGTTCTCCACATGGCCATCGTCGAAGACCAGAACCACCAGTGCGCGGTCCGGGCCAAGGCTCACGAACTCGATATGGCGGATCGGCGCCTCATGCTTCGGCGTCAGCACGAGGCTTGCCCCATGCGTAATGCCGGACAGCGCCTGACCGATCCGGTCGAGCATGGATGCAACCCCCGCTTCGCCCTGCCCGGCGGTGGCGTCGATCGCCTCGCGATCCTGAAGCGAGAGGGTTGAGACCTCCATCAGCCCGTCGACGAACATCCTGAGTCCGAGCTGTGTGGGAATGCGCCCCGCCGAGGTATGCGGGCTGTCAAGCAGGCCGAGCAGTTCGAGATCCTGCATCACGTTCCGGATCGTCGCCGCGCTGATGTTCTCGCTCAGCGTTCGGGAGAGCGTGCGCGATCCGACCGGATCGCCGGTGTCGAGATACCCCTCCACCACGCGCCGGAAGACCTCGCGCGAGCGGTCGTTCAGTTCCGAGAGTATCTGCGCTCGTTCGGTCATTTCCCCGTCCATACGACCCCTGACAGATAATGATCCCCGGGGACAGGCGTCAATCGGGGTTGCGCCGGTCGCCCACGCGCCTGTAACTGGCGCCGGACAGCACGAAAGGACACGGTATGCGACCCTCGGGCCGGAAGCTTGACGAGATGCGGACGATTTCCATTGAGACAGGCATCACCAAACATGCCGAGGGGTCCTGTTTGATCCGCTGCGGCGACACACATGTCCTGTGTACGGCGACGATCGAGGACAAGGCGCCGTCATTTCTGAAAGGCAGCGGGCTTGGTTGGGTAACGGCGGAGTACGGCATGCTGCCGCGCGCCACGAATTCTCGGAACCGGCGCGAAGCGGCGGTTGGGAAGCAGTCTGGAAGAACTCAGGAAATTCAGCGCCTTATTGGTCGGGCGCTGCGGGCTGGTGTGGACCGTGTCGCGCTTGGGGAACGCCAGATCGTGGTCGACTGCGATGTCATCCAGGCCGATGGCGGAACGCGCTGCGCTGCAATAACCGGCGGGTGGGTTGCGCTGCGGCTCGCGGTCAACAGGCTCATCAAGGCCGGCGCGGTGACGTCCGACCCGATCGTCGATCACGTCGCTGCGGTATCATGCGGCATCTATGCGGGCCAGCCGGTTCTGGACCTCGACTATGCGGAAGACAGCGAAGCCGGTACTGACGGCAACTTCATCCTGACCGGCCGTGGCCGCCTGATCGAAGTGCAGATGTCGGCGGAGGGAGCGACCTTCTCGCGGGGCGAGATGGGTGAGCTTCTCGATCTGGCCGAAGCGGGAATCGCACGGCTCGTCGAGGCACAGAAGGCGGCCATCTGATGCGCATGCTTTCCGGCGACCGGCTTCTGGTGGCGACCCACAACAAGGGCAAGCTTGAAGAGATTGCCGCGTTGCTGGAACGCTTCGGTATCACCTGCGTAAGCGCCGGTGATCTTGGCCTTCCGGAACCCGAAGAGACGGAAAACACCTTTGTCGGCAATGCGCGGATCAAGGCCCACGCGGCAGCCAAAGCGACGGGTCTTCCGGCGCTTGCCGATGACAGCGGAATCGAGGTGGAGGGCCTTGGCGGTGCACCCGGCGTCTATACCGCAGATTGGGCGGAGACTGCGAACGGGCGGGACTTCATCAAGGCGATGACGCGCACGTGGACGGAGCTTGAGGCGGTGGGCGCACCCTATCCGCGCCGTGCCCGGTTCCGCGCAACGATGGTTCTGGCCTGGCCCGACGGGTATGACGAAGTGTTCGAGGGCAAAGTTGACGGACAGGTCGTCTGGCCGATGCGCGGCGCGCAGGGTCACGGTTACGATCCGATGTTCCAGCCGGATGGCTACGACATCACCTTCGCCGAAATGGACCCGGCCGAGAAGAACCGGATCAGCCACCGCGCCGACGCCTTCGCCAAGCTGAGCGCGCGGCTTGAGGGGGGAACGTCGTGAAACGCATCTCGACGGGATCGCCGTTCGAACGGACCATGGGATACAGCCGCGCCGTGGTGAAAGGCGGCTGGTGCTTCGTTTCCGGCGTGACCGGATACCGATACACCGACATGACGATACCGGATGATGTTGCCGCGCAGGCACGGAACTGCTTCTCGACCATCTGGAAGGTTCTGGACGAAGCCGGTTTTGCTGCCGATGACATTGTTCGGGTTCAATACACCATCACCGATGCCGGTTTCGTTCCCGATATTGAGCCGGTGCTTGGCGAGGCCCTGGGAGAAATCCGCCCGGCCGCGACGATGATTGTGGCGGACCTTATACGCCCCGAAATGAAGATTGAGATCGAAGTCACCGCCTTCAAGGGCTGAAAGCATGGATGACTGGCGCAACGGAGGATTCGGGCTCTACCTGCATTGGCCGTTCTGCGCGTCGAAATGCCCGTATTGCGACTTCAACTCACACGTTGCCGCCGATATCGACCAGAACCGTTGGCGCCGGGCCTATCTGGCTGAGATCGGCCGGATCGGAGCAGAGACGCCGGGCCGGGTCTTGAACACCGTCTTCTTTGGTGGCGGTACGCCATCACTCATGGCGCCAGAGTTGGTATCCGCCATACTCGTAAAGATCCGCGAAACATGGCCGGTCGGGAACGACTTCGAGGTGACGCTTGAGGCAAATCCCGGTTCCGTCGAAGCCGGCCGGTTCCGTGCCTATGGCGAGGCCGGCGTCAATCGGCTGTCGATGGGTGTGCAAGCCCTGAACGACGCCGACCTGCGGCGTCTTGGGCGCCTCCATACTGCAACCGAGGCGCGGGCCGCGTTCGATATTGCGCGCGCGGCTTTCGCGCGGGTCAGTTTCGACCTGATCTATGCGCGGCAGAATCAGCAGGCGGACCAATGGGAATCCGAGCTGAAAGAGGCCACGGCGATGGCGATCGACCACCTGTCGCTGTATCAGCTGACGATTGAGGACGGCACCGTATTCGGCGCCCGCCACGCCGCCGGAAAGCTCAGGGGTCTGCCGGATGATGATCGTGCGGCAAGCATGTATTTGAAAACACAGGATATTCTTAACGCTCACGGTATGCCGGCCTACGAGATATCCAACCATGCCGCTCCGGGATCGGAAAGCCGTCACAACATGATCTATTGGCGTTACGGCGACTATGCCGGGATCGGACCGGGCGCACATGGTCGGCTTACGATCGGCGGCACCCGGCTCGCGACGGAAACACCACTCGCACCGGCAGAGTGGCTGACCCAGGTAGAGACGACCGGCAACGGTGAGCGGCCAAGACAGGCCATCGCGGCGCACGACCAGGCGGGCGAATATCTGATGATGGCGCTGCGCCTTTCCGAGGGCGTCGACACCGCACGGTTTGAACGGCTTGCGGGGCGGCCTTTAGATGCGGAGACCCTCGCGGACCTGTCTGACCTTGGCATGATTCGCGAAGGTGATGGCAGGATCGCCGCGACACCCCTTGGCAGGGCCGTTCTCAACGCTGTAATCCGGGAGTTGCTGCCGTGATCCGGTCTTTGTGGCTCGTTGCTGGCTTTGTCAGCCTCGGCCTCGGCTCCGCCGGAATTTTCCTGCCGCTGCTGCCAACAGTACCGTTTCTCCTACTCGCCGCTTTCTGCTTTGCACGGGGCTCCGAGCGCGTGCACGCCTGGCTTCTGTCACACCGTGTCTTCGGGCCACCAATCAACGACTGGCAGGAGCGCGGGGCCATTGGAACGCGTGCAAAATGGGCTGCAACAGTGTCGATTATTGCGGCATTTGCGCTGTCAATCATCTTCGGGGTGCGTCCAGCGGTCCTTGGCGTGCAGGCAATAGTCCTTTCTGCCGTCACCTTGTTTATCTGGACCCGGCCGAACTTCTAGTCGGTCGCGCTGAGCAGTTGGCAGAGCGAATCGAGTTCGTCCAGCGTCTTGTAGGAAACGACCAACTGACCGCCGCCATCCTCACGGTGGGAGATTGCGACTTTCATCCGCAAATTGGCGGACAGGTCCTGCTCAAGCACCCGTGTATCGGCATCCTTTGTCGGCGCGGCGGACCGGAGCGCCGCCTTCTTCACCGGCGCCTTTGCAAGGCGCTCGGTCTCGCGAACCGACAGGCCTTTGGCAATCACTTGCCGTGCGAGCGCTGTTGCATTCTCCGTCGTCACCAGCGCACGGGCATGGCCAGCGGTCAGTTTGCCTTCGCGCAGCCAGACCTGCACCTCATCGGGCAGCGTCAGCAGACGAAGCAGGTTGGCGATATGACTCCGGCTTTTCGACAGGCCCTCGGCCAGCCTCTCCTGGGTATGGCCGAAGCGATCCATCAGCTGCCGATACCCCATCGCCTCTTCGATCGCGTTCAGGTCGGCGCGCTGGATATTCTCGATGATCGCGACTTCGAGAACCTCGGTGTCGGACAACTCCCGCACCAGCGCAGGCACTTCGTGAAGGTTGGCCATCTGCGCCGCCCGCCACCGCCTCTCGCCTGCGACGATTTCGTAACTGTCTGATTTTCTTGGATTAACGCGCACGATGAGGGGCTGTATGATCCCCTTCGCCCTGATCGAGTCGGCCAGTTCCTCGAGTGCTTCCTGCGAAAAATCCCTGCGCGGCTGGTCTGGATTCGGCTCTACCTTCTCGATGGGAAGCCGGGTCTCGGCGCGGCGCGGCTGATCGGGCGGGCTACCCGCCGGGCCGGTCAAATTGACGTCGGCCATCAGCGCCGACAATCCGCGCCCAAGGCCGCGCCGCTCGTTCTTCTTGTCCGACATGCCCGTCCCCCGGCTTTATGTTCTGTTGTGCCGCGCCAGCATTTCCTGCGCGAGCGCGCGATAGGCAAGGCTGCCCTTCGACATCGTATCATAGGCGAGCACCGGCAACGCATAGGACGGCGCTTCGCTGAGGCGCACGTTCCGCGGCACGATCGTGCGGTAGACGAGATCGCCCAGATTCGCGCGGGCATCCTCCTCTACCTGCGTCGAAAGGTTGTTGCGGGAATCATACATCGTCAGCAGGACGCCTTCGATCCGAAGGTCGCGATTTGCGGATTGGCGGACCTGCCGGATCGTCAGCATCAACTGCGAAAGCCCCTCGAGCGCATAGAACTCCGCCTGTAGCGGCACCAGAACCGAGTGCGCAGCAACCATCGCATTGACTGTCAGTAAGCTGAGCGAAGGCGGGCAGTCTATAAGTATGTAATCAAATGAAAAATGGTCGACCGCAGGCTGTCGCAAGGCGTCATGGAGAAGAAAGCTGCGCTTCTCGTTGGCAACCAGTTCGATATCAGCCGAGGACAAGTCGGTGGTCGCCGGACAAAGCCACAGCCCCTCGACTTGCGTTGCCCGGATCACATCCATAAGCGTCGCGTCCTCCAGCAGGAGGTCGTAGGTCGTCTTTTCACGATTCGCGGGCTCGACACCCAGGCCGGTCGATGCGTTCCCCTGCGGGTCGAGATCCACCAGCAGTACACTCATCCCCTCTTCCGCCAGTGCGGCGGCAAGGTTGATCGCGGTGGTCGTCTTGCCGACGCCACCTTTCTGATTCGCGATGGCGATGATCTTTGGTCCTGGCGGACGGGTCGGGTCAGACACGCGAAATTCCTCCGATGGCCAGAACAACAGCGCCCGGCTCCGTAACGCTGGGCATTGTTTGATAGGAGAAGCGCCAACTTTCAAGCGCCTGCTGCACCTCATCGCGAAAATTGGCGCCCTTGGGGAACATTGCCGTTCCCCCCGTAGCCATATGCCTGTCGGCCAGTCCAAGCAGCCGCGCCAGGGGTGCCAGCGCACGCGCTGTCACAATATCCGCCGAAAGCGGCGGCGCCTCCTCGATTCTCTCCGCACGCACCGCGACGGCTACTCCCGTTTCTCGAGCAACAGCCTGAAGAAAGGCCGCTTTCCTGCCATCGCTTTCAACAAGTGTAAACGTCATCTCGGGCGCTTCGTCTGCCGCAAGGATCGCGGCCACGAGACCCGGAAAGCCGCCGCCGCTTCCGAGATCGGCCCAATGCCGCGCGGTCTTTGGTGCAAGGTCAAAAACCTGGACGGAATCGCGGAAGTGCCGATCCCACACCGCATCGAGCGTGGTGCGCGAGACCAGATTGATGGCCGGATTCCACTTTCTCAGAAGCGCTTCGTACAGGCCGAGACGCTCCAATGTTTCACGTGAAACATCGCGATCAGCGAAGGCGCTGAGGGCCGTCATCCCGCCGATCGCGCTCTGCCGCTGCGGCGAAGCGTTGCAAGGATCAGCGTCAGGGCGGCGGGCGTCATCCCGTCGATCCGACCAGCCTGCGCAAGCGTTCGCGGCTGCGCCCTCCGCAACTTGTCGCGCAGCTCATTGGACAGACTGGGAAGTATGCCGTAGTCGAAATCTTCCGGGATTTCATGGGCTTCGTCCCGCCGCATCGCCTCAGCATCGGCGTTCTGCCGAACCAGGTAGTTCGCGTAGAGCGCGTCACGTGACAGCTGTTCCCTGACCTCAATGGACATCTCGGCCAAGGACGGGTCCGCCCTTTCCAAGTCCGCAAAGGAAATGTCCGGGAAACTCAGAAGCGCGAAGCCGCTGCGGCGCTGGCCGTCCTGACTGACGTTCATGCCAAAGCCGGCAGCCTCTTTCGGGGTGAGAACCAGCGAATCAAGAGCAGCCCGGCCGGCGCCGAGAGCATCCATCTTCGCCGTGAATGCGCCTCGCCGGCGATCTGAAACACATCCGAGATCAAGGCCCAGAGGCGTCAACCGTTGATCCGCATTGTCGGCGCGAAGCGACAGCCGGAACTCCGCGCGCGAGGTGAACATCCGGTAGGGCTCGCTGACGCCCCGCGTCACAAGATCGTCGATCATTACGCCGATATAGCTTTGTGACCGAGTGAAAATGACCGGATCGCTGCCGGCCGCAGAGAGGGCCGCGTTCAGCCCCGCCACAAGCCCCTGCGCCGCCGCCTCCTCATATCCTGTAGTTCCATTGACCTGGCCCGCAAGATATAGGCCGGGCGCCACACGAACCTCCAGGGTTTCCCGCAAAGCTCGCGGATCGACATAGTCGTATTCGATCGCATAGCCCGGCTGTAGGATCGTCACGTCCTCCAGACCGACGATTGAGCGGACATAGTCCTTCTGCACATCCTCCGGCAGCGACGTTGAAATCCCGTTCGGATAGACGGTCGGATCATCAAGGCCCTCAGGCTCCAGGAAAACCTGATGTGAGGTCTTGTCAGAAAACCGCACGACCTTGTCTTCGATCGAGGGGCAATAGCGCGGGCCGACGCCCTCGATGTGACCGCCATACATCGCCGATCGGTCCAGGTTCTCGTGGATGATGTCGTGCGTCCGCTCGTTGGTATGCGTGATGCCGCAGCTGATCTGACGGGCAAAGGGCCGGTCGTGCAAGAACGAGAAAAGAACCGGATCGGCGTCACCCGCCTGTTCTTCCAGCCGATCCCACGCAATTGTCCGCCCGTCAAGGCGCGGCGGGGTCCCAGTCTTCAGGCGGCCAAGCGGCAAACCAAGCGCATCGATTCGCTGGGCAAGACGGATCGACGGCAGGTCGCCCATCCGTCCACCCGGACGGCGCACACTGCCGATGTGGATCGTACCGCGCAGAAACGTGCCCGACGTGAGAACGACGGACTTTCCTGGAATTTCAACGCCATCCGCCAGGACGACCCCTGTAATCCGCTCGCCATCCAGACGAAAGTCGACAGCCTCACCCTCGATAACCTCCAGGTTCGGCACCGCCTCCGTCTCGGCGAGCATCGCATCCCGATAAAGCCGACGATCGGCCTGCGCCCGCGGCCCTTGAACGGCCGGCCCCTTGCGCCGGTTGAGCAAACGAAACTGAATTCCGGCGCGGTCAGCGACCCGCCCCATGACGCCGTCAAGCGCGTCGATCTCGCGCACCAGGTGGCCTTTCCCAAGGCCGCCAATCGCCGGGTTGCAGGACATCACGCCGATTGCTTCTCGACGCAGGGTGATAAGCGCAGTGGCCGCGCCAAGGCGCGCGGCGGCATGGGCCGCCTCTGCCCCGGCATGGCCTCCGCCCACCACAACAACGTCAAAATGTTTCACGTGAAACACTCCTCATTTCCCGATGCAGAAGCTGGAGAAGATTTCATCCAGCAGATGCTCCACATCGACACGCCCGACCAGCGCATCAAGTGCGCGTACCGCCCGGCGAAGATTCTCCGCAGCAAGCTCAGCTCGATCCGGGCCATCCAATACTTCATCCCGCGCCGATTCCATAGCCCCGATCGCCATTCGGATTGCCGTCTTATGTCGCTCGCGTGTGATGAGGCCGGCACGCCCAGCCCGTTCCGACAGGCTGATTGTAATCCGCTCCACCAGTGCGGCGATCCCGGCACCGGTCTTGCCCGACACCGAAAGCTCCGGGCCGCTGCCTTCCAGCAGATCGGCCTTTCCCCGCACCACGATATCGCCCGGCTGAACATCGAGCATTGCCGGGCTTTCACCATCCACCAGAAACACCCTCAGGTCCGCTTCAGACGCCCGCAGAAGCGCGCGTTCCACCCCGATGAGCTCGACGGTATCGTCCGTTTCCCTCAGGCCCGCCGTGTCCAACAACGTGACGGCGAGACCGCCAAGATCCATCCGGACCTCGATCACATCGCGCGTCGTGCCCGCGACCTCCGATGTAATCGCCGCGTCCCTGCCCGCCAGAGCGTTCAGCAAGGTCGATTTCCCGGCATTCGGCCGGCCGACAATCGCCACTTCAAATCCGTCGCGGATACGTTCGGCTGCACCGAAACCCTCAAGCTCGCGACCAAGGTCGGTGCTCACGCGGTCGATCAATTCCAAGACCTCGGGCGAAACATCGACCGGAACATCCTCATCTGCGAAGTCGATGGTCGCCTCGATGAGTGCCGCCGACCGGATAAGGTCGTTGCGCCATATCTCGGCGCGGGCGCCGACTGCGCCGGACAGGACACGCAGTGCCTGGCGCCGTTGTGCCTCGGTTTCGGCTTCGATAAGATCGGCGAGACCTTCAACCTGAGCGAGGTCAAGGCGCCCGTTTTCCAATGCGCGCCGCGTGAACTCCCCCGCCTCCGCCAGCCGCAGGCCAGGCTGCTGCCCGAGGGCCGCCAGTACGGCGGCGATGGTTGCGGTCGCACCGTGAATCTGGAACTCGACCGACTGTTCGCCCGTAAAGCTTTCGCCCTGGGCAAAGGTGAGGACCAGCGCTTCATCAAGAAACTCGCCATCAAACGCTAGCCGGCGCAATGATGCGTGGCGGGGCGACGGCAACTCTCCGGCAATGCGCCGTGCCGCTGGCCACGCGTTTGGCCCCGAAATCCGGATCACCGCAACGCCGGCCTTACCCCGCGCGGACGCCAGGGCGAAGATCGTATCCATAGTCGTAACCTATTGTTTTATAACAACAAGTCAGGCATTCATGGAGTCGAAGAACTCGGAATTCGTCTTCGTCTGCTTGAGCTTGGAGATCAGGAACTCGATCGCATCCGTGGTTCCCATCGGGTTCAGGATGCGGCGCAGGACGTAGGTCTTCTGCAGGTCGTTCTTGTCGACCAGAAGATCCTCCTTCCGGGTGCCGGACTTGAGGATGTCCATCGCCGGATAGACCCGCTTATCGGCAACCTTGCGGTCAAGCACGATCTCGGAGTTACCCGTGCCCTTGAACTCCTCGAAGATGACTTCGTCCATGCGGCTGCCGGTATCGATCAGCGCCGTCGCGATGATCGTCAGCGATCCGCCTTCCTCGATATTCCGGGCGGCACCGAAGAACCGCTTCGGCCGCTGCAGCGCATTGGCATCAACACCGCCGGTCAGCACCTTGCCCGACGACGGAACCACCGTGTTGAACGCGCGGCCCAGACGTGTGATCGAGTCAAGCAGGATGACAACGTCGCGCTTGTGCTCGACCAGCCGCTTGGCCTTCTCGATCACCATATCGCTGACCGCAACGTGGCGTGACGCCGGCTCATCGAAGGTCGAGGAAATGACCTCGCCCTTCACGCTGCGCTGCATGTCCGTCACTTCTTCCGGCCGCTCATCGATCAGCAGAACGATCAGATAGCATTCCGGATGGTTCTGCTCGATCGAGTGGGCGATGTTCTGCAACAGCACCGTCTTGCCGGTCCGGGGCGGCGCGACGATCAGCGAACGCTGGCCCTTACCGATCGGTGCAACAAGGTCGATGATCCGCGCAGACCGATCACGTATGGTCGGATCCTCGATCTCCATCTTCAGCCGCTCATCCGGGTAAAGCGGCGTCAGGTTATCAAACGCAACCTTGTGACGCGCCTTCTCGGGATCTTCGAAGTTGATCGTCCGAACCTTGGTCAGCGCGAAATAGCGCTCATTCTCTCCTGGTGCGCGGATCACGCCTTCGACCGTATCGCCAGTCCGGAGTGAATACTGACGTATCATGTCCGGGCTGACATAGATGTCATCCGGGCCGGGCAGGTAGTTCGCTTCCGGCGATCGCAGGAAGCCGAACCCGTCCTGAAGCACTTCCAGAACGCCGTCGCCGCCGATCTCCCAACCTTCTTCGGCATGCTCCTTCAGGATCGAGAACATCATCTCGCCCTTGCGCATGGTCGAGGCGTTTTCGATCTCCAGCTCCTCTGCCATAGCAAGCAGGTCGGCGGGGCTCTTAGCCTTAAGGTCGGCAAGATTCAGGCGGTCTTGGGTCATGGGATAACCGATCGGATATGGCACCGCCGTTCCGCGGTACGAATTGTCATCAGGGGAATTACCTCGAACCGGACGGTCGAGCTTGCCGGACAGATAGCCCCGCCGCCACTCAGAGTCAATCTTCGCTCAGAATTTCACGATCACCGAGAACACGATGATCAGCAGAAGCAGCGTCGGCACCTCGTTCATGATCCGGTAGGATCGACCTTGCAGGCGGTTCCTCCCCGCGGCGAAATCCTTCCTTCGGTAGCCGAGCCAATGGTGAAACCAGGTCATGGCGATCACCGCTGCCGCCTTGGTCCACGGCCAGACTGCACTCCAGTCCACGATTCCGGGTGTGAAAACCAAAGCGAGACCGAACACCCAAGTGCTTGTCATCGCCGGGTTCATGATCAGCCGAAGCAGCTTCCGCTCCATTTCCTGAAACAGAATGTCCGTCTCGCTGCCCGTTTCAATGCGTTCTGCGTGATAGACGAACAATCTTGGCAAATAGAAGATACCGGCCATCCAAGCGATCACCGAGACCACATGCAGTGCCATTGTCCAAGGATAGAGGTCAGCGAGAAAATCGGTCATTCCTAGTCTTTCTTACGGAGCGCGCCGGCCCTTCCTAATAAAAGAAAGAAGAAAAAGAAAAGATGTCGTTGTTTTAGGCCCTGTGGATGTTGGGGATTACATGGCTCCTGGCCAGATTAGCCACATCTGACCAAAGCTGTGTGTACCTTTGTGGAAAACTCTGAAAGACAGCCAGAATCGAGGATATAAATATTGTTTTTCAATATATTATGAGAAACAAGCAGAGCAAGAGCTATGGATAACCGATCCACAGAAGACCTTGGTACATGCGGTTATCCACATGTCCAATGAAGCGCTTCCCACAATGGGAAGACTCCCGCGAACGCTTGACAGAACCCGGCCTTTACCCCCAGCAACGCGATGTCCACGCCATTCGCGGCGTCTCGTCCCCGTTGTCCCCCTTCCTTTATCCACAACATGCCCCACACGCCGACTTTCACAGCCCGCCCCTTGATCCTCGCATCAGGGTCCGTCATTCGTGCCGAACTCCTGCGCAATGCCGGTCTTTCGCCCGATGTCAGGCCAGCGCGAATTGACGAGGTTGCCATCCGCGCCTCACTTGAGGAGGAAGGCGCAACACCACGCGACGTTGCCGATACGCTCGCCGAGATGAAGGCCCGAAAAGCGTCGGAGAAAAGCCCGGATGCACTCGTCCTCGGTTGCGACCAGATCCTGCACTGCGACGGGCGCATCTTCTCGAAGCCCGGGAATCCTGAAGAGGCGCGTGAACATTTGCGCGCTCTGCGCGCCCGGACACATCATCTTCTGTCCGCCGCGGTCGCATGTCAGGACGGCAAACCACTTTGGCGTCATGTTGGTCAGGTTCGGCTGACCATGCGGGATTTCACCGACGCCTATCTTGATGACTATGTGGCGCGAAACTGGGACAGCATTCGCGAAACCGTCGGCTGCTACAAGCTTGAGGAAGAGGGTGTGCGGCTTTTTTCCCGCATCGAAGGCGATTACTTCTCGGTTCTTGGACTCCCGCTTATCGAACTCTTGACCTGGCTTGGAATTCGGGGCGACATCGCGACATGACCGACCATCCCCGTATTCCGCTTGCCGGTGTCATCGGCTCTCCCATCGCGCACTCCAAGTCGCCGCGGCTTCATGCTCATTGGCTCAGAACCTACGGGATTCCAGGCTTCTACGTGCCGATGGATATCAGCCAGGCGGACCTTCGTACTGTCATCACCGCATTGCCAAAGGCGGGCTTCGTCGGCGTGAACGTCACGATCCCGCACAAGGAAACCGTCCTAGCGATGGCTGATGTGGTGACGGACCGCGCGGCGCTGATCGGCGCCGCAAATACGCTTATCTTCCGCAAGGACGGACGCATCCACGCCGACAATACCGATGGGTATGGATTCATTGCCAACCTGCGGCAAAACGCGCCCGGCTGGAATCCTGCCTCAGGCCCCGCAGCCGTCATCGGCGCGGGTGGCGGTGCGCGCGCGGTCATCGCGTCGTTGATCGAGGTCGGCGTGCCCGAAATCCGCATCGCTAACCGCACGCGCAACCGGGCAGAAGCCTTGCGGTCGGAGTTCGGCGCAAAGGTTCTGGTTCACGATTGGGTTCAGGCCGGAAACATGATGGAAGACGCGACGACGGTGGTGAACACTTCATCCCTGGGGATGGAGGGAAAACCGGATTTCAGGATCCCGCTGGACGCGCTTTCGCCGAAGGCCGTCGTGACCGATCTGGTCTATACCCCGCTTGAAACCCGGCTGTTGAAAGAGGCCGCCGATGTCGGGTGCGTCACAGTCGATGGGCTTGGGATGCTGCTGCACCAAGCCGCCCCCGCCTTCGAGCGGTGGTTCGGCCGGAGGCCGGACGTAGATCAGGCGACACGGGATGTGGTTCTGGGCGCATGAGCGCCCCGTTCCTTCTTGGACTTACCGGCTCCATCGGCATGGGGAAGTCAACGACGGCCGCGATGTTTGCGGATGCAGGCGTCCCGGTTTGGGATGCCGACGCGGCCGTGCATCGCCTCTATGCGCCGGGCGGCGCGGCTGTCGCAGCAATCGCCTCGCTCTGTCCCGACGCGATCGTCGACGGCGGGGTGGATCGTTCGCAGTTGAAATCTTGGATCTCCCGCGATCCCGCGGCACTGCGTGCGATTGAGGACGTTGTTCATCCGCTGGTCGCCGCCGACCGCGCCGCCTTCGTCGATCAGGCCGCGGCCAATGGTGCACGGCTGGTCGTCGTCGACATTCCGCTTCTGTTCGAGACGGGCGCTGACGAAGGGCTTGATGCAACGCTGGTTGTTACCGCGCCTACGGAAGTGCAGCGTGAACGGGTTCTTTCCCGCCCTGGAATGACGGAGGCACAGTTTGCAATGATTCTCGAACGGCAGATGCCGGACGCCGAGAAACGCGCTCGCGCGACCTATATGATCGAGACCTTGTCCCTTGAGCAGACCCGCGCTGCCGTGCGACACCTGATCGAAACGATCGGAGCAGGCCATGCGTGAAATCGTCCTCGACACCGAAACGACCGGATTCGAGCCGGCTGAAGGCCACCGGATCGTGGAGATTGGCGCAGTCGAGCTTCTCAATCACGTTCCGACCGGCAATACCTATCATCAGTATATCAACCCTGAGCGGTCGATGCCGACAGAAGCATTCGATGTGCACGGGCTGGGCGACGAGTTTCTGCGCGACAAGCCACGCTTTGCTGAAGTCGCCCAGGCATTTCTTGAGTTCGTTGGTCCGGATTCCGTTCTCGTCATCCACAACGCCTCGTTCGACATGAAGTTTCTGAACGCAGAGCTGGGATGGGCAAACCTGCCGGTCCTGCCAATGGCCCGCGCGCTCGACACCGTCGCCCTGGCGCGGCGGAAATACCCTGGCTCGCCCGCTTCGCTCGACGCGTTGTGCCGCCGTTTCGGGATCGACAACTCAGCCCGCGAAAAACACGGCGCACTGCTCGACAGCGAATTGCTTGCAGAGGTTTATCTTGAGCTGATCGGCGGGCGGCAGCCGGATTTCGCGCTTTCAGTCGATCGCGCGGCCTCGACCTCCGCTTTGACCGAGGCCTGGCGCCCCGGTCCACGCCCGAGCCCTTTACCTTCGCGACTGACGGACGAAGAGCGGTCGGCACACGATGATTTCGTGGCCGCACTTGGGGACGGGGCGATCTGGCGGCGGTTTGCCTAGACGCTTCAGGCGCCGGTTGCGCGCAGGACGACACCGACGGTCCGCAGAAGGATCGCGGCATCGGTGCCGAAATTCATCTTGTTGACGTACTCTGCGTCGTAGCCGGCGCGTTCGGCGAAGGTGCCAAGGTTGCGTCTGCCGACCTGCCACGGGCCGGTGATCCCCGGCCGGACGCGGAAGTAACCGACCCCGGCATGCCCGCAACAGTAGAGGTTGAGCTGTTCCGGCGTGAAAGGTCGCGGCCCGACCAGGCTCATGCTGCCCGTCAACACATTCCAAAGCTGTGGCAGCTCGTCGAGGCTGGTCTTTCGCAGGACCCTGCCGACGGAAGTGATCCGGGGATCATGCGAAAGCTTCTGGCGAAGTCTCCATTCGGCGGCGGCCATTGGGTCGGATGCGAGAATGCGCGTCAGCCTTTCATCGGCATCCGGCACCATGGTCCGGACCTTCCAACACCGGAACGCTTGCCCGGCCCGCCCAACCCGAATCTGGGAGTAGAGCGGCGGCGCCCCATCGAGCATCGTCAGGAGGAAGATCACCGCAAGCAGGGGAATGACCACTGGCGCCATAAGTAGAACCGCGACGACATCGAAACCACGCTTGGCATGTCGGCGATAGAAATCCCGGCGGCTTACCGTGACGACGTCGTCGTGGAACTCGAAAAGGGGGGCGGCCATCACTATACTCCCTCATTGCGTTGCATCGGGCCCACCCCGACCCGGACTGCCGCAAACTAGGAAGAAAATGGTTACCGGCGCGTTAAGCCTAACAAAGCCTCAACAAGACCACCGCCCAAGTACTCAGACGTAGCGATTCCACAGGTTTTCCAGACGCTCCTGACGACCGGACCGCGGTGCCGGGTTGATCCCCTCCGCCTCGACCCGCGCGGCGATCGCCTCCAGCCCGCTGGTCAGCATTGCCTGGTTTTCCGGCTTGTCCCACCCGACATAACGGTCCCGCCGCGCGGCTTCGAGCGTATCGTCGGCGAAAAGCGCCGCCGCCGCCTTCAGCGCGCGGGCGCAGACATCCATCGCACCGGAATGGGCGAGGATCAGATCCTCCGGGTCAAGGCTCTGCCGCCGGAGTTTCGCGTCGAAATTCGTCCCGCCCGTGGTGAACCCGCCGGCGCGCAGGATCTCGTAGTAGGCGCGCGCCATCTCGGGGACGGAATCGGGGAACTGGTCGGTGTCCCAGCCTGACTGGTAGTCGTTCCGGTTCATGTCGATGGAGCCGAGCAGACCGAGCGAGGCCGCCAGCGCCAGCTCGTGTTCGAACGAATGCCCGGCAAGGATCGCATGACCTTGTTCGATATTGAGCTTCACCTCTCCTTCCAGCCCAAACCGCTTCAGGAACCCATACACCGTCGCGACATCGTAGTCGTACTGGTGCTTGGATGGCTCCTGCGGCTTCGGCTCGATCAGGATCGCGCCTTTGAAGCCGATCTTGTGCTTGTAGTCGACGACCATGCTGAGGAACCGGCCCGCATGCTCCGACTCTCGCGCAAGATCGGTGTTCAGAAGCGTTTCATAGCCTTCGCGACCGCCCCAGAGGACATAGTTCTGGCCGCAAAGTTTGTGGGTCGCATCCATACAGGACTTCACTGTCGCCGCCGACCAGGCAAAGACCTCGGGGTCGGGATTGGTCGCAGCACCGGCCATGAAGCGGCGGTGGGAAAAGAGGTTCGCGGTGCCCCAGAGGAGCTTGGTGCGATGGCTCTCCATCTTGGCCGCGAAATAGTCGACGATCTCTTCCAGATTGCGGCGGCTTTCGGCGAAGGTCGCGCCCTCGGGCCGGACATCAGCATCGTGGAAGCAGAAATAGGGTACGCCGAGAATATCGAACATCTCGAACGCGACATCTGCCTTCATCTTCGCCAGCGCCATCGTGTCGCCGAACCAGGGGCGGTCAAAGGTCTGGCCGCCGAAGGGGTCGCCACCCGGCCAGGCGAAGCTGTGCCAGTAGGCGACGGCGAAGCGCAGATGCTCCTCCATCCGCTTGCCGAGGATCACCTCGTCTGGGTTGTAGTGGCGGAAGGCGAATTCGTTGCGGCTTTCGGGTCCCTCATAGGCGATGGGGAGAATACCCTTGAAGAAATCAGTCATGTCAGTCCCTTGATGGCGGTTTGGGCCGCGCGGTAGCGCACGTGGCCGGCGTCGAAGGCCCCGGTCAGCGCCGCGACCGGGTCGATAGTCCGGGCGATGGCCGGCGGTGTCGCGATCTCTGCGCCGGCCCCGGTGGTTGCCATGATTGCAAGTCGCGCCGCGCCGAATGCGCCGCCGTAGTCGCCGGCAACCGGGACCGAAACCGGCGTGCCAAGCGCAGTGGCGATGGCCGAAAGCCAGTAGTCCGACCGCGATCCGCCGCCGACGGCGAGAAGCCGCGTGATCTGTGTCCCGGTGGCGGCCAGCGCATCGCGGCAGTCGCGGATGGCGAAGGTCACGCCTTCGAGCACCGCGCGCGTCGCGGAGCTGCGGCCTGTCGCATGTTCAAGACCGATGAACGCGCCACGGATCGCGGCATCGTTCAGGGGCGTCCGCTCCCCGCCGAGATAGGGCAGGAACCGGGTATTGCCCGGGGCGCTGAGCGGCCCGAGTCCGTCGGTGAGGGTGGCGGCATCGGCGCCGGCAAGGTTGGCGAACCAGTTCAGCGCGTCGGTCGCGGCAAGGATCACACCCATCTGGTGCCATTTCCCCGGCAGCGCGTGACAGAACGTGTGAACAGCGGTCGCGGCGTCGGGCCGGTACCCTTCATTCGCGGTGAAAAGCACGCCAGACGTCCCGAGCGAGACGAAGGCCTGACCGGCCTTCACCACGCCGACACCGATTCCGGCGGCGGCGTTGTCGCCCGCGCCGCCCGCAACGACCACGCCCTTGGGCAGGCCGAACCGGCTGGCAAGCTCCGGCCGTAGCTCGCCGGTCGGCGCGGAGCCTTCGACCAAACGTGGCATCACTCTGCGATCAAGGCTTGTCGCCGACAGGAGGTCGTCGGACCACTCGCGCGCGCCGGTATCAAGCCAGCTTGTACCGGCGGCATCCGACATCTCGGCCGCGTGTTCCCCGGTCAGCCAGAGACGCAGGTAGTCTTTGGGCAGCAGGACCTTCGCAACCTTCGCGAAGATCGCCGGTTCATGCGCCTTCACCCACAAAAGCTTCGGCGCAGTGAAACCGGGAAAGACGATGTTCCCCGTCACCGCCCGGAATCTCGGATCAGCGTCGAGCCGCGCGGCTTCCTCATGCGCGCGGGTGTCGTTCCAGAGGATCGAGGGACGCAACACGTTGTCGGCCGCGTCCAGCAGCGTCGCGCCATGCATCTGGCCTGAAAGACCGATCCCCCGGATTGCGGCGCGCGCTTCTGCCGGCAGGGCGTTCAGAACCGCCTCGGCAGCGACGATCCAGTCGGCGGGCGACTGTTCAGACCATCCGTCCTTCAGGCGCGATACCGTCAGGGGCGCCGTCGCCTCGGCCACGATGCGCTGGGCATCGTCGATCACGACTCCTTTCAGGCCGGAAGTGCCAAGGTCGAGCCCAAGATACATCAGGCGGCCTTCTCGGGCTGCTTGCCGAGGATGATCATGCCGAGGATATCCTCGTCGGTGACCTCGTCGACGTTCACCGTGCCGACAAGCTGGCCGTTCTTCATCACGCTTGCCCGGTCGCAAAGCTTCATCACGTTGTGGATGTCATGCTCGATCAGGAAGATGCCTAGGCCTTGCGCTTTCAGTTCCTCGATCAGTTCCGCGACCATCTGCGTTTCATGCGGCCCGAGCGCGGCGGTCGGTTCGTCCATGATCAGGATGCGGGCGTTGAAATAGACCGCGCGGGCGATGGCGACAGACTGGCGCTGGCCGCCGGAAAGCGCGGAGACCGGCACGTTGAACTTGCGGAAGTTCGGGTTGAGCCGGCCCATGATCTTGCGCGTCTCGGCCTCCATCCGCGCGTCGTCGACAAAACCGAAGGGTGAGACCAGTTCACGCCCAAGAAAGAGGTTCGAGGCCGCGTCGAGATTGTCGGCCAGCGCCAGCGTCTGGTAGATCGTCTCGATATTGTAGGCGCGCGCGTCGCGCGGGTTCTGGATACTAGCCTGCTGGCCGTTGACGAAAATCTCGCCCGAATCCGCCTGGTAGGCGCCCGAGAGGCACTTGATCAACGTCGACTTGCCGGCGCCGTTGTGGCCAAGAAGGCCGACGACCTCGCCGGGATAAAGATCGACCGAGACATGATCCACGGCCTTGATGCCGCCGAAAGCGATCGAGATGTCGCGCAGTTCAACAAGGGGGGTTCCGCGATCCTGGGTCATTTCAGGGCTCCCGTGCGCTTGCGGTACTGGATGTCGATCCAGACGGCGATGACGAGGACAAGGCCAACCACGATGTTCTGGAACGGTGAATCGACGCCGACCATGGCCATGCCCGATTGCAGGGACTGCATGATCAGTGCGCCGAGAATGGCGCCATAGATCGTCCCTATACCGCCTGAAAGTGCGGTTCCGCCGATAACGGCCGCTGCGATGACCCTCAGTTCGTCAAGGGTGCCGATATCGTTGGTGTGGTTCTGCAGTCGCGCCTGTGCGACGATGGCAGAGAGCGCGCAGAGAAACCCCATGAGGGCAAAGACCTTGACCGTCAGCAGCCGGGTGTTGATGCCGGTAAGCTCGGCGGCGTCCGGGTTGCCGCCGGTCGCGAAGATGTAACGTCCAAAGCGGGTGCGCCGGGCGATCAGCGTCATCGCGATGACGAGCACGATCAGGATCAGCACCGAAATCGGCAGGCCGAAAACCTCGCTGTAGCCGTCCGGCATCGTTTCGCCGCGTTCAGCAAAGAGACGACGCAGCCGTCCGACCGGAACCTCGTAGGAGTTAAGGATCGCGACGAAACCGAAGATCGCGCCGGCATAGATCGCGGACATGGCCGCTTCGGCCCAGATCGGCTTGACGGTGAAATCATGCGCCAGTTTGGCCTTACGGCCCTGGAACTGCGCCCAGATCGCGGCGGCGGCGGCGATCGCGGCGACAATCCACGAAGCGGTGGCGCCAAGCGTGCCTTCCGAGCCGCCGAACAGCAGGAAAGTCTTGTCGAGCGGCCCGAGCGTCTGGCCCGAGGTCATGTACCAGCCGACGTTGCGCCAGATCAAAAGACCGCCGAGCGTGACGATGAAGGCCGGGATCCGCTGATAGCCGATCAGCCAGCCATTGAAGGCGCCCACCAATGTGCCGGTGAGGAGGCCGGCGACCATCGCCATCGGCGCCACCATCGGATGGCCGAAGCCAAGCCCCATGACCGTCGGCACCAGCCAGACCTGCATCAGCCCCATGACCGCCGAGCACAGCGCCAGAAGTGCGCCGACCGAGAGGTCGATGTGCCGGGTGACGATCACGAAGACCATACCCGTCGCCATGATCGCGACAGAGACGGTCTGGATCGTCAGGTTGAAGATGTTGCGCGCCGACAGGAACGCGCCATCCGAAAGCCAGGCAAGCGGGTTCGCGGTGAATTCCGGCTGCAGCCGGAATCCGGTCCAGCCCTGGAAGCCGAGGCAGATCACCACGAAGGCACCGATCATGCCAAGCAGTCTCGTGTCGAGCTCGAGTGCCTCGATAAGACCGCGTTGACGGGATTTCTGGGGGGCGTGCTTGGCCACGTCGGACATGTCCGCTCCTTCTGAAGATGGGCCGGAAGGGGGGCGGGCCCCGACCTTTGGCCGGAGCGCCGCCTTGTCATCAAGATATGATCAGTTGCAGGGGGCGGGCCCCGCGCTCACGCCCTGGCACAGCGCTTCCTGGCTGATCCACCCGGCATCGACCACGACAGACAGGTTGTCCTTCGTCACCGGGATTGGCGCGAGGAAGACGGCGTTCATTTCGTTGCCGCCCGGCGTGGTGAATTTGACCGCGTTCGGAACAGCATCCATCGCCGCGCCGCCGGCAAGCGCCACGGCGATCTCGCCCGCCGCTTTGCCGAGCTCGCGCGCGTCCTTCCAGACCGACACGGTCTGGGTTCCTGCCGCGACGCGGTTCAGCGCCGCGTGGTCGCCGTCCTGCCCCGACACGGGGATTCCGGCCATACCCTGCGCCGTCAGCGCCGCGACCACGCCGCCGGCCGTCCCGTCGTTCGAGGCGACGACGGCATCGACGCCGTTCGAGGTTTCGGTCAGGATCTGTTCCATGTTCTTCTGGGCGTTGGCGGGCAGCCAGCCATCGGTATAGGCTTCGCCGACGATCGTGATGTCGCCGCTGTCAATTGCCGCTTGTAGCACTTCCTGCTGGCCGCCGCGCAGGAAGTCGGCGTTGGGATCGGTGGGCGAGCCCTTGATCATCACGTACCGCCCCTTCGGCATCTGCTCGAACACCGCGCGGGCCTGCATCCGGCCGACCTCGATATTGTCGAAGGTCAGGTAGAAAGCGCGCGGGTCTTCGATCAGGCGGTCGTAGGCGACGACCGGAATGCCCTCGTCCGCTGCCGCCTGAACGGCCGGGATCACGGCCTGCGTGTCCTGGCCAAGGATGATCAGCGCGTCGACGCCCTGGGCGATCAGCGCCTCAATGTCGGAAAGCTGCTTGGCTGAGGACGATTGCGCGTCGGCCGAAACATAGGTGGCCCCGGCGGCATCGAGCGCGGCCTTTATCGCCGCTTCGTCGGTTTTCCAGCGCTCTTCCTGAAAGTTGGACCAGCTCACGCCCACGGTTTGCGCGAGTGCAGATGTGGCGAAACCGGCCGTCAGGGCGACGGCCGCGAGAATGGCTTTATGCATATGTTCCTCCCGTTGACGGGCCAAGACGCCCGGCTCGGCAGATTCGCCGAACTTTTCCAAGGCTGCCGTGATTAAATTCGCTTGTCAAATTAAAATACGTTCTTCAGACTGGTGCAGAGAAATAATGATGCCGAAACCCGGCACTAATCGACGAGATTCGTAGGCTACCAGTCCGGGTTCGCCAATCTTTAGTTAGGCTAGCTAATTAATGAGATACCCAGACACTGGCACGACCTATCGCATGGGCGCAGATGCACGCGGCTGCGGACCGCTTATCGCGGTGCCGTCCGAAGCCGCCCGCCCCCTCCGGCAGCAGGTGTTCGAGCGGGTGCGCGCTGCCGGCCAGATGCCGCGGGTGCAGGTGGCAAAAGAGCTTTCGGTCAGCCCGGCAACGGTGACGACGCTGACGTCCGAACTGATCGAGATGGGGTTGGTGGAGGAAGTGTCCGGCCCCCGCGACACCGACTCGGGGCGCGGCCGGCCGGCGGTTGCGCTGGGTGTCAGGCCCGACGCGCATCTGGTTGCCGGGATAAAGCTGTCGGACCGCGAACATACCGCCGTCATCGTCGACTTCGCTGGCAACCTTATCGCTGGCGAGGCAATCCCACGAGAACCCGGCGCCATGGAGCTTTCCGGTCTTGTCGATGCTTCGGAAGAACTGTTGCGGCGGGTATGTGCCAAGGCGGGAACCCGACCGCAGGACCTCAGCGCGGTGGGTCTTGGTGTTCCCGGCTTCGTCGATTGCGATGGCGGGATCGTCCACTGGTCGCCTGTTCTGTCTGCCCGGCATGTGCCGCTGGCCCGTGCCGCGTCTGACCGCCTCGGCCTGCCAGTCCATATCGACAACGACGCGAACCTCGTGACTTTGGCCGAACTTTGGTTCGGGGCGGGCCGGCGCCTTGCGGATTTCGCCGTCGTGACGATCGAGCACGGCGTGGGAATGGGAGTCGTCCTGAACCATCGCATCTACCGCGGCGCCCGTGGGTTGGGGATGGAGCTTGGGCACACCAAGGTGCAGCTAGACGGCGCACTGTGTCGCTGCGGCCAGCGCGGCTGCCTTGAAGCTTATGTCGCCGACTACGCCCTTGTCCGCGAGGCGACAACGGCGCTGAACTGGCCAAGCCGGGAAACCCAGTCGGTCAACGATCTTCTCGAAAGCCTCTATGATCACGCCAAAGCCGGAAACGGGGCCGCCCGGTCGATTTTCCACCGCGCCGGTCGCTACCTTGCCCTTGGCCTCGCCAACGTCGTGAACCTGTTCGACCCCGGACTTATCATCCTGTCAGGCGAGCGGATGCGGTATGATTACCTCTATGCCAACGAGACGCTGGAGGAGATCAAGGCCCTGGCGCTGAATACCGGCCGCCCTGCCCCGAAGATCGAAATCCACGCCTGGGGCGATCTGCTCTGGGCACATGGTGCTGCAGCTCTGGCGCTCCATGAAGTAACCGAGTCGCTGCTCGGCCCGGCAAGAGAGCTGGCAGCGCAATGAAACGGGGCTGTCTTCTTCTGATCGCATTGGCAAATCCCGCCTGCGCAGAGCCGGTATTCGTTAGCCGAGCTGCCGAGTTGCCCGTTCAGCACATCTACGATGGAGGCTGGGAGCATTTCGTCGGCGGCGGCGTCGCGGTGATGGACTGCAATGGCGACAACCGCCCGGACCTGTTTGTCGCCGGCGGCGAGAACCCGGCGCGGCTTTTCGTAAACGTGACACAGCACCCGGGCGCGCCGATCCAATTCAGGGAAGGCGCGCCGCCGCCGCTTCATCACGTCACGGGGGCTTACCCGCTCGACATCGACGGTGACGGTTTTCTCGATCTTGCCGTGCTTCGCGTCGGGCCGGATGTGTTGCTGCGCGGCGGCCCCGATTGCGCTTTCGAGGACGCATCGGAACTTTGGGCATTCCGTCCACGCGACGCCTGGACGACCGCATTCTCGGCCACATGGGAACCGGGTCAGGCCTTCCCCGCGTTCGCATTCGGCCACTATGTCGACCGCGCAAACCCGGACGGCCCGTTCGAGGCTTGTGACACATCCGCGTTGTTCCGACCTGAGGGCAGCGGCTACGGGACGCCAGAGCCTATCGCCCCCGGATTCTGCGCGCTTTCGATGCTGATCACCGACTGGCAGCGGCAGGGCCAGCCGGAGCTCAGGATATCCAACGACCGGCATTACTACGTTCGGGGCGGGTATGAGCAGATGTTCCGCCTGAATCCTCTCGGCGAGCGCACCGAAGACTGGCCGCAGATATCGCTCTGGGGGATGGGCATCGCCAGTCAGGATCTGACCGGCGACGGGCTACCCGAGGTCATGATGACTTCGATGGGCGACCAGTTGCTGCAGATCAATACAGGCGCGGGATTCGTAGACGCACCGTACGAGATCGGCACCTATGCCCATGTACCCTTCACTGGCGACGATGGCCGCCCGTCAACCGGCTGGCATGCGGAGTTCGGCGACATCGACAATGATGGCCGCGCCGATCTTTTCATAGCCAAGGGTAACGTGGACCAGATGCCGTCGAACGCGATCCATGATCCCAACAACCTCCTGATGCAGCGTTCGGACGGAACATTCGTCGAGAAGGCAGGCATTGCCGGGATCGCGACCACCGAGCGTTCGCGCGGTGCGGCACTGTCAGACCTCGACGGGGACGGTCGGCTCGACATCGTAGTAGTCAATCGGCGCGCGCCAATGGAGGTTTGGCAGAATGAGACGCCTGAAACCGGACATTGGGCAGGAATAGAGCCTGTACTTACGATCAATACCCGGGCCGTCGGCGCATGGATTGAGCTACGGACGACGAGTGGCGTTCAGGTCCGGGAAGTCACCGTCGGCGGCGGCCACGCCGGGGGTCAGGCCGGACCGGCGCATTTCGGAATCGGCCCGGCGACGCAAGCAGAGGTTCGGATTGTCTGGCCAGACGGCGATCGATCAGAATGGACTTCGATAGAGATCGACCAGGTCACGCGCGTCAGCGCCGATGGTGCGGGTCTGGCGCAGTCGCGCTAGCGGTCCACCGGCAGTCCGCTTGGCACTGCGTCGGGCACCCCCAACCGGCCTTCAAGCGCAACGGGATCGGAGAGTGTCTCAAGGAATGCGAGGATGGCCGCGATGTCCCCATCGCTAAGGGGCCTCCCCTTGAACGCGGCCGCCTCGATCAGCGCGGCTTCCTCATCGGAGTCGAGTATGGCCCAGTCATGCTTCGTGCCGGTCAGATCAGGCAGGACCGCCTGCGCACGGTCATACCCACCAAGCCCGGATGAAGGATCGGCGTGATGGCGCAGGAAGGTGCCAAGGTCCCGCCAGGCGCCGGAATGCCCCCATGGCCCGGTATGTGCCACGTTCCGCAAGGACGGGGTACGAAAGGCATAGGCGTCCTCCGCCCGGTTGGTAACGCGCATCCGGCCCACGTCGCGCGAATGCCGCTCGAACCGCTCGGCCTTGCCGGGGCCGATCTGCGGTTCCCCCATGGCATGGAAAGAGTGGTCGGTCTGAAAACTGCCCGAATGACAGTCGGCGCAAGCGGCGGCGCCGTAAAACAGGCCCATTCCCGCTTGCGCGGTGGGCGGCAATACCGCCTCGCCGCGCAGCATCGCGTCGAAGGGTGAAGCATCCGCCCGCCATTCGAATGCGATGAAGGCGGCTATCGCGTTCGAAATGTCGGTGAATGCTATGTCCCGCCCGCCCGCCACCTCGGGATACACACTTGCAAAAGCCTCTCTGTACGCCGGGATTGCCGACACCCTGTCCGCGATGATGCTCCACGCGCCGCCGGTTCCGGTGATCAGGCCTTCGCGCACGGCGGTCGAAACATCGTTCTCCTGATAATGTCCTGCCATCTCGTCCGGCGACAGAACCGGAAACATCGTCTGCGCCGAAAGCACCGAGGCAAAGCCGACGACCATCTCGTCCTCCAGCGGCGTGCGCAGTCCGGAGGGGCGCGTTGGATCGGCCTCGATCCGGCCATCATGAAACATCACGGTGAACTCCCGCGCGCCGAGGTTGAACAATGCCGGTGCGTTGCGGGGAATGCGCTGCTCAGGTCGGTTCGCCGGATCGGCCCGGCGGTCGGGGCCAAGCCCGATGCCGCCCTCACCGAACCCGAGCGAAAGGCCGTCAGATGTCGCGAAGCGCGGATGGTGGCACGTCGCGCAGGAGATGTTACGATTCCCCGACAGGATCGGATCGTAGAACAACAGTTGTCCCAGCCGGGCCTCCGCCTCGCTCACCGCACCATAATCGGCATCCGTGACGGCCTTCGGCGTCTGGCCGAACGCCGCGCCGGTCCACATCAGAAGAATCAGGGCAAGGCGCATTGCGATACTCCGTCCAGCCCTGATCTAGCCTCCAAATGCCCTTCTGCACAGCCTTTCCGGGCCGGATCGCCATTGCAGGCGGGGCCGAGGCAGGCAAACATGGGGGTGAACGGAGGCGCGATGCGGCGAATGCTCAACCCGAACTTTCTGCTCAGGCTTGCAGGCTCGGTCTGGAATGCGTCGGATGACCGCCATCTGGGGCTGATTGCCGCCGGGGTCGCCTTCTACACCATGCTCGCGATCTTTCCAGGAATGGCGGCGACTATAGCGATCTGGGGCTTCTTCGCTGACCCGGTGGTGATGCGGGACTACCTGTCCCAGATCCATGACGTGATCCCGGACGCAGCCTACGGGATTATCGAAAGCCAGTTGAACGCCCTGCTTGCCGCCAATTCCAGCACACTTGGCTGGACTACCGCCGTATCGCTTTCGGTCGCGCTTTACTCCGTGCATTCCGGTGTTTCTGCCCTTGTGGCCGGGCTGAACGCCATCCACGCCAGCCGCCGCCGTGCCGGCCTCATGCGGCATGTCGGTTCGATCATCCTGACGCTGGTGCTGCTCAGCCTGTTCCTGACGGCGCTGGCACTGGTCGTTGTCGTGCCGATCGCCCTCAACTTCGTGCAACTCGGGCCGGCGGAGGAGTTCATCCTCCAGGTTCTTCCCTGGGCGGTGATGTTTCTGGTGTTGATGCTCGTCCTCGGCCTGTTCTACCGCTGGGGTCCGAACATGGACACGCGCCTTCCGTGGATCACGCCCGGCGCAGTGCTTGCGGCCCTGCTCTGGGCCGCCGCGTCGATGGCCTTTTCCGTCTACCTGTCAAATTTCGGGGCCTACAACCGGGTCTACGGGTCAATCGGCGCGGTCATCGCGCTTCTCATGTGGCTCTATATTTCCGCCTATATCGTACTTCTTGGCGCGGCCGTGAACGCCGAGCGGCAGCGGCTGATCCGCGATCAGTAGTCCTTTTCGTAGAAGATCCCGATCCCGGTTCCGCCGTCGGATTGAAGGGAACCCTTGACCTTCACGCCCGGCCGGACGTCAAGGTTGAGATTGAGTTCGCTTTTTCCGTCCGAGCCGATCGTGATGTCGGTATAGACCTTCTCCGAAAGGTATTTGCCCGCACGCAGCGCCGCCGCCCCTTCTTCGTCCGCCGTGACGTCAAGATCGTCGAGTCCGAAGGACGAGCGGAGACGGGAAACCAGACCCTCTCCGCCCTTCCCGGCAAGCGTTGCGACGGCGGAAGCGAGCTGCGCCGCCTGAAACGGCGAAAGACTGGTCAGGCTGCGTCCGAACAGCAGATGCGCGACAACCTCTTCTTCCGGCAACTCTGGCGAGGACAGAAAGCGGATCTCGGGAGCGGATGCGTCGCCTTCGATCAGGATCGTGGCAGTGATCCCGTCGCTGCGCGTTGATGCGGAAAACCGGATATAGGGGGTAAGAGCGCCCTGAAGCTGGACGAGCCCCTCGTCGATTGTGAACCGCTTGGTAAGGATATCAAGCCGCCCGCGCAGAAGGTTGAACTGCCCCGCGGGCACGATGTTGTCGGTCGTGCCACCCACGCGCAGGGTGCCGGCGAGTTCGGCATCGAGGCCCCGGCCCCGCACAAAAATTCTGCCCGGTGCAGAAATTGTCACGTCGAGGCCATATGCCGGGCCACGATTCTTTCGATTCCCGTCGTCCTGAATGAGGCCGGCAGCAATCCGGGTCCGGTGCACTGCAGACGGCTCGGCGATATGAGTGATGTCAGACAGTGCCGCCTGATTGCCCAACCCTGTCGCGGCGACCCTAATTTCGGTTCGCTCCAGCGCGATGTCGCCGGCGATTGTAGCGCCGCCGCCGAAAGCGCCGCGGATAGTGACGTTCCCGCTCGCAATGGTTTCATACAGGTCCGGGTCCTGAAGCCGCACCGCATCAAGCCTGATACCGATATTGCCATCGAACGGCGGAGTGAGCGCGACCGGGCCCGAGACCGTCACGCGCCCACCGCCTCGCACATCCGCCGCACCATTAAGCGTGGCGCTTCCGCCAGACAAATCGGCCGCGATGTTCAACCGCTGGAAGTCGATCCCGAAGGTCGGGGCCACAAGGCGCCCATCCGCAATCGCGACCCGACCGGACAGCGAGGACAGGCGTGGCGGACCGGACAGCCGAAGATCGAAGGACACCGGACCCTCAATGTTTCGGGGCGCGAGGAACGGATTGACGATGGCGGATTGGGCACCGCCGGAAATCGCGATGTCCGCGTTGGCGAAGTCAAGCGCCAACCGGCCGTCAATCGCCGCCGAGGTGGAGCCAGGTCCGGTAACATCGAGGTCAAGAAGATACGTCTCCGGTGTTTCCGTGATTGTGCCCTCAGCTGTCAGCGGGCCGGGAAAGCCGGGCGTAAGCAGCGCCATGTCGTTGAGGCGTGCCACAAGGTCGATATGCCGCGTATCGGCGTCGATCACACCGTTGGCAGTGACGGAGACCTGTGGGTTGGCAAGACGGAACGTTTCGATCCGGACGCGCCCGCCGAATTCGTTGGCGACGAGCGACAGCTCCGACCGGCCGCCGAGAATCCGATCGGCCGTCGGTTCACCCACACCAAGCCCGGCGCCGGAACCGTCAAGCGTGATGCGCCGCGCGCCGTCCGTCTCGACCAGTCGTGCGGTCGCGGAAAGTGCGCCACGGTAGTTCGGTCCCAGCGCGGAAAGGTCGGTGAAGTCCAGTACCGCGTTCAGATCACTCGCGCCGGTCTTCAGATGGCCGGAGGCCGAGGCCGAAAGCGTCGCGGCCGACAGGTCGAGGCGGCGTATCTCGGTGCCCTCGGTATCGCGGCGCACCGAGGCCGTCACCTGCGCGGTCCCGGCAAGAAGCCGGTCAAGCTCCGCCAGACCCGCGCTGAGATTGCGGCCTTCGATCTTGCCCTCGGCGTCGACAATGCCCGAAAGGATGCCCGCCGACCCGCTAAGCTCAAGACTTGCAGCACCGCCAAGCGGGCGTCCGGCCAGGGTAGAGAAGCGCGCCATGTCGGCGATGTTTGCGTCGACACGGCCGCTGATGGTCATGCCGTCGTCCGGTCCGGACAAGCTGATGCCGCCGCTGGCACTGTAGCCCTGACCTGTAACGTCGAAGACCGGAAGCCGCAGCGGCGCACCTTCTTGCCAGTGAAACGTGGTGCGGCCCGAGAGTGTAGGGCCGATTGCTTCCGCGATGGCGGGGTCGACCGGTGCAAGGCCGGTTGCGTCGAACCTGATCGTTCCGCCAACACGCGCCGCACTGACCCCGCCCTGTCCGGGCCGCGCGATCCTGCCCGACCCGTCAAGTCGGAGTTCGGAAATGGCAATGTCCGGCCTGTGGAATCCGCCAAGGACACCACCAATCTTCCAGCCGTCGCCGCGCGCTGCGTCAAACCGGAACGTCAGGTCGCCCGCGCGCACGAATGTCTTGTCCCCCGGAATCGGAAGCAGAAGGTCGGAACCGTCCGGAAGACCCATCCGCGCCGTCAGAGAGACACGCCTTGGTAAGCCGCCCGGTGCAAGGCTGAGGCTGCCGGTAAGGTCGATTCCCCGCGCGCCGACCACCAGTCGCTTAAGATCAAGCTGACCGGACGGCGCCCTTCTGCCCTCCGCCTCAAGTCGCACGTCGGTGCCGAAGAAATCCTGGTACTCGGGTAGCAGAAGCGGCGCGACGTCGCCACCCAGCCGGGCGGCGAAACTGCGCGCCATATTGCCCGCATCGTCGGTTTCGCCAATCAGCGTCACGACGCCGCCAAGCCGCCGAACGCCATCCGTGTTCAACGAGATATCGGTGCGGAAATCGTCAATGATGCCGCTGCCGTGAATCGCAAGCTCTACCGATGGCTTGCCGGGCAGGCCGATCAGGTTCGCCGCAATTCCGTCCGCCGCCTCCTTGACCAGTAGGTCGAGCGTCGCGCGGCGCGTTGCGTTGGCATAGCGGCCGGTCAGGGCAATCGTGCCTTCCCGTCCATCGATACGCGCGACTTCGAGATTTGCGGATCCTTCGCCGCCCTCCAGTTCCGCCGCACCGTTCAGGGAAACGGTCGCCGCCGCGCCAAAAAGGTCTTCGCCCAGCACGACGCGGTCGACCCGAAGCGTGCCGATGGATACCGCGACCGGAAGTTCCGGCAGGCTGAAGCCGGAGGCTTCGGCGGTGGCACCTTCGGCCACCGGCCGCCGGGGCAGGTCGATCTCGGCCGCAGTCATCTCCCGGATCTCGATCCGGCCTGAAAGGAGCGCGCGGCGGTTCCAGGAGATCGCCCCGTTGCGGATCGTTATCCAGACGCCTTCGGCATCGGCGATCGTCAGTTCGTTGAACGTGGCGCGGGACGAAAGCGCTCCGGCAAATCCGGTCAGACGAACCGTTCGCCCAGCGCCCGAAAGATTGTCCTCAAGAAATGCAGTGAGAAAGTCGCGATCTTCGTTCGACGTCTCGGGCGTACTCTGTGCCAGCGCGTGCAGCGGCACGAGAAGAATTGCGAGGGCGAGGAGAAGGCGGCGCATCAGAACGCCTGCCCGATGCCGATATAAAGCTGGACGCCGTCGCCGGTATTGCCGCCAACAGGCAGGCCGACATCAAGCCGGATCGGCCCGATGCCGGTGTTGTACCGCACGCCGATCCCGGCGCCGGAATGCCAGCCGCTGTTTCCCGCGAACAGCGCCTCGTCACTGACGAACCCGGCGTCATAGAAGGCGACCGCTCCGATCGTTTCCGTGATGTCTGCCCGCAATTCGCCCGACAGCGCCGCAAAGCTCAGGCCGCCGGACTGCACCGTGATCGTCGCCGTCCGGGCGACGGGAACGCCAAGCGACTGGTACGGCTGACCACGAACAGTGCCGCCGCCGCCGGAGTAGAACAGGAAGTCGGGCGGCGTATCGACAAGGCTCGGTCCCACGATGGTTCCAAGCTGAAAGCGTCCGGCAAGAACGAACCGCCCGTCGGCACCAAAGCTGCGATAGGCGCGGGCATCGCTTGCGAAACGGGCGCCGCTTCCAGTGTCTCCGAAGCCCAGAAACGGCGTGATTTCGGCATCGAGGTAGTAGCCTTTTTGTGCATCGGTCGGGTTGTCGCGGCTGTCCCATGTCACGGAAACCGGCAGCGCAAGAAGGTCGAACTCTGTCCGGCCGCCGGCATCTCTCGCGGAGGCATGGATGTATGAAAGCCCCGCCTCGGCCGAGAGCCTGTCGCTGAGTACGCGGGTCAGGCCGAAACTCAACTCAATGCTGTCGACGGTCAGGTCGACCACCTCCGTACGGCGCGCGCGCGCTTCGGCGAAGGCCGTGGCGTCCGTGATCGGCGTTCCGGGGCGGTCGATGCGAATGCCGAGATTATAGCCAAGATCGGTATCCTGTGCCCCGATCCGCTCGATTGCCGCATCGACGCGCAGCCGCTCCGCCCCGCCAAGCAGGTTTCGATGCAGCCAGTAGCCGGACAGGTTCAGCCCGTCGGAAGTGGAGGCCTCGATGCCGAAACCGAAGCGGCGCAGCGCTTCTTCCGCGAGGACGACATCGACATCAAGCACGTCGCCCGACCGCAATGTCTCGGCCTCGCTCAGCGCGACGGAGCGGAAGACACCTGTCCGGCGCAGGCGGGTCGCCACGCGCTCCAGTTCCTCGGGGTCGAAAACCTCGCCGGTCGGAAAGCCGGCGATCTTCTCGATCCGGTCAAGCCGCGTCCGCTGCTGACCCGACACATGCATCTGGCCGAAGCGCGCACGCGGGCCGGGATCGAGGAGGATCTCCGAATCGACGGCGGCAGCGCGGTGATCCGCGACGATCTTCTGCCCCGAGACGCGCGCCTTCGCGTGACCGATATTGCGCCAGCCTTCGACGCCTGCGACGGCGGCGTCCTCGATGGCAGTTGAATAGGCGGGCTTGGTGTCGCCGTACTCGGGCGGCAGCTTCGTGCCCCTCGCATAGGGCTTCATCCGCGCCTTCGAGAACCGGAACTGGGGGCCCGGATCGACCGTTATCCGGATATCGCGGATCGTTTGCGGCGCATCGAGCGGTGCGATATCGGCCGCTTCGCGCCCGTCAATGCTGATCTGGATCACACCCGAATAATGCCCCGCGGCGTAAAGCGCGCCTAGTAGCCTGCCGTAATCCGCGCGTGCTGCGGCAAAGAGCGATTGCGCATCGGTCAGGCCATCCCGCTCAGCCTGAACCACCAGCGATGCCGCGCGGAGTGAGTCGGTCAGGTCGCTGTTTGCGCCGCGCGTCGACAGTTGCACGGAGTCGAGCGCGCAGGATGGCGATGGGCCCAGCAGCAGCGCGGCGCAACCCAAAACGACCGCACCGATCCGCGACAGTTCCGCCCGCGATACACGCACCGTCATGCCCCCGCACCAAGATCACACACATCCTCATTCCTTGCAGCAATCCTTGCCGAATTCCAGCACCGACCGGACCGCCGGGCGCGAATTGGCGCATGGATACGGGATTGTGAACCTAGTTCTGCTGAAGGGCGGCCGACCACTCGTCAAGGAACGCTCGGCGTTTGATCGCGTCCAGAAACACCAGCAGGCCGGGATCGAGCCGCATCGGCCTGAGATGCGGACCGCTGGAGAGTGCCGTTTCGTCTATCGGTGGCAGTCCGGCCGCATCGCGAAGAAGCCGCCGCCCCTCGGCGCCGAGCAGGAAATCGAGGAATGCGCCGCCCAGTTCAGGGGTTTCCGCCGTTGTCGGAACAAGGCCGGTCCGCAGCAGCGTAAGCGTGTGATCCTCCAGCTCCACCACCGAGGTGTCACCGTCACCGGCAAGGCGTGGTCCTGCGTAGCTGCCAAGCACATTGTAGGCGAGCACGAGCGTTCCCTGTTTCAGATCGGTAATCATGTCGTTCGAGGAAATGTAGAGGCGCGGCGCAAGGCTGCCCATCACCTCGGCAAGCCGCCAGAAGCTGTCGGATTGCCGCGCATCCTGCGTCGCGAAAAGATAGCCCGCGCCGGAGAGTGACGGATCGTAGGTTCCGATGCGGCCGCGGAAGCGATTCGGGTTGTCGCGCAGCATCTCGATCAGGTCGCGTCGGGTTTGCGGCAGGCCAAGGCCTTCCAGTCCTTCGTTGGAGGCGATCAGAACGACGTTCTCCTGTGCGAAGGCGAAAAGCCGATCCTGCCAGCGCGCCCAGCGCGGCAGGGCTTCTGTCGCGGCGGACCGGTAGGGTGCGGCGAAGCCGTCGTTGGCCAGCTTCATCTGAAGGTCCATCGCCGATGAGATCACGAGATCGAAGGCGAGGCGTTCGGATTGGATAGCGGCAAAGACCTCTTGCGAACTGGCAACGGTATAGTGGACGGCTATGTCGGGATTTCTGCTCTGATACGCCTCGATCAGCGGCTTCAGCACGGCCGTGTCGGTAGTAGAGAGGATCGCGATGCGCTGTTGCTCGACCCCGGCTGAGGGGAAGACCGTCTCTTCCTCGACCGTGAAGCCGGCCGCGAAGCGTGTCAGGCCGATGATCACGCCAATGGCAAGTAAAGCCGTGCGCATGCGCCACCTCCTTCCCGTTCGGTCAGATCGAAATGTCCGCCATGCGCCACCGCGACTTCTGCCACGATCGTAAGGCCGAGGCCGGAACCGATGATATCGCCCGCATTCTCGCCCCGGATGAAGCGCTGGGTCAGCTTTGACTGGGCCTGACCGGAGAGGCCGCGACCGCGGTCGGCCACTTCGATCAGCGCCTCTGCGCCCGTTGTCAGGTCGAGATCGACGGATGTTTCGGGCGGAGAGTACTTGATCGCATTGTCGATGAGGTTTCGCAGCGCGGCCTCGATCAGCGCGCGGTCCCCTTGCACGATGACCGGCCTGTCCGTGCCGCTATGGTGGATTGTCAGATCGCGGAGTTCGGCCGTCGGCCGGAATGCGTCGGCCTGAGCGGCAACCAGTTTTGCAAGATCGACCTTCTCGTCAGCCAACCGGTCGGTCCGCGCAACGACCGTGGCATGGTCGAGAAGCTGGCCCGCCGACCGGCTGCTTTCCTCTACCGCCCGGATCACGGCACGCAACGTCGCGCGCATTTCTTCCGACTTGCTCTGACGCAGTGCGATTTCGGCGCGGGCGCGCACCGTGGCGAGGGGCGTTCGGATATGGTGCGCTGCCTCGGCAATGAAGGTTTCGGTCCGGTTCAGCGCCCCGCGCAGACGGGCGATGAAGCCGTTCAGCGCGGTCACGAGCGGACGAAGCTCCGCCGGAGTGGGTCGGTCGACCGACCGCAGATCCTGCGGCCCGCGCCGGCCGACGGCATCGGCAAGCCGGTTGATCGGCCGTAACACGCTGCCCGCGGTCAACAGTGAAAGCGCGGCGGCGAGCGCAAAGGAACCAAGCCCGATCGCCGCGGCACGCTGGGCAACGCGCTGGGCGATGGCCTCCTGACCCTGCCGGGTCTGGGCGACCATGACGAGGACCGGAACCGGCTCGCGTGCGACCAGCAACATTCGCGCGACGGCGGCGATGCGGACCTCCGTGTCGCGGAACGGTCTTGTGTAGAAGACGGGCACCACCGCCACGCCCGCCTCTTCCGGAAGCGGCAAGTCGTCGTAGCCGGTGAGCGTCGCGCCATCAGCATCTATGCGGTAAAACACGCGGTCGGCGCTGATGGAGCCGAGGATCGAGAACGCTTCATACGGAAGGTCCACGCCGACACCGCTATCGCCACCCTGAAGGCTCTCTGCGATGGCGAGCGTCGCGGCGCCAAGCACCCCGTCCTGGGTCGCTTCCGCTGCCTGCTCCGCGACAGTTCTGACGGTGAAATAGAGCATGATCGCAAGAACCGCCGCGATGCCGAGAAGCTGGAGAACCAGCCGGAGCCGAAGGGAAAGCGGTGCCCGCCTCATTGTGCTGTCAGTTTATAGCCAAGCCCGCGCACCGTCTCGATCCGTGCGCCCGAGCCTTCCAGCTTCTTGCGAAGCCGCGCCACGTAGACCTCGATCGCGTTGTCGGTGACGCTTTCGGCATAGGAAAAGAGCCGGTCGCAAATCTGCGCCTTGGAGAAGATGCGTTCCGGCGCGGCCAGAAGAATCTCCAGCAGCCGGAGTTCACGGTTCCTGAGTTCCCGCATCTCACCATCGACGGAAACGCTTGCGTTCAGGGGGTTGAAGGTCATGCCCGCGAAGTGCTGAACCGTTTGCAGGGCTGTACCCCGGCGACGCAGGACGGCGCGGCAGCGCGCCTCAAGCTCGGCGAAGTCGAAGGGTTTCGTCACATAGTCGTCCGCCCCGAGGTCAAGAACGTTGACCCGGTCGGAGACCTCGGCCCGCGCGGTCATCACGATGATCGGGGTGTCGCGTCCGCTGCGGCGTTCCTGCCGCAGGAAATCCCGCCCGTCGCCGTCGGGCAGCGCGATGTCGAGCAGGATCAGATCGTAGGGCGCTGCCGCCAGGCAATCGCGCGCCTCGCCAAGCGAGGCGGCGGGATCGACCGCGTGTCCGTCAAGCCGCAGCCGGTCGGCAACCGACTGCGCCAGATCGGGATTGTCCTCCACCAGCAGAAACCGCACTACCTTCGCCCCACGCATGACAGGTTGCTGTCAGCTTCCACGCTAATCGTGGCGCGTGCAAGGGGATCGGTACGCCGAAGGGATGGCGTGCGCCCGGCAATAAGAATGTCTGGGAGGACAGAATGAAATTCACATATCTCAAGGCGCTGGGCACCAGCGCCGTCATCAGCCTTATGGCGGCTTCCTCGGCCTGGTCGGCGGAATGTATCGCGCCCGCGAATCCCGGCGGCGGCTGGGACTTCACCTGCCGCCAGATCGGCAAGATCCTTTACGACATCGGCCAGGTCGATGCACCGGTGCAGGTCACCAACATGGCCGGCGCTGGTGGCGGTCTCGCCTTTTCGACCGTGGTGGCCGAACGCAATGAGGACCCGGAACTGATCGTTGCGGCATCGTCGGCGACGACGACCCGTCTGGCGCAGAAAGCCTTCGGCGACGCGACCGCCGATCAGGTCCGCTTTGTCGGCGCGATCGGCGCCGATCCCGGCGTGATCGTCGTTGCCGCCGACAGCCCGTACCAGTCGCTTTCCGACCTCGTCGAGGCGGTCAAGGCCGACCCGGCCTCCGTCGCCTTTGCTGGCGGCTCGGCTGCCGGCGGTTTCGACCACATGAAGCCGTTGCAGGTTCTCAAGGCTGGCGGGTTCGATGACATCACCGCCGTGAAATACATCGGCGTCGATGGCGGCGCGGATGCGATCACCCAGACGGTCGGCGGCTTTACCCAGGCGATGACTGGCGACATGTCGGAAATCGTCGGCTTCATCAAGTCGGGTGAGGTCCGCGCTCTGGCCGTGCTGACGGAAGAGCGTGTGCCGGGTTTCGAAGACATCCCGACCGCGAAGGAACAGGGCTATGACGTCGTCGCGGTGAACTGGCGCGGCCTCTACGTGCCGGGCGGCATCTCGGACGGTGATTTCCAGAAATGGGCCGACCGGCTTCAGGCCGTCGCCGACAGCGCAGAATGGAAGCAGGCGATGGCCGACAACGGTCTTGCGCCCTTCACCAAGGTTGGCGGCGACTTCCAGTCCTGGATCGACGGCGTCATCGCCCAGACCGAAGAGCTGTCCCGCGAAATCGGTGTGATCCAGTGATCCGGACCGACCGCGTCTTCGGGGTGGTCGTGATCCTTGCGGCGCTCGCGTATATCGCGAGCGCCTACAACCTCCCCCAGGGCAGCATGTTCGACAAGCTCGGACCGAAGGCCTTTCCGATCATCGTCGGCGCCGGCGCGCTGATCAGCGCCGCGTTTCTGGTTCTGCGACCGGACGACGAACCCGACTGGCCGCCGGTGCCGACGCTTCTGGCGCTCGCCTTCGCCACGCTGGTTCTAGTTGCCTACGCCTATGCGTTGAAGCCGATGGGCTTCATCGTGCCCACGGCGATTGCGGCCGGAGTGCTGAGCTATCAGATCACGCCCAAACCGCTCAGTGCGGTTCTTGTCGGGATCGGCCTGTCGGTCGGCCTCTTCGTCATCTTCAAATATGCGCTGGGACTGAGCCTCTTTGCCTTCCCGCGCGCTCTCATGGGCTGAGGATCGCGTGACATGGAAATCTTTTCGAATCTCGCGCTCGGCTTTTCGATCGCGCTGACACCTTTCACGCTGATGCTGGCGGTGATCGGCTGCTTTCTCGGCACGATCATCGGCGCTCTGCCGGGACTCGGACCGTCAAACGGGGTCGCGATCCTCATTCCGATCACCTTCTCGATGGGGTTAGACGCGACGGCGGCGCTGGTGCTGCTGACTTCGGTCTACTATGGCGCGATGTATGGCGGGCGGATTTCCTCGATCCTGCTGAACATCCCCGGCGACGAACCGGCGATGATGACCACGCTGGATGGCTATCCGATGGCCAAACAGGGCCGCGCGGGGGATGCGCTGGTGATCTCCGGCGTCGCCTCTTTCGTCGGCGCGTTCCTTGCCACCATCGCGCTCGCGATGGTTGCCCCCTACCTCGCGCGGATCGCCTACAAGTTCGGCCCGGCGGAGTATTTCGCGCTCTATACGCTCGCCTTTGCGACGCTCGGCGGCATGGCGTCCAAGAACCAGGCAAAGGCGGCGCTTGCCTCCTTCATCGGCCTCGCCATCGCGCTTGTGGGGCTCGACAACAATTCCGGCTTCAACCGTTTTACCGGTGGCAACCTGCACCTGAGTGACGGGATCGACTTCCTCGTCGCCATCGTCGGCCTCTTCGCGGTGTCAGAGGTCTTCTTCTTCATTGAAACACACGGCAAGGACAGCGCCGTCGGCGTGAAGCTTGGCAAGGTCACGATCCCCTGGGCCGAGATGTGGTCGACCCGCTGGACGATGATCCGGTCCTCCGTCGTGGGCTTTGTCGCGGGCGTGCTGCCCGGCGCGGGCGCCTCGCTCGGTTCCTTCATGACCTACATGATGGAAAAGGGCATTGCTGGCGACAAGGGTGGTTTTGGCACCGGCGTCGCCAAAGGCGTCGCCGCGCCGGAAGCTGGTAACAACGCCGCCGCCGGCGGCGCGCTGGTGCCGATGCTGACGCTCGGCGTGCCGGGGTCGGGCACCACGGCGGTGCTGCTTGCGGTGCTGATGACGCTTAACATCACGCCCGGTCCGACGCTTTTCGCCGACCGGCCGGAGGTGGTCTGGGGCCTTATCGCCTCACTCCTGATCGCGAACGTCGTGCTCCTCCTGATGAACGTTCCGATGGTGAAGGTCTTCGTGAAGATCCTGATGGTGCCGCCCGCCGTGCTCCTGCCGGCTGTCACCATGATCTCGTTCGTCGGCATCTACTCGCTCTCCGGCAGCTATTTCGACCTCGTCCTGATGATCATCTTCGGGGTCGTGGGTTATGCCTTCCGCAAGATGGACATCCCGACAGTCCCGGTAATCCTCGGCATCCTTCTTGGCTACCAGATGGAGAACAACTTGCGCCACGCCATGACGCTGTCGGGGGGCGAGTGGACTTATCTTTTCTCCTCTCCCATCGCCATCGGCCTCTGGATTGCGGCGGTTCTTGGCTTCGTCGCGCCGATGTTCCTTCGCGGCCTTTTGAAGCGGCCAGAAATCCGGGACGCGGACGAGTTGGTGGACTGACATGCCCACAGTGAAGGTCTTGATCCCGACCGGCGCGCTCGGCCTCGGCTATGACCGCGCGGCTCTGGCGCGCGGCATCGCGGAGCGGCCCGACATCATTGCGGTCGACGGCGGATCGACGGACAGCGGCCCGGCCTATCTGGGTCGCGGTGTGTCCAAGTACTCGCGCACGACGACGCGGGCGGAGTGGCGCGAACTGATGCAGGCGCGGGCTGTGGCGGGCGTTCCGCTGGTGATCGGCACGGCCGGCACCTGCGGCGCCGATTCCACCGTCGACTGGTTGTTCGACATCACCCGGGAGCTGGCCGATGAGCTTGGCCAGAAACTGCGCGTGACAAGGCTCTATTCCGGCCAGAATCCAGCGGAGATGGCCGCTGCTCTCGATGCGGGCCGGATTTCCGCATTGCCTGCGGCACCAGACATCGACGGCGACGCAATCTGCGGCTGCACCAATATCGTCGCCCTCGCCGGGGCCGAGCAGATCAACGCCGCGCTCGCGACGGGGGCGGATATCGTGATCGCCGGCCGTACAACGGACACCGCGATCATTGCTGCGTTGCCGATTGAGCGGGGTTGCCATCCCGGCGCGGCATGGCACGGGGCCAAGGTCGGAGAGTGTGGCGCGATAGCGACGACCGGACCGGCCTCCGGCACGATCATGGTGTCGTTCGACGAAACCGGCTTCACCATCGAGCCGATGGCAGCAGCGGCCCGCGCGACGCCCTACACCGTTTCGGCGCATATGCTCTACGAAAACTCCGACCCTTTCCTGCTCTACGAACCCGGCGGGGTCCTCGACGTCACTGGTGCGGGATACACGGCATTGGATGACCGCCGGGTACGAGTGGAAGGGTCGGTCTGGCGGCCAGGCGCCTATACGGTCAAGCTGGAAGGCGCGCGCGTTGCCGGCTATCAGACAGCGAGCATCGCCCTTTTGCGCGACCGCCGCTATGTCGCCAATGCCCGCGGCTGGGCCGCCGAGGTCGCGGCGCGCGCCAGTGGCGATGTCGTGGAGCGCATGGGTCTGTCGCACGACGCCTTCGATATTGAACTGCGCCTTATCGGGGTCGACGCGACGCTCGGCCCACTGGAGCGGGTTGCGCCGATGCCGGGCGAGGTCGGAGTTCTCGCCATCGCCACCGCGCCGACCGAAGCGCAGGCAGGCGAGATCGGCAAGATCCTGAACCCCTACCTGCTGCATCACGCGCTGAGCGAGGACGAACCGATGCCGACCTTCGCCTTCCCCTTCTCGCCGGCCGAGATGAGCCGCGGCGCGCTCTATGAATTCTGCCTGAACCACATCCTCGCGCTGGATGATCCCATGGACGCATTCCGCCTTGTTACCGAGGAGATCGGGCATGACTGAACTGGGTCAGATCGCGGAGAAGGTTCGATCCAAGAACGCCGGCCCCTTCTGGCTGACAATCGACATTTTTTGCGGAAACAGAGCCGCATTTGACCGTGTCTCGGCCGGATTGGCGACGGAAACGGTCGCTGCCCTTTTCCGGGCGGCGCCGGATATGCTGAAGCGGTTCGATATCGCCGATCTGAACGTCGTCAAGTTCTCGCTTCCCAGGCCGGCGATTCAGGGCACACGCGCCGATCGCGACATGCATGGCGCGGCCTGGGCGGTGTTGCTCGAGGAAGTGAAGATCGACTGATCCGGCGCGCGGCCGGTTTTATCCGCCGAAGATCCGGGCGCGATGTTCGCGTAGATAGATCCGAAGCCAGGGCGTGAACTTGTCCGGTGTGGCCGCAACCTCAGCGCATAGCGCTTCCACCCCGACCCAGCGCGTATCCATGACCTCGTCGGCGTTCGGGGTAACGGTCAGTCCTTCGGATGCGCGGGCAAGGAAGATGTCCACGACCTCATGTTCCGTCATGCCGCCGCCGACATCGGCGCGGTATTCAACGCGGTCAGCGAATACCGGCTCCAGTCCTTCGATGCCCAGCTCTTCGCGCAGGCGCCGGCGCGCGCAGTCTGCCGGTGCCTCGTCCCAATGCGGGTGGGTGCAGCAGGTGTTCGCCCAGAGCCCGGGCGTATGATATTTGCCGAGCGCACGGCGCTGGATCAGGACGCGGTCACCGTCAAGAACGAAGACCGACACCGCCTTGTGGCGGATTCCCTGAAGGTGTGCGCCGAGTTTATCGAAGGGCGCAAGCCGCCCTTCGACCCAAGCCGGAATAAGGTCGGCGCCGCCGGTCACGAAGTCTGTTCGGCCGTTTTCTGCGCCTCGGCGGCACGATGCGCGAGTTGCTGGCGATAGAGGGCGAGGAAGTCCACCGTATCGATGTTGAGCGGGGCAAAGCCGCCGTCACGGGTGACGTCCGAGATGATCCGCCGGATGAACGGGAACACCATTCGCGGGCATTCGATCAGAAGGAAGGGATGAAGCTGCTCTTCCGGAACGCCTTCGATGTGGAAAATCGCGCCGTAGTCGAGTTCCAGCAGGAAAAGCGGAGCCTTGTCGGCCTTGTTCGCCGAGGTGACCTTGAACTTGTTGATCACTTCATACTGGTTTTCCACCCCGCGCTTGCGGGCGTCCAGGCTGACCTGAACCTGAATGTCGGGCTGGACATCGGAGCTGGCGAGGCCCTTCTGCGCGACGATGTTCTCGAAGGACATGTCGCGGATGAACTGCCCCAGAACACTCATCTTCACTTGCGGTGCTTCTGCCGGCGCCGAGCCGTTGCCCTCGTTTTCGGCCATCTCGTTTCTCCAAAAGAAATCAGGTTGGTCAGCGGTGTATCATCTCGGCGGCGCAGCCTCAATGCCGGGTCCAGCCCGATGGCGGGCGCGGGCCGCCGTCGGGGTCGATCTCCGTGAACTCGCCGTCGATGACGTCGGGGCGATGCGGCTCCCGCCGGCCCGGCATCCCGCCCATTGTGAACCGTTCAACCCGAACCCGGCTGGCAAGATAACGCAGCACCGCAGCGCGGATAGCGGGGATCAGCAGGAGAATGCCGGCTGTATCGGTGAAAAACCCCGGTGTCAGCAGCAGCGCGCCGGCAAAAAGGATCATTGCGCCATGCGCGATCGGCTCGGTCGGGTCCCGCAATTCGTTCAGCGATCCGCGTAGCTGCGCGAGTGCCATCGCGCCCTGCATCCGCACCAGAAAGCTGCCCGCCACCGCCGTCGCCAGCACGATCGCGAGCGTCGGCCATAGCCCAATCAGGCCGCCGACCTTGATGAACAACCCGATCTCGATCATGGGCACCGCGACGAACGCGACCAGTAGCCACATGGGCATCTCCTTTCCGGCGCATGGAGTGGACTTGACTCCACCCGTGACTTACATAGGTGGGGAACGTCAAAGATACCAACCCTGCCGCGTGACTGACGCGGCGCAGAAGGCCGAGCTTCATGTCGAACGACATCATTTCGCTTCTCGTACTAGCCGGGATCGCGATTTTCCTGATCCTCCGACTGAGAAGTGTTCTCGGCACGCGCGAGGGGTTTGAGAAACCGCCGATCCAGGCACCGCTTCCCGACGCCCGGAAGGGACGTTTCGAGGTTATCGAAGGCGGGCCTGACCGCGATATAACCGATCATGCTCCCGAAGGCAGCGACGCAGCACGTGCCTTGGCAGCGATGAAACTGGCCGAGCCGAGCTTTTCGGTATCGGAGTTCCTGTCGGGCGCACGCGGAGCGTATGAGATGATCCTCATCGCCTTCGAGAAAGGCGATCTCGGCGGGGTGAAGCCGTTCATGTCGAGGGAAGTCTACGATACGCTGGCCGATGTCGTCGCTGCCCGCGCCGACCGCGGGTTGACCGTCACGGCGGAATTCATGGGCATCCGCGAGGTTTCGCTTCAGGACGCAGAATTCGACCGCGAAACCGGCGAAGGCGAAGTCACGGTGCGGTTCGCGAGCGAACTGGTTTCGGCGGCGCGCAATGCGGCTGGCGAGGTGGTTGAAGGCAATCCCAACGAAGTTCGCCGCCAGCGTGATGTCTGGACCTTCGCCCGCAAGATGGGGTCGGCTGATCCGAACTGGCAACTCGTCGCCACTGGCGAGTAATGGGCGCGGTTCGGCGGCTCGACCTCCGCAGCCTGCCGGGCTGGGCGGAAGACGACCACGAAGCCGCGCTTTCGGCATATTCGGTGACTGCAGACCTTCTTGGCCCCGATTGGCCTCTGCCGCCACGAACGGGTGCCCGGCGCTTTTTTGAAGCCGAGTTCCACGCGGTCGAGATCGGCGCACCGCCCGCCCTACTGACCGGCTATTTCGAACCGGAGATTGAGGGCCGGCAAGCGCCCTGCGACGGGTTTCGCCAGCCGATTTACGGACCGCCGCCCGATCTCCGACCGGATCGTCCCTGGCACAGCCGGGCCGAGATCGAGACGGGCAACCTTCTGTCCGGGCGGGAACTTGTCTGGCTGTCCGATCCGGTTGAGGCATTCTTTGCCCAGGTTCAGGGATCGGTACGTGTCCGCATGGAGGACGGGCGCGTTCGCCGGTTCGGCTATGCCGCGAAGAACGGCCACGAATATCGCTCGATCGGCAAGGAACTGACCCGGCGCGGTGTCGGGGGTCCGGGGGGCATCTCAGCCGACGGCATCCGGGATTGGTGCCGGGTCCATCCGGAAGCGGTGCCGGGCCTGCTGCGGCACAACCCGTCCTTCGTCTTCTTCCGCGAGCTGGATCTCGCTTCCGACTCGGGACCGAACGGAACGATGGGGCGGCCTGTCAGCGCCATGCGAAGTCTTGCCGTTGATCCCGACCACATTCCGCTTGGCGCGCCGGTCTGGGTCGCGGGTGAGGGATTGAACATCCTTATGATCGCGCAGGATACCGGCAGTGCGATCAAGGGCGCACAACGTGGTGATGTCTTTTGCGGAACCGGACCGGCAGCAGGCCATCAGGCGGGTGACATGCGCATTTCAGGCAGGTTAGTGACGCTTTTGCCGGCAGCCCTTGCCCGGAGGATCACGGCTTGACCCGGCGCCGGCGTGCACTGAGCCCGGAGGAGCGTGAGCTTTGGGGGCGCGTCGCGGCCTCTGCCCGGCCGATCCGCATGCAGCCGGTCCGCGTAGAGGAACACGGCGCCAAGGCGCAGCCAAAGAAGCACGCGACTCCACCAGCCGCTTTCCGTATCGGAGAGTTGTCGCGGCCCGTCGCCGCCGCCCACGATCACGCGCCGATGATTGAGGAGCGGCTGTCGCATCAACCGCTTCGCATGGACAGACGGACGCATCAGCAGATGCTGCGCGGCAAGCTTAAGCCCGAGGCGCGGATCGACCTGCACGGCATGACCCTTGCGGAGGCGCATCCTGAACTGATCCGGTTCGTTCTAAGCGCCCAGCGAGCGGGGCGGCGCATGATCCTTGTCATCACGGGCAAGGGTAAGCTGCGCGACGATCACGGGCCGATCCCGCAGCGGATGGGCGTGCTTCGCCACCAGCTTCCGCATTGGCTGACCCAGCCGCCACTCGGCAGCATCGTTCTTCAGGTCGCGCCGGCGCACCAGAAGCATGGCGGCGGCGGCGCATTCTACGTCTATCTCCGCAGAAGCTAGGGCTGGATCTGGGAGATCGCCGTCACTGGCGACAGCACGATCTGGGTTGCGTTCTGAACCGTCAGCACCGCGCCCGGCAATAGCCCGGCTCGTCCCGTCCGATCGCCGGCAAAGGCGGCGTCGACATCGGCAAGTTTGCCAAGGATGGCCAGAAGCGCCGGGGATTCGCCGGGATTGAAATGCCCCGAACCCTCAGAGAATGCCGTCGTGTCGAGCAGCGTCACCTGCAGGTCGGCGACCTCGTCCACCGTTTCCAGGTTGCCCAGCCGGTCGCGTTGCCCGGTCAGCCGCGCCGAAAGGGCAAGCGCGCGATCGCGCTTAGAGGTGAAGATCGCGAAGGGCTGGGGCAGTGCTCCGATCCGCTCCGCCTGCGCGCGGAACACGTCGACATCAATATCAGGCGATACAAGGATGACGCCCGAGACGTGATCCCGCATGAAGCGGCCGTCTTTGATCGCGACCTGCCGTAGCGCCTCCATCGTCAGTGCGGCGCCCATGGAATGCGCGACGATGAGAACCCGCTCGGCCCCGGCCGCTTCGACCTCCTGCAGCAGCGTTTCCAGCCCGTCGCGGGCGAACAGCGCGCTGTCGCGGTCATAGGCATAACCAAGCGGATGGCCCCGCGATGGCCATGAATAGTTGATCAGCGTGCCTGTCAGTTCCAGGTCATGGCCAAGCTGAGCAAGGCGGTAGGCGCCTTCGGCGAAATTGTTGTTGAAGCCATGGACGAACACGACGGCCTCGCGCGTTCGGCCCGGATTGCGCCGGAGATCGGCAGCCAGTGCAGCGCGGAATTTCCCCGGGTCGGAATAGACCTCCTGCCCGGTGGACAGGAATTCGGTCGCGGGATCAGGCGCCCGTCGCGGACGAGGCCAGGTGATTTCGCCGGGCCTGCGATCCGGCGGGATCGCGACATCCAGCCGGACAAACCGAACTTCGGAACTGCGACCCATTCCGAAACGTTCGCCCGTTTCCGGATCGTCGCCACGGGTCGTTCCCACGAATATAGTCTCTATATCGCCGGAAACGGATGATTTTGGGGTAAGTACCACGCTACCCCGCGGCTCACAGGCGCCGACGGCCAGAACGATCAGAATGGTGGTGACGATCCGGGTCATGTGACGCCTGCCGATGCCTTCACGCATCCTTAGCGCAGCGGCCTCGTTGCCGCCAGCCCGTCAAAGGACATAGCGGCTTAGATCGGTTGTGCGGGACAGGTCGCCTAGGTTCTTCTCTACGAATGCTCCGTCCACCGTCACCGCATCGCCGGAACGGTCGGGCGCGGCAAATGAGAGCTCCTCGAAAACCCGCTCCATCACCGTGTAAAGCCGGCGCGCACCGATATTCTCCACGCTGCGGTTCACTTCCGCCGCGATATGGGCGAGCGCCGCGATCCCGTCTTCAGAGAAACTCACCGTCACATCCTCCGTCGCCATCAACGCCGAGTACTGGCGGGTCAGGGCATTGTCGGTCTCGGTCAGGATGCGGACGAAATCCTCTTCCGTCAGTGCGCGAAGCTCCACCCGGATCGGCAGGCGTCCCTGAAGTTCCGGCAGGAGGTCGGAAGGCTTGGCGATATGGAAGGCGCCCGAAGTAATGAAGAGGATATGGTCGGTTTTAACCGGACCGTACTTTGTGGACACGGTCGTGCCCTCGATCAAAGGCAACAGGTCGCGTTGCACGCCCTCCCGGCTGACATCGGCACCGCGCGTTTCCGCACGGGCGCAGACCTTGTCGATCTCGTCGATGAAGACGATGCCGTTCTCTTGCACCGATTCCAGCGCCGTCGCCTTCACCGCCTCGTCTTCGAGAAGCTTGTCGGCTTCTTCCTGGATCAGCACCTCATAGCTTTCCGCAACGGTCAGCTTCTTGCGGACCCGGCGGCCGCCGAACGCCTTGCCGAAGATGTCGCCCAGATTCATCATCCCCATGCCCTGCTGGCCGGGAAGATCCAACATCGGCATCTGCGGTGCCGCCTCGGCGACATCGAGCTCGATCACCGTGTTGTCGAGTTCACCCTTCTTCAGCCGCGTCCGGAACATCTCGCGCGTCTGCTCGCGCGCATCGGTGCCGGCGATCGCCTCGATCACGCGCTCCTCAGCCGCCTGGTGGGCGCGGGCCTTCACCTCCTCGCGCATCCGTTCGCGGGTCTCGATGATCGCGGCATCGGCAAGATCGCGGATGATCTGTTCCACGTCCCGGCCGACATAGCCGACCTCGGTGAACTTCGTCGCCTCGACCTTGATGAAAGGCGCCTTGGCGAGTTTGGCGAGCCTGCGGGAAATCTCGGTCTTTCCGACGCCGGTCGGGCCGATCATCAGGATGTTCTTCGGATAGACCTCTTCGCGCAGGTCGTCGGGAAGCTGCTTTCGCCGCCAACGGTTGCGCAGTGCGACGGCAACCGCACGCTTCGCGTCCTTCTGGCCGATGATGAAACGGTCAAGCTCCGAGACGATCTCGCGCGGGGTCAGATTGGTCATGGCGTTCCGTTCCGTTGTCTGCGTCCCCGGAACCTAGTCACCCGAGGGCGAAAGGCAATGCGGGGCCCACGATTTTTCACGTATCGTAACCTGTGCGTGAGGTGACGGAAATGCGATTTCCATCCGTTTTCTGTGCGAAATAGACAAACTCCTGAGATTCACCGAAGGAGAGACCGATGATCAGCAAACCCACTATTCTTACCACTGTTGCCGCACTCGGCGTTGCCCTGAGCCTAGGCATGGCGGCGGCTCAGGGCATGGCCGCCCGTTCCGGCGCCTTTGCCGGGGCAAGTAATCACGTCACATCAGGGACGGCCACCATCGTCGAAGAAAACGGCACCTACTATGTCCAGCTTGGCGCCGACTTCTCGCTCGACAACGGCCCGGACCCGCGCGTGGGTCTTGGCAACGACGGCTACGACCCGGCGACCGAACTTGCGCCGCTCACCGCGCTCAACGGCAAGCAGCGCTACGAGATTCCTGCCTCCATCGACGTCTCGAACTACGATGAGGTCTATATCTGGTGCAAGGCAGCCGGTGTGCCGCTGGGTGTCGCGGCACTTCAGTGAAGACCGGTCCGGCCGGTCAACCGGCCGGATCCGCCCTGCGCCATGGTGGCAGGCGATTCTTACCCGGAAAGTCCGGAAGCGCACGCATGAGCGCCGAGCGCATCTGAACCCACCAGGTGCCGAGCACGGTGAAGAAGGTGCCGAGGATGATCAGGATCATCGCCCAATCCATCGCACCGGCATAGCCGTCGCCGGCGATGGCCCAATAGATCACGGCGCCGATATAGGCGATGCCGGCAGTCAGCATCGACCGGCGGTCGATGATCAGGGCGATGAGTGCAAAGATCAGGAGGGCAGCGGTGGTCGGCAGGATCGCCGCCGGCCCGCCGGAACCGTAGAGATTGCCTGCAATCGAGTTCACGAGCGCGGCGCCCGCCAACAGATGCAGCCAAAACGCCGTCGCCGAATGCCGGCCGATCCGGTGCGGGTCCTGCATGTCGAACCACATCGCACCGACAAAGGCGCCGGCGCCGAAGACGAGGGACGCCATCGTCAGGTTCGCACGCGGCGCAAAACTGCGCACCCAACCCTCGACATCCTCAATCGTCCCGCCGGGATTGTAGCGGGTGAAGAGCGCATAGGTCGCCAGAAGCGCGAAGATGCCGAAGACGAACATGGAGAACGGCAGCCGGAACTGTTTGAACCAGACCAAAACCGCGCCAGCCGTCAACGCGGCCGAGAGAAAGGCGATGCCTTTAAGCCCCATATCCATTTGGCCGAGAACCGTGAAGAACGAAACGTAAAGCCCGCCGGCATAGGCGCTGACCAGTACCATCGACGGCAGGTTCATCCGCCGTTTCAGCGTGAAATATCCAGCCAATCCCCAAGCGGTGATGGCGATGATCGCGGGGATCAGGATCAGTATGAACACCTTGCCAAGGACGCCGAGCAGGATCGACAGGCCCGCCAGAAGAATCGCGAGACCGGAGGCGATGAAGATCTCGGCAAAGCCCCGGAAGAATTCGAAAGGTTCATCCTCGGCCGGAAGCGTCGCGCGTTTGCCCGCCCTGTCATGGGCCAGCGCCGTTACATCCGCCGCCTGTGCCTCCGTCAGAAGCCCGGCGGCAACTGCGGCACGAAGGTCGGCGGGGCCGAAAGTCCTGGCTTCGTCAGCCACGGACCTTCTCCACGGTCAGGTTACCGTTGGTGTAGACGCAGATGTCGGCGGCAATGGCCATGGCTTTGCGGGCGACCTCCTCGGCGGAAAGCTCCGTTTCCATCAGCCCCCGCGCTGCGGCAAGGGCGAAGTTGCCGCCGGAGCCGATGGCGGCGACGTCGTGCTCCGGCTCAAGCACATCACCCGCGCCGGTGACGACCAGAAGTGTCTTGCCGTCCGTCACGATCAGCATCGCCTCAAGTTTCTGGAGATATTTGTCCGTTCGCCAGTCCTTCGCTAGCTCAACGCAGGCGCGAGTCAACTGACCGGGCGCGGCCTCAAGCTTCTTCTCCAGCCGCTCAAGCAGGGTGAAAGCATCCGCCGTCGAACCGGCAAAGCCGCAGACCACGTCCTGTCCGCCAGGATTGAGGCGGCGAACCTTGCGCGCGGTGCCCTTGATCACGGTCTGGCCAAGGCTGACCTGCCCGTCACCCGCCACAACGACCTCTCCGCCCCGGCGCACGCCGATTATCGTAGTTCCGTGCCAGCCGGGGAAATTCTCGTCCGCCATCGTCACCCTCCGTTTGTCCGGTTCTATATGGCGGCGCGGTACGTCGCCCGCAACCGCCCACGCAAAAGGGCGCCCGAAGGCGCCCTTTGTCAAACGGCTGCCGCCGGATCAGATTGCGGAATCGATCCAGCTTTGAAGCGCGGCCTTCGGCGCGGCGCCGACCTTGTTCGACACGATCTGACCGTCCTTGAACATGAACAGTGCCGGGATGCCGCGCACGCCCATCTGCGCCGGAGAATCGGGGTTCTCGTCAACGTTGACCTTCACGATCTTCACCTTGCCGGCATACTGCTCGGACAGTTCTTCCAGCGCGGGGCCGATCTGCTTGCAGGGTCCGCACCACTCGGCCCAGAAATCCACGACGACGGGAATTGCGGATTCACGGACTTCGGCGTCAAAGGTGGCATCGGTGACGGCGACGGTGGCCATGGCGGTTCTCCAAAACAGGGTGCTTTGAGGGGAACGTAGGTCCGGCCTCGGGGCGCGTCAAGGGATGGTGGTTGAGGCGAGCGCCCCCCGCACGATGTCGGGCGGCAGCGTCATAAGCTGGCCGGTCCGCGTCCACAGGATTGCGGTCTCAATCCGGCGGCCCGGATAGATCTGCGCAAGCATCGCCGCATAGGCGCCCATCTGCCGAAGAATGCCGTCGGGCACGAACTCCGCCGTTCCGGGGATGACGGCGTTCGACTTGTAGTCAACGGCCAGGACGCGATCCTTTTCCACCAGAAGCCGGTCGATCGCGCCGTGAAGGACCCGGCCGCCAAGTTCCGGCAGGGATGCGGTAAGCTCAACCTCAGCAAACGTATCGGCGGCGAATATCGGGGCAAGACCGGGCGCGGAGAGCAGCCTCTGCGCGTCGGCTAAAATCGTGTCTATTTCACCGGAATCTGCCTGTTCTTCGCCACCCGTCAGCAAGGATGCGGCGATCTCAGGCCAGTCGGCCTGCGGCCAGAGCGGCAGATGTTCAAGCAGAAGGTGCAGCCATGCCCCGCGCCTTTTCGCCGTGGCTTCGTCCAGCCCGCCTTCGCCAGGCAACGCCTTCGCGCCGCCAAGGCCAGAGGGCGAAAGCGGGCCATCGACGGCGACATCGGTCCGATCAGGTCCGTGCGCCCATTCCGGAACCACCACCTTGATCGCTTCAGGCGCGTCCGTATCCCGTTCGTCATCGGGCCAAGCGCCGTGCGCATATCGAAGCACATCGCCAAGATCGGGCCCCGCATCCGGCGCAGGGGCCGCGCCGACCTTCGCCATGGCGTCGGCAACAAGACCGTACCAGCTGTCGGCGCCTTCTCCGACATCGCCGGCGCCCGTCACGATAAGCCAGACCTTCGCCCGCGTCATCGCGACATAGAGCAGGCGCATCCGCTCTTCTTCCTGCCGGCGCAGAAGCGCATCCCGGGCCGCGACGATCCCCGGCGGGCTTTCCGCCGCCGGGGTGCGCCAGACCGGGCGGCCATCGACTTCGACGATCTCGTCGCGGAGGTTGTTGCGGCTCTTGGCTGTGTCGGGAAGGATCACGATCGGCGCTTCCAGACCCTTCGCGCCGTGGACCGTCATCACGCGGATCGCGCGGGAGGCGGAATCGAGCTGACGCTTTATCTCCACCGCATCTGCATTCAGCCAGACAAGAAATCCGGTAAGGCTTGGCACCTCGGCCTGTTCGAAGGCGAGCGCCTGCGTCAGCAGCGCGTCGATCCCGTCCTCTGCCTCCGGTCCCAGCCGGGCAAGCAGCCTTCGCCGCCCGTCATGGCGCGTCAGCATCCGCTCGATCAACTCGAATGGCCGCAGAAAGTCCGCCTGATTCCGAAGATCCGTCAGTATTGCGGCGGTATCGGCGAATTCCTTCGCGCGATCGCGCAGCGCACGCCAAAGGTAGGTGCCGTCGCCGCGACCCTGCGCCAGATCGTAGAGCTGACCCTCATCCCAGCCGAACAGAGGTGAGCGGAGGGCGGCGGCAAGCGACAGATCGTCCTCCGGCGTGGCAAGGAAGCTCAGAAGCGCCGTCAGGTCCTTGACCGCCAGTTCGCCCCCGATCCGTAGGCGATCGGCGCCGGCGATCTCCAATTTGGCCGTCTTGCAGGCGCGGATGATCTCATGAAACAGCGCAGAGCGGCGCTGCACCAGTATCAGGAAATCGCCTTCATGGACCGCCCGCGGCCGCGCCTTGTCTTCGATCCGGACGCCAGTGTCGATCAGCCGCCGGATCTCGTTCGCGATCCGGCGCGCGAGGACGACCGTCTCATGGTCGCCGGGCAGGATGTCGGTGGGGTCGAACCAGTCCTTGTCGTCGGGCTGCTCGGTCTTCGGAACCGGCGGCCAGAGGTCGACCCTTCCGGGCAGATCCGCACGAAAGGCGATATGCTTGAACGCCCCGCCAAGGCCGCGCTGGACGCGCTCGTCGAATGTCAGGTCCACCACGTTCAGGATCGCGGCGGAGGAGCGGAAGGAATGCAGAAGTTCGAGCTCCGCGAAGGGTACGGCGGCGGCTGCGTGCTTTTGCGAGAAATGCGCACGCATCGCGTCGAATGCCGTCAGGTCCGCGCCCTGGAAGGAGTAGATGGACTGCTTCTTGTCACCGACAACGAAGATGGTGCGCGCTGCGTCCCGCCCGCCCTCGCCGGCCGTAAACTCTTCTGACAGGCGTTCGATGACCTGCCACTGGCCGGGGCTGGTATCCTGCGCCTCGTCGACGAGAATGTGGTCGATCCCGCCATCCAGCCGGTAAAGCACCCAGGCCGCAACCGCCCGTTCTGATAGAAGCGCGGCGGCCTTGGCGATCAGATCGTCGAAATCCAGCCAGCCGGCAGCCGCCTTGCGGGCAGCATAGCGCGGCAGGAATGCCTGCCCGAAGCGGTGCAGGGCCTGAGTCTTCCGGGCTGCGGCCAGCGCTATGCGAAGATCCCGCGCTGCCTCCACGCGCTGCATGAGCGCATCGAGGGCAGGCAATAGGGGGGCAGCGTCCTTCGCGCGCAAGGCCTTGGTCGGGAAGGCATCGAGTTTCGCGGTGAACGGCCCAGCCTTCACCGCACCCTTTCCGTGCAGCAGCACCGGTTCCAGCCCAGCGATCGTCCCGATGGTCGGCGGGTCGAATGACAGCGCGGCAAGTTTGGCGCCCGCCGCAGAATCCCTCTGTCCGCTGCCGGACAGAATCGGAACAAGGCGACTGACCAACTCCGCCTCGCCGCCGAGGAAGACCGAACCGACGAGTGCCGCATCGTCGAAACCCGCAGGCAGCCCGAAGAGGGCAAGCGCCCCATCACGATCCATCGGTCGAGAAAAAGCGTCACTGTTCCGGCACAAATTTCCCAGGAATGCAGACAGATCGTCGCCCGAGAAACTTTCGGCCATTGCGTCCACGGCAGCGACATCCTCGCCGCCGGCAAGTTCTTCGACAATCTCGCCGCGCAGTAGTTTTGCCGTCCGGTCGTCCAGTTCGGTGAAATCGGGCGACACCCGCGCCTCCAGCGGGAACCGGCGCAGGAGCGACGCGCAGAAGGAATGGATGGTCTGGATCTTGAGCCCGCCGGGCGTCTCGATGGCGCGCGCGAAAAGGCGCCGGGCGCTGGCGAGCGCATCAGCGTCGATTCCGCCTTCGATCCCGAGAGAGTTCAGAGCGGCGCGCAGCTTCGGCTCCGGCAGCATCGCCCATTCCCCGAGCCGGTCGAACAGGCGGTTCTGCATCTCGCTCGCGGCAGCCTTGGTATAGGTAAGGCAAAGGATCCTGTTCGGCTCCGTCCCGCCCATCAAAAGCCGCGCAACCCGGTCGATCAGCACCCGCGTCTTGCCGGAACCCGCATTCGCCGAAAGCCAGGTCGATTGCGCCGGATCGGCTGCGCGAACCTGTGCGTTGCTCGCATCGTCGCGTTTCATCCGACATCCTCCGGCTTCGGCGTATCACTCATCTGCCATTCGCCGAACCGCGCCAGGTGGTCGAAATCGCCGTCCCGCCGCGTCTCGAACACCGCCCGGCGCGAGGAATAGCCGGTCTCGTGCTGGAAGTAGGCCGCGATGAGCTTGCCGAGGCGGTCCCATTCCTCGCCAAGGTCGACTTCGTCCGTGGCCCCCGGTTTTTCGCCACCGTCACCGCCGAGGTGAATGTAGGTTGTTCCCGCCACGACCCGCGGACCAAGCTCTGCGAACCCGCCGCGTTCCGCCATCGCCGCCTCGAGAATAAGCTGCTTTTCAAACGCCTTCTGCTTGTCGCGGCTGGGTGGCGTTCCGGTCTTGTAGTCGTAGATATGAACTGACCCGTCATCGAGAAGGTCGATCCGGTCAGGTCGCGCAGTCAGCGTGAATGCGCCGTTTTGCAGCGAAACAGAGCCAGTTTTCTCCATGATGACAGGTTGTCCCGCCGCTTGTCGGCCGCTTTCCGCGGCGACGAAGCTGTCCGCGATCCGACCGAGCCGGGCAAGCCATATCCGCTGCGCGCTCGGCCAGGGGATCTCCTCGCCAAGGACGCACTCGGCGAGGTGAAGCAACCGGTCGCGCGCGCCGGCCTCGCTTTCCCCCTCAGGCCGTTCGCGGATGAAAGTCTCAACCAGTTTGTGAAGAACCTTGCCGCGCAGCCGCGCGTCCGGCTCTGGCCTGAGCGGGTCGAGCGGCTTCAGACGCAGGATGGTCCGCGCATAGATCGCGTAGGGGTCGCGGATCAGCCGTTCGATCCCGGTGACGGCAAGCGTGCGTGGCCGGACCCCCACCGGGGGGCGCGGCGCCGGGCGATGTGCCAGCGGCACACGGTTCGCGGGTTCCTCGAACGCGGCGGCGAGGTCCAGCCACGCCTGTCCGCGCGCGCGCATCGCTGCAAGCGCCTCCTGTCCGCCCTGGTCCGGAAGCCCGTGGAGCAGGTTCGTGATCCGTGCAAGCCAGCGTGAGGGAACGGTCTCGGCCTCCGCGTCGCGGATCGCACGCGACAACACGACCTCAGGCGCACCGGCCGCCTGCTGGAAATCATGCGCCGACAGGCCAACCTGGCGTTCGGGCAGCAGCAAGCCCGCCTTGAGTCGCATCTCTCGCGAAAGCCAGGGATCGGGTGCGGGCAATGCTGGCCAGATTCCATCGTTGAGCCCGGCGGCGATAACAAGGTCGGCGCCCTGAACCCGCGCTTCAAGCGTTCCCCAGATCGCGACCAGCGGATGCGCGCCCTCGCTCCGACGGACGCTTTTGGGGCGCAGGACCCCCGTGACGAGATCGGCGTAGTCCGTCGCCCTCATGTCCGCGCCGGCGTCCGCTTCCCGGCGCAGTTCCTGCATCGCCTGCATCGCCAGCCGCCCGGCCTCTTCTCGCCAGAGTTCGCTGTCTTCCACGCGACCGCCCGGTCCGGCAGCGAGTGCCTCTGCCACCGTTAGATGCGTCTCTACTCTGGCCAAAATCGGCAGTTCCGTATCTTCAGGGACCGCACCCAAAGCGCCGGCAAGCCACTCGGCCCATTCGATCCGCGGCGCCTCGCGCGAAGCCGCCGCCCATGACCGCAGATCATCGCCAGAGGGGAACGGGGGGCCCTTGCGCCGGAGGGACAGTTCTAGGTCGCGCGAAAATCGCAGGTGATTGCCGCGATCGCCCGCGCCGGTCGCGGTCAGCGGATGCTTGAGAAGGATAAGAAGCGCTTCCGCCGACAGCTGACGACCGAACAGTGCCGCGACATGGCGAAGGAACCGCCCGGGCGCGGTCTGCGACAGCGGCTGACCCGCACTGTCATCTGGCCGGATGCCCCAACGGTCGAGCGCCACGGTGACGCGGCGGGCCAGTGTCCGATCGGGCGTGATGAGCGCGGTCCTCCGGCCGTCCTCTACCGCCTTGCGGATGCGCAACGCGATCGAAAGGGCCTCCGCTCGTTCGGACGGTGCCTCTATCAGCGAAAGCCCTTCCGTTGCGGGCCCGAGTGCGCCAAGCGCCGCGCCTTCGGCCGTCCAGCGGTCGGTTACGGGCGCAGGGCGCAGCGCGAGTGACAGAAGCCGGTTCCGCGCCGGGTCGGGCGCAGCCGTACCGCACCATGACCGGATTGCCGATGGTTTGATGCCGAGGCCCTGCGAGAGCTTGAGAAACCGGAACTGCGGATGATCCTCGCCCGGAGTTCGGCCGGAATAGAGACTGTCCCAGGCCGATTCAGGCATGTCGAAGTCAAACCCGGGCAGCACGACCGCGCCCTGCGGCAGTTTCGCGACCGCTTGCAAGAAAAGCTGCGTCGCGCCGCGCGATCCGGTGGAGCCTGCAACGATCACCGGATCGGCTGGCGGCGTCTCCCGCCAAGACTGCACCAGAGCGTCGATCACGCGCCGTTGCCGGGCCTCCTTGTCCGGGGCGGCCTCCGCATCCTGGTAGCGCGCGACAATGCGGATGAACTTCAGGCTGAGCGCCCAGTGTTCGGCGTGATCTTCGGCGAGATCGGGGGATTCCAGCGCCTCGAACGGAACACCCTCGCCCGTCATCTCTTCAAGAAGTCGCGCGAGGCTGTCGGCAAGGTCGAAGACAGCGGTTCCGGCGGCGAAGTCGTGGCGCGATTGCGCGAGGCCCGCGACCAGCCGCGACAGTTCAAGGCGACGCCGCAGCGCGGTGACTGCTGGCGGCAACCTGCCCAAAGGGTCGTTGCCAAGGTCGGTAATCAGCCGCAGGCGTGGCAGAATGCGCGCGCCGTGGCCGTCGAACGCCTCCCGAATCCGGCGCAGCATCCGCGTCGTATTGACGAATACGGTCGTTCGGGCGGTGACTTCGGGCGATTGGCCGGATATTCGCGCGATCAGGCCTTCGACAAACAGCGCAGGGAAATCCGCGCCGGGCGGCAGCGCGTAGACGCGCGGTGCTGCCTCGTTCTCAGACATCGCCCGCCCCGCGCAGCAATGCTTCGGCCAGCGGGATCGACTCGGGTCGGCCGACATCGCACCAGCCGCCGTCGTGAACGCAGCCGTAGAGCCGACCGTCGGCAAGCATTTCGTCCCAGACGGGATTGATGGAAAATACCCTGTCGGAAACGGCCGCCAGCCTGCCGGTCGTGATGATCTGTGCGCCGGAATAGACGAAATCGCGGCCGCGCCGAAGCCGGCCGGAAGTGTCCATGTCGAAATCACCGGCCCCGGTATGGCCGGTGGCGCCGGCCTGTGGAACGAGGAGCAGCAGAGCGTCCATTCGCTCCGGGTCCCACGCGTCGCGAAGTTGAGACAGGGCATTCACTCCGGTCCAGACTGCGTCCGTGTTCAGGGTGAAGACGGGGCCTGTTCCGAGCTCGGGAAGCGCCTGCCGCAGTCCGCCGCCGGTCTCAAGAATAGTCTCTGTTTCGTCCGAAAAAAGCGTTTCCGGGCGGGTGGTCAGGTGCGCCCGAATCTGTTCGGGCCGGTAGTGGAGGTTGACGACGATCCGCCCGACACCAGCACCGTCAACCTGCGCGAGCGCGTGGTCGATCAGCGCCTGCCCCCCGACGTGGATCAGGGGTTTCGGCCGATCCGCCGTCAGCGCACCCATCCGCGTGCCGAGGCCAGCGGCGAAGAGCATCAGGGAGTCGGGTATTGGCCGCATTGATCCTTGATCCTTTGTACCCGTTCGGGCGTGGGTTCCGGCAGTCCGGCCCGCACCGCGCGGTCGAGGTCCGCCAGTGAGGGATGGGCGAGGTTGCGTTCCAGATAACGCCAGACCCGCGGCATGTAGTCCAGATAGGCCGGCTTGCCGAAATGCATGGTGAGCCGGGCGAACACGCCAAGGATGCGCAACGCGCGCTGGGCGCCGAGCAGTGCGTAGATTGGCCCGAATGCGGTCTCCGTGGCTCCGGAGGCGGCAATATAACGTGCAACCGCCCGGCCCTCGGTCGCCGGAGATACATCGCGCCGAGCGTCCTGAAGCAGCGAGACGAGATCGTAGGCAGGATGCGCCGCCACGGCGTCCTGGAAGTCGAGAAGGCCGACCTGGGCAACACCGTCGCGGTCGGGCAGCCAGATCAGGTTCTCCGCGTGGAAGTCGCGCAGAGCGGTGACCGTCCGGCAGTCTGCATGCATCGCGTAAAGACCCGCGACAATTCCGGCGATTGCGTTGGCCTCGGCACCTTGGGCGGCGCCAATCCCGCGAAGATACCAGAGCGGTGTGAGCGACACGAGGTCGGCAAGTGCCGGCCCGTCGAGAGGTGTAAGGAAAGGGGCCGGCGGGTGGCTGTGCAGGTCGACCAGAAAATCGATCGCCGACGCATAGAGCGGCCCCTCCCGCGCCGCGTCGCCGGCAATGAGGCGTGCGAACAAGGCGTCGCCGAGATCCTCCAGCAACAGGAACCCGGCATCGCGATCCTCGGCCATGATCCTCGGCGCGGAATATCCGTGGTCGAGCAGCCATCCAGCCATGCGGCTGAAGCGTTCGGTGCTTTCGCCACGGTCTGGCGGGGCATCCATCAGAACGGCTCGGCTGGTTTCGAGCGCGAGCCTCTCGTAACGCCTTGCAGACGCATCGCCCGCCAGTGGACGACGCTCTGCGGCACCCCATCCTGCGCCGCTCAAAAACTGCCTGGCAAGGGCCTCACGACCGGTCATCGGCAGCCCAATCCTGCCGCAGGTCACCAAGAAGGGATGCCCAGCGCGGCGCCCTTCCAGACACGGCAAGCACGCGTGCGTCACCGTCGGAGCACGCCGAAAAATGCAGGAGCAGAGCCTTTTCAGGCTGTAGTGGGCCGAGCCGGTCCGGCCATTCGACAAGGCAGATGGCCTGGTCGAATGCGTCTTCCAGCCCAAGTTCAATTGCTTCGTCGGGCGAAGTCAGGCGGTAGAGATCCGAATGCCAGATTTCGCCGCCGTTGGTATCGTAGACCTGCACCAGCGTATAAGTCGGGGACGGTACATCCTCCATCCGCCCTTCGGCCGCGAGGCGGTCCTGTATCAGGCTGCGGCAGAAATGCGATTTGCCGGCGCCGATCTGGCCTGCGATCAGCAGGACATCGCCAGGCAGCAGGCGCGGTGCGAACCAGCGGGCGAGCGCGGCTGTCGCTTCGGGCGTCTGAAGGTCGATCCTGACCTCGGTTGCGGTGCTGGCGGCTTGGTCCATGCGGCGACTTTTACCGCTCGCCGCCCGACCCGCAAGGCGAATGCACCGCCGCGTCAAACCCGCGCTTCGGCGGGCACGGTTCTTGGCGTCTCCTCCGGCCCGACGCCCGACGCTGGTCGCCGCGATTGCTGACGGAACCCGACCAGTGTGGCGCCGCCTGGCAACGGTGCGGTCCGGCAGGTCAGAATCTCGCCGGTGAGGAGCGTAACGTCGGCATCCCATTCGGCGCGTTCGTCTATCATGCAAGCGAAGTCCCGCAGCTCGCCCCAAACAGGATTCGGCTTCGTCATTTCGCGCCAGAGGCGGAGCGAGTCGGCGATGGTCACTGTGCCAAGCGTGATCCCAGACTCCACGCCCCAAAGCCGATCATAGGCGTCATTCGAAAGGATGAGGTCGCCAGCCGACGAGTATACGGCGATTGCCTCCGGCAAGGTGTCAACGACGGCCTGGCCAAGTGCGATCTCTGAGCGAAAGTGCCGGGTGAGGGTGATTTCGGCGCTGATATCCTCGACCAGGAAGGCGACCGCACCGTCCGGGTGCGGCCGCCCCGTCACCTTGTAGGTCTGGCCCGAGGGAAGCGACCATGTTTCTTCGTAAAGACCTGAGGCGGCCGCCTGCTCCAAAGCCGCCATTTTCGCTCGCCAGCTCGGGTAGTCCTTCTGTTCGGGGATCACCCGCGCTTCACGGAGCCCGTCGAGAAAGGAAAACAGCGTAGGGCGGGTCGACAGGAATTCGGCACCGAGGGACGTGAGGTCAACAAGCGCCGGATTGAACAGGGCCAGCTGTCTCTGCCGATCGAAGATCGCGAGGCCGATCGGCAGATGCGCGAATGTTTTCGAGAGTGTCTGCACGAACTCCCGCAGCGTGGTCTCGGCCTTGACCAATGCGTCCGCCGGCAGCGCGTAGTTCAGGCTTTCGGCGCCTGAGGAGTGGCTATGGCATTCGTACCAGCGTTCGGCGCGGCCCGCCGTCTGGGGCAACACCCTTCGCCGCGATGCCGTCGCGGAGGCCTGCACCGGGAAGATCGTGGGAACGGGCCATGTCATGTCATCCCGGCCGATATCGCCGTGTTCCGCCGCGCGGTCGAGGTAGCAATCATTGGCCCAGACGACCGAACCTTCCGCGTTCTCCCGCCAGACGGGGATAGGTGCCGCCCCCAACGTTTCGCGCAAGGCGGCCAGTTCCTCGTTCTGGGCACGCAGGCTTAGCGCATCCATGAGCACGGCCTGTCCTTCCGCCTCCATATCGATCACCGTCAGCCGCGCCCTCTGGCCAAGCCATTCCCCGCGGACCCTGATCGACGATCCTTCCCGCCCCGAAAGTTCCAGTTCGCCGAGGCGCGCAAGGTTTCCGATCTCGGCCTCGAAATCGTCGATTCGCTGCGAAAGATAGGCAGACAGGCGGTTCCAGTCAGAACCCGATCCCGGAAGTGTGCTAAGTAGCGCCCGCGCCGGGCCGGTGGCGTCAACAAGATCATGATCTTCAAACAGAAAAATCGCTTGCTCAAGGGGCGCGGACAAACCTGTTCCGCCTTTTGATTTCTTGCCCCCGGGGAACAGGGACAAAATCAGCAGCGCGCAAACCGCCGCCGCAATCGAGGACGCGACGACACCCGCCGCGAGCGTCAATGGATAAAACATGTCAAACCCGTCTCCGTCTGGAGTCTGTGCCCCTTGTGCCTATGGAGTCGGGTATTGGGTTAATGGATCGTTAACGTATCAACCTTTGGGCGAATTCGTGGCAAGCGGTCAACGTGTGATCGGGCGGTTTTCTCCAAGTCCTCCGCCCCGTGCCGCCTCTATCCGGTGCCGTGGCCACGCGACCTCCACCAGCGCGCCCGATCTTTTCGGATGCTCGTCTTCGGCAAGGAACGGGTCCGCACCGTTGGAGAATGTCAGGCGTGCGCCGGTGCGCTCAAGAAGTGTCTTGGCGATGAACAGACCAAGGCCCATCCCGTCATAGCCCGGCCGTCGCCGAGCATCCTCACGCCGCCGCCGCAACAGCGGGTCACCGATCCGGCCCATCAGGTGCAGCGGAAAGCCCGCGCCATCGTCCGCGATCCGCAGATGCACAAAATCAGGATTCCAGCTCGCGTCGATCCAGACATTGCCGTCAGCGAAATCCACGGCATTCTGGATCAGGTTGCGCAGGCCGTGAATGATCTCGGGCCGGCGCGGAAATACCGGCTGCGGTATTGGCGCACCGGGCATGTCGCCGAGATCGAAATGCAGCACCTTCCCGCGGTCGAGATGCGGCTCTGCCGCTTCCCGGATGATCGCCGATAGCGGCGCGGTCCGCAGATGCAGGTCATCCTTTCCGGCCTTGCCCATGGAACGGAGGATTTCCCTGCACCGGTCTGCCTGCTGTCGGATCAACTGCGCGTCGTCGCGCAGGTCGGGCCGGTCGTCGAGTTCGTCGGCGAGCTCGGCGCTGGCAAGTTTGATCGTGGCAAGCGGTGTTCCAAGTTCGTGCGCCGCCGCGGCTACGACACCGCCTAGGTCGGTCAGCTTCTGTTCGCGCGCGAGCGCCATCTGAGTCGCCAGCAGTGCCTCGCCCATCGACCGGATTTCCGATGCGACACGACGCGCGTAGAGGCCGAGGAACACCACCCCCGTCACGATGGCGAGCCAGAAGCCGAAGCCGAACACAGCTGGCACCTCAATCAGGGTTCCGTCGGAAACCTGAAGCGGGCGGTGAAAGAACGCGACGAGCGTGACAAGGGCGATGGTGACCAGGCCAAGAAATACCGTGGCCCGGGTCTGCAACGCGGTCGCGGCAATCGTCGCCGGCGCAAGGATCAGCAACGCAAACGGGTTGTTGAGGCCACCGGTCAGATACAGCAGCACCGCAAGCTGCGCCGTGTCGAAGAGAAGCGTGAGCATCGCCTCGCTCCCGGTCAGGCGCTTGTTCTCGGGGAAGATGAAGACCGATATCAGGTTGACCGCCACCGCCGCGCCGACGACCGCGAGGCAGAGCGCAAGGTCAAGGTCGATCCCGTAATACCGCGTTGCAACGAAGATCGCGGTCAGTTGCCCGGCGACCGCCATCCACCGCAAGACGATCAGTGTGCGCAGACGAACCCAATCGCCATGCGCGACGAGTGCCGAGAACTCGCCGTCTGGCATATCGGGTTCGTGGATGGTCCTGCCGGCTTCCTCGGCCGTCTGGCTCATGGCGGGTCCTGTTGTCGCATTCCGGCGCTTCCGATTGATAGTCGGCGCGGGATGAGCGATCAATGGCGCCGCAACCCGGAGGACCCCGATGCCCGTGTCGACAAAAACTTACGCGCTTGCAGCCATCTCGCTCGTGGCAGTGGTTCTGGTGACCCTCTATGCGGTGACGCAGCGCGCGGGATCTGACCGCTTCGCTTCTTGCCGCACCGGCCGTATTGCGGGAACCGCCGCGATCGGGGGGCCGTTCACGCTGACCGATGAGAATGGTCGCAGCGTGACGGATGCCGACGTTCTGACTAAGCCCAGCCTAATCTACTTCGGCTACACCTTCTGCCCGGATATTTGCCCGACCGACACCGCCCGAAACGCCGAGGCCATCGACGCGCTCGAGGAACAGGGCTACGAGGTCACGCCCGTGTTCATCACCGTCGATCCGGCGCGGGACACACCCGAAGTGCTGAAGGAATGGACCGACTATGTCCATCCGCGGATGATCGGCCTGACCGGCACGGACGAGCAGATCGCCGCCGCCGCGAAAGCCTACCGCACCTACTACAAAGCGCCGGAAGATCCCGAGGACGAATACTACCTCGTCGATCACATGACCCAGACCTACCTGATGTTGCCGGATGTCGGGTTCGTGGAGTTTTTCCAGCGCGAGCTTGAGGCAGAGGATCTGGCGAACAGGGTTGCCTGCTTCCTGTCGAACTGAGGCCGCGGCCGGACCTGCGGACTTGTCAAACCGGTCCGGCGCAACTATCGAACGAATGTGCCGGACAGGCCGCCCGGCCCCGTAGCTCAGGGGATAGAGCGACCGCCTCCTAAGCGGTAGGTCATAGGTTCGAATCCTATCGGGGCCGCCACCTTCCATTGTTACGCATCGCACGGGCTTTGTGCGCGCAAAGGACTGCGCCAATGCACCGGCTTCCTGCTATGGTCCCGGAAACGCGGGAGGAGGAAAGATGCGCAAGCTTCAGGTTCAGGGCGTCCATCACGTCACGCTTATGGGGGCGGGGCGGCAGACTTCCATCGACTTCTGGGAAGGCATCCTCGGCATGCCCTTCGTCTTCGACCAGCCCAACCTCGACAACCCCGGCGAGGGACACCTTTACTTCGACCCGGGGGACGGGCGGCTCATCACCGTCTTCACCAACGAGGATCGTGTTGCCGATGCGAAGCCTAAGCGCCCGACGCCGGGTGAGGTGCATCACCTTGCCTTCGCCGTGTCGCGAGCAGTGTTTTCCCAGGCGGTCGAACGGCTCGACGAGCGTGGGATCAGCCATTCCGGCGTCAAGGACCGCGGCTTCATGGATTCGATCTATTTCCGCGAGCCGATGGGCCTTCTGATCGAGCTCGCCAGCTACCGGTTTGAGCCACCCTTCGGGTTCACCCACGCCGACGTTCTGCTTGAGGCGCATCTGATCCGGGTCGCGAAAGGGGACTACAACATCGGCGAGGTCCACCTCGCCGATGCCATTGAAACTCTCATCGCCCGGCGGCAGGGGTCGCTTTCAAGCGATCGTGGCGCGAAAGATCCCTACGGGTCCTGAGCGCGCCTATCCGAAATCGACCTCGCGGTCGCCGCCGTCATCCTTCACCCGCGTCTGCAGGCCGATGCGGTTCAGGACGGTGATGAAGGGTTTGGGGTCGAGGTCTTCGACATTCGCCATTTTCTTCACATCCCAGGTGCCGTTCGCGACAAGGATCGCGGCGGCGACCGGCGGTACGCCGGCGGTGTAGGAGATGCCCTGCGAGCCCACCTCCTCATAGGCTTCCTTGTGGTCAGCGACGTTGTAGATGAAGACCTCAGCCGGCTTGCCGTTCTTCGTCCCCTTCACCAGATCGCCGATGCAGGTCTTGCCGGTATAGCCGGGCGCGAGGCTCGCGGGGTCCGGCAGCACGGCCTTCACCACTTTCAGCGGCACGACCTCGACCCCCTCGGCCGTGGTGACCGGGTGTTCGGAGAGAAGGCCGATCGACTTCAGAACGGTGAAGACGTTGATGTAGTGATCGCCAAAGCCCATCCAGAACCGCACATCGGCGTCCTTGTAGCGCTGGGCAAGCGAATGCACCTCGTCATGGCCGGACATATAGGCCTTCTGCTTGCCGACGACAGGCAGGTCCCATTCGCGGCCTACTTCGAACATCGCGTTCTCGCGCCACTCGCCGCCCTGCCAGGAATAGACCGTGCCGGTGAATTCGCGGAAGTTGATCTCCGGGTCGAAGTTCGTGGCGAAATACTTGCCGTGCGAACCGGCATTGATGTCCACGATGTCGATCTCGCTGATCGTGTCGAGGAACTGGTCCTCGGCCAGCCGCGCGTAAGCGTTGACCACGCCGGGATCAAAGCCGATGCCGAGGATCGCGGTCACGCCGGCCTTTTCACAGGCATCGCGTTTTTTCCATTCGTAGTTCGCGTACCAGGGCGGGGTTTCGCAGATCTTGTCCGGTTCCTCATGGATCGCGGTGTCCATATAGGCCACGCCGGTCTGGATGCAGGCATCCATGACGGTCATGTTGACGAAGGGCGAGCCGACATTGATGACGATCTGGACGCCGGTCTTGCGGATCAGGTCTGCGGCCGCGTCGGTGTCCATTGCGTCAAGCGCGTGAGCGGTGAACGTGCCCGGCACCTTCATCGCGTTCTTTTCGTTCACCGAGGCGATGATGGTGTCGCATTTCGCCTTGGTGCGGCTCGCGATGTGCAATTCGCCCAGCACGTCGTTATTCTGCGCGCATTTGTGCGCCACGACCTGCGCGACACCACCGGCGCCAATGATAAGCACGTTCTTTTTCACTTCGGCTGTCTCCTTATTGTCCGGACAGTGGAAGGGGAGAGTGTGACACTCTCATGACAGGCTGGAGGCGTAGTCCTCGTAGCCGAATTCGCGGACGAGACGGATCGTTCCGTCCAGTTCCCGGATCGCGATGGAAGGCATCCCCACACCGTTGAACCAGTTCTTCTTGACCATTGTGTAACCGGCCGCGTCCGCGACCGAGATGCGGTCGCCGACATTGAGGGGATGCTCGAACCGCGCATCGCCGAAGATGTCGCCGGCCAGACAGGATTTCCCGCAGATCTGGTACTCGTGGTCGCCCTGCTGCGGCAGCTTCGCCTTTTCGCGGTAGATCAGGAGGTCGAGCATATGCGCCTCGATCGAGCTGTCGACGATGGCAAGATCCTTGCCGTTGTTCAGAAGGTCCAGAACCGTCACCTCGAGCGAGGTCGAGTTGGTGATCGCGGCCTCGCCCGGTTCCAGATAGACCTGCACGCCGAACTTGTCCGAAAATGACTTCAGCCGGGCGGCCAGGTCGTCGACGGGATAGCCCTCGCCGGTAAAATGGATGCCGCCGCCAAGGCTGACCCATTTCACCTTGTCCAGAAGCCGCGCGAATTCCGTCTCGATCCGGCCAAGCTGCTGGTCGAAGAGGTCGAAATCCCGGTTTTCGCAATTGTAGTGGATCATGAAGCCAGACACGCGGTCCATAACCTGCGCAATCTTCTCCGCGTCCCATTCACCAAGGCGCGAGAAGGGCCGCGCCGGGTCCGCAAGATCGAAGCCGGAGGTCGAGAACCGCGGGTTCAGGCGCAGGCCGCGCTGGATCTGCGCCGACTGATTGTCGAACCGTTCAAGCTGCCCGATGGAATTGAAGATGATCTTGTCGGCATGGCCCACTGCCTCGGCGATCTCGTGATCGGCCCAGGCGACGGAATAGGCGTGTGTTTCCTTGCCGAACTTCTCGCGGCCGAGCCGCAGTTCGTAAAGCGAGGACGAGGTCGTGCCATCCATGTGATCGCGCATCATGTCGAAGGCGGACCATGTCGCGAAGCATTTCAGCGCGAGCAAGGCCTTCGCGCCGGACCCGGCGCGCAGCCGGTCGATGATCTCCATGTTGCGAAGCAGCTTCGCCTTGTCGATCAGATAGAAGGGTGTCTGAATCACGGGCATCCCCCCACCGGTCAAAGGAAGCGCCCGTATAATGGGCACCGCCCCCCCACGCAAGGGCGGCTCAGATCATCCGGATCGCGTCCTTGTCCACGGCCAGCATATAGCCGCGCCGGGCAATATTCTTCACCAGAAGTTCGGAAACCATCTGGTTGCCAAGCGCGTCGCGAAGGCGCTTGATCCGCATCGCGCCCGCGCTTTCGTCGCAATCGGCGGCGGTCTTCCCCGAGATCACGGCCTCGATCTCGGCGCCGGACAGGACGTCATCGTCCATGCGGGCTTCGGCCAGGACCGACAGCGTTTCAACCGCGGCGGGCGTCAGCTTGAACTCCATGTTGTTCAGAAGAACCGCATTCTCGGCCCGGCTGATCAGAAGCGAGGACACCTGGATGCCTTGCCGTTCGATCTCGCCCATGCGTTTGTTCAGCGCGACGATCATGACAAGGAAAACGAGTGCCGCAATCAAAAGGCCGGTCGCGAAGACAAGCAGCACGAAGATAACCATCCGGTAGCTGGTTAGCACTTCGGAGAACGCGGTGCCGGACTGCGCGAGAACTTCCAGAAGCTTGATCTGCTCGCCGGTGGTCAGCGCATCGTTTTCGACAAAGATCCGCTCGACGCGCGCGTTGAACGCATTCGCATCGGGAAGTGACATGAACAGAAGAATGGCCGCTGCGGCGAGGATCGCCACGATAGCGGCGATTCCCCAGACGACGATGCGGTTGCCGGAGCGAAGGGCTTCAGTCGGCGCGCTCGGAATGTCGGCCACTTGCGGGATTCCTCGGATCGGTCAGCTCGAACCAAGGATGGACACAATGGCCAGAAGCGTCCAGCCTTGCTTTTTCAGTTTCGGCGCCAGGGCCTGTGCGGCGGCCTCCTTCGACGCGCAGGCCTTGTCGGGAAGATCGGCGACGCCGAAATCGAGCCGCAGGGGATTGTCCTGCTTGGCCTTGTATTCGACGCGGCAGGCCGCTCCGGCCGGTGCGGCGGCGAGAAGTGCGGCAAGCGCGAGGGATATGGTCATGCATCTTTTCATGGTGCGCCCAAACTGCGCTCCGACGGCTGGCTAATCAATAACCAAACCTCGCCCCGTTGCTGTTATCGGCTAGCGCGCAGGCGTTATTGCCTGTCTCTGGTGGTGGGCCACATCTTCCTCTCATGCGCTGGCGGGATCGCCGCCGGTTCCCGAAATGACCGAGAGGAAAAGCCCATGAAACGCCGTCTGATCTCCGCCGTCACCGCTGCCGCGCTGGCCCTCACCACCGCATTCGCGACGCCCGCCACAGCGCAGGACAGGAACCGCGATGCGCTGAAGGTCCTGCTTGGCGCCGCCACGCTCGGAATCGTCATCAACGAGATCAACAAGGACAAGCGCGAGAAGGAAGCCGCCGCTGCACGGTTGCGGATCAACGACAACCGTCGTGGCCAGGCCATTCACCCCGACTGGCGCTGGGGCAAGGATGGCCGCGGCACCCGCAGGCACGCGGCAATTCCTTCGGAATGCGTCTTCTCAATCCGCGGCAACCGGCATCATCGCGAAGTCGTTTCCGGGCGCTGCATGAGAGAACTCGGTGCCGCGCGCCGGCTGCCCGAACGCTGCGCCTTCGATATCAACACGCGCTGGGGCGATCGCACGGTCTACGGTGCGCGCTGCCTGCAAGAACATGGTTACAGGATCGCAGGAGTTCGCCGCTAAACGGCGGGCCGGTCGAGCAGTCGGCATCGCAATCCCTTGTAATCCGATGCCGGACCTAGGGCGGACGCGGAAGCGTCCGCCCCTTTTCGCTTGCCCGTGGCGGCAAACTGCACATGGTGTCGCCATGACCGGATTGCCCGACCTGAGTTTCGAATCCGCCGCCTTCGCGCGCGGCTTCACGCGTGTCGCGGGAGTCGACGAAGTCGGCCGCGGCCCGCTCTGCGGCCCGGTCGTGGCGGCGGCGGTCGTGCTTGACCCTTCGCGGATTCCGCCGGGCCTGAACGATTCCAAGAAGCTCACCACGCGGCGGCGCGAAGCGCTCTACGACGAAATCATTGCCACCGCCGATGTTGCCACCGGCGCGGCAAGCGTGGAGGAGATCGACGCGCTCAACATCCTTCGGGCCAGCCATGTCGCCATGTGCCGGGCCGTCGCCGGTCTGGTGACAGCACCCGATCATGTGCTGATCGACGGCAACATGATTCCGAAGGATCTGCGGACGAGCTGCGAAGCCGTGGTGAAGGGCGACGCGCGGTCGCTGTCGATTGCGGCGGCCTCCATCGTGGCCAAGGTGTTGCGCGATCGCATCATGGTGGATTTGGCGCAACAGCACCCCGGCTACGGCTGGGAAAAGAACGCGGGCTATCCGACGAAAGCGCATCTGGATGCGCTCCGAAATCTCGGTGTGACCCCACATCATAGGCGTTCGTTTGGGCCCGTGCACCATATGTTGTATCAAGCCAAAACCATAAGCTCTTGATTCAAAAAAGAATTTGACGGCGAATCGCGGCTGACTCATCTTGGGATCAACAACAACGGCGCACTGACGCCGGGGATGAGGCAGCGATGACGAAGACGATTACCAAGGGGGCCGTGGGGCTTCCGCTTAACGAGATACTTGCGGGTGACTGCATTGAAGTGATGCGGTCTCTGCCGGCGGAAAGTATCGACCTGATTTTCGCGGACCCTCCGTACAATCTTCAGCTGCGCGGCGATCTGCACCGGCCCGACAATTCCAAGGTCGATGCTGTTGACGATCACTGGGACCAGTTCGACAGCTTCAAGGTCTATGACAAGTTCACGAAGGAATGGCTTGCCGCCGCCCGTCGTATTCTTAAGCCGAACGGCGCGATCTGGGTCATCGGCTCTTACCACAACGTGTTCCGCATGGGCGCGGAGTTGCAGAACCAGGGCTTCTGGATCCTCAACGACGTTGTCTGGCGCAAGTCGAACCCGATGCCGAACTTTCGCGGCAAGCGGCTGACAAACGCGCATGAGACGTTGATCTGGGCGTCGAAATCGGAAGCCGGCAAATACACCTTCAATTACGAGGCGCTGAAGGCGCTGAACGAAGGCGTGCAGATGCGCTCCGACTGGGTGATCCCGCTTTGCACCGGGCATGAGCGTCTCAAGGACGAGGCCGGCGACAAGGCCCATCCGACGCAAAAGCCCGAGGCGCTGCTGCACCGTGTGCTCGTGGGCACGACCAACCCGGGCGATGTCGTCCTCGACCCGTTCTTCGGCACCGGCACGACCGGCGCTGTGGCCAAGATGCTGGGCCGTGACTTCATCGGGATCGAACGCGAGGAAGCCTATCGCGATGCGGCGCACAAGCGTCTGGCGAAGGTCCGCAAGTTCGATCGCGAGGCGCTTGAAGTGTCCGCTTCCAAACGGGCCGAACCGCGTGTCCCGTTCGGGCAGGTGGTGGAGCGCGGGATGCTGCGGCCGGGTGAGGAACTTTACTCCATTGGCAACCGCTTCAAGGCCAAGGTGCGCGCGGACGGAACGCTGATCGGCAACGATATCAAGGGGTCAATCCATCAGGTTGGTGCGCATCTCGAAGGGGCGCCAAGCTGCAATGGCTGGACGTACTGGCACTTCAAGCGCGACGGAAAGCTCGTGTCGATCGACATCCTTCGCCAGCAGATCCGCGCCGAGATGGACGAGGGGCGCCCGCACTGAATTCTCTACGGTTACCGCCGGTGCCTGTGGCCTGAACCACGGCACGAACTGACCCCGCCGGATTGCACCCCCGGCGGGGTTTTTTTGCGTCGGTTTCGCGTAGGATCAGCGTAGTTCATCCGTCCCTACGGATGTCAGCTTGCCCCCCGGGGCATCGGCAGGCGGCCGGAATTGTAGTCGGACCAGTCCGTGATGTCGGGATAGTAGCGCTTCCGCCACGCCCGCACGCGGGGATTCATCTTCCGCCGCCACAGGGGCGGTATCATCGCAAGCGCTGTCATCGCCGGATAACCGAACGGCAGTTGCGGTGCCTCGTCAGCGTCATAGGTCTGCAACAGCGGGAATCTCCGGTCCGGCTTGTAGTGATGGTCGGAATGGCGCTGGAGGTTGATCAGCAGCCAGTTCGTGACCCGGTGGTCGGCATTCCACGAATGGCGGGGCAGGACATGCTCATACTTGCCGTCGCCGAGGTGGCGGCGGGTCAGGCCGTAGTGCTCGACATAGTTCACCAGTTCGAGTTGCCAGATCGCCACCGCGGCCTGCCACGCGAACAGCGCGACACCCGTCCAGCCACCGGCCGCGAAGGCCAGGATCAGCGCCAGCAGTTGCAGCGCGCCATAGCGCCAGAACGGGTTCGAGCGATGAAGCGGCGACCGGCCGGCGCGCGCCAGAAGCTGCGTCTCAGCCCGCCAGGCAGAGCAGGGCCCTTCAAGCAGGACCCGAAGGAAGGCGCGGTGAAAGCCCATGTTGTAGGGCGCCGTCACCGCATCGCGCGGCGTGCCGACATAGCGGTGATGCACCAGAAGATGGTCGGTCCGGAAATGGCTGTAGAGCACCGATGCGAGAAGCAGGTCGGCCAGCCAGCGTTCCACCCGGTTCTTCTGGTGCATCAACTCATGCGCATAGTTGATGCCGATCGCGCCGGAGATCACGCCGACACCGAAGAAGAGCGCGACCTTCTCCCATGTGTCGAGATGGCCGGCACGCGTCACGTACCAGATCATCCCGTAGATCGTCGCGGCCTGGATCGGAAACCAGAGGATGGTGATGAGCCGGTACCAGAAAAGATCCGCATCCGGCGTGTCGGTATCGGCGTTCTCGGTGTTCCGGCCGCCAATCACGTCAAGAAGGGTCATGTTGATCCAGCCGACGATCGGCAGCAGGAACACCGTCCAACCGCCGTTCCGCGCCCCGATCACGGCCAGCGGCACGAGAAGCAGCGACATCCAGAACGGCGCCGCCGAGGTGAAGCGTGAAATCGGGTGCGCCATGGTCAGTCCGCCTGCTTGGATGGCGTCGAAGCGTAGTTGGGCCGTACCATCGGCTCAATCCGTCGCACGGGCGCGTGACGCCACGTCATGAACCTTGCGCATGACGGTCGGAAGGTCGCCCGGCCGGAACTGGCCCGCCGGAACGAATTCGCCGCGATCGGGGTTCGCGTCCTGTGGCAGGATCGCCGTCCTGACCCGGAGGAGAAGATGAAAGTGCGTGAAGGTGTGACGAACTTCGGAGGGGAGTTCGCGCCAGTCGGCGGGAACCGGTGGCGCAGCCTCGGGCGCGGCCTCGCTCCAGTCCGATCCGGGCCAGCCAAGCATTCCGCCAAGCAGGCCCGAATCCGGCCGTCGTTCAAGAAGCGCCGCGCCATCGGCGCGCAGCCCGACATACGCGATGCCCTGGCGCACCGGCTTCGTCTTCTTGGGCGCGCGCCGTGGCAGTTCGGATGCGATCCCCATCGTCCGCGCCTTGCAGGTGCCGCGAAGCGGACATTCCGTGCAGCGCGGGCTGCGCGGTGTGCAGACCGTTGCGCCAAGGTCCATCATCGCCTGCGCATGATCGCCGGGCCGATCACGCGGCGTGTGGCGGGCGGCCAAGGTCGTGAGTTCCGGCTTGGCCGCCGGAAGCGGCGTTTCGACCGCATGAAGCCGCGCGATCACACGCTCGACATTCCCGTCGACGACAGTCGCAGGTTCATCGAACGCAATGGCGGCGATCGCGGCGGCTGTGTAGGTGCCGATGCCCGGCAGGTCCAGAAGCGCGTCGCGAGTGTCGGGAAAACGCCCGCCGTGATCCTGCACGACCCGGCGCGCGCATTTGAGGAGGTTTCGCGCCCGGGCGTAGTATCCAAGCCCGGCCCATTCGGCGAGAACATCGGCGTCCTCTGCCGCCGCGAGCGCGCCGACATCCGGCCAGCGGGTCGTGAAGCGTCGGAAGTAGCCATCGACCGCCGCAACGGTCGTCTGTTGCAGCATCACCTCGGACAGCCAGACCCGGTAGGGATCGGGCCGGATACCCGCCTTGCGTTCGGCCGGGCCCACACGCCACGGCATCGCGCGGGCATGGGTGTCATACCAGCCGAGAAGGTCCGAACCGATCCCGATGTCGCGCATTTTCGCGTCCCCGTTCGTCATTCCGGTGGGCAACCGGCGTCGTCGCGCCTAGAATAACGGACGGAACCGGAAAGGACAGAGATGGGCAGCACGGATTCGGCGGGCAGGCGCAGCGGGCGGGGTTTCCGCCCGGCTTCCGGCCTTCTGAAGGAGCGTATCCGAGCGGCCGGCGAATCCCGTGGCTTCGCGGTGTCCCGGCTGCTGACGCATTGGGCCGAGGTCGTGGGCGAGGACATCGCGGCGATGGCGCTTCCGGTCAAGGTGGGCTTTGCGCGCGACGGGTTCGGGGCGACGCTGACGCTGCTGACCACGGGCGCGGCAGCACCCCTGCTGCAGATGCAGTTGCCGAAGATCCGCGAGAAGGTGAATGCCTGCTACGGCTATAACGCGATCTCGAAAGTGGTGATCACCCAGACGGCGCCGACGGGTTTTGCCGAGGGCCAGGTTGCCTTCACGCCGAAATCCGTGCCGGAAGCGGCGCCGCCCGATCCGGCGACGACGGCGCGCGCGCGAACACTTTCCGGTGAGGTGAGCGACCCGATGCTGCGGGCGGCGCTTGAAGCTCTGGGCGAAAAGGTCTTATCTCGGGCCGGAAACAGAAAAGGCTGATCCGATGTCGAAAACCAAACTGATTGCCGGGGCGGTCGTGGTGGCTGCGGCTGCCGGCGGGTTCTGGGCGGCGCAATCGCGCGGTCCGGCGCTGTCGCCCGCGCTGACAGGTGCCGCCGTGGCGCAGGAGGCGACCCAGATCGCCGATGCGCAGATGGTGCCCGACATGGTCCTTGGCGCGGCCGACGCGCCGGTGACGGTTGTCGAATACGCATCCTTCACCTGCCCGCACTGCGCGACCTTCCACGACAACGTCTTCGGACAGCTCAAGACCGACTATATCGACACCGGCAAGGTCCGGTTCGTCTATCGCGAGGTCTATTTCGACAAGTTCGGCCTTTGGGCCGCGGCGGTCGCGCGGTGCGGCGGGGCAGAGAAGTATTTCGGCATCTCCGACATGATCTTCGATACCCAGAAGCAGTGGATCGGCACCGGTGAGGCTGCCGGCATCGCTGACAACCTGAAAAAGATCGGGCTGAAGGCCGGGCTTTCGGGCGACCAGGTCGATGCCTGCATGCGCGATGAGGGAATGCTGAAGGCGATGATCGCAACCTATCAGGCCAATGCGACGGCCGACGACATCAACTCCACCCCCTCCTTCGTGATCGACGGTCAGAAATACTCCAACATGAACTATTCGGACTTCGCCGCTATCCTTGACGAAAAGCTGGCGAACTGACCGGATGACGCCTCTATCCGGACTGAAGGTCGTCGAACTGGCGCGTATTCTCGCCGGGCCGTGGGCCGGTCAGACCTTGGCCGATCTTGGCGCCGAGGTGATCAAGATTGAGGCGCCCGAAGGCGATGATACGCGCCGCTGGGGCCCACCCTTCATCGAGCGGGACGGCGACCGGACGGCGGCGTATTTCCACGCGGCGAACCGCGGCAAGAAGTCCGTGACCGCGGATTTCCGTACGGAGGAAGGGCAGGCGCTGGTCCGCACCCTGGTGCGGGATGCCGACATCCTGATCGAGAATTTCAAGGTCGGCGGGCTGGCGAAATACGGTCTGGACTACGAAAGCCTGCGCGCGGTGAATCCGCGCCTGATCTACTGCTCGATCACCGGTTTCGGGCAGGACGGTCCCTACGCGCACCGCGCCGGCTACGACTACATCATCCAGGGCATGTCCGGGCTGATGAGCGTCACGGGCGAGCCCGACGGCCAGCCGCAGAAGGTCGGCGTGGCGGTGACGGATGTCTTCACCGGAATCTACGCTGTCGCAGCAATTCTCGCGGCGGTGCACCAGCGGACAGCGACCGGAGAGGGCCAGCATATCGACATGGCGCTTTTCGACGTCGCGACGAGCGTGATGGCCAATCAGGCGATGAATTTCCTCGCCTCGGGGACGGCGCCGAGGCGGATGGGAAATGCGCATCCCAACATCATGCCCTATTCGGTCTTCGACTGCGCCGACGGCTGGATCATCATCGCGACAGGCAATGACGGCCAGTACCGGCGGCTGTGCCGGGTGCTTGGCCTCGGCGATCTGGCGGAAGCACCCGAATACCTGACGAACGCGCTTCGTATCGCCAATCGGGACGAACTGGCGCGCCTTCTGACCGGGAAGACGAGGACGTGGCAGAAGGCGGCGCTGCTGTCCGCCTGCGAGGCCGAAGGCGTTCCGGCCGGCCCGATCAACGACATGGGCGAGGTCTTCGCCGATCCCCAGATCGTCGCGCGCGGGATGCGGATTGATCCGGATGGCGTGCCGGGCGTACGGTCGCCGTTCAGCTTCTCGGGCGCGCGTCTCGCGCTCGACCTGCCATCGCCGAAACTCGGCGAGCATGATGGCGAGGTCAAGTAGGATGGCCCGTGGCGTTAGAGCCCGAGCCGTTCAAGTGCGGCATCAAGTGGCGACCAGTCGTCAAGGTCGAGCCGGACAGGTACGGTCAGGACATTCTGGCGGAAATCGCGGGGCAGCCGCACCGCGTCCTTTTCGGTCGTGACAAGCTGCGCGCCAAGTGCGGCGGCATCCGTCTCAAGCCGGTGGAGCAGCGCCGCGTTCAGCGGCTGATGATCATCCAGCGGGACCTCCCGCACGATCTCGGCCCCGAGGGAGCGTAGGGTCGCGAAGAATTTCTCCGGGTGGCCGATCCCGGCAAAGGCAAGCACGTTCTGGCCGGGCCAGTTCATGCCGGTGGGCAGCGGATGCAGCGCACCGGTCAGGTGCGGCACAGGTGTCGCGGCTGCCCATGAGGCGGCGAACTGCGCCTGCGCCTGTTCCGATCCGACCGATAGCAGGAAATCCGCGCGGGAAAGCCCCGCCCCGACCGGTTCGCGCAGCGGTCCGGCAGGCAGGCACCGGCCATTGCCGAACCCGACCCCGGCATCGACGACGACAATCGACAGGTCCTTCGCGACCGCGGGGTTCTGGAAGCCATCGTCGAGAAGGATGGCCCCCGCACCAGCCGCGGCGGCGGCGCGTGCGCCGGCGGCACGGTCGCGCGCGATCCAGGTAGGCGTGAAACCGGCAAGCAGCAGCGGTTCGTCGCCGCAATCCTCGGCGCTGTGACGGCGTTCATCGACGCGGACGGGACCGGTCAGCCGGCCGCCGTGGCCCCGGCTGACGACATGGGCCACGACCCCCCTTGCGGCAAGCCGCTGGGCCAGCGCGATCACCGTGGGCGTCTTGCCGGTTCCGCCTGCATTGATGTTGCCGATACAGATCACCGGCACGCCGGGATGGAAGCCTGTGGCGCCGCGCAAACGCCGCGCCGTCGCGGCGGCATAGAGCCCGCCGAGAGGGGTCAGAAGCCTTGCGGCGAGGGTGGGCCGGTCGGGCGGCGTGAACCAGAAACGAGGGGCGCGCATCACGTCACCGCCCCGGCTGGGCCGGCCTCAAGCGTATCGAGGATCACCTGTACCACACGTTCGGCCACCTCGGCGCCGCCGGACGATGCGGCCCAGGCGTTATGGGCAAGCATCGCCGCCTTGTCTGGCGCGATGAGTTCACCGACCGCCTCGGCAAGGGCGGCGGGCGTTTCGACAAGGCGCGCGGCCTGTGCCTCGGTCAGCCGCGCATAGGCATCGGGATAGGGACCCGGATGCGGCCCATGCAGGATCGCGGAACCGAGCGCCGCCGGCTCGAACGGATTGCGGCACGGCCCGCCGGCGTTCAGCGTGCCGCCCATGAAGGTCACCGGCGCGAGCCGGTACCAGAGGCCCAGCTCGGTCTCTCCGTCGGTCACGAAGGCCTGCACGTTTGGCTCCGGTTCCTGATCGCGCGCGCGTTCCGCGACCTCCCATCCCTCGCGCCGCATCCGGTCGGCAAGGGCCCCGATCCTGCCGGGATCGGCGGGCGCGATGATCAGGAGCATCCGATGAGCGAGCCGCATCGCCTGCGTATGGGCTGCGATGACCGCGTCTTCCTCGGCCTCCGGACAGGCGACGACGAACCAGACCGGCCGGGTATCGAGCAGTTCGGCCAACGCGGCCCGTTCGGCCTCGTTCGCGCCGAGCGGTTCGGTCGTCTCTTCGATCCTTCCGGCGATTTCGACCGGTGCGTGACGCCCGCCAAGCCGGGTCAGCCGGTCGGCGGTTTCCGGGTCCTGCACGAGGATGCGGCGAAACCGCGAAAGCAGCGACGCGGCCATGCCGCGCCGCCAGCGCCACGGGCGCAACGACTGCTGCGTCAGGCGCGTGTCGACGAGCAGCAGGGGAATTCCCCGCCTGCCCGTCGCGGTGATGAGAGCGGGCGGCAGGCTCGATCCCGCCAGAACGGCGACATCGGGCCGCCAGTGATCGAGAAAGCCGCGCAGGGCGGGAAGCCGTTCGGGCGGCGTCGAATCCGCCAGCGTTCCTTTCGGGAAACCCTTCGTGGCCGGCACGTCGTCGCCGGTCAGCAGCAGGCGGATGTCCGACCGATCGCGTCTCAACCGCTCTGCCAACTGGGCAAGCCGCCCTGGCCCGGCATTCTCGCCGAGATGAAACCAGAGCAGCCGGCCCTCGGGGCGCGGCGGACGGTCGGGCGCCGGCCCGGAGTCGCGCCTTCGTGCAGCAAGGAGGTAAAGCGCGAGCGCCAGCGAGCGTCTCATGGCGCCGGGGCTTAGCCGCCCAGTTCCTCGGTCGGGCTGGCGGCGGCGGCCTCATCCCGGAGCCGGTGGATATGGGCGATGAAGTAGCGCGTATGCGCGTCGTCGACAGTGCGCTGCGCCTCGGCCTTCCAGGCGTTGTAGGCCGAGGCGTAGTCGGGATAGATGCCGACGACGTGAATGTCCGACGGGTCCTTGAAAAGGGTCTTCGTAGGGTCCACGAGCTCGCCCCCGAAGACGAGATGCAGGCGCTGGGTCATGGGTCGGCTCCGGATTGAGGCTTCGTTCGCGCGCCACCCTATGCGAAGGGGCCGGGCGTCTCAAGGCGGGGCCGATGCTGCGCCACGCCCTTGCGCCGGTGATCCGGCCGGACTAGGTGCTAGGAAACCCGACAAGCAGCAGGACCCTGCCGATGACCGACCGTCTTGCATCCCTGACCGAGGCACTGCTTTCCGCCGCCACAGCCGCCGGGGCGGACGCTGCCGACGCGATTGCCGTCGATGGCAGCGCGACCGCCGTCGATGTGCGCGGCGGCAGGCTGGAACAGGCAGAGCGCTCCGAGGGGATCGAGATCGGGCTGCGCGTTCTGGTCGGCAAGCGGCAGGCTTGTGTTTCCGCCTCGGACACGTCCGGCCGGACGCTGACGGAAATGGCCGAACGCGCCGTCGCGATGGCCCGAGAGGCACTCGAGGATGACAGCATCGGCCTTGCCGAAGCGGCGGAGCTGGCGCGGGGATGGGATCTTGCCGCGCTCGATCTCTGCGACCACACGGAGGAGCCGGCCGCAGCCGCGCTTGAAGACGACGCCCGCCGCGCCGAGGCATCGGCGCTCGCGGTCGAAGGGGTAAGCCAGTGCCAGTCGGCTTCGGCCAGCTATTCGCGCCGCCGCATCCATCTGGCCACGACGAACGGATTTGCCGGTGGCTATGCACGCAGTTCCCGCTCGGTCTCGGCCGTCGCGATCTCGGGCGAGGGGCTGAAGATGGAGCGGGACTGGGCCGCCGAATCCCGGACTTATCAATCCGACCTTCCCGCGCCCGAAGAAGTCGGTGCGCTGGCAGGCGCCCGTGCGGCAGAGCGCGCCGGCGCGCGGAAGCCGAAGACCGGCGCCTACCCGGTGATCTTCGACGAGCGCATCGCATCCGGCCTGATCGGCCATCTTCTTGCCGCCGCCAATGGCAGCGCGATCGTCCGCGGCGGTTCCTGGTTGCGCGACGCGATGGGAGAGCAGGTTCTGCCTAAGGGGCTTTCGATCTTCGAGAACCCGCACCGCCCCCGCATTTCGGGATCGCGCCCCTTCGATGCCGAGGGGCTGCCGACGACCGCGCGCGATATCGTGCGCGACGGCATGTTGATGGGCTGGACACTGGACCTCGGGACGGCGCGCCGTCTCGGCCTGCGATCGACCGCGAATGCGACGCGCGGCACGTCCTCTCCGCCCGCGCCGAGCGTTTCGAACATCGCTCTGACGCAGGGCGACAAGAGCCGCGAGCAGTTGATGGAGGAGATCGGGACCGGCCTTCTCGTCACATCGATGATCGGCGCGTCGATCAATCCCACGACCGGCGACTATTCGCGCGGCGCCTCGGGCTTCTGGATCGAGAAGGGCGAGATCGCCTTTCCGGTCAACGAATGCACCCTTGCCGGCAACCTTCGTGACATGCTGATGCGGATCACCCCCGCCAACGACGCGCGTGCGCATCTGAGCCATGTGGTCCCCTCGCTTCTGGTCGAGGGGCTGACCCTTGCCGGTGAGTGACCTCGACCTCCTGATCGACGCTGCGCGGGAGGCCGGGCGTATCGCGCGTGGCTACTTCCGCCGCTCGCCCGGCATTTGGCACAAACCGGACGGCGCCGGGCCGGTGACGGAGGCGGACCTTGAGGTCAACCGGATGCTTCACGCGGAACTCGGGCGGGCGCGACCGGACTATGGCTGGCTATCCGAGGAGACGCCAGACGATGCCGCCCGGCTTTCGGCCCGGCGCACCTTCATCATCGACCCGATCGACGGCACCCGCGCCTTCATCGAGGGTGACACCAGCTTTGCCCATTCTCTCGCCGTGGCCGAGGACGGGCACGTGACGGCGGCGGTCGTCTATCTTCCAATGCGCGACGCCCTTTATGCCGCGACCGATACCGGACCGGCCACGCTGAACGGCGCGGCGATTGCCGCTTCGGACAAAGCGGCGGCGGCGGGCGCGACCCTTCTGACAGCCAAGCCCAACCTCGCGCCGGAACACTGGAATGGCGGGATGCCGCCGCCGATGACGCGGAAGTTTCGCGCTTCGATCGCGTGGCGGCTCTGCCTTGTTGCCGAGGGGCGCTATGACGCCATGCTCACGCTGCGGCCGAGCTGGGAATGGGATATCGCCGCCGGTGACCTCATCGCGCGCCGCGCCGGCGCGACCGTGACCGACCGCCACGGGCGCAACCTGCGTTTCAACGCAAGCGATCCGAGGAGCGCCGGCGTCATTGCCGCACCGGCGCCGATCTGGTCGGAAATCCGCGCCGGCCTGAAGGCCTGATCGACCGCTATTCGGTAGGCAGGATCCCGATGCTGCCGGCTTCCACGACATCGATGCGTACGCCGTCGATCCGCTCCGGCAACCGGCTGGCGGCGTCGAGCTGTTCGGGCGGCAGCTTGGTGTCCACGTAGACGACGATGCAGGCCTTACCGGCATCATCGCCCTTCTGGCAGATGCCGTCCGCGACGGCGACAACATGCGGATAGGCCATGAGATCGGCCTCGTGCCGCGCCCTGACTTCGGCCACTTCCGCGCTGCCGCCGCCGAATGGCGTGCCCGCGTCCGACCCCGTCGCCGAGGCGTGGCGTATCCACCGTTCCGCAAGCTCGCGGCCCGCAGCGGTACCTTCGGCCGACCAGTCCGGCCCCAATGATCGTTTCATGGCAACCTCCAATCCAGGATGGTTCACGGCGTCCGGTGCGCCGGTGGCACCCGTCCCGTAAGCTATCGTTCCGAGAAGAAGAAATGTCCGAACCGGCATCTTTCTACCGCCGTGATCCTGCGCCGGACAGCCTGACGGCACGCTTGCCAGAAGGCCCCGGCGGTACGGGCGGCGCCCCGGTGCGAGGCCGGCCCGCGACGTATCAAAGATAGGGTCTCCGGGTCGGATGACAACACGCGCCGCGCCGTAATTCTTGCCGAACCAAGGGCAGGGGCGTCACTGGCGGTGGTATTTCAGGGTTGATTCTGCTATGCTGCACACTCGCTTACCGAGTGCTTCAGGACGATGAAAACCCGGCCGCATTTTCGGCCGGGATAACGAATGCATTTCCGGGAAGGGTAATTTCAAAAAGGAGGTTCTTATGACAAGTGATCTTAAGCAATGGACGACCGCACAGAAGGACGCTGGCAAGAAGCTTGCCGATTCATGGTCGAGCTTCGCGCAGAAGCAGACCGGCGCGCCCGACACGAAGCTGTTCTCTGCCGTCGAGGCGAATGCGCGGATCACCGAGGTTCAGGAGAAACACGAGGCGGAGCTGATGGCGATGGACAATGTCGTCGGCGTCGCCGCCTCGCACAAGATGAAGGCGGGCGCACCGAAGGACGCGGCAAGCCTGACCGTCTATGTGAGGGAAAAGAAGAAACCGACGAGCCTTGCCAAGTCGGCCTTGATCCCGTCGGAGATCGACGGGGTAAAGACCGATGTGGTGGAAGTCGGCACGATCGAGACGCTGGCCTTCAACACGCGCGTCCGTCCGGCGTTGCCGGGCTACAGCATCGGTCACTACAACATCACCGCCGGCACGTTCGGTGCGCTGGTGCGCGACGTGCGCCGCTGCTGCTGCGAAACCGCGCATGATTGCGGCTGCGGTCGGCAGGAATGCCGGGGCGACACGCTGATCCTGTCGAACAACCACGTCCTGGCCGATGTGAACAAGGCTAGGCCGGGCGACAAGATCCTGCAACCCGGTCCGGTCGATGGCGGTCTTTTCCCGTCCGATGCCGTGGCCACGTTCGAGCGCACCGAGGAAATCGTGTTCGGCGCGAGCGGATATAACCTTGTCGATGCGGCGCTGGCGCGTCCGACCGACAGCCGCCATGTGACGGCCTCGATCATCGGGCTGGCTGCGCCGACCGGTGTCGGACAGGCGCTGCCGCTGATGAACGTGCTGAAGGTCGGCCGCACGACCGAGGTGACGGCGGGCGTGGTGCTTGCCACCAACGCGACGGTCGCGGTCAATTTCGGGGCCGAGGGCATCGCGATATTCCGCCACCAGATCATCACCACCGGCATGTCGGCGGGCGGCGATTCCGGCAGCCTGCTGATGGATTTCGATCTGAACGGGGTTGGTCTGCTCTTTGCGGGGTCGGCGGTCATCACGATCCACAACCACCTGCTTGACGTGCAGAATACGCTCGGCGTCGAGCTGGTGACGACCCGCTAGACATGAAAAGACCGCCCGCCGGTTGGCGGGCGGTCCATTTTTTGGCGCAAGCCGTTACTGGATACGTTGGCCGTTGGCGTAGACGCCGCCGCCCTCCTTGAACTCGATCTTGGAGGTCAGCGTGTCGTCGCCGGTCGGGATGGCGAAGAGGCCCATCATCATCCGTGCGCCCATGGCCTGATCCTCGGGGACGAAGCCCATCGCCACCAGCTTGTCGATCAGGGCGTTGCCGCCGATCAGCTGGAGGTCGACCGCACCGACCGGCTTCGGCATGCCGGCCGAGTTATCGAAGGTCATCGCACCCGATCCGGTCAGGTCGGCGCCGACGGCGGACAGCTTCACCTCATTGATCGTCAGCGAGTCGAGTTCGCCCGGCGGCTGTGCGCCAAGCGCCTCGGCGGAGGCCGGATCGAAGATGTTGACCAGCATCTTTGCCGCGCCCGACAGATCGATGATCAGGGTCGCCGGGTCGCGCGGAAGCTGCGCTGCAGGGTCGAACATGCCCCAAAGCCCTTCCGAGACCTCAAGATCGACGAACTTGACCAGAAGACCGAAATCCTGTGCTTCGTCGCTTTTCTTGACCGGCGCGGTCAGGTTGAAGGCCGATTGCGCGACCGACAGGTCGATCGGTAGCGGGAAGGCCGACATCTGCATCGACACCTTGGCGTCATGGCCTTCGCCACCATAGGACAGGCCGTCCGACGACATCGCGAAATGGAGCGATCCGCCGCCGCCCGAGGACTTCCCGTTCATCGTCTCGGAGCCGTCCGCGAAGTCGAAGACATAACTTCCGTCCGTGTAGGTGAAGTTGCCATCCATCGCCATGCCGGCCTCAAGCGCCGCATTCATGTCCGCCATGTCCACATTCGCGGGAATCGCGACCGTGGATGTCCCCGACAAGCCGGCCATCGTGCCCGACATGGAGAAGTTGCCGCTTCCTTTCGGGTCCTGCGCCGACATCGCGAAATCGACCTTGCCCGACGTGAAGTCGGACGCGATCCTGCGGCCATTGTCGGTGATCATCCGGTAGGTGCCCGAATTGTCGTTGAGCGTCGCGTTCAGTTCCAGCGGCACACTCGCGCCGTCCACCGTCATCGCGTCGACCGCGACGCCCATCTGTGGCGCCGTGAAGGCATAGGCCGTGTCCGTTGCGCTGCCTGACACGATCATCGACATGCCCGTCTGGGTGAAGAGCATGCCCATATCGACGGTTTCACCCGTCGTCGGTTTGCTCAGAACCTTGATCGGGATTTCCTCCGACATCGTCATCTCGACCCGGCCGTCGCCAAGTTCCCTCAGCCGGATCTCCGCGACCGTGGCCGAGAAGCTGCCCTCCGGCGTCTCGGTGCCGAATACCGCGTCGGTGACGACAAACGTGTCACCCTGCATCTGGGCCGAACCCGTCGTGACGGTCTGGCCAAGGTCCGCGTAATAGCCCGAAAGCCCCTGCCAGACCTCTTCTGCCGTTACATCGGCCTGAACACTCGTCGCACCAAGGAGAAGCGCAATGAATGCGCCGGAGCCAGTTAATTGTTTCATCAGCAAGCCTGCCTTGTTTCCAAATTCGTCGCACAGCATCCTGCCGCTACCGGGAACGGTCAAGGGCTGCCGGGGGATGGATTTCCACCGTTGGCCGCTGTTACAGGGGAACAATCGGGCGATTTCAAGGCGGTGTGCAGGATGATCCGTTTGGAAAAGATGGAAGGCTTCTGGAGCGTGGTAATCGCCCGGCCGGAGAAGGCGAACTCCCTTACTCGCGTAATGCTGGAGGAATTGGCCGATATCGCCGAGTCGGCGGTGCGGGACGGCGCGCGCGCATTGGTCCTGACGGGCGAGGGCAAGGTCTTTTCCGCCGGTGCGGACCTGGATGAGGCACGCGCCGGACTTGCCACCGATCCGGTGTGGGAACGGCTGTCAGGCGCATTGGCCGCCGCGCCCTGCCTGACCATCGCGGCGCTGAACGGCACCCTTGCGGGTGGCGCGTTCGGCATGGCGCTCGCCTGCGACCTTCGGGTCGCCGTGCCGGGCGCGAAGTTCTTCTATCCGGTGATGCGGCTCGGTTTCCTGCCGCAGCCCTCCGACCCGGCGCGGCTGGCGGCGCTGGTCGGGCCGGCGCGGGCGAAGATGATCCTGATGGCAGGCCAGAAGATCACCGCCGAAGAGGCGCTCGCATGGGGTCTCATTGACCGGGTGGTTGCTGCCGAAGCGCTGCTGGCGACGGTCGCCGACCTCGCCGCGGACGCCGTAGCCGCCACCCCCGCGCATGTCGCGGCGATCAAGCGTCTGGTGCCGGTGGCCCGCGGCGCCTGACCGCTAACGCCCGCGCCGAGGCCCCGGCACCCGCGAACGGAAGCCGGGCGGGCGCTTCGACACCCAGTCGATGAACCTCGCCAGCCGGGGATGCGCGCGCAGCGCCTCCACTGTCGCGTAGTCGCGTGCCAGCGCCGTTTCGCCCAGCGTTGCGTGGATCTCGGCGTGGCAGATCGCATGGAGAAGCACGGTCGGACCGCCCTTGCCGCCCCGCAGCCGCGGCGTGAGGTGATGGAGGCTTTGCGGCACGTCCAGAGGGATCGGTCGGCGGCAAAGCGGGCAGAGGGGATCGGGCGCTTGTGTCATGGCGGATTTCTTGACAGAGGATGAAGGGAGCAACCGCAGGGGACAAGACCGCGATGGAAGGACAGCCGGAAATCGTCACCAAGGCGCTCGACTACCTCGATCGGTTCTGGGCGCTGGCCTATAGCTGGGCCACAAGTCCCGCCGCATGGTCGCAGTTCGCGCTGCTTGTCGTGTCGTGGCTGATTGCTGTCGTCGTCGCCAAGCGCCTTGGCACGCGGATTGCCACCTTCGTCGCCCCGCCGACCGGCGCGAAAGGTCCCTTCGCGATCCTGCGCCGGTTCGTGCTGCGGTTTCTGCCGCTGCTCTTGCCGCTTCTTGCCTACGGCTTCACCGCGATCGGCGAAAGCGTCACGCGGTCGGTCTTCGGCTCGGGCGCTGTCATCGCCTTCGGCAAGCGGGTCTTCCTGTTCATCGCGGCAAGGGTCTTTGTCGGCCGGATTATCAGTGATCCGTTCCTGAAACTGCTTGGCCGCTATGTCCTGATTCCAGTCGCGGCGCTTTACGTACTCGGCCTGACCGATGAGGCCGCCGCATGGCTCGAAAGTTTGACCGTCGAACTGGGCAACATCACGTTTTCGATGATGGCGCTGATCCGCGGGACGATCGCCGGCAGCCTGTTGTTCTGGCTAGGCACGTGGTCGAACCGCCGCAGCGCCGACTACATCAAGGCGCAGGAGGAGTTGCGGCCCGCCACCCGCGAGCTCGCCGCCAAGGCGGCCGAGGTCGTGATCTTCGGCGTGGCCTTCCTTCTGCTTCTCAACATCATGGGGATCAACCTGACAACCGTCGCCGTGCTTGGCGGTGCGCTGGGCGTGGGCGTCGGGCTTGGCCTTCAGCAGATCGCGGCGAACTTCATCTCGGGTATCATCCTTCTGGTCGAAGGGCAGACGACGGTCGGCGACTATGTGGAGCTTGACGGCGGCGAGGCGGGCACCATCGTCAAGATGACGGCACGGGCCTGCATCCTCGAAACCTTCGATGGCAAGTGGATCGTCGTTCCGAACGAGCATTTCATCACCACGCGGGTCACGAACTACTCCGACCAGGGCAGCGCGAACCGCTACGAGGTCGAATTCTCCGTCAGCTACGATACCGACATCAACAAGGTGCCGGAGATCATCAACAAGGCCGTCGCCGCCCTGCCGTTCGTCCTGTCGGAGCCCGAGGGACCGGATTGCGAGTTGAATGCGTTCGGCGACTCCGGCGTCGACTTCGTCGTCGAGTATTGGGTCAGCGGTATCGACGATGGCCGCAACAAATACGGCAGCCACGTCCTTTTCGCCGTCTGGAATGCGCTGAAGGATGCCGGGATCGAGATCCCTTATCCGCACCGTGTCGTGGAGTTGCGCGGCGGCGGTGACCTGAAAGGCGGAACCATCGCGTGACCGATGCGCTGGTGATCGGGGCGGGGCCGGCCGGCCTGATGGCGGCCGAGATGCTCGCCGCTTCGGGCCGCCGAGTTGTGATTGCCGAAGCCAAGCCCACTCCGGCGCGGAAGTTCCTGATGGCGGGCAAGTCCGGGCTGAACCTGACGAAAGATGAACCATTCGGGCCATTCATCGACCGCTACGATGCGCCAGGGTTGCGGCCGATGCTCGAGGCGTTCGGCGCCGATGCCGTCATGCGCTGGGCGCGGGAACTGGGGATAGAGCTGTTCACGGGATCGACCGGCCGGGTCTTTCCTGTCGGCATGAAGGCCTCGCCGCTGCTGCGGGTCTGGATCGCGCGGCTGTCCGCGAACGGGGCGGAACTACGCACCCGCTGGCGTTGGGCGGGCTTCGACGGCGACGGGTTCGCGTTCGAGACGCCGGCCGGCCCGCAGGTGCTGCACCCGCGTGCAACCGTGCTCGCGTTGGGCGGGGCGAGCTGGCCCAGACTTGGTTCGGATGCCGCATGGGTTCCCTGGCTTGAAGCCAGGGGCGTCGGCATCTCGCCGTTCCGGCCCGCCAATATGGGGTTCCGCATCCGATGGTCGGAGCATATGCGCCGCCATCTCGGCCGGCCGGTGAAGGGCGTCGCACTGATGGCCGGGGATCGGGCGGAGCGGGGCGAATTCGTGCTGTCCGAACGGGGCGTCGAGGGCGGTGGTGTTTACGCGGTGTCGCGCCCGGTTCGCGAAGGCGCCGAGTTTCGGCTCGACCTTGCGCCGGACCGGAGCGTGGAGGAAATCGCGGCCCAGCTTTCCGGCGGGCCGGGTAAGGCCACGGTCACGACCTGGTTGCGAAAGGCGCTGCGCTTCGATCCCGTCCGCATCGCGCTGTTGCAGGAATGGGGCCGGCCACTGCCGGGCGGTGCCGAACTGGCCCGGCTGGTAAAGACTTTGCCCGTGCGTCATGACGGGCCGCGCCCGGTCGAGGAGGCGATCTCAACGGCGGGTGGTGTCCGGTGGGACGCGGTCACGGATGAGCTGGAGCTGAAGGCGCTGCCCGGCGTCTTTGTCAGTGGCGAGATGCTTGACTGGGAGGCGCCGACGGGCGGCTACCTGCTGACCGCCTGTCTCGCGACCGGGCGCCACGCGGGCGTCGCGGCCGCCCGGCGATGCTGCCCGGCCGCTGGCTAATCCTCGGCCATGGCCCGTTTGTAGGCAGGCCGCGCGCGCATCAGGGTCAGATATTCGGTCAGGCGATGCTCCACGATCGGGAATTTCGCGCCAAGCGCCCAGTTGCCGCAATGAGTGAGGATGATGTCGGGCACCGTCATCACCTCGCCCATCACGAACGGGCCGTCGCCCATACGCTGAACCAGCGTTTTCTGGCTGCGCTCGAATTCCCACCGCAGAGTGTTCTTAATCGCGGCGTGGCGCAGTTCTTCCGGCAAGACAAAGCTGTGGCGCGCGGCCATCCACAGCGCCGCGTCGAATTCGTCAAGAAGGAACTGGGTCAGGCTGTCCTGACGGGCGCGGTCGAGCGTGCCGGCCGGGTGGGTCAGCGCGCCATGCTTGTCGGCGAGGTACTGGATGATCGCGGTGGAGTCGGTGATCGGGGTGCCGTCCTCGATCAGGACCGGCACCTTGCCGGCCGGGTTGAACGCGGTGACGCCTTCCGAGCGCGGCGGGGCGGCGACGTGTTCATACGGGACCCCAAGCTCCTCAAGCATCCAGAGTACGCGCGCGGCACGGCTCCTGGCTGTTCCGATTACCGTATACATGTGCCCTCGATCCCCTGCGTCACGCTCCATGGAGCCATGCCGGTCGCGAACACGCAAGGGGAGAGGCGGCGCCGGCATTGCGCTGCGCAAGGATGTGCCACGAATTTCAGCGGCGGTTGAGCATGGCGAGGCGAATGAGCGCGCGTTCCATCACCGCCATTGCCGGCGCTCTCGAAGCGGAGCGCAGCGTGAGGTCGGTGTCCGTGAGGATGCCAAGCGCCGTTTCGAGCCTGTGCATCCCCCATGACTGCGCCTGCCGCAGCATCCGTTCGCGGCGCGGTCCGAAGACCGGCGGGCGCATCCGGGCAATGCCTTCGGCGGGTCCGCCGGGCGCGGAAGCGGCCGTGTGGAGCGTCCGGAAATGGCGCATTGCCGCGATCGACAGGGTCACCGGGTTCACGCCCTGACCTTCGAGCCGTCGCACGAGCGTGCCGACCTCCGGCGCCTTCGATTCGGCGACGGCGTGGAGGACGTCATCCACATCTGCCTCGATCGTCACCGGCGCGCAGGCGGCGACATCGGCGGGGCCGAGCGGTGTCGAATCGCGGAACTTGTAGAGCGCGATTTTCTCGACCGTCTGGCGGAAGTCCCCGGGATCGAGATCGCGCGCAAGCGCCAGAAGGTCTGTCATCGCGTCCCGGCCGATTTCCTTCAGGCCGGATTTCGCGAGCACCGCCTCGATCTCCTCGCGCGAGGGTGGGTCGTCGTAGATGCCCGCGGAATAGGCATTCGGATGGTCCTCGAACGCCTTGCGCAGGGCTGAGGACTTTCCAAGGCTGCCGGCTGTGACGACAAGCATCGCGTCGCCTTCCGCCCAGCCGGCCAAGGCCGCCTTCAGCGCGGGCGCCGCGCCATCGCCGGCCTCATCCACGAAGGCGACGCGCGGGCCGGGAAAGAACCCCTGCGCACGCATCGCATCATCGACCAGCGCGGCATCCTTGCGGACATCCCCGCCCGAAATGCGGGTCAGCCGCATCTCGGCCTCGCCCTCAGGCCCGATCAGCGCGGCGATCACCTCCTGCCGCTTCAGCGCAACCCGCATCGCGTCGGCGCCAAAGATCAGAAGCCCGGCACGGTTTGGCTCGGGCTTCGCGAAGAACCGGGTCGCCGCCGCGCCGGTCAGCTTCACGGCGCGTTCCACTCGGCCGACGTGGCGATCAGCCGGGTCACGATCTGGTCCGCGAGAAGGCGCATCAGCCGTGTCCGGGCATCCGCTTCGGAGGCTGCGGCCGCGACCGAGGTGCCGAAAGCCGAGTAGGCCGTGAAAGACGATACCTTGCCCGAGGTCATTGCCGTGCCGCTTCCCGCGTCGTGCAGGGTGAAGGCCACATCGCCGAGAATCTGGTACCGGTTGATCCGGTTGTCCTGCGCGAAAGCCTGCCCCTCGACCGTCGTCTCGATGCGGTAGGACAGGCTGTAGGTCGGGGCCTGCGACCGGCCAAGACGCTCCTCCAGCCGCTCGACGAGGTCGAAGGCATCCTTGTCGCCCGGCGCATCAACCGTCACACGGTCGAGCAGGCCAGCCGCCGGTCCGCGCGGGCCATAGGCCGGCTCGAACCCGCATCCCGCGAGAGGAAGGGCCACCAGAAGGGCCAGAAAGGTTCTGCGTTCAGATAACCACATTCACGATCCGGCCCGGCACGACGATGAGCTTCTTGGGCGCCGCGCCCGCAAGCGCCCGGATCACAGCTTCGTCCGCCAGCACGATCTTTTCAACCTCGGCCGGCGGCATTTCCTTCGGAACGCTGATTTCCGCGCGGCGTTTGCCGTTGATCTGGATCGGCAGAGTGACGGTGTCGTCGACCAGCATCGCCGGATCGGCCACCGGCCAGGGCGCCCGGACGACGAGGTCCGCGCCGCCCAGCATCGCCCAGATATCCTCGGCCAGATGCGGGACCATCGGAGACATGAGCTTCGCGAGCGTCAGCATCGCCTGCTTCTTCGCGGCCGCCGAGGCGTCCGATTTCGCGAATGTGTTGGTGAACTCGTACAGCTTCGCCACCGCCTTGTTGAAGGCAAACCCCTCGATCCCGGCTGTCACGTCGGCAATCGTCCGGTGCATCGCCTTCAGCAATGCCTTGTCCTGCGTGGTGTCGGTGCCGCCGCGCGCGTCGATCTCGGCGGCCAGACGCCAGACCCGGGCGAGGTGCTTCTGGGTCGCGTCGGCGCCGGCGGCGGTCCATTCCACGTCACGCTCCGGAGGGCTGTCGGACATCACGAACCAGCGGGCCGTGTCCGCGCCGTATCGGGCGATGATGTCCATCGGATCGACGACGTTCTTCTTCGACTTCGACATCTTGATGACCGGCCCGATATCGACTGGCGTGCCATCCTTGAGATGGGCGCCCTCCGCCTCGCGGGTCACCTCGTCCGGCGTATGCCAGACCGGGCGGCCATCCTTGCCTTTGGTCGAATAGGTCTCGTGCGTCACCATGCCTTGGGTGAAGAGCGCATTGAACGGCTCGATCGCCTTTTGCGGCAGGTGCCCGCAGATATGCATCGCGCGGGCGAAGAAGCGGGAATAGAGCAGGTGCAGGATCGCATGTTCGATCCCGCCGATATACTGGTCGACATTCATCCAGTAGTCGGCTTCCGCCATGTCCGTCGGGGTTTCCGCGCGGGGCGCGGTAAAACGGGCGAAGTACCACGAGGAATCGACGAACGTGTCCATCGTGTCGGTTTCGCGTCGGGCCGGCGCGCCGCAGGTCGGGCAGGCGCAGTCACGCCAGGTCGGGTGACGGTCCAGCGGGTTGCCTGGCTGGTCGAAGCTGACATCGTAGGGCAGTTCGACCGGCAGATTCTTCTTCTTCTCCGGCACCACGCCGCAGGCCTCGCAATGCACGACCGGGATTGGGCAGCCCCAATAGCGCTGGCGGCTGACGCCCCAGTCGCGCAGGCGATAGTTGGTGACGCCCCTGCCGACGCCCTTCGCCTCGCAAAAGGCGATGGCGGCATCGACGGCTTCTTCGCCGGTTTGCATCTCGGTCCCGGCGAATCCGCGGACATAACGGACGCGCTCCGATTTCATCGGCACGAAGGCCTCGGTGAGCGGTGCATCCTCTGCGCCCTCGGCCACGAAGACGGCCGGAATGGGCAGGCCATACTTGGTCGCGAAATCGAAATCGCGCTGATCGTGCGCAGGGCAGCCGAAGATCGCGCCGGTGCCGTAATCCATCAGGATGAAGTTGGCGATGTAGACCGGCAGTTCCCAAGCGTCGTCAAAGGGATGGCGGACACGTATCCCGGTATCCAGCCCCTTCTTCTCGGCCTTCTCCAATGCCTCTTCCGACGTGCCGACGCGGCGGCATTCGGCGACGAACGCGGCGATTTCGGGGTCGTGCCGCTCCAGATGCTTGGCCAGCGGATGGTCGGGCGAGATCGCCGCGAAGGATGCGCCCATCAGCGTATCGGGCCGCGTCGTGTAGACCTCCAGCCGGTCGAATCCGTCCGGTGCGCCAACGGTGCCGAAGGCGAATTGCAGGCCGCGCGACTTGCCGATCCAGTTGGCCTGCATCAGCCGCACCTTCTCGGGCCAGTCCTTCAGGCCGTCGAGCGCCTCGAGCAATTCTGCGGAGAAGTCGGAGATGCGGAAGAACCACTGCGTGAGCTCCCGCCGCTCCACCTCGGCGCCGGAGCGCCAGCCCTTGCCGTCGATCACCTGCTCGTTCGCCAGCACGGTCATGTCGACCGGATCCCAGTTCACCACCGCGTTCTTGCGGTAGACGAGGCCCTTTTCCATGAAGTCGATGAACATCGACTGCTGCTGGCCGTAATATTCCGGGTCGCAGGTCGCGAATTCGCGGGACCAGTCGATCGACAGGCCGAGAGGCTTCATCTGGTCGCGCATCACCGCAATATTGTCGTAGGTCCAGTCCCGCGGATGGCCGCCGCGTTCCATTGCCGCGTTCTCTGCCGGCATCCCGAAGGCGTCCCAACCCATCGGATGCAGGACCGAACAGCCGCAGGACGACTTGTACCGCGCGACCACGTCGCCCATCGTGTAGTTGCGGACATGCCCGATATGGATGCGCCCCGACGGGTAGGGAAACATCTCCAGCACATAGTATTTCGGCTTTGCCGGATCGCGCCGCGCGGTGAAGCAGCCGGCCTCATCCCAGGCCTTCTGCCATTTCGGTTCGATCTGGGCGGGGTCGTAACGCGACATGTCTTGTTCCTCGGCGCTTGGCCCGCCGGTTATACAAGCGCCGCGCGCAAGGTCCAGAGTTTCCCTTTGGCCTTCTTCTGTTCGGAAATACTCCGGGGTCCGGGGCAGCGCCCCGGTCCTCTCAGCCGCGGCGCGGTTTCGGGATCAGAGCTTGCTGTCGCGGATGCGAATCTGCCGCGCGCGGGTGAGGATCGCGTCCTCGACCGCGCGGACGGTGTCGACATCGACCGGGCCCGAGCGCGACATCAGCGCGACCTTGAGCGAACGCGCATCAAGCGACGGGTCCTGGACATAGATCGTCGCGCGGTAGGCGCGTCCGCCGCCGGGCGGCGTGCCATAGCCGGTCACGATCACGCCGGAGAACGGGTCGACCGACTGGATCGGCAGGAAATCGAGCACTTCAAGCGATGCCTGCCAGAGGTATTTGTTGACCTCGACGGTATTGTTGGGATCGGCCTTGTTGGTGAACAGGTCTACAAGAGACGACCGCCGCAGGCCCGAGCCGGAACCGACAACCTTGCCGCGGGAGTTGATGACCGTGCCCTGGTCGCTTGCGGTCGTGGGCTGCGCCAGCGACACCCGCGGGGCCTCGCCTCCGCGCTTGAAGGGCCAGCTGTCGCCGCTGCCGATTCCCCCGCACGCTGCCAGTGAGGCAACCAGCCCGCCGAGAATCGTCCCGCGCATCAATTTCCGGACCCTCATGTCCCACCCCACGACTGCCTTTGTCGCTGTCTAGCCGACGCATTCCGCGCGAACAAGGCTTTTCAGGCCCGAGGTTTTCCGCCGATTCCCGCGTGTTGCGGGACGGCGCGCTCCGTGCACTGTGGCAAGACTGCACCATCGGGGCCGTGTCTTCCCCGCCTTCCGGTCCTTTCCGTTGCAATGCACGGGCATAGGGCGGAAATAGGGGCATACCCAATTCGGATTTCCCTGAGTTGGGCCTACCCTGAGATCAACGAGGGAATACGAAATGAAAAAGCTCCTTCTCGCTTCCACCGCACTGGTCGGCTTCGCCGGCGCTGCGGCGGCTGCCGAAATCACCATGTCGGGCTATGCCGAAATCGGTATCGCCGGTGGTGAGGCAATCGAAACCCAGTTCCACAACGACTGGCACATCAACTTCAACTTCTCCGGCACCACGGACAACGGCCTCGAGTTCGGCGGCCGCGTGCAGATCGAAGAGCAGAACACGCCGTTCTCGATCAACGGCAACGTTGGCTCCGACGACGAGAACTTCTGGGTCTCGGGCGCGTTCGGCAAGGTGACGCTGGGTGAAACCGACGGCGCCTTCGACTGGGCCCTCTCGGAAATCTACACCGGCACCGGCCTTCAGGACGACCACTCCACCCACGCTGGTGCGTACTGGTTCACGGGTCTCGACAGCACCTATGACAACCAGATCGCCCGCTACGAGTACTCGTTCGGCGACTTCGGTGTTGCGATCTCGGCCGAAATGGACGACGGCCGCACCCCGACCGCTTCCGGCACGACCTTTACCTCGGGCCGCCCGACGGGCGACACCGTCTGGTCGATCGGTGGTAAGTGGGCTGGCAACATCTCCGGCGTCGACGTTGGCGCTGGCCTTGGTTACCAGGACAACGGCACCAACTCCGTTTGGGGTCTCTCCGGTTCGGCCGCCTTCTCGAGCGGCTTCTCGGTTGCGGTCGGCTACGCCGATCTCGACGGTATCTCGGATGCGGTCGGCAACGGCGTTCTGGTCGACTCCTGGTGGGGCATCGGTGTTGCTTACACCCCGGCCACCATGTCGGCTCTCACCGTTGGCGTGAACTACGGTACCTACGACGCGACCACCGCTGGTGTTGACGATCCGGCAGGCTGGGGCATCGTGGCCAACTACGACCTCGGCGGCGGCGCGGTTGCGATGGCCTCCTACGGCAAGAGCGAAGGCGAAGTTGCTCCGGGCACGCCCTACGGCGCCGGCAACGGCAACGGCGACAGCACCTTCTCGCTGGGCCTCGGCCTCTCGTTCTAATCGAACGATCAAGACCTTGGGAAAGAGCGGGCCTTGGCCCGCTCTTTTCTTTTTGTCTGCCGTGAACAACTCGACTTCACCCGGAACCGGCGATAAGGTCCGGCGCGTTCCAAACCCCCGAATGAGGCCGACAGTGCTGACAGCTGCAGAGATTCAGAAGACGTATGCGAAAGCGCTGAAGCACCAGAACGAAAAGAACTACGCCGAGGCTCTGAAGGTCTACGGGACCTTGTTGAAGAGCAATCCGAACATCGCGGAAGTCCACTATCAGGTGGGGCGTGTTCTTTGTCAGACCGACGAAGCCCAGCAGGCTTTGAAGCATCTTCACAAGGCCATCGAACTGCGGCCAAAGGAAACCGCCGTCTGGCAGGCGTTGGCTGCGGCCGTCGCGCTTGGAGGGAACCGTCGCACGGAAGAGGAATTCCTGTCCGCGCTCAAGAAGGCGCCGATTGCGATGGATATCCGCATCGGCCTGCAGGACCGTTTCGGTGCGCGCCGTGCAAGCACGTGGCCCGTAATGGGCGGTATCGGGACGGCAGACGTGAACCGAATGATTGCGGCAATGGATGCCGGCAGTCACGCAGAAGTCGAAAGGCTGGCGTCGGCTGCCGCCAAGAAGTTTCCAAAGTCTGCGATTGTCCGGAACATCCTCGGCGCCGCTCAAATGTGCCAGCGCAAGGTTCGCGAGGCAGAAGCAAACTTCCACGCCGCAATTCGCCTAGACCCGGGATATGCAGAAGCGCACGACAATCTCGGGCGCCTGTATATGGAGACCGAACGCGTCGAGGAAGCGACAGCATCATTCCGCGCCGCGATCACCCTTGCACCCGGCATGTTCAATGCCCTGATAGCACTCGCCAGTGCTCAGACACGGCTTGGCCACGCCGCTGCGGCGCTCCCCCTGCTTGAGCGGGCTATCGAAACCAATCGTACATCGCCTGAGCCTTATCGGGCGCTTGGCAATGCTCTCGTCCGGTTGCGTAAATACGATGAGGCCGAGCAGGCTTTTCAAAAGGCAATTGACCTGTGGAATGGCACTGTTCCGGGTGACCTGATCGCGCTCCATGCGACGGCTCAGGCCCGCGCAGGGAAGGACGATGAGGCCCTTGCAAATCTCGACCGCGTACTGTCGGTAAATCCGGATTCCCCGATTGCGGTAACCGGGAAGGCACAGCTTCTCCAGACGCTCGGCCGGTTCGACGAAGCGCGGGAACTGTTTGTCCGGGCCTTTGACCTCGATCCGAACAACGGCGAAAACTATCGGCAGTATTCGGCGTTGCACAAGGGCAAGGCGGGCGATCCCATCATCGACAAGATGAAGGCAAAGTTTGACGATCCGCAGCTTGCCGATACGGACCGCATGAACATAGGCTTTGCTGTCGGCAAGCTTCTTGAGGACACGAAGGACTATCCTCACGTGTTCAAATATCTGAACGAAGCGAATGCCCTGATGCGCAAGGCGTACCCTTATGATGTATCGAAGCGCTTCAGGGATGTTGACCTCGTGAAGAAGGCGTTTGACGGCTTCGACTGGAAGTCGGCGACGCTTGAGGGCACGACGGATTTCGCGCCGATCTTCGTCACCGGGATGCCGCGGTCGGGAACGACGCTGATTGAACAGATCATCTCAAGCCATTCGACGGTGACCGGCGCGGGCGAGGTCGGCGAGGCGGCAGGAAGCGCGCACAAGTTGGTCGTTCTGCAAGGCAAAAGCCGGCACGTCAGCAAAGTACCCAAAGATGACGTGACTAAGCTCGGCTTCGATTTCGAAACCTATATCCGCGATCGGTTCCCCGGCAGCGACAGGATCACCGACAAATCCATCCAAAGCTACATGAGCCTGGGCATCCTGAAGCTTGCCATGCCGAAATCCCGGTTTGTCGTGGTGCGTCGCGACCCGCGCGACAACCTTCTGTCCATCTACAAGAACAAGTTCCCCGACGACACGCACCTCTACGCTTACAATCAGCGGGACCTCGGCCTCTACTACGGCACCTTCGTCGACATGATCGACTTCTGGCGCGAACGGGTGCCGGACTGGTTCTACGAGGTGCAGTACGAGGAACTGGTGGCCAATCCCGAGGAGGAGACGCGCAAGCTGATCGCGGCCTGCGGGCTTGAATGGGAGGATGCCTGCCTGAGCTTCCACGAGAACAAGCGCAAGATCGAGACCCTGTCGGTGTTCCAGGCTCGTCAGCCGATCTCCAAGGGGTCGGTCCAGCTATGGAAGCAGTACGAGAAGGATCTGCAGCCGATGCTCGACGCGCTGCGGGAAGGTGGGCATGTCACTGACTGACATCGCGGCGCGGATACGTGCGGCCGAGAGGGAAGCGGGGCGTGCGCCCGGATCGGTGACACTGATCGCGGTATCGAAGGTCCAGCCGCTCGGCAGGGTTGAGGCGGTTCTGGAGCAGGGCCACCGCGTTTTCGGCGAGAATTACGTGCAGGAGGCGGCTGGCAAATGGCCCGCGCTGAGGGACCGCTTTCCGGGTGTGTCGCTGCACATGATCGGGCCGTTGCAGTCGAACAAGGTGAAGTCCGCACTGGAGCTGTTCGACGCGATCCACACGCTTGACCGGATGTCGCTCGCGACAAAGCTCGCCCGGCTGGTGGCGGAACACGGCCGCTGTCCGGAACTGTTCGTTCAGGTGAATACCGGCGAGGAGCCGCAGAAGGCCGGCGTGCTACCGCGCGATGCGGATGCCTTCATCGCCGAGTGCCGGGCAATGGGACTTGGCCTGTCGGGGCTGATGTGCATCCCGCCGGAGGATGCCGATCCGAAGCCGCATTTCGCGGTGCTCGCTGACATGGCCGCGCGCAACGGGCTGGCGGGGCTGTCGATGGGCATGAGCGCGGACTTCGAACAGGCGATTGCTGCCGGCGCGACTCATGTGCGGGTCGGTTCTGCGATTTTCGGTGCGCGCGACTACGGATAGCGCTGCGGGCACGTCCCGCGGACCCATTTAATCGGTTTGACTTCAGATGTGCGTCGGGACGATCACACGCGTTCCGGGCGCGGCGTTCCGGGCGACGAAGAAAAGGTCGGACCGCGCGAAGGCAAGGCAGCCGGCGGTCGGATATCCGGGCCGGCGCCACTGGTGGATGAAGATCGCAGAACCCTTCCCGGGCACCGCGTCCGGCCAGTTCCAGTCGAGCGGAAGGATGATGTCGTAAAGCGGATCCGCCCGGCGAAGACGCTCTGCGCTTTTGCCGAAGGGCCGCCGCGTCAGGTGATTGTAGTCCGGGTGGCCGGAAGCGTCGCACCAGCGATCCTCAAGCCCGATCGGCCGTGCCCAAGCGGGCAGCGCGTTGGCCGACACGCGGTCGGCGCGGTACAGCAGCCCGATCACGTGATGGATGCCGGACGGGGTCGCGCCGTCGCCTTCCCGCTTGTTGTCGGTGACGCCGGTGCGGCCCAGCGAACAGGGCAGGGTGCGGCCCATGAACCGTATGCCCGACGGGGTAACGACAATATCCGCGGGCGTCACAGCAGGTGCCCGGATTTCCGCGCCTTGGTCGCGAGGTAGGCCTCATTGTGGCGGGTCTGGCCGACCTTGAGCGGCACGCGTTCGATCACGGCGATCCCGTTCGCCTCCATCATCCGGATCTTCGCCGGATTGTTGGTCAGAAGCCTGACCCCGGAGAAGCCGAGACGCTTCAGAAGCGACGCGCCGATGCGGAAATCGCGTTCATCATCCTCGAAGCCGAGGCGGTGATTGGCCTCGACCGTGTCGAAGCCCTGATCCTGAAGCGAATAGGCGCGCATCTTGTTGGCCAGCCCGATGCCACGGCCCTCCTGATTCAGATAAAGCAGGACACCACTGCCCTCGGCCCCCATCTGCGCCAGCGCGGCGCGCAGTTGCGGGCCGCAATCGCATTTGAGGCTGCCAAGGAGATCGCCCGTGAAACAGGCGGAATGAAGCCGGGCGAGCACCGGTCGGTCGCGCGGCGGTTGGCCGATCTCGATCGCGTAGTGCTCCTCGCCCCCGTCATCCGGGCGGAAGACATGCAGCCGGCCGGCTTCCGCGGCCTCCATCGGCAGGCGTGCTGCGATGACCGGATGAAGCGCGCTCGCGCGCTCCATTTCCGGTGCGGCAACCGTCCAGTCAATATGGGTCAGCCCCTCGGATGCGGCGAGGCCGGCGGCGTCCGGCAGGTCGACAAGCAGTGCCGCCGGCAAGAGGCGCGCGGATTTCGCAAGCCTGATCGCCGCGCGGTGGAGCGTTGCGTCGCCGTCGCGGACCGACTGGAAAGGCCCCTTCATCGGCGAGCGGAGATCGTCGGCCGGATCGGCCGCTGCGGTAATCCAGGCCGGTGTCGCATCGTCGGGAACATCAAGGCGCGCAAGATCGCCGTCATAGGCGCGGGCTTTCAGGGTTTCAGCCCGCCGCGCAGTAACGGCAAGTGTCATCGGCCCCATTGCGCGCAGGGCCGCGAACCGGGCGGGGTCGAGCGCCTCCGCCGAGAGTGCGATCACAGCGCGGCCACCGGCGCTCAGCACGACGGGCACGCCCATGCGCAGGTCGGCGCGGGCACGGTTCAGGCGTTCGGCGATATCCGGTCCTAGCGGCATGTTGCATCCGGGGGCAGTTTCCACGTCCTAGATAGTCGCGCCTGCAGGAAATTGAAACAATTCTCGGCCCGGCGACACGTCCGCGTGATTTTGTGCTGGCATGGCTTGTCGAACCGGACATGCGTCCCCATTCATGGTTCAACAAGGAGGCAAGCCGATGGCCAATCTGAAGAAAATCCTGCTCGTCGACGATGACGACGATCTGCGCGAAGCCCTCGCAGAACAGCTTGTCCTGACCGAGGATTTCGACGTGTTCGAGGCTGCGAGCGGTCAGGAGGGTATCGAGAAGGTCAAGGAAGGCATCTTCGATCTGGTGATCCTCGACGTCGGCCTTCCCGACACCGACGGCCGCGAGCTGTGCAAGCGGATGCGCAAGCAGGGCGTGAAATGCCCGATCATGATGCTGACTGGCCAGGACGGCGATGCCGACACGATTCTCGGGCTGGATGCCGGCGCGAATGACTATGTGACGAAGCCGTTCAAGTTTCCCGTCCTTCTTGCCCGAATTCGGGCGCAGTTGCGGACGCATGAACAGTCAGAGGATGCCGTATTCCAGCTTGGGCCATACACGTTCAAGCCGGCGATGAAGATGTTGATCGACGAGAGGGACCGGAAGATCCGTCTCACCGAAAAGGAAACCAACATCCTGAAATTCCTGTATCGCGCGACCGAAGGCGTGGTTGCCCGCGACGTTCTTCTGCACGAGGTCTGGGGCTACAATGCCGGCGTTACGACCCACACGCTGGAGACGCATATCTACCGTCTCCGCCAGAAAATAGAACCAGATCCGTCAAATGCCCGCCTTCTTGTGACCGAATCCGGCGGCTATCGTCTGGTTGCTTGAGTGATTGAGTCCCCTGATCGCGTCGGGGTAATGGCGCGATATCCTCCCTGTTGGACTGGCCGGGCTTAGTGCCCGGCCTTTTTTTCGCGTAGGGAAGGCGCGGGCGCCACCTGAAGCAGAGTCACTGTGCGGGCGCGGTCGAGGCGGCCGGGAATTCCACGTCGGACAGAAACGGATAGGCGAGCGCGGCGAGCTGCCGTTGCTGCGGCCCGTCGATGCGGAGAAAGTACCACGTCTCCTTTTCCCGCAGGGCGAGAAGCGGCTGGTCGTGGCGCGTCCGCTTGCCCTTCGCCTCGGTCGTGAAGGTGGTGGGAACCAGGGTCCAGAGGACCTGACCGCCGCCTGCAAGCTGCGCTTCCTGCACATCGAGTGCGGACCGGTTCGCGCCAAGGTCGCGGAACTTGGTTCCCTTCATCAGCGCCTTGGTCTGTTCGACCAGCGTCTTTTCCAGCTTGCCCGCCTCGACCCCGGTGGCGCCAGCAAAGACGTAGAGGATACGCGGGGGCAGCGCTTCGACAATGGCGGGCGCGTCTGCGCGCCCGATCGCGGAAAGATACCGTTCGACCGATTTGCCCAGCGCGTCGGCTTCTGCCGGGGACAGGGGCCGCGCAGCGGCGGGAAACGCAAGCAGGGCGGCGAAAAGAATGGCAAGCAGGGCGCGCATGGGCAGGACTTTCGGCAATGACACTCGCTATCGTGTCGCATGGTAGCGGCCCTGGCTCAAGCCGGAACCTCTGGGCGGGGCTGAACCGCGGCCGTTTCGGCACTGGAATATCCGGAGCGCCGCGAATAGCCTGCGCCGGCTGAAAAAGGATACCGTCATGTCATTCACCATCGCTACCTGGAACATCAACTCCGTCCGACTGCGCGAAGGGCTGGTCCAGAAACTGATGCGGGAAGAGGCGCCGGACATCCTTTGCCTTCAGGAGTGCAAGTCGCCGGTCGAGAAGATCCCGGTCGAGGGGTTTCACGCGCTTGGCTACACCCACATGGTCGCGCGGGGCCAGAAGGGATACAACGGCGTCGCGATCCTGTCGAAACTGCCGCTGACCGAAGTCGGGGCGCACGACTTTGTCGATCTCGGGCATGCCCGCCATATCGCCGGGCGGCTGGAGAACGGGGTTACCATCCACAACTTCTACGTTCCCGCCGGTGGCGATATCCCCGACCGGGAAGCGAATGTGAAATTCGGCCAGAAGCTCGACTATGTTGCGGCCATGCGTGACTGGGCGCGTGCCGAGCGGCCGGAAAAGGCGATCCTTGTCGGCGACCTGAACATCGCGCCGCGCGAGGATGATGTCTGGTCCCATAAGCAGCTTCTCAAGATCGTCAGCCACACGCCGGTAGAGGTCGAACATCTCGGCCAGGCGATGGAGGCAGGGAACTGGATGGACGTGACCCGCAAGGATATCCCGGACGGATTGCTCTATAGCTGGTGGTCCTATCGCTCGCCCGACTGGGACGCGGCCGACAAGGGCCGTCGCCTCGACCACGTCTGGGCGACGCCGGACATCGCGAATGCGGGCCATGGCAGCCGCGTCCTGCGGGCCGCGCGCGGCTGGGAACAGCCTTCGGACCATGCGCCGGTTTTTGCGACATTCGATCTGTGACGGACCCGGAACGTGACGTAACGCGCCGCCGGGGTCGGGAATTCCCGACTGTGCGGCCGGACGCCCGCGCCCCAACTGTCTGGAATGTGCCCTTTCTGACGTCGAGCTGAGGAGATCCGGATGGCGGGACTGACGCGGCGTGGAGCGCTTCTGTTGGGCGGCGCGGTGCTTGGCGGGATTGCGACGAAAGAACTCGTCTCGCGGCTTCCCGTGCTCGACGGCGCCGGGGTGATCGAACCTTCAGACGCAGCGACGGTTCTCAACGATGCTTCCCTGCTGTCCGAGACGCCCATTCACCGCCATGTGGTCATGGATGGCGATCCGGGCGAGGCGCTGGTTTCGCGGCTTCGCGCCGAGCTGAAGGAAGCCGCCAGTGCGCGGCGCCCGGTCAGTATCGGTGCCGCGCGGCATTCGATGGGTGGGCAGGCGATTCCGCGAGGTGGCCACGCCGTCACTTTCCGCAACGCGATGGTTGAACCTGACACCGCCGCTGGAACCTACCGTGTTCATGCCGGCGCGCGCTGGTCCGAGGTGATCGCGGCACTCGACCCGATCGGGTATTCGCCGAAGGTCATGCAGTCGAACCACGACTTCGGTGTGGCCGCGACATTCTCGGTGAACGCGCATGGCTGGCCCGCGCCGCTTGGCCCGATGGGATCGACCGTCCGCGCCGTGACGATGGTGATGGCCGACGGCGCGCTGGTGCGTGCTTCGCGCGACGAGAACGCCGATCTGTTCAGTGCCGCGATGGGGGGTTACGGGCTTATTGGCCTTCTGACCGAGCTGGAAGTGGAGATGGTTCCGAATGTCCGGCTGGAGCCGACATTTGCCGAAATGCCCGGCGTTGCTTTCGGCCCGGCCTTCGCGGCGGCGGTGAAGGACGGTGCGGTCAACATGGCCTATGGCCGATTGAACGTGGATCGTTCCCGGTTCTTCGAGGACGTGCTGATGATTACGTATCGGCCTGCGGCAGATCAGGGCGACCTGCCCGCAGCCGGAACCTCGGGCTTCATCTCCAACGCATCGCGGAACATCTTCCGCGCGCAGCTTGGCCGCGAACGCATCAAGCGCTGGCGCTGGTGGACGGAAACCGATCTTGGCCCGCGCATTGCCGGCGGGGCGGTCACGCGCAACACGCTGCTGAATGAACCGGTCGTCACGCTTGATGACCGTGACCCGACGCGGACGGACATCCTGCACGAATACTTCGTGCCGCCCGAGCGTTTCGCCGACTTCCTCGCCGCGTGCCGCGAGATTATCCCCGGCTCTTATCAGGAGCTTCTGAACGTCACGCTACGCTGGCTTGAACCCGATCGCGACAGTCTTCTGGCCTTCGCACCCGGTCCGCGGATCGCCGCGGTGATGCTGTTCAGCCAGGAGATGTCCGCACGGGCAGAGGCCGACATGGCCCGCATGACGGAATTGCTGATCGACCGGGTCATCGCGCTGGGCGGTGCTTACTACTTGCCCTACCGCCTTCACGCGCGCCTTGACCAGTTCTCGGCAAGCTACGCGCGCGCGCGCGATTTCATCGGGGTCAAGCGGGCCGCCGATCCCGGTCTGACACTGCGCAACGCCCTTTGGGACAAGTATATGGGAACGCTATGACGACTCCTCAGAAGATCGCGCTGGGCTACTTCGTGATCCTCGCCATCGTCGCGGGGGCCAACTACATTCCCGGACTTCAGGACGAGCAGGGGCGGGTCTGCGGGGTGTTCGAACTGGATATCGCTGATGACCTGCTGCATCTCGGCTCGGCGCTCTGGGCTTTTCTCGGGGCGGTTCTGTCGCGGCGGGCGGCCGTGTTCTTCCTGATCGTTTTCGGCGGACTCTATCTGGGCGATGGGCTTCTTGGGCTTGCTACCGGCTCCGGCTACCTCGACCTTGGAATCTGGCGCTGGGGCGTGCAGGATCTGGACCTCGGCTTCAAGATCGCCGCCAACGCGCCGCATCTGCTGCTCGGTTCGGTTGCCTTCCTGTCCGGTCTGAAATTCCGGCGCGCATGATGCGGATCGTCTGGCGCTGGTTCAAGCGGGGGGGCCTTGCCGTTATCGCGCTGGTGGTCGTGCTGGCCGCGCCGGTTCTCTGGATCGAAACGTCCTGCCGGGGCGAACCGGCCGGGCAAGCCTACGCGCCGCTCATCACCGATCCTGCTTGGCAAAGGCCCGAGGCGCGGACGCTTCTGACCTATCCGGAATGGCACATCGTTCACGCCTATGAGGATTATGCCGCCGTCATCGAAACCGGCGACCCGCATGATTTCGGGTTCCTTGCGTCCGTTGCCGGGTTCTGGTCATCGCTCTGCGATCTGTCACGTGCCTCGGGCGCGCATGGCGGTTTCCCCGGAGAGACCAAGCAGATGGTCTATACGATCGGGGTCAGCTTCACCGCCGAGATGCTGGCGAAGGCGGTCTATGAGGAAACCCTCGGCCGTGTCGCAACATGGATACGCGGCACCGGCCACGCGCCGCTGGACAGATTGTCGGCACAACAGGCAGCGGACTACGCGGCGTTTCTGTCGCAGGTGCCGTGGTATCGCTGGGATTTCACCGCCGACGCGGAGGCCGTGCGGGTGGCAAGGACGAGTGTCCTCCGCGACCGCGAGCGGGCGATCGCGCTTGGTATCGAATACCGGGTCAAAGCAGCCTATGCGCGCGTCATCGGTGCGGCCGTCGAAGGTGTCGGTCATGATGAGCTGCGGTTGCGCAGCATCGTCGCGGGGATTTCACCGGAGGACCTGGCCGCCTTGCCCGGCGTCACACTCATCGCCGAGCGCCCGGACGGGATTGAGATCGAGACGGATCGCTACCGTGCCTATACGGAGATTCTTCAGTCCCTGGCGGGGCAGGGGGCCGATCTGGTCGAGATCGCCGGAAACGACGACATCCTTCTGACCGTCCTGTCATCCGATCCGATCCGTGACGGAGCACTTGCCTCGATGGCACGGCAGGGAACGGGCGACTTCCGGCACCTGCTGCTGATCCCGGTCGCCCGGCTTGGCGACACCCTGCGCGGTCTGGCGGCCAGCGCCGACCGTCTTGAGCACGTACACGACTACTAAAGTCAGGCCGCGACCGGGGCGCGGTTGTTCAGCAGTGCAAGCATCAGGGCGAGCGCCTCGAAATCCAGAAGCTCACGCCTTGCCGGCGCAGCGTGCATGGGCAGCCGGCCAGCTTCAGACAACGCCCCGGGCGCGGTTGAACCCGCGAGGTCTGAATTCGCGGCGATGCGGCCAAGATAGAGGCTTTCGGTCCAGATGCCGTTGGCGCGGATCAGCGCGTGCCGGTCGAAAAGCAGACCGTGACAGGCGACGATCTGCGCCTCTGGCTCCCAGATGGCGGTCTGCCCGTTGGCGAGGTGACGGGCTTCCATCAGAACCTCTTCCTCGCCGGAATGGTATTCGACATCGGCGCCCGACAGGGCAATGCGCTGGCCCGGCAGCATGATCATATCGTGCCTTAGCCCGAAATACGGGGCCAAGAGGCGCACCGGCCGGAAGCTTCCAAGGGTCGGGACCGAGACGCGCCCCTGCCAGAGCACTTCGACGATATCGCCGTCGGTGGTGGATACGTGATCGCCCGCACGCAGGTCACGGACGGCACGTGCGCCGTCGGGCGTGTCTATGGGCGTGTCGCCGGAAAGGCCGGGCGTCGGACCGACCGTTTGCCAGTGGTCGGCAAGTCCGATCCAGTCGATCGAGGGATGCAGGCGGCTTTCGCCGGCGGCTGCGAACAGTGCGGCAATCTCCTCGCCCAGAAGGGGGAGCGCTGCGGGGCTTTCGTTCTGGCGGATCGTGCCCTTGGACAGATGTTCGGCCGTCAGAAGGCTGCGTCCGCGATGGTGGTCCCAGTGATAGGTCAGGCGCAAGGTGCCCGAAAACGGCTCTCGTCCCAGGCCGATCGACAGGTGGGTGACGTCCGCGCCGTGCCGGCGAAGCAGCTGAAGCCGGCCGCCGGCCCCGCGCTCCAGCACGAAGGTGCGGTGCGGTTCACGGCGCGGCGACAGCCGGATCAGCGGTCCGTCCGACCGTCCGAACAGACCGAGGTTGATCTCCATCACCAGGGTGCCCCAGCCGAGATGCTCCGGCAGGCCGGCGCCCCCCGGAACGTGAGTCGCACCGCCCGTGTCGCGAAGTGCCCGCCAGCTCATGCCGCGGCCCCCTGCGCCATGAGAACCCGCGCCTCGTAGGCCTTCAGGGCGCGCCGCGCCGCCGGGCTGTAGCCCGACCCCGTCGCCGGGTCGAGATCCGGGAACAGGGTGCATATCTCGGTCATGAGATCCTCTTCGAAACTGTCTTTCGTTTGCGGTCCGGGCAGGTAGCTTTCCGTGGCAAGCCCGGCGGAATAGACGACCTGATGCCGGTCGAACAGCAGATGCACATACTCGACCGTCCCGCCGGCGACGACCTCGACCGTGCGGTGATTGACGAGGTCCTTGGCCGCGACCAGAACCTCGGCCTCGCCGAACAGAAGCTCGGCCAGACTGTCGCGGACGAGAATCCGGTGCTGCGGCGAGACCAGAAGCGTGTCGTGGGCGCCGAACGTTCCGGCGCGGATACGGATCGGGGCAAAGCTGCCCTCAGCCGAAACCGCCCGGCGGCCGATCCAGCGCAACGGTTGCGGGCCGTCGTCATGGGTCATGACGAGATCGCCAGCCCGAAGACGTTCCACCGGGACGTCACCCGTTGGTGTCGTGATCAGGGTGCCTGCGACGAAACAGGGGATCGTCGCGACGGTGACCATCCCGACATCGGTCTGGCCGGTCGAACTTTGCACGCCGTAGGTGAAGTGGAACACATCCGCATCGGCGTCCGTCTGGACGGTGAGCGTTCCGTCGGCATTGAGCGTGACGCTGTCGCCGGAGGGCAGCACGACGGTTTGTCCGGCGGTGACCGCGACGCCGTTGATATGAGTGATCGTCAGCGAACCGCCGGTGAAGTTCAGGTCATTGTCCAGAACATCGAGCGTCTTGGTCTGGTTGACGTAGAACGTGTCCGTATCCGGCACCGCGATAAGACGAGTCTGGACAGAATTTCCGGCGATGAGGAGGTTCGAATCGTAGCTAGAATCGGCGACATCCGCGATGCCGATACGGATCGAGTTCACGACGCCGGCGTTGACGGGGATCGTCAGCGACATCGTCAGGGTGAAGCCGTCCATCTCGGTGTTGTAGGCGTCGCCGGTATTGTCGATGAGGACGTTTCCGCCGTTGTTGTTGATGTTGCCGACGCCTGGATTTCCGGTGCCGACAACGAACGGGACATGGGTGCCGTTCACCCAGACACCGACCATGTCGTTGTATTGCGATGCCGCGTATTCCGGGAATTCCTCGGACGAGAAGGTGAACTGCATCGTCATCACGTCGCCCGTCGGGATGAAATCGACGTTGAGGATGGATGCGTCATAGGTGCGGGTGCCGGCCAGTGCGTTGAACAGCGGATCGTTGTTGATGCCGCTGGTGTTGGTCGACGTGCTCGACGACCGGTTGGGATCGCCCGAGGACTGGGTGAAGCTTCTTGCGTCGCCGGTTGACAGAATGACCCCGGTATCGCCGGGCGTGGCGAAGGGCGACAACGCGTCACCGTTCGAATAGATCGCCGACGACCGGAAGTCGCCCTGATACGAGGCGCCGACGACCGTGACGCCGTTGCCGAAGATCGCGTTCGCCATCTGCAGCGCGGACGCATTGATATTGTACCCAAGCTCTGCTCCGGTCGCCATGCCTGCCTCCTGACCTTGGGAGACAGCGCAAACGCTGGTCGGAGGCTTCCCGCCTCTCGTTCATACCTGTGCTCGATCCGGGCAATTTTTTGCTCCGGTCGCGTTTGCCCTGCCTCGGGTCTCTTCTTATGAGGGAACTATGTATGACCAGAATCAACTTGTTAACCTTTTTCGAAGGCCGAAAATTCCGTGATTCGGCCCGGTGGCGCGTCGGCAACAGTCCGCCGATTGAAGCCAGCGGTCATAGGCGGTATCGCTGGGTCTGAGCGAGAAGGAGACATCAGCGTGAACCACACTGTCGATCCGGTCGGCCTGACCGCCGAACTGATCCGCTGCCCCTCTGTCACGCCCAAGGAGGCCGGCGCGCTGGAGATTCTCGACCGGCTCCTTTCGGGCGCGGGTTTCGAGTGCCAACGCGTTGACAGGAACGGCACGCCGAACCTCTTCGCACGCTGGGGGCGCAAGGGTGCGAACCGCACCTTCGGCTTCAACGGACATACCGATGTGGTCCCCGTCGGCGACGAGGCGGCATGGACGCGTGACCCGTTTGGTGGCGAGATCTCCGGCGGTTGGCTCTGGGGGCGGGGGGCCGCCGACATGAAATCGGGCGTCGCGGCCTTTGCCGCGGCCGCCGTGGATTTCGTACGCGAAACGCCGCCCGACGGCGCGATCGTCCTGACCATAACGGGCGACGAGGAGGGACCCGGCAAGGACGGAACGCTTGCGCTATTGGACTGGATGGCAGAGCGGGGCGAAGCAATGTCGGTCTGTCTGGTAGGAGAGCCGACTTGCCCTGAACGGATGGGCGAGATGATGAAGATCGGTCGGCGTGGTTCAATGTCGGTGACATTCACTGCCGAGGGCATACAGGGCCATTCCGCCTATCCGCACCGGGCAAAGAACCCCTTGCATGCGCTGGTGCGCCTGATGGACCGGCTGGCCTCAGAGCCGCTGGATGAAGGGACGGATCATTTCGATGCCTCCACGCTCGCCATCACAACGATCGACACCGGGAATACTGCGACCAATGTCATCCCGGCCCGGGCGGTCGCACGGGTCAACATCCGGTTCAACGACGCCCATACGTCTGAAACCCTCACGGCCCGGCTTCGGGAGCATGCGCTGGCAGTTCAATCCGAAACCGGTGTGAATTTCGTCCTCGATGTGGATGTCTCGGGCGAAAGCTTCCTGACGCCGCCGGGCGATTTCGTTCGAATGGTGGCGGCTTCGGTCGAAGCCGAGACCGGGGTGACACCGGCGCTCTCGACATCGGGCGGTACGTCGGATGCGCGTTTTGTCAAGGATCACTGCCCGGTCGTCGAGTTCGGTCTTGTCGGTCAAACCATGCACCAGGTCGACGAACGGGTCGAGGTGACGCAGATCGGCCAGTTGAAGGCGATCTATGCCCGCATCCTGAGCGAGTACTTTGCCTGAGCGTGGGGCGATTGCTTTCCGCATGACGGCACCCCTTGCCCGTGCTACGTCACGCTCATGGCGCGCATACCTTCCAAGACCGAAATCCTCGACTGGATCGCAGACAATCCCGGCATGGCGGCCAAGCGCGATATCGCGAAGGCGTTCGGCATCAAGGGCGCCGACCGGATCGAGTTGAAGCGGCTTCTGAAGGAGCTTGAGGCCGAAGGCACGCTGGAGCGCCGCCGCAAGTCCTACCGCGACCCCGAAAAGCTGCCGCCCGTCACGATCCTAACGATCCTGCCGCCCGACCGGAACGGCGACCAGTTCGCAAGGCCGATGGAATGGCAGGGCGAGGGGCCGGAGCCGCGCGTTCTGTTCCAGCCGCGCAAGGCCGACGCCCCGGTGACCGAGGGCGACCGCATTCTTGCCCGGGTGAACGAGGTGAGGGGCGAGGACTATCAGTATGACGCACGCCTGATCCGCAAGATCGGGGCGAACCCTCACAAGGTCATCGGTATCTTTCGCAAGGCGACGGAGGGCGGGCACATCCTGCCCATCGACAAGGGGTCCGAGAAGGAATGGCTGGTCGCCGGCGATGCCACACAAGGCGCGAAGGACGGCGAACTGGTCGAGGCCGAGCAGGCCGGGCCGAAGGGTCGGATGGGCCTGCCGAAGGCGCGCATCACCGCCCGGCTCGGCGATCCGTCCGCGCCGAAGGCGGTGTCGCTGATCGCCATCCATCAGCACGGCATTCCCGACGATTTCCCCGATGCGGTGATCGAGGAAGCAGACCGGATGAAGCCCGCGCCGCTCGGCAAGCGGGAGGACCTGCGCCACCTGCCCTTCGTCACGATCGACCCGGCGGATGCCCGCGACCACGACGACGCCTGCTATGCCCATTCTGACGAGGACCCGAAGAACGTGGGCGGCCACATAGTCTGGGTCGCCATCGCCGATGTGGCCCACTACGTCACGCCGGGCTCGGCGCTTGACCGCGAGGCGCGGCACCGGGGCAATTCGACATATTTCCCGGATCGTGTCGTGCCGATGCTGCCGGATCGTCTGTCGGGCGACTTGTGTTCCCTGCACGAAGGCGTGCCGCGCGCCGTGCTCGCGGTCTGGATGAAGCTTGACGCGAAGGGCCGCAAGGTCTCGCACCGCTTCACGCGGGCAATGATCAAGTCGGTGGCCAGCCTCAACTACACCGAGGTGCAGGAAGCGCAGGACGGCCGCCCGAACGAGCGCTGCGCGACGCTTCTGGAGGAGGTAATCCAACCGCTCTACGCGGCTTATGAGGCGACGAAGACAGCCCGGGCCATGCGCCAGCCGCTCGACCTCGATCTGCCGGAACGCAAGATCGTTCTGAGCGAAGAGGGCGAGGTTTTGTCCGTGGCCCTACGCGAGCGCCTCGACGCGCACCGTCTGATCGAGGAATTCATGATCCTAGCCAATGTCGCGGCGGCCGAGGAGCTGATCCGCCTGCGCCGCCCGCTTCTCTTCCGTGTGCACGAGGAGCCGTCGCCCGACAAGCTCGACGCGCTGCGCGACGTGGCGGAGGCATCGGGCTTCACGCTCGCCAAGGGGCAGGTGCTGAAGACGGAGCATCTGAACCGGCTTCTGTCGCAGGCCGAGGGTACGGATTTCGATGAGCTTCTGAACATCACCACGCTCCGCTCGATGATGCAGGCTTACTACCACGCCGAGAATTTCGGCCATTTCGGCCTCGCCCTGAAAAGCTATGCGCATTTCACCTCGCCGATCCGGCGCTATTCCGACCTGATCGTGCATCGGGCGCTGATCCTCGGTCATGGCTGGGGCGAGGATGGGCTGTCGCCTCAGGACATCGAGATGCTGGAGGAGACAGCCAAGCACATCTCCGATACAGAGCGCCGCTCGATGGCCGCCGAACGCGACACCACGGACCGCTACCTTGCCGCCTATCTTTCCGAGCGGGTCGGCAATGAGTTCACCGGCCGGGTCAGCGGCATCGCCCGGTTCGGGCTGTTCGTGAAGCTCGACGAGACCGGAGCAGACGGCATGATCCCGATCCGCACCTTGGGGCGCGAATTCTTCCACTACGATCCGAAGGCCCAGACCCTGATGGGCGCCGACACGGGAACCGAGATCGGCATCGGCCAGCGGGTGACCGTCAGGCTGGCGGAGGCGGTGCCAATGACCGGTGGGCTTATGCTGGAACTGCTGGAGATCGAGGGCCGCGCGATGCCGGCCGGTGCATCGGCCCGGCGCGGCAAACCCTCGGCGCGCCGGCCCGGTCAGACACGCCCGAAATCTGGCAAGACCCGGCGCCGGGTCGAACGGCGCCGCAAGTAGCGGCCTGCCGCCAACCGCCACAAGCCGCGCTTTCCTGAACCGGCAAGCCGCGCTACACTCTGCGCAAAGAAGAAAAGCAGGCGGGCAGAGACGGTGAAACAGGTCGGATTGGCGGCAATCGTGGCATTCCTTCCGCTGGCGGCAATGGCCGCCGGGGTTTCGGTGCCTTTCTCCCAGAAACAGGACAGGATCATGAGTGGACCCGAGGTGCTGGTGCCGGTGACCGCGAATGCCGGCTTCGACCGGTGGATCGCGGGCTTCCGCAGCCGGGCCGAGGCGCAGGGCATCCGCGCTGAGGTCTTCGAGCGGGCGTTCAGCGGAATCGGCTACAACACCTCGGTGATCCAGAAAGACCGCAATCAAAGCGAGTTCACAAAGACGATCTGGGACTATCTCGACACGGCCGTGTCTGCCGACCGGGTTTCCAACGGCAAGGCAGCTCTTGGCGCAAACCTCGCGATTCTGGAGCGGATCGAGGCCCGCTACGGCGTCGAAAAGGAGATCGTCGTCGCAATCTGGGGGCTTGAGAGCGCGTATGGAACCTATCGCGGCAACACCCCTCTGATCGAGGCGCTGGCGACACTTGCCTATGACGGGCGGCGGGGGGCGTTCTTCGAAGGTCAGCTGATCGCGGCGCTTAAGATCGTGCAAGCGGGCGATGTCGCACCCCGCGCGATGACCGGAAGCTGGGCGGGCGCGATGGGGCATACGCAGTTCATCCCGACCTCCTATCTCGACTACGCGGTGGATTTCACCGGCGACGGAAAGCGCGACATCTGGTCGGACGATCCGGCCGACGCGCTCGCCTCGACGGCTGCCTACCTCGCGCGGTTCGGTTGGACGAAGGGCCAGTCTTGGGGGGCGGAGGTCCGGCTGCCCGAGGGCTTCGACGTTGAACTGACGGGCGAGCGGATCAGGAAGTCGCCCGCCGAGTGGGAAGCGCTCGGCATCCGCGATATGGAAGGGCACCCGGTAGCGGATCATGGGCCGGCTTCGATCCTCCTTCCCGCCGGCGCGAATGGCGCGGCCTTCATGATCTTCGAGAACTTCCACGTCATCGAGCACTACAACACCGCCGACGCCTATGTGATCGGCGTAGGCCATCTTGCCGATCGCATCCGTGGCGGGGGTCCTATTCGCGCGGACTGGCCGCGCGAGGACCGCGCGCTGTTGCTGAGCGAGCGTCAGGAATTGCAGGAGCGGCTGACCAGAGCGGGGTTCGATACGCAAGGCGTGGACGGCAAGATCGGGCCCAATACCATCGCTGCGATCCGCGCCTTCCAGAAGGCGAAGGGTCTTTTGCCCGACGGCTATGCGAACCTCGACATCCTCAAGCGGCTGAGATGAAAAACCCTGCCGTGCGATGCGCGGCAGGGCCTTCCACTTGGACGGTCATCGGCGTCCCCGCCTGTACCGCTCAACCACTTTTCCCGATTCTGCTTTCCACTTGGTTAAAATATCCCGGGGGTGTGGGGGCAGCGCCCCCACACGGGTCCGGCGGCCTTGCCGCCGCAAGAGTACTTTCAATGCCTCCGGCGGGGATATTTGGACCAAGTGGAAGCGGAAAGACTCTGCCATATCCGGGCGTCAGCCGCGGCCGCAGCAGCGCCATCGGATGGCTCCGCAGCGTGAGACGCAGGGCGGCGTAATCCTCGACCACATGCTCGCCCTCGCTCATCCCGGCGAAGATGACCGAAGGCTCCACGATCCCCTCGCCGTCCATATCGCCTGCGAAAAGTGGCAGAGGTTTTGCGGACGACACCGCCCGCGCCGCCCAGAGTGCGTTGCGCCGGGCAAGGCCGAGGGCGGCAAAGGCGTCCGCCTCGGCCAGAAACGTCAGCACGCGCGCATCGACCCCGGCGCGGCGCCAGACATCCTCGACCGCGCGGTAACCGTTGCCGCGCGCCCTTTCGATCCATTCCCCCTCTTCCTTTGATATCCCCCGGATCTGGCGGAAACCGAGCCTGAGCGCGAGCGTGCCGTCGGACAGCTTTTCCATCCGGTTGTCCCATTCGCTCGCGTTGATGCAGACGGGCAGGGCCGTGACCCCGTGATCGCGCGCATCCCGCACGATCTGGGCGGGGGCATAGAACCCCATCGGCTGGGAGTTCAAAAGCGCGCAGGCGAAGATGCCGGGATGGTGATATTTCAGCCAAGCCGAGGCATAGACGAGCAGCGCGAAGGACGCCGCATGGCTTTCGGGGAAGCCATAGCTGCCGAACCCCTCGATCTGGGAAAAGCAGCGGGCCGAGAAGTCGTCGTCATAGTTGTTCGCGCGCATGCCTGCCATGAACCGGTCGCGAAACTCGCTGACATTGCCATGCTTCTTGAAAGTGGCGAGCGAACGGCGCAGCCGGTCCGCCTCCTCGGGGCTGAACCCCGCGCCGATGATGGCGATCTGCATCGCCTGTTCCTGAAAAAGCGGCACCCCGAGCGTCTTTTCAAGAACGGCGCCCAGTTCGTCCGACGGGAAGGTCACGCTTTCAATCCCGTTCCGCCGCCGGATGAAGGGATGGACCATGTCGCCCTGGATCGGCCCGGGACGGATGATCGCGACCTGAATGACGAGGTCGTAGAATTTCTTCGGCTTCATCCGGGGCAGGAAGTTCATCTGCGCCCGGCTTTCGACCTGGAAGATGCCGATGGAATCGGCTTCGCAGAGCATGTCGTAGACGGCCGGGTCCTCGGGCGGCAGCGTCGCGAGGGTGAACCGGGTGTTGTGGTGGGTCTGCAGGAGGTCGAAGGCCTTGCGGATGCACGACAGCATGCCAAGCCCAAGCACATCGACCTTGAGAATGCCGAGTGCGTCGATATCGTCCTTGTCCCAGGGGATGACGGTGCGGTTCTCCATCGTCGCATTCTCGACCGGCACAAGCTCGTCCAGCCGTCCCTCGGTCATGATGAAGCCGCCGACATGCTGCGAGAGATGGCGGGGGAAGCCCTGTATCTCGGCGATCAGAGCCAGCGTCTGCATGACCCGCCGGTCGGTCGGGTCGAGGCCGACTTCGCGCAATCGCTCTACGGTGACTTCTCCACCGCCCCAGCCCCAGATCTGGCTCGACATGGCTGAAAGCGTGTCTTCGGACAGGCCCATCGCCTTGCCCACCTCGCGCACGGCGCGCTTGCCCCGATAGTGGATCACGGTGGCGCAAAGCCCCGCGCGATGGCGGCCGTATTTGTCGTAGATGTGCTGGATCACTTCTTCGCGCCGCTCGTGTTCGAAATCGACGTCGATATCGGGCGGCTCGTCACGCGCCTCGGAGACAAAGCGCTCGAACACCATCGTGCCCACTTCGGGGCTGACCGAGGTGACGCCGAGCGCGTAGCAGACGACGGAATTGGCCGCAGATCCCCGCCCCTGGCAGAGGATTCCGCTTTCGCGGGCGAAGGCCACGACATCGCGGACGGTGAGGAAATAGGGTTCGTATTTCAGCCGGGCGATCAGGTCGAGTTCGTGGTCGGCCATTCGGCGGACCTTTTCGGGTACACCCTGGGGGTAGCGCCACTTTAGACCTTCGCGTGTAAGCCGCGCCAGCCGGGCGGGCGGCTCTTCGCCCGCGCAGATTTCGGAAGGATATTCGTAACGCAACTCGTCGAGCGAGAAGGTCAGCCGGCCGGCAATCTCGCCTGTGCGGTGGACGGCGGCCTCATGGCCTTTGAATATCCGCAGCATCTCGGCCTCGGACCTCAGCCGCTGTTCTGCATGGACGAGTGCAGCGCGACCGAGGTCGTCCACGCGAACCCCGCTGCGAATCGCGGTCAGCACATCGGCAAGCGGGCGGCGGGCGGCCTTGTGCATGACCGGCCGGGCGGAAGCGGCGGCCGGAATATCGAGCCGGCCGGCAAGGGCAGAAAGCTGGCCGAAGCGGGCGCTGTCGCTGCCGTCATAGCGGGGGGCCATCAGCAGCGAGAGGTGCTTTCGGCCAAAGCGGCGTGTCAGCCGTTCCGCCTGCGTTATCCATGCGCCCGCGCCGCCGCCCGGCCCTTGTGACTGCGGCCCCGTTTCTTCAGACGGGTGAAGGAGCAGGCTCATCCCCTCGGCCCATTCCAGAAGATCGTCGAAATCCAGGTGGCATTCACCTTTCGGCGCCCTGAGCCGTCCGGCCGAGATCAGCCGGCAGAGCCGCCCCCATCCGGCCCGGTCGTGCGGCAGGGCGGTGACGGTGAACCCGTCCCGAAGTCGGATTAGCGTCGCCGGGATGAGACGTGGTGAAGTGCCGGTGCGACGCCGGATCTCCCGCGCCTCGACATGGGCGCGCACGATGCCTGCCACGGAATTCCCGTCGGCGATGGCAAGCGCGGCCTGGCCGAGGCCAGCGACCTCGGCCATCAGCTCCTCGGGGTGCGACGCCCCGGTGAGGAAGGTGAAATTCGATGTGGCGGACAGTTCGACAAACATGCAGCAACCCTGGCGGAGATGCGAGTATATTCATGTTTTGTTCTCATTGCGAGTCATTGCCGTAACGCGTCGGTTTTCTGCGGCGGAATCGAAAACGGCCGCCAAAGGGCGGCCGTCTCCAGACAGATCCTTGTCCGTGGCCTACCGCGCCGCGCGGATCGACTCCTCAAGCTTGCCGAGCGCTTCGGTGAAGACAGTGTCCTGAATGGTGATCGGCGAGAGGAAGCGGATCACGTTGCCATAAACGCCGCAGGTCAGCAGAAGAAGTCCGCGCTTGAGCGCCTCTGCCCGCACCTTGTTCGCGAAATCGGCCGAAGGCTTGCCGCTGGTATTGAACTCGACCGCGTTCATGAAGCCCGGCCCGCGGATGTCCACGATCTCCGGCACGTCGTCGCGAAGCGAGGCGAGATGCTGCTTCAGCCGCGCGCCAAGCTGGTTGGCGCGGTCGCAAAGCCCTTCCTCCTCGATCACGTCGAGAACGGCATTCGCCGCCGCGATACCCAGCGGGCTGCCGCCATAGGTGCCGCCGAGCCCGCCCGGTGCCGGCGCGTCCATGATCTCGGCCCGGCCCGTGACCGCCGCGAGCGGGAAGCCCCCGGCGAGCGATTTCGCCATCGTGGTCATGTCGGGCGCCACGTCGTGATGATCCATCGCGAACATCTTGCCGGTGCGGGCGAAGCCGGTCTGCACCTCGTCGGCGATCAGGAGAATGCCGTGGGTGTCGCAGATTTCCCGCAGGCGCGACATGAATTCGCGCGGGGCCTCGTAGAAGCCGCCCTCGCCCTGCACGGGTTCGAGGATGATCGCCGCGACGCGCTTGGGGTCGACATCGGCCTTGAAGAGATATTCCAGCGCCGCGATCGACTGGTCGACGCTCACGCCGTGCAGCGGCACCGGGAACGGGGCGTGGAACACATCCGCCGGCATCCCGCCGAAGCCGACCTTGTAGGGGACGACCTTGCCGGTCAGCGCCATGCCCATGAAGGTCCGGCCGTGGAAGGCGCCGGTGAAGGCGACGACAGCCTGCCGCCCGGTTGCGGCGCGGGCGATCTTGATCGCGTTCTCCACCGCCTCGGCGCCGGTCGTGACGAAGATCGACTTCTTGTCGCCCTCGCCGGGGACCATGCCGTTCAGGCGCTCGGCAAGGCGGACGTAGTTTTCATAAGGAACGACCTGGTGGCAGGTATGGGTGAAATGGTCGATCTGGTCCTTGACCGCCGCGATGACCTTCGGATGCCGGTGGCCGGTGTTCAGCACCGCGATGCCCGACGCGAAGTCGATATAGCGATTGCCTTCCTTGTCCCAGATTTCCGAATTCTCGGCGCGGTCGGCATAGATCTGGGTCATCACACCGACGCCGCGCGACATGGCGGATTGGCGGCGGGCTTCGATCTCGGCGTTCTGCATGATGCACTCCTGATAGCGGTTTCGCCCTCGGATACTCCTTCCCCGGAATTTGATCAAGTTTTCCCGATGCGGTGGTCCAGACCCGGCCGCTCGCGGATCTAGGCGGAATTCTGCAAAGGGTGCGGCGCGGTTTCGGCGAGGCTCGGCTCAGAGAATATCCGCTTATGGCGCGAAGGCGATTTTGCCCTGACCCTAGAGGCGGACCTTGCGAAAGAGGAGCCACACATGGACTACGAACAATATATGCCCGGCCGTGCAGCCTTCGATCCGTCGCGCGCCGGCGCAAAGCTTCACCGGGAGCGGGGCATCGGAAGCGTCACGCTCCTGGTCGGCGCGGTTGTCGTGTTGCTGGCGCTTGCGATCTGGGTCGCGGGCGGAACGACGGATCAGAGCGACCTTTCGGCCGTCCCGCCGGTTGCTGATTCGGCCGCAGCGGCTGCCACCGACTGAACCACCACTCACCACAAGGGCGCGCGAACCGATCACGGGAAGCGCGCCCATTTTTTTGGCGATTGGGCTTTCTACCGGTTGGGGCGGAGCGCCTGAGGCGAGCGCAGTTCGGACAGAACTGCCGCCGCTGCGGCCGCCGGGTCGGGGGCCATCCAGATCGGGCGGCCGACGACGACATGGTCTGCGCCGTCCGCAATCGCCTGGGCCGGCGTCACGATGCGTTTCTGATCATCGGCGGCGCTGCCGGCGGGCCGGATGCCCGGCGTGACAATGAGTTTGCCTTTCGCCTCGGGAAGCGCCCGGATCGCAGCAGCTTCTTGAGCGGAGGAGATCACACCGTCAGCGCCGGCATCGAGCGCCCGGGCGGCCCGTTCGGCGACAATTTCCGACAGATCGCCCGGCCGGATCATGGAGGCGTCCAGATCCGTCCGGTCAAGCGAAGTTAGAACCGTCACGGCGAGGATCTTCAGGTCCTTCCCGGCGGCGCCCTCTTTCGCCGCGGCAACAACATGCGGGTCGCCGTGGACGGTGAGGAAGTCCAGGTCATATTGCGCGATCCCGCGCACCGCCGCCTCGACCGTCGCACCGATATCGAAAAACTTCATATCCAGAAAGACGCGCTTGCCGTGTTCCTGCTTGAGTTCGTTGGCCAGCGCGAGGCCGCCGCCTGTCAGCATGCCAAGCCCGATCTTGTAGAAGCTCACGGCTGCGCCGAGCTTTTGGGCAAGTTCCAGACCGGCAATGGCATTCGGGACGTCGAGGGCAACGATCAGGCGGTCATCAGCGGGCAGCATGCGCACTCCTTCCGGGGGTCGGCCCGTCTTGCTGTCCCGGAGCGGCCCTGTCAAGCGGCCCGAACCCTCGGGTCGCGCGGCGCGGGCCGGCGCATGTTTTCCACGGCGAATTTCAGTTTCGCGGCCGCCAGAAGCCTTTCGCGTAGTGGCGGCGCCCCCGGTGCCGCGGCCCGGGCTGCGATATGCAGGTGGGCGCGGACATGGCCGCCGCCCGCATCAACGGTCAGCGCGACGATTGCCTCGACTCGCCCGGTCGCGCGGACGCGCCGGGCGCGGGTGATGCGGGCGGACAGGATGCGCACCCCGCCGCCGCCTAGCGCAACCGGCGGGCAAAGGGATTCGGCAGGCGCGGCCCGTAGGGCGCTGGCGCCCCCCGCATCGCGTCGGCCAGAGACCGAAGCTGCGGCGGCGTAGGTGTCAGCCGGAAAAGCAGCTCATCTGCAACGATGCGGATCGTGGACGTGAGACGGGCCATCTTGATTCCTCCGTTAACGTTAAGTGCGATTAACGGCGATTCTCCTTTCCATTTCGTTTCCGGGATTCCGCGGGCCGACCGTTCTTGAAATCCGGCCTCGCGATGGCCAAGTCACTGTCAAGACCCGGATAGAGCCGTGCCAAATGCGGGCGGCCGATGACCGGGGGCTTCAAGGAAGGAGATACCCGATGAACATGGAAAAGTTCACGGAGCGGTCGCGCGGTTTTCTTCAGTCCGCACAGACCATCGCGATGCGCGAGGGACACCAGAGGGTGGTTCCGGAGCATCTTCTGAAGGCACTTATGGATGACGATCAGGGCCTTTCGGCGAACCTGATCAAGCGCGCCGGCGGCGAACCGAAGCGTGTTCAGGAATCGGTCGACCAGATGATCGTCAAGATGCCAAAGGTTTCGGGCGGCGACGGCCAGGTCTATGTCGATACCACGCTGGTCCGCGTGCTGGACGAAGCCGAAAAGATTGCGAAGAAGGCGGGTGACAGTTTTGTGCCCGTCGAACGCATGCTGATGGCGCTCGCCATGGTCAACACCAAAGCCAAGGACGCGCTGTCCGCAGGCGCGGTGACGGCACAGGCGCTGAACGGCGCTATCAATGATATCCGCAAGGGCCGCACGGCCGACAGCGCCAGTGCCGAGGAAGGCTATGACGCGCTGAAGAAATACGCCCGCGACCTGACCGAGGCGGCTGAGGAAGGCAAGATCGACCCTATCATCGGCCGGGATGAGGAAATTCGCCGCGCGATGCAGGTGCTGTCCCGCCGGACCAAGAACAACCCGGTACTGATCGGTGACCCCGGCGTCGGCAAGACCGCGATTGCCGAAGGCCTCGCCCTGCGCATTGTCGATGGTGATGTGCCCGAATCCTTGAAGAACAAGCGGCTGATGGCGCTCGACATGGGTGCGCTGATCGCTGGCGCGAAATATCGCGGCGAGTTCGAGGAGCGGCTGAAAGCCGTTCTGAAGGAGATCGAGGCCGCTGCCGGTGAGGTCGTGCTCTTCATCGACGAGATGCACACGCTGGTCGGTGCGGGAAAGACCGACGGCGCAATGGATGCGGCGAACCTGATCAAGCCTGCGCTTGCCCGGGGCGAGCTGCACTGCATCGGTGCCACCACGCTTGATGAATACCGCAAGTATGTCGAGAAGGACGCGGCCCTTGCCCGGCGGTTCCAGCCGGTGCTGGTCGATGAACCGTCGGTCGAGGATACGGTGTCGATCCTGCGGGGGATCAAGGAGAAGTACGAACTGCACCACGGCGTGCGGATTTCGGACTCGGCCCTCGTCGCCGCGGCGACCCTATCGCACCGCTACATCACCGACCGCTTCCTGCCTGACAAGGCGATCGACCTTGTCGACGAGGCCGCATCGCGGCTTCGGATGGAAGTGGATTCCAAGCCTGAAGAGCTTGACGCCCTCGACCGCCAGATACTGCAATTGCAGATCGAGGCCGAGGCGCTGAAGAAGGAAGACGATGCCGCGTCGAAGGACCGGCTGGAGAAGCTGGAGAAGGAGCTGTCGAACCTTCAGCAGCGCTCTGCCGAGATGACGGCGAAGTGGCAGGCCGAGCGTGACAAGCTGGAATCGGCCCGCGGGCTGAAGGAACAGCTGGACCGCGCGCGGATCGAGCTGGACCACGCCAAGCGCGAAGGCAACCTCGCGCGGGCAGGGGAGCTGTCTTACGGCGTCATCCCGCAGCTTGAAAAGCAGCTGTCCGAGGCCGAGGCGAACGACGACGCGCTGATGGTCGAGGAAGCCGTTCGGCCCGAACAGATCGCCGAGGTGGTTGAACGCTGGACCGGCATTCCGACCTCGAAGATGCTGGAGGGCGAGCGCGAGAAGCTTCTGAAGATGGAAGAAGAACTCGGCAAGCGCGTCGTCGGCCAGCGCGAGGCGGTGGAGGCAGTGTCGAAAGCGGTCCGCCGGGCGCGTGCCGGGCTTCAGGATGAAAACCGGCCGCTTGGCTCGTTCCTCTTCCTTGGCCCCACCGGCGTCGGCAAGACCGAGCTGACCAAGGCGCTCGCCGAATATCTCTTTGACGACGAACACGCGATGGTCCGCATCGACATGTCGGAATTCATGGAGAAGCATTCGGTCGCCCGTCTGATTGGCGCGCCTCCGGGCTACGTCGGCTATGACGAAGGCGGCGTTCTGACCGAAGCGGTGCGGCGGCGGCCCTATCAGGTTGTCCTCTTCGATGAGGTCGAGAAGGCGCATCCGGATGTGTTCAACGTCCTCTTGCAGGTGCTCGACGACGGGCGGCTGACCGACGGGCAGGGCCACCATGTCGACTTCAAGCAGACGCTGATCGTCCTGACCTCGAACCTCGGATCGCAGGCGCTGAGCCAGTTGCCGGAAGGTGCCGACAGCGGGCAGGCGCGGCGGGATGTGATGGATGCGGTCAGGGCCCACTTCCGGCCAGAGTTCCTCAACCGGCTCGATGACCAGATCATCTTCCACCGGCTGACGCGGGACGACATGGACGGCATCGTGGAAATCCAGCTTCGCCGTCTGGTCAAGCGTCTGGCCGGCCGCAAGATCGCGCTCGAAATGGACGAGGCGGCCAAGAAGTGGCTGGCCGAGGAAGGCTACGATCCGGTTTTCGGCGCGCGTCCCCTGAAGCGGGTGATTCAGCGCCATCTTCAGGACCCGCTGGCCGAGATGCTTCTGGCTGGTGACGTCAAGGACGGCGACACCGTGACGGTCAGCGCCGGCAGTGACGGGCTGATCGTGGGTGAACGCGTTTCGAAATCCACGCGTCCACGGCCGGAAGAGGCCGTCGTCCACTAAGACCTGACGCGCGGTCACGCTTGGTAGCGGGCCGCGCGTTACCTTACCCTTTCTGGTATTGCACCCCGGGGAGGACTGGATGGGCAGGCGAATCGACGAACTGCTCGCCGAATATGGCGAGAGCCATCAGGACCACACAAACAAGGCGATCCACTGGATTTGCGTGCCGGTTATTGTCTGGACGATTATGGCGGCCCTTCACGCGCTGCCGGTTCCCGGCATTTTGGTCGGGGTGCCGGGGTTGAGCTGGCTGACCGTCGTGCTGGTTCTGGCGCTTCTCTATTATATACGGTTGTCCCCACCGCTGGCGCTGGGCTTCGTCCTCTTCGCGGCATTCGCGGTGCTTCTCATACGGCTCTATGAGCGAAGCTTCGATCTGCCGATCTGGCAGGCGGCCTTGGGGCTTTTCGTCCTTGCGTGGATTGGCCAGTTCTGGGGCCACAAGATCGAGGGCAGGAAGCCATCCTTCTTCAAGGACGTGCAGTTCCTGCTGATCGGCCCCGCCTGGCTGATGAGCTTCGTCTACCGGCAGCTTGGCATCCGTTACTGAAGGCGCAAACGTTACAATCCGCCAACGCAGTCGTGAGACGGCTTTATTGGTCGGAGCGCCCGCGCCGTACTAGGCTTTGCCGCGAGTGACAGCCGGAGACTCCCATGCCCAATCGTTTCATTCCCGATCTGAAATGGTCTGACGTGACGCCCAAATCCGCCTTCCTGAACCGGCGGCAGGTTCTGGCCGGGGCCGCGGCAATCGGCTTGGCCGGACCGGCGTTCGCAAAGATGGATTTCGTCACGTCGGAGTATTCGACAGATGAGACGCCGAACGACCTGAACGAAATCCGCGGCTACAATAACTTCTATGAATTCGGAACCGGCAAGGAGGAGCCGTCGGTCAACGCCCAGAAGCTGACGGTAGATCCGTGGTCGGTGGAGATCGACGGCATGGTCGACATGCCCGGCGACTACGACCTGCACGACATTCTTGTCGGCGTGACGCTGGAGGAACGCATCTACCGGCTCCGCTGCGTCGAGGCCTGGTCGATGGTGGTGCCGTGGATCGGTTTCCCGCTTGCCGATCTTCTGAACCGGGTCGGCGTTCAGCCCTCGGCCAAATATGTCGCATTCGAAACGCTGGTGCGTCCGGAAGAGATGATCGGTCAGCGTGCGCCGATTCTCGACTGGCCGTACCGCGAGGGACTGCGGCTGGACGAGGCGATGCATCCGCTGGCGATTCTCGCGACCGGGCTCTATGGCGAGGAGATGCCGAAACAGAACGGCGCGCCGCTCCGTCTGGTGGTGCCGTGGAAATACGGATTCAAGTCGATCAAGTCGATCGTGCGGATCAGCCTGACCGACAAGCAGCCCGAAACCACGTGGAACATGCAGAACCCGCGCGAATATGGGTTCTACTCCAACGTCAATCCGAACGTGGATCACCCACGCTGGTCGCAGGCGAGCGAGCGGCGCATCGGCGGCGGGCTGTTTGCCGGCCGCCAGGATACGCTCATGTTCAACGGCTATGAGGAACATGTTGCCGGACTGTATTCAGGGCAGGATCTGAGCAAGGACTACTGACGGGTGAGGCGAGAACCGGTTCCGGATCGGCTGCCACCGGCAATGACGATTGCCGATCGCATCAATCAGGCCGTCCGGCGCGTGCCGGCATGGTCCGTCTACGCCGTTGGATTGATGCTTCCGGTCTGGTTATTCTGGCTTGGTCTGTCGGGCGGCCTTGGCGTGGAGCCGGTGAAGGAGATCGAACATCGGCTGGGGCTGTGGGGACTACAGGCGGTCATCGCCGCGCTTTGCGTAACGCCGCTGCGCCGGTTCGCGGGCATCAACCTGCAAAGGTACCGGCGGGCGATCGGACTTCTGGCCTTCTACTATATAGTGCTGCACTTCCTTGCATGGATCGTTCTCGACATGGGGCTGCGCTGGCAGCAGGCATTGGGTGATATCGTTAAGCGGCCCTACATCACGATCGGAATGCTCGCTCTCCTGCTTCTCGCGCCGCTGGCGGCGACATCGAACAACTGGTCCGTCGGACGACTCGGCGCGGCACGGTGGCAGAAGCTTCAGCGGCTCGTCTATGTCGCGGCTTTGGCCGGGGCGGTTCACTTCCTATGGCTTGTGAAGGCCTGGCCGGTCGAACCCTTCCTCTATCTCGGTGCGATTCTGGTGCTTCTGGCGGTTCGGGCGATTCCGAAAAAGCGGCGAGTCGCGCCGTGAATCGGCCGAAATGATCGCATGAAGCCTGTAATTCATTTAGAATCAATTGGTTGCATGAAGTCGACCTGTGAGGCAGGTTTGATTCCCGATCGACACCCGCCGGAAATCAGGCGCTCGGCCGACCGACGAAGACCTGATCTCCGCGGGCGAGTCTGTGGAAAAACGGGAGTTCGCCGGAGAAAACGCCCGTCGGACCGCAATCTTCTTGCCCCAAAACCGGCCCCATTGTTGCCTTTGTTGCGCTAACCCCAAGATTTTGAGGGAAAAACGGGGGCTGCAAAAAAAATGTCATCTTTCTCAAAAAAAGCCCTTGCGGTCCCCGGCCCCGATCCGTAAATACCCCCTCACCGAAGCGGACAACACTGCAACGGCAGACGGAAACGGCGGAAACGCCCGGAAGTCGAAACAAAAAAATGAGAGATATGCAGGCGGGCGCGCCAAAGCAAGTGTGGCGCTTCCGGTTGATTTTGTCTCTCACGCTCTTTGAAATCGCTGGTTACTGAAGAGATATGTGGGCGGTTTGGTCCTTTCGATGGATCAACTACTGCATATCGGCTCACTAGGGTTCGCCCGATGATGTGAGTGTCAGCTTCACTGTCTTGACGGACTTCGTTCCCTTGGAACGATGTACATCAGACAGAGACGATCCCTCCCGCAAGGAGGGACGATGTGCAGAGGTTCGAACGTCAAGGTTAGCGTCGTAAGGCGCTTTCAACTTGAGAGTTTGATCCTGGCTCAGAACGAACGCTGGCGGCAGGCCTAACACATGCAAGTCGAGCGAACCCTTCGGGGTTAGCGGCGGACGGGTTAGTAACGCGTGGGAATATGCCCAAAGGTACGGAATAGCCTCGGGAAACTGAGAGTAATACCGTATGTGCCCTTCGGGGGAAAGATTTATCGCCTTTGGATTAGCCCGCGTTGGATTAGGTAGTTGGTGGGGTAATGGCCTACCAAGCCGACGATCCATAGCTGGTTTGAGAGGATGATCAGCAACACTGGGACTGAGACACGGCCCAGACTCCTACGGGAGGCAGCAGTGGGGAATCTTAGACAATGGGGGAAACCCTGATCTAGCCATGCCGCGTGGACGATGAAGGCCTTAGGGTTGTAAAGTCCTTTCAGCTGGGAAGATAATGACGGTACCAGCAGAAGAAGCCCCGGCTAACTCCGTGCCAGCAGCCGCGGTAATACGGAGGGGGCTAGCGTTGTTCGGAATTACTGGGCGTAAAGCGCACGTAGGCGGATTGGAAAGTTAGAGGTGAAATCCCAGGGCTCAACCCTGGAACTGCCTTTAAAACTATCAGTCTAGAGTTCGAGAGAGGTGAGTGGAATTCCGAGTGTAGAGGTGAAATTCGTAGATATTCGGAGGAACACCAGTGGCGAAGGCGGCTCACTGGCTCGATACTGACGCTGAGGTGCGAAAGCGTGGGGAGCAAACAGGATTAGATACCCTGGTAGTCCACGCCGTAAACGATGAATGCCAGTCGTCGGCAAGCATGCTTGTCGGTGACACACCTAACGGATTA
>JAUIFH010000023.1 GCA_030429495.1 Alphaproteobacteria bacterium | reverse complement strand
GTCGCCCGCTTCGCCCCAGAGGCTGTCATCGCCCGCGCCGCCATGCGACCAGTCATTGCCGCCGCCGAGATAGAGCATGTCCGACCCGTCGCCGCCTTCCAGCGTGTCGTTGCCAAGACCGGCGATCAGCGTATCGGCCCCGTCGAGCCCCTCGAACCGGTTGTTCTGCGCGTCGCCGATCATCAAGTCGCCCTGCGCCGTGCCGCGCAGGTTCTCGATCCCAGACAGCGTGTCGGTTGCGCCGAACCCGTCCGTCGCGGCCCCGGTATTGAGGTTCACCGTGACCCCGCCAAGACCGCCCGCCGCCGCGTCGCCGTCGTAATAGACCCAGTCGATCCCCGCGCCGCCCGCAAGCGTGTCCGCACCGGCGAGGCCCTCAAGGATGTTGTTCCCGCCGTCGCCCGTCAGGCTGTCGGCAAAGGCCGAACCGCGCACGCCCTCGAATCCGGTCAGCGTATCGCTGCCATAGGCGCCCGCGACCGCCGTCCCGGCGACGAGATCGACCACGACCGCCTCGCTGGCGCTAGCGTAGGACGCGATATCGGTGCCGAGACCACCATCCAGCGTGTCGTTGCCTGCGCCACCATCGACCGTGTCATTGCCAAGCCCGGCCGCGATCGTGTCGTCGCCGCCCATCCCTTCAAGGATGTTGGCACCGCCGTCGCCGGTCATGGTGTCATTCGCGAACGAACCCCGGGCGTTCTCGATGCTCGAAAGGACATCGGTCGAGCCAAACCCGTCGATCACCGTGCCGGCACCGAGGTCGACCGTCACGGCAAAGATGCCGCCGACCGTAACGTCGCGGTCGTACAGCACCCAATCGCTGCCTGCCCCGCCGCTGATCGTGTCGCCGCCCGAGAAGCCGCGGAAGAAGTTGTCCGCGCCATCGCCGGTGAACGTGTCGGCATAGGCCGAACCGCGAATACCCTCGATACCGACCAGCGTATCGGTGCCGTAGGCGCCCGCCACCGCCGTTCCGGCGACAAGGTCGACCGTCACCGCCTCGGTCGCCTTGTCGTAGAAAGCCTCGTCGATACCGGCACCACCGTCGATCAGATCGTCGCCGTCATCGCCGATCATGATGTCGTTGCCGTCCTCGCCGTAGAGCTCGTCGTTCCCGCTGGGAGAGAGCGCATCGTCGAGCCCGCCGACGACACGGTCATCGCCGGTCCCGCCGAAGATCGTATCGTCGCCCTGATCGCCCCGCAGCACGTCGGCACCAGTATTGTCCAGCCCGGTGGCACCCGGAAAAAGGTCGTTGCCTGTGGAGCCTGTCCAAAGCGTCATGTCATGATCCTGAATACTATGTGCCGTTCAACGGCGTCTTCCACCCACCCGCACCGTAGCGTTAGCCGCGGCCGGAACCAAATCAACAAGTAAATTGACGTCGAAAAAGTGACAGTCCCGCCCAAGGCCGCAATTGCTGCGCGGATTGCAACAACGTTGCCGGATTTGGCCGGCCTCCCGGCACCCCGGTGTTACCGGCGGGCGTTATCCCGCCAGCCGCCAAGCCCAAGGACGCGCAATCGTTGGAAATGCGCGCCCGGGCCTGCTAATCCCGTTGATGCAACGCAACGGTCGCGCTACCGGCACCGCCGACCGAACGAACCGAGGGGACACCTGTGATTCGATTGTTTTCGCGACTGCATATGGCGGCGCTCTATCCCGGCGCATGGTGCCTGCTGCATCTGAAATCGGAAATCAGCCGGTGGTTGCTTCGGTGGCGCCGGAGCCGCGTCTGGTTCGAGACGCCCTACCGGGGCGAGAAAATCCTCCTCGTCGCGCTGTTCGAGAAGGGAAAGCTGCGCCCCGACGTGGTCGCGCTGCTCGACGCCGCCAAGGCGGCCGGGCTCTACGTTCTCGCCGTGAACACGCGACGGCTCGATTCGCCGGATGCCCTTCAGGGGAAGATCGACTGCTATATCGAGCGCCCAAATTTCGGGCGCGACTTCGGAAGTTACAAGTCGGCCTTTCTCCATCTTTTCGAGCGCGGCTGGCACAAGACATGCCCAAGGCTGCTGATGGTCAATGACAGCGTCTATTTCGACCGCACGCGCCTGCCCGCCTTCCTGTCGGCGATGCTTGCCGACGGACCCGAAGTTCTTGGCTCGACAGAGAACTACGAGATCGAACATCACCTCGGATCGTTCTGCATCGCTCTTGGTGGGACGATCCTCGCCAATCCCGCCCTCCGGGCTTTCTGGCAGAAATTCCGCCTGTCCGACGTCCGGCCCGTCGTCATCCGGCGCGGGGAAATGGGCCTGTCGCGAACGCTGAAGAAATGCGCCTCCTCCGAGAGCGAGTTCGCCGCGCTCTACGATTCCCGCCGCGCGCTTGAGGCGATCACCGACGACGACGATCTTCTGGACTTCGCTGTGCGTAACGCGCGCAGCTCCACCCACGTTCACTGGAAACGCGTGAGCCTTGGCGACGTGGCCGAGACCTACATGAAGTCCCACATGCTCAACGCGCTCGAATATGCCGACTTCGAGGCACGGATCGACGTCGGCGGAAACGCGGTGACAGAGCGGACCTTCGTCAATTCCCGCAAGGATCTCGGCGCATTCCTTTCGACGATGCTCGCGCCGGACAGCGCGCTCGACAGCGACATCCTGCGTCAGATGACTATCGCCAACGTGCTTGAAACCTTCATGGAGGGCAGCCAGATCCACCAGAACGCGGTGTTTCTTCTTCGCATGGGCCTGCCGATCGTGAAGCTCGACGGGATGTATCGCGGGATGTTCTCGGAACTCGATGTGCAGCGGCTCGTCTCGCTTCTCGGCAAAGACGAAGGGGCCGTGCTGAGCCGCGAGCTTCTCAACCGCCCCTATGGCGGCAAGGTCCTGTTCGGCTGGAAGCGCGCCGCCTTCATGCGGGGCCTGATCTGACATGGCGGCAGAGGAACGCATCCCCGATCGCCCGGGACCTGACGATCCGCTCATCCTCTATGTGCATGTGCCGAAAACGGCCGGATCGACGGTCAACGCCTTGCTCGCACGCATGTACGGCGAAGGGCGCGCGCACTGCGAGGGAGTGATCGCCCGGCCGGCGGATCTGGGCCCGCTCTGCGGGCGGATGAACTGGCTTTCGGGCCATGTCCCGGTCGATGCGTTCCGTAGCACCGTCCGGCGCGAAACGGCACGGCCGCTGCGCCTTTTCACCGCGATCCGCGAGCCCGGCGCGCAGATCGCGTCGCACTACAACTGGCTGATCGAGATCTTCCATCGTGGAGAGGCCTTCTACAACGGACATCCCGAGCCGATCCGCAGGATTTCCGAGACGATCCGGGCATCCGACAACAGCGACCCCGCGCGCGTCATCGCCAATCTGGACAGCTATCAGGGCCTTTTTCTGAACCAGCAATCGCACTACGTGCTTGGCCAGCGGGCGGGCTGGGGGGCCGGCGGGGTCGTCCAGCGGCTCAGGGAATACGAGCATGTCGCGACCGAGGACCAGCTCGGCGATCTGGTGGAGCGGATGACAGGCAAGCGCGTGGAGATCGACGTGACCGAGAACGCAAGCCGCTACCACTTCGATCCGGACGTGTTCCAGGCACCGGAATTGCGGCGATTCCTCGCCGAGCGGCATTTCTACGACTTCGCGCTTTACGACGGTGTCCGGCGACTGAACGACGCGTCCTGAGATGGCAACGCGCCAAACCCGAATGCGCCGGTTCAAAAGATGAAGTCGCCAGCACCGAGCGCAGAAAGCGGGATGCCGAGCAGGGTAACCGTGTCAGCGCCGTCACTGATGACGATATCCGGCCCGATCTGCGCGACATGGTTCGATACGAGGTCCAGGTAGTCGAGGATTGCACCGACACCGCGAAGATCGACGCGGTCCGTTCCGGCCTCGAAATCGGCAACCGTATCCTGCCCGAACCCGGCAGCGAAGACGAACACATCCGCCCCCGCATTGCCGGTCAGGATGTCATTCCCGGCGCCGCCGTCGAGCACGTCGTCGCCGCCCTCGCCGTAAAGCACGTCCGCATCCGTATCGCCCCTGAGCGTGTCGTTGTCCGCACCGCCGTAAAGCGTGTCGGCATGCGCGCCGCCTTCCAGCAGGTCGTTGCCGGTCCCGCCGATCAGCGTGTCCTCGCCGTTCGCCCCGATCAGGTGGTCGTTGTCGGCCCCGCCGTTCAGCCAGTCGCGCCCGGCCTCGCCGTAAAGCGTATCATTGCCCGCCTCGCCGTAGAGGATGTCGTTGCCCGACGGACCGCCCCACATCGTGTCGTCGCCCGCACCGCCCCAGAGCACGTCATGGTCGTTGCCGCCAAGCATCCGGTCGCCGCCATTGCCGCCGTAAAGCGTGTCGTTGCCGATGCCGCCCGCGATGTAGTCGAACCCGTCATCGCCGTAGAGAAGGTCGTTGCCGTCCTCGCCGAAGACCTCGTCGCTCTCGGTCCCGCCGCGCACCGTGTCATCGTCCGTCCCGCCATAGAGCAGGTCCGCCCCGGCCGCGCCGATCAGCTGGTCGCGCCCCGCGCCGCCGATCACGAAGTCGTCGCCCGCTTCGCCCCAGAGGCTGTCATCGCCCGCGCCGCCATGCGACCAGTCATTGCCGCCGCCGAGATAGAGCATGTCCGACCCGTCGCCGCCTTCCAGCGTGTCGTTGCCAAGACCGGCCGAAACAAAATCGTCGCCCGGCCCTGCGTCGATATGGTCCGCACCGTCATCCGCCCACAGCGTGTCATCGCCCGCATCGGCCGCGATCAGATCCTGATAAGCCGACCCGAAAAGCGCGTCGTTGTCCGGCCCGCCGAAGATGACCTCGCCCCTCCAGACCGCGTCGACCACGGTACGCGGGAGGTAAAGGATTCCGGCGGTCGTGAAATCGGACGCGAAGAGCGATTGGCCACTGGCACTGCGAACCTCGGTCACTTCGTTCCGGTAGAACAGTTTCGCACCCCAGGCGGTCGGGACGACCTGCAATTGCGCGGCCGCGTGCAGAAAGTCGAATGCCGACAGGTCGAGACGATCCACCTGGGTTGGGGCACGGTTTTCTGAGACAGATCTGAGCGCTATTTCCGGATAGAACGGGAGTAGACAGATGACTGACAGCAACACGGATACAACATGCGCAACAGAG
>JAUIFH010000014.1 GCA_030429495.1 Alphaproteobacteria bacterium | reverse complement strand
CCTGCGCGTAGATCGAATAACACAGCCCGCGTTCTTCCCGGATCTTCTGGAACAGGCGCGAGGACATGCCACCGCCAAGGGCTGTCGCATAGACCTGTCCGGTGAAGAAATCGTCAGCGGTGACTGCGGGCGCCTCGAATCCCATGGCAAAATGGACCTGTTCCAGATCCTTGACCTCGCGCCGCTCCCCTCCCGCCCAGGCGGCAGGTTGCAGGGGCAGCGCGCCGACGGGTTTCAGGGCGCCAAAAATCGCCTCCGCAGCCCTGACAATGGCGTCGTGATCGACCGCGCCGGCGGCCGAAAGGATCATCTGGTCGGGCCCGTAATGTTCGCCGACAAAGCCCGTCAGATCACGGCGGCCAAAGCTGGAGACGCGTTCGGCGGGGCCGAGGATCGTGCGCCCCAGCGCCTGATCCGGGAAGGCCGCTTCCTGCAGCCAGTCAAAGATGATGTCGTCGGGCGTATCCAGCGCCTGCCCGATCTCCTGCAAGATCACATGGCGCTCGGTCTCGATCTCTTTCTCGTCGAAGACCGGGTTCAGCACGATGTCGGAAATTACGTCAAGCGCGAGGGGCACGTCGGCCTCAAGCACGCGGGCGTAATAGGCTGTCATCTCGCGGCTTGTATAGGCGTTGATATAGCCGCCCACATCCTCGATCTCTTCGGCGATCTGCAGCGCCGTGCGCCGCGCCGTGCCCTTGAACGCCATATGCTCAAGGAAATGTGCGATGCCGTTCTGTTCCAGCCGCTCGTGCCGCCCGCCCGCCGTCAACCATATGCCGAGGGAGGCCGAGGCAAGCCCAGGCATCCGTTCGGTCACGATGCGCAACCCGTTCGGCAGGGTGGTCAGTCTGATCGTCAAGTCTTCCGCCTTTCATGGACCAGCGCCTCAAGGGCCGCCAGATCGTTCGGCACAGATGTAACACGTTCGGGGCGGGAGAAAAGATCACCCATGCGTTCGGGCAGGTCCGGGCGCAGACCCGTGGCTTTTTCGACCGCATCAGGGAATTTCGCCGGATGCGCGGTGGAAAGCGTGATCATCGGCACGATCGGATCGCGTTTCACATCCGCGACGGCGACGCCGACCGCCGTGTGCGGGCAAAGAAGCTCGCCCGTTGCATCATGCATCGCTGCGATGGTGGCGAGCGTCTCTTCCTCTGACACCCGGCCCGAGGCGAAGAGGTCGCGCAACGTCTGAAGCGCGCCCTGGCTGACGGTGAAACCGCCCGTCTCCTTCATCTCGGCCATGAGCGCCGATACCGCCTTGCCGTCGCGGCTATAGGCGTCAAAAAGCGCTCGTTCGAAGTTGGAGGAAATCTGGATATCCATCGACGGCGAGATCGACGGCTTCACCCCGTCCATCTCGTACCGTCCGGTCGTCAGGCAGCGGTGAAGGATGTCGTTCTGGTTGGTCGCGATCACCAGCTTGTCGATGGGCAGGCCCATGCGTTTGGCGATGTAGCCCGCGAAGATGTCGCCAAAGTTGCCGGTCGGAACGGTAAAGCTGACTTTGCGATCCGGCGCGCCGAGCGACACGGCAGAGGTGAAGTAATAGACGACCTGCGCCAGTACCCGCGCCCAGTTGATCGAATTGACACCGGCCAGTCCCACCGCATCGCGGAATTCGAAATGGTTGAACATGTCCTTCAGCCGCGCCTGGCAATCGTCGAAATCGCCCTTCAGCGCCAGCGCGTGCACATTGGCTTCAGACGGCGTCGTCATCTGACGGCGCTGTACCTCGGACACCCGGCCTTCGGGGAAGAGGATGAAGACGTCGACATTGTCGAGGCCCCGGAACGCCTCGATAGCTGCCGAACCGGTGTCGCCCGAAGTCGCACCGACGATGGTGACGCGGCGGCCCTCGCGCTTCAGCGCGATCTGAAAGAGCTGTCCGATCAACTGCATCGCGAAATCCTTGAACGCGAGCGTGGGGCCGTGGAAAAGCTCCAGAAGGAAATGGTTGGGCGCAAGCTGCACCAGCGACGCGCGGGCGGTATGGCCGAAGCCTTCATAGGCTTTCGCGATAGCCGCGCGGAACTCCTCATCGCTGAAGGCGTCACCGACGAAGGGTCGCATCACGCGGAACGCGGCCTCTTCGTAAGCAAGCCCGCCAAGCGCCCGGATCTCGTCTGCCGAAAGCGTCGGGATCGTCTCCGGCACATAAAGCCCGCCATCGCGGGCAAGGCCGGTCAGCATCGCCTCGCCGAAACCCAGAACCGGAGCCTCGCCCCGCGTCGAGATATAGCGCATGTCAGTTCCTCAATTCTTCCGCTGCCTGATACGCCAGAGCAGAAACGCTGTCATCCCCGCCCAGACGGCGGCGAGGGAAAACCAGGTGATCGCGTACTGGCGGTGGTCATTGGGGATGTGGGACGTGTCCACCGCCACCGGGACGATACCTTGGGCGTCGCCGGCCGTTTTGCGGGCAACGACAAGAAGCGGCAAAGTCTTGACGCTTTCGGACATCGCCGTGACATCGCGTGCGAACCAGAGACCCGTCTCAGTGTCGGGCGGCGGTGTGTAGCTGTCGGCATCGTTCGGCCAGTGCAGGTTACCTGTGACCTCCAGCGCTACCGGCGGGCGGGGCGTATCGCGCGCGGCTTCGGGGACGAAACCGCGATCGAGAAGGATGCGGATGCCATCATCGGTTTCGAAGACCGAGATCACCTCGAACCCGGCGCCCTGCCCTTTCTTGCCGGACAGGACCAGAACTTCCTCCCCGGTCGTGCGTCCCGCGACCGTGACCGGCCGGTAAAGATCGTACGCCGGATCGGGCGCCGTGACAGACGACAGCGCCACCGGTTCCGCGCCGATCTTTGCCTCGATGGCCGTGATCACGCCATCCTTCCACGCCAGCCGCCGCACCTGCCAGAAACCGAGCGACAGCAGGATCGCGATACCCCCGGCTCCGAGGATCAGGGCGGAAAGATAGCGGCGCATGGGGTCCTCAAAGACGAAGCGCGGGGGTCGCCCCCCGCGCTTTTCATTCGGTCAGGGATGCCGGATCAGGCACTGCCCCAGATGTAGATTGCGGCGAAGAGGAACAGCCACACCACATCGACGAAGTGCCAGTACCACGCCGCAGCCTCGAAGCCGACATGCTGTTCGGGCGTGAAATGACCTTTCGTCGCCCGGATCATGCAGACCAGCAGGAAGACCGTCCCGATGATGACATGTGCGCCGTGGAAGCCCGTCGCCATGAAGAACGAGGCGCCGTAGATGTTGCCGGCGAACCCGAAGGCCGCGTGGCTGTATTCGAAGGCCTGCAGGATCGTGAAGCAGACACCGAGGAATACCGCGAGCGCGAGGCCGTTGATCATGTCCTTGCGGTTGTTCTCGTGCGCGATGGCATGGTGCGCCCAGGTCGCGGCGGCGCCGGAGCACAGGAGGATCAGCGTGTTGATCAGCGGCAGGTGCCAGGGATCGAAGGTCTCGATACCCGCCGGCGGCCAGACGCCGTCCACCGCCGGGCTTTCCGGACCCATCGGGTAGAGCGCGTGCTTGAAGAAGGTCCAGAACCATGCCGAGAAGAACATCACCTCGGACATGATGAAGAGGATGAAGCCGTAGCGCAGGCCGATCCGCACCACCGGCGTGTGATCGCCGGTCTCGCCCTCATGGACCACTTCCGCCCACCAGCCGTACATGACGTAAAGCACCAGCGCGAGGCCGATCAGGAAAACGAAGGGCGTGATACCCTTCATCCACATCACGGCTCCGAACAGCATCACGAATGCGCCGACGGCCCCCAGCAGCGGCCAAAGCGAGGGTTTCAGGATATGGTAGTCGTGGTTCTTAGCATGCGCCATGTCGGTTTCCCTGATTTGGCCTCAGTTGATGTCGGAGCCTTTGGCGGGCGCAAGACTGGCCTGCGCCTCGGGCAATTCTGTTTCGTAGAAGGTGTAGCTCAGCGTGATGTTGCGGATGCGGCCGGCATCGCGATCGTCCACGAGGTCCGGGTCGACGTAGAAGACGACCGGCATCTCCACCCGCTCGCCGGGTTGCAACACCTGCTCGGTAAAGCAGAAGCACTGGATCTTCGAGAAGTAGTAGCCGGCGAGGTCGGGCGCGACATTGTAGCTTGCCGTGCCGGCGACCGGCCGGTCCGTCGGATTGTAAGCCTCGTAGAAGGCCATGCCCGTCTCGCCAATCTTCAGCTTCATCTCGCGCTGGACCGGATGGAACTCCCACGGCATCCCCGGCGCGGTGTTCGCGTCGAAGCGGACGGTGACGATTTCGTCGAGAATCCTGGCCGCTTCCCCTGTCGCGACATTGGTCGTACCGCCGTAACCGGTGACACGGCAGAACCAGTCGTAGAACGGCACAGCCGCCCAGGCGAGCGCGCCCATCGTAACCACGACGCCGACCAGCATCGCCGCGAGACGACGGTTTCCGTCGGGCCGCGTCATTGCGATGCCTCCGCCGACGGCAGCTTGCCTTCTTCCAGATGCGAGATCTTCACGACCGTAAGCCCGAAGATCAGCGCAACGAAGGCCAGCAGAACAAGGCCCAGACCAAGATTCCGGCCCAGCCGGCGGTTGTAAATCTCGTGTTCCTGCCTGAGCGCCATCACCAGCCCCCCAGTCCGAAGGGCGCAAGGCCCGCTTCGACAAGAAGCGCGCTGAAATGCAGGAAGAGATAGGCGAGCGAGAAGCGGAAGAACGCCTTCTCGGCCTTGTATCCGTCAGCCTCCGCCGACGCTTCGTCGCGCCGGACGATGCGAACCGCGCCGAGAATGAAGATCAGGTTCAGCACGACGCTTGCCGCCAGCGTCACCGGTCCGCCGATCGAACTCAGCGCCAGCGCCAGCGGAAACGGTGCGAGCAGCAGCGTGTAGGCGAGGATATGGCGCCGCGCGGCGCGGCGTCCGTGCGTGACCGTCAGCATCGGCACGCCGGCCCGCGAATAGTCGTCCTTCATGAACAACGCGAGCGACCAGAAATGCGGCGGCGTCCACATGAAAATCAGCAGGAACATGAGAAGCGATTCAACGCTCGCTCCGCCGGTGACCGCAGCCCAGCCGATCATCGGCGGGAAGGCCCCCGCGGCGCCGCCGATGACGATGTTCTGCGGCGTCGAGCGCTTTAGCCACATCGTGTAGATCACGACGTAGAAGAAGATCGTGAAGCCCAGGAACGCGCCCGCGAACCAGTTCGTCGCCAGCCCGAGCATGAGGCAGGAGAGCACCGACAGCGCAAGGCCTAGGCCCAGCGCCTCGCCCTCAGTCACCCGGCCCGCCGGGATCGGTCGGCCTTGGGTCCGGCGCATGACGCGGTCGATATCGGCGTCGTACCACATGTTCAGCGCGCCCGAAGCACCGCCACCGAGGGCGATGAACAGGATCGCGGTGAAGGCGACAAAGGGGTGGACATGGCCCGGTGCGACAATCAGCCCGACCATCGCCGTGAAGACGACCAGCGACATGACACGCGGCTTCAGGAGCTGGACGTAGTCGCCGAAGCCCGCCTCCTGCCCGTGGTCGATGGCGCTCAGATCGCTCATGTCATTCCTCCCTGGAAGGGCGCGGACGGGCCGCGCCCCGCGCCCGCTCAGTCGGCCTGCGCGACCTGGACCGGCGCCGAGACACCAAGGCCCGCCGTCTTGGTGCGCTGGACCCAGTCGTCATAGACCTCCTGGCTCACGACCTTCACGGTGATCGGCATATAGGCGTGATCCTTGCCGCAAAGCTCCGAACACTGGCCGAAGTAGATGCCTTCGCGTTCTGCCTTGAACCACAGCTCCGCGATCCGGCCGGGAACCGCGTCCTGCTTCACGGCGAAGGCCGGCACCGTCCAGGAATGGATCACGTCTGCCGCAGTGACCTGCACCACGACGGTCTTGTTCACCGGAACGACAACGGCCGTATCAGTCGCGAGCAGGTATTCGCTCTGCGAGTAGCCAGCCGCCTCAAGCCCTTCGCGGCCCAGCATGAAGCTGTCGAAGGCGATCTCTTCATCGGGGTATTCGTAGGACCAGTACCACTGGTTGCCGATCGCCTTGATGACGACATCGCCCTCCGGAATCTCCTGCTGCTTGAACAGGATCGGCAGTGAGAAGGAACCGAGCACGACGAGGATCAGGACCGGGATCAGGGTCCACACGATCTCGACCGGCGTGTTGTGGGTGAACTTCGCGGGCGTCGGGTTGGACCGGCTGTTGAACCGCAGGATCACGATGGCGAGAAGCAGGACGACGAAGCCCGCAACGGCGATGCAAAGCCACAGGAGCATGTGGTCAAGCCACTGTTGATCCCGGGCGAGTTCAGTCGCCGCCGGCTGGAAGCCCGTGCCGTCTGCATGGGGGGCGCCGACGATCTCAAGGCCGGTGATCCCGTCCTGAGCCATGGCGGCAGCGGCCATCATGGTGGAGGTCAACGCGGCCCCGAGGCCGGAAAGAAAGGTCGCAATGCGCATATCGTGTTCCCGTTCCTGCCGCGGCTTCTGGTTGCCGCTTCCAGACCCGACGCCGGAGCGGGCGGGCCGGTTGTATACGCGCTCTGTAAAATCATATTAGAAGGAATGCGACAAGCGAAACCAGCGCGGTAAACAGCCGCATTTTGATCGAAATCAAGGACCGCGAAGGCACAGCCGATGACAGATGCCCGATTTTCACCGTTCGAGACCCATCTCGATCCGGAGCGCGCGCTTGCGATTCTGCGCGACGCGACGGCGGGGGCCGATGACGGAGAGCTTTTTCTCGAACGTCGCCGCTCCGAGGCGCTGGTTTTCGACGACGGTCGCCTGAAGAACGCAAGCTATGACGCTTCAGAAGGATTCGGACTGCGCGCCGTGAACGGCGAAGTCGCCGGCTATGCCCATTCGACGGAGATCTCCGAAACCGCGCTGACGCGCGCGGCCGAGACCGCGCGCCTCGCCATCGGCGACGGCGGCGGCGTGATGGCACCGCCCCCGGTCCGCACCAACCGCAAGCTCTATGGCGACGCCGACCCGATGGCAGGCGCCGCCTTCGGCGTGAAGGTAGAGACACTGCGCGAGATGGACGCCTTCGCCCGCGCGCTCGATCCCCGCGTAGTGCAGGTCTCGGCCACCATCGCCGCCTCCCTGCAGGAGGTGTTCATCCTTCGCCCCGAAGGCGGGCTCGTCTCCGACATCCGGCCGATGGCGCGCCTCAACGTCTCGGTCATCGTCGAGGAAAACGGCCGCCGCGAATCGGGAAGCACCGGCGGCGGCGGTCGCACCGGTCTGGCCGGGCTGATGACGCCGGAACACTGGCAGGACGCCGCACGCGAGGCGCTGAGGATCGCGCTCGTCAACCTCCGCGCCGTTCCGGCGCCGGCGGGCGTCATGGAGGTGGCGCTCGGTGCCGGCTGGCCCGGAATTCTCCTGCACGAGGCCGTCGGCCACGGGCTTGAAGGCGACTTCAACCGCAAGAAGACCTCGGCCTTCGCGGGGCTCATGGGGCAGCAAGTCGCCGCGAAGGGCGTGACGGTTCTGGACGACGGCACCATCCCCGACCGCCGCGGATCGCTCACGGTCGACGACGAGGGCACGCCATCGGGCAAGAACGTGCTGATCGAGGACGGTATCCTCGTCGGTTACATGCAGGATCGCCAGAATGCCCGATTGATGGGCGTGAAGCCCACCGGCAACGGGCGGCGCGAGAGCTTCGCCCACATCCCGATGCCGCGGATGACGAACACCTACATGCTGTCCGGCAATGCACAGCCCGGCGACATCGTGGCGGATGTGAAGGACGGTATCTATGCCGTGGGCTTCGGCGGAGGGCAGGTCGACATCACCAACGGCAAGTTCGTCTTTTCCTGCACCGAGGCCTACCGCGTGAAGAACGGCATCGTCGGCGACCCGGTGAAGGGCGCGACGCTTATCGGCGACGGGGCGACGGCGCTGAAAAACATCCGCGCCATCGGCAACGACATGACGCTCGACCCCGGGATTGGCAATTGCGGCAAGGCGGGGCAATGGGTTCCCGTGGGCGTGGGCCAGCCGACGCTCCTGATCGGTGGTCTGACGGTGGGCGGATCGGCTGCCTGAGAGTCAGCGCCCGACCGGTTCGCCGAAGAAGACGAGCGTGCAGTCCTCATCGGCAACGTGGAATTCGCGCTGACCGTAATCCTGATCGAACGGCGCCCGCACCCGCCCCGCCGGCAGCGTGAGCAAAGCTGGCTCGAGCGACCGGTAAAGCGCGTCGATCTCCCGTACGTCGATGTAGAACGATCCTTCCCGCTCCGGGTGACGCAGGTCGACGGTCCGGTCGACCTCGACAAGCCGCACAGCGACATCATCGCGCCTGAGGAAGGCGTAGTTCTCGGCGGCGAAGCCAACCGCGAACCCCAGGATGTCGCGATAGAATCCGATCTGCCGGTCGAGCCGGGAACAGGGAACGAACGGGGTGATCTGGCACATCCGCATGGGCCACCTCTCGCGATGCCGCTTGCCTTCAGTCTGACGGCCCGCCCTGTCGAAGGCAACGCGCACCTCGGGGCAGGTTTCAAACACATGGTCGGTTCCGGCCACGCGAAATTTTCCACCCGCGGGAGGATCCGGGCCGCGAATCGTAACCAACGGTTAACCTTAAGGCCGCAATGTCGGTCCTGCGAATGAGGCGAAGGCACGGCGGACAAAGGTTTGTTATCTTACCCCACCCCCTTCACCCCACCCACCACGGAAGACGACAGACTGTCGTGGCTCCGCCTCATTCGCTCCCGAAGGGTCGGCATCGCCACCTTCTGGCGGCTTCTGGACGAATACGGCTCGGCCGGGGCGGCCCTGACCGCACTGCCGGAGATCGCGAAGGCCGCCGGCGTCCAGACATACGAACCCTGCCCCGAGGCCGCTGCCCTGACCGAGTTAAGGGCCGGCAAGGCCGCCGGTGCGCATCTGATTTGCCGGGGGGAAGCCGCCTATCCACAGGCGCTGTCCGAGATCGCCGACACTCCGCCCCTGCTCTGGGTGCTGGGCGACCCGGCACTTCTGCTGCGCCCTATGGTGGCTCTGGTTGGCGCGCGAGGCGCCTCCTCGCTCGGCACACGCATGGCGCGGAAACTGGCCGAAGGGCTGGGCGCTGAGGGCATCACGGTCGTTTCCGGTCTTGCCCGCGGCGTCGACGCCGCCGCCCATCTCGCGGCGCTGTCCACCGGGACCATTGCCGTCATGGCCGGCGGCGTCAATACCGTCTATCCCGCCGAAAATGCCGATCTCGCGAAGGAGATCGCAAAGCAAGGTCTCCGGATCTCGGAACAGCCGATGGGGCTCGCCCACCTCGCCCGCCACTTCCCGCTCCGCAACCGCATCATCTCGGGCCTTTGCCGGGGCGTCATCGTGGTTGAGGCCGCCGCGCGGTCCGGCAGCCTGATCACGGCGCGGACCGCACTCGACCAGGGGCGCGAGGTGCTTGCGGTGCCGGGCCATCCCTTCGACGGTCGCGCGGCGGGCTGCAACATGCTGATCCGCGACGGCGCGACGCTGGTGCGTGGGGTCGAGGACGTGCTGGAGGCGCTTGGCCGACCCGACATGCCCGACATGCCGGCAAGCCGCACGACAAGTGAAGCAAGCACCCCCGTCGACACCGCAGCCGGCCACCACACCGCGCCGCGCGACGTGGCCGCGCTGCACAGGCAGATCCTCGACCGGCTCGGGCCGAGTCCGCTGGCCGAGGACCAGCTTATCCGCGACCTCGCCTTGCCAAGCGCGACCATCGCCCCGGAACTCGTGGCCTTGGAACTCGAAGGCCGCGTCCTCCGACAGGCCGGCGGGCTTCTGTCTCGGATCGACTGAAACATCCACGCCAGAGCGCAGCACGACAGTGGTCCGGATCGGAGCATGAATGCCAGATCACGGGCGATACCGGACCGGTCATTGACATTCGCCACCCTTGCCCCACATGTTCGCCGCCCGAAGCCGAAAGCGCATTTTCACGAGGAAGTCATGGCCGTCGTCGTTGTAGAATCTCCCGCCAAGGCCAAGACAATCAACAAATATCTCGGTTCGGATTATACGGTTCTCGCCTCGTACGGCCATGTCCGCGACCTGCCACCGAAGGACGGTTCGGTCGATCCCGACGAGGGATTCGACATGAAATGGGAGGTCGCGTCCGACAGCAAAAAGCACGTTCGCGCCATCGCCGAAGCCCTGAAATCCGACGACACGCTCATCCTCGCGACCGACCCTGACCGCGAGGGCGAAGCGATCTCGTGGCACCTGCAGGAGGCGCTCGCGTCGAGCATCAAGAAGGGTAAGACCGTCCGCCGCGTCACCTTCAACGCGATCACCAAATCCGCGGTCTCCGAGGCGATGGCCCATCCCCGCGACGTCGACACGGCGCTGGTGGAGGCCTACCTCGCCCGCCGCGCGCTCGACTACCTAGTCGGTTTCAACCTATCGCCTGTGCTTTGGCGCAAGCTGCCCGGCGCGAAATCCGCCGGCCGCGTGCAATCGGTCTGTCTGCGCCTCATCGTCGAGCGCGAACTGGAGATCGAGGCCTTCCGCGCCCGCGAATACTGGACCGTCACGGCCACCCTCGCCACCCCGCGCGGGCAAGAGTTCCAGGCCCGTCTGACCATCCTCGGCGGCAAGAAACTCGACAAGTTCGACATCGCGAACGAAACCGCGGCCGAACTGGCCGTCCAGGCGATCACCTCGCGCGAACTGGCGATCAAATCGGTCGAGGCCAAGCCCGCGACCCGCAATCCCTACGCGCCGTTCATGACCTCGACCCTTCAGCAGGAGGCGAGCCGCAAGTTCGGAATGGGCGCCAAGGCGACGATGTCCGCGGCCCAGCGGCTCTACGAGGCCGGGCACATCACCTATATGCGTACTGACGGTATCGACATGGCGCCGGAGGCGGTGACGGCGGCGCGCGACGAGATCGCACGGCGGTTCGGCAATGACTATGTCCCAGACAGTCCGCGCATCTACAAGAACAAGGCCAAGAACGCGCAGGAAGCGCATGAATGCATCCGGCCGACCGATATGGGCCTGTCGCCTGACCAGCTGAAAGTCGCGGATGACCAGAAGAAGCTCTACGACCTGATCTGGAAACGGACCATCGCCAGCCAGATGTCCGCCGCCCGGCTTGAGCGGACGACGGTCGACATCGCCAGCGCCGACGGCGAAGTCGGCCTTCGCGCCACCGGTCAGGTCGTGATGTTCGAAGGTTTCCTCAAGGTCTATGACGAAGGCCGCGACGACGAAGACGGCGAGGACAGCGCGCGGCTGCCGCAAATCATGCAGGGCGAGCCGGCAGAGAAACGCCGTATCGCGCCGGAACAGCATTTCACCCAGCCGCCGCCGCGCTATACCGAGGCGACGTTGGTCAAGCGGATGGAAGAACTCGGCATCGGCCGGCCGTCTACCTACGCCTCGATCGTGACCACGATCCAGGACCGTGATTATGTGCGCAAGGACAAGGGCCGTCTGATCCCCGAGGACAAGGGGCGGCTCGTCACGGCGTTCCTCACCAACTATTTCCGCCGCTACGTCGAATACGATTTCACCGCCGATCTGGAGGAGGAACTCGACGACATTTCCGCCGGCAGCCGCGACTACAAGGATGTGCTCGCCCGGTTCTGGCGGGATTTCACTGCGGCAATCGCGGAAACCGCCGATCTCAGGATCGGCGAGGTGCTTCAGAAGATCGACGAGTTCCTCGCCCCGCACCTCTACCCGCCGCGCGAGGATGGAAGCGATCCGCGGGTCTGTCCGACCTGCGGCGAGGGGCGGCTTGGCCTCAAGACGGCGCGGTCCGGCGGCGCTTTCATCGGCTGCTCCAACTATCCGAACTGCCGCTATACGCGGCCGCTCTCGGCACCAAATGGCGAGACCGGCGAAAACGGCGACCGCATGCTTGGCGAGGATGAGGCTGGCCTGCCCGTTTCGCTTCGTACCGGGCGGTTCGGGCCCTATGTCCAGCGCGGCGAGACGAGTGAAGAGAACCCCAAGCCGGATCGGGCAAGCCTGCCGAAAGGCTGGTCGGCCCAGACGCTCGACCTTCAACGGGCCCTGATGCTTCTGAGCCTGCCGCGCCCGATCGGTCCGCACCCTGAGGATGGGGAGCCGGTGGAAGCCGGGATCGGCCGCTACGGCCCATACGTCAGGCACGGGCGGGTCTATGCAAACCTGCCGGATGCCGACGAGGTCTTCACGATCGGCATGAACCGCGCGGTCGAAGTGCTTGCCGAAAAGGCCAGCCGTACCGGTCGTGCCGCACCGGCCGCGCTGCGCGCGCTTGGCGAGCACCCCGACGGTGGCCAGATCGAGGTCATGTCCGGCCGCTACGGGCCATACGTGAAATGGGAGAAGGTCAACGCCACACTCCCGAAAGAGATCACACCCGAGACGGTCACGCTGGAACAGGCGCTGGAGCTGATTTCGGCAAAGGCCGCAAAGAAGGGCGGCGGGCGCAAGAAGGCGGCTCCGAAAAAGGCCCCCCCGAAGAAGATGGCGGTGAAAAAGGCGCCGGCCAAGAAAGCCGCGAAAAGCAGCAAAGCAGCGGCAGGCGACACGGGATCGGCCTGACCCCGCCGGCAGTCGTGCCCGCGCCGAGCCGGAACATATCGAATCTCAAGAATATGTGACTGGCCTTCTCTGCCTCCATTTGCTCAACCTGCCCGCGAAACAGGCAAGAACAGGGGCGAACCCATGAGCAACGTTACATTTTCCCGGCGCCGCCTTCTGGGCGTCGCCAGCGCCGCGCTGCTGGTCCCGGCACAGGTACGGGCCGACGACCTTACCCGCAGGAACGTGTCGAGCTTTGCGGCGCAGGACTGGCGCGACCATTTCAGCGAGCTTGGCAAGGCGGCGATCGTCGCCGACACCGCTTCGCGCGCGCTGCATTTCTGGAGCGGTGACGGAACCGACTACCGGATCTATCCGACCTCGGTGCCGCGGACGGATGAACTGACCAAACGCGGCTACACGACCATCGTGCGCAAAAAGGTCGGGCCGGACTGGACGCCGACCGCATCGCAGCGCGAACGCTTTCCCGACTGGCGCTATATGCCGCCGGGGCCGGACAACCCGCTTGGCACGCATGCGATGTATTTCGACTGGCCCGCCTACCTGATCCACGGCACCCACGACACCCGCAAGATCGGGCGCCGGTCGTCGGATGGCTGCATCGGTCTCTTCAACAGCAATGTAGAGGCTTTGTTCGAGGTCACGCCGATCGGCACCCAGGTCCGCCTGATCTGATCCGCGACCATCAGCGCCGCACTGCGGCGATTGACTTGTACCTCCCCCCGCGTCACAAATCGCCCCGAAGAATTTTCGGGGAGCGACCATGAAAAAGGTTTACGGCTCGGCGAAGGAGGCCCTCGACGGCCTCCTTCATGACGGGATGTTCATCGCTGCGGGAGGGTTCGGCCTGTCCGGCATCCCGGAACTTCTGATCGACGCGCTGGTCGAAAGCGGCGTGAAGGACCTGACCATCGCCTCGAACAATTGCGGCGTGGACGGCTTCGGCCTCGGCAAGCTGCTCGACACCCGACAGATCAGGAAGATGCTGTCCTCCTATGTCGGCGAGAACGCCGAATTCATGCGGCAGTATCTGTCGGGCGAGCTGGATCTGGAATTCAACCCGCAGGGTACTTTGGCCGAGCGGATGCGCGCCGGCGGCTGCGGCATCCCGGGCTTCTACACCAAGACCGGCGTCGGTACGGTGATCGCCGAGGGCAAGGAGCACAAGGAGTTCGACGGAGAGACCTACATCCTCGAACGCGGCATCTTCGCCGATCTCTCCATCATCAAGGGCTGGAAGGCCGACACCACCGGCAACCTCGTCTTCCGCAAGACGGCGCGCAACTTCAACGTGCCGGCCGGCATGTGCGGCCGCGTCTGTGTCGCGGAGGTGGAGGAGATCGTCGAACCGGGTAGCCTTGACCCGGATGCGATCCACCTGCCCGGTATCTATGTGCACCGGATCATCAGCGGCCCGCACGAGAAACGGATCGAACAGCGCACCGTGCGCAAGCGTGAGGAGGCCTGAATCATGCCGTGGGACCGCAATCAGATGGCCGCGCGCGCGGCGCAGGAACTGAAGGACGGGATGTATGTGAACCTCGGCATCGGCATTCCGACGCTGGTGTCGAACTACATTCCGAACGGGATGCATGTCACGCTCCAGTCCGAAAACGGAATGCTCGGCATGGGCCCCTTCCCCTACGAGGGCGATGAAGACCCCGACCTGATCAACGCCGGCAAGCAGACCATCACCGAGCTGCCGCATTCGTCTTATTTCGACAGTTCGACCAGCTTCGGCATGATCCGGGGCGGCAAGATCGCCATGGCGATCCTCGGCGCGATGGAGGTCTCCGAAAAAGGCGACCTGGCGAACTGGATGATCCCCGGCAAGCTCGTCAAGGGCATGGGCGGCGCGATGGACCTTGTGGCCGGCGTCGGCCGCGTCGTCGTGGTCATGGACCACACGTCGAAGCATGGCGAATCCAAGGTATTGCGCGAATGCACGCTGCCGCTGACGGGCAAGGCGGTCGTGGATCGGATCATCACCAATCTCGGCGTGCTGGATGTGACCCACAAGGGTCTGCACATCGTCGAACTCGCCGATGGTGTCACCGAGGACGAGATGCGCGCCGCGACCGAGGCGACGATTGTCTGATCGCGAGATCCGGCGCGAGAATGGCCCGAGCAAGGGTCGTTACGTCCTGACCCAGTCGGGCGCCGAAGCGGAACTTACCTGGTCGGTCGTCAGCCCGACCAGGATCATCGCCGACCATACCGGCGTGCCCGATGCGCTGCGCGGCACCGGCACCGGCAAGCGGCTGGTCGAACGCCTCGTCGCCGACGCGCGTGCCGAGGGCTTCACCGTGATCGCGCTATGCCCCTTCGTCAAATCCATGGCGAAGCGGCATAAGGAATGGGCGGATGTGTTCGTCTGAGCCGTTTTGACTGTCGAAAATATCGAAACAAATCCATATTCCTGCCCCAATCCGTTGCTAGCGAGCGGGCAATGATGAGCGCCGAGTTGCCCCTTCCCAAGACTCCCCCCCGAACGCCCGCGCGGCGGTTGCGGGACCGGATGGTCATTCTCGGCCTGATCGCCCTCTTCGTTCTGGGACTGATCGGCCTAGCCGCCGCGACCGGATGGGAAGAGACGCGGGACCAGATCCTGCGGCTGTCGCTCTGGCAGGGCGCCCTGCTTCTCGCGCTTTCGCTCGTCAACTATCTCCTGCGTGGGCTGCGCTGGCACCTCTTCGCCCGCCGCTTGGGGCTTTCGACGACACCAATGCAGGACATGCGCCATTTCCTCGGCGGTTTCGCGATGGTCGTGACGCCGGGAAGGGTCGGCGAACTGGTCCGGATGCGCTGGCTGAAGCGCGAAACCGGCTGGGCGTTCGAACGGACAGCCCCGCTCGCCCTTGTCGACCGGGCCTCAGACCTCGCCGCGATGGCGCTGATCCTCGGACTTTCCGTCTCGCTCGCGGCAACCGGCGTTTCCGGCGCGGTGCCGGTGACGATCCTCGCGCTGGCGGCAGCCTTCGTGGCGACGCGGCCGCGCCTTCTGGCAGGGATCGTGACGCTCGCCCACCGCGCCGTGGGCCGCATGCCGCGCCTCTTCGGCAAGCTTCGCGCCGCGGCCCGCTCGCTCGAGCGGTTCTCGGCGCCGGCCGCGATGCTGCCCGCGCTCGCCCTCGGCCTCGCGGGATGGTTCGCGGAAGGTTACGCGTTCCACCTGCTGCTCGGCTGGATGGGGGCGGATATAGGGCTCTGGAAAGCCGTGGCGATCTTCGTCTTCTCGACACTGGCCGGCGGCCTGACCGGCGCGCCCGGCGGCGTCGGCGGGGCAGAGGCGGCGATGATTGCGCTTCTTGCACTCGACGGCGTGCCGATGGAGGTCTCCGTCCCCGCCACCGCGATCATCCGCGTCACAACGCTCTGGTTCGCACTCGGGATCGGCATGGCCGTCTTCCCGTTCGCCGAAAGACTTTCCCTGAGGGGGGCAGATGCTCTGGAAGAAGACTGATTATACCGGCTGGGGCCGAGCGCTGACCGCGACGGGAGAGATCGCGCGGCCGGAGCGCCGGCGCGCGCTTGAGGCGATCCTGACGGACGGCCTCGTGCCTGCCATCGGGATGCGCCGGTCCTATGGCGACGCCTGCCTGAACGACGGCGGCCGTGCCATCGACATGACCCGGCTCGACCGAATGCTCTCGTTCGATCCGAAGAGCGGCATTCTCGACGTTGAAGCCGGCGCGCGTGTGGGTGAGATTGCTGCCGCCTTCGCCCCCAAGGGCTGGCTGCCAGCCGTGATGCCCGGCACCGGCTTCGCCACGGTCGGCGGCTGCATCGGGCAGGATGTCCACGGCAAAAACCACCACCACGCAGGGTCGTTCTGCGAACATGTCGTCTCGCTCACCCTTCGGAATGCGAACGGGGTCGTGGAAGTCTCGCCAGAGAAGACCCCGGATCTCTTCCGCGCGACGGCGGGCGGGCTGGGCCAGACCGGCGTCATCGTCTCGGCCCGGTTGAAGCTTCTGGCCTGCAAGGGCGACGTGATGGTCGTGACAGAGCGGCGCATCGCGGATTGGGACGAATTCCTCGCCCGGCTCGACACGTCCGAGGCGACCTACACGGTCGGCTGGATCGACGCCACCGCGACGGGCGCCGCACTCGGGCGTGGCATCCTTGAAGAGGGAGAGACCGGCTCGGGCCTGATCCCCAAGCGGGTGAAATACCGCAAGGTGCCGTTCGACGCGCCGAAATTCGCGCTGTCGGGGCCGGTCGTGCGGATGTTCAACAACGCCTATTACCGCCGCGTGCCTGATACAGGGCGGACGGTCGTCAAGCCGATCTCGGACTTCTTCTTCCCGCTCGACAAGATCCACGACTGGAACCGCCTATACGGCAAGCGCGGCTTCCACCAGTTCCAATGCGTCGTGCCGCTGGCCTCCGCACCGGCTCTGCGTGACATGTTGGACCTGATCGCGGGCTCTGGCCTCGCCTCACCGCTCGCGGTGCTGAAACGCATGGGCTCGGGCCGCGCGGGTTACATGAGCTTCCCGATGGAAGGCTATACGCTTGCGGTCGATTTCCCGAACCGCGCCGCCGCGCGGGAGCTGATCCGGCGCCTTGAGGCCAAGGCCGCCGATGCTGGCGGGCGCATCTATTTCGCCAAGGACGGCCTCGCCACCGGGTCCGAGATCGTCTCCATGTATCCCGAGATCGCCGACTGGCAGCGTGAAGTCGCCAAGGCCGATCCCGACGGCACGCTCGCGACCGACCTTGTCCGCCGCCTCAGCCTTAGGAGCGCGTCATGAATTCCACCTGGATCATCCTCGGCGCGACCTCGGCCATGGCACGCGCCTTCGCCCGCGCGGTGTCCGCTGAAGGCGCGGGTGTCCTGCTTGCCGGACGCGACGACGAGGACCTCGCCGCGCTTGCCGGCGACTGCGCCCTGCGCGGCGCCCGTTTCGCCGAAACCGCCCAGTTCGATGCCCGCAAACCCGAAGGCTTCGCGGCCCTCTTGGAACGGCTGGAGGCCGAGGAAGGCGAGATCAACGCCGCCGTCTTTGTCGGCTCCATGCCCGAGCAGGCCGCGATCGACGCCGATCCCGCGCTGATCGACGGGGTCGTTACCGACAGCCACACCGGGCCTGCCCGCTTCCTCCAGATGCTTGCGCCCGTGATGGAGGCGCGCGGCGGCGGCACCGTTGTCGGCGTCGCCTCGGTCGCCGGTGACCGGGGCCGGATCGGCAACTACGTCTATGGATCCGCCAAGGCCGGGTTCGCGACCTATCTCTCGGGCCTGCGCAACCGCCTTACCCGCGCCGGCGGGCATGTGGTGACCGTCAAGCCGGGCTTCGTCGACACGGCAATGACCTGGGGGCTGCCGGGCATGTTCCTCGTCGCGACGCCCGAGGCCGTCGCGGGCGACATCCTGAAAGCGGTGAAGAAACGCCGGAACACTATCTACACGCCGTTCTTCTGGCGCTACATCATGCTGATCATTCGCCACATCCCCGAGCCGATCTTCAAGAAGATGAAGATCTGACCCCCGCTGGCGGCTAGCCCTTCGCGAGTGCCGCCAGCATCTCCGCCGCAGCCTGCCCCGGCGCGGCGCGGCCTTCGGCGACAGCGGCGCCCAACTCCTCCATCCGCGCCTTCGCGGCGGGATCGGAGGTCAGGCGGGCCAGCAATCCCTGCCGCACCTCCTCCTCGAACCAGTGGCGCGCCTGCGCGGCGCGGCGGGCGGCGAAATGTCCGTTCTCGCGGCGCCAGCCGGCCAGACGCTTCATCTCGGCCCAGGCGGTATCCAGCCCCGTCTCCTCGGCGGCCGAGACGCACATCGCCTTGGGGAACCCATCCGGGTCCTGCGCCCGTTTTCGCAGAAGCCGCAGCGCCCCGGCATAGTCGGCGCAGGTTCGCGTCGCGGTCGCCTTCAGATCGCCGTCCGCCTTATTGACGAGGATCAGGTCGGCCATCTCCATGATGCCGCGCTTCACGCCCTGCAACTCATCCCCGCCCGCGGGGGCGAGGAGAAGGATGAAGAGGTCCGCCATCTCGGCCACGACCGTCTCTGACTGGCCGACGCCGACGGTTTCGATCAGCACGACATCGAACCCCGCCGCTTCGCACAGCGCCACCGCCTCGCGCGTGCGCCGCGCGACGCCGCCAAGATGGGTCTGGCTGGGTGAGGGACGGATGAACGCGTCCGGATTGCGCGACAGACGCTCCATCCGGGTCTTGTCGCCAAGGATGGAACCGCCCGAGCGGGCGGAGGACGGATCGACGGCGAGAACCGCGACCTTGAGCCCCTGCCCCGTCAGCATCGTCCCGAACGCCTCGATGAAGCTCGACTTGCCGACGCCGGGCGTTCCCGAAAGGCCGATGCGCAATGCCTGCCGGCCTGTGCCCAAAGCGTCCAGAAGCGCCGCCGCGTCCGCGCGGTGATCGGCCCTGCGGCTTTCCACCAACGTGATCGCGCGGGCCAGCGCACGACGGTCACCGGCGGCGACGCGAGCCGCGAGTTCGTTCAACTCCATGTTACGCAACCGGCGGCCTTTCGCTGACAAAACGGGGTTGTGAGTTGACCTCACCGGGGTTTTCTTGCCTGTTCGGGCGCGTCGATGTCCAGAGCTTCGGCGCGAAAAAGCACAACGAGCAGTGTAATGACGATTGTCGCCCGTTCCCTCCTCGCCGCCACGTTTGCCGTGGCGGTCGCCGCCGCACCGGCCCGCGCGGATCAGACCGACAGCGCGGTCTTCGACCTGACGCTGAAGGGGATCCATGCCGGAACGCTTTCTGTCTCCGGCGCGATATCCGGAAACAGCTACGTCGCATCGGGTGTGCTGAAGTCGGGCGGACTCGTCGCGATCGTGAAGAAGGTGCGGTATGATGCCCGGTCACGCGGCACCGTCCGGAATGGCCGCTTCACGCCGTCACGTTATGCCGAGGACGCCGATACCGGCAGCCGCCAGTCGCAATCGGTGATGGACTACCGCGCGGGCGTCCCGCAGGTGAAAACCTACAACCCGCCGCGGACTGCCGATGATGGCGGCGTGAACCCGTCAAGCCAGGGCGGCACGGTCGATCCGCTGACCGCGCTTTATGCCGCGCTCCGCGACGTGCCGGAGGCCGAAGCCTGTAGCCTCGCCGTCTACATGTTCGACGGGAAGCGCCGCAGCCAAGTCGTTCTGGGCGATCCGAAATCCGATGGCAAGGGGGTGTCCTGCCCCGGCGAATACCGGCGGCTTGAGGGCTTTTCCCCGCGCGACATGGCCGAGAAAAGCCGCTTTCCCTTCGTGATGCGGCTTGAACCGACCGGCGACGGGCGGATGCGGGTGGTCGAGATTTCGATGGATACGCTCTATGGCAAAGGCCGCCTGAAACGGCGATAAGCGCCGATGTGAAAGGTCATCTGCCGATAGACGGGGCGCTGCCGGCGCTTGTCGACGCGCTTGCGCGGGCGGGTCGTGCCGTGCTTCAGGCGCCACCCGGCGCGGGCAAGACCACGCGGGTCCCTCTTGCTATTCTCGAAGCAGGTCTGACACCGGACCGCATCGTCATGCTGGAACCCCGTCGGCTTGCCGCCCGCGCGGCGGCTGATCGGATGGCGGAAACCCTTGGCGAAAGCGTCGGCGGGACAGTCGGCTACCGCATCCGGGGCGAGGCGAAAGTGTCGAAGGCGACGCGGGTCGAGGTGGTGACGGAGGGCATCCTGACCCGGATGATCCAGTCAGATCCCGAGCTTTCGGGTGTCGGCGCGGTGATCTTCGACGAGTTCCACGAACGCTCGCTCAACGCCGATCTCGGCCTCGCGCTGGCATGGGAGGTGCGGCAGGCGCTGCGTCCGGACCTGCTGCTGACGGTCATGTCGGCGACGCTGGACGCCGCGCCTGTGGCCACGATGCTCGACGCCGCGCCCGTCATCACGTCCGAAGGCCGCGCCTTTCCGGTCGAAACCCGCTGGCTGCCCCGGCCGGTGGACCGTTCGATGCGGCTCGAGGCGGCGTTGGCGGGATTGGTGGCCGAGGCGGCGGAAGAGACGGAAGGCGGCATCCTTGTCTTCCTGCCGGGTGAGGGCGAAATCCGTCGGGTGGAGGCCCTGCTGAAGGGCCGGCTGCCCGGGGACTGCGCGATCCGCCCCCTGTTCGGCGCAATGGATTTCTCGGCCCAGCGGGCCGCCATCGCGCCCTCGCGCGAGGGGCGCAAGGTCGTGCTCGCCACGGCCATCGCCGAGACCTCCCTGACGATCGAGGATGTCCGTGTTGTCGTCGATGGTGGCCGCGCGCGCAGGGCACGGTTCGATCCCGCCTCTGGCATGTCGCGGCTGGTGACGGAGCGGGTCACGAAGGCCGAGGCCGAACAAAGGCGCGGCCGGGCGGGCCGGGTGGCGGAAGGGATCTGCTACCGGCTGTGGACACGGGGCGAGGAAGGCGGGCTTGCCCCCTTTCCGCCCGCCGAGATCGAGGCGGCCGATCTTGCCGGACTTGCGCTTGAGCTTGCGCTCTGGGGTTCGGAGGGCGACGACCTCGCCTTCCTGACACCTCCGCCCGGCCCTGCCCTTGCCGAGGCGCGGGCGCTTCTTGCCGCTCTCGGCGCGCTGGACGGGGCTGGCCGCATCACCCCGCACGGCAAGGCGCTTGCCGCGCTGCCGCTTCACCCCCGCCTCGGACACATGCTGACCACGGCGGGGCCGGAGGCCGCGGCCCTCGCCGCCCTTCTGGCCGAACGCGATCCGCTGCGCGGCGCGCCGGCGGACCTCGCGCTGCGCCTCGCCGCGATCCGCGATCCGAAAGGCTACGAGGCCGATCACCCGCACCGCGCCGACCGGGGCACGATCGAACGCATCCGTGCCGAGGCGAAGCGGCTGTCGCGGATGGTCGAACACGGGCAGGCGATCTTGAAACCCCCCGAGATGGCCGCACTCGCCTATCCCGACCGCATCGGGCTTCGCCGCAAGGGTGAGCAGCCGCGCTACGTGCTTTCCGGCGGCAAGGGCGCGGTCGCGAATGAGGGCGACCCGATCGGAACCGGGCGGCTGATCGTCGCGACCGACCTCGACGGCGACCCGCGCGAGGCGAAGATCCGGCAGGGCATTGCAATCGGCGAGGCGAGCCTGCGCAAGCTGTTCGGGAATCAGATTGCCTGGCAGGACGTCTGTGAATGGTCCCGGCGCGAGGGCCGTGTCGTCGCGCGACGCCAGGAACGGCTTGGCGCGCTGATCCTCGACGACCGTCACTGGCCCAACGCCCCGCCCGAGGCGTTGGCGCGGGCGGCGCTCGATGGGATGCGCCATATCGGTCTGACCTTCTCCGAACCGGCGCGGCGTTTCCGCGCACGGGTGGAACTCTTGCGCCGCGAGGGCACCGACCTACCCAATTTCACCGACGCAGCCCTTCTCGAGCGCGCCGAGGACTGGCTGCTGCCTTACCTTTCGGGCAAGCGGACGGAGGCCGAGTTGCGCGGCCTCGACCTGACAGAGGCACTCCGCGCCGCGCTCGACTGGGAGCAGGTCCAACTCGTCGACCGCCTCGCCCCGGCACATTTCGAAACCCCGCTCGGCCGCCGCGTCCCGATCGACTACGAGGGCGACCATCCCTCAATCGCGGTGCGCCTGCAGGAAATGTTCGGCGTGACCGTTCACCCGACGATCGGGCCAAAGCGCCTGCCTCTGCGGATCACGTTGCTGTCACCGGCGCAGCGGCCGGTGCAGACCACGCTCGACCTGGCGGGCTTCTGGGCGTCCTCCTACGCCGACGTCCGAAAGGACATGCGCGGGCAATACCCAAAGCATCCCTGGCCCGAAGATCCGACGGTGGCGGAACCCACTCTGCGGGCGAAACCCCGCCGTGGCGCCTAAGCGCGAGTCGCGATCCCGTTCCGGCTAAAGCGCACCGCGTGCGATTGCAGCAGCGCTGACTATTTGACAGCGGCCCGCCGGAGCGGCATGTCACGGGTAACCATCACACGAACCTGCGCTGCGCTCCGTATGCATCTCTACCTGCCCATCGCCGAGGTCTCCGTAAACGTCTTCGTCCTGCTTCTCATCGGCGGCGGCGTCGGACTGATGTCGGGCATGTTCGGCGTCGGTGGCGGCTTTCTGATCACGCCGATGCTGTTCTTCATAGGCATCCCGCCAGCGGTCGCGGTGGCGACATCGGCAAACCAGATTGTCGCCTCGTCGGTATCCGCGATCCTCGCGCATATCCGCCGCCGCACGGTGGATTTCCGAATGGGCTGGATGCTGCTGGGCGGCGGCATTGTCGGCTCTGCCTTCGGAATGGTGGTCTTCAACTACCTGAAGGCGCTCGGGCAGGTCGACCTGCTGATCCGGCTTTTCTATGTCGTCTTCCTCGGCGGCATCGGCGCGCTGATGTTTTCCGAAAGCCTGCGGGCGATCATGCGCTCGAAGGACGCGGCATATGCGGCTGCCGCGCGGAGGCCGCGCGGCTGGGTGACCGCGCTGCCGTTCAAGATGCGGTTCCGCACCTCGGGCCTCTATATCTCGGTCATCCCGCCGCTTGCGGTCGGCGCGCTTGTCGGCTTTCTCGCGGCGATCATGGGCGTCGGCGGCGGTTTCATCATGGTTCCGGCCATGATCTACATCCTGAACATGCCGACCAAGGTCGTCGTCGGCACGTCGCTGTTCCAGATCATCTTCGTCTCGGCCTTCACCGCGATGATGCATGCGACGACGAACTACAGCGTCGATATGATCCTTGCCGTGCTGCTGCTTGTCGGCGGGGTGATCGGCGCGCAGATCGGCGCGCAGATCGGGCTTAAGCTCAAGGCCGAGCAGCTTCGCATCCTGCTGTCGCTGCTCGTCCTTGCTGTCTGCGTCAAGATCGGGCTGGAATTGGCGATCATGCCGGCCGAGCTTTACTCGGTGAACTGAGCAAGGCCTGCCCCGGCGCCTCACACGCCGAGGCAGTAGCGCAGGATCGCCTTCTGGGCGTGCAACCGGTTCTCGCTCTCGTCGAAGATCACCGAGTGCGGCCCGTCCATGACCTCGTTCGTCGCCTCTTCGTTGCGGTGCGCCGGCAGGCAATGCATGAACAACGAATCCGGCTTGGCCTTCGCCATCATCTCTGCATTGACCTGATAGGGCCGCAACTGGTTGTGGCGACGTTCCCGGGCGCTTTCGGGGTCATGCATCGAGACCCAGGTGTCGGTGACGATGGCATCCGCTCCCTTCGCAGCCTCGAACGGGTCGCGCACGATCTCGACCTTGCTGCCGCGTTCGCGCGCGAACGCCACCGCGCGTGGATCGGGATCGAGCGTCTCGGGCCCCGTGAAGGTCAGGTCGAAGCCGAACTGACCGGCGGCATGCAGCCAGCTTGAGCAGACGTTGTTGCCGTCGCCAGACCAGACGAACTTGTGCCCGGCGATGGGACCGCGATGCTCTTCGTAGGTGACGATGTCGGCCATGATCTGGCACGGATGGCTCGCATCCGTCAGCCCGTTGATCACCGGAACGGTGGCATGCTCGGCCATCTCCAGAAGCGTCGCCTCCTCGAAGGTCCTAAGCATGATGAGATCGACAAAGCGCGACAACACCCGCGCCGTATCCGCGATCGACTCGCCGTGACCAAGCTGCATCTCCTTGCCGGAGAGGATCATGGTCTGCCCGCCCATCTGGCGCACGCCGACGTCGAAGGAGACGCGGGTCCGTGTCGAAGGCTTTTCGAAGATCAGCGCGACCATGCGGCCGGCAAGCGGCGTCTCGTCGTCGGGCGTGCCTTTCGGGCGGCCGTTGCGTGCGTCCTTCATGGCGATGGCCTGGTCGATCATCGTCCTCAGGTCGGATTGCTCGGTCTTGTGGATATCAAGGAAGTGTTTCATTCGGTGTCTCTTTCACGGGAGTCCGCAGGGCGGGCTCTCGGCCCTGCCCGCGAACGTTATTTCAGGCTGTGGAGTCTGCCGTTGCCGGCTGAAGCGTAGCTGCGGCGGCATCCAGTCGTCGGACCGCCTCGGCGATCTCGTCATCGGTAATTGTCAGCGGCGGCAAAAGCCGCAGCGTGTCGTCCGCTGCCGGCACGGTCAGGACATGTTCGCCGTATCCGGCCCGGACAAGGTCCGCCGGCGCGATCCGGCATTTCAGGCCGAGCATCAGCCCCTGCCCCCGCACGCCCTCGAAGATGCCGGGATGTGTGGCCACCAGCCCCTCGAGCTTCTGGCGCAGAAGCGATGCCTTGCGGTTCACCTCGGCGAGGAATGCGGGATCGGTCACGATCTCCATCACTTTCGTGCCTACCGCGCAGGCCAGCGGGTTGCCGCCATAGGTGGAGCCATGCGTACCGGCGACCATGCCTGCGGCCGCCATTTCCGTGGCCAACACCGCGCCAAGCGGGAAGCCGCCCCCAATACCTTTCGCGACCATCATGATGTCGGGCGTCACGTCCGCCCATTCATGCGCGAACAGCCGGCCGGTCCGGGCCACCCCGCATTGCACCTCGTCAAGGATCAGGAGCGCGCCGGTCTCGTCGCAAAGCGCGCGGATCGTCCGCAGGTCCTCGTCGGAAAGCGGCCTTATACCGCCCTCGCCCTGGATCGGCTCGACCATGACGGCAGCGGTTGCATCCGATATCGCGGCCTTCAGCGCCGCCATGTCGCCCCAGGGAAGCTGGCGGAACCCGGGCATCAGCGGCCCGTATCCCTTCACCATCTTCTCCGACCCCGCCGCCGCGATGGCGCCTGTGGACCGCCCGTGAAAGGCGCCCTCGAAGGTCAGGATCTCGATCCGGTCGCCCGCGCCTTTCTCGCTCCAGTATTTCCGCGCCATCTTGATCGCCAGTTCCGCGGCCTCGGTCCCGGAATTGGTGAAGAAAACAGTATCGGCGAAGGTGTGCGTGACAAGCAGGTCCGCAAGACGCTGCTGCTCGGGGATCTGGTAAAGGTTGGAGACGTGCCAGAGCTTCCCGGCCTGCTCGGTCAGCGCCGCGACGAGGTCCGGGTTGGCATGGCCCAGCGCATTCACGGCAATTCCGGCACCAAGATCGAGATATCGGCCCCCGCCCTCCGCGATCAGCCAGGATCCTTCGCCCCTCACGAAGGATAGGGGCGCGCGGTTGTAGGTCGGCAGGATGGACGGGATCATGGAAGAACTCCGCAAATGAAAGCCAAGGGGTGCCTCAGGGGGCTGGCCGTGTCAACGATTTCAGGAGGATGGCGCGGGGCCACGGGGTGACGGACGTCAGGCGCGGAAGCGGCGGCGTCGGGGACGGGCGATGATGCGGGTCCGGTTCGTCATGGCCGTCCCTTAGCCCGAAAGCCGGGGCCTGTCCATCAGTGTTTCCCATTGGACGGGTCGTTGGCCCGGCAGAACGCTCCGGTCCGCACTTGAAACTCGCCTCCCTCGCTTGTATCTCTGCATCTCCCCGCTAGAATGGGATGAACCGAATTCTGGACCTGTTGGCCGGCCGATCCGGCCGTGACCGAAATCTGCGGGTCTCCAAGCCGAGGATCAATCATGTCCTGGACCGACGAGCGCGTCGAGCTGTTGAAAAAGATGTGGGGCGAAGGCCAGTCCGCAAGCCAGATCGCCAAGGAACTGGGTGGCGTCACCCGCAATGCCGTGATCGGCAAGGTCCATCGCCTCGGCCTGTCGAACCGCGTGGGCGGCACGCCGGAACCGGCGAAGGCCAAGGCCGAACCGGCCCCCAAGGCCGAGACCAAGGCTGCGCCGAAACCCGCGAAGGCGGAGCCGAAGCCGGCGCCGCAACGCGCCGAACCGGCACCTGCCGCCCAGGCCGCACCCGTGCGCCGGCCCGTGCCTGTGGCCGGACAGCCGTTGCCGCCGCAGCCCTCGGCCGGAGAGATCAGCCCGGAGGCGCTTGCCTCCGTCCGCGAGGTCGAGAAGAAGGCGCGCAAGATATCCCTCATGGAACTGACCGAGCGGACCTGCAAATGGCCGATCGGCGACCCCGCAACGGACGATTTCTGGTTCTGCGGCCTCTCTGCCCAACCCGGAAAGCCCTATTGCGAGGCCCATGTCGGCGTCGCGTTCCAGCCGATGTCCTCGCGCCGCGACCGGCGGCGCTGACCGGCTTCCCTCTGAAGGCCCCGCTTCCCTTCCGACATTCGGAGGGCCAAAGCGTCTCGGGTTTCGATTGAAACGGCACCTCTCAGAACTCGAGCTAAAAAAGGTTCGAATTCTGATTCAATGCGAACCCGAAACGCTATAGCCTCCCGCACGCGAACAGGAGTGCCCCGATGCGCCCGATCATCGAGGTCAGCGACCTCTCGAAGACCTATGCGAGCGGCACGGCCGCGCTTTCGGGCGTGACGCTCGATATCCGCGAAGGAGAGATCCTCGCGCTTCTCGGTCCGAACGGCGCGGGCAAGACCACCTTCATCTCGATCCTCTGCGGTCTGGTCACGCCGACGGGCGGTACCGTTCGTGTCGGCGGCAACGACATCATTCGCGACTACCGGGCAGCGCGGTCGCTGATCGGTCTCGTGCCGCAGGAGATTTCAATCGAGATGTTCGAGACGGTGATCGGCACCGTCCGCTTCAGTCGCGGCCTTTACGGCAAGGCGCCCGACGACGCCCATCTGGAAGGCGTGCTGAAGGCGCTGTCGCTTCATGACAAGCGGGACGCCAAGCTGATGGAACTGTCCGGCGGCATGAAGCGGCGGGTGCTGATCGCCAAGGCTCTGTCGCACGGGCCGAAGGTGCTATTCCTCGACGAACCCACCGCCGGGGTGGACGTGAACCTCAGGCGAGAGATGTGGGCGGTCGTTCGGCGCCTGCGCGAAGAGGGCGTCACGATCATCCTGACGACGCACTACCTTGAAGAGGCCGAGGAAATGGCCGACCGGATCGGCATCATCGACAAGGGCCGGCTGATGCTGGTCGAGGAAACGGCGAAGCTGATGCACGAGTTTGGCCGCAAGCGGCTGACGGTCGAACTGGCCGAGCCGCTAACCGTCCTGCCCGCGACGCTCGCGGGCGAAGGGGTGGCGCTGTTGGGGGACGGTCGCCACGTGCGCTACGACTACGACACCCGCGCCGACCGCAGCGGGATCGCCCGGCTTCTGGCGGGGTTCGCGGGCGAAGGGATCGCCGTGCGCGACATCGTCACCGAACAATCCTCGCTTGAGGAGGTCTTCCTGCGGCTGTTGGAGGAAAAGGTATGAACTGGCAGGCCGTTCGCACGATCTTTTCCCACGAAATGGCGCGGTTCTGGCGCACGCCCTGGGAGTCGCTCGCCTCGCCGGTCGTCTCGACCGTTCTCTATTTCGTCGTCTTCGGCGCCGCCATCGGCACCCGCATCCAGTCGGTCGAGGGCGTGTCCTACGGCGCCTTCATCGTGCCCGGGCTGATCATGCTGACCGTGCTTCAGCAGTCGATCACCAATGCCTCTTTCGGAATCTTCATGCCGAAATTCGTGGGCACGATGTACGAAATCCTCGCCGCGCCCATGTCCTTCATCGAGGTGGTGATGGGCTATGTCGGGGCGGCCGCGTTGAAATCGGTGATCATCGCACTGGTGATCTATCTTACCGCGCTCTTCTTCGTGGACCTTCCCATGGCGCACCCGGTCTGGGCGTTGGCCTTCCTGATCCTGACTGCCTTCAGCTTTTCGCTTTTCGGCTTTCTGATGGGCATCTGGGCAAAGGACTGGCAGCAGTTGCAGTTCATTCCACTGATGGTGATCACGCCCCTGGTCTTCCTCGGCGGAGCCTTCTATTCCGCCTCCATGCTGCCGCCCTTCTGGGAAGGCGTGGCCAAGTTCAACCCGGTCCTCTACCTCGTCTCGGGCTTCCGCTGGTCGTTCTTCGGGCAGGCCGACGTGCCGGTCGCCATGTCGCTTGTGGCCGTGGCGATCTTCCTCGCCCTCGGGATCGGGGCAGTCTGGGCGATCTTCCGGACCGGCTGGCGGCTGAGGAACTGAGGCACTTTCCTTGCCGCCCGCCAGGGCGTATATGCCGCCGCCATGAGCCAGAACCCGCCCGATCTCCGCCCCGACCTCGCCCGCACGACGATGCCGGACCTGCCGGCCCGTCCCGGCCAGCCGCGCATCGGCATGGTCTCGCTCGGCTGCCCCAAGGCGCTGGTGGACAGCGAGCGTATTCTGACGCGGCTTCGCGCCGAGGGTTACGCGATCTCGCCCGACTACCAGGGTGCGGACGCCGTGATCGTGAATACCTGCGGCTTTCTCGACAGCGCCAAGGCAGAAAGTCTTGATGCGATTGGTGAGGCTCTGACCGCGAATGGGCGGGTCATTGTCACCGGCTGCCTTGGGGCGGAACCGGATTACATCACCGGCGCGCACCCCTCGGTTCTGGCGGTCACAGGCCCGCATCAGTACGAACAGGTGCTGGATGCCGTTCATCACGCGGTGCCGCCCAGCCCCGATCCCTTCGTGGACCTGCTGCCGCCTGCCGGCGTGAAGCTGACGCCGCGCCACTACAGCTACCTGAAAATTTCCGAGGGCTGTAACCACAAGTGCCGGTTCTGCATCATCCCCGACATGCGCGGCCGCCTCGCCTCCCGCCCCGCCCACGCGGTTATGCGCGAGGCGGAGAAGCTGGTCGCGGCAGGCGTGAAAGAACTTCTGGTCATCAGTCAGGACACGTCGGCCTACGGCCTTGACCTGAAACACGCCGAGAAGAACGGCCACCGGGCGCACATCACCGACCTGGCCCGCGATCTGGGCAACCTCGGCGCCTGGGTGCGGCTGCACTATGTCTATCCCTATCCCCATGTGCGCGACCTGATCCCGTTGATGGCTGAGGGGTTGGTGCTGCCCTATCTCGACATCCCATTCCAGCACGCCCATCCCGAGACGCTGAAGCGCATGGCACGCCCCGCCGCCGCCGCCAAGACACTCGACGAGATCGCCGCATGGCGCGGCATCTGCCCCGAGATCACGCTGCGGTCGACCTTCATCGTCGGCTATCCCGGCGAGACGGAGGAGGAGTTCCAGACTCTCCTCGACTGGCTGGACGAAGCGCAACTCGACCGTGTCGGCTGCTTCCAGTACGAGAATGTCGACGGCGCGCGTTCGAACGCACTTCCCGATCATGTTCCCGAAGAGGTCAAGCAGGATCGCTGGGACAGGTTCATGGCGAAGGCGCAGGCAATCTCCGAGGCGAAGCTTGCCGCGAAGGTCGGACAGCGGATGGAGGTCATTGTCGACGCGGTGGACGAGGAAGGCGCGACCTGCCGTACCAAGGCCGATGCGCCCGAAATCGACGGGAACCTCTTTATCGACGAAAATTTCGACGAACTGACGCCGGGCGATATCGTCACAGTCGAAGTAGACGAGGCCAGCGAATACGATCTGTGGGGACGCCGCGTTTGAAACGTAGGAACCCGCCGCCGGGGAGCGCGGCGGCGGGTCCTGGGCGCCACACCCTATTTGCAGCGCTCTGCAAGCCACCCACCCGTGACCTTGGACCTGACTCTACCACCAGTTGCGGCGCTCTCCGATACCGGATTACCCTACCCTGCCGGGTCCGCCGTCACGCCAGCTCGGCAAGATAGGCGCGCACAGCCGCCGTCACGTGGCGGAACCGATCGCCGCCAAGCTTCACCCCGCCATACCAGCGGGTGACCACGACGATGTGATTGACCAGCCCTTCGCGTTCGAGCATCCGCAAGATCGCCGCGCCGGCCCCGCTTTCGCCGTCGTCGTTCTTCATGAATTCGCGCTGCCCACCGCATTCGTGGATCATGGCCCAGCTGTTATGCGTCGCCCGCGAGAATTTGCGAATGCGCGTAAGTTCGGCAAGAAACGCCTCCGCACCGGCGCGGTCCGGCACGGGGCCGCCGGATACAGCATACCGCGACCCGCGATCGGAAATCACATTCTCGAGAATCCGCATGTCCCCTCCGCCCACCGATCTAGCGGCGAACCCGGCGAACAGAAAGACCCCGATCAGACGAGGCCGCGCAGGCCTTCCAGCACGGCGCGGTTCGCGCACCAGTCGGGTGTCGCCGCCGCCAGCCGGTCGTGGCCGGGAACACGGCGCAGATCGCCGCCGTCCCGACACTCGCGGCAAAACGCCAGCATTTGACGGAAATCACCTTCGGTCAGAATCCCTGACTGCACCGCTCCGCCGATATCGACGCCATGGCGGCGGGTCTCTGCCTCGGTCAGGAAATACGGCAGGTCGGATGCCCCGCCACGAACCGGTTCGACCAGTCTCACCACTCCGCCCATCACGACACTCCCACGCTGCTGCGGCCTGCGCTTACAGGATCGCCGACACGCCGCAGTCCGCATTGATCCAGATCAAGCCATGATGGTGTCAGCGCAGCCCGGCCAGTGTGCGGCGCACTGTGTCGATGCGGCTTGCGTTCGGCGGATGCGTGCCTAGGAAACGGTTCCCCGGATCGGGAATCCGCGTGAAGAAAGCCGCGCCGCGTTCAGGATCATATCCCGCGCGCCAGGCGAGGATGGTACCCAGCGCATCTGCCTCAAGCTCGTAATCCTTCGCGTATCGGCGTGCGCCGAGCGTGCCGCCAATGTCCTGCGCGCTGCGCACCGCTGCCGCGTCACCGCCTGTCGCCGCAGTCAGGACTCCGAAGATCAGCGCCCCGGTCATCGCGGTTTCCTGCTGGCGTGGCAGATGGGCCGCGATGTGATGCGCAGCCTCGTGACCCAGCACGAAGGCAAGTTCGTCGGAATTCCGCGCCTCAGCGATCAGCGGCAGCGTGAAGGCGATGATCGGTCGCCCCGACCGGTCGACCGTCTGGTAGGCATTCGGCGGCTGATTGGCGCGGTCATCGACGACAATCTGGAAATCGCAATTCGCACGTGGCTGACGGGTGCGGCATTCGCGCTCGATCACCGGCTCCATCCGCGCCAGGACAGTGACGAAGTTCCGTGCCGCGACATCCGGCGAAAGCACCGGCCCGGCTGCAGGCAGCGGTTGCCGGGCGGCCGGCGCGGACGGTGGCGCCTGCTCCACGCAGGCGGCAAGGACGAGGACTGCGAGGATGGCTGTCTTCTTCATTCGCCTCTCTCCGGGGCTGTTTTACTGCTCTTGTTTGCCTTCGCCAGAATAGCGCCGCCTTGTTCGGCGCGAAAGAGGGGCGCAATCACGCCCCGGTGCAATCGTTGCAGCCGCACACGGGCGCCAGGGGCCATTGAGCCTCCCCCCTAGGCGCGCTAGTGTTCGCCCATGTTCACCATCGAGCACGACTTCGACGCCACCATCATCACCCTCGTCGACGAGGGCAGCCCGCATCTGGAAGAGGACGTGACGATTCAGGGCTTCTCAGAATGCGTGACAATCGAGCAGTTCGACCCTCGCAAGGACGAGGTCGTGAAGATCGTCATGTCGATTGCCCAAGTGCGCGAGCTTGCGGCGGCGCTGAACCTTCCCGAAGGGGTCTATCGCCTGAAGCCGAAGGGCCAGAGCTAGCCGCCAAACCACTGCGACCACAGGCCGGACGCCCAGAACATCAGGGAAAGCGTGATCATCAGGATTCCGATTCCGAACTTGTCGCGCATCGCGAACACGATCGGGTCGTAGTCCTGTTTCCCATACCAGCCCAGTAGGACCATCCGCACCAGCCAAAGGCCCATCGGGATCATCGCAATCCAGAGAATCCACGTCGCGGGGTAAAGCTCCTTCCCTTGGTCGCTGATCGAATAGAGGAAGAAGATGAGGAGCGCGCCGACCGTGCCGAGCCCCGCGACGTTGAGAAGGTCGCCCCGGTCGGGCCGCCCGTAACCCCGGCCCGGCAGGCGTTCGTCCGAGGTGGCGAGGGTCAGTTCGGTCAGCCGCTTAACGCAGCCGAGCGTGACGAAGATCGGGAATATGAAGATCAGCATGTAAATCGAGACGTCGACCTGCCCCGCCGCGGCGCCGGCGACGACGCGGATCGTGTAAAGGCCCGCCAGGGTGGCGATGTCGACCCAGCGCATCCGTTTCAACTTCAACGAGTAAGCCAGCGACGTGACCATGTAGAGCACGACGATCCCGAAGAAGGCCGGGTTGAGCGCGGCGGCGACACCGAGCGCGATCACCGCCAACGCTGCACAGGCCGCCATTCCCACGGTGATCGGCACGTCGCCGCTCGCGAAAGGACGGCGGCATTTCGTCGGATGCAGGCGGTCCGCCTCAAGGTCGAGCAGATCATTGACGATATAGATCGACGAAGCCGCAGCAGAGAACGCAACGATCCCCCAAAGGATCGGGACGATGGTCTCCAGGTCGAACCGGTGCGACGCAATCATTGCGAGCAGGAGAAGGATATTCTTGACCCATTGGTGCGGTCTGAGCGCCTTGAGAAGCGCACGCCAGTTCCAGCCGCCGGGGATTTCCACGGCATTGTGGCCGCGCGCGGTGAGCGTCCGGGCGGCCGATACACGCCCGACCACGAGCGCGTTCTCCGCACGTTCCCAGACCGGCATGTCGGCATCGGAATCACCGGCATAATCGAACCCGCCCTCGCCATAGGCCTCGACCAGCGCTTCGGCCTTCGCAGTACCCTTGAGGTTGTGGGTCCCGTCCGAGGCGAAGACCCGCTCTGACAGACCATAATCGGCCGCAAGCCGTTCAACGAGACCGCGGTCAGAGGCAGAGGCAAACACCACCTCGCGTCCGGCCACCCGCGAACGAAGAGCAAGATCGGCGATCTCGGGATTGACCGGCAGAAGATCGGTCCGGATCGGCGCGATCGCCGCGAGTTCGGCCTTGAGCCGCGCCGGTTCGCGGAAGTACCGCACCGCCACGCCGAGTGTCGCCAGCGGATCGCGGCCAAGCCCGGCCCAGAAATTCTCAAGCAACATGTCGGTCTTCAGGAACGTGCCATCCACGTCGAGAACCAGCGGCTTCACATCGGTCATTTCGGCAAACTCATCCATTCGCGACGAACACGCAGCCGTCGGTCACAAGTTGCGGGGGCGTCACGCACAGCCCGCGCGCCACGCTCCAGGCCGCCAGAACCTTTGGAACGTAGGCACGCGTCTCGGCATAGGGCGGCACGCCGCCGTTTTCCTTCACCGCGTTTTCGCCAGCATTGTAGGCCGCCAGGACCATCAGCGGATCGCGGTTGAATTCCTTCATCAGCCAGTCGAGATAGGCGACGCCGCCCCGGATGTTCTGGGTCGGATCATTGCTGTCGGACACGCCGAAACGGGATGCGGTCGCCGGGATGAGCTGCATCAGCCCGACGGCGCCGGCGGACGACACCGCATCGGTCCGGCCGGCGCTTTCGATCCCGATGACGGCGAGAACGAGCGCCGGCGACACATCGGTGCCAACCGTCGCCTTGAGGATTTCAGCGCCATGTGCCGACGCGATGTTCTGAAGATGCTGCAGGCGCGGGGCGTTGACCGCCGTGCCCTCAGGCCCCTGACTAAGTGCCACGATCGCCTTGTCGAAACGGTCGGGGCCTTCGCCCAGCGCGGGCGAGACGGCCGTCCAGTACCAGTCGTAGGCGCCCGGCCCAGCCGGTGCCGGGGGCTTCAACCCGGGCGCGGCACCGCCCCGCGGGATCGGGTTCTCCGCCGGCGGCAGCGCCCCGGTGGCCAACCTTTCAGCCTGCTCCTCGGGATCGATCTGTACCGTTATGCGACCGGCCTGACCGGTCTTCGGCACACTGATCATCTTGAACGTGAAATCCCGGTAGCCGCCCGTCCCGGTCTCGGCCGCAACGGAACCCGCCAGCGCCAGCGCAGCGCCGAAACAAAGTGCCAGTCCGGGGGCCCGCACCATTCTGCCTGTCCTGCCTGTTCTTTTTCCTTGCGGCTTTTCTCTCAGAAAACGCACCTAAGAGCCAGCTTTTCCGGCTGAACGGCCTTCGCTTTCCCCGCCGATTCGGACTTTCGGCAACACGGCACAAGGAAAAATCACTCCAGGATTGAAATTGTTATTGTTTAAAATCAATATGTTAATACGGGTGCGTTCGAAAAGTTAACGCAACTATAAAATGTACGACCAACGCCCAACTCCTGCCACGTTTTGACGGCCAGATAAGCCCATGCCGCGAACGGCGGGGGATTGGTGAAGTAACCCCGAGAGTGTGAGCGCGGATGGTAGAACGGGCGAACCTAACGGAGATAGACATGAAACTGTTCAAGCTTGCTAAGAAGTTCAACAACGAAGAAGACGGCGCCGTCACGGTTGACTGGGTCGTGCTGACCGCCGCTGTTGTCGGTCTCGGCGTTGCGG
>JAUIFH010000008.1 GCA_030429495.1 Alphaproteobacteria bacterium | reverse complement strand
TAGTCCAGCGCCAGGTGGTCGGTGCCGTCATGGCCGTACAGCGTGTGCATCTGGAACCCGGCAGATACCGTGTCGTCGCCCTGGCCGAGCGTGCCCGACAGGCTCTCGATCCCCGTCCAAGTGCCGCTCAGCCCGAAACCGGTATCTGCGTCCAGATCGAAGCCAGTGGTCATTGCGGAGAGGTTCAGATTGACGTGATCGATGCCCGCGCCGCCGATGACGATGTCACCGGCTTCGACATTGCCGAAATGGTCATCGCCCGCGCCACCGTCGAGCGTGTCGCTCCCGCTGCCGCCATAGAGGCTGTCGGCGCCGTCCATGCCACGCATGACATTGCCGCCCGCGCCACCGTAGATAACGTCGTTGCCCGACGAACCGGTGATGTCGAAGCTCTCGAAATCGGCTAGCGAGTAGCTGACCGATGTGCCGCTGCTCAGCCAGACGATCTCGTTCCAGATTGCCTGGTTGTTCAACAGAAGCTGGACCCTGGTCGCGGTCCGGCCGTCGGCCAGCGCCCCGGAATAGTCCAGCGCCAGGTGGTCGGTGCCGTCATGGCCGTACAGCGTGTGCATCTGGAACCCGGCAGATACCGTGTCGTCGCCCTGGCCGAGCGTGCCCGACAGGCTCTCGATCCCCGTCCAAGTGCCGCCCGCGCCCTGACCGGTAGAGAGATTGATCACCACCCCTACGGTTTCCGCGTCGAGGCTCATGGAGACGTGGTCTACGCCCGCGCCACCCGTAATGATCACTCCGCTATTGGCAACAGTGAACGTATCGTCGCCGGCGCCGCCGTCGAGTATGTCAACACCGCCACCCCCGTCGAGGTTGTCATTCCCGTCACCGCCTAGCAGACCGTCGGTGTCAGAACCGCCCCGCAGGTAGTCACTCCCCGAACCGCCAATGATGAAGAAGCTCTCAACATTGGCGAAACTGACACTCTGACTGCCGCTGCTGAATGTGCGCGTGGACGTACCGCTTGTATTGATCCCACCCGTCCAGGCCCTGAGATCAACTGTGGCGGTGTCTGTTCCCGTCAGCCCGTCGTAGCTGGACGATCCGGTGGGGGGCGTGATCCAGACCTTGTCACTGGCGGTCGTGAAGGTTCCAGAGGAGCCGCCTGCATCGTCGTCGATCACCGTAAAGGAGCCGGACGCGAGGTACTGGTCCGCCGGTTGCGAGGGGGACGACTGCACTATGAGGCCGAATGTTTCCGGCACTTCATTGTTGTTGTCGTCAATCAGATCGATCGTCACCGTGTACTGGCTTTGTCCCGCCGCAAATGCGACGGGCGTATTCAGCCAAGGTGAATAGTCACCGCTATTCGACGAGCCGCGATCCTGTGTCGTGCTGATATACACGGTTTCGGCCAGGGTCGGATCCGGGCGCGCGATGGTGAAAGAGATCGAGCCACCGTCTTCGGTGACGGTCTGGCCGACGGGGCCGATTGTCCAGGAGCCCGCCGCTCCGGGAACGTTCAGAGAGTGGGGTGCCGCACCCGGTGCTGCGTCGATCTGAACATCGACCGCCGCACCATCGGGAAGGCCTTCTAGAATTGCTACGCGGAACCAGCCTGCGACGCCATACCCATCTCGATCAACGTAGAGGCTGACGGTGCCGTCGGACGGGTTCTTCTCGAGCTTGACGAGGCTCGCCACAGGTGTTCCCTGTGCGAAGAGCGCGCCGACAAAGCTGGTTACGTCGACGACATCGCCTTCCGTTGCTACGTACGAACCCGTGTTCCCCTGATTGTAGTCATGAATGACATCCTGACCGACGAGGGGAAAATCGGCTTGGTCAATCTTGAATGTGTCGGCTCCCTGCTCGCCGTACAAATTGTCGGTATCCCGGCCTCCGGACAAGGTGTCGTTTCCAAGCCCACCATAGATAATGTCTCTACCGCGACCGCCGTGGATTTTGTCCAGCCCATCATCGCCCCGCAACGTATCAATTCCGTCACCACCGGAAATCAGATCGTCGCCGTCGTGCCCGCGAATGGAATCGTTGCCCGTGAGGCCAAGGATGTAGTCGCCGGCGCCAGCGCCGTTGAGCGAGCGAGAGCCCTGGTCGTTATCAACGCCAAAAGCACCAAGCCCAGTATAGCCGGCAAAAAGGCTGATAGGGTTTTCGTCGTAATCCGGTACCCTAGAATAGTCGGAAATCCCCACGATGATGGATTCATCTATATATTCTGAGTACAGCGGATCACGGACCAACTCTTGAATATTCGCCCAGTAGAGGTCAGCATTATGTTCAGCACCAAATCCGTGTAAGGTGGGTTTCTCTTCCCAATTTGGTATTCCGTTAATTCCATATTTCCATGCAATGTAATCTACATCCATATTACCGATATTTGGAATATTGAGTGTCGTACTGCTAGGAAATTTTACATTATCTTTGATACTCCAGTTCGGCGTAAGTCCGCCGGATGGGGTCAGGCTTGGAAATATGTCTGCGAAATAAACGCGATCCTCCGAGTGATTGATAGAGTAATAATAGGGCGGTGCTTCCAGTCGCTGAATAGTTCCATCTGGATTTGGTACCGCGATCGAGGAATTCAAATTCAACGATGAAGTTAAATCTGCCGGAATTCCTGCCGATGCGAGCGAGACAACATTCAAACCTACCCCCAGCGTGCCCAGAGTAGTAACGAACTCATCTGCACCGATTATATTTACGCCGTTGCTGTTGTCGTGAGTGGAAACGGAGGTGAAAACATCCACCATCGTTCCACCCAGGCTGTGCCCGGCAACGACAACGTTTGTGATTGCATTCACACCATCTTCAGCATAAGCGAGCGCTGCCTTTATTATCGGCTGCAGCGATTCATAGTAGGTGGCTACTTGGTCTGGCCAAAACGTCTGTCCGGCTAAAGCATCCGCCCCATCGGAGCCACGAAACGCAAGGACCAGTGTTTTCGCTCCGTTTATTACCGTAGTTGCAAGAAGAGCCTCGGCGAAGTTCCGGTCAGAGATCGAGAAGATGCCACTTCCGCTGTTGAACCCCTGATAGAGACCGTTTGCGGTAAAGTCACCAAGCTGCGTGCCGGAATGTTGGAAAAAGCTTGCCTGAAGGTCGGACATGTCCAACACATCCCAAGGCGTATCTAGATCGGCAAGGTATGCGGAGTAGTTGTCGTCGTATTCGTAGGGATCTGTCGGCCCCCAAAAAGATGAGAAATCTTGAAAGATGTTTCCCCGATACGCATCGGGAATTGATCCTCCACCATAAACCACACGAGCCAAAAACGATCCGGCGAGGATGGTGTCGGCACTCGAAAACTGCGGTTGCTGGGGCGAAGCGCCACCGGGGACCGTCGCGAAGGTGTTCACAAACGCCACGGGGTCGACCCATGCCGGGGGGGCTCCCGCCGGATTGTACCCATCATCGGACGTAGGCAGTGTGGTCCCAATCGTGATCTCGAAATGCAGATGAGCAACCCCGCCAGTCGCGCCTGACAGGCCGAGCGTGCCGATCTGCTGACCGATGCTCGTCTGATCGCCCAGCGCGATCCCTGCGACTGTATCAAGATGGGCATACAGGCTGTAGACAGTCGTTACCGTTTGGCCGTTGACCGTGATCGGCGCAGACAGATCGTGACGGAGCACCACATAGTTGCCGAAACCCGTCGTCGCCCCGTTTTGATTTGACACGACATCGACGACCGTTCCGTTTGCAATCCCGAATACAGGATCGCCCAGATCCGTATTGCCGCCACCTTCCCCGTTCCAATCGACGCCGAGGTGGTAGGAACCGATCGTGGTATTATGTTCATCGAAAGCTTGTGCGACATAGTAGCCGTCGCCGTCTATCTGCGGGCTGATAAGGCCGAATCCGAGTGGATGGCGAAAGGCATTGGCAAGGAAATTGGCAACAGGCATAGACGGGCCTCCAATAGGTTGAGGCAGGCCGAAGGGACATTGATTTCAGGTCCGTCGCGCTGTTGGCAGACAAGCAAATGTCGAAGGCCCGTTCGCCCGAACCAAACCTCCAGTCGTAAGCCATGGAATTCAACCGCGACGAACATGTACGTCATCGCACCATCGAAACGCATAGGCAGACTTCCCGCCGAAACTCCCCTCGTCTCCACCCTACAGTCTTGTCTTGCGGTCTTACATGCCGCCCGCACCCGGCGCCCCACGAAAACATACCAAAATCGGTGATCGGAACTTCACAAGGGTTGCGATTCCATCGTCGATCGTCAACACATTTTCGCCACAATGTTGACGAACGCTGACAATGGCGAGCGCGATAGCGGATTGATTGTAATCCGAGGGCACGTTCACGCTGAGACCGGCGAGCTGGTGGCGTTCGGCCCCGAAGTTCGTCCGAAATGCCGATCAGAGGGAATCGAGATGGGCCTGTTCTTTGGGGTTGGCGAACTGCTGCGGCAGGTGTTCCCCAAGTTCAAGCGCCTCGTCTATCAAGCTTCCCCCTCCGCATTGCCCCTCCCGCGCGAAGTGATCGAGGCGGCGCTGGTGCATGACAACAAAGACAATGCCGAAGCGGCCCGTGCGCGTTCATGCCACTTCGACAAGAGACACAGGCTGATGGAGGCTTGGGCGGTGCCGCAGGCGCGGAATAACAGTTGCCGCCCACAGCTACCACAGTGCAGCTTGATTTATTGGTAAGCGGAAAGCCGAGTTCATTGAGTCGACTACAGCAACGCACATTGTTCAGATTTCTGGCCGATCCCTTCGGCTGTTCCACCCGCGTCATGGAGCTGGACGGTGATAACATCCGGACCACACGCCGCGGCCTGGTCACGTCCATGCCGTTGCAGTCTTTGGCGACTGCGCCATCCCTGAGAAAGGGTATGCTCGGAACCGCATTGACCATCAGTTCGAGCGAGTTTGACGATGTCACGCTCAAGGGCGCGGGCCACCAAGATGCTCATGAATTTTCAGTGCGGGTTAAGGAAGCGTGGACTCGCTTCAATCTTGCGGCCCTCGAGAAGGAAGCGGTGCGGCTGGACAGGATCCTCGCTGAGGTGATGTCGCTGGCAGCGCCGTCTCGATACCCTGCCGCGTGCAATGTCGCGCCTCTGCTCGAGCAGGCAAGTGCCATCGATACATCGCTCCTTTCGAAGTTGAATGCCGAGGCCATCGGACTTGAGACCGTCGCGCGCATTGCGCCCGTCCGGAAGTTCGCAAGCGACCCGCGGTCTATACGGGCCGATGCCATCTCCGCCTTCGTCACGGCCGAACTGGACCGCTGGAAGGACTTCTTCGACACCATCGAGAGCAAGCCGCTGACGCCGGAACAGCGCCTGTCTGTCGTCGTCGACGAGGATGCGACGCTGGTCCTTGCTGGGGCGGGTTCCGGAAAGACCAGCGTCATCACCGCCAAGGCCGCCTATCTGGTCAAGGCGGGCATCCGACAGCCCGAAGAAATCCTGCTCCTGGCCTTCGCGAAGAATGCGGCCGAGGAAATGTCGGAACGGGTCGAAGCCCGATCTGGCGTGCCCATCGTCGCGCGCACCTTCCACGCGATTGCCTATGACATCATCGGGATCGTCGAAGGGTCGAAACCCGCCTTGGCCGCTCATGCCACCGACGACATGGCCTTTACCAACCTGATCAAGCAGATCCTGAAGGACCTGGTCTACCGCCTGTCAGAGGTCTCGAAGGCGATCATCCAGTTCTTCGCGCATTTTCTGGTCGAGCCCAAAACCGAATGGGACTTCAAGAGTAAACACGACTTCTACACCCACATGGAGAGCCAGGACCTGCGGACGCTGCAGGGCGAAAAGGTCAAGAGTTACGAAGAGCTGCAGATCGCCAACTGGCTCTACGAGAACGGTGTCGATTATGAGTACGAGCCGGTCTACGAGCACAAGATCACGGAAACCGGCAGGCGCGACTACCAGCCGGATTTCCGGCTGACCGAAAGCGGCATCTACATCGAGCATTTCGGGGTGCGGCGCGAGAAGGCGCGGGACGGAAGCGAAAGGCTGGTCACGGCGCCTTTCGTGGATCGTGACGAATACCTGGCTGGCATGGACTGGAAGCGGAAGGTCCACACCGAGCATCAGACCACCTTGGTCGAGACCTACAGCTATGAACGGCAGGAGGGGCGCCTCCTGACGGGCCTTGCCGAAAAGCTGGCGCCGCATGTCACCCTGAAACCCCGATCTCCCGATACGATCTATGACCGGATCGTCGAGTTGAAACAGGTCGACGACTTCTCCAAGCTTCTTGGAACCTTCCTGCGCAAGTTCAAGAGCGGCGGTTACAACCTGCAGGATTGCGAGACCAAGTCGGACCGGATGAAGCTGGGCAGACGCGGGCGGGCGTTTCTCGACGTTTTCGCGCCGGTCTTTGAGGAATATCAGAAGCGTCTGGCGGGCCGGATCGACTTCGAGGACATGATCCTGCGCGCCGCGCACTATGCCGAGATCGGTCGCTATGTCAGCCCGTTCCGCCACATTCTGGTCGACGAGTTCCAGGACATCTCCCAAAGCAGGGCCCGGCTAGTGAAGGCGCTGAAAGCCCAGCATCCGGATGTGCGGGTCTTCGCCGTTGGCGACGACTGGCAATCCATCTTCCGCTTCGCCGGGTCTGACATCCATCTGATGCGGCATTTCGGGCGGGAGTTCGGCGGCACCTTCGATGGCGAGACAGGTGTGCACAGGACCGTCGATCTCGGCCGCACCTTCCGTTCGGTCGACCAGATCGCCTTCGCCGCCCGAACCTTCGTTCTGCGTAACCCTGCCCAGATCGAGAAGCAGATCGTCCCGGCCGGGACCGCCACCGAACCGGCGATCAGGGTCGTGTCCGTATCCAAGGGCGAGGACGAGGGGAAACTGAACGAGGTGCTTGCCACCCTGTCAGCCGCTATGGCGCCGGAGGCAAATCCCGCGACTGTCCTGCTTCTCGGCCGCTACCGTTTCAACGAGCCAGACATGCCGGCTCTGCGGCGCCGATTCCCGCAGCTGAAGATCAGCTTCAAGACCATCCATGCCTCGAAGGGGCTGGAAGCCGACCACGTCGTCCTGCTGAACGCCGACAGCGGGCGCATGGGGTTCCCGTCAGAGATCGTCGACGACCCCCTCTTGTCTCTGGTCTCGCCGGAAGAGGAGGCGTTCCAGAACGCAGAGGAGCGGCGCGTCATGTATGTGGCGATGACGCGGGCCCGCCATACCCTGACGATCCTTGCCTCGAATGCCCGGCCATCGTCCTTCGTGACCGAGCTTCGCAAAGACCCTGCCTACGGGATATCGACAGCCCCAGGGGCTGAACCCGAGGCTCATGTCTGCGGCGAATGCGGTGGGCGATTGCTGGGTGTGACCGGGCAGGATGGCCGCATCTGGTATCGCTGCGAGCACGTCCAGCACTGCGGAAACTTGCTACCTGCTTGTCCATGCTGCGGCACCGCTCTGCCACGCCGAGCGCATGGGACCGTCGAGGTTCGATGTAGCTGCGGTGCCAGCTATCCAACTTGCCCAGAATGCGAAGATGGCTGGTTCGTCGAACGCAGCGGGAGCTATGGGAAGTTCCTTGGTTGCGTTCGCTATCCGACCTGTATCGGGAAGGCGAGAGTATCGAGCGGCAGACGGCTCAGAAAGGCGCGACGCGGCAAAGTGGCCTGACTGTGCATCCCGAAACCTCCATACGATCCAGATCATCCCTTCTCGCCCAGTAACCTGAGCTGAACCCAGACCGTAGCGAGGCATTAGCGGAATCACCCATAAGGCTCACTCCGTTTCAGCAGATGCTTCACGTTGCCTACGCCCCAGACCCCGCCGCGGCGAGTCTTGATCCCGCGGAGAGCCAACTCTGCAGCAATCGCCCGGAGTGAGACGTGCCCGGCGGCGCGTATGTCCGCGAGCACTGGTGCCAGATCGCGGGCGAAGGCCGCCGCGTTCGCCGAGACGGTAGCCCTTAGGGCAGTGCCACCTTTCCCCACCCTTCGCAGCGATGCAGCCCCATTCGGGTTGCCCAGTTTCACCCCACGTGCTTTCGCCACCGCCAGCGCGTCTTTCGTTCGGCGTGAAATCGCTTCGCGCTCGGCTTCGGCGACCAGCGCCATGATGCCCACAGTCAGGTCATTGGCCTCGGGCATGTCGCAGGCGAGGAACTTCACCCCGCTGTCGCGCAGGGCCAGCAGGAAAGCGGCATTTCGAGAGAGGCGATCGAGCTTGGCGATGACCAGCGTAGCGCCGGTAACCTTAGCGTGGTGCAAGGCCTTCGCCAGTTCCGGACGGTCAGCCTTACGCCCGCTTTCTACTTCGGTGAAGCGGGACAGCACCTCGGCCCCCCGAGCGGCCGCAAAGTCCCCGATTACCCTGCGCTGCGCCTCGAGCCCCAGTCCCGACTGCCCCTGCCTCGCGGTAGAGACCCGCTCGTAAGCGACCAGGCGCATGGTTGGGACAGCTTCTCTGACCATGTACAAAACTGCCTAACGTTGGTTGCGCAGTTGTGTACCGTAGGTTCGCGCCACCTCGTAGAGGTTTCGGAGTTCTATCCGCGCCAATGTCAGCAATGCGGGACTTTGCTACCGTTGAACTCGTATCGGAAAAGGTCCGCTTCTGCCTCGCTGATCGCGCCATTGAAGATTGGTCCGGTCTCCTGCGACTCTGTCGGAAACCATGAAGCTTTTGGACTTAGGATTCCACTTTGGAGCGCGTATCAACAGGACCAGGTCACCGCTGGTTCGATCGGTCCAATAGTGGCCCACGCGGACCCATAGTTCGACATGATACCCGGTGTCGGTGACATGCCAAGACGAAATACTTCCGTACCCTAGTTGATTTGGGAATACGTCGGTCCCCTTGTTCTTGAAGTTCTCGAGCAAATTTTCAGCCTCGCCCCAAAGATTCGACGAAGTGAAGCGATCCAACAACAGGTCAGATGCAGCTTTGAAATTGCCAATGCCAAGTGTGCGGCGGTCCACCGAGTGCGCATCGCTACCGCTGAATTGATAATGGGGGCTTTGTAATTCTATCGTATTCACATAATCTGGTTCGCCGTGCAAAGAGACACTGCCTTGAAATCCTTTGAGTTTTCCCAGATGCTGTGTCCGCGCTGTCCCGTAGAGACTATGATTTTCAAGGTAGAAACTAAACCTGCAAAGCTTTTTGCTGTACGTCGCGTCGATACGCTTGCGGGCGGATTGAACCGACCATCCCATACTTGCAGGAACGAGTACCTCTGTTTTTTCCCGCCCAATTTGTTGGGAATAGCTCATGAGAAACTCCTCAACCTTTCCCGGATTCGACACTAAAATAGAGCCTAACCGGTTAAGGGCATAGTCAAGATGCCCGGGGTCGGTCGATATTCGTTCCAATTCGCGAACGAGGTCGATCCTGTCCGGATGTTTGTCCAGAAATTTACGTTTGCTACTCTTGGGAAGCAATTTGGTTAGTAAGTTCTTCATTTGTTTCGCCCAAGCTGCGCCGGTATATCTGCCTGTATCCTTGCAAAGGTTGATAGCTTGTTCAAAGCAAAATTGGCTCTTGGTTTCGGCAACGGACCACGCACGAATATAGTTTACATGTTTCTCGGCATACCCGTCATTTGTTCACGCCGCAGCATTCGTCAATATGGGCTCAAACCGGCCATCGGGGCCATGGCCCGCTGCGCGTCTCACACCGCTCAGAGCTTCCCGTTGAGCACGTAGTCGGCGCGGATGTCGTCGGGGTTCACACCGTCGACCGGCTCACCTCCCTTCGTCACCCTTGCCGGCGCCTGCGACGCTCCGCGGCTTTCGTAGACGACCTTGAACACGACCGGTTCCGGCTGGTCCTCCGGACCGCCGGGCACGGCAATGCGCGACCGCGATGCCGGCGTGATGCCCAGCTCCGCCATGTAGCGGCCCATGAGTTCCATCTGCTTGTTGGCGACCGAGAGCCAGGGCGACTGCTGCACGTAGCCCGAGGGGGTCTTCAGCATCACCGGGGTTTCCTTCAGCTTCTCCTCGGCTTCGGCCCAGCGGCCATAGGCCTGGCAATAGGCCGCGAGTGCCGCCCGGTCGACCATGGTCAGCACACCCATGTCGTAAAGTACCTGGGCGATCCGCTCCCACTCGGCCCGCGCCAGTTCCGACAGGTGCGGCGGACAGTCGGGCAGTCCCTCGGGCGGCACCGGCTCGGCGGGATTGTAGCCCCGCTTGCCCGGATTGCCGGTCAGCCGCCGGATCGCCGTCGACTTCGGTTTGCGCCCCCTGGTCATTTGAACGAGATCTTGAAATCCCACGGCTTCGGGCCGTTCGGCAGCTGGATCGCGAGCCGCGACCGCGCCGAGGGGGTCAGGCCAAGCTCCGCCATCAGCCGGGTCATCAGCTCCACCTGCTTGTTCGAGATCGTGATCCAGGGCGAGACCTGCACATAGCCCGCAGGCGTCTTCAGGAGCGGCGGCGTCTCGGCAAGCCTGCGCTCGGCCCCGACCCAGCGACCATAGGCCTGGCAATAGGCGGCCAGCACCGTGCGGTCGATCTGTGTGAGGAGCCCGATCTCGTTCAGGATGCGTGCCAGCCGCCTCCACTCGGTCTTCGCCGTGGGCGAGAGATGCGCCGGGCATGTCGGCAGCGCCGTGGGCGGTTTCGGCTCGGCGCCCCGGATCGGGCGCTTGCCGGGATTGCCGTCGACAAGCTTCAGCGCCGTGGGTTTCGGTTTGCGGCCTCTCATGTCACGCCCCTTCCTTGCCCGTCGGCCGTCCCGCCCACCGGTCGAACCACCCCCGACTTTGTCGCGTGATCGGGTGGTTCCGTGGGCGGATTGCTCCTTCGGGTGCCCGGAAAATGCGGGAGTTTCCGCGTCCGACCATGCCGGGATACCCCGTCGGCAATTTCGCGGCTGTGGTAGCCGCATCCCCGTGCCGGTCCCGGCCCCAGGGCGTCAAGGATCGACCCTCCCCCCGGGGGTCTCACCGTTCCAAACACTGGCCCGGTTCATGCCGACCTCCTGTCTCTGATCCGCCGGATGACCCAAGCACAGGTGCTGCGCGCACAGGCGGCCACCGTCAGGAGGCCCGTCGCCTGTGCCGCATGTATCGGTGTCCAGGCTAGTCCGAGGGCCGGGAAGGTCGCGATCTGCAGGAGGACCAGGACAACCAATCCGCCGATGGTGTTTCCCGCGACGATCACCAGGTAGATGAGGCGTGCCCGGGTCATGTCCGTCCCTCCTCGCCCTGTGCCGCGCGCTCCGCCGCGATCTCCGCAAATCCGCGCCCGTCTCCCTCGAGCGTGGCGACCCGCCCCGTGAACGCCTGCCAGCGCATAACCGCGACATCGACATAGGCCGGGTCGAGTTCCATCGCGTAACAGGCACGGCCCGTGGTCTCGGCCGCGATGAGTGTCGTTCCCGATCCGGAGAAGGGTTCGTAGATCGCCTGGCCGGGGCTCGAGTTGTTGAGGATCGGCCGGCGCATGCATTCGACCGGCTTCTGGGTGCCGTGCACCGTTTCCGCGTCCTGGTCCCGGCATGCAATCTGCCAGAGCGTCGTCTGCTTGCGGTCCCCCGCCCAGTGGCCGGCCGCCCCCTTCCTCACCGCGTACCAGCAGGGTTCGTGCTGCCAGTGATAGTGGCCACGACTGAGCACCAGCCGCTCCTTTGCCCAAATGATCTGGGACCGCACTTCGAAGCCCACCGCCACGAGGCTCTCGGTCACAGTCGTGGCATGGAGCGCCCCGTGCCAGACATAGGCGACATCCCCGGGAAAGAGCGCCCAGGCATCGCGCCAGTCGGCCCGGTCATCGTTCAGGACCTTGCCCGTGCGTTTCGTCTCCGACGCCCCCGCCCGGTTGCGCCAGTCGGGATCGTAGTTGACGCCATAAGGCGGATCGCTGACCAGAAGATGCGGGCGCGTACCGCCCAGGACCCGCTCGACGGTACCGGGCTCCGTCGCATCTCCGCAGATAAGGCGGTGACGACCCAGCACCCAGAGATCGTCCGGGCGCGACACCGGGACTGCCGGCGCCTCCGGCACCACGTCCTCGCGGGGATCGGCATCGCCCGCCCGCAGGAGCGCGTCGATCTCGCCTGCCTCGAAGCCGAGAGACGTGAGGTCGATGCCGAGATCGGACAGCTCCCCCGCCTCGATCGCAAGCAGATCCCGGTCCCAGCCCGCCTGCTCCGCCAGCCGGTTGTCGGCGAGGATGTAGCTGCGCCTCTGCGCTTCGCTCAGATGGGCGAGTTCGATCACCGGCACCCGCGCAAGTCCGAGCTGCCGCGCCGCCAGCACCCGGCCATGGCCGGCAATGATGCCGTTGGCCCCATCGACCAGCACGGGGTTCGTGAAGCCGTATTCGCGGATCGAGCCCGCGATCAACGCGATCTGCGCTTCCGAATGGGTGCGCGCATTGCGGGCGTAAGGAATGAGGTCAGCGACGAGGCGTTGCTCGATCCGGAGATCGGACCCGGCAGCGGGCTCCGCGTAGCGGGGTGCGTCATTTCCGTCCTTCGTCTTTGCTGTCTGACTTTTCATCTCAGCCCTTGCCCCGGCCCGTACGCGGGTATCCTCAGAGCAGCGTAACAGAGCTTTAAACCATTGTAATCACGTCATTAAACGGCATATCGCGACAGGAGGAGACATTTCGGCGGCAAGGGTCAATGACGACTGACCGCGCGGTTGCGTCTGGGTTTCAATAACCCAAAAGGAGCATCGCGAGAGCGGCCAGGATGGCGCCGACGGCACAGGACACAACGAGGGAAAGGACGGGTAGCTCGGCGGCATCCGATCGGATGACCGGTTCCGCCCGAACCACTCTTTCGGGCGGAACCGATCCAGCCGGGGTTTTCGTAATCGCTGGCAAGCAGAACACTCATGAACTTGTGGCCTCAACTGTCATCGAGTATCGCAGATCACACGCATTGGTTGAACTTGTCCAATTCGACATGCCTCCATGCTGTATCGTACACAATCCTTTCGACGGGCTCGTCATTGCACGGTCTTCCATGACCAATGCGCCGGATTCACGTCCATCCACCGCCAAGTAACTGCCCGGCGAAGGGCAAGGTTTCGACTGGATCTCGACGGCACGACGTGTGATTCTTGAGCCAAACGTTCTGCGCGCCGACGTGGTGGCCATTCGTGCTTCGGCGCGTCAAAGACCCGTCCGGGATTCGCGGCCAGTCTCTTCCACGTACCACCGGCTACCGTCGACTTCGCGGCGCTGTCCGCAACGAAGTCTTGCTTCGATCAGCCTGACGCGCACCGCATTCGATGCGCATGTCCTTTGCGCTGCTAACCGACCCGATGGCGATCGGGCCGCCGTTTGGAAAACGACACTCGATGTCAACGGTCACTTGATCGCAGCGAGCGCAGGCACCGTCCCCAAGGCTTCACGCAACGGCTTTCCGAAATTCCCATTCCGTGCCACGCTCACGCCATGTGCGGTCGTTTCACAGCGCAGCTGTCCTGGGCGGAACTGATCACGATCCTGCGGGGCTTCCTCGACGGGCCTGTTCGCGAGGATGCAGAGGCTTCAGAGCCGTCTGCCAGCTTTAATGTCAAGCCAACCCAGCCCGTCACCATGCTGGCGAATGACGACGGCGCACTGATGACATCGGCGCGCTGGTGGTTCGTCCCGCACTGGTTCAAGGGGGACGTCTCTGAGTGGAAACAGACCACGTTCAATGCCCGGATCGAAACCGCTTCGGAAAAGCCAACCTTCCGAGCCGCATGGGCACATGACCGATGCGCGATCCCGGCAACGGGCTATTTCGAATGGGCAGGCCCGAAGACGAACCGCGTACCGTGGCACATCACCGTGACATCTAACACGCCCGCTCTGTTCTTTGCGGGCCTTGCGTCACGGCTGCGGGACGGCACCCGCACCTGCACCATCCTCACGCGGCCTGCGCTCTCCCAGATCGAGCATCTCCACGACCGCGTCCCCGTCATTCTGACCGGAGATCAGATCACGCCCTGGATTGAGGGAGAGATCGGCACCTTGGAGGCCCAGAACACGCTCGGCACGGGCTGGGATGGGCGCTTCAGGTTCCACCGGGTCGCGCCGCTGAAACGAGGCAGCAACGGTCCGAACGTGATCGAGCCGGTGGATAGCTAGCGGAACGGTCGTGCAATGTGCGGGGCAGGCTGACTCGATCGGCAGCTGTGCGGGACTATGCTGACGTTCAGCTCGAACCGGCAACGGCGGCTGACTGTGCATACCGACCGCGGCTCAAAAGCGTCAAAGTAGAAAACAGACAATCACTACGGATGGGAAGAGATTCAGCTCTGTCGGTTGGTCAATCCGTTCGGACCCTATGACGCGAGCTTACAGCGGGCTCAAATTCTGCTCTCAACCGAGCTGCCATCCAGTTCGAAGAATTCGGTGCCACCCGCGCTTTCAAACAATCTCTCGGCGCTCGCGTGTAGCACGTCGCGCAGCCATCGGATCTCATCACTACATTCCCGGCCTTTGGCGCACACAAGCCAAAAGCGCGACTTCGGCATGACCGCCTTGGGAATCGGACTCACCAGGCTTCCTGCTTGCAGGTATTTCGCTGCCACGAAATAACCGCCGATCGCCACGTGATTTGTTTGCGAGGCCAGTTCCAGCGCCGTCGCGGTTTCCGGGCATGTCGCAGCAAAGGCATCGACCGGGGGCAGGTTCAGGAGTTTCAGGAGCGGCGGCCAGGCGTTCGTCTCGAGCCCGTCAAGCCCGACCGCAACGTCGATCAGCCCGTGCCTGAGGATGTCCTTGCCACGGTGGACGAGGCGCCCGACCTCGGGGCGCATCAGTGGCGTGAACCAGGTACGCAGCACCGGTTCGCAAAAGAAGCGGTCGTCCGGCTCGAGCATGTGCCGCAGGGCCACGTCCGGGCCGTTTTTTCCGAAGTCCCGAACCTGGCGGGTCGCGTCCCATGCGAGTTTCGGCCCCGGGCGGGCAGCGCGGGCGGCAGTGGTCGCCGGTATCAGCCAGTTCAGAACGGCGTTCTCGGGAGCCGTGACACGCAAGACATGGGCGGGCGTCTTCCGATCCACCGCCGCCCAGGCCCCGGCAATCGCGTCGAACGCCGGGGCAAGGTCGCGGGCCAGTGCCTCCCCCGTCAAGGTCAGCTCGATGGCACGATGCCTGCGAACGAACAGCGGCCCGCCGACCTCCTCCTCCAGTTGCTTGATCTGAAAGCCGACGGCGGCGGGGGTGACCGAGAGTTCCTCGGCCGCCCGGGAGAAGCTCTTGTGGCGCGCGGCCGCGTCGAAGGCGCGAAGCGCCGTGAGGGACGGTAGGCGATCGGACATTTGACACAAGATTATCTTGTGCGGGTGCGCAAGGGAACTCGTTTGTCAGGTGGCCGCTCGACGGACATCAATGGGGCACGACCCCGAACGCCAAACCCGGTGCCTCCCGCTGGCGATGACAGCAGGACAGGGCGCCCTCGACGGGTGGGTTCCCGGTCGTCGGCAGTCCCTGCGGGAAGGAATTCTGCAATGCTCAAGACGGTGCTCGGAACGACTGTTTCGGCTGGAGTGATGGCGTTAGTCATTGGACCGGCTTCGGCACACACGCTCGACGCGGTTCTCAAGGACCTCGACCCGGCGTCCCTCGGCGAGGTCGAGTTCGCAACTTCGTGCTCTGCCGAAGGCGATGCAGCCTTCCAGGTCGGGCTGCTGCTTCTTCATCACATGATGTATCGCCAGTCGGATGCCGCCTTTCAGGCCGCGGCAGAGGCCGATCCCGACTGCGCCATGGCGCAGTGGGGCATCGCGATGACGAAATTCCACCCGCTCTGGCCCGGCGGCCCGACGCCCGAAGAGGCGGCGGCAGGGCGCGCCGCCGCAGACCGGCTGTCGCGGATGGAGCCGGGCACGGCGAGGGAAGCTGCCTATGTCGAGGCCGTGCGTGCCTTCTATTCGGGCGAGGATGTCCCCTTTCGGGAACGCCTTGCCGCCTGGGCCGGCAGGCAGCGCGGACTTGCCGAAACCTATCCCGACGATCTGGACGCGGTCGCGTTCGGCGCCCTCGCGCAGCTGACCGTGGCCCCGGCGGGACCCGGCGCGGTCCCGGACCTGAGCGATGCCGGTCGAAAGATGGATGCGCTCCGCGAGAAGGCGCCAAGGCATCCGGGCGGCTATCACTACGCGATCCACGCCTACGACCACCCGGCGCTGGCAAACATGGGACTGGAAGTCGCGCGCGGCTACAAGACGCTGGCGCCCAAGGTGTCGCATGCCCTGCACATGCCGTCGCACATCTTCACGCGGCTTGGCCTTTGGGGGGAGTCGGCGGAATGGAATGCGCGAAGCGCCGCCGCGATGCTTGAACAGGCGGGCGACGGGATCATCGCCGACCACTATCCCCATGCGATCGACTACGCGGTCTATGCGCACCTTCAGGCCGAAGAGGTGGCCGTGGCCGAGGCGCTTCTTGCGGAGCTGGAGCGGCACCTGAACCTCGAGGATACCTTCGGATCAGCCTACGCGACCGCCGCAAGCGCCGCGCGTGTGCCGCTGGAAACAGGAAACTGGGCCGGCGCGGCGGCACTTCCGGCCGACATGACGCCGGTGATCACCTGGGCCCGCTACCCCCAGGCGGTTGCCATGCGCTGGTTTGCCCGGGGGCTCGGGGCGGTCCGTTCGGGCGACATCGATGGGGCACGGACGGCGTCAGACCAGCTGACCACATATCGTGATCTGATGTCTGAGCGCGCGATGGACTACTGGGTCGCTCTGACTGAGGCGCAGATTGGCACGATCGGAGCCTGGATTGCACTCGCCGAAGGTGATCACGACACGGCGCGCGCATTGATGACCGAGGCGGCCGACACGGAGGACGCCGTCGGCAAAGCTCCCGTGACACCGGGCCACCTACTGCCGGCCCGCGAACTCCTTGGTGACCTGCTCCTGGAAATGGGCGACAAGGCTGCCGCGAAAACTGCCTACGAGGCCTCTTTGCAGCTCGCCCCGAACCGGGCCAGAAGTTTGAAGGGCCTCGCCTTGGCAGGTAGCGACTAGTCGAAGCCTGCCTGCCGTCTCCTACCCGGCCATTGAAACCATTGGTGAATTTTCCTCGGCACAGGCGAAGTCGGCTTTTGGCGTCCATAACATCGAGAATGGCAGCAATACGAGGTTTGTGCACCTTCGTGAGCTGTGCAGCATCAAGCAATTTGGGCTCGAACCAGCCATTCGATAGTTCCTTTGGACCTTATGGTTTCTTGCGTAAAGACCCGTAGCAAATCGCGCGTTCAAGGAAACAATGAAACCAAGAAACGCTTGAGCCCGTCACCCAGGCCGCTTCGTCCGACAATCGCCAAGAGCAAGCCTTCGTCTGACGATGTGTCCTCCGCACCCGGAAGAAAAGCTCCAAATCCAGCTCGGGGAGCACGCGGCAGAAGGACGTCGGCATCTTGAGGCGTTGTGTCAAAGTTCTGGCTGATCCAGTAGTCAGCCCAGCAATATCCGGAATACATCAGACAGGCGGATTCTTCCTTCCTGAAACCGTCCAGATGGGTTCGGACGCTGCCAAGGACTCGACCCCATCGCGTGTCCTGAAGATCGGCGTCAACGGGGTATCCGACGTGCAGGCCCAGCATCTGAACGGGCGTTTCGCTGACGCCTTCGAGGAGCCAGATCTTGCGCTCACTTTCTGCCTCCTGATGGCTCAACATGACGTTTACGACCCGTCGCAGGAGATTTGTTCGCAGGATGTATGGTCTGATCTTGCGCGGCGACCTTGCGCCTGCATCGACCATCAGAATGTGTGTTATGACATCCTTGAACGGTTCCGCCCCACCAATCACTGTATTGTACTTCTGCCGACGGTCCGAGATCGAATAGGATAACTGCACGATCGGGTTCACGCCGAGATTGTCCAGGACGCCACCATCGACCAGACTGCCGAGATAGGTTTCCCCTTTCCGCATGGGCACGTGCGAAAAGATCGGCGGTATTGCCGTGGAAGCAGCGACTGCCCGGGCAACCGGAATTGTTCTGGCGTCGTATGACGACGAGAAACTCATCTCGCCTTCGGCGAGGCTCAGATGGCCTTGCTCGGCATTGTCCTCATCGGGTCTTCCATCCCACAGGGCTGCGGTACCCTGATCACTCAATTCGGCAAACACGCTGTTGGACAACACCTTCTGTTTGCCGGAAATCAGATCTACCGCCGAGAGGCACATCAAGGGCCGGGAGTGAAGCATTCCGATCAGTTCCGCCCCGAAGGCCCCATTAATCATGGTCGCCACTCTCATTTCGCTGGGAACAAACGGCACCAAGTAGGTTCGAAACGGAGTCCACCTGATGTGGTCCGAGGTTCCGTTAAGCTTGTTCCATAAAATTTCCTGTTCGCGGCAGCGCTTGTTCGCCTGCAGGCACGCACGGATCAGGTGGATGTAAAGCAGACCGGAGATCAGTCCGCTGCCGATCCATGCCCAGCCAAAGGGGTAAAAATTCGCTGTTGCGACGAAGGCAATCAGGGAAATCCAAAGCAAGAACGACGCATAGAAATGGTGCAGAATTCCACGCGACGTCATCGCGAGGAGCGCGTTCTCGAACTCGTCCCATTGATATTTAAGGCCTCCCGTATCGCGCGAAAGCCCGCCGCAGTGCTGCTGAAACAGCGCCGCAGTGATGGCACCACCTGAAACCGCCGAGATGACCCGCACGTCTTTCAGCAATCCGCATTCGTGGAGGCGCCGCAAAACACCGAGATGGAAGAGCGACGCACGAAAACCGCCACCGGACAGACAAAGGGCAATCTGGATCTCTCGATCTTCGCTCGGATTGTCTTCCATACTGACCAATCCTCCTGTCCCTTAGTGAGCGTTCAATGCCGCCAGCTGAATGCGCCGTACCGCGAAACCCTTTGAGGCATCATAGCCAAGTGCGTTGACTGGTGACTACATGCGTGTTGGCGTTGTCGCGTTGTCGATGCCCCTGTCTGCCGAAATGGGCGTGTTGCCCCTGCTCCGAATTCGGAAAATACGCGTTTGCCGGCCATACTGGTCAGCGGCGCGTCCAGCACTGAACCTTACCAGGCTTCGACAACCCAGCCCGCCACATCGCCCAAGGCGGATTCCATCTTGCTACGCACGACGTGCTCTGCACCGGTGCACCACCACACGCGTTGCCATGACCGTCCACGGCCCGCTCGCCTGTATCTGGCGGATTTAAGGGTCATTTCCCTATAGATACCTCTTATAGGGTTTTCACCCTTAAATCCCGCTTCTGCGAAAGCCATCTTTGCCTGGTTGGCCGACGTGAACATTTCCGGATACAAGGTCGCGGCGTCGGCCGGGCTGTCGACGGCAACGCCAGCCATCAGCATGCGCTGCATGATGTCCGGCCGTACCGTCTCCCATGACACCACGCTGTCGTATGCGATGGGCAACGCCAGATTGCCCAGCACGTGGATTTCGATCGGGTTGTGGGTCGAGCGGTTGACACCACGCCCGCGCCCCAGCGCCTGCAACACTTCGTCGTCGCAGATGGCCTGTCGCACGTCCTCCGCGAGAGTATCCTGGTGCCGCAGCGTGCGGACGGCTCGCTTCATGCCGTCGCGCATCCACACGCTCGTCAATGCCGTGGTGTAAGTCCCTGTGATCCGTTTTCCGAAGAGGGCGCCGCAGATCGGAACGAGGTCCCGATCGCCCGGGAGCGGGCGGCCGATGATGATCAACCGATCCACGTCACGGAACCTGTCGAGCCCGGCGATGGCGTTGAAATGCCCCGTCTCGACGCCGGGAATGCCGGCGAACGATGCCTCGCAAGCCTTGTAGGTGATCACCAGGGTCTTGCCGCCTCCGAGCATTTGCCAGCGCACATAATCGACGCAGTCGGTGAGCCGGCGCTCGCGCCGCGCGGCTTCTTCGGGCTCTGCATGAGCGTCGACACACAGGCCGGACTTGCCGAACGCGCCCGTCACGAGCCTGACGCGCGTATGCGGCATCACCGCGTCGATCTCGTGGACCGTGATGCTTGGCAAGATCCGACGTGCAATCCTGGGCCGCAGCGTCGCATCAAGATGAAGCACGGGTTTGGTGGCAAGGGAAGGATGGACACGCAAGAGCCGCGTATGATGGAGCATCCGGTCACCAGGTTTGCCGCTCATGCGCAGCTGTCCGCAGTGCTCCGATGCCCCGTCGAGAAGATCGGCCATAGACTGCCAGGCGCGTACGACCTTGCGTCCGGTTTTTGCCTGCGCGGACAAGGCTTGAGCCCGCGCGAGCCCCCTGCCGCTGAGACCAGGCTGCACATCAGGATCATCGATAAGGGTGAGTTCCAGGCGTGCGGCCGTACGACAGAGATCCGCGTCCAGCCCGGTTTCGACGAGCTTCGATCGCGCCAGGGCGCCGCCCTCCGCATCGGACAGGGCTCGCATCAACAGGCGGCGCGCCCTGTCCAGATCGGCGCGGTCGGCCGTGCGGCGCTCCGGCGAAGCGTGGCGGGACAGTTCGAGAACGGAGCGCGCTTCAAAGTCGGCAACGGCGGTGCTTTCCTCCGTCCATGCCCTTTGCCAGCAGCCTTCATCGACAATCACCAGACCGAAGTCATCCGTCTCACGTGCAAAGCCGGTGAAGAGTGCATCATAGGGGGCAATAACGACGTCGGCGGTGGCGATCTCACGCCGGTTTTGCTGCTTGAGGCATCCCTCAAAGTCCGGGCATCTGGCCCCCGGCTCCGCGCCACAGGCCGAGGTCTGCACGTCGAGCCCGGCGCCAATTGCCACCCTGACCAGTGACAGGTGCCGGCACATCGGCATCCCCGTCCGCGGATCGGTGCGTTCATATCCTTGCAGCACGGCCGCCTGGAGGCCTTCTGTGCGCCAGGCCGCCGCCGTTTCCTCCGCCAATGCGTGCGAGGGCGTGAAGACGGCAATCCTCCGGGGTGCACCGATTGACTGCAATGTCTGTCGCAAGGACAAGACATGGCGACGCGATGCGGTGGATTTTCCCAGACCGACCGTGGCCCGGATGCCGATCTGTGGCGCAGCCCCTGTCCGATCCCCGCACCACCAGGAGAGAACAGCGTCCGCCGCAGATTTCAGCGCTTCGTCAAGCGCCGTGCGCGCGTCGACCGGTGTGAGGGTCGGGAGCGCGTAGTCAGGATCGGGCAGATCGGCGGCGCGCGAGGGCAGTCTGCCCTGCGAGGCCAGTCGCAGCTTGTCCTCCACCTTCTTCCGCGCATCCGGGAACGCGTAGGCCGCAGGCCCACCGCTTCGTCCACGCGAGAGGTCCGTCGTTTCGGCAAAGCGGTTCCAGACATTGCGCGCGATTGCTTCGACCGAGACGCCATCCCGCTCCAGCGCGTCATGCACGGCATGAAACGCGATCGAGGAGAGCCAGCCATCGCGCCCGTCGATGACACAGCCCGCGTCATTCCGCACCGGCCCGGGAACAGCCGCGCTTACGTTTGCGCGTCGCCTTGTAGCCGGCGGAGCCGTCGGTTGAAGCGCGCCCATCTCGGCAAGGAGGGCCGATACCGCTTCCGGCGTGACCTTTGGCAAGTCATCGCGTGGCACGTCGAGCGGCGAGTCGCCGGTGACCCAGCTATAGTCAGCGCCGGTATCGGGATGACGGCCAAAGGCCACGAATTGCTGCCCCGAGCCGAGAACCTCAACCTTCCCGCACGACATCTTCGCAAACGGACTATCCGTCCGGTAGGCCAGAAGGCGCTTCGGATAGCGCCCGATGCGGATCAGCGTGTCGCCAAGCCGGGCAAATGCCAGGGCCTGCAGCCGATGGGCAAGGTCAGGGTCGAGGACGTCGATGTCGATGGCAACGAGATGGCCCGTTCGAAGGCCGACCGAGTGGTCGGGAAAGCGTTGCGACCAGTCCTCGATAGCTGTCTCGTCGATCGCAATGGCCGTCCAGCGCGACAAGGCGGGCTTCTTGCCGGAGGGCACAACAGGGATGGGATCGTAGCCATTGTCGAAGAGACGCGACGCGGCATTCGCATAGTTGCAACCGCCAGCACCACGGGGGCGGCCACCGGCCACCCTTCCGTCCGTTCCCGTGTTTCCGGTGGCGCGGGGATCGGCCACCATCCGGTTCAGATCCCGGGCACGCCGGAATACGCCGCCTCGAAGGCCAGCACGTCCTCGATCCGATAAAGCACACGTCCGTTGAGTTTCAGGCTGGCGGGACCGATTCCGGCAGCGCGCCAGCGCTCCAGCGTCCGCACCGTGATGCGCCAGTGCTCCGCGAGCTCCTGCTGCGTGAGCCGGGCGGGCGCCGTTTCTCCCGACCAACCTGTCATGATCCCGCCTCCGTCTGGTTGCGGGTGGGGTCGAGCATGAAGACCGCGAAGAGGGCCTGACCATCCTCGGTCCGCCCGCCTTCCTCGATCCGGTAGATCCAACCCTCCTCGATGAGGATCCCGAGGTCCCATGACCGGTAGAGCCCCGGCAGCCGCGTAAATTCCGTTTCCGTCTCGCTCGTCATGCGTGGTCTCCCATGAGACGCCCCTCTCGGGGGGCGCTTGCAGGGGAAAAGCCACTTCGCGCAGGGAACTGGGACATCAGCGCGGCGTCCCGCTTTGGGCGCGCGCGTTCAGAGTTCGGAGGACACGCTGGTATCGCTTGCGCGCGGCATCGTGGCTCAGACCGAGCCGCTCGGCCGCTTCATTCTGGCTGAGCCCGTCGAGCACGATCGCGACGACGAGCGGTCCGTCGCGACCGAGTTCATGGCAGACAGCCGCCGACAGGTGGTCCACGTCATCAACCTCGCCGGAAACACTGAGAAGGAGTTCCAGGTCGAAGAGGTGCTCCTCCTGCAGGCGCTGTTGACGGGCCGCACGGACGAGGTTGCGCGTGATATCCCGCTCGACGTTGCGTAGGAGCGTTGCGGCAACCCGACCGATGTTGGCTGCCCCGGCCCCCCGGATACCGAGGGACAGACGGCCGACTAGCTCGGCATCAAGGCCCGCCACGCGGCCCTTGAAATGCCGCAGCAACCTGCCGCGCACCGCATCGAGACCCGGCCAGAGCGCGAGAATGAGCAGTGTCGCGGCGGTTTCATCAGCCTCTTCACCGGCCTCTTTCAGCAGCGCCAGCAGGACACGGTTTTTCCGATCCGGATCGCCACGGGGCGCGTGCAAGTCACCGAGCAGCGCCTGCGGGTCAGGATGGTCCCGCAGGACCGCGTGCCGAGCGCGGAGGGTTCGATAGCGGCGATGGAAGCACAATCGTTCGGAGGAACGGCGAAGTTGCGCGTGGAGCGCAGACCAGGATGAGGACACGAGGCGCCTGCCTTACGGCCGGGCGTCTCGCGCCTCTCAATGGCCAGTCAGGGCGTCAGGCGCCTCGTGTTACGGGATAGGGTGGCTCAGGCGGATTTCCGGCCCGAGAGCTCGTTCAGGGACTTGCAGGTCCGGCACCGCGTGGTAACCGGCAGCGTCACGTAGTATTCGTGGCCGCGGGCAAAGCTGATCTGCATCCGACGATCGAGATAACGCCCGAGCAGCGCACCACAGCCGCGGCAACGCCAGGCGGTCAGCCGGCCGGTCGCGCGGTGTGCCGGGGACGTACGGTGGTTGGGTGTGGTGGGTGTCGCCATGTGCGGGCTCCTGTCGCTTCGGAGCCCTTAAATCGCGGAGGGGGCGTTAGATCGTCAGACCCCCCATCGTTAGAGGAAGGTTAGATCAATCGCACCGATGGGGTTCGCAGAGGCGCCAGCTCTTCTTCTCGCCTCGCTCGATGTAGACATCGCGCAGATGCTGCCAATCTGCTTTTGAAAAGAGCTGCTGAGGCGATTTCGAACCCATGTCGGCCATCAACCTGCCAGTCGGAACGTCGCGTTCGCCCGCGCGATTTGCGTCAACCAGGCGTCGAAATAGCAGAATGCATTTCTCGGCAAAAAAGTTGAATGGTGGCAGCCCGGGGATACGAAGCGTCGCGTGTTTAGGATTGTGGTGGATGAGTTGCGGGGCCTCGCCTGCCATGATGAGCAATTGTCCCGCCCGGAAATCATGCTCGAGCGCCTCGGGGTCGAGCACGATCTCGTCCTCCTCGACCGAAACCACCCGGTGCAGGGGTATGACAACATTCGGGCCAAGATACCGGATCGACGTGTCGCCAGCCGAGAGAATGAGCCCCGGCCCGGCATGATGACGACGGCGGAACTCGAGATCGAGTTGTTCCGGTTTCTTGTGGGTATCCAGCGCGCGTATGAGATAGACGGGGATCGTCTCTGAGCCGATCGGCACTTTGCCAAAATCCGCGAAGAAGTCGGAGAAAACGACCGCGCGTCTTGCACCAAGTTCCCTCCTCAGTGCATCGAAGATGATTTCAGAAAGATACGGGCGGTCAATCCTGTAGATCACGTAGTCGTCTTCTGGAACGGTGCCCGCTTCTTCTCCGAAGGGACCTTTGACCTCAAGCGTGCCCTTGTGGGTGCCCGTCTCGACATCCGCTTCGGTGCTGCCGTTGTCATCCTCGATCAGAACGATGTCCTGTCGTCCCTTCTTTTCCAGGATTTTTGCGGAAATCAGCCGCTGACGATCGACACCCCCTCTCGACAGGCCCGCGCCCGACATCTCGTCCTCGGGAAAATCGTAAAGAAAGAGAAGGTTCTCGAAATATCGCGCTCGCTCTGTTTCCTCGAGAAGTTGCAGGTGCTCCATGATGCCCCAGAACTCGAGTAGCCGGACGCCAAGGTCGCGGAGCTTGGGATCGCGGTCGTTCGGCGCGTTCGACGTATTGCCGCTCGAGACCCAGAGTTTGAGCGTCCCGCTCTCTCCACCTTCCCGATAGGTGTAGCCGACGGCGATGCTGACGCGACTGTAGCCGAAATGGGCGGCGGCAGTTCTTGCCGTTCCCATGAACCGATCTGCGAATTCCTCGATGTCGTCGTCGGCCGTTACCTGAAGAAGAAGCCGGCGTTTCCAACTTCCTAACCGGGTTTCGATCTCCGTGACCTTTGCCTGGGTTATTTCGACGTCCTCGAAGTCGGGAAACGGCAGGCGAAGTGAGGTTCTGAACCTGTCCAGATTGAAATTCCGGCCGGTCAGCGGCGTCTTCTTCAGATCCTGACCCAGCACCACCTCAGCAAAAGTCCGAGACGTTGTCTCGCGCACCAGATATCCCCGTGCGCAGATTTCCAGCTTCTGCTGAGAGGGGGTGTAGATCAGGATCGCCTCTTCACCGGGTCGGTAGTAGCGCGTCTCCCGCAGGCCGTCATCACGATGGTCGATGATGCTCGACAGCACACCGCCATGGCGTACCGCGACCATCACCGATCTTGGATAGGTGGCGGTCTTGGGGAGATCGATGGCGACCACCGATGTCTTGCTCTTCAGGTCGAGTGCTTTGCTGACGCGCTTGGCCAGCTCGTCTTCATCGACATTCTCCGAACCGAAAGCGGCCAGTCCTTCACCGGATACGACAAACGCTGAGTAGAGATTGCCGTGCTCGCGGTGGCGCCGCGCCTTGTAGAAGCTTTGCGCATCCATGAAGACATTGCGAAAGCTCGCGAAGACCCAGACCGATTTGCAGAGTTCATCCGGCTGAGCCTGGAATACGGCAATGTCTGTGTTCTGCAATTCGCGGTCAACGACGGTGGTCAGAGATGTGACACCTTTGCCTACGCTCAGATCGACAACCTCGCGGCTGAGGTCTTCAAGCTGTTTGAGGACGTCCTGTTCGAGCCCACTCACGAAGTCGACAAGGTCATCCTTCTCCACCGATGGGCCGAGCGTGGCAAGATCGACGACCGGCCCGCTGGTTCCGCTCGGTGCTCCCAAAAAACTGCGCGCAGCCTGAACGGGCGCACGTTCGAGTATCGTCCGCAGGTTCGGTCCGAATGGGTGGCGTGGCATCGGGACCTCCACACGTTGCAGGTGTTCGGGAATTCCGCCGGAAGTTCCGATTTCTGCCAAGTCTGGAATGCCTGACGTGACGGCAGTTTTTGTTTTGGCGGAGCCGCTGCTGCGGCAGGGTCACGACCTGTTGTAGCGGCTGTGTCCCAATCCGGTCGCGGCGCTGGCTTTTCCCTTTCGAGGGCACGCGAGCCCGATTGAATTGATGCAAGGCAATGAATCCCTACCCCGCCCGCCTGATGTCGCCGAGTGAACGCCGCGCCGAACTCTGCCGCCTCCTCGCGCTTGGCCTCGTTCGGCTCCACGCCCGACAGTCAAGCGAACTATCCGCCGACACCGGAGAAAGTTCGCTTCCCTTCGCGCCCGACCGGAGCGGTCATGCAACTCCCGAAAGGAGAGATGCATGACGACCCATGATCCGATCCCCGCGCGCCTGGCCGCGCTGAAGACCACGCCGACGTCTGAGTTGAAGGCGCAATGGCGGGAGCTCTTCGATAGCGAGCCGCCGCCCTTCAATCGCCGCTATCTCGAAAGCCGCCTTGCCTACCGCATTCAGGAATTGGCCTATGGCGGGCTGAAACCCGAGACGGTTCGCCGGCTCGAGCGGCTGGGCGAAGAGCTCGATGGCGGCGACCGCAAGAAGAGCCGTATGCGGGTCGACAACATGCCCATTGCCGGAACGCGGCTCATCCGCGAATGGCAGGGCGTCGAGCACGTCGTCACCGTCACCGCTGACGGCTTCGAATGGCAGGGGCGGCCGTACAAGTCGCTGTCGGCCATCGCCCGCGCCATCACCGGGACGCGATGGAACGGCTGGGTGTTCTTCGGGCTCAAGAACCACAGGGGGCGGACATGACGAAGCCGCCCGAAAAATCGAAGGTGGTCCGGAAGCTGCGCTGCGCTGTATACACCCGGAAATCGTCAGAGGAAGGGCTGGAGCAGGAGTTCAACTCGCTCCACGCCCAGCGAGAGGCCTGCGAGGCGTTCATCGCCAGCCAGCGGTCCGAGGGCTGGGTGCTGGTCCGCGATCAGTATGACGACGGCGGCATTTCGGGCGGCACGCTGGAACGCCCCGGTCTGCAGCGGTTGCTGGAGGACATCGAGGACGGGCTCGTCGACGTGGTCGTGGTCTACAAGATCGACCGCCTGAGCCGGTCGCTCGCCGACTTCGCCAAGCTGGTCGAGGTGTTCGACCGGAATGGTGTGACCTTCGTCTCGGTCACGCAGTCCTTCAACACCACCACGTCCATGGGTCGGCTGACGCTGAACATCCTGCTCAGCTTCGCGCAGTTCGAGCGCGAGGTAACGGCCGAGCGCATCCGCGACAAGGTCGCCGCCTCCCGGCGCAAGGGCATGTGGATGGGCGGGGTGCCGCCCTACGGCTACCGCGCCGAGAACCGGAAGCTGGTGGTCGACGAAGAAACCGCTGCGCATGTACGCTGGATCTTCGTTCGCTTCCTCGAGATCGGGTCCTGCACGGAATTGGCGCGCGAGGTCGGCACGCGTGGCATCCGGACGCCGCGCGGCAACCGGATCGACAAGAAATACATCTACCGGATGCTCAGCAACCGCGCGTACATCGGCGAGGCGGTCCACAAGGGCGACAGCTACCCCGGCGAGCACGACGCGATCATCGACCGCGAGACGTGGGATCGAGTCCACGCCATCCTGCAGGAGAGCCCCCGCAAGCGCGCCGCGCGCACCCGCGCCGAGACGCCCGCGCTGCTGAAGGGGCTGCTGTTCGGTCCCGATGGCGCCGCGTTCTCACCGACACATACTCGGAAGGGCGACCGGCTCTACCGCTACTATGTCAGCCAGACCGTGCTGAAGCACGGTGCTGGATCCTGCCCGGTGGGTCGTGTCCCCGCAGGTGAGATCGAGGCTGCCGTCATCGACCAGTTGCGCGCCGTGTTCCGCCAGCCGGAGATCGTTGCGGGGACGTGGAAGGCGGCGCGCGCCGACGCCAACGACATCACCGAGGCCCACGCCCGCGCGGCCTTGCAGCAGCTCGACCCGCTGTGGGACGAACTCTTCCCCGCCGAGCAGGCCCGCATCGTGGCGCTGCTGGTCGAGCGCATCGATATCGGAACGAACGGGCTCAACTTCCGGCTCCGGATGGACGGCCTCGGAGGGCTCGCGCGCGAGATGCTGTCTGGCAGCATCGGAGCAGCGGCATGACCCGCGCGACGGCGGTCCCTGAGACGGTCACAATCCACGTGCCATTCCGCATCCTGAAGCGCGGCGGGCGGAAGGAGATGCAGCTGCCAGAAGGCGGCACGCCCCCGGCGAGGGCCGACAGCACGCTGATCAAGGCTCTAGCGCGTGCATTCCGCTGGAAGCGGATGCTGGAGTCGGGCGAGTTCGCCACCATCGCCGAACTGGCCGAGCGTGAGGGGATCGCGCCGTCCTACATGACACGCGTCCTGCGCCTGACACTGCTCGCGCCCGACATCGTCGAGGCGATCCTGGACGGGAAGCACGGGCCAGCGGTGACGTTGGTGCGTCTTATGGAGCCGCTCTCGCTAGAATGGGCGGCGCAGAGTTCGTCGCTTCGACAGGCTGAATTGCCTCCGAACCACTCTGCGGCGAGGTGCATTCTGGGGGATTGACCCACAATGCGATATAGCATACATAACAAACATGACACAATCACACGCCATTGCCGCCACGCTGCGCGCCATCCGCGCCGAGCTCGATCTTACGCAGGAGCAGCTTGCTGAGCGGCTCGGCGTATCTTTCGCCACGGTCAACCGCTGGGAAGGCGGCTCCAACCTGCCCCAGAAGGCCGCCCGCGCCACCATTGCCGCTCTCGCCGAGGAGGCTGGGGTGGACATGGCTGAAGCCGGATCCGACGACATCGCCGCCGCCGAAAAGGTGACGCGCCGCCGGGCAGGAACACGTTCCACCACACCGTCGACGAAGTCCATGGAGCAGATGCTCTGGGATGCCGCCTGCTCGATCCGAGGCGAGAAGGACGCGGCCAAGTTCAAGGACTACCTTCTGCCGCTGCTCTTCCTGAAGCGCCTGTCCGACGTGTTCGACGACGAAATCGCGCGCCTTGCGGAGGAGTACGGCGACCGGGACACCGCCCTCGAGATCGCCGAGGACGACCACGAACTCCTCCGGTTCTATCTGCCGCCCGAGGCGAGATGGGCCGTGATCAGCGGTCGGCAGCCCTATGAATGGCCCTACGATGACCAGGGCCGACCCACCCGCCCGAAGGATATCGGAGAGCATCTGACCAAGGCGGTGCGCGCCGTTGTGCGGCAGAACCCGTCCCTGTCCGGCGTCATCGACGTGGTCGACTTCGCTGCTGAGCGGAACGGCGAGCGCGACATCAATCCGGCCAAGCTGCGCGAGGTGGTCGAGACCTTCTCCGACTCGCGCTACCGGCTGGGCCTCGCCGACGTGCAGCCCGATTTCCTCGGCCGCGCCTACGAGTACCTGTTGCGGAAGTTCGCGGAAGGGTCTGGGCAGAGCGCCGGGGAGTTCTTCACACCGACCGAGGTCGGCTTCCTGATGGCGCACATCATGCGTCCCCGCCCCGGGGAAGAATGCCACGACTACGCCTGCGGCTCGGCCGGCCTGCTTGTGAAGCTGCAGCTGGTCGCGCGCGAGCTCGACCCCACCAGCAAGGTTCCCCTCAAGCTCTACGGCCAGGAACTGACCGCCGAGAGCTACGCCGTCGCCCAGATGAACGCGATCATCCACGACATGAGCGTCGAGATGGCGCGCGGCGACACGATGATCAATCCGAAGTTCAAGACGCCGGACAGCAAGATCCGCACCTACGACGTCGTCGTCGCCAACCCGATGTGGAACCAGCCGTTCAACCCCGACATCTTCTCCGACGACCCGTTCGACCGGTTCCGGACGCAGGGCGGCGCGACCACGGGCAAGGGCGATTGGGCCTGGCTCCAGCACACGATGGCCTGCCTTGGCGACCGTGGGCGGGCGGCCGTCGTTCTCGACACCGGCGCGGTGACCCGCGGATCGGGCAGCAAGAACGAGGACAAGGAGAGGAACATCCGCAAGTGGTTCGTCGAACATGACCTGATCGACGGCGTGATCCTGCTTCCGGACAACCTGTTCTACAACACCACCGCCGCGGGCGTGATCGTCGTGCTGTCGAAGCGCAAGCCCGCCGCGCGCAAGGACAGGATCGTCCTGCTGAACGCCTCGCGCCGCGTGCAGAAGGGACGGCCGAAGAACTTCATCCCCGAGGAGGACATCCGCCCGCTGGCCGCCGCCTACCTGAAGGGCGAGCCGGTGGATGGTGAGATTGCGGTCATCACGCGCGAGCAGGCGGCGGAGGCGGACTACAACCTCAGCCCCGGTCGCTGGATTTCCCAAGCGGACGACGTCGCGCAGCGGCCGATCAAGGATATCGTCGGCGAACTGCTGAAGCTGGATGACCAGACGAGGGACATCGACGCGTCGCTCGCGAAGATGCTGGTGCGGCTGTGATCAACGATGCATGGCCCCTTCGCCCCTTGGGCGAACTGTTCGAGATCGGCGCGGGCAAGACCATGTCAGCGGCTGCCCGCGACGGTGTCGAAAAGACCCCCTTCCTGCGGACATCCAACGTGCTGTGGGACGAGATCGACCTGAGCAAGGTCGATGAAATGGCCATTCCTCCACACGAACTGAGCGGGAAGCTGCTACGTCCGGGCGACCTACTGGTGTGCGAGGGCGGCGAGATCGGCCGCGCCGCCATTTGGAATGGCGAGCAGGATGTCATGTCGTTCCAAAACCACCTGCACCGGCTCCGCCCGCTGACGAAAGACATCGATCCCCGGTTCTATGTCTACTTCCTGCAATGCGGCTTCACCCAACTCGGCATCTTCGAGGGCGCGGGGAACAAGACCACGATTCCGAACCTGTCGCGGAACCGCCTTGCCGCGCTCGATGTCCCGCACCCTGACATTGACGAACAGCGCGACATCGTTCGCGCGCTGGCGCGCGTGCGCGATGCGATGAAGCTGCACGATCGCAGCACCAGTCTCGCCCAGGACCTCAAGCGCGCGGCGATGCGGGCGCTGTTCACGAAAGGCCTGCGGGGCGAGGCGCAGAAGGAAACCGAGATCGGCCCGGTGCCGGAGAGTTGGGAGGTAGTGTCCATCGGGAGCGTGGCTACAAACACGCAGTATGGCCTCTCTGTGCGCGGAAAGCCCTCAGGCGCATATCCGATCCTGCGCATGAACTGCCAGGAAGACGGAAAGGTCCACTACCGAAACCTTCAGTTCGTCGATGTGGACGAATCGACATTCGAAACCTTCCGCCTTCGGCCGGGTGACTTGCTCTTCAATCGGACGAACAGCATTGAGCTTGTCGGCCGAATGGCGATCATCGAAGACGCGCGCGATGCGGTTTTCGCGTCCTACCTCGTCAGGGTTTCGCTGGACGATGCGCAGTGCCTGCCCGCCTATCTGAACTACTTCATGAACTGGCCGTCTACGCAGGATGAGATAAAGAAGCTGGCCAGCCGCGCGGTCGGCCAAGCCAACATCAATGCGAGCAAACTCCGGACTGTCCTTTTCCCGCTGGCCACTATCGCCGAACAGCGCGAGATCGTCGCCGTCCTCGACTCCATCGACCGGAAGATCGACCTGCACCGTCGCAAGCGCGCCGTGCTCGACGAACTCTTCAAGGCGCTGCTGCACAAGCTGATGACGGGCAAGATCCGTGTATCCGACCTCGACCTTTCAGCACTGTCACCGGATCCGGCACCCGCCGACAGCAAGACCCCCGAGGTGGCCGCATGAGCAACAGCATGACCGAGGCGCTGTCGCACCTGGCGAGCCGCATGCCGCGGGTCGTCCGCGAACACGAGGTGCTGCGCGTCGCCGGGTGGATGCCGGGTGACGACCCCAATGCGGTTGCGCACAAGGCCGCTGGCGAGGTGCTGCGCTGGGCTCAGCGTCGGGCGGGCCAAGGCCTTCCGCGGGAGGCCTGGGACGGCGAGAGCTTCGAGCTGCCGCTCCCGGGCCGCGACCCTTCCGCCATCCGGCTCCGCGCCGGAGCATCCGACCTCTGGGCCTTCCGCATCCACGACCCCGACAAGACCGTGCCGGGCCGCGCGTGGACGACTGAGGTCGTCCTCGGCCATGTCCCCGGTAAGCCCGCTCAGTTCAGCACCCGCCTTCTGGTCGCTACGCCCGAGCAGGATTTTTCCATCGATCCGGCGGTGCCGGGGTTTGTGCAGCAGGTCGCGGAGAGGTGCGGCCTGGTGGTTGGCTCGCAGGCTGCGTCTGCAACTCCAGCGGTGTACGCCGACGGCGAAGACGCCGAAGCGCTGATCGAGCATCTCACCAATCCCGGCCGCTTGCTGCCGACCATCGTGTTGACACTGGCGGACGGCGCATCCGCCCCGTACATCAATGCCGAGAAGCTCGCCGGTGTGCTGACAGGGCTGGCGCATGTTGCCGTGGCCCGTCCTGATACCGCCTGGCGACTGACCGAGAGGCTGGGCAAGCGCCTCTCTGTCTTCGGCGGCGCAGCGAGGGTCTATCAGCCGGGCTTCGAGGACACCGCCGATCCATTCGCGCATCGGCTCGTTCTGTCGGGGCAGCTTGTTTCGGTCGATGGAATAGAACGCGCAACACGTTGGCTGAGGGAGTCCGCAGCGCAGGCCGGCCTTCAGCGGACGCGCCTCGGCGGAGATGTGCTCACCTTCTCGGCGATCCGGGCGGCGCAACTGGAAGTGCAGCAATCGGCGCTGCGGGAAGCCGATGCCAGCGACGCAGACCAGCTGGCCGCCGCGCTGAAACGGATCGAGGCCCTGAAGGGCGAGGTCGATGATCTGAAGACCGAGCAGACCTACTACATCGAGGAGTTCGACAAGGAGCGGGAACGTGCCGAGATTGCGGAAGCGCAGGCTCAGAAATCGGCGTACCGGATCCAGCAGCTCACCGATCAGCTGAAGTCAAAGGGTGACGATCCCGATCAGGAGATCCAGCTGCCTGCAGACTGGTCGGAGCTTGCCAACTGGTGCGACGAAAACCTCGCTGGCCGGCTGGTCCTGACCCCCAACGCGCACCGGGGCACGCGCAAGCCGCTCTTTCAGGATGTCGAGACCGCGGCGAGAAGCCTTCTGTGGCTTGCCACCGAGGGCCGCGACCGTTTCCGCAATGGCGGCGGAGCGCTCGCCAATATCCCCATCTTCGATGGGGCTCAGAACGCTCCCTGCGGCGCTGACGAGTTCGATTTCGACTGGAACAGCCGCAGGTTCTCGGCCGAGTGGCACATCAAGAATGGAGGTAACACCCGCGATCCGCAGCGCTGCCTGAGGATCTATTACTGCTTCGACCAGCAGACCCAACAGATCATCGTCGCCGACATGCCGGCGCATCGCAGGACAGGTGCGACATGACTGGACCGGTCCATTATCATCTGGGGCAGTTCCCGCCTGCGTCCGAGCAGTTGGACTGGCCGCGCCTTGTACCACTGATCGGTCCAGCAAATGCCGCGCTCGCCCGCTATGACGGTCTCGTTGCGGCCATCCCCAATGCTAGCGTGCTGCTGTCTCCGCTGACGACCCAAGAAGCGGTGCTCTCATCGAAGATCGAGGGCACTAACGTCACCATGGGCGAGGTGCTTGAAATCGAGGCCGGAGCCGATGGCGACGTCGACCAGCCCAAGCGCGACGATGCCGAGGAAGTGCTCAACTACCGCGTGGCCCTGAGCTTCGCCGCGAATGCACTCGAGGAGCGGCCCCTTTCTCCACATCTCTTGCGCGAGGCACATGCCTTGCTTCTGCAGGGGGTGCGCGGGCGCGACAAGAACCCCGGAGCATTCCGCGACGAACAGAACTGGATTGGACCGCAAGGCTGCACCATCGATCAGGCGAGCTTCGTCCCCATCCCGCAAGAGCATCTTCACAGCGGGTTGGACACTTGGGCAGCCTACACTGCTGATCGCGGGCAACCTGATCCCCTAGTTCAGCTGGCCCTGATCCACCTCGAGTTCGAGGCACTTCATCCGTTCAAAGACGGCAATGGTCGACTTGGGCGGATGATCATTCCCCTGTTTCTGATGCAGCGGGGGGTCCTCTCCAGTCCAAGCTTCTACATGAGCGGCTACCTTGAAGGCCGACGAGAAGAGTATGTCGAGCGTATGCGTGCGGTGTCGCGCACCGGCGCATGGACAGATTGGTGTTCGTTCTTCCTCGAGGGCCTCATTGAACAGGCCCACCAGAACCAGGATCGCGCCCAGCAGATCATCGCGCTGAACACCCGGATGCAGCGCGAAGTCGCCGAACGCACACACTCTCAGTTCGCAGGGCTCGCAGTTGATTTCATCTTTTCGAGGCCTGTGTTCCCGACGCCCGTGTTCGTCGAGAACTCCGGCATCCCGCGAGAGTCCGCACAGCGGCTCCTCCGCCTGCTGCGAGATGGTGACGATCCGATCCTCAGAACCATCCGGCCAGGTTCCGGGCGCAGGCCGGCCATCCTTGCCTTCCCTGAACTCTTGAACATAGCCGAGGGGAGGAATGTGCTTTGAGCGTTATCCGCTACACACAACTGCGCTTGCGTGTAACAAATCCCTCCTTCGCTACACGCAAATGGGCTTGCTGTTCATCCGTGACACACAACGGCAGGCTAACGGTGCGGTGCGATGTCTGAGATCCGGATCAGTGAGGCTGGCACCGTCCAGTTCCCGATGGTGAAGCACGCCGCCGAGATCGGCTGGACGCCGATTGCGCCAGAGGTGGCCAAACAGAAGCGCGGCGGCGAAGCCGGTATGATGCTGCGTGACGAGCTGGAAGCGGCACTCAGCAAGTTCAATCCGTGGATGACGTCCGACGCCATCCGGCAGGTGATAGAAAAGCTGGAAGCAATCCCGCCCACCATCGAGGGCAATCGCGACATGCTCGCCTGGCTGCGCGGCGAACGGCAATGGTACGACGAGGGTGAAAAGCGCCACCGTCACGTCCAGCTCATCGATTTCGAGCGTCCGGGCGAAAACGTCTTCCACGTCACCTGGGAATGGAAACTGAAGCCGCCGGCGCGCAAGGGCAACCGGGCGGATGTGATGTTCGTCATCAATGGCGTTCCCGTCTGCATCGTTGAGCACAAGAACCCCAAGGACGGCGGCGCCATCGATCGGGGTGTGACGCAGCTCAAGCGCTACGAGAAGGAGACGCCCGAGCTGATCGGCACGCCACAGCTCTTCAACGTCACGCATCTGCTCGACTATTGGTATGGCGTGACCTGGAACGCCAACCGCCGTTACATGGCGCGCTGGAAGCAGAAGCCCGAGGAGACCTACAAGTTCGCGGTTCAGGCATTCTTCGAGCCCACCGACTTCCTCCGCACGCTCCGCGACTGGATCCTGTTCTATGTCGAGGACGGCGAGACGCGGAAATCCATCCTGCGTCAGCACCAGCGTGTCGCTGTCGACAAGATCGTAGAGCGGTGTGAGGACAAGGCCAAGAAACGTGGGCTCGTGTGGCACACACAGGGCTCGGGCAAGACCTTCACCCTGCTTACCGCCGCACGCCTCATCCTTGAGGACAAGGCGCGCTTCCAGAACGCCACCGTCATCCTGGTGGTAGATCGCACCGAGCTCGAAGGCCAGCTCAAGGGGTGGGTCGAGAAGCTGCTCGGCGAGATGCAGAGCCAGGATATCCCGGTCTGGCGGGCCAACTCCAAGACCGAAGTGCAGGATCTGCTCAAGACCGATAAACGCGGCCTGATCATCTCGATGATCCACAAGTTCGAGGGAATCGATAAAGACGCCAACACCCGGGAGAACACATACGTCTTCATCGACGAAGCACATCGCTCGGTCGCCAAGGACCTCGGCACCTACATGATGGCTGCAGTCCCGAACGCGACCATCATCGGCTTCACCGGCACACCCATCGCCAAGACGGCGCAGGGCGAAGGCACTTTCAAGATCTTCGGCACCGAGGACGAGCAGGGCTATCTCGACAAATACTCGATCCGTGAGTCGATCGAGGATGAAACCACGCTCCCCATCCGCCACACCATGGCACCGAGCGAGATGACCGTACCCGCCGAGCGACTGGACAAGGAATTCTTTGATCTCGCCGCTGCCGAGGGCGTCACCGATATTGACGAGCTGAACAAGGTGCTCGACCGCGCGGTTGGCCTTCGCACTTTCCTCACCGCCGACGACCGCATCGAGAAGGTTGCCGTCTTCGTCGCCGAGCATTTCCGGGAGAAGGTCCACCCACTCGGTTACAAGGCGTTTCTGGTCGGCGTGAACCGCGAAGCATGCGCCAAGTACAAACGGGCGCTAGACAGGCTGCTACCGCCCGAGTGGTCCGAGGCAGTGTACACGGACAATGCAGCGGACGTGGTTGACCGCCCACTGGTCGCCGAGGTTCAGCTATCGCCGGAACGCGAAGCCGATGTGAGGCTGCTTTTCAAGAAGCCGAACGAAAATCCCAAGATCCTGATCGTCACCGACAAGCTGCTAACCGGCTACGATGCGCCATTGCTCTACTGCATGTATCTCGACAAGCCGATGCGCGACCACGTGCTGCTACAGGCCATCGCCCGGGTGAACCGCCCCTATGTCGATGCCAACGGGGTACAGAAACGGGTGGGCCTCGTCGTCGATTTCGTGGGCGTGCTCCGCGAGCTGAAGAAGGCCCTGCAGTTCGACAGCTCCGACGTCAGTGGCGTGATCGAGGATCTGGACCTCTTGCTCCAGGATTTTCTTGGCAGGATCGAGAAGGCGAAGGGCGACTTTCTCGACGTCGAGCACGAGGGCAGCGCCGACGAGAAGCTGGAGAAGCTGGTGTATGGCCGGTTTCTTGACCCTGAACCGCGCAAGGCGTTTTTTGAGGCCTACAAGGAAATCGAAGCCTTATGGGAAATCCTCTCGCCGTCGCCCGAACTGCGCGATCACATCACAACGTTCAAGCGCCTCGCGCAGCTCTATGCTGCCGTGCGAAATGCATATGCTGACCGCGTTGGCTACCTCGCCGACCTTGCCTACAAGACGCGCCGCCTGGTCGAGGAGAGCGCCACGCAGGAAGGTCTAGGTAAGCTGACCAAGACCGTAACCTTCGACGTCAAGACGCTGGAAGGCCTGCGCGGCGAGCCTGGCTCGGATGAGGGCAAGGTATTCAACCTCGTGCGCGGACTTCAAAAGGAGATCGAGGACGAGGCGGATACAGCGCCGGTTCTGCAGTCGCTGAAGGACCGGGCCGAGCGGATCTTGAAGGATCTGGAGAATCGAAACACCACTGGTCTCGCTGCCATGGACATGCTGGCTGCGCTGGCAAAGGAAAAGGATGAGGCGATCAAGGCCGCCAAGGATAGCGGGCTCTCCGCGCGAGCGTTCGGTGTCTACTGGAACCTCAAGGACGACGAACCTCTCCGTAACGCCGGCATTTCTGCCATGGAGCTGGCGCGCGACGCGGAAACCGAGATGCATCGATTCCCGAACGCCAGAGTCAATGACGACGAGCGTCGGAAGCTGCGCGCCACCCTCTACCGCCCGCTTCTCGGACTTGGCAAAGAGGATCGCGGCCGGGTTGTAGATCTGGTGCTGGCGATCCTGCTCGACGGCGATCACGATGCCGAGTCCTGAAGACCGACGCGCCTCTCTCCGTGCCCGGGTCGACTACTGGTGTGAGCGTCTGAAGGCGACACCGCGCATTGTTCGAATCCAGCGCATGACGCGCAAGTGGGGATCATGCTCAACCGGCGGTATCATCACACTTGCCGAGGACCTGGCCGATCAGGAGAAGTGCTTCCAGGACTTCGTGATCGCACACGAGTTGCTGCATCTACGGGTTCCCAACCATGGCAAAGTCTTCAAGGCGCTGATGACAGCGCATGTGCCCCGTTGGCGTGAACATGAGAAGCACCGCTTGGCCGGAAAACGGTCAGGGGTTTCTCGATGATCGGGCGTCACCATACAAGTCCCACTCGAGGATCGAAGGGACAGCCCAGCCACTTCGTAATTCGACCAAAGGTTCGATTTCTGTTCCTTCTCAAAGAATGTCCCTGAAATCGAAGTGTTCAGCGAGCAGGAGATTAACCCGTTCAAATTCAATGCCTTGTGAAGAATTCACCAAACCGGCGCAGTCATGAGGTCCGGAGAATATCGGGCCTCAGAGACCGCTTTTGGGCCACCTAGAGCCACTGCCAGTGCTCAGCCCCACCCGCATAACCCTCGAAAACAACGGAAAAATCCGGCCGCAGCCGGATCGGGAGAACGCTTTCGCGAGGGCAAGTGGCGGAGAGAGAGGGATTCGAACCCTCGAGACGGTTCCCCGCCTACACACTTTCCAGGCGTGCGCCTTCGACCACTCGGCCACCTCTCCGTGCGGCGCTACTTAGCGTCTAGCCGGGCGATTATGCAAGGGGGCGGAGTGAAAAACTCGGGGCCGGGGATTCAGCCGGCCAGGTGGAGCGTCACCCGGCGGTTCTGGCGGCCCTTCTTCTCGATCTTCCCGAGCGTCACGGGGCCGATTTCACCGGTGCGCGCGACATGGGTGCCGCCGCAGGGCTGGAGATCGACAACATCACCGCCTCCGCCGATCCGGACCAGCCTGACCCTGCCCTGCCCGCTCGGCGGCATCACCGACATTGTCTTCACCAGACCCGGATTGGCGGCGAGCTCCTCGTCGGTGATCCAGTCCTCGTTCACCGCAAGATCGCGCCGGATGAGTGCATTCAACGCTTCCTCCAGCGCGGCGACATTTTCCGGCGGCTCCGGCATGTCGAAATCAAGCCGCCCCTTCCCCGCGCCGACCTGACCGCCGGTCACCGGCAGCGGGATCACGACCGAGAGGAGATGCAGCGCCGTATGGACGCGCATATGGCCATAGCGTCGGCCCCAGTCGAGATGTTGAGTCAAAGCGGTGCCCGGCGGCGGGATGGCCTGACCGGGTTCGGGGACCAGCACGACAGCGCCATCCGCACCCTTCACGGTGGTCGCGACCGTCACGCGACCACCATCCCAGTCGAGATGGCCGTTGTCGCCGGGTTGGCCGCCACCCGACGGATAGAACAGGCTCGCGTCCAGCACGATACCCCCCTCTTCCGTATGCGCGCTGACCCGCCCCTCAGCCTCGCGCATATAGGCGTCGTCACGGAACAGGAGCTTCGTCACTGGTCTTCTCCGCCGGCGTCGGGATCGTTGTTGACGTCGCTGAAATCCGACGGGTCCTTGATGGGCGGGGCGGAAATGTCGGATTTGGCCTCGGGCTGCGCGCGCCGCCCGACAAGCGCGTCGGCGTTGCGTATCCAGATGTCTCGTTGCGCAAACGGAATCTCGATCCCCTCGGCGGCGAAACGCTCGGTGACTTCGTGCAGGATCTCAGACTGGACGGCCAACTTGAAGTTCACGTCCGACAGGATCGCGCGAATCTCGAAGTTCAGGCTGTCGGCGCCCAGGGCGACGAACAAGACCTGCGGCGCGGGATCGACCATCACCAGCGGCTGCGCTTCGGCGATCTCGGTCAGGATCGCCTCGACCTTGCGGGTGTCGGACCCGTAGGCCACCCCCACCGGAATGATGAGGCGCCCCATCAGGTTGGTGCGCGTAAGGTTCGTTACCACCCCGGAGACGAGATCGCCGTTCGGAACGATCACATCGGTGCGGTCGAAGGTCTCGATCCAGGTCGAGCGGACGGAGATGCCGCGCACGGTTCCGAACTGGCCGTTCACCTCAATCATGTCGCCTTCGGAAATCGGCCGCTCGATCAGCAGGATGATGCCGGACACGAAGTTCTGGACGATGTTCTGAAGGCCGAAGCCGATACCGACCGACAGGGCGCCAGCGACGATGGCGAGCGACGACAGGTCGATCCCGGCGCCCGTGACCGCGATCAACCCGGCGAGGAATATCCCGACATAACCGATGCCGGAAACGACGGCGTTCTGGACGCCCTTGTCGAGCGTCGTGCGCGGCAGGATCGCCGATTTCAGCGCGCCCTGCACCAGACGCGTGATCGCATAGCCGATCACGAAGAGAATTGAGAGGGTGACCAATATCCCCGGCGACAACCGCGTTCCGCCAAGGGATACACCTTCGCTGAACCGGGTCCATGTCTCGGACAGGTCTGCCGTCCGGGCTCCCCAGATCAGCGCAAAGAACGGGATCGAAAGGATCGTCAGCACGAACCCGATCAGGACCGGCAGCAGTGCTTCCCGCCCCTCCTCGCCCGTTTTCGTGGCGACAAGGTAGATATCCGTGGCGAACCGCTGAAGAATGATGATGAGCCCGATCAGCCCGAGAGAGATGACGGTCGGCCAGATAAGCGCATTGGCCGCGTTGACGTAGCCCACAACGGCGAGAAGCGGCGACACGACCGACACCGCCACGACGGCGGTTCCCAGAAGCCGCGCGATCCGGTCGTGGAATTCCCGTGTCGCAGAGCCACTCGCGACGAGAGCGCCCGGCCGAAGCAGCATGCCCAGCCGGAACAGGATGACCGCAAGGACGCAGACCAAGGGCGCCGCCCAGACGGATTGCGCGGCCATGGACAGCGGCGGGCGCACCTCGGTGGTGAATGCCCGGCGCAGGACCTCGAGCGCAAGCATCAGTGCGATCATGTTGACGTGGAACCGTGCCTCTGCCGGTCGGGTTGTCAGCGGAGGAAAGCTGCCGGTGGTGCGGAACAGCCAGCTTCCGATCCAGCGCGCCCCGAAGAATGAGAACGCGGCGGCCGGAAAGGCGCCGATCAGCGCCGCGCTTCGCAACCCCGTCATACCAGATGCCGCGATGGCCAGAACAAGGAGGAGTGTCCCGGCGACCGGCACCACCACCTGTCCGAGCGAGAGGATTGCCGCCGCGATGTCGCGCCCGCGCATCGACGCGCCGGTCTGGAGCCGGACGGTCAGCTTCTCGATGAAGCTCGGACCGCGCAGTGTCAGGACCGCGGCGATGGCAAGGAAGAGAATGATGACCGGCAGATTGTTCTTCAGCTCGGCCCTACGGGTCGGATTGCCCCAAGCCTCGGCCGTTTCCGACCAGAGTGTGGTGATACCCTGGGTCAGGACGGCAAGTCCCGCTTCCCAATTCTGAGGATTGATCGGCGAGGGGAAGAGGCGCAGCAATTCCTTGGCCTGCCGACCGCGAATCGTGGTGTCGATACGGCGGATCAGCCCGTCGGCGCGGCTATGTGCCTCGACCGCCGCGAGGCCGGGTGCCTGCAGCGTCGCGAGCTGATCGTTCAACTGGCTTCGGCGCGCGGCAATCTCGCGCGCATCGGGCGCATCATCGGTCGGCGCGGGGCCAAGGGCGGAAAGCTGGTTCCTAAGCGTATCGATCTGCGCCGCATTGGCGCTTTGGGCAGCGGCGAACTGGCTGCGCCATCCGACGATCTTCTCTCTCAGCTGCTCAAACGCACGGATGGTCGCGCGATCGGTCGCCAGCGCCTCTTCGGCGGCGGTCGCATCCTTTTCCCAGGCCTCATAGTCCGGCGCCTTGGTTTCCTGTGCGGTCGCCGTGACTGGCAAGAAGACGGCGACAGCCGCCGGAACAGCGGCCAGGAAGATAGCCAGTAAGATGAACCGCAGCGCGCGCATCAATCTTCAAAGACACTGGGCAGCGCGCGTGGCATGCGGTCCAGCCAGGCGGGAACGGGCAAGCCCTTGTTCCGCAGGAATTCCGGGTTAAAGAGCTTGGACTGGTAGCGGTTGCCATAGTCGCAAAGCATCGTCACGATCGTATGGCCCGGCCCCATTTCCCGCGCCATGCGGATCGCGCCGGCAACGTTGATGCCCGAGGACCCACCAAGACAAAGGCCTTCCTCCGTCAGAAGGTCGAAAACGACCGGAAGCGCCTCGGCGTCAGGGATGCGATAGGCCATGTCGGGCGCAAAGCCTTCAAGGTTCGCGGTGATCCGTCCCTGCCCTATCCCTTCGGTGATCGACGACCCCTCGGCCTTCAGTTCCCCGCTGGTGTAGTAGCTGAACAGCGCCGCGCCCTCGGGATCGGCAAGGGCGATCTTCACGCCCTTCGGCTGAAGCGCCATCGCGATCCCGGCAAGCGTGCCGCCGGAACCAACGGCGCAGACAAACCCGTCGACCTTTCCACCGGTCTGTTCCCAGATCTCCGGGCCGGTCGTCTCGACATGCGCGCGTCGGTTGGCCACGTTGTCGAACTGGTTTGCCCAGATAGCGCCATTCGGCTCGGTTTCTGCAAGCCGCGCGGCCAATCGGCCGGAATAACGGACATAATTGTTTGGATTTTTATAGGGCGCGGCCGGAACCTGAACCAGTTCCGCGCCAGCCAGCCGCAGCATGTCCTTCTTTTCCTGGCTCTGCGTCTCGGGGATCACGATGACCGTGCGGAAGCCCATCGACGCGCCGACAAGGGCAAGGCCGATGCCGGTGTTGCCGGCCGTCCCCTCGACGATCGTACCGCCCGGGCGAAGGATGCCCTTGGCCACTGCATCGCGGATGATATAGAGCGCCGCGCGGTCCTTCACGGACTGGCCGGGATTCAGAAACTCCGCCTTCCCGAGGATCTCGCACCCGGTCAGATCGCTCGCCTTGTTGAGCCGGATCAGGGGCGTGTTGCCCACCGCCGCCGCGAGATCGTCGTAGACACGCATGACCGGTCCTCCTGTCGCCACACTCTTCCTAAGGCGGGTGCGGCCCGACCTCAAGCCCCGGCGGCGGCCCGCAGCCGGTCACGGTTCCGCGCCAGCCAGTATGCGAGGATGACGAGCGGCGCGTTGTTCGCCTCGCCACTGTCGACAAGCTCCATCAAGGTCGCAAAAGGCACGACATGGGCGCGGATATCCTCGGCCTCACCCGGCACGCCGCCGATGCCGGCGGCCTCGTCCGGCAGGTCGGCGAGGCCGACATAGGTGTAGAGGTATTCGGCCTTGGCCGCCGGTGACGGATAGTAGTGCGACGCGGGCAGCAATTCCCGAAGCTCCAGGTTCGCCTCCTCGCGCGCTTCACGGAACGCGGCCTCTTCCGGCGTCTCGCCGCCATCGACCCGGCCAGCGACCGCCTCGATAAGCCAGGGTTGCGGGTCGCCACGACCATGCGGCCCCATGCGGAACTGTTCGATCAGCAAGACCCGGTCGCGCACCGGATCATAGGGCAGGACCACCGCTGCATCGCCCGAAACAAAGACGGCACGGTTGACCGTCGCGCTCATCGTGCCGTCGAAGCGGCGAAACCGTAGGTCGCTCTCCTCGACGGCGAAGTAGTTGGCATAGACCTGCCGCAACTGCGCGACGTCCACGTCCCCCGGCCCCGCGCGACGACGCAGCCGCTGCTCCGCCTCGGTCCCGTCGCGCGCGGCGCGCACCCTTGCGCCACCGCGCGTAAGCATCTGCGGATAGCGCGCATGGATCGTGGCGGGATCGCCGGTTCCGAAGAGTTCCATAGCATCATGCGCCGTCGCGACCACCGTCGCACCCCAGCGCGCCGCCCAGTCATCGAGCTGCCACGGCGCTCCCGGCGTCCACTTTCCGGGGTCGGGAAAGTACACCTGCGCGGTCACGGTGCGGCCATCGTCCGCGTCAACCTGAACGTCGGCGGTCTCATAGGCGAAACCGCCCTCGTAGAAATTCAGCCGCGCGATGTCCGCAAAGCTCATGTCGGTCACGAGGACACCCTCGGCGCCCGATCCGCCCTCGACGATCATCGGAAAGGCCCGGCCTTCGACCCAGAACACCGAATGGCCCGGTAGGCGCGCCGGTCGCGCCACGACGTCGCGCCCGAGGACAACGCGCAACAAGGGCGCGTGGCACAGCGTGCCGTAGAAGAAAAAAGCCGTCACGAAGTTATCTCCAGCGCCGCGCGGCCCATTCCGACAGCAACCCTGCTAAGGCGCCCCCGACCAGAAGAACGGCGAGCACATCCCACGCGAGCAGCCGAAGGAAGAAATCGACCGCGAGGTCGAAGATCCCGATCACGGCTTCCATCGGCCCCTTGTAGGCTGGCCGGAATGCTAGATGGAGCATTTCGTAGGTGGAGAATATCAGAAGCGCGAGGCCGACCGTGCATGCCGAAGCCTTGAGCCCGGAGTTGATGGCCATCCAGTTGCCGCGCCCGGCCTCCGGCCCCATGATCCGCCAGCCGCAAACCAGACCGATCAGCGCCGACACGAAGGAGAAATAGCCGAACTGCGTCCCCTCGGGCATGTGCGGCTTGTAGACTTCGGCCGCAAAAAAAGCCAGCAACGCGAAGGCAAACGCGGCGAAAAGCTTGGCGGCTGTGGGCATTTAGACTGCTGGCCTCGTTACGGTTATCTGCGTTACGTCACAGTTTCCGCCGCGGAACGCGCCCGCGCAAGAGGTGAGGTAGAAATTCCACATTCTCCGGAACCGGCTGTCGAAGCCGAGTTGCGCAATCTCGTCCCAGTGTTCGTTGAAGACCTCGTGCCAGCGGCGCAATGTCTGGCTGTAGCTCTGGCCGAATTCGAAGCTCCCGGCAAGGGTCAGGCCGGCGCCGCGGATTTCATCGCGCAGCGCGTTTCGTGACGGAAGCATCCCACCGGGGAAGATATACTTCTGAATGAAATCAACGCCTTTCCGATAAATCTCAAAGCGCTTCTCTTGCAGCGTGATGATCTGGAGCGTGGCGTTTCGGCCCGGCTTCAACCGCTCGCGCAGCGTGTCGAAATAGACCGGCCAGTATTTCTCGCCGACCGCCTCGAACATTTCGATAGAGGCGATGCCGTCGTAAATGCCACGTTCGTCCCTGTAGTCCTGAAGCCTCAGGTCAACCCTGTCGTTCAGGCCGGCGCGATAAATTCTTGCACGCGCATAATCGAGCTGCTCGCGCGAAATTGTCAGTCCGGTCACCTTCAGGCCGCGTTCCTTGGCCGCATATTCGGCGAATCCGCCCCAGCCACAGCCGATTTCAAGGATATGGTCGCCGGGACTGACGCCCATCCGGTCCGCCAGAGAGGCATATTTCGCGCGCTGCGCCGCCTCCAGGCTTTCCTGTCCGGTTTTGAACAGGGCCGAGGAATAGGTCATGCTGCGGTCCAGCCACTTCGCGTAGAACTCGTTTCCCAGATCGTAGTGATAGGCGATGTTGCGCTTGGCTTGATGGCGCGAATTCGACCGCATCAGGTGGCGGAGCCGCTCGAACGCGCGCAGGAAGATCATGCCGGGAAACCCGTCATACAGGCCCTCGTTGTCGGTGTGGACGAGGTCCATGAATGCCTGAAGGTCCGGTGTCGTCCACCCGCCATCCAGATAGGCGTCAGAGAAACCCAGATCCCCTTCGCGGATCAGCCGCGCGAAAATGTCGTCGTCCTCGACATGGATCTCTGCCACGGGGCCGGCCCCGGCGCCCTGGGCGCGGAAACGGCGGCCGTCGCGCAGGACGAAATCAAGACGGCCATGCCGGAGTGTCTGTGCCACGCGGAATACCTGTGCGAAGTAACGCGGCAGGCCGGTCTGGCCGTCGGTGGTCGTCAGCACTTGCATGAGAACCTCCCCGGCTATGAATACCTCCCCGGCGACACTTGCGGCAAGGTGGTCATTTCGCGCGTGCAGAAATCGTGGTTCCGTAGACTGCGAGCGCACGCACCCGCCCGTCGACATGGGCGATCACCGGATCGGGATAGTCACAGTCGGGTGAAAGCCCCCAGCGCCGCGGGACGGCATCGAAATAGGCCAGCGCGCTTCGTGGCGGGTCGCTCTGCCCCTCGGCGATGAAACGCGCGCGGTAGGCTCCGTCGGGATCGAACTTCACGGCCTGCGTGCCGGGGTTGAACACCCGGAAGTACGGCGCCGCATCCGGCCCCGACCCGGCCACCCACTGCCAACCGAGCGCATTTGCCGCCGGGTCCCAGTCGATCAGGCAATCCGCGAACCAGTCCATTCCCACCCGCCAATGCGTGAGCAGGTGCTTGGTAAGGTAGGAGGCCGCAACCATCCGGGCGCGGTTGTGCATCCGTCCGGTGACGTACATCTCGCGCATCGCCGCGTCGACGAAGGGCTCGCCGGTCATCCCCCTGCGCCAGCGCTCCGCATCGGCGTTGTCGTCGCGCCAGGGAAAGGCGTCCCAAGCAGGCCGCCAGTTCGCGCGCTCCATGCCGGGATTGTGGTAGAGAAGGTGCCAGGCGAATTCGCGCCAGCCAAGCTCCGACAGGAACTTCTCCGCCCCCGGCCTGCCCGCCTCCCATGCCGCGATCGCGGCCCGCCACACGGTCCGGGGTGAGATTTCCCCCCAGGCGAGGTTCTCCGACAGGCCCGATGTCGCCGGGAGTGCCGGGAAATCCCGCCCCTCTGCGTAACGGTCGAGCCGATCGGACAGGAAATCTTCCAATCGCTTCTGCGCAGCTTTTTCCCCGACGCAGGCGCAGCGCGCGATGACATCGCGGCCACATTGCATCGCCGCACCCATGTCCCATTCCGAAAGCCGTTCTGACTGCGGCCATTCCGACAGCGGCTGCAACCGGACCGGCGGGGCGATTGTGGTGCCGGGATCAAGCGCGCGGATCGTTCGCCAGAACGGCGAGAAGACGGAATAGGGCTTGCCGTCGCGCGTCGCTACGCCCCAAGGCTCGAACAGGATCGCGCCGGGGCAGCTCCGGGCCTCGGTCGCGCCGGAGCGTAGTTCCGCCTTGACCTCGCGATCGCGGGCGATCCCCGCCGGGTCATAGACACGGTTCCAAAGGACAGATTGCGCGCCTGTTTCACGGATCAGACCTTGTAAGACTTCAAGTGCCCGACCCCGCCGAAGGACCAGCCGCGAGTCCAATGCGCTGAACGAGTCCGAAAGGGCCGATACACCCTCGCCGATCCGCCAGCGTGCCGCCGCGCCCAGCGCCTCGACCGTCTCGTCATGGATGAATACCGGGATCACCGGCTGTCCGCTTTCGGACGCGTCGCGCAACGCTGCATTGTCCGCAAGCCTCAGGTCGCGGCGGAACCAGACGATTACGGGTTTCTGAGCCATGCTTCCTTTCACCCGTTGTCCCGCCCTGCCTCCGGCTCACAGCGCCGAGTCAAGCGCCCGGATCAGGCGGGTCACGTCATCGGCGCTCGTGTAGTGCACCATGGACAGGCGCAGCACCCCCTGCTCCAGCGGAACGCCTATCGCCTTGAGCGGACGCACGGCATAGAAATCGCCGGCCCAGCAGTTGATCCCTTCTTCGGCCAGCGCGGCTGAGACCGGCTCCGCCTCGCGGTCAAGCGCGACGGCAACCGTCGGCGCGCGCGACGCGGCATCGTGCGGGCCGATCAGCCGGACATCATTGCGCCCGGCGAGGTAGTCGAGCAGTGGCTGGCAGACTGCAACCTCATGCGCCCGCATCAGATCATGCACCGCAGACGCCCGCTGTGCGGCGTCAGGCTCGGGCGCGAAATGATGGGCATGGAGCGCGTCGAAATAATCCGCGATCCCGGCCGAGGCGGCAATCTGGGCGTGATCAGGCCCGGCGGGCGTAAAACGCTTGTAGAGCGTGTCGCCGTTGAAGAAATGCCCCTGGTTCGGCAGGCGCATTCCAAGGTCTTCGCGGATCGCCATGATCCCCTGATGCGGCCCGTAGACCTTGTAGGCGGAGAACAGGTAGATATCCGCGCCAAGCGCCGAGACGTTCGGGACGCCGTGCGGGGCATAGCTGACGCCATCGACGCAGGTGGCAGCACCGGCCTCGCGCGCCAAGGCGGTGATTTCCGCCACGGGATTGATCTCGGCCACAACGTTCGAGCAATGCGGGAAGCAGACCAGCCGCACCTTCCCGTCGGCAAGCAGCGGCGCCAGCCGCGCGGGGTCGAGATGGCCACTTGCCGGATCAATTGCCCATTCGCGAATCTCGATCCCCTCGTCGCCTAGCCGCCGCCACGGGCCGGAATTGGCCTCGTGATCCTGATCGGTGACGACGATCGCGTGGCCCGGTTTGAGATGCCGGCGGAATGCCTGGGCGAGCACATAGGTGTTCTGGGTCGTCGACGGGCCGAAGCTGAGTTCATGGGTCTTCACGCCCATCATCGCCGCGAGCCGCGCGCGCGCCTCGTCCATCTCCGCACCCCCGGCTGAAGAGGCGGCGTAAGGCCCATACGGCTGGACCTTGCGCTCACGATAGAACCGGGTCAGCCGGTCAATGACCTGCCGGCAGGCATAGGAGCCACCGGCATTCTCGAAAAAGGCGCGGTCCCGAAGGTCGGGGACCGCGAAAGCGGGGAACTGGGCGCGAACGAAATCAAGATCAAGCAGCATGGAGGTCTCCTTCGTGCCGCAGACTGCCTTCCAAATCCCGCCGCCGCAATGACGATCCGTCCCGCGTATGCGGGTGCCTATTCCGCCGCCGCCTTTGCGGGTGTCCCGCCCGCGCGGATCACCGCAAGCAATTCCTCGCGCCGTTTGGCCGCGGCCTGTTCGGATGCTTCCTTCACGGGTCCGAAACCACGGATATGCATGGGCAATTCCGCAAGCGCAATGGCCGCATCCCGCGTCGCCGGCGTGACCTTCGGCAACACTTCGGCCATGTCGCCCTCGTACTGGGCGATCAGCGCGCGCTCCATCCGCCGTTCGGCAGTGCGCCCGAACGGATCGAAAGCGGTCCCCCGCAGGCCCTTCATCCGCGCCAGCAGCCGGAAGACAGGCAGAATCCACGACCCGAACTCCCGTTTTGCCGGCCGGCCGTTGGACGCCTTCTTCGCAAGGACCGGCGGCGCGAGGTGGAAGCTCATGCGGAAATCACCGCCGAATTCCGCCCGCGCCTTTTTGGCCGTCTCCAGATGCAGCCGCGCGACCTCGTATTCATCCTTGTAGGCCAGGAGCTTGTGATACCCCTCGGCCACCGCCGCCCGCATCTCTGCGGGCGCGCTGTCGACCAGGTACCGGAACCGTGCGGCGTAGGCCGCATTCTGGTAGGCGGACAGATGTGCTTCCCGGAAGGCGATCTTCTCGTCCACGGTCCGGACCGCAGGGGCGGCATCCTCCAACATCCTCGCGGCATCTTCCGGAAATGCGATGGCCCAGCGCCCGATCTCGAACGCGCGCAGGTTCCCCTTGACCGCCGCGCCGTTCAGCTCGACCGCCTGCCGGATGGCACCGGCAGACAGCGGAACCAGACCGGCCTGCCAAGCCGCGCCCAGCATCAGCATGTTGGAGAAGATCGAGTCGCCAAGAAGCTTCCGCGCAAGGTCGGACGCATCGAAGAAGCGCACACGTTCCTTCAGGCGCGCTTCAAGAGAAAGGCGCAAACCCTCGACAGGCAAGTGGAAATCCCGATCCCGTGTGAAGCGGCCCGTGATGATCTCGTGCGCGTTGACGACCGCGCCGGTGCGGCCGGTTTTCATCAGACCCAGCGTCTTCGCACCGCCCGTGACGACAAGATCGCCACCGATCACGCAATCCGCCTCGCCTGCGGCGACACGGATCGCGTTGATGTCCTCGGGCTTTTCGGCCAGTCGAAGGTGGATGTTGACCGCGCCTCCCTTCTGGGCGAGGCCGGCCATCTCCATCATCCCGGCACCCTTGCCGTCAAACTGCGCGGCCTGCGCCAGAACCGCGCCGATCGTGACGACGCCGGTGCCACCCACACCGGTGATGAGCACGTTGTACGTGCCCGAAATCGCGGGAAGCGTGGGTTCGGGCAGGTCCGGCAGGGTAAATCCCGTCGGCGCGGCCTTACGGACTTCCGCCCCTTTCAAGGTCACGAAGGACGGACAGAACCCGTCGAGGCAGGAGAAGTCCTTGTTGCAGGACGACTGGTCGATCGCGCGCTTGCGGCCAAGCTCGGTCTCGACCGGCACGATCGAGACGCAGTTGGACTGAACGCCGCAATCGCCACAGCCTTCGCACACGTCGGTATTGATGAAGACCCGCTTGTCGATGTCGGGGAACGTGCCGCGCTTGCGGCGGCGGCGCTTTTCCGCGGCGCAAGTCTGAACGTAAAGGATGACCGATACACCCTTGATATCCCTGAACTTGCTCTGGACCTCTGGCATCTTGCCGCGTTCGTGTTTTTCGATGCCCGACGGGAATTGGGACAGGTCCACATCCTCTTTCTCGTCATAGACGAGCGCGACGTGCTTCACCCCCATCGCGAGGACCTCACGGGCGATCTGCGGCGCGGTCAGGTCGCCTTCGTTCGGCTGGCCGCCGGTCATCGCCACGGCATCGTTGAAGAGGATCTTGTAGGTGATGTTCGTCTTGGCGGCGAGCGCCGCGCGGATCGCCAGAATACCGGAATGGTTGTAGGTGCCGTCACCGAGGTTCTGGAAAACATGCCCGCGCTTGGAGAACGGCGCCTGCCCGACCCAGTTCACACCCTCACCGCCCATCTGCGTGGCCCAGCGGGTGTCGCGATCCATCCAGACCGTCATGAAGTGACAGCCGATGCCCGAATAGGCGACCGATCCGTCCGGCACCTTCGTCGAGGTATTGTGCGGGCAGCCAGAGCAGAAATAGGGTGTGCGCTGCGCCAGTTCGGGCACGTTGTCGGCGCGCCGCGCCTCGCGAACCTCGGTCAGGCTCGCGCGCATCTCGTCGGTCGCCCGGCCCTCCTCAATCAGGATATCGCCGATCTTTTCCGCGATCATCGCCGGATCGAGAGCGTAACGCACCGGGAACAGCTCCTCGCGGTGCATCCCGCCGGCGCCGCCCTTGTACCAGCCGTAGACTCGCCGCCCCTGACGGTCGTCAAAGATCGCCTCCTTGATCTGGACTTCCATGAGCTTGCGCTTCTCTTCCACGACGACGATCAGGTCGAGGCCCTCGGCCCAGTCATGGAAGCTCACCATGTCGAGCGGGAAGGTCTGGCCGACCTTGTAGGTGGTGATGCCAAGCCGCTCCGCCTCGGCCGCATCGATGCCGAGCATCTCGAAGGCGTGCATGAGGTCGAGCCAGTTCTTTCCGGCCGAGACGAAGCCGATCCTGGCACCGGGTTTGCCCCACACGCGTTTGTCGATCCGGTTCGCCCGTGCAAACATCTCCGCGGCATGGCGCTTGAAGTCGATCATCCGGGTTTCCTGGGTGACCGGCGTGTCGCCAAGCTGGATGTTCAGACCGCCGTCGGGCATCTGGAAATCCGGGGTTACAAAGGACATCCTGAACGGGTCGCCATCGACGACCGCCGTCGCCTCGGCTGTATCCTTCATCGTCTTGAGCCCGACCCAGACGCCGGCGAAACGCGACAGGGCCCATCCGTAGATGCCGTAGTCCAGCACCTCCTGCACGCCCGCCGGGCTGACGACCGGCATGTAGACATCGACGAGCGCCCAGTCCGACTGATGCAGCGTGAGGGAGCTTTCGCCGGTATGATCGTCGCCCATCGCCATCAGCACGCCGCCGTGCTTCGATGTCCCCGCGAGGTTCGCGTGCCGCATCACGTCGCCGGTACGGTCCACCCCCGGCCCCTTGCCGTACCAGAGCGAGAAGACGCCGTCATACTTGCCCTCGCCATACATCTCGGCCTGCTGGGTGCCCCAGACAGCGGTCGCGGCAAGGTCTTCGTTCAGGCCCGGCTCGAAACGGATGTCACTTGTCTCTAGCACCTTCTTCGCCCGGGCCATGTTCAGGTCGACACCACCCAGCGGCGAACCGCGATACCCCGAGACGTAGCCGGCCGTGTTCAGGCCCGCCTTCCGGTCGCGTTCTTTCTGCATCAGCATGAGCCGCACCAGGGCCTGCGTGCCGTTCAGGAGCACCGGCGTCTTCGAAAGATCGTAGCGGTCAGTAAGCGTGATTTCCGGCTTCGACATCTGGTCCTCCCCTGGTCGGCGCGTGGATGCATTATAGGTCAAATCTTCTGACCTACCAAGCGACTTTTTCCTGACCGATTGGACGGCTTTACCAATGAGTGCTTTTTCTGACGCCAATTTTCTCCTATGTAGTTTCGGCGTTCATCGGTGCCCGTGGAGTGACAGAAAGTTACCATATGGATTGGGACAAACTCAGAATCTTCCACGCCGTTGCCGACGCTGGAAGTCTCACCCATGCGGGTGAGACGCTGAACCTGTCGCAATCGGCAGTCAGCCGGCAGATTCGTGCACTGGAAGACAGCCTCAACACCACGCTGTTCCATCGGCACGCCCGGGGGCTGATTCTCACTGAACAGGGCGAGTTGCTGTTTGACGCCACCTCGGCGATGAACAAGCGTCTGGAGACCGCCGAGGCGCGCATCCGCGACAGTGAAGACGAGGTCTTCGGCGAATTGCGTGTGACCACGACAACCGGCTTCGGCACGCTCTGGCTCGCCCCCCGCCTCGGCAAGCTGTACGAGAAATACCCCGACCTGAAGATCGAGCTGATGCTTGAGGAGCGGGTTCTGGACTTGCCGATGCGTGAGGCGGACGTCGCGATCCGCATGAAGGAGCCGTCCCAGGCCGATCTGATCCGACGGCGGCTGATGAATATCAGGATGCGCCTCTACGCGACGCCGGAATACCTCGAGATGGCGGGACTGCCGGAGGTGCTGAGCGACCTGTCGAGCCACCGGCTTGTCAGTCAAAGCCCGACCGCGCCGCAGGTGGCGGCGGGCGCCTCGCTGGTTCAGACGCTCCTCGCGCAGGACATCCGCTCTACCCTGACCGTGAACAACTACTACGGCGTCCTGCAATCGGTGCTCTACCATCTCGGCATCGGCGTTCTGCCGGACTACCTGACGGAGGATTTCCCTGATCTTGTGCGCGTGTTGCCGGACGTGGAATCAGGCGAGGTCCCGGTGTTCCTCGCCTATCCGGAAGAGCTCCGGCAGTCCAAGCGCGTCGCCGCGTTCCGCGATTTCGTCATGGAAGAGATCATCATTTACCGCAAAAGCCGGCAGACTGAGTCCTCAACCTGAGATTGCAGTGAGGCATGATGGCAACGCATGGCGGCCATGTTGCAGCTGCGGCATGATTTCCCTTGATCGGCCCCGGCCCAGCGCCTAGATGGGAATGGAAGGCGGTGGTTGAGGAAACTCTCGCTGCCTTCTACCTCCCTGTTGGACTTAGGCCGAGCTTGTCTCGGCCTTTTTTTTGTCCTGCACGCATCCTCCGGGACCAGATGGACCACCCCGGCGGCATCCCGGCCGGGGTGAATCGGCACAACACCCCGGAAGCGGCCCGCCGGGCCTTCCCCTCGGGCTGGGCTTGGCCTATTAGCGGCGCAGCCGACACGAGGGAGACAGACCGATGCGCGAGCCTGACATCACCGACGACCTGATCGCCGCGCACGGGCTGAAGCCGGACGAGTATCAGCGCATCCTCGAAATCATCGGGCGAGAGCCGACCTTCACCGAACTCGGCATCTTCTCGGCCATGTGGAACGAACACTGTTCCTACAAGTCATCGAAGAAATGGCTGCGCACACTGCCTACGACCGGTCCCCAGGTCATCTGCGGCCCGGGCGAGAATGCGGGCGTCGTCGATATCGGCGACGGACAGGCGGTCATCTTCAAGATGGAGAGCCACAACCACCCCTCCTATATCGAACCGCATCAGGGCGCCGCGACCGGCGTCGGCGGTATCCTGCGCGATGTCTTCACGATGGGCGCGCGGCCCATCGCCGCGATGGATTCGCTGTCGTTCGGCGTCCCCTCACACCCCAAGACCGCGCATCTGGTGAAGGGCGTCGTGGAGGGCGTGGGCTCCTACGGCAACTGCTTCGGCGTCCCGAACGTGGGCGGAGAGGTGCGCTTTCACGCCGCCTATAACGGCAACTGCCTGGTCAACGCTTTCGCGGCGGGCCTCGCCGATACCGACAAGATCTTCTATTCCGCAGCCTCGGGCGTCGGCATGCCTGTCGTCTATCTCGGCGCCAAGACCGGACGCGACGGCGTCGGTGGCGCGACGATGGCCAGCGCGGAATTCGACGATACGATCGAGGAAAAGCGCCCCACCGTTCAAGTCGGCGACCCCTTCACCGAAAAACGCCTGCTGGAAGCCTGCCTTGAGCTGATGGCATCGGGCAGCGTGATCTCCATTCAGGACATGGGGGCCGCGGGCCTTACCTGTTCGGCGGTCGAGATGGGCGACAAGGGCCAATTGGGCATCAAGCTCCAGCTCGACCACGTTCCGCAGCGCGAAACCGCGATGACCGCCTACGAGATGATGCTCTCGGAAAGCCAGGAGCGGATGCTCATGGTGTTGAAGCCCGAAAAGGAAGCCGAGGCCCGCGCGATCTTCGAGAAATGGGATCTCGACTTCGCCATCGTCGGCGAAACCATCACCGAGGACCGGTTCCTGATCCTCCACGGCAACGAGGTGAAGGCCGACTTGCCGCTCTCGAAGCTTTCGTCGAGCGCGCCGGAATACGACCGCCCATGGGTGCCGACGCCTGCGGCCGCTCCTCTGACCGGCAAGATCGAAATCGACCCCATCGACGCCCTGAAGGCGCTCATCGCCTCGCCCAACTACGCCCACAAGGGCTGGGTCTGGGAACAGTACGACACGATGGTCATGGCCGACACCGTCCGCCTGCCGGGTCTTGGCGCGGGTGTCGTGCGGGTCCACGGAACCGACAAAGCGCTCGCCTTCACCTCCGACGTGACGCCGCGCTACGTCAAGGCAAACCCGGTCGAGGGCGGCAAGCAAGCCGTGGCCGAGGCCTATCGCAACCTGACCGCGGTCGGCGCGACCCCCCTCGCCTCGACCGACAACCTCAATTTCGGCAATCCCGAAAAACCCGAGATCATGGGCCAGTTCGTCGGCGCGATCAAAGGCATCGGAGAGGCCTGCGCGGCCTTGGACATGCCCATCGTCTCGGGCAACGTCTCGCTTTACAACGAGACCGACGGCAAGGGGATCCTGCCGACGCCGACCATCGGCGCGGTCGGTCTGCTCGCATCGCTCGACGACTTGATCGCCGACTTGCCGTCCGAGGGCGACATCGCGCTGGTGATCGGCGAGACGCGCGGCCATCTCGGCCAGTCGGCGCTTCTGGCCGAGGCCTTCGGGCGCGAAGAGGGCGACGCACCGCATGTCGATCTTGCCGCCGAACGGCGGAACGGCGAATTCCTGCGGGCGAACCGCGCCCTTGTCCGCGCCGCGACCGATCTCTCGGATGGCGGGCTGGCGCTCGCCGCGTTCGAGATGGCGGAAGCCGCCGGTCTGGGCGTCAGCCTTGAGACCGGCGACACCGGGCAGCTCTTCGGCGAGGATCAGGCCCGCTACCTCGTCGCCGTGACGCCTTCCGATGCCGACACCCTCGCCGCCATCGCGGCCGATGCCGGCGTGCCCCTGACGCGCGTCGGCCGGTTCGGTGGCGACACGGTCGCGCTCGGCCAAGGCCACGCGCCGCTCGCAGAGCTTTCGGCGCTCTATCGCGGCGCCTTCGCGGCCGCTATCGCCTGAGGGACCGTCTCCGACTTCTTCTTGGCCGAAATATTCCCGCCGGAGGCATCCGCCCCCGACGCGCGCGTGACCTTGCGGCGCATCGGCGCGCGGCTTAAGTATTGCACAAGACGAGAAGGGAAGGACGCCCCATGGCGATGGAAGCGCAGGATATCGAAAACCTCATCCGGGCCACGTTCCCGGACGCGAAGATCACGATCACCGATCTCGCGGGCGACGGAAACCACTATGCCGCCGAGGTCATCGACGAAAGCTTCCGCGGCATGAACCGCGTCCAGCAGCAGCGTGCGGTCTATGCCGCGCTCAAGGGAAAGATGGACGGGGCGCAGGGCGAACTGCACGCGCTCGCACTGACCACGAAGGCACCGGAATGATAGAGGATGCTTGCGAGGCTGCCGCCAAAGGCGCGGTGGGGTGGATAAGCGAGGTTGTCAGTTCGCTTGTATTCACTCAAGAGGATTTCAAGCGACACAAGGAAGAGGCGGACGGCGCTGAAAGTTCAGAACAGACCGTCGCATTCTCCGAAGCACAAAGGAAAACGGCAGAATGACCGACGCAAAGACCCGCATTAGCGAAACCGTCACCAAGAACGATGTCGTCCTTTACATGAAGGGCACCAAGACCATGCCGCAATGCGGGTTCTCGTCCCGAGTCGCCGGCGTCCTGAACTTCATGGGCGTCGACTATGCCGATGTGAACGTGCTGGAGGACGCCGAGATCCGTCAGGGGATCAAGGATTACTCCGACTGGCCGACCATCCCGCAGCTTTATGTGAAGGGCGAGTTCGTCGGCGGCTGCGACATCATCACCGAGATGACGCTGTCGGGCGAACTGGACCAGCTATTCGAGGACAAGGGCGTGGCCTACAATAAGGACGCCGCCGACCAAATCCGCGCCGCGAATTCCTGATCGGACGACACTCACGGCCGGACGAAAAAGGGCGCCCAACGGGCGCCCTTTGCGTTCGCGCGGGCAACGCTTCGTCAGCCCGCCTTGCGCTCCTCGATCCGGTCGGCCAGCGCCTCGGCCTGCGCGGCGATCTCGGCGAAGCTGTCGATGACGATATCGGGGATCACCGGCACCTCGACCTTGGCCGGATTGGCGCGGGCATCCGCCGCGACGCGCTCTGCCACCACCGCGCGCTCCTCGAGCGAGCGGAGCTGATCCTCAAGGCCGGCGGCCTTGTCGGCCAGCATCAGCCCCGCCATCAGCAGCATCCGCGCCTCCGGCATCCGGCCGATCTGGCCGATCAACGCTGTCGCCTCGTTGTCGAGCATCCGCGACGCGGCACGCAGGAACTGTTCTTCGCCCTCCTGGCAAGCAACCTCGAAATCGCGTCCGCCGATCGTGATCTTCATTTCCGGCATCAGGCCACCTCGCCGATCAGCGGCTTGAGTTCCGACAGGATCTCTTCCATCTCCGCCATCTCGGCGGCCCGCGCGGCGCGCAGCGCCTCAAGCTCCGTCATCATGGAGCGGTTGATAAGATGCGGCTCCGATACGCCCGCTTTCGCGGCGTCGCTCAGCGCCCGGTTCGCATCGGCAAGCTCGCCGTTCAGGCGTTTCTGGCGTTGAAGTTCCGCACCCGCGGTATTCAACTGCTCCGTCAGCCGCGCAACCTTCGTCTCAAGCGCGCTCACCATCGTTTCCTGCTTTTCCTTGATCGCGCGCACGCGCTCGGTCAACTGTGCATTGGTCGTCCGTTCGGCATCCAGCGCCTCGCGAAGCGCGACCTCGCCTTCATCGCCGCGCGGGGCGGCATCGCCCGCCTCGTCCACGCCAATGCTGATCCGTTCAAGGGCTGCGGAAAGCCTCCGCGCCAGATCTGTCATGTCGTTCATGATCGTATGCCCCCTACCCTTACACCCATAGTCAGACAGGCCTCGGAAACAGAAACTGCCGATCCGCCACCCAAGCGAATCGACCGAAGCCTGATGGAGACTAATCTTAGACCAAAGGTGCTGCCGATTTCTCCCCCATTCGCATCATTTGCCGCCGGTGCGCTTGATCTTGCCCTAGAGCCTGCTATCAAACCCGCGCGCCTGCCATGCCCGACAGAAGGATGAGCCACTTGGATATTGCCACGCTCCGCGAACAGCACGCCGACCACTGGATGAAAGCCTGCGCCCTGCGGGCGCTCGCGATGGATGCCGTCCAGGCCGCGAATTCCGGCCATCCCGGGATGCCGATGGGGATGGCCGACGTCGCCACCGTCCTTTTCGAAAAGCACCTCAAGTTCGACGCCTCCGCACCGGATTGGGCGGACCGCGACCGCTTCATCCTCTCGGCCGGACACGGCTCCATGCTGATCTATGCGCTGCTGCATCTGACCGGCTATGCGGACATGACGCTCGACCAGATCCGCAACTTCCGCCAATGGGGCGCGATCACGGCCGGCCATCCCGAATACGGCCATGTCCGGGGGGTGGAGACGACGACCGGCCCGCTGGGTCAGGGCATCTCGAACGCCGTCGGGTTCGCCATGGCCGAGGAGTCGCTGCGCGCGCGGTTCGGCAAACGGATCGTCGATCACTACACCTATGTCATCGCCGGCGACGGCTGCCTGATGGAGGGCATCAGCCACGAGGCGATCGGCCTGGCAGGGATGCAGAAGCTCAACCGGCTTATCGTGCTTTGGGACAACAACGACATCTCGATCGACGGCAAGATCAGCCTTTCGGACGTGACCGACCAGCGCGCGCGCTTCGCGGCTGCCGGATGGACGGTCCTGTCCTGCGACGGCCACGATCCGGCCGACATCGACCGCGCGCTGACCAAGGCGAAGCGGTCCGACCGCCCGGTGCTGGTGGATTGCAAGACCCATATCGGCTTCGGCAGCCCGAAGAAGCAGGACACGGCCGGCGCCCATGGGTCGCCCCTCGGCTCGGACGAGATCGAGGCGACGAAGGCGATCTATGGCTGGAAACACGCGGCATTCGACATCCCGGCCGACATCCGGGACGCCTGGGCGCAGATCGGCGCGCGCGGCGGCGAGGCGCGGTCGGAATGGGAAAGCCGTCTTGCGGGGCTGTCGGACGCCCGGCGCGAGGAATTCACGCGTCAGATGACTGGAGGCACGCCGAAGCGGCTGGCCTCCGTCATCCGCGCACTGAAGCGCCAGAACTCCGACGCCCAGCCGAAGGTCGCGACGCGCAAGGCCTCTGAAATGGTTCTTGAAGTCGTGAACCCGGTCATGCCGGAAACGATCGGCGGTTCGGCCGACCTGACCGGCTCGAACAACACGCGGACCGGCGATCTCGGCGTCTTCGACCCCGAGAACCGCAAGGGTCGCTATGTCCACTACGGCATCCGCGAACACGGTATGGCCGCGGCCATGAACGGGATGGTGCTGCATGGCGGCGTCCGACCCTATGGCGGCACGTTCCTGTGCTTCACCGATTACGCGCGCGGCGCGATGCGCCTGTCGGCGCTGATGGGCGTGCCCACGGTCTATGTCATGACGCATGACTCGATCGGCCTTGGCGAAGATGGCCCGACACACCAGCCGGTCGAACACCTTGCCATCTGCCGCGCGACACCGAACACTTGGACCTTCCGCCCCGCCGACCTGATCGAGACGGCGGAGGCCTGGGAGCTGGCGCTGACCGCGGAAAAGACGCCTTCGGTCCTCGCGCTGTCGCGACAGAACCTGCCGACGGTTCGGACCAAGCATACGGGCCGGAACCTGACCGCCCTTGGCGGCTATGTGCTGCGCGAAGCCGAGGGCAAGCGGGGCGCGGTCCTGATGGCCAGCGGCTCGGAAGTCGAGATCGCACTCAAGGCGCGCGACCTGCTTCAGGCGGATGGGATCGGGACGCGCGTCGTCTCCATGCCCTGCATGGAACTGTTCGCGGCACAGCCCGAGGACTACCGCAAGAAGGTACTTCCGGCCGGCCCCGTCCGCGTCGCGATCGAGGCCGCGGTACGCCAACCCTGGGACCAGTTCCTTCTCGGCAACCGCGGACGCGAGGCCAAGGCCGCCTTCGTCGGCATGGAAAGCTTCGGCGCATCCGCCCCCGCCGACAGGCTCTATAAGGAGTTCGGCATCACCGCCGAGGCTGTGGCAGAGCGGGTCAAATCGCTGCTCTGAGAAATCACTTCAGCACTGGAAGATCATGGAAGGGGGCCGCGCGGTCCCCTTTCTCGCGTTCAGTGGGCGTCTCGCTTGCCCGTCAACGCGCCGATGACAGGCCCGATCACCCGTGTCACCAACGGGATCAGCACCATGCCGAGCGCGAGGCCGAAAATCCCGTCCAGCCCGGCAATGATCAGCCATTCCAGGAATCCGATCGCGGGACCGGAAATCCCGTGCACCGCACCCTCAGCCACGTGGTGAATCCAGTCATAGAGGACCGGCCAGCCAAGCACGTCGAGGCCATGAATGATGATCGAGCCGCCAACCCAGAGCATCGCTGCCGTTCCGACCGTCGACAACAGCGCCATGAGCTTCGGCATCCCCTTCACCAGCCCGGTCCCGATGCCGCGGCCAAGCCCGGTGCGCGCAGTCGCCGCCATGAAAAGTCCGATGTCGTCCATCTTCACGATCAGCGCGACCGTGCCGTAGACGGCGATCGTGATCCCGACCGCGACCACCGCGAGCGTCAGCGCCTCCATCCAGAGCGCGCTGTCGGGTATCGCGGCAAGCGAGATGGTCATGATCTCGGCCGACAGGATGAAATCGGTCTTGATCGCGCCCTTCACGCGCTTCTCCTCGAGATGCACCGGATCGCCCACCTCCATGTCCGCCTGAACCTCGGCATCACCGTGGGGAAAGAGTTTGTGGAAGATCTTTTCGGCGCCTTCGAAACAGAGATAGGCGCCGCCCAACATCAGAAGCGGCGTGACGAGCCACGGTGCGAACGCGTTCATCAGCATCGCCGCCGGGAGGAGGATCACGAGCTTGTTGAAGAGCGATCCCTTGGTGATTTTCCAGATGATCGGAAGTTCGCGCTTGGCCTCGAAGCCGTGGACGTATTTCGGCGTCACCGCAGCGTCGTCGATCACGACCCCGGCCGCCTTCGACCCCGCCTTGGCAGCCATGCCCGCGACGTCGTCAACGCTCGCGGCGGCTACCTTCGCGATCGCCGCCACATCATCCAGAAGCGCAAGTAGTCCGCTCATCACCACCCCTTACCGATCTTGCCGGACGCAACCTAAACGATCACGGCGGCGTGGCAAGCGCATGACGGATTCGCGCACAGTTCCGTCGCGGCCTGACCATTGTCGAACCTGTTTTCGCTAACACCGCCCTGTTTTCGCTAACATGTTGAAACTCCGGGTTTTCCGGCGGCCTATCCTTTGCTATGCGGAACATGCGGCGGGGTCTGGCGCCCGCGCCCGGCGGACAGGAGAAAACGACATGACGGTCACGATCGGCATCAACGGATTCGGGCGCATCGGCCGCTGCACGCTGGCCCATATCGCCGAAGCCGCACGCAACGACGTCCAGGTCGTGAAGATCAACGCGACCGGCCCGATCGAAACGAATGCCCATCTCCTGAAATACGACTCCGTCCACGGCCGCTTTGCCGGCCCGGTGAAGGTCTCGGGAAACACGATCGACCTCGGCCGCGGCCCGATCGAGGTGATGTCGACCTACAACCCGGACGAGCTGGACTGGGACGGCGTCGACGTCGTCCTTGAATGCACCGGCAAGTTCAACGACCGCGACAAGGCGGCCGTTCACCTGACGAGGGGCGCCAAGCGGGTGCTGGTCTCGGCCCCGGCCAAGCGCGCCGACAAGACGGTTGTCTATGGCGTGAACCACCGGGAACTGAAGGCCGATCATCTTGTCGTCTCGAACGGTTCCTGCACGACGAACTGCCTCGCGCCGCTCGCCAAGGTGCTGAACGACGCGATCGGCATCGAATCGGGCATCATGACGACGATCCACAGCTATACGGGCGATCAGCCGACGCTCGACCGTCGCCACAGCGACCTTTACCGCGCACGGGCCGCCGCGATGGCGATGATCCCGACATCGACCGGCGCCGCAAAGGCGCTGGGTGAAGTGCTGCCGGAACTGTCGGGCAAGCTCGACGGCACCGCTATCCGCGTTCCGACGCCGAACGTCTCGGCCGTCGACCTGACCTTCCAGGCGGGCAAGGACGTGAGCGTGGCGGATGTCAACGAAATCGTAAGGGAAGCTGCGGCAGGCTATATGGGCATGGTTCTTTCCTATGACCCGGAGCCCAAGGTCTCGATCGACTTCAACCACACCCCCTTCTCCTCTATCTTCGCGCCGGACCAGACCAAGGTCGTTGGCAAGCGCACGGTTCGGGTGCTGGCGTGGTACGACAACGAATGGGGCTTCTCCTGCCGGATGGCCGACGTGGCCGGTGCGATGGGGCGGCTCCTGCAATAAGGAGCTTCAGGGGGGCCTCCCCCCGCCCATGACGAACCGGATCGCCTTCACCCTCGCGGCGCTGATCTTGGCCTTCTTCGTGGCCGACCATTTCTGGTTCCAGCTCGGCGCGCCGCTCTTTCTCGCCCGCAAACTCCTCGATCTCGTCGAATACCTCGCCTTCTGGCGCTGAGGCCGCTAGTCTTCGGTTGACGGCTTCGACGAAATTTGATGTTAGCGGTAACGGGCGGACGGAGACGCCCGATCCACGCACAGGGAGGAATGGGAATGCCGGTCAAGGTTGCCATCAACGGTTTTGGTCGGATCGGGCGCAACGTGTTGCGTGCGATCGTTGAATCGGGGCGCAGGGATATCGAGGTCGTCGCCATCAACGATCTCGGACCGGTCGAGACCAACGCCCATCTGCTGCGCTTCGACAGCGTCCACGGACGCTTCCCCGCAGAAGTCACCACCTCCGAGACCACCATCGATGTCGGCCGCGGGCCGATCGAGGTCACCGCCATCCGCAACCCCGCCGAACTGCCCTGGGCCCATGTCGACGTCGTCATGGAATGCACCGGCATCTTCACCGACCGCGACAAGGCCGCCATCCATCTCGAAAACGGCGCCTCCCGCGTCCTCGTCTCCGCCCCCTCCAAGGGCGCCGACAAGACCATCGTCTACGGCGTCAACCACAAGACCCTGACAAGCGACGACCTCGTCGTCTCGAACGCCTCCTGCACCACCAACTGTCTCAGCCCCGTCGCCCACGTGCTGAACCAGGCGGTCGGCATCGTGAAGGGCTTCATGACCACGATCCATTCCTATACCGGCGACCAGCCGACGCTCGACACGATGCACAAGGACCTCTACCGCGCCCGCGCCGCCGCGCTCTCGATGATCCCGACCTCGACCGGCGCGGCCAAGGCCGTCGGCCTGGTCCTGCCCGAACTCAACGGCAAGCTCGACGGCGTCGCCATCCGCGTGCCCACCCCCAACGTCTCGGTCGTCGACCTCGTCTTCGAGGCCGCCCGCGACACAACCCCCGAGGAGATCAACGCCGCCATCCGCGCCGCCGCGCAGGGCCCGCTCAACGGCATCCTCGGCTTCACCGAAGCCCCCAACGTCTCCGCCGACTTCAACCACGACCCGCGCTCCTCGATCTTCCACATCGACCAGACAAAGGTCATGGACCGGAAAATGGTCCGTATCCTCACCTGGTACGACAACGAATGGGGCTTCTCAAACAGAATGGCAGATACCGCCGTCGAAATGGGGAAACTCATCTGAGGACACCGGCGTGACAGCGTTCGGGGTTTACCGAGGATCAGGATCCAAAGCTTTTCCGTTCGAATTCATCCGCTAGTCGGCTGAATTGAACCTGGGGCGTCTCAGTTCGCCCGGCAATGTGTCACCCCAAGCGCCTCGACCGGGGCGCAGCTGACGGGGACCGGTTCCGACAAGGCCGAGATCACCTTCGCCAGCGCTTCGGCATTGTCGCTCCGTGCCTCGTCACAGCCGGCCCCGATCAGGTGCCGAATATGGTCGCGCGACATCTTCGACATCGCCCAGCCAAGGGGCGGCAGACGTCCCCCCTCCCCGTCCCCGCACATCCGGAAATGGACGAAGACTGGCTTGACCACCGTCGGGAACCGGTGGGCGGACGTGTCGAAATCGGCAACCACATCGGCGATCGTCTTGTTGGCGAGCACGCCGCGCGCGGTCCGAGTATTGAGGATGCCGAGAACCGGGCCAAGCACCTCGTTCACCCATTTGGCGGGTTCCACCCCGGTCCCGTCAGAGCCGAAATCAGTCGCCGGACCGGGCAGATCGCCACCCTCCAGTTCCGGATCGCTCGAAATCTGGATCAGGATCGGCCGCACGGCGACGCCGCTGGCCTCGAAGGCCTCGATCGCGGCGCGAGCGATCTCCGCCCCGGTCACGGCGCCGTAATTCTCGAAATAGCCGCCATCGAGCACATGGCCCATGCCGCGCCCGTCCGCCGTCCGTTCGAGCCGTCCGGCGGGGCTGACATAGGTAAAACGCGCACTGTTGAGCGCAGCCGTGCCCATCGAGACGTCGTGCCCGACCAGCGCGTGAAGGTCGTACGCGTCAAGAAACACGTCCGGCGCGACCACGACATTGCTTGCGATCAGCCGCTTCCCGGTTTCCTGATGGGTGCCGTTAAGAAGCAGGATCGGCCGCCATGGCGCACCACGCGCTGCCGTGCCCGCGACGCGAAGGAAGGCCGAATCGAGATCCCCCCTCGCCAGGTCGCAATCACCGGCAGCCGCACAGGCATCGTGCCAAGCCGCGTTCCAGGATGCGGTAAGCGCCGCGCCACGGTCACGGAAACCCAACGGCACGAAACGCTGGACAAGATCGGGATAGAGCATCGCGGCGACCGTCGGGCCGAGGAAATCCTCGTCCAGCACGTCAAGGGTGAGATCGGTCATCGCGGCACCTTCACCGGCACAGGCACCGGTCGGCGCGACAGGGTCCGGCCCTGTCGCATTGTGCAGCCCGGTCGAATAGATCGCGGCGCCAACGCTGCCGCCCGACACGCCGCTGATCGAGAAGATGCGCGTCTCGACGCCGGGGCAGCGATCCTGCAACGCACCGAGAACCGTCGCCGTCCAGTAGGCCGCGCGCAGCCCGCCCCCGGCTGTCGAAAGGAAGATCACCGGCCGCGCCTGCCCGCCCCCGTCCGCCGTCGTGGCGTCAAGCCAGGCATCGGCCGCTTCCTGCACGGTCGGGCGCAGATCGGCGGCCGGCGCGCCTTCTTCAGAGACCGGCCGAACCAGGTGGTTGTCGGCAATCGGGCTGACAAGAACGGCCAGGATCAGCGTAGTCACGATGACCGGGAATCCGGTTTCTCGGGAACGGATCACGGCGGCACTGCCGACCGGGACGATGTGGCCGAAGGCAAGAAACGCGACCGCAGCCGCGCCGAGCGCCTGACCGATCGGAACCGGCCAGAAATTCACGGCGAAAAGCGTGACGAGGGATGAGGCAACCGAAACGCCGAGTGTGATCCGGGAAGCGATCGGCAGGTCATGGAAGCCGGTCGGTTGCGTGGCCCCCGCCCCGGCCCGGCCTCCACCCAGTGCCCGGACGAGAGGCATCCGGATGACAAGGATCACGACGAAGACCGCGCCCACGGCCAAAGCGGTGATGGCGTGTCCGCCGAGCCCCGCAAGATACAGCGATACCGCCGCGAAGACGAAGGCCGCCCCGGCGTAGAACCTTGGCGCCCAGGCGATCCGCCAGTCCTTATACCGGTGGTCGAGACCGACATCGAAGTAGAACGAAATCCGCGCCCAATACCACGCCTGGAAGGCAAACCAGCCAACAGCTGCCAGGAAAACGATCATCCCGCCGCTGAACGGCCCGCCGGAATCGCCAAGCCGCACGGCAAGCTCGCGCCCCTGCGCCGTCAGCGTCAGAAGGATGCCGCCGGCGAGCAGGGTGAAGACCGAGAACCGCGTCGGACGAATGATGCGCCAGATGTTCTGAAACGGCCGCCAGAGTGGGGCGAGAACCGCCGCGAGGAAACGGTCGGCCCGGATATAGGCCGCCCACAGAAGAATGAAGAGCCTGAAAAAGAAAGATTTCATCTCAATGTCCCCCCTGTCCGGCGGCATTGGAAAAGTCACGACGTCGCCGGGGTCAACGTAGAATGGCGTCAACAATTCCCGCGATGGTAGCACATGCAACGAAAAATCGCGCGGGCGTTCCGTGGCGGTCGGTCGTGACCCGGATCAGGAAAATTTCGTGTCTAGGGCCAGCTTCACGGACGGAGTGACGAACTTGGACACGTCGCCGCCCAGCCGGGCGATTTCCTTGACCAGCTTGGAGGCAATCGCCTGCCGCCGCGCGTCGGCCATGAGGAACACCGTCTCCACCGTCGCGTCGAGCGCGCGGTTCATTCCAACCATCTGGAATTCATACTCGAAATCCGCGACCGCGCGCAGGCCGCGCACGATGACGGACGCGCCCACATCGCGGGCGCAGTCGATCAGCAGGTTTTCAAATGGATGGACGACGATCTCGCCGCCGGTCTCGGCGGTGATAGCGCGGCATTCGGCCTCTACCATCGCGACCCGCTCTTCAAGCGTGAAGAGCGGCCCCTTGTCCCGGTTGATCGCGACGCCGATGACCAACCGGTCGACCAGCGCCATCGCGCGCCGGATGATGTCGGTATGGCCCAGCGTGATCGGGTCGAAGGTGCCGGGATACAGGCCGATGCGCATACGTCAATGCCCCTCTTGGACGTCCGTCGCGGCGACGCAACAATATTGCGCGCTGAAATGCAAGCCTTCCCGAAGGGTCGCCTGCCGTCAGTTGCCCATGATCATGCCTTCGAGCGCATCCTTCTCCATCGAGAGTTCGGACATGCGCGCGGCCACGACATCGCCAATCGAGATGATCCCGATCATTTCGGCCCCATCCATCACCGGCATGTGGCGGAAGCGGCCTGCGGTCATCTTCTCAAGCACCGTATCGGCCTTGTCGGTCGGCGTGCAGGAGATCAGGTTCCGCGTCATCAGCGCATCGACCTGATCCGAAAGGCAGATCGCACCGCGCCGGCCAAGGTCACGCACGATGTCGCGCTCCGAGAGGATGCCAAGCGGCGTCGTGCCGTCTTCCGAGACGACAACCGCACCGATCCGCCGTTCCGCCAAAAGCCGCGCTGCATCCGCAATGCTCGACCCCGGTTTCACGGTGATGATGCTCTGCTTCGGTTTGGCGCGCAGAATCTGGTGAACCTGCATGGGCAACCTCCTGACGAGAAAAAGACTTTCCCGAAGCGTCGCGCCTCTCTCCCTGTCTGTCAAGCCAAGGCTTCGAGCCGTGCCACCTCGCGCCGCACTCCCTGCGCCAGCAAGCCGGCAAAGCGGTTGAGGCGGTCGACCCGGCGGTCGTCGGGATGACGGATCAGATAGAAGGTGCGGGTCAGCGACACCTGGTCGGTCAGTACCCGGACGAGATCTGGTGCGGCGGGCAGCGCAAAATCGTGCACGACGGCGATGCCCGCGCCGTTGCGGACCCAGTTGAACTGGACCGAGACGGAGTTCGAGGCCAGCGTAACCGCGTCCATCTGCGCCTCGCTCTGGTAGTCGAGCTCCTTGTCGAAGACGAGGTCCTGGATGTAGCCGATCGTCCTGTGGTGCCGAAGATCCGCAATGCTGCGGATTGGGGGATGACGGTCCAGATATGCCCGCGAGGCCGCCAGATGGAGCTTGTAGTCGGTCAGTTTCTGCACCGTGAGCCTTCCCGAGGCCGGCTGGCTGACCGCGATGGCCATGTCCGCCTCACGCTTCGAAAGGTTGAACACCCGCGGCAGCGCGACGAGCTGAACCTCAAGCCCCGGGTGGTCGTCGCAGATCTGGGCGATGATCTGCGGCAGAAGGAAATTCGCACTGCCGTCCGGCGCGCCAAGCCGTATCTGCCCGGTCAGCCCCGATCCCTCGGCACCGACCTCGTCCATTGCGCCGGCAACTGCCTGTTCAGCCCGGACAGCGTGGGACAGCAGCCGCTGCCCCTCTGCCGTCAGCCCGTAGCCCTGCGGCGATCTCACGAACAGCCGGACCGACATAGCCTCTTCCAGCCGCGCGACCCGGCGGCCGACCGTCGCCGGATCGAGCTTGAGTTGCTTGCCCGCGCCCGACAGGCTTTCGGCCCGCGCAACGGCAAGGAAAATACGCAGATCATCCCAGTCGGCCATGCTGATACCTTTGCAAAATTGCAAAACCTATTTGGGAAACTGCCCCTTTTCCCGGCAATTCTGCAAGGCTATTCTGCGTGCGACCTTACGGGAGGCTTCCATGAAAGAACTGTCACACTGGATCAACGGCGAAAACGTGAAGGGCACTTCGGGCCGTTTCGCTGACGTCTTCAACCCCGCCACCGGCGAAGTGCAGGCGAAATGCCCGATGGCATCGGCGGCCGAAACCGAAGCCGCGATCGCCAATGCCGCCGCTGCCCAGCCGGCTTGGGGCGCCACCAACCCGCAGAAGCGCGCCCGCGTCATGATGGCCATGGTCGGCCTGATGAACCGCGACATGGACAAGCTGGCCGAGGCGCTTTCGCGCGAGCACGGCAAGACCATCCCCGACGCGAAGGGCGACCTTCAGCGCGGTCTGGAAGTGATCGAATACTGCATTGGCGCGCCGCAGATGCTGAAGGGTGAGTTCACCGATGATGCGGGCCCCGGCATCGACATGTATTCGATGCGCCAACCGCTCGGCGTCGTCGCCTCGATCATGCCGTTCAACTTCCCCGCCATGATGCCGCTCTGGCACGTCGGCCCGGCACTGGCCTGCGGCAACGCCGTGGTGCTGAAACCGTCCGAGCGCGACCCCTCGGTGCCGATGATGCTGGCCGAGCTTTTCGTCGAGGCCGGTCTGCCGAAGGGCGTCTTCCAGGTCGTCAACGGCGACAAGGAAGCGGTGGACACGCTGCTCGACAGCGAAACCATCCAGGGTGTGTCGTTCGTCGGTTCGACCCCGATCGCGCACTACATCTATAGCCGCGCCACCGCGAACGGGAAGCGCGCGCAGTGCTTCGGCGGCGCCAAAAACCACATGATCATCATGCCGGATGCCGACATGGACCAAGCCGCCGATGCGCTGATCGGCGCGGGCTTCGGTGCCGCGGGCGAACGCTGCATGGCTGTCTCGGTCGCCGTGCCCGTAGGCAATGAGACTGCCGACCGCCTGATCGAAAAGCTGGTGCCACGCGTCGAAAAGCTGCGCGTCGCGCCCTATACAGACGGCGACGACGTGGATTTCGGCCCGGTCGTCACCCGCGAGGCGAAAGAACGTATCCTCGGCCTGATCAATTCGGGTGTCGAGCAGGGCGCGAAGCTCGTCATCGACAACCGTAACTTCTCGCTTCAGGGGTACGAGAACGGCTTCTTCGTCGGCCCGCACCTCTTTGACCATGTCACGACCGATATGGACATCTACAAGACCGAGATCTTCGGGCCGGTCCTGTCGGTCGTCCGCGCCAAGACCTACGAAGAGGCAATCGGCATGGCGATGGACCACGAATACGGCAACGGCACCGCGATCTTCACCCGCGACGGCGATACCGCGCGCGACTTCGCGCACCGGATCAATATCGGCATGGTGGGCATCAACGTGCCGATCCCGGTTCCGCTGGCCTATCACACGTTCGGCGGCTGGAAGAAATCCATGTTCGGCGACCTGAACCAGCACGGGCCGGATTCGTTCAAGTTCTACACCCGGACCAAGACGGTGACCTCGCGCTGGCCGTCGGGTCTGAAGGAAGGCGGCGAGTTCCACTTCAAGGCGATGGACTGATCGTCACGCCGGGGCGTCATCCGCCCCATGGGCAACGACGCGACAAAACGGGCCGGGGGCAGTTCTGCCTCCGGCCCTTCGATTTCCGGGGTTAACGGGCGCCGGATGGCGCAGACCCTGAAACTTGCCCAAATCATCCGCCTCTGTTCAACTGACAAAAACCATGGGGGGCGCGGCGATGTCGGAGCCGGATTTCACTATCGGGGTAGAGGAGGAATACCTCCTCGTCGACCGCGACACGCTTGCACTTGCTGTCGCGCCAAAGGGGCTGATGGCCGCCTGCAAGGCCGAGATGGCCGATCAGGTCAGCCCGGAATTCCTGCAATGCCAGATCGAGATCGGAACCCGCGTCTGCAAGGACGTTGCGCAGGCGCGGGACGAGTTGCGAAAACTCCGTGCCTGCGTTTCCCGCAATGCGGCCGACTACGGTCTGGTGCCGATCGCGGCCGCCTGCCACCCTTTTGCGGACTGGAAGGACCAGCACCATACCGACAGGGACCGCTACAACGATTTGCGCCGCGATCTTGGCGGGGTGGCGCGGCGGATGCTGATCTGCGGCATGCATGTCCATGTCGGCATCCCGGCCGAGGACATGCGCATCGACGTTGTCAACCAGCTCTCGTATTTCCTGCCGCATCTTCTGGCGATGTCGACCTCTTCACCCTTCTGGCAGGGCGAGGATACGGGCCTTGCCAGCTACCGGCTGACCGTCTTCGACAATCTACCCCGCACCGGGCTGCCGCCGAAATTCACCAGTTGGGCAGAGTTTCAGCGGGCCGTGTCGGCGCTGGTCAAGATGGGGCTGATCGAGGATTCGACGAAAATCTGGTGGGATCTGCGGCCATCCGCGCGGTTTCCCACGATCGAGAGCCGAATCTGCGACGTCTCCCCGCGATTGGAAATGACACTCTCTCTGGCCGCAATGACGCAATGCCTGACGCGAATGCTCTGGCGTCTTGCGCGCGCGAACCAGCGCTGGAGGCTCTATGACAACTTCCTGATCGGAGAAAACCGTTGGCGGGCACAGCGATACGGCGTTTCCGGCGGGCTGATCGACTTTGGACGGCTGGAGGTGGTGGATTTCGCCACGCTCCTGGACGAGATGATCGCGCTTGTCGCGGAGGACGCCGAGGCGCTCGGCTGCGCCGCCGAGATTGAAGCGCTTCGGCAGATCACGGAAACCGGCACGAGCGCGGATCGCCAACGGGCGGTGAGGGTCGATTCACTTGAGGCGAGCGACGATGAGGCGGCGGCCATGCGCGCCGTGACCGCCCATCTCGTCGAGGAATTCCACGCCGATCTCTAGGCGAAGCCGGCTATGAAACGGCGGGCCGAACGGCCCGCGCGTATCCGATGATCCGAGGCTGTCAGGCCGCGCGGCGGCGGCGCACGAAACCAAGCGCGCCGAGGCCGGCAAGCAAGGACAACGCAGCCCCCGGAAGCGGCACGGGTGCGGGCGCGTTGACGAAGGATTCAGATCCTCCGCCCGCGAAACCCTGAACATGGATGCCAACGCGCAGTGACCCGGTCTGATCACCCCCGAGGTCAAGCGCGGTAATCACATCCGCAAAGCTCGCGCCGGCCACGAGGTTCCAGACGATCGTCAGCCACTCGCCCGGATTGACCCCGTTCGGCTGCACCGGCGCATTGCTGTCCGCCGACGCGCCCTTCGGATTCGCATTGAATCCGATCGTGTTCCCGCCCGGCAGGTTTCCGGGCTTAGCGCCGGCGGAGAAATCGACGCCGGCAGAGGATGTGATTAGGCCCATCGAACCAAGGAGGGAGGCTTGGTCGTCCCAGTAGACATCGGTGATCGACGACGCCAGCGGACCGGAATTGTTGAACGTGAACGATACGGTGTTCGACCCGCTGTCCAGAACGTCGACGGACAACTGCGACATTCCGGTTGCGGTATCTGTCGTCGAATTGGATGTGACCGCATCGAAATTATATGTCGCGGCCTGCGCGGCAACCGTCGAAAGACCGAGCACGGCGGCAATAGCCACTGCCTTGAAGCTCACTTGCAAACACATGGTACCCACCCCACCAAGAACTCTGACCGAGCGCCACATCTTTGGCACATTATTCGTAAGAAACCAGTGAAGAAACGCCGCTAACGTACCGTTTCAACTAGCGGATGTGACAACCCCTCCTTCCTTTCAACACTTGCGGGTAATCAAGTCCCATCGTGTCCGGGAAAGGATCAATCCGCCCGCAATCTTTCCCGGCTATCGGCTGGTAAGGCTGATTGATTCTCAGCGAATGTGAACCGCCCTCCCCATACCTGCGCAGAATCACCGGTACAGAAATTCACCCTTGCAAAACTACTGCAACAATTGGAATTTAACACTTGTTCAATTCGAGCGTCAGGGAGGCATTCATGGATTTCGCTCTGAGCGAGGAACAACAGGCGATTTTCGACATGGCCCGAGCCTTCGGCGCGGACCATATCGCACCCTTCGCACGCAGCTGGGAGGCCGAGGGGACGATTCCGAAGGCGCTCTGGCCGAAAGTGGCCGAGCTTGGCCTTGGCGGCGTCTATGTCAGCGAGGAATATGGCGGTTCCGGCCTGTCACGGCTGGATGCGACGCTGGTTTTCGAAGCGCTCGCCATGTCGTGCCCGGCCGTCGGCTCATTCCTGTCGATCCACAACATGTGCGGCGGCATGATCGACAAGTTCGGATCGGAGGAAACCAAGGCGGCATGGCTTCCCGGCCTCTGCTCGATGGAAAAGGTGTTCTCCTATTGCCTTACCGAGCCAGGTTCGGGTTCCGATGCTGCCGCATTGCGGACCCGTGCGGAACGGACCAATGAGGGCTGGAAGCTGAACGGAAGCAAGGCCTTCATCTCAGGCGGCAGCTATTCCGACGCCTATCTGACGATGGTCCGCACCGGCGGCGACGGACCCGCCGGAATCTCGACCGTGATCGTGGCCGCTGGCACGCCTGGCCTGAGCTTCGGGGCGCTAGAGGACAAGATGGGCTGGCGGGCCCAGCCCACCGCGCAGGTGCAGTTCGACGATTGCACGATCCCCCACAGCAACCTCGTGGGTGAGGAAGGAAAGGGCTTCGTCTACGCCATGGCGGGCCTCGACGGCGGACGTCTGAACATCGCCGCCTCCGCGCTTGGCGGCGCACAGGCGGCATTCGACGCGACCCTGGCCTATATGGGCGAACGCAAGGCTTTCGGGCGAACGCTCGACCAGTTTCAGGCCTTGCAGTTCCGGCTCGCCGAGCTGGAGGTGAAGCTGCAATCGGCGCGGACCTTCCTTCGCCAGGCGGCATGGAAACTGGACAACAAGGCGCCGGATGCGGCCAAGTTCTGCGCGATGGCCAAGCTTCTGGTCACCGACAATGCCTTCGAGGTCGCTAACGAATGCCTGCAACTGCACGGCGGCTATGGCTACCTTGCCGACTACGGGGTCGAGAAGATCGTCCGTGACCTGCGGGTGCACCAGATACTCGAAGGCACCAATGAAATCATGCGGCTGATCATCGGCCGCGCGCTCTTGGCCGAGAGGAACTGATGGCCGAACTGAATATACGCAAGGACGGTCGCGCCGGGCGGATCACGCTGAACCGCCCGAAGGCACTGAACGCCCTTACCTACGGCATGTGCCTTGCCATCGACGATGCGCTCCGGGACTGGCGGGACGACCCGGAGGTCGCGCTGGTCCTGATCGACGCCGAGGGTGATCGCGCCTTTTGCGCGGGCGGTGACATCGCCGAGATGTACGCGACGGGTACGAGCGGCGACTATTCCTACGGCCGCAAGTTCTGGTTCGACGAATACCGGATGAACGCGCGGATCGCCGATTACGGCAAGCCCGTGGTCAGCTTCCTGCAAGGGTTCACGATGGGCGGCGGCGTCGGTGTCGGTTGCCACGGAAGCCATCGGATCGTGGGCGAAACCTCTCAGATCGCGATGCCGGAATGCGGCATCGGCCTTGTCCCGGATGTGGGCGGGTCGTTCCTGCTTGCGCGCGCGCCGGGGCGGCTGGGTGAATACCTTGGCACGACGGGCGCCCGGATGGGACCGGCGGACGCGATCCTTGCCGGTTTCGCCGATACATTCGTACCCGAGGCTGACTGGCCCGCCCTGAAATCGGCCCTTGTCGAAGCGGGCGACGCCGGCCAGATCGGTGCGCGTACCACCCCCGCCCCGGACGGCACACTCGACCGGCACCGCGATGAGATCGACGCGCTTTTTGCCGGCGAAACCGCCGGCGATATCCTGCGCACCCTGCGCCACGCAGAGGGCGAATTCGCGGCCACGGCAATGAAGACATTCTCGCGCGCCGCGCCTTTGTCGGCCGCCTGCACGGTCGAAATGATGCACCGGCTGCGTGGCGGCACGGACATGCGCCGGGCGCTGGAACTGGAATATCGTTTCACCTATCGTTCGATGGAACACGCGGATTTCCTTGAAGGCATCCGCGCCGCGATCATCGACAAGGACCGCACGCCGAAATGGCGCCATTCCGGCGCCGATGCCGTGCCTGCGGTGGACGTATCGCGGATGCTGATGCCACTTGGGGAAAATGCCCTGACATTCGAGGAGGAACTTGCATGAAGATCGGATTCATCGGGCTTGGCAATATGGGGGCGCCGATGGCCGCGAACCTCGTCGCGGCCGGACATGACGTAACGGGCCATGACCCGCACGCGCCGATGCCGGAAGGCGTTCACGGCGCGATCAGCGCGACCGGCGCCGCGAAGAACGCCGATGTCGTCATCACGATGCTGCCGAACGGGGCCATCCTGCGCGCGGTCGCCGACCAGCTTATCCCCGCGATGAAACCGGGGGCCGTCCTGTGCGATTCCTCGACAGTCGATGTCGAAAGTGCCCGGGCGGTGGCCGATCAGGCAGCCAAGGCCGGCATCCTGGCGGTGGATGCGCCGGTTTCCGGCGGAGTCGGCGGCGCGGCGGCGGGTACGCTCACCTTCATGGCGGGCGGCTCGGACGAGGCTTTCGCGATCGTGGAACCGCTATTCGCCATCATGGGCCAGAAGGCGGTGCATTGCGGCACGTCCGGTGCCGGACAGGCCGCCAAGATCTGCAACAACATGATCCTCGGCGTCACCATGATCGCCACCTGCGAGGCCTTCGCGCTTGCCGACAAGCTCGGCCTCGACCGGCAGAAGATGTTCGACGTCGTCTCCACTTCTTCGGGCTATTCCTGGACAATGAACGCCTACTGCCCTGCCCCCGGCGTCGGTCCCAAATCGCCGTCCGACAACGGCTATAAGCCCGGATTCGCGGCTGAGCTCATGCTGAAGGATCTGCGGCTGTCGCAGCAGGCGGCCGAAGCGGCAGACGCCGATACCCCGATGGGACAGCTTGCGGCGCTGCTCTACGAACATTTTGTCGAAAGCGAAGGCGGCAAGGGCATGGACTTCTCGGCCATGTTGCCGCGGTTCGAAAAACGCCATCGCACCTGAGCGTCGGAACGGCTATATCCCGTCGCAGCTATCCGGCCTCTGCCGACCCCGACACGATTGGCGATATTCCTTGGCCCTCGCGATGACCGCCCTCGACCGTTCCGACGCCGCCGCATCACGCGGCCCCTGTGCATGAGCGGCTGGTCGGAGCGTGCGGCCGGGCTTGACCGGCTTGAGCCGGAAACCCGTGCGCGGCTCGACGCGCTTTCGCCGATTACCCTGCCTTCCGGCACCCCTGTCTTCCATCCCGGCGACAGCGCCAAGGGGTTCGTCGTCGTCCTCGAAGGCCGGATCGAGGTCTTCCTGACGGGGCCGTCGGGCCGCGACATCCTTCTCTACGCGGTCGAGCCAGGCGGGTCATGCGTGCAGACCACGCTCGGCCTTCTCGGCGGAGAGGACTATTCGGGCGAAGCCGTGACGGCGACTGACGTCCGCGCCGCACTGATCCCGCGGACGCTGTTCCTGTCCCTGATGGACACGTCGCCCGCGTTCCGGGGGTTCGTGTTCTCGGCATTCGCGCTCAGGATGCAGGGAATGCTGCATCTTCTGGAACGCGTCGCCTTCCAGCGCGTCGAAAGCCGGCTTGCCGCGGCACTGATCGATCGCGCAGACGGCGATGCCGTGCGCGCGACGCATCAGGAACTCGCCACCGCGATCGGGTCCGCACGCGAGGTCGTGTCGCGCCGTCTCGACGCGCTGGCGCGATCGGGCCTCGTTGTGACGGAACGCGGTGTGGTTCTGATCCGCGACCGGGCGGCACTCGCCCGGCTCGCCGCGGTGCAGGACTGACGGGCCGGGCGTGCGCTTTGTGACATGGTCACAGACAGAACCGCCGGATCGCGGCATTCTGGCCGCATAGACCTCCGAACGACTCGGAGGGCGGGAAACGGAGACTCCCCATGTTCAAGACCAATGTCGGAAACATCGACCGCATTCTGCGCATCGTCCTTGGCCTCGCCCTGCTGGCCGGCTTCTTCATGAATGCTGACGCGACCTACCGCTGGGCCTATCTGATCGGTATCGTGCCGCTCGCGACCGGGCTGATGCGTTCCTGCCCGCTCTACTCGATCCTCGGCGTCAGCACCTGCCCGATGAAGAAAAGCTGATCCGTCAGCGCCGCGCTGCCGCGCAGCGCGACCGAGTTACTCAGCAGCCTCGCGCCGGGCTTTTAGCATCGGCGCGAGGTAGCGGCCAGTATGGCTGCGCTCCACCTTCGCCACATCCTCTGGCGTGCCGGTCGCCACGATCTCGCCGCCGCCGTCGCCGCCTTCCGGCCCGATATCAATGATCCAGTCGGCGGTCTTGATGACGTCGAGGTTATGTTCGATAACCACGACGGTGTTGCCCTGCTCCACCAGTTCGTGAAGAACCTCTAGCAATTTTCGAACATCTTCAAAGTGCAAACCGGTCGTGGGTTCGTCCAGAATATACAAAGTCCGACCTGTGGAGCGCCTGGACAGCTCCTTCGACAACTTCACCCGCTGCGCCTCGCCGCCCGAAAGCGTCGTCGCCTGCTGGCCGACCTTGATATAGCCAAGTCCGACCTTCACCAGCGCGTCCATCTTCTCGCGGATCGCCGGAACCGCGCCAAAGAAGCCCTGCGCGTCCTCGACCGTCATTTCCAGCACGTCGGCGATGGACTTGCCCTTGAACTTGATTTCCAGCGTCTCGCGGTTGTAGCGGTGGCCCTTGCAGGTCTCGCAGGTCACATAGACGTCGGGCAGGAAGTGCATCTCGATCTTGATGACGCCGTCGCCCTGGCAGGCCTCGCAGCGCCCGCCCTTCACGTTGAAGCTGAACCTCCCCGGAAGGTAGCCACGCGCCTTCGCCTCAGGCAGGCCCGCGAACCAGTCGCGGATCGGGGTGAAGGCGCCGGTATAGGTCGCAGGGTTCGACCGCGGCGTGCGGCCGATGGGCCGCTGGTCGATGTCGATGACCTTGTCGAGATGTTCGAAGCCCTTGATCGTTTCACAGGGCGCGGGCGTTTCACGGGCGCCGTTCAGGCGCAAAGCGGCGTTCTTGTAGAGCGTCTCCACCGTTAACGTGGACTTGCCGCCGCCCGAGACGCCGGTCACGCAGACAAACTTGCCCAGCGGAAACTCCGCCGTCATGTTCTTGAGGTTATTGCCCGTCGCCTTGACCACTTTCAGCGTCTTGCCGTTCCCGTCGCGACGCAGCTTCGGCACCGCGATCTCTCGCCCGCCCGACAGGTATTGCCCGGTCAGAGAGGCCGGGTCGGCAGCGATTTCCGCAGGCGTGCCGCGCGACACGACCTGCCCACCGTGGACGCCCGCGCCCGGACCGATGTCGAAGACATAGTCCGCCTCGCGGATCGCCTCCTCGTCATGTTCCACGACCAGCACGGTGTTGCCCTGATCGCGCAGGTTCTTGAGCGTGCCGAGCAGGCGGTCATTGTCGCGCTGGTGAAGCCCGATGGAGGGTTCATCCAGCACATAGAGCACGCCGGTCAGGCCGGAGCCGATCTGCGACGCCAGCCGGATGCGCTGGCTTTCGCCGCCGGACAGCGTTCCGGCATTACGGGACAGCGTCAGGTATTCGAGGCCCACATTGTTCAGGAAGCCGAGCCGTTCGCGGATCTCCTTCAGGATCAGCCGGGCGATCTCGTTCTTCTGCTTGGTGAGCTTGGCGGGAACCGTGTCGATCCAGGCATAGGCCTCCTTGATCGACATGCGCACAACCTCGCCCACATGCAGGCCCGCGATCTTCACCGCGAGCGCCTCGGGCCGCAGGCGATGGCCGCCGCAGGTGCCGCAGGGGCGGTTGTTCTGATACCGCTCGAATTCCTCGCGGACCCAGTTCGAATCCGTCTCGCGGTAGCGGCGTTCCATGTTCGGGATCACGCCCTCGAAGGTGCGCGTGACCTCGTAGACCCGTCCGCCCTCGTCGAAGCGGAACTTGATCTCTTCGTCGCCGGAACCACGCAGGAAAAGGTTCTGCACCTTCTCCGGCAGGTCCTTCCACGGCTTCTTGGGATCGAACCCGTAGTGGCGGGCAAGCGCGTCGATGGTTTGGATGAAATAGGGCGACTTTCCCTTGTTCCAAGGTGCCAGCGCCCCGTCCTTCAGTTTCAGCGTCACATCGGGCACGACGAGGCGTTCGTCGAAGAACAACTCCACCCCGAGCCCGTCGCAGGACGGGCAGGCCCCGAAGGGCGCGTTGAATGAGAAGAGCCGCGGCTCGATCTCGGGGATCGTGAAGCCGCTGACGGGACAGGCGAAATTCTCGCTGAACGTGATCCGCTCCGGCTCGCCCTCGGTAGGTGCGGTCTCAAGGATCGCGATGCCGTCGGCAAGGTTCAGCGCAGTACGGAAACTGTCCGCCAACCGCGTCTCCAGTCCCTCACGCACGACGATCCGGTCGACGACCACGTCGATGTCATGGCGGAACTTCTTGTCGAGCGTCGGCGGTTCCTCCAGCTCATAGAACTGGCCGTCCACCTTGACCCGCTGAAAGCCCTGCTTGCGCAACTCAAGGAATTCCTTGCGGTATTCGCCCTTCCGGTCACGGACGATGGGGGCCATAAGGTAGCCGCGCGTCCCCTCCTCCATCGCCATGACCGCATCGACCATGTCCTGCACCTGCTGCGCCTCGATCGGCTTGCCTGTGGCAGGCGAATACGGCGTGCCCACGCGGGCGAAGAGCAGACGCAGATAGTCGTATATCTCAGTCACCGTGCCGACGGTGGAACGGGGGTTCTTCGATGTCGTCTTCTGCTCGATGGAGATCGCCGGGCTGAGGCCCGAGATGTGATCGACATCCGGCTTGCCCATCATGTCGAGGAACTGGCGGGCATAGGCGGACAGCGATTCCACATAGCGCCTCTGGCCCTCGGCATAGATCGTATCGAAGGCGAGCGAGGACTTGCCCGACCCCGAAAGCCCGGTGATCACCGTCAGCTTGTCGCGCGGGATATCGACGTCGATGGACTTGAGGTTGTGCTCGCGCGCGCCGCGCACCTCGATGAACTTCTGCTCGACCATGCTGCCCCCGGGGATCAGGAGTTAACAGATAGTGTATGGCGCCCGAGTCTCCAACCCGAAAAAGAGAACACAATGCGAACAAATGCCAACTGCTGACACGTCCTGCTACATTCTTACACATTTCAAATTCACTTTTTTGAATTTATTTTGGGCACGCTCTTGAACGGTAGGCCCCGCGCGCCGCAGATCGGACGGTAACCGCTTTTGTGAAAGGTGTTGTCGATGCCCTCCTTCCTGTCCTCCAAGTCCGGCGGTGTATCGAAGATCGCGGCACGTGACGCGGTTTCGCGCTGCTCTCTCGGCGATCTGGTCGTGATCGACGTGCGCGAAGGCGCCGAAGTCGCCGCAACGGGCAAGGCGGCGGGCGCGCTGCATGTCCCGCTCGCGGCCCTGAGGATGCGATGCGATCCGTCGAGCCCGGAATGCCTGGCCGAACTCTCCTGCGACCGTCCGGTCGCGCTTTACTGCGCGTCGGGCGGCAGAAGCCATATGGCCGGGCAGATGCTGGCCGGAATGGGTTACCGCGAGGTCTACAATATCGGCGGGCTGGGTGACTGGATCAGCGCGGGCGGCGCCGTGGCGCGCTAGACGCCAAGGCTCCGCCGCCTGGCCAGCCACGCATGGGTGAGGATACCGCCGACGCAAAGTGGCAGGCCGAACCAGAGAACGGCGGGCAGCCCCCATATCTCTGTCATTTTCAGGAGTATGGGGGTGCCGAGCGTGGTGCCGACATTACCAAGCTGCGCGATCGCGCCTGCCGCCTCGGCTCGCGCCGACCCGTCGGAATTCAGCTCGGAAATCGCGGCGAAGCTTCCGCCCTGCACCAACCCCAGCGAACCGGATATCGCCATGACCGCGACAAGTGCCAGGACACCCTGGCCGCCGCTGAGGACGAAGGCGACGATGGCCAGCGCCCCGGCGGCAAGGCCCACCTGAACCGTCAGAACCGCCCCTTTGGCACGGGTCAGGGGCACGCCAAAGACCAACGAAATAGCAATGGAAATCAACGGCATCACCGTCGCCGTCAGGTATCGCCACTCCGGCGCGACAAGATCGGGCAAGAGGGTCAGGAAGGCCACGAACATCAGCGTATAGAAGACGAAGCCCATCGCCGGGGCGGCGATGCGGGGCGAGGCGTAGATGCGCCGGTGCGCCTCGATCAGGCCCGCGCGGGCGATGGCGTTGGGCCGGGCCGCAACTTCTTTCGGGATCAGGGTCCAGAGGAGGAGCGCCGCCAAGGCCATCAGCGCGGCATGAGTGACGAATAGCGCCTGAGGCCCATGCGCGGCGACCAGAGGCCGCCCGAGGAAAGCGGTGATCGCGAAGGCAATGCCGAAGAAGGTCGACCAGATCGTCATCGCGGCGGGCTGATCCTTCGGCCCCGCAGTAGCAGCGATCAGGACCGGGGCGGCGACGACGATGGCAAGATGGCTCATCCCCTCAAGAACGCGGAGGGCGATCATCGCCGGCAGAGGCGGGATCAGGCTTTCGGCAAGCGAAAGCACAGCCCCCGCGAGCAGCGCCGTCAGCAGCATGCGCCGCGGCCCGATCCGGGCGACGGCGATCCCGGCGGTCGTGCCGAAGACGATGCCGACAAAACCCACAACCGACACGACAAGGCCAAGCCAAATCCCCGCCCCCGGCCAGACAGGTCGCAGAAGGTCGAAGATCACACCGACCTTGGCGAATTGCATCGCCGCGGTCAGCCCGGCGAACCAGAGGGCCGCGATCAATCCCCAGCGGGTTTCCTGCATCGCGCTCCCTCGGGTCAGGCCGGCCGGGCAGCGCGCCCGGCGACCGGATCACATATGCAGCGCGCGGCCGTAGGCGTCCAGCACCGCTTCGTGCATCATTTCGCTGAGCGTCGGATGCGGGAAGACGGTTTCCATCAACTCGCCCTCGGTCGTCTCGAGGCTGCGGCCGACGACATAGCCCTGGATCAACTCCGTGACCTCGGCCCCGACCATGTGAGCACCAAGCAGTTCGCCGGTCTTGGCGTCGAAGACGGTCTTGATGAGGCCTTCGGACTCGCCCAAAGCGATCGCCTTGCCATTGCCGATGAAGGGGAAGCGCCCGACCCTGATGTCATAGCCTGCCTCTTTCGCCTTCGCCTCGGTCAGACCCACGCTTGCGACCTGCGGATGGCAATAGGTGCAGCCCGCGATGGAGTTCGGTTTGATCGGATGCGGATGCTTGCCCGCGATCAGTTCGGCGACCATGACACCTTCATGGCTGGCCTTGTGGGCAAGCCAGGGCGCGCCGGCGATATCGCCGATGGCATAGAGCCCGTCGACCCCGGTGCGGCAGTATTCATCCGTGACGACATGCGTGCGGTCGATCTTGACGCCCAGAGCCTCAAGCCCGAGGTTTTCGACATTGCCGACGATGCCGACGGCGGAAATGACCGTGTCGAAGTCCAACGTCTCGGTCTTGCCGCCCGCTTCGATATGAGCCGTGACCTTGCCCGCCGCGCGGTCGAGCTTCTTGACCGTGGACTTCTCCATGATCTTCATGCCCTGCTTGACGAAAGCCTTCTTCGCGAAAGCTGAAATCTCAGCGTCCTCGACCGGCAGCACGCGGTCCATCACCTCGACCACGGTCGTATCCGCGCCGAGCGTGTTGAAGAACGACGCGAATTCGATGCCGATGGCGCCCGAGCCGATGACGAGCAGCTTCTTCGGCATCCGTTTCGGCATCAAAGCGTGCTTGTAGGTCCAGACGAGATCGCCGTCGGCCTCCAGCCCCGGCAGTTCGCGGGCCCGCGCGCCGGTCGCGAGCACGATGGCTTTCGAACTCAGTTCCTCGGTCCCCTTGTCGGTCTTGATGCTGACCGTACCCTTCTTGGGCAGCGTGGCCTCACCCATGAAGACGGTGATCTTGTTCTTCTTCATCAGGTGGCCGATGCCGCCCGACAGTTGCTTGGCGACACCACGCGATCGCTGCACGACCGCGTCGAGGTCATAGCCGATCCCGTCGGCCTTCAGCCCGAATTCCTTGGCGCGGTGCATGAGGTGGAAGACTTCGGCGGACCGCAACAGCGCCTTCGTCGGGATGCAGCCCCAGTTGAGGCAGATGCCGCCCATATGCTCGCGCTCGACAATCGCGACGCTCAAGCCCAGTTGTGCGCCCCGGATCGCGGCGACATAGCCACCCGGACCCGCGCCGATCACGATCATGTCGAAACTCTTGGCAGCCATCTCATCCTCCCTCAGAAAAAGTAGTTTGGTATTAAACTATTTCCTCTCGCAACACAATGCGATCAGCGCCGTACCCCGTTGCACAGGCTGCATGGCTCCGCTCAGCCCTGTTTTTCAAGCTCGCGCACGATTGCGCCGTATCCGCCGTCATTTAGGAACGCGGTTTCCTCCGCCGTCGAGTTCCGCCCGAGCGCCACGTTTCGGAACGGAAACCGGCCGAAGCGGCGGATCACCTCGCGGTGGGCACGGGCATGGAGCAGGTAGCCGGCCCGCGTCTCGTGCATGTTGCGATCAACGAGGTCTACCGAGCGGTCCTGATCACCCATGTCCTCGGAATGCTCGAACGGCATGTAGAAGAACACGCGCTGCGGTTCGGGGATCAGCAGGTCGAATCCGTGTGCGATCGCATCGTTCGCCGCTGAAAGCGCGCGGGCGTCCGTGGCAAATGCCTCGGCCTGCCCGCGGAACATGTTGCGTGGAAACTGGTCGGTCAGGATCAGATAGGCCAGCGCCCCGCGCGGACCGTTGCGCCAGAATTCGCGTTCGCCGGCATGGGCGGCGTGCCATTCCTTACCAAATCTCTGGCGGATTTCCTCGTCCACCTCGTCGGCAGCGACGTACCAGCCCTTCTGGCCGACCTCGCCAAGCCAGAAATGAACGACCGCTTCAGGTTCGGACATGGCTCACCTCCCCGGTTCCGCGCTTTCGCCCAGAGTTACAGGAAGCGGACCGGATTTCCAGCCAAACGACGATGTACAGCGCCGGGCCCGTCCGACCCCACCTATTCGGTGGCGTTGCGCGCGGGCGCTTCCTGACCATCGGCGTGCTGCGCCTCGGCGGCGATTTCCGCGGCCGCCTCGACAGCGACAAGGCCGCCTGTCGGTGCCAACGGCGTGTAGGAACCCGTCTGGTCCGCCGAGGGTGCTGGGCGACGCGTCATCCGCCAGCCGGCATAGCCGGCCATCACCGCGAACAGGACCGCAATGAACAGGAAGAAGCCCGACGGTCCCATCTGGGCCATGATCCAGCCGGTCATCAGCGGGCCGCCGATCGCTCCGACGCCGTTTATGAAGATCAGGCCGGCGGACGCCGCCGGCATGTCGGCGCCATCCATGAAGTCGTTGGTGTAGGCGACCAGCAGGGAATAGAGCGGGTTGGAAACCCCGCCCATCAGCGCACCGACGGCAACCAGCAGATAGAAGTTGGCGTCGACCAGCACGGGGATCGCCGTCGCCATCGCCCCGCCGGCGGCCAGCGCGAGCACCAGTTTGCGGCGATCCATCCGGTCGGACAGCCATCCGATCGGATATTGCAGGACAAGGCCGCCGACATAGATCGCGGCAACGAAGATCGACAGGTCGCGAACGCTGAGACCGACTGCCGAGCCCCAGACCGACGCCATGCCGAACTGGGCCGAGAACACGCCGCCGAGCAGGAAGATGCCGACACAGCCCAGCGGTGAAATCTGGAAAAGCCGCAGGAAACTAAGCGGCTTGGTCAGTTCGAAGGCCGGTGCCGGGCTCGCCGTGAGGAGGATCGGCGTGAAGGCGATGGAGACGAGGACCGAGGGGATCACGAACAGAAAGTATCCCGACGGATCGCCAGTATTGAGCAGCGCCTGCGCCGAGATGATTCCGAGCATCTGCATGATCATGTAGAGCGATAGGGCCTGGCCGCGCGTCTCGTTCGTCGACGCGTTGTTCAGCCAGCTTTCGGCGGTGATGTAGACGCCGGAGAAGGAAAATCCGATCAGGACCCGCATCAGCGACCACGCGATCCAGTCGGGCGCCGCGGCATAGGCCACCAGCACCGCCGAAATCATAGAGCCGAGCGCGGCGAAGACCCGCACATGGCCGACCGACCGGATCATGCCCGGCGTCATCCGGCTGCCGAAAAGGAAGCCAAGGAAATAGGCGGACATGACGACCGACATCTGTGTGGTCGAAAACCCTTCGATCGCGCCCCGGATACCGAGAAGTGTGCCCTGCACCCCGTTGCCGATCATCAGGAGCATCATGCCCAGGAGAAGGGGCCAGGAATTGCGCAGTACGGTCAGCATTGCAGGGGTCTTTCGTGTCGGGTCCAGGGGAGTGTGCTGAAGGGCAGCGGCGTTGTCAGGTCCCGCTGCGACTCAGCGCGGCTGGATTACGCCGTTCGGGCAGAAGAAGCGAGCCGTCACCGTAGGAAAAGAAGCGGTATTCCGCCCCCACGGCGTGGGCATAGATGCGGCGGATGCGATCGTGTCCCATCAGCGCGGAAACGAGCATCAGCAGCGTCGATTTCGGCAGATGAAAGTTGGTCATCAGCCCGTCGGTCACACGGAACCTGTAGCCGGGATAGATGAAGATGTCCGTGGGCCCGCGCCAGGAGTGCATTTGTCCCGCCTCGTTGGCGGCGCTCTCGATCAGCCTGAGCGCGGTCGTGCCCACCGGGATCACCCGCCCGCCGGCGGCCCGGGTCGCGTTGATTTCATCCGCTGCCGCCGCTGTGACTTCACCCCATTCGGCATGCATCCGGTGGGTTGTCACATCCTCGACCTTAACGGGCAGAAATGTGCCTGCGCCGACGTGAAGCGTCACATGCGTAAACGCGACGCCCTTCGCGGCAAGGGCTGCGAGAAGCCCTTCGTCGAAATGCAGCGATGCCGTCGGCGCGGCGACGGCGCCGGAGTTGCGGGCAAAGACAGTCTGGTAGTCCTCGCGGTCGCGGTCGTCCGGGACGCGGAGCGCGGCGATATAGGGCGGTAGAGGCATGGTGCCCGCCTCTGCCAGAGCCGCGTCGAAATCGGCACCGTCGAGATTGAAGTCAAGCAATGTCTGCCCCTCGGCGACGGCCACTGCCCGCGCGGCAAACCGGTCGGAGAAGCGCACCGTCTCGCCCGCCTTCAGCTTGCGCAGGGGTTTCGCGAGCGCCGCCCAAAGACCGCCGGGACGTGGTTCCAGCAATGTCACCTCGATCTTCGCCTCGACAGTACCCTGCCCGGTCTCGCGCCGCCGCGTGCCCGAAAGCCGCGCCGGGATCACCTTCGTGTCGTTCAGAACAAGGCGGTCGCCCGGGCCGAGAAGATCGACGAGGTCGCGCACGTGAAAATCGCGGATATCATTGCCCTCCGCCACCAGGAGGCGCGCGGCGGTGCGCGGGCGCACGGGGCGCGTGGCGATCAGCCCTTCGGGCAGGTCGAAATCGAAATCGGACAGTTTCATTGGGACAGTTTCGGTGGTCGGGATCGGAAGATTTCGCGGAACATGCCGGGCGTCAGGATCGACAGCGGATTGACCGTAACACGCGGCGAACCGCTTGGCCCGGACAGACGGTAGTTGAAACCGAACAGCCCCTCGCCCTCACGCGAGACGACCTGTCCGATGCTGTTGAGGAGGTAGACCGGCGAAATCGTCCCCTGAAGGTCGATGCGTTCCGACGAAGTCTGGTAGACGCCCTCGGCCGAGATGCCGAGCGACGGACCGACGGCGGAGCCTCGGCGGATTTCGACGGCGTCGGGAGTCAGACGGAACTCGCCCGAGACACGCGCGAAGAGAATCCCCGGCCCGTTCAGCTGGCTGAGCAGTCCGACGACGGATACGGCATCGAGAAGCGCAGCCAGCGCCGGTGCGTTGACGACGCGAATATCGTTGATCGTAACCGTTCCGTCGTACTGGCCGCTCCCCTGCCGCGGACTGAGCGTGAGGTCGAGCGCGCCGCCGACGCCGCGTGTAAAAATGCCGGCCGCGCGAAGGGCGCCGCCCGCATCATCCGACCGGATACGGAAGCCGGAGCGCGACCCGAGTGGCGAGACCTGCCCCGTAACCGGAGCGGCGCCATTGATCCGGCCGGTAAAGCTGCCGCTCAAACCGCCGCCGGTGGTGAAATCGCCCCGGAACCCCTCGACCGCGATCGTGCGCGACACTTGCAGCCGGTCAAGTGCGATCGACAACGGCGCGCCGGCGGAAGACTGCCGCCCGGCACCAAAGTTTGCCCGCCGCAGATCGGCGCTGCCGCCGGTGACGACGACCGCAACCGGAAGACCCTTGCCGCGGCCACGAAGCTCCACGCTGCCGTCAAACCAGTCGCCAGCACGGGCTGCCGGCAGCCGCACGGCCTCAAGCGCGCCGTCCGGGGCAAGCTTGACGGTTCCCGACACCGACAGGCCCGGCGCGTCAATCTCAAGCAGATCGACCTCGGGAGGCTCGCCAAGACGTCCGGCAACGGACAGCCGTCCGGTCGAACCTGTCGGCTTCGTCCAGCCGATCTCGGGGATCGACAGACCCAACCCGGCCAGATCGGACCCGAGGCGGAATTCTACCGGCCGCCCCTCCTCGATCCGCAGCACGATCCTGCCACGCCCGCTGCCGGACAGGCTTCCGGGGGGGAGACCGATGGAGAACGCGTCCAAGAAACGTTGCGACAGTTCGACGGTGCCCTCGACCTCGCTCTTGCCGCGCCCTTCCGGCCCGAACCGCTGACGCCAGACCGCATCGACCGGAACGCCGGAAAAGGTCGCTGGCCCGGAGATCTCGATACCCTCGCGCGTGGCGACAAGGTCCAGCCGGCCGGCGGTCAGGTCGCGGCCCGGCGCGATGCGGTCGGATCGCACATCCAGCAGGACACCCGTCACGTTGTAGCCGACATCGTCGACACCGATCTTCTGCGCCAGCCGAAGGTCGAGCACCGCCTCCACCTGCGCCCGCCCCTCGGCCAGATCGACGGGCTTGCCGGATTTGGAAAGGAACTCGAACGGCGGCTGGTCGAGAAGCGACAAAGCCGCGGTGATCGTGCTGTCCGTGCGCAACGTGAACCGCGCCGGAGCGGGAACGATGCGCAGATCGGCAATCGCCATGACGCTGCCGGCCACATCGATGTCCCCGCCCACGGGCGACACGACATGTCCGCGGTCGACGACGAGTGTGTAGCTGTAGTCATTGATCGTCGCGTAGCCGGCGCCGTCCTGGATCGGCGGCAGCGTCTTCAGGACGCGCACCTCGGTATCACGGTATTCCCAGCCAAGCGAGAAATGCGGTTCCCCACCCGGGCGCAGCCGGAATGCAGAGGTCACGTCGAACAGCCCGCTCGTTGCAACATTCTCCTCAAGCCATTCCCGTGTGCGGGGCACCGCCACCACCGGCCAAAGCGCCAGCAAACGGCTTGACGTGATCTCGTTCACGGCAACGTCGACGGCCACGTCCCAGCCGTCCGGCTCCGCCCGGACTTCGCCCCGGGCGGCAATCCGCTGCGGCCCGTCGACCAGGACGAACTGCCCGATATCGAGCCGGAACGGATCGAGGCGCAGCCGGAAGTCCAGCGCACCTTGCGAAAACGTGACCGGATCGGCAAAGACGCCTTCGGGATCGGCCTTGAGGTCCCGGATTGCCACCTGCGCCAGCAGGGTCTCGGGCCAGGCCCCGTCGAAGTCCTTCAGCAGCGCGGTCGCACCGGCAGTGATACGCAGCGCCCTGCTCTCGACGGCGATATCGGAGAAATCCAGCCGCGCGGCGTCCGGATCGTAGGACATCGCAAGCCGCACATGATCGAACCGCACCGGCCTGATATCTGCGGTGGGCCGGATCGCGCCGGCGCCAATCTCCAGCACGGCCGACATCCCCTCGTAATGTCCGTCTGCCGCGACCCCGGTTTCGACGGAACCCGAAATCGGCGCGTCGAGCGCCGCAAGGAAGGTAAGCGCGGGCGACTGCGCGGCAAGATCGCGCGAGGGAACGTCGTTTACCGTGATCGCCAGCGACGCCTCGGGCGACCGCTTGACCGAGCGGAAGCGGGCCTCGGCGCGTGCGGGCGCGCGTCCGGCATTCGCCAGTTCGGTGCCGATCTCGATCTCGATCAGGTCGGCCGTCTGCGTCAGGGTCAGCCAACCGCCGACTGTGGTCCAGACCCGCTTCGTACGCTGATCGTCGAGGCTGAAGTTCAACTGGTCGATCTCGATCCGTTCGATGTCCTTCAGGACGGGCAGCGTGAATGCGTCGTCGACCGCCTGCAGCAGGTCCGAGGGGCTGAGTGCCGCGGCGGGCACATTTGCCGCCGCATCATCCGCCATGCCGGGAACCCCGACCGCGATATCGAAACGGCCGTCCTCAAGTCGGCGAAGCGCGATCCGCGCGCCCTTTATCCTGAGCGATCGCGGCTCCAGCCTTCCTTTCAGGACCGGTGCCGCCTTCAGCGTCGTCCTGATATCGGGCAGCAGGGCCAATTGCGTGCCGGACTTGGAGAAAAGTTCCACGTCGCTCATGCGGACATGCGGCACGAACCGCTCATCGACCGTCAGTTCAAGCCCGCCGATCCGCGCCGACACCTCTCCGGCCAGTGCCGCGTTCGCGCGTGCCTCGATCCGTTCCACAACCCAGCCCGGAGCCGGGATCACGCGCCCCGTAAGCCCGAGGCCGACGACAAGGAGGACCACAGCGACAATTGCCGTAGCCGCCACGAACCAACGCCCGGCGCGGTGCGCCGGATGCACGGCACCCGGCTTCCGGATCGTCTCATCGCCACGCTGGCTCATGCAAACGTCATTGTCCCCGAAGCGCCGCAGTCCGTAACGGCGCGGCCGATGCTCCCTTTATCTTTGCGGAAACGGAATTAAAACACAAAGTGGATGCGATCGGCGGAGGAACGACATGATGCCAGAACCCAACGACATGGCCCCCGATTTCACCCTACCGCGCGATGGTGGCGGCACCCTGTCGCTTGGCGCGCTCGCGCCGCGAAAGGTCGTGCTTTACTTCTACCCGAAGGACGACACGCCCGGCTGCACGACCGAGGCGCTGGATTTCACCCGCCTGAAGGATGAGTTCACTGCGGCGGGAACCGTCGTCGTCGGGATATCGAAGGACAGCGCCAAGGCCCATGACAAGTTCTGCGCCAAGCACGGGCTGGGCGTCATCCTCGTCTCCGATGCCGAAGGCGACACCGCCGAACGCTACGGCACCTGGCAGGAGAAGCGGATGTACGGCCGCACCTACATGGGGATCGAGCGGACCACGTTCCTCATCGACGGGGCGGGACGGATCGCGCGGGTCTGGCGCAAGGTGAAGGTGAACGGCCACGCCGCCGAGGTTCTCGACGCGGCGCGCGCACTGTGACCAAGACGCTCGCGGAAATGGCGGTAGAGGTGCTGACGACCGCCGATGGCCGGGCGAAGACGGCCCTTTCGCACCAGCACGCCGACAATTGGCGCGCCGCACGTGCCGCCGGCGCGCCCTTGGCGATAGGGCGGGCGGACCCGCCGCTTCGGCCTTCGCGCCCTGACCGGCCGGAACTGCTGCCCCCGCGCGACGTGCCGCGTCGCCGGCCCGGCTCTCCCGCCGGACGGATTGCCCTGCTGCACTCGCTCGCGCATATCGAACTCAATGCCGTCGACCTGCACTGGGACATCATCGCGCGGTTCACCGACGTGGCAATGCCGCTTGGCTTCTACGACGACTGGGTGAAAGCCGCCGACGAGGAATCCAAACATTTCAACCTTCTCTGCGACTGCCTGGAAGCGCTTGGCAGCCACTATGGCGCCCTGCCCGCCCATGCCTTCATGTGGCGCGCAGCCGAGGATACCGCTACCGACCTGCTCGGCAGGCTGGCCGTCGTACCGATGGTTCTGGAGGCGCGCGGCCTCGACGTGACACCGGGAATGATCGACCTCTTCGGGAAGGCCAGCGAGGCCGCGGCGACGGCAGCCCTGAAGGTGATCTATGCCGAGGAAGTGGGCCATGTCGCCTACGGCGTGAAATGGTTCAACTGGCTCTGCGGACGTGACGGCGTCGACCCCAAGGAGGTCTTCCACGGCCTTGTCCGCAAGTATTTCCATGGCACTCTGAAGCCGCCATTCAACGATGAGAAGCGCGCCGAGGCGGGCCTGCCGCCGGACTTCTACTGGCCGCTAGCCGAGGAGGTCGAGAACGCACCGGGCACCGCCGGCTTCCGCTGAAGCATCGGATTTCTCGACCAAAATCACGCTTCCGATCGGCGGGATTCTGCCGATCGGGGCCCGATCCGGCGCCCCGGCGCGGCCTGCCGGTCAAAGTTGTTGCGACCACAGCACGGGATTGTTAAGCCCGACAGCGAAGGTCTATTGGGGATTAGGCCTCGCGTTTCAAATGCAAACAAACGCAACGGGGACAAGTTTGCCTGCACGTCTGATGCACCGTATTCACACAGCGATCGAACGCCGTCTGCCGGAACAGCGGCTGTTCCTCCGCTCCGACACCGAAACCCGCTTCGTCCGGCTGCGGCCCGTAACCCAGGCGGTGGCGCTTGGCGGCTCAGCGCTCGTGATGGCCTGGTCGATCGTGGCGACCGCGATCCTTCTGATGGACTCGATCGGTTCCGGCAGCGCCCGCGAACAGGCCCGCCGCGAGCAGGCCAACTACGAAACGCGGCTGGACGCGCTGTCGGTGGAACGCGACAAGCGGGCCGAGGAAGCTGTGGCAGCACAGGAGCGGTTCGCGCTCGCGCTTGAACAGGTCTCCTCGATGCAGTCGGCGCTGCTCGCCTCCGAGGAGCGACGCAAGGAACTCGAAACCGGTATCGGCGTCATTCAGGCCACGCTTCGCCGGACCATGACCGAACGCGACGACGCGCGCACCCAACTGGCGGACCTGTCCGCCTCCGTGTCCGAGGGCCCGAAGCTCGCCGATGGCGGGGCCGCCGCGGGTCACGACGCCGCCGTCACGCTTGAATTCGTGGCTGCCGCGCTCGACCGCACTGCGGCCGAACGCGACGCGATGGAGCGCAAGGCGCTTGATGCTACCGCAGACGCAGATGAGGTCGCCTACGAAATGCGCCTTCTGGAGGAGCGTCACAACGAAATCTTCACCCAGCTTGAAGAAGCGGTGACGATCTCGATGGCGCCTCTGGACAAGATGTTCACCTCCGCTGGCCTCGACCCGGACAACCTCATCAGCCAGGTGCGCCGCGGTTATTCCGGCCAGGGCGGCCCGCTCGGCCCCCTGCTTCCTTCGGCGCTTCCGGGCAATGATGACGGCGCCGAGCGCGCGCAGCGAATTCTCGAAGGTCTCGACCGGATGAACGCGTATCGCATGGCGGTCGAAAAGGCGCCATTCGCGATGCCGCTCAAGTCCTCGTTCCGCTACACGTCCGGGTTCGGCCCGCGCTGGGGCCGGATGCACGAGGGCACTGACCTTGCCGGCGCGCATGGCTCGCCGATCTATGCCACGGCCGACGGCACCATCGTTCATGCCGGATGGGAATCAGGCTACGGCAACCTTGTGAAAATCCGCCACGATTTCGGTATCGAAACGCGCTACGGCCATATGTCTAAAGTCAGGGTTGAAGTCGGCCAAAAGGTCTCGCGCGGGGATCGGATCGGTGATATGGGGAACACTGGACGTTCGACGGGCACTCATCTTCACTACGAGGTGCGCGTGAATGGTGCAGCAGTCAATCCGATGACCTTTATCAAGGCAGCCAACAATGTTTTCTAAAAGCAGGATCAACGAGCCCGGTCCGAAATCGGGCTCGGAAACCGACCAGCCGAAGACGGCAAGCGAACCTGCGGCGGCAACGGCGAAACCCGCATTCGACTATGCGTCGAGCTCGCCGAAAGCCAAGCCGCCGGCATCGGTTCTGTCGTCAGACCTGACGGTCACCGGCAACCTCAAGACCTCTGGCGATATCCAGGTCGAGGGGACGGTCGAGGGCGACATCCGCGCCCATCTCCTCACGATCGGCGAAACCGCCACCATCCGGGGCGAGATCGTTGCCGACGACGTGGTCGTCAATGGTCGGGTGATCGGCCGCGTTCGCGGGCTGAAGGTCCGGCTGACCTCTACCGCGCGGGTCGAGGGCGACATCATTCACAAGACCATCGCGATTGAATCCGGTGCGCATTTCGAGGGGTCCGTGCAGAGGCAGGAAGACCCGCTTACGCTTGGCACAGCGAATGCCGTCGGTGGCGCGGCGAAAGCCGCCCCGAGCCCGGTCAAGTAATCAGGTACGGTTTCAGGGAATGCAGGGGCGCCTTTGGGCGCCCCTTTCGCTTTGCGGTCAGGCCTTCAGAAGCCGTCGATACATGTGCCACGTCGCATGGCCAAGCACCGGCAGCGCAACGAACAGGCCAACGAAAAGCGGTGCCATGCCCAGAAACAGCAATGCCGCGATCACTGCGCCCCAGACGATCATCACGCCGAGATTCGCCACCACCGCCTGCATCGAGCGGATCATCGCAGACACGAAGTCGACCTCCCGGTCGAGAAGAAGCGGCAGTCCGGCCACGGTGATCCCGAACAGGACGAATGCGAAGGCCGCACCGATGGCGCCGCCCACCAGCAGCATGAGCGGGCCGTTTCCTTCGAGGAACAGGCTCACGAAATCCAGACCGCTCGTGAAGGCGCGCAGCCCCATGAACAGCGCGAAAAGCGCATGGGCGACAAAGACCCAGAACAGGAAGATGACGATGATGACGGCCGCCATCGCCGGAATCTGCCTGTCCTTCTGCGCGAAGACTACGCCCAGAACCTCACCCCAGCGCAGGGGTTCGCCGGCCTCGATCCGCCGGCTGACCTCGTAAAGGCCGACCGCCGCGAAGGGCGCGAGCAGCGGGAAACCGACCACGACCGGGGCCAGCCACCATTGCTGGCCGGCCTTGCCATAGACGTACCAGAGCAACAACCCGCCCGCGACGTAGACCGCACTGAAGAAAATGCCGTAAAGCGGTGCGCGCAGGAAATCCTGAAGGCCCAGCCGTAGAACGGTCGCGATATCCGACCTCGATACCTCCCCTATCTCGGGGAGCGGATCGGGACCCCGATCAACTTCTGTCATCTCTCCTCCTCCCTCGCGCGCAGGGCAAGGCTAGGGCAAGAGCGGGCGGGCTGACAAGCAGCCTGTGCGCGTCTTCCGCGCTTTGCGTTCAGGGATAACCCTCTTGGCGGCCGGCACAATTTCCGGCGCGATGCCGCGGCCTTATTCGTCGGCCTGGGCCTCTGCCCGGCTCTTGCCGGCGACATCCATGGCGAGCGTCGCGGCCATGAACGCGTCCAGATCACCATCGAGCACCCCCTGGGTGTCGGACGTCTCGTGCCCCGTGCGCAGGTCCTTGACCATCTGGTAGGGCTGCAGGACGTAGGAACGGATCTGGTTGCCCCAGCCGGCCGAACCCTTGGCCTCATGCTGGGCGTTGATCGCGGCGTTCCGCCTGTCGAGCTCCATCTGGTAAAGGCGCGATTTCAGCGCCTTCATCGCGATGTCGCGGTTCTGGTGCTGCGACTTCTCGGAACTCGTGACGACGATCCCGGTCGGGATGTGGGTGATCCGCACCGCCGAGTCGGTCGTATTCACGTGCTGCCCGCCCGCACCGGAGGAGCGATAGGTGTCGATGCGGATGTCGTTGGGCGCGACCTCGATCTCGATATTGTCGTCGACGACGGGATAGACCCAGACCGAGGCGAACGAGGTTTCCCGCGTGCCCTTGCCGAAAGGCGAAATCCGCACCAGCCGGTGCACGCCGCTTTCGGATTTCAGCCAGCCATAGGCGTTGGGGCCGGAAATCTTATAGGCGCAGGACTTGATCCCGGCCTCGGTCCCAGGTTCCTCGGACTGCAATTCAACCGTGAAGCCGCGCTTTTCGGCCCAGCGCACATACATTCGCTGCAGCATCTGTGCCCAGTCGTTCGCCTCGGTACCGCCGGCGCCGGCGTTGATTTCAAGGAACGTATCGTTGCCATCTGCCTCACCGTCCAGAAGCGCCTCAAGCTCCTTCTGGTCGGCGAAGTCTTTCAACGCTTTCAGGCTTTTCTCGGCATCGGCGACAATGTCGGCGTCGCCCTCCATCTCGCCGAGTTCGATCAGGTCGACATTGTCCTTCAGCTCACGATCAATGCGCTTGTAGATCTCGATCCGGTCGATCAGCATCTGGCGGTCGCGCATCAGCTTCTGCGCGCGCGCCGGGTCAGACCACAGATCGCCGTCCTCGATCATGGCGTTCATTTCTTCAAGCCGGTGCGGTGCCGTTTCCCAGTCCATCCGCTGCCCAAGTAGCTTCAGCGACTTGCCCACGGAGTCGGCGATGTTTTCCATCTCGGCGCGCATGGCCGTCGTCCTTCCAATAGTTCGTTCGGGGTGATAGCCGAGCCTCTGCGCCCCGGCAAGAGACTGGCCCGCCCCGGCCGCGGGCCGAGCCGCAGGCGGCGACCGCGAATCCGGCCCCGGGGCGACTTTTTGCCGTCAGTAGAGACCGCCGGAACTCAGCGTGCCGAAATCCGCCTTCTTCGGGATGACTTTCTTCTGACCGGTCGAGGTCGTGACGGTCGTCCCCCCCTCATCCCCGCCGAGTTCGCCATAGGCGTAGAGCGGCAGGTTCTGTCCCATCGCAAAGCCACCGTCGACCATCGCGCCGATGCCGAAGATCGGAACCATGCCATCGCGGAAGAACTCGGCCTGGACATAGTCGCCGGTGGCGTTGTCGGGCAACCGTTCGCCGGTGAAGCGGTTGATCCGGATGAAATGACCACCGGGTGGAACCTTGAACTCGCCGCCACCGTACTTTGCCACGGCTTCCTTCATGAAGGCATTGAACACCGGAACGCAAAGCGTGCCGCCATAGGCGCCGCGCCCCAGCGTGCGCGGCTGGTCATAGCCCATGTAGCAGCCCGCCACGATGTTCGAGGTGAAGCCGATGAACCACACGTCCTTGGCGTCGTTCGACGTGCCGGTCTTGCCGCCGACAGGCACCGGAAGCCTGACCCCCGACCCCGATCCGCGTTCGACCACGCCGCGCAGCATCGAGGTCAGCTGGTAGGCGGTCACGGCGTCCATCACCCGCTCCCGGTCGGACGTGATGCGCGGCGCGGCACCCGGATCGAGGCTCGCGAGCTTGCAGTCCGCACAATCACGCTGGTCGTGCCGGTAGACGGTGCGGCCCCAACGGTCCTGCACCCGGTCGACAAGCGTCGGTTCCACCCGCTCGCCGCCATTAGCGAACATCGCGTAGGCTGCCACCATCTTGAACAGCGTCGTCTCCTGCGCGCCCAGCGCGTTGGCAAGGTAGGGCTCCAGCCGGTCGTAGACGCCAAAGCGTTCGGCATAACCCGCGACCGTCCGCATCCCGATCTCCTGCGCGACGCGCACGGTCATCAGGTTCCGCGACTGTTCGATCCCGGTCCGAAGCGGCGTCGGGCCGTAGAAGCGGTTTGACGCGTTTTTCGGCCGCCACAGGCCCTGCGGCGTATCAACCTCGATCGGCGCGTCGACGACGATCGTCGCCGGCGAGAACCCGGAATCGAGTGCCGTTGCGTAGACGAAGGGCTTGAAGGCTGAACCCGGTTGGCGCATTGCCTGCGTCGCACGGTTGAACACCGACGACTGGTAGGAGAACCCGCCCTGCATGGCGATCACGCGACCGGTATTGACGTCCATCGCCATGAAGCCGCCCTGCACTTCCGGCACCTGGCGCAGCGACCAGCGCTTGAACGTGCCGTCGTCATTGGCCAGCGCCGCGACGAGAACCACATCGCCGACCGAGACAAGATCGCCCGCGGCCGTCGCCTTCTTGCCAAGGCGACCGTCAGCCTGACGCTTGCGGGCCCAGGTCACGTCTTCGGACGGAATCCAGTGGCCGTCCTCGTCGTCGGACACGCCCTCGATCCCGATGCGCGCCGACTTTTCACCGACCTCGAGCACCACAGCCGGAAGCCAGCCGGCGACATCGCGCGGCACGTCGGTCTCTGCCAACGCCTTGCGCCAGGCTTCCTCATCCGCCAGCCCGGCGGCTTCGATCACCTTGCGCGTGCCACGCCAGACACCCTGGTTCCGGTCGTAGTCCTCCAGCGCCTCCTGCAGCGCACTTGCTGCCTGGGTCTGCATCTCCGGGTCGACCGTCGCGCGGATCGTCAGACCGCCGCCAAAGAACTCGGCCTCGCCGAAGCTCTTGGAAAGCTGGCGGCGAATCTCGTCAGTGAAGTAGTCGCGCGGCGGAAGCGAGCTCTTGAACGACGGATAATCGCCGCTCTGCACGGTCTTGAGGGGTGCCGCCTGCGCCTCCTTCAGCTGGTCCTGATCCAGGTAGCCGTTCTGATACATCTCGCGCAGGACGTAGTTGCGCCGGTCGAGCGCAGCCTCACGGTTGTAGACCGGGTGGTAGCTGTAGGGCGCCTTGGGCAGTGCTGCGAGGTATGCCGCTTCCTCGGGCCGCAATTCGACCAGCGTCTTGTTGAAGTAGGTCTGCGCGGCAGAGGCAACGCCGAACGAGAGAAAGCCAAGGTCGATCTCGTTGAGGTAGAGTTCGAGGATCTTGTCCTTCGGCAGCGTGTCGACAAGGCGCGTGGCGAGGATCAGTTCCTTGATCTTGCGTTCGGCCGTGCGGTCGCCGCCCAGAAGGAAGTTCTTCGCCACCTGCTGCGGGATCGTCGAGGCGCCGCGCAAGGTCTTGCCCCGGGTGCGGACCGCATCCCAAAGCGCCCCGGCCATGCCGCGCGCATCAAACCCCTTGTGCGAATAAAAGTTCTTGTCCTCGGCCGAGATGAAGGCTTCCTTCACAAGCTCGGGGATTTCGTCGATCGGCGCGTAGATCCGCCGCTCGGTCGCGAATTCGTCCATCAGCTGGCCTTCGCCGGAATAGATCCGGCTGATCGTCTTCGGCGTGTATTGCGCTAGGTATTCGTGGTCCGGCAGGTCGCGGCCATACATCCAGAAGATGGCCCCGATCGTCAGCGCGGCGAAAACCGCGCCGGTGACGATCCAGCTGAAAAAGCCACCAAAGAACGACAGGATGAAACGGATCACAGGAACACTCCAAGCAGAACGGGCCGTCTATACAGCGACCGGGCGGGCCGGTCAAAAGAACTGACGCGACCCCAACCCATCCGGCGGCAGATCGCCGTTTTCATCGCGGACCGGCCTTGCCGGCGCTATTGCCGGATCAGCCGCGCTTCCTCCGCATCGGCGATCGCCCACGCCTTCAACGCAGCGAGAATCGCTTCCTGCATTTTCGCACGCCAGACCGGATCGGCAAGCCTGACGCGGTCGGCCCGGGAGGATAGAAAGCCGATTTCCAGCAGGACCGAAGGGATATCGGGCGCTTTCAGCACCGAGAAATGCGCCTGCTGAATCGGATGGCGGTGCATCTTTCCGCCCGTCGCCTTGACCGCCGCGACGATCGCGCGGGCAAGACGGTCGGCGCGCGGCTGGGTTTCCGCCCGCGCCATTTCCATCATGACCAGCGCGACCATGTCGTCCTGCCCGGCAAGGTCGACACCGGCCAGAAGGTCGGCGCGGTCATGCCGCTCCGCCAGCCGCGCCGACGCCGAATCGCTTGCCTCATCGGCCAGCAGGTAAACTGTCGCGCCGGTGGCCTCGCCCTCGGCCAAGGCATCTGCGTGGAGCGACAGGAACACGTCGGCGCCGGCGGCGCGGGCAATACTGATGCGGGTCTCCAGCGGCACGAAGACGTCGTCGTCGCGCGTCAACACCGGTGTCATCCCGCCTTGCCGAAGCACATCGGCCAGTTCGCGGGCGAAAAGCAGCATCACCTCGGCCTCGATCACGTCGCCGGCCTCGGCACCTGGGTCGATGCCGCCATGGCCGGGGTCAAGCACGACGACCAGCGGCGCTTCTCCCGCCTGGCGCCGCTTGGGTGCGTCGACCTCGGCCGGTTTCGGCATCGCCCAACGCCCGCCGGCGGGTGCGCCCGCGGCCGTTGCCGCCACGAAGTCCTCCGCCGTCTCTGGCGCCAGACGGATGCGGATTTCCGTGGCCCCGCCCTCAGCCACGCGGGCCTCCGCGCTGGCGATCCGGTAGGGCCCGTCCAGTTCCGCCACGAGCCGCGACCAGCCAGTGCGGATCACCCCCCAGCCCAGCGCCGCGACACGGTCCGACTTGTCGAGCGCCGCAGGACGCGACGGGCCGAAATCGACTTCGGCGAAGTCGAGCACGAGCCGCGGTGGATCGGAGAGCAGGAATGCCCGGTACGGCACACCCTGGCTGATCGACAGGTCCATTGCGATGCCCGCACCTTCATCCGCCACACGCGACGTGGACGGGTCGAGATGGGCAAGCGCCGTCATCCCGGTTTCGGCAGCAACGGCAAACGGCGCAGAGATCAGCGCCGCGATAACCGCGATGGATCGTAGGATGCGCATAGTGCCCGCTCTGCCGCCCTTTTTTCCGGCATCATAGGCGACGCCGCCGCGCGACGGAACTCCCCCTCACCAAGAGGTTACACATGCCGGCCCATGAACCCCGCGAGCCGCGCCAGCCCCTCGCGGATATCCGCGGTCGAACGCGCATAGGAAAACCGCAGGGTCTGCGCGCCGCGATGGGGGTCGAAATCCAGACCCGGCGTCACCGCGACGCCGGCCCGGTCGAGAATTTCCGCCGCGAAAGCGCGGCTGTCATCGGTCAGGCCGGAGACATCGGCATAGATATAGAACGCGCCATCCGGCGGCGCTATCTTGGTGAAGCCGGCCTTCGGCAACCCTTCCAGCATCAGTCGCCGGTTCTCGGCATAGACGGTGCGGTTCGCCTCCAACTCATCAACGCAGTCAAGCGCAGCCAATGAGGCGATCTGGCTCGCATGGGGCGGGCAGATGAACATGTTCTGCGCCAGCCGCTCCACCGTGCGGATATGGGCCTCGGGCACGACCATCCAGCCGATCCGCCAGCCGGTCATCGAGAAGTATTTCGAGAAGGAGTTGATGACATAGACCTCGTCGGACACTTCCAGCGCCGAGACCGCGCGCCCCTCGTAGTGCAGCCCGTGATAGATCTCGTCCGAGATGAAGCTGACGCCCTTTGACGCGGCGGCCCCGATCAGCGCGGACAGGGCGTTGTGGTCGAGCATGGTGCCGGACGGATTGGCCGGCGACGCGACGATAAGGCCCGCGACACCGTCGGGAATGTCCGCCGCCAGCGGCTGGTAGCGGTCCTCCGCCCGGGTCGGGATGCCGACGGGCATGAGCGACAGCGCCTTCAGTATCTGCCGGTAGGACGGATAGCCCGGCTCGCCCAGTGCGACCTTGTCGCCCGCATCGAAGAGGGCCGTGAAGGCCAAAAGGAACGCCGCCGACGATCCCGCCGTCACGACGACCCGCGAGGGGTCGAGGTCGATCCCGTACCAGCGCGCGTAAAGACCCGCGATCCCCTTGCGCAGCTCCGGCAGGCCAAGCGCCACGGTATAGCCCAGCGCGTCCCGCTCCATCGCCTGCGCCAGCGCGGCCCGGGCGCCTGCGGGTGCCGGTGTCGAGGGCTGGCCCACTTCCATGTGGATGATGTGCCGGCCCGCGGCCTCAGCGGCGCGGGCGGCTTCCATGACGTCCATCACAATGAAGGGATCGACCACCCCGCGGCTTGATATGCGCATCTGACCCTCTCTATCCTGCCGCCCGTGACGGCCCCGTTCTTTCCAGTCCGGGCGCGCAAGGTCAATGGCTGCGACAGAAGTGGCCCTTACGGCGCGCCCCCAATCTGCGATGACAGGGGCAACCGAGATTCCGGCGCCAAAGCCGCGCCGCCAGACAGGGAAACGCCGATGAAATTCGCCCCGCTCGCCCTTGCCGCAGCCATGCTTGCCACACCCGCCGCCGCCTTCGACCTTTCCGCAATGTCCGATGCCGAGCGCGAAGCGTTCCGTGCCGAGGTCCGCGCCTACCTGCTGGAAAACCCCGAAGTCCTGTCCGAGGCGATCGAGGTGCTTCAGACGCGGCAGGCCGAGGCCGCCGCAAATCAGGACCTTGACCTCGTCAAGGCCAATGCGAACGACCTGTTCGGCGACGGACATTCCTTCGTCGGCGGCAATCCCGACGGCAGCATTACCGTCGTCGAGTTCATCGACTACCGCTGCGGCTATTGCCGCAAGGCCCATGCCGAGGTGGCCGAGCTTGTCGAGAGCGACGGCGACATCCGCTACATCGTCAAGGAATTCCCGATCCTCGGCGACCAGTCGGTGATCGCCGCGCGCTTCGCCATCGCGACGCTTCAGGTTGCGGGCACCGCGGCCTATGAAAAGGTCAATTCCGGGTTCTACGAAAGCTTCCGCGGCGATGTCAGCCCCGAGACGCTGACCGCTTTCGCCTCCGATCTCGGCATCGACGCCGCGCCGATCATCGCGCAGATGGACGCACCGGAAGTCACCAAGGTGATCGAGGAAAACCATCTGCTGGCCCAACGGATGCAGATTTCCGGCACGCCCACCTTCGTCATGGGCGGGCAGATGCTGCGCGGCTACGCGCCGCTCGACACAATGCGCGAGATCGTCGCCGACGAGCGCGGCTGACCTTCAGGGCCGCCCGCTACGCTCCCGCCCCGGTATCGGGCGGGTCGTCGAGACGCGCCGCTCGATGTCGCGCCCGATATCCTCGACCCGGCGGACCTGATCCATGTGACCGCCAAGCGCCTCGTAGTCGCGAAGCCGCATTGTGAACTCGATCGGCGCGACCAGCGCCGGTGTGGGCACATAGCCGAAGGCGTTCGACGGCATCTCGGTCACATCCGCCATGAAGGTGATGCCGCCTCCCGGCCAGATGTAGCATTCCGCCCCGCCGCAGGTGACCTGCGTCACCGCCTGCCGCACCGACCGGGTCAGGCGCACCGGGTTCTCCGTCACGCCGGCGCGCAGACTACCGCCCGCGCCGCCCATGAAGAGGACCGAGGTCACCGAAGGCTCACAGTTCTCGGCGATCCTCTCGACCGAGGTCCGGAGGCTTTCGGGCAGTTCCGACTGCACCGGCCGCAATTCATCATCAAGGACATAGTAGCCCCATTGCTCGCCGGTGGTTGAGACAATCAACAGCCTGAGACCGGGAGCCGCCGGTGCGCGCCACGGCCCGAGGATGGTCAGCGGATCCTCGATATTGGTGCCGCCCCAGCCCGTCCCCGGATCGGCCACCCGGAAGTAGCGCCCCGGCGTCGACTTGTGGCCGAGGATCTTGATGCCCGACGGCTCCAGCCCCAGAAGCCGCCCCGCCTGATGCTCGCTCAGCACCCCGGTGATGTGATCGTCGACCACGACGACCTCGTCCACCAGACCGTGCCACTGCCGCGCGAACATGCCGATGGTGGCAGAGCCGCAGCCGACGCGCATCAGGTGCTCCTCCACCCCGTTCACGACGGGCGGTTTGCCGGCCTCCAGAACAACCTCCGCCCCGCCGTCGATGGTAACCGTCACCGGCTCCCTGTTGCAGAGCTTCAGGAGGGAGGAGCATGTCACCCGCCCCTCCTTCTTCGAACCGCCGGTCAGGTGATGAACGCCCCCCAGCGACAGCATCTGCGATCCGTATTCGGCCGTCATCACATGACCGATCGCCTCGCCATCGACCCGGACAGACGCGGCCTCCGGCCCCAGGAAGCGGTCGGTGTCGACCTTCACCTTGGCGCCGCAATAAGAAAAGATTCCCTCGGTCACGATGGTGACCATGTCGATCCCATCATGGTCCTGCGCCACGATGAAGGGGGCGGGCTTGTAGTCGGGATAGGTGGTTCCCGCGCCGATGGCGGTGATGAAGGGCCGTTCGGTCCTCAGAATGTCGCCGTCCCATTCGCCGGCCTCGCGTTCAAGGAACGGCACAACCTGCCCGTCGCCTTCCTTCGCGGCCTCAAGCACCGTGAACGGGTCGAGCCGCACCAGTTCGCCACCCTCATTCGCGTAGCGGTCGCAGGCCCCAGCGCGGCCCTCGGCGATGTAGCACATGACCGGGCAGGCATCGCAGCGGATCTTGCCTTCCACACGAGATTCAACGGCTTGTCTAACCATCCTCATCTCCCTTCGCGGCCCGGATCGCCGCCAGAACCCGGTCGGGCGTCGCCGGAAGCCGGGTGACGCGCGCGCCCGTCGCGTGGCGGATCGCCGACAGGATCGCGGGCGCGGTCGGGATCAGCACATGCTCGCCCAGCCCCTTCGCGCCATAGGGTCCGTTCGGATCGGCGACCTCGACGATATGGCTGGTGATCGGCGGCACGTCCCCGATCGTCGGGATCAGGTAGTCATGCAGGTTGTCGGTGCGACCGGGGATATACTCCTCCATCAGGGCAAGCCCGATCCCCTGCGCCACGCCGCCGTGGATCTGCCCCTCGACCAGCACGGGGTTGATCGCCCGCCCGACATCGTGGGCCGCGTGAATATGGTCGAGCGTCACGGTGCCAAGGCCAGTATCGACGGTCAGCTCGACCATCTGAGCGGTGTAGCCGTAGACAGCATAGGGTACGCCCTGACCGTTTTCATCGAGCGGTTTGGTCGGTGGGTCGTAACTTTCCGCCGCCTCGATGACATAGCCCTCGCCTTCGGGAAGCGGCGCGCGGTGGATGGTTCCGCTCGAAGATATAACCGCAATCCCTCCTTCTGAAACGGAAATGACCCCATCTGATGCATTCGTCAGCCGGAGCAGTTCCGCCCTGAGCGCCAGCCCGGTCAGCCGCGCCGCATTGCCCGACACATAGGTCTGGCGCGAGGCGGAGGTCTTGCCGGCATCCGGCGTCACATCCGTATCGGGGCCAACGATTTCCACTTGTCTCACATCGACGCCGAGCGCCTCGGCGAAGATCTGGGCGACGACGGTGTTGGCGCCTTGACCGATATCCATCGCGCCCTGATGGAGCACGATGCGGCCGTCGGCGGTGATCCCGGCGCGTATCGTCGAGGGGTTCGGAAGCGAGGTGTTCCCGCAGCCATACCAGCCGCAGGCGATCCCGACACCCTTGCGAACTTCGCCACCCTTCTCATTGAAAACGCTCGCACTTTCCTGTGCCTTCTTCCATGCCGGGCGCAAAGCTTCGAGGCAAGGTTTCACCCCGACCGCCCCGTCGAAGATCTGCCCGGTCGCCGTCGGGATACCGTTGTCGAGGGCGTTGAGATGGCGGAATTCCAGCCGGTCCATGCCGACCGCTGCGGCCAGATCGTCAAAGACGGCTTCCTGCGCAATGGCTGCCTGAGGGACGCCGAAACCCCGAAAAGCACCGGCGGGCGGGCAATTCGTATGCACACCCTCGGCCCGCGCACGGTAGTCGGCATGGGCATAAGGCCCGCCGGCGTGAACCGGGACCCGGTTGGCGACGGTCGGCCCCCAGGAGGAATAGGCGCCGGTGTTGAAGACGCCGTCGAAAACAAAGCCGGAGAGCCGACCGTCCTTTGTCACCCCGGCCCGCACCCGCATCTTACCGGGATGTCGCTTCGTCGTGGAAGCCATTGATTCAGAACGCGTATAGGCAACCCTAACCGCCCGCTTCAGGCGCATCGCCGCGAGTGCCACATGCGGCTGGAACGAGATGTCGAGCTTGGAGCCGAAGCCCCCGCCCACCGCCGTCGGGACGATCCGGATCGCGTCGACCGGCAGCGCAAGAATCTCGGCCAGCGAGTCGCGGTTCATATGCGGTGCCTGTGTGCCGCCATGAACTTCCACCCGACCATCGACCCAATCGGCATAGCCCGCCTCGGGCTCGATATAGGCATGCTCGATGAAGCGGGTTTCAAACGTGCCCTCGGCCCTGAAATCAGACCGCGCCAGCGCCGCCTCCGCGTCGCCCTTTTGCACGAAGCCGGCGCACATGACATTCTCAGCGCGGCCGGCGTGGAATGGCTCCATCGCCTTCGCTGCGTCCGGCTCCCGCGCGCCGGCGACGGGTTCCCAAGTGACGGGAACGGTTGAAAAATCCAGCGTTCGCATCACTTCGGCCTGCCCCACGACCGATGCCACCGCCTCGCCCCGGAAGCGGGCGATGCCGTCGGCATAGACCGGCTGGTCGATGAAGCCGGGAATAGTGCCGAACAGGTTCTTTCCCGGCACGTCGCGTGCGGTCAGGATCAGATCGATTCCATGGGCTTCCCTCCAGCCATTCAGGTCGCCGAAGGTGAACCGGCAGTGGTCATCCGGCGCACGAATAACCTTGATAACCAATGCGTTATAAGGCGATGCGTCGTCGCCGAAAACCTCGCGCCCCTCGACCTTACGGGCGCCGTCCACCCGTACGATCCCGGCGCCAACACCCATGCCGCTGATATCTGGCCGGGCAGCGCCCATCACCGCGTCGATGATCTTTCGGTAGCCGGTGCAGCGGCAGAGGACACCGCCCAGCGCGTCCTCGACCTCGGCCTCAGAAGGCCGCGCCACACGCCGCAGAAGCGCCGTGGCGGCGACCATCATACCGGGGGTGCAGATGCCACACTGCGCTGCACCATGTGCAAGGAATGCCTCGGAAAGCCTTGAAAAGACAGCGCCATCTTCGCGGAGCCCTGCCAGGGTCTCGACCCGTTTCCCGGCGGCCTGCCCGGCAGCGGTGATGCAGGAACAGACCGGGTCGCCGTCAACGAGAACGGTGCAGGCGCCGCAGTCGCCCGCGTCGCAGCCGACCTTCACGTCGCGACAGCCGAAGCCGTCGCGCAGCACTCGCGACAGGCGGTCGAAGCCGCCCTCGTGGCGGACCTCCTGCCCGTTCAGGATGAAGGAAATGTCCGTCATTCTTCCGTCCCGCATCCGTAAAGCATCCGTAGTACAAGCGTAGCTACAGCGTCGCGCCGGTAGGCGGCGGTCGCCCGCACGTCGTCGATGGGTGTGAGCGCGGCGAAGTGGTCCGGCCGCACCGCCTCGCCCAGCGATCCCCTTGCGCGCCCCACAAGATCGCGCTCCAGTTCCGGCAGACGTAAAGGCACGGGCGAGCAGGCGCCAGCCGCCACGCGAGCCTCCGCAACCCGGTCGCCTTCGAACCGCAGCACGGCGGCGAGCGAGACGATCGAGATGACGAGGTAGGCGCGGCTGCCGAGCTTCTCGAACCCCGACCAGACCGCACCATCCAGATGCGGAACGAGGATCGCGGTCACGATCTCTCCCGCGCGCAGGTCGGTCCGGCGGGGGCCGGTCACGAAGGCGGCGAGCGGCACGACCCGCCTGCCCTCGGCCGAGGCCAGCTCCACCGACGCATCCAGCGCCAACAGGACCGGTACGCCATCCGCCGCGGGGGACGCGTTGCAGATGTTGCCCGCAACGGTCCCGGTGTTCTGGATCTGCACCGATCCGACCTGCCGCCCGGCGATCTTCAGGGCGTCGAACTGTGCCGGCAGGTCGGCGCGAATCAACTGGGACCAGCTTGCCCCCGCACCGATCCGCCAATGGTCCCGATCACGCGCGACGCCGCGAAGATCCGGCACGCCGGTCATGTCCAGCACCCGGGGCGGCGCGAGACGGTCGCCAAGCGCGGGGAACACATCCGTCCCGCCCGCCAGCACCATTGCCGGGGCCTCGGCAAGAAAGCCCAGCGCGTCCTCCAGCCGTTCGGGTCGGTAGACCGTCATCCTATCTCAGCCCGTCCTTGCCCTCGGCTTCCTCATGCGTCAGTCCGCCGACGCGCGGCAGGGGCCGCCCGCTATCGGTCACGGCGACGGCGACCAGAATCTCGTCGGCGCGCGGCGCGTCGTTCACCCGCACCTCCATCCCGTCGAAATGCGACCGGACATAGGCCGCGTCCTTGTGGCCCAGTGGCACGTCGAGCGGATGGCCCATCGGCCCGCGTTTCTTGTTCGACGGCACAAGGGCCGCGCCCTTCTCCACCGCCGCGCGCAGGGGTTTTCCGAGGCGGGGGTGGAGGATGGCAGCGGCATGTTCCAGCTCGCCATTCTCGCCCACGAGCGCGGCCTTGCCGTAGCTTTGCGCCTGATCGGGCCGGATGCCGAGCGCACGGACGGCAGCGTCCCCCAGAAGCCCGCCGAGTTCCTCGCCGATCACCATCAGGTCCTCGATGTCCTCGACATAGCGGCCCGCGAATGGGTTCGCGATCACCGCGATGGCGGCGGCGCGGCGGGTCGGCGGGCTGATCTCCCGGCCGATCTCGCTTCTGACCTCTTCCACCACGGTCACGATCTTGCGGATATTGGCCTGTGCCATCCGGTCCCCTCCCTTTCACCGATGCTTCTGCACTCGCCCTGGAGCGCGAGGAATACCGCGCGCGCCCGGCCCATCGCGATCACCTCGCGCGCCCGTGCTTCTCCGGCGTCCAGCGCCGCCGTCTTCTCGACCCGGTCGAGCGCGCCAACACCCACCGTCACCAGCCGGTCGCCGAGGTCGCTGTCTGGCGCGAGGTCCCTGGCGGTTCGCCGCTCGACCTTCGCGGATCCGGGCAGGTCGACAGCGTTGGCAATCATGGTCGCGGCGGCATCGGCCCCGGCGGCGGTATCGGTAAGAACCGTCACCGCGTCTGCGATGCCGAGCGAATGGCTGCGGCCATGCCAGCCGCTTGTCGCAACGCCGCCGATCCCGTCCCCGGCCGCGATCTCCACTACGGCGGCGCGGACGTGATAGTCGGAGATTCCGATCCGGCAACGCGCCCCTTCAGTCAGATGCAGGGCGATATCGCCGCCGTTGTTGACTGCGACACGTGTAAGACCCGGCACCGACCGCGCGGCAAGGGCGATGTGATCGGCGACAGCTCCGGCGACGGCGGCCATCGGCGTCACGAACCACGGTGCGAACGGCGCGACCGCGTCGGCCATGGCGCGGGCTACGGGCCCGGAGGGGCGTGCGGCGCCGGGGCCGGCCGGGCTGCGCAGCAGCGGCAACTCAGCCACCAGAGAGGCGAGCAGGCCTTTGAAGGCAGCCCTTGCCATCGCCTCGGACCGGGCGACGGCCGCGCCCGGGCCGGCAATGTCGAGAACCAGGTCGATCGGCCCCTGCACCAGCCGCAATCGCCCGGATTCGAGCCGTGCGAAAAACGGGACGTGTCCGCCGGGCCGGGCCGCCGGCGGGGCGGTCCGGGCGAGTGGTTCAGCCGGCTGGCGCTTTGCCATCGGGCCTTCTCCTCCGATCGGATCAGTGCCGGAATTACGGACCCGGATTTGTTTGCTGTCAAACAAATTCTCATGCCCTTGCCGCACCGAGGCGGCAATCAGGCCCCGGTGGGTTCGCCGACAACCCCGTAGCGGTCGAACGGATTGCCGTAGATGAGGGGTTCGTCGTCGGCCCTTGGCAACTCGATCCGCCGCAGCAACTGCCGCCTGGCGATGATCTGCGCCTGTTCGGGATGATCGGTCTCGGCCGCTTCCTGCGCGATCGGATGGGTCGCCCAGTGACAGGCCACCTGCCGGATCGCGTTCGAAAGCGCGGTCCGCGCGGCATCGCGATCCGTGTCGCGCAGCTTGCAGGCGCGGAAATGATTGCGCAAAGCGGCCTCGTTCTGGGCCATGCGGCAATTGTCGAGATGGGTCAATGCGAAGGTTTCCAGTGCCTCGCGCTCGCGGCCGAACCAGTTGGCGAGCGACATCCTCGGAACCGCGGGCGCGGCGAAGACCTTGCGCCCGATTAGGTCGTCGATCACCGCGCGCTCATCCGCCAGCGCGTCCCGGGCGGCCAGAACCGTTTCGCGCGGCAGCGCGAACCGTCGGCCCGGAAGCAGGTCGCGGCCGTTCAGGCGGTAGGGCCGCGCCGGGTTGAAGCGGCTGTTCACGAAGGGAGGGCATGCAGCGTTGATCGCCGACAGCATGATTGCCGAGCGGTGCGAGACGGATTCGTTGCCCCAATTCGTGCTCGAAGGGACAAAAACGGCCGGATCGCAGCCGATGACGCGCGCGAAATCGGCGAGCGTGCCGCCCGACCGGCCCTTGCGGTAGATGCGGAAATCCATGTTGTCGCGCCCGACAACCTTGAGCCATGGCGCGAAGCGGAGTGCATAACCGGGCAGGCGCGGCGCGGCGAAGACCTCGTCAAGCGTGGCGCCCGACCATTTCAGCGCCTGCTGCGCGAAGCTGCTGATCCAGCTTTGCGGCTCTCGCAGGTAGGCGATGACCCGAATGCGCTCGCAATGGCCGAGCAGGAAATCAACGAGGCGGCGCACCTCGTCCTCCTGCATGAGCGAAAGCCCTTCATCCGAGAGGATCAGGTCACGTGGCGCAGACTGTTCGGCTTCTGCCGAAAGCTCGGAAAGAAGCGCGGCGCGGCGCGCTTCGAGCGGCGCTGGCTCGCCGTTCCACCGGTTCTCGGCGAGGCGCGCGGAAAAGGGGTCCGCGCAAAAGCAGATATGGAGATTCTCGGGCTGGTCCGGCCGCGTCAGGCAACGGTAGCCCGCGGCGTTGAGACCGGGCCGCGCATCGGCCAGCGCGTATTGCAGCGCGGTCGTGCCGGTCTTGTGCGGTCCGATATGGACCCAGGCGGTGCGCGGATGCGCCGTCATGGTTTGTTCGCTCCGGTTCGGCCAGGCCCCCACCGGACCGTAACATCATGAAATGCATGGCGATACCCCCTCGATCTGGCTCCGTCTCGGGTCCGGCTTGCCTTTGCGCGGCAAGGCCTTACAGTTTTCAACGGAGGCGACGGGTGGCATCCGCCACGCCGGACGAAGGGAAACAGGTGACAGAAAAAACGGAATACCACCTAGAGGAGCAGATCGGGTTCAAGCTGCGACTGGCCAACCAGCGCCACCTGGAAATATTCAATTCCGAGTTGCCGGAGCTTACGCCACGGCAGTTCGCGGTGATGGCGAAACTGCTCGACGAGGGCACGCTGTCTCAGAACCATCTTGGCCGGCTCGTGGCCATGGATGCGGCGACGACCAAAGGCGTCGTCGATCGGCTGGCACGCAAGGGTTTCATCGCCGCCAGCCCGTCCCCGACCGATCGCCGGAGGGTCGAGATTTCGCTGACGGAGGCGGGCGAGGCGCAGGTTCGCGCCGCGATCCCGGTTGCAGCGCGGATATCGGCCCGAACGACGCGCAACCTCAACCCGCGCGAACTTTCGCGGCTATTGGCACTTCTCGACAAGCTTTGAGAGGGGGAAAGTGGTGCGGTTGAGAAGACTCGAACTTCCACGGGGGTTAGCCCACAGCGACCTCAACGCTGCGCGTCTACCAATTCCGCCACAACCGCACCGGGCTCAGGAACAAGCGCCCCCAAGCGAGGTGGGCGTTACTTAGCCAAAGGCTCCGGCGATGTGAAGGGGGATTTTCGGTCTGCCCGAAAAAAGACGGGCGCGGTCATCCCCCGCCCGTCGGATCGCGATCCTGATGCCGCCTCAGTCCTGGAACAGCAGGAACGGAAGGCGTGCCGCCAGCGGCAATGCGCTGACCTGTTCGGCGCTGACCGTCGTCGGCGTCGATGCGTCGGCAGGCGCCGGTTCCTGTACCGGCGCGGCGGCGGCCATCTGACCGCCGGTATCGGGCACGGTGAAGGTCGGCAGCGTGGCCGGCGCGGTTTCCGGAAGCGCCGCCTGGTCGGCCCGTCCGGCAATCGCATAAGCGGCCTTGCGCACAAGCTGCATCCGCTCCGGCTGGCCCGGCGCGAAGGAGGCAGCACCCGTATCGGCCGCCTGCAGCGCCATGTCATACCAGTCGAAGGCGAGGTCCGCCCGCTGTGCGGCGCCGAAGCCCTGGCTCAGGTGATGGCCGAGCAATTCGCCATAGGCGCCCTCGCCCAGCGATGCGAGAATCAGTCCCGAGGCAACGGCGACATCCATGTTGTCCTCGGAGTAGCCGACCGAAAGACAGATCTTCGCGGTCGCCGAAAGCTGGGCCGGCGCCATGCCGGAGCCAAGCGCGAAGGCGCGGACCTCGTTCAGGACAGCGGCCGCCGGCTGTAGCGACAGCGAGGCGACCTGCGCCTTCATCGCCGGGCCGAAGCCCGCGCATTGCGCCGAGATGTCGGCCTTGGTCACGCCAGGGACCTTCGCGGCCATCTCCTCGCCCTGCGCGATCGCAAAGCTGCGGACGAGGCAGAACTGTTCGCCAAGCGCGGTGGCCGGATCGGTCATCGTCGCGACCGTCGTGTAGCCGGCGGTGGTCGTGGTCAGCCCCACACGGTTGCAATGGGACGCGAGCGAGGCGGCGACAGTGCTGCCGCCGAGGAAATTCGGAAGGCCGGGCGCCGCGGGGGCCGGTTCAGGTTCGGGCGCGGCGGCTTCGGTAACCGGTTCCGGCGCCGCCGGTGCCGCGGGAACGGCGGCAAGCTGGCCCTGCGGCACGATGCCCGCGGCCTCGTCCCGCCATTGCAGGAGCAGTCCGCGCATCCCCATCGGATTCGCCGCCGCCTGTTGCATGGTCACCGGCCCGCCCGCGATGGCGCGGTGATAGGACGTGACAAGCAGGTTGCGTTCGTAATCCGTCAGGTAGCCGGTCGCGGGATAGCCGAGCGTCGCCTGATACTGCGAGATCGCGGCGCGCGACTGCCGGCCGAGCACGCCGTCGGGGTTGCCGGTCGGATAGCCGAAATAGTTCAGCGCGACCTGTGTGTCGCGGTTCGCCGCACGCTGGGCGGAACTGATGCCCGAACTGGTGCCGGTAGAGCGACGCACCACGGTGCGCTGCTTTTTCTTGTTGGCCTCGTTGACAATCGCGCCGCCGACAAGCCCGCCGATGATGCCGCCGACGATGGCGTCACCGCCATCCGCCAGAACCGGCGCCGCGGGAGAAACTGCAAGCGAGAACGCCGTGGCAGCCACGGCAAATTGCTTAGGGAGCATTGAAACCTCCTCCTGGAATGCATCTGACCCGAGTCCCCGGTTCGCCTTGCGACGGTACGGGCAGCAACGGGATCACACCAAATTATCGGTCCAGTGTGACCCCGCCTTGCCTTGCTGGCAACGATTATTGCTTGGCCGCCCCGATCCGGGGAATGTATCCCGCGCGGTTCATCTGCGCATGAGGTTCGGTTCCGGTCGAGAGATGATGCGCCACGGGTGCGCCTTTCCGCGCGATCGGCGCGGCATAGAGGGCCCGGTTCATCTGCGCGACCGGCGTCTTGTCTTCCTTCTGCGAAGCGAGAAGAGCGGATGCGAGAAGCAGGCTGGTCGTGACGATGACCGATCCGGCCGTCACATGAAACATGGACATGGTTGCCTCCAATGGACTTGGTCAAATATTCCGGGGCAGGCCCGGCAGTCGGGAATGCGGGAATCATGCGCCCTTTCGCCGTTCCGGCCCAGTCCGGAATTCCTGTCCGGCCCCAAGCAAGGAGACCCGTATGGTCGAATGGATCACCAGCCCCGGCCTCGTTCCTTACGAAACGGCCCTGACCGAGATGGAGGCGCGCGTCGCAGCCATCGCCGAGGGCCGCGCGGGCGAGGCGATCTGGCTGCTGGAGCATCCGCCGCTTTACACCGCCGGCACCTCGGCGCGGGCCGAGGACCTGACCGATCCCGATCGCTTCCCGGTCCATGTCGCGGGCCGCGGGGGGCAGTATACCTATCACGGGCCGGGACAGCGCGTGGCCTATGTCATGCTTGACCTCAACCGGCGCGGCCGGGACGTGCGCGCCTTCGTACACCGGCTGGAGGACTGGATCATCCGGGCGCTGGCGGAGTTCAACGTCCGGGGAGAGATTCGCGAAGGCAGGGTCGGCGTCTGGGTGGTACGTCCCGAGAAGGCGGCCAATGCGGACGGCACCGCACGCGAGGACAAGATCGCGGCGATCGGCGTGAAACTCAGGAAATGGGTGAGTTTCCATGGCATCTCGATCAACGTGGAGCCGGACCTTTCGCATTTCGACGGGATCGTGCCCTGCGGCATCCGCGAGCACGGGGTGACAAGCCTTGTCGATCTCGGCCTTCCGGTCACGATGGCGGATGTCGATGCCGCGCTGAAGGCGACGTTCGGCGACGCGTTCGGCTAGGCGCGCGCGGGTCAGAAAGTTTCGCCGCCGGGCCGGATATGGTTGACCACGTAGTGGGGCACCTCGTCCCAAGCCCAGAAGAGTTTCGACCGCGCCACGCGCATTACCTCGCCCGCCGTCGGCTCAAGCTTCACCCAGATGGTGCGCGTGACCCGGTTCATGCCAGGCAGACTGCCCCGCGCAAGCACGCCAAAGCCCGCGGCAGCGGTGCGCCCGCCGATCTCGACCGGCGCGAGGAAGACAAGCGACACGACCCGCGACGGTTCGCTGTGGAAGAACAGCGCCGCGAATCCGGCCTTCTGATTCAGCAGAATTCCCCGGTATTCGCGCTTCCGCAGGGATGCGCCCCCGGGGTGCAGTTCCCGCCGCTCCACGCCGCGCAGGACGCGCGCCTCGCGCAGGGTCTTGATCTGGACAAGCGAGACGATGGCGCAATCCTTCCGCGACATGGAACCACGCCAGTTCTCATAAAGCCCGTCGGGAATCGTGTCGGTCGCACCGAAATAGGACTGGTCCGGGCAGGCAAAGGCTATTCCCTCGTGGATGGCCCGGCCGACCGCGTCCGGAAGGCCGCCAAGCCGGACGCCCGCCCCGATCAGGTCGACCTGCCCCGGTGTCAGGGGGTCGGTCAGAATCCGGGCATCCACGCCAAAGTAGTCGCAGATCCGCTTGAGAACGTGAGGCTTGGGAAACGAGTCGCCCCGCAGGTAGCGCTGAAACTGGACGCGGCCGATACCAAGATCTTCCGCAATCGACGCTTGCGTTCCGCGCACACCGACCATCTGCCTCAGATTGGCGCCGAAGACACCCAGCACCGACATCGCGGGGTCCCACTCTCATCACGCAGCCGCCGGGATTCTACCGCGACCGGCCCCGGACTCCAAAGGAAAAGGGGCGTGCAGTGGCTGCACGCCCCGGAGTCAGAAGTTCCGCAGTGGTGGTGGGTGGCGTGTATGGAGCGGATGAAGCCGGTCGCTTTCATACGGATTTCAGAGGCTGAACTCTGCTGACGGACCGATCGTTACTGTTATCCCGTTTACCCCTTGTTCCGTTCAGTTCCCGCGGTTGCGCCGGCCGGCGAACGCGGCATGGCTTTCGGTTGCGGGCCGAGTTTAGCCCGGCAGGGCCGCGCCCGTCAGAGTCAAAGTTGACGCCACGGGATACAAAATCGTTACAACCCGGCCGGTTCGCCCGCCTGCCCGCCACCCTGGCGCGACGGCCAGCCTTTAAAGGGGGGCGAGACAATTTTTCGCGCCGGCGCGGCGCTTCTAAGATTGCCCATCGCGCATTCGCCAATTATTAGATGGCCATAGCCTCTGCGCGGGGATAGCCCGTGCTATGCCTAAGGAATTGGGAGAACAGCATGGCCGACGCAGCCGTACATGGCCACGGTGATCATGGACACCCCGGGTTCTTCACCCGCTGGTTCATGTCCACCAACCACAAGGATATCGGTATCCTCTACCTCTTCACGGCCGCGGTCGTGGGTCTCATCTCGGTGGCCTTCACGGTCTACATGCGGATGGAACTCATGGAGCCGGGCGTCCAGCTCATGTGCCTCGGCGCCGACGGTGCGCCGGATGCGCGGCTCTTCGCCTCTGACGAGGTCTGCACGCCGAACGGCCACCTGTGGAACGTGATCGTCACGGCGCATGGCATCCTTATGATGTTCTTCGTCGTGATCCCGGCACTTTTCGGCGGTTTCGGCAACTATTTCATGCCCTTGCATATCGGCGCGCCGGACATGGCCTTCCCGCGCATGAACAACCTTTCCTACTGGATGTATGTTGCGGGCACGGCGCTCGCCGTGGCCTCGGTCCTGGCGCCGGGCGGTAACGACCAGGCGGGGTCGGGCGTGGGCTGGGTGCTCTATCCGCCCCTGTCGACGAACGAGGCCGGATGGTCGATGGACCTCGCGATCTTCGCGGTCCACGTCTCGGGCGCGTCCTCGATCCTCGGCGCGATCAACATGATCACGACCTTCCTGAACATGCGCGCACCGGGCATGACGCTGCACAAGGTGCCGCTGTTCGCCTGGTCGATCTTCGTGACGGCATGGCTCATCCTGCTGTCGCTGCCCGTCCTCGCCGGCGCGATCACGATGCTGCTGACCGACCGCAACTTCGGCACCACCTTCTTCCAGCCGCAGGGCGGCGGTGACCCGATCCTCTACCAGCACATCCTGTGGTTCTTCGGTCACCCCGAGGTCTACATCATCATCGTGCCGGGCTTCGGGATCATCTCCCACGTCATCGCGACCTTCTCGAAGAAGCCGATCTTCGGCTATCTGCCGATGGTCTACGCGATGGTGGCGATCGGTGTTCTGGGCTTCGTCGTCTGGGCACACCACATGTACACCGTCGGCATGTCGCTGACCCAGCAGAGCTACTTCATGCTGGCGACGATGGTGATCGCGGTACCAACAGGCATCAAGGTCTTCAGTTGGATCGCAACGATGTGGGGCGGCTCGATCGAGTTCAAGACGCCGATGCTCTGGGCTTTCGGGTTCCTGTTCCTCTTCACCGTCGGCGGCGTGACCGGCGTGGTGCTGAGCCAGGCCCCCGTCGACCGGGTCTATCACGACACCTACTACGTCGTGGCGCACTTCCACTATGTGATGTCGCTGGGCGCGGTCTTCGCGATCTTCGCCGGCATCTACTTCTGGATCGGCAAGATGTCGGGCCGTCAGTACCCGGAATGGGCGGGCAAGCTACACTTCTGGATGATGTTCATCGGTGCGAACCTGACGTTCTTCCCGCAGCACTTCCTCGGCCGCCAAGGCATGCCGCGCCGCTACATCGACTATCCGGAGGCCTTCGCCTACTGGAACTGGGTCTCCTCGATCGGTGCGTTCCTTTCCTTCGCCTCGTTCCTCTTCTTCATCGGCATCGTGATTTACACGCTGCGCGCCGGGAAGCGGGTGTCGGAAGCGAACTACTGGAACCCCTGGGCCGACACGCTGGAGTGGACCCTCCCCTCGCCGCCGCCGGAGCATACGTTCGAACAGCTCCCGAAACAGAGCGACTGGGACAAGGGCCACGCGCACTGAACCAGCAATACGTTCAAGGAAAGCCCCGGATCACTCCGGGGCTTTTCGTTTTCGCCCCGCCCTTCGCAATGTGAGCTATGGCGTTTCGGGTTTGTGTTGAATCAGAATTCGAACCTTTTTCATTCGAATTCTGATAGTTGCTGTTTCAATCGAAACCCGAAACGCTTTAACTCGACACCGCCAGCACCACCGCGCCCGACGCGATCAGCGCGACACCGCCCCAGCCGATGGGCGAAAGACGCTCACCAAGAAACAGTGCCGCGATCACGGCGACGAAGACGACGCTCAACTTGTCCACCGGAGCGACGCGCGACGCGTCGCCCAACTGCAAGGCGCGGAAGTAGCAAAGCCAGGATGCGCCGGTGGCAAGGCCCGAGAGAATCAGGAATATCCACGTCCGTGGAGCCATGCCGGACAGACCTTCCATGCGGCCGGTCGCCCAGACGAGGCCGCCGAGGGCGACGACGACGACAACTGTCCTCAGCAGCGTCGCGAAGTCGGCGTTGATGCCCTCCACCCCGATCTTTGCGAAGATCGCGGTCAGCGCCGCGAAAACGGCGGCCAGAACCGCCCAGAACTGCCAGCTTTCCGTCAGTGACGCCATGCGACCAACCCTCCGTTGACGATCTTCAGGCAAGCTTGCGCGATTGCGGCAGAAACGCCAATGCCGGGCGCGCGAAACGGGTTTTCCGCGCCGCCGGTCCCGGCTAGATTCGGCCTCGCGCGCCGGACCGCCGCCGGCGGAACCGGCCAACCGATACCGTGAAGGGAGGAACCCGTGCTGACAATCTGGGGCCGCGCCGATTCCTCGAACGTCCAGGCGCTGATGTGGTGCGTTGGCGAACTCGGTCTCGCCCATGAACGCATCGACGCCGGTCACCGCTTCGGTATTGTCGACACGCCAGACTTCCGCGCGATGAACCCGAACGGCACCGTGCCGGTGCTACGGGACGGCGACAACCCGCCTCTTTGGGAAACCGGCGCGATCCTGCGTTATCTCGCCAACCGCTACGGCGCCGCGCCGTTCTGGCCCGTCACGCTCATCGCACGGACCGAGGTTGACCGCTGGGCGGAATGGTCGAAGATCAACGTGGCGCAGTGCTTCACCGCGCCGGTCTTCTGGCGCGTCGTGCGCACGCCCGCCGCAAAGCGCGACCCCGCCGCAATCACCGCTGCCGTCACCGCGCTGGAGGCGAAGCTCCGGATTGCCGAGGACCGACTGGCGCGGCATGTCTGCCTTGTCTCCGACGATTTCACCCTTGCCGATATCCAGTTCGGCCACATCCTGTTCCGCTACTACGATATCGACATCGCCCGGGCCGAGATGCCCAATCTCCGCGCCTATTACGGCCGGCTGACGCAACGCCCGGCCTTTCGCGACCATGTCATGGTCAGCTATGACGCGCTGAGGGCCTGACCCCGATGCCCTATGAATGGATCAGGACCGACCCGACCGGCATTCATCCGGCCGAGCTGCATCTCTGGCCCTACCGCTCCCTGCCGCGCAAGGGCTTCGTGATCTTCATCGCGGCGACCGCGCTGATGCTGGCGATGCCGCTTTTCGCAGTTCTTGGCACCATGATCTTCTGGGGCCTGCTTCCGTTCCTCGCCGCCGCCGTCTGGGGCGTGTGGCACGCACTCAGCCGAAGCTACCGCGCGGGCGAGACGACCGAGGTCCTGCGCCTCTGGCCCGACCGGATCGAGGTGACGCGCCGCGCGCCGGACGGCGCAGAGAAACGCTGGAAGGCGAATCCCTACTGGGTGCAGGTCACGCTCTATCCAAGCGGCGGACCCGTCCCCTCCTACCTTACGCTGAAGGGCGAAGGGCGGGAGGTGGAACTTGGCGCCTTTCTCAGCGAGGAAGAGCGCAAGGGCCTTGCCGACGAAGTGCGCGCGGCCCTCGCCGCCGCCCGCTGAGCGTTCCGCACGCGGACCTCACTTTCTGTCCGAAAGTACTTTCGGGGGGAATTGCCCGCAGGGCAATGGGGGGCAGACAGCCCCCCTGCTTCGGCGCGGCCGGGCGTGTGGCCTCAGCCGAGCCGCGCCTTGACCATCGGGCCCACGGCGCCGAAATCCATCTGTCCGGTGTATTTCGTCTTGAGCGCGGCCATCACCTTGCCCATGTCGCGGATTGACGCCGCGCCGATCTCGGCGATCGCGGTATCGATGGCGGCGCTCGTCTCCTCGTCCGACAGCTGGCGGGGCAGGAATTCCTCGATCACCGTGATCTCGGCGAGTTCCTTCTCCGCGAGTTCAAGCCGCCCGCCCTCTTCGTAGGCGCGCGCCGATTCCTGCCGCTGCTTGACCATGCGGCCCAGAATGGCCAGCAGGTCGGTATCGGCGACGACACCTTCGCCGCCCTCGCCGCGCAGCGCGATGTCCTTGTCCTTGATCGCCGCATTGATCAGCCGCAGCGTCGACAGCCGCGCCGCATCCTTGGACCGCATGGCGTCTTTCAGCGCCGTGCCAATCCGTTCACGCATATCCATCGGATATTTCATCCCCATGAGTTCCGAAGCCTCACAATAGCCCGAAGCACCGCCCGGCACAACCGACGAAAAAATCTGTAAATCATTGCTATTAAACAATAATATAAAACGAACACAGCCCCTTGACCACACTGGTATCCACCCGTAGGTTCCGCGGGATTTGTGCATCGGGAGTCGCGCCATGCCCACGGATCTCCGGACATCCGCCAAACCTACCGCCTGCCTTGCACTGGCGGACGGCACGGTATTCTACGGCCACGGTTTCGGCGCGACCGGTGAAACCGTGGCCGAGCTTTGCTTCAACACCGCGATGACCGGCTACCAGGAGATCATGACCGATCCTTCCTATGCCGGACAGGTCGTGACCTTCACCTTCCCCCATATCGGCAATACCGGCGTCACGCCCGAGGATGATGAAACTGCGGACCCAGTCGCCGCCGGCATGGTGGTGAAATGGGACCCGACGGAGCCGTCGAACTGGCGCGCGGCGGGCAACCTTGTCGAGTGGCTGGAAAAGCGCGGCCGCATCGGCATCGGCGGCATCGACACAAGGCGCCTGACGCGCGAGATCCGCCAGCAGGGCGCGCCGCATGTGGCCCTTGCCCATGACCCAGACGGGAATTTCGACATCGCCGCGCTGGTCGCCAAGGCGCGGGCCTGGTCCGGGCTTGTCGGTCTCGACCTCGCGAAGGACGTGACCTGCGCCCAATCCTACCGCTGGGACGAAACCCGCTGGGCCTGGCCCGAGGGCTACGGCAAGCGCGAGGGTGACGGGCTCCGTGTCGTTGCGGTGGACTATGGCGCGAAGCGCAACATCCTGCGCTGCCTCGCAAGTGCGGGCTGCGACGTGACCGTCCTGCCCGCGACCGCTACCGCCGAGGAGGTGCTGGCGCACAATCCCGAGGGCGTGTTCCTGTCGAATGGCCCGGGCGACCCGGCGGCGACCGGCGACTACGCCGTGCCGATGATCCGGGGCGTTCTGGCCACCGATGTGCCGGTCTTCGGCATCTGCCTTGGCCACCAGATGCTCGCCCTCGCGCTCGGCGCGAAGACGATCAAGATGAACCACGGCCATCACGGCGCAAACCACCCGGTGAAGGAGGTCGAGACCGGCAAAGTCGAGATCACGTCGATGAACCACGGTTTCGCCGTCGACGCCCAGACCCTTCCCGAAGGCGTGATCGAGACCCATATCTCGCTGTTCGACGGGTCGAACTGCGGTATCCGGCTAGCCGACCGCCCGGTCTTTTCCGTCCAGCACCATCCGGAGGCGAGCCCCGGCCCGCAGGACAGCTTCTACCTGTTCCAGCGCTTCGCGGAGGCGATGAAGGCGCGCCGCGCGGCCTGAACTGGGCTTCAGCGCGGGGAATTTCTGTCCTGTTAACCGGGCGTTAACCGCGACCGTTCGAGTCTCCGGGTGCAAAGCTGCGCCCGGACCCACTATGCCCGCCCTCGCCCTTGTTCAGAAACCCGATCCTATCGGCTCCGCCCCGCCGGAGCAGCCGCAAGCGACGCGGCCGCCGCGCGTCCCGCTCGGTCAGATCCTGCTCGACATGCGAGCGGTGGAGCCGGGCAACCTTCTCAAGGCCGTCGCGCTGCGCGAGCGGGAGGAGGCGCGGCTTGGCGACATCCTCCTGACCCACGGCTGGGTGAACGAGGCGGACCTGATGGCCGCACTATCGGTTCAATGGGGCACCAAGGCCGTGGACGTGATCGCGGCACGCGCCGACACGCGCCTCATCGACCGGCTTGGCGCCGCGTTCTGCCTGGCGCACGGGGTGCTGCCCTGGCGGCGGATCGGCGGCGCAACCGTCATCGCCACCGCCCGGCCGGAGGATTTCGCCCGGATGCGTGCGGAGTTGCCGCCCGATTTCGGCGCCGTCGTGATGACCCTTGCCCCCGAAAGGGACATTCTTCAGGCGGTGATCGACGCGCGCCAGACCGCACTGATCCGCCGGGCGGAGACCCGCGTGCCCGACGCCGAGAGCTGCCGCAGCCAGGACGGGCGGATCGCAAGCCGCGTCGCCGCCGCGGCGCTGGCCACCCTGACCATTGGCGCGTTTGCCGCGCCGGCGCTGACCTTCATCCTGCTTGCGTCGTGGGCGGTGCTGACGCTGATCGCGTGCAGCGTCCTGAAGCTCGCCTGTTTCGCGGCCGAGGCGCGGACCCGGCGAATGGCGCGCACGAACCGGCCTGCGCCCGCCAGACCGCTGGCGCGTCTGCCGATGGTTTCCGTGATGGTGCCGCTGTTTCACGAGGACGACATTGCCCCCCGCCTGATCCGCCGCCTCGGGCGGATCGACTATCCGAAGGAGTTGTTTGACGTCGTCCTCGTCGTCGAGGAGGAGGATACACAGACGCGCGCGGCGCTGGCGGGTCGCGGTCTGCCGCGCTGGATGCGGATCGTCACGGTGCCTGACGGTCCGATCCGCACCAAACCGCGGGCGATGAACTACGCGCTGGATTTCTGCCGCGGCTCGATCATCGGGGTCTGGGACGCCGAGGACGCGCCCGAACCGCAGCAGGTCCGCAAGGTGGTGCGGCGCTTTGCGGAATGCCCTGAGGACGTCGCCTGCCTTCAGGGCATACTCGACTTCTACAATGCGGGGCACAACTGGCTGACGCGCTGCTTCGCGGTCGAATACGCGACCTGGTTCCGCGCCTTCCTGCCGGGCCTCGCCCGGCTCGGCTTCGTCGTCCCGCTTGGCGGCACCACGCTCTTCTTCCGCCGTGACGTCCTGGAGGCGCTTGGTGGCTGGGATGCCCACAACGTCACGGAAGATGCCGATCTCGGTCTCAGGATCGCGCGCCACGGTTACCGCACCGAAGTCATCAACACGGTGACCGAGGAAGAACCGAACGCGCGTCCGATGGCATGGATCCGGCAACGGTCGCGCTGGCAGAAGGGTTTCGCGATGACCTGGGCCTGCCACATGCGCTCCCCCCGGCGGCTCTGGCGCGATCTTGGCGCGAAGCGGTTCGTCGGCGTCCAGATCCTGCTTCTGGGCACGCTGTCGCAGTCGATTTTCCTACCGGTCCTGTGGTCCTTCTGGCTGCTGCTTCTTGGCCTGCCGCACCCGCTGTCGGGCCTGATGCCGTTCTGGCTGATGCTCACGCTTGCCGGCCTTTTCGCGGCGACCGAGGTGCTGACGATGGCGGTCGGGTTCTGGGCCGTCTGCGGGCCGGAGCACCGGCACCTGAAGAAATGGGTGCCGACGATGCATGTCTACTTTCCGCTTTCGGCGCTGTCGTCCTACAAGGCGCTTTACGAATGGGTCACGCGGCCGTTCTTCTGGGACAAGACCGCCCACGGTGTCGTCGCCGCGCAGTCGGACCCGGCTGAATTGCTTCCGGTCCTGCTGCTGACCGATCCGGTCGATATCCCGGCGGACGCGGCCCCGGCCACCCTGCCCCAACCCGCATTCGCGACCCGGCCGCGGATTCGCCTTGTGCCGCCTGCCGACGGCCCCCATCCGCCGGCCCGGCCGGAGCGGACACTCGGGTCAGCTATCGCCGCCGCTTCGCGCCGCCCCGGCATCGAGTTTCAGCCGTGTTTCGAAGGCTTTGGAGATATGTGAGCGGAGCGCCTGCTGGGCCGCATCGCCATCGCCGGCCGCGATCGCGCGGACGATCGCCTCATGTTCGGCCAGCGCCGCCGTCCCGCGCCCCTCGGCCGCCAGCGACGTGGTCGCGAGAAGCGCCATGGAGCGGTGGACGAGGTCGAGCTGCTGCACAAGGTAGCGGTTGTGCGATGCCAGATGTATTTGCTTGTGGAACCGCCGGTTCGCACGGCTCAGCGCAGCCGGATCGTCAAGATGCGTGCGGTCGTCCTCAACCATGTCGGCGAGGACCTTGATCTCTTCGGGGGCAGCGTGCCTGGCCGCGAGCCGCGCAGCAAGGCCCTCAAGCTCCGCGCGCACGACGTAAAGCTCCGCTAGCTGGTTGTGGTCGAGCGAGGCCACGATGAGCGAGCGGCCGTCCCGCGCCAGCATCGACTGCGTTTCCAGCCGCTGCAGCGCCTCGCGCACCGGCGTGCGCGATACGCCGAACCTTTCGGCCAGCTCCGCCTCGACAAGACGATCCCCCGGCCGGTAGACGCCGCCGTCGATCGCCTCGAGGATGAGCGTATAGGCGTCCTTCTGCATGATCCCCCCTTCCGCGCCGTCATCCCGTAAGGAGACGGCGCGAGAGCCTAGGACGGCCCGCCGGGCATGACAACCCGCTCCATTGCGAAGGCCCGGTCGGATGCGTAGTCTCGCGTCCATGCCACACCGTGATTTCCATCATGTCGAGGCCTGGGTCTTCGACCTCGACAACACGCTCTACCCGCCCGCGGCCCGGCTGTTCGACCAGATCGAAGTCCGGATGACGGCCTATGTGATGGATGCGCTCGGCGTGCCGCGCGAGGAGGCGGACCGCCTTCGGGCGCATTACTGGCAGCTTTACGGGACGACGCTGGCGGGACTCATGCATGAACATGACGTCGACCCGACGCCCTACCTCACCGATGTCCACGACATCTCGCTCGACCACCTCGATCCAGACCCGCGGCTGCGCGGTGCGATCACGGCGCTGCCCGGCCGGCGGTTCGTCTACACCAACGGCTCCGGGCCCTATGCCGAACGGGTGCTGGCGGCGCGTGGGCTTGACGGGGCTTTCGACGCCATCTTCGGCGTCGAGCACGCCGGCTTCCTCCCGAAGCCCGAGCGCGCCGCCTTCGAGACGATCTTCGGACGCGCCGGCATCGACCCGGCGCGTGCGGCCATGTTCGAGGACGATCCCCGCAACCTCGCCGCGCCTCATGCGATGGGAATGCGTACCGTCCACGTCGCGCCGGAACCAGACCCAGCGCCGCATATCCACCATCATACCGACGATCTCGGCGCGTTCCTGAAACGGCTGCGGCCCTGATCCGCCCCGCGCTGCGACGCCCCGCCGCGCGACATTCCGACCGATTGAGACCCGGCGTCATCGGCCCTACCTCGCTTCGCAGCGAACAGGAGAACGCCATGACCGCCACGCCCGATGCCGGGCGCCTGCCCCGGTACTACTCGATCCCTGTCTTCGGCTGGATCGCCCGCGACCTTGTCCACGGCACGCGGGACAACATCCTCTACTTCCTCGTCATCCTGCTGACCGCGTTGGTCCTCGCGGTGAAGACGTGGGGGCTCGTGGCGCTCGGGTTGACCGCTCTGGCCACGGTGCCCGCGATCTTCCTGACGCTGATCGCGATCACGCTCGGCAAGTAGCCCCGCGACCGCTTGCCCCTTGGACGCCGGGCGCGACCGGGTCTATGGTCGCGGCGAACGGAGGGATGGCCATGCGCGAGAAGACAGATGTGCTGATTTCCGGCGGCGGTGTCGCCGGACTGACCGCCGCGGCGGCCTTCGGCGCGGCCGGCTTTTCGGTGATCTGCACCGATCCCGCCCCGCCGGTGACGGAAGAGGACGACGCCGGCGCGGACATGCGCACGACCGCCTTCCTGCAACCCGCCCGTAAGGTGCTGGAGGATGCCGGCCTCTGGTCCCGCCTCGCGCCCAATGCAGCGGCGTTAAAGGTCATGCGCATCGTCGATGCCGGGGGCGAGGTGCCGGAGGCCCGCATCGTCAAGGACTTCGACGCGGCCGAGATCGGCGAGGAGCCGTTCGGCTGGAACTTCCCCAACTGGCTTTTGCGTCGCGAACTCGTGGCCCGGATCGACGAGTTGGCCAACATAGATTTCCGCCCTGGTATCGCGACGCGATCGCTTCTCGCCCGCGAAACCGAGGCGCGCGTAACCCTCTCGGACGGTGCGACGGTTGCCGCGCGTCTGATCGTGGCCGCAGACGGCCGCGCCAGCCCGGTGCGCGAGGCCGTGGGGATTGGCGTGAAGACGATGCGTTACGGTCAGAAGGCGCTGGCCTTTGCCGTCACCCATCCGATCCCGCACGAGAATGTCTCGACCGAAATCCACCGGACGGGTGGGCCGTTCACGCTGGTGCCGCTGCCGGATCGCGACGGCCAGCCTTGCTCCGCCGTCGTCTGGATGGAGCGCGGGCCCGAGGCAGAACGCCTTGCCGCGCTGCCCGTCCCAGACTTCGAGGCTGAGATGCTCGCACGTTCCGCCGGTCTCTTCGGTCCGCTGAAGCTGGTCACGCGGCGGTCGGTCTGGCCGATGATCGCCCAGATCGCCGAGAGGTTCGAGGCCGAACGCACGGCGCTGATCGCCGAAGCGGCGCATGTCGTGCCACCGATCGGCGCGCAGGGGCTGAACATGTCGCTTGCCGATCTCGGCTGCCTTCTGGAGCTTGCGAAAGCCGCGCCCGACCGGCTTGGCGACCGGGCGATGCTGACGGCCTATCACCGCCGCCGCTGGCCCGAGGTCAAGGCGCGGGTCATGGGGATCGATCTTCTGAATCGGACCTCGATGCTCTCGGCCCGGCCGCTCAGGGACCTTCGGGCAGGTGCGCTCAATGCACTCTACTCGCTGGGCCCAGTGCGCAAGACCCTGATGAAGGCCGGACTCGGCATGCGCTGAGGGGTCAGAGCCCCGCAGCGTCCAGCGCGCGTTTCACCCGCGCGACGGTCCCCTCGACATCATAGAGCTTGTCGAGACCGAAAAGCCCGATCCGGAAGCTGCGATAGCCATCGCCCTCGCCGACCTGCAGGGGAACGCCCGCCGCGATCTGCACGCCGTTCGCGGCGAACTTCTTGCCGGCCTGGATGTCGGGATCGTCGGTGAAGCTGACCACGACCCCCGGCGCGCCGAACCCGTCTGCGGCGACCGACTTGATCCCGCGCCCGGCAAGTTCCGCCCGCACCGCATTGCCAAGCGCCCATTGCGCCTCGCGCAGCTTCTCGAAGCCGTAGTCCCTGGTCTCGACCATCGTATCGCGAAAGGCTTTCAACGCGTCCGTGGGCATCGTCGCGTGATAGCCGTGACCGCCATTCTCGTAGGCCGCCATGATCGACCGCCATTTCTTCAGATCCATCGCAAAACTGGAGGAATTGGTTCCCTCCATCCGCTTTTCCGCCTCGGCGCTCATCATCACGAGCCCGGCCGAGGGCGAGGCCGACCAGCCCTTCTGCGGGGCGGAGATGAGGACGTCGACACCCGTCGCCTTCATGTCGACCCAGGCACAGCCCGAAGCGATGCAGTCGAGGACGAACAGCGCGCCCGCGTCATGCGCGGCATCGGCCAGCGCCCTGAGATAGCCGTCGGGCAGAATCATGCCGGAAGCCGTTTCCACATGCGGCGCGAAGACCACGTCGGGCCTCACCTCGCGGATGGTTTTCGCCACTTCCTCGATCGGCGCGGGTGCGAAGGGGGCCTGCGGCTCGTTCCCCGCGCGCCGGGCCATGGCGACGTGGGTTTCGCCCGCGAAGCCGCCCGCCTCGAATATCTGGGTCCAGCGGTAGGAGAACCAGCCGTTCCGCACGATCAGCGCGCGCTTGCCAGACGCGAACTGGCGCGCGACGGATTCCATCGCATAGGACCCGCCCCCCGGCACCAAAGCCACCGCATCAGCGTTGTAGACCTCTTTCAGCATGGACGAGACATCCCGCATCACGCCCTGGAACTGCTGGCTCATATGGTTGAGCGAGCGGTCGGTGAAGACGACCGAAAACTCTTCAAGTCCGTCCGGATCGATATTGGGCAGTAGCGCAGGCATGGAGCGTGTCCTCAGTAATGTATTTCAGGTGGAGAGTTCAGACATGTTGAACGATGACGCATTCGAAATCCTCGCCGTCGAGGACCCGCGTATGGTGTCCCTTACCGGTAGTATCTTCCATGCGCCACACAGTGCCGGCCCCTATCGTTCGTTCAGTTCCGTCACTTGCCGTGACGACAGCCGTGCCGCGCAGGCAAACCAACGTCTGCGGGATTGGGCTCACATGGGCAGGCTCATCCCAGCCGGCCCGCAGCCTGAGAAACAGCATCTTGCCCGCGCGGACCGGTTCAGAGATTTCGATCGCCTTCGCCGGGGGTGCGAACGTGCGCTCCTTCACGCCGACATCGACATCGTTCCAGCGGCTTTCCCCGGTCTCATCCGCGTACAAATGATAGTACTTCACGATCCATCCCCCGCCTCAGCCAATCGGGCCCGGCCGCCGTTCCTCGGATAAGAGCACATTGGCCTCGACGTTGCCAACACCGGGCAGGGTCATGATCCGACGGCGCAGGACGCGTTCGAAATCGGCCAGGTCGCGGGCGGTGACGCGAAGCCGGTAGTCGAAGAGGCCGAGGACGTGCTGGACGGTCTGGACTTCGGGGATGGCGGTCGCGGCGCGTTCGAAATCCTCAAGGCTGACGCGGCCCTTGGTGGCAAGCTTGATGCCGAGAAAGACGGTGACACCGAAGCCAAGCCGCTCGGCGTCGAGATCGACGCGGCGTCCGGCGAGAGCACCTGCCTCCTCCAGCCTGCGGATGCGCCGCCACGCCGAGGGCTGCGACAGGCCGAGCGCGCGACCGACGGCACCGGCGCTTTGGGTGGCGTCAGCGACGAGGGCGCGCAGAATGGCCCGGTCGGTATCGTCGAGATCGGTCACAGCGGCAGGCTCCCGGTTTCCTTGATCGTCGAGACGAGCATCAGGCTTTCGATATCGGTGATGTGTGGCAGGGTCAGTATGCGGTCGCGATAGACCTCCTGATAGTGGCCCATATCGCGCGCGATGACATTGAGGCGAATATCGACGCGGCCGAGGAAGGTCTGAATCTCGATCACCTCGGGCACCTCGCGGGCGGCGTCCAGGAATTCATCGAAGGCGCGCGGATTGGTCTTGTCGAGGGTGAAGCGAAGCGAGACCTCGACCGCCCAGCCGAGTGCGCGCCAGTCGATGATTGCGTGCTGGCCCTTTAGCACGCCCGCATCCGTCAGTTTTTCCAACCGCCGCCAGCAGGTGGCCGCCGTCACGCCTGCCCGTTCCGCCAGATCGGCGGTGGCAAGGCCCGGCTCGGCCAGAAGCTGGCGCAGAATACGGCGGTCTGTGTCATCGATCTGCATGATATTTTCTTATAAGTATAAAATTGCGAATGATTTATCTCAGAACTTATAAAATTCGTCAAACTTTGCACGGGAATTCTTTGCCCTCGCCTTATGCTCACCACCAGAAACGAAGAAAGGAACGCCCGATGCGCGTCTATTATGATCGCGACTGCGATATCAACCTCATCAAGGACAAGAAGGTCGCCATTCTCGGCTATGGCTCGCAAGGTCACGCCCATGCGCTGAACCTGCGCGACTCGGGCGCCAAGAACGTGGTCATCGCGCTGCGTGAAGGCTCCCCCTCCGCCGCCAAGTGCGAGAAGGAAGGCCTGAAGGTCATGGGCATCGCCGAGGCGGCCGCCTGGTGCGACGTGATCATGTTCACCATGCCGGACGAACTGCAGGCTGAGACCTACAAGAAATACGTGCATGACAACCTGAAGGAAGGCTCCGCCATTGCCTTCGCCCACGGCCTCAACGTGCATTTCGGCCTGATCGAGCCGAAAGCCGGCGTCGATGTCATCATGATGGCGCCGAAGGGCCCCGGCCACACGGTGCGCGGCGAATACGTCAAGGGCGGTGGCGTACCCTGCCTGGTGGCCGTCCACCAGGACGCGACCGGCAAGGCGATGGAAATCGGCCTCTCCTACTGCTCGGCCATCGGCGGCGGCCGTTCGGGCATCATCGAGACGAACTTCCGTCAGGAATGCGAAACCGACCTCTTCGGTGAGCAGGCCGTACTTTGCGGTGGCCTTGTCGAACTGATCCGCATGGGCTTCGAAACGCTGGTGGAAGCCGGGTACGAGCCCGAAATGGCCTATTTCGAGTGCCTGCACGAGGTGAAGCTGATCGTCGACCTGATCTACGAAGGCGGCATCGCGAACATGAACTACTCGATCTCGAACACCGCCGAATATGGCGAGTACGTCTCGGGCCCGCGCATCCTGCCTTACGACGAAACCAAGGCTCGGATGAAGGCGGTTCTGACCGACATCCAGACCGGCAAGTTCGTGCGTGACTTCATGCAGGAAAATTCGGTCGGCCAGCCGTTCTTCAAGGCGACCCGTCGCCTGAACGACGAGCATCAGATCGAGCAGGTCGGCGAGAAACTGCGCGCCATGATGCCCTGGATTTCCAAGGGCAAGATGGTCGACAAGTCGCGGAACTGATCCTTACGACGGGGGCCCGGAAACGGGCCCCTGACGCTCAGATATCCTTGCCCGCGCCGGCCACGTGACAGGTGAACCGCGCGATCCGGTAGTTCGGGTGCTCAACCTGCCAGCGCGCCAGTTCGGTCTGGCCCCGCATCATGCAAGCCATCATCGAAACGTCCTGGCTGTCGTAGAGCAGTGACATGTCCCGGCAGTCGTCTGACCCGATGAGACAGGCGGAAAAAAGAAGCTCGATCATCTTACCCTTCTCCTTGCCCCCGCGCGGCCAAGCGGCCGCTTAGGGTCATGATGGCAGGGTTTGGTGCCGGAAACATGGCCGGAACACGAAATCTCGGGGGCGTTGGCGCCGCGCATCGGCCGCAATCGGAGGGAATGCGACCCATACCTCAGACCGCCGCCTCGACCGCCGCGACGATCTCGCCCACGACCTCGGACAAGAGCGCCTCGTTCTCTGACTCCGCCATGACGCGGATCAGCGGTTCCGTCCCCGACTTGCGGATCAGCAGGCGGCCGTTTCCGTTCAGCCGCGCCTCCGCGCCCGAGATGGCGGCCTTGACGGCGGCGGCCGACAGGGGTTCCTTCCCCGCGCCGTAGCGCACGTTCTTCAGCATCTGCGGCACGGTGTCGAACTGGCGGACAAGCTCGGAAGCTTTCCGGCCGGTCTCGGCGATCGCGGCAAGAAACTGAAGCCCCGCGATCAGCCCGTCGCCCGTGGTCGCGTAGTCGGTCATCACGATATGGCCGGACTGCTCGCCACCAAGGTTGAACCCGCCCTCGCGCATCCGTTCGACGACGTAGCGGTCGCCGACGGCGGTGCGTTCGAGCCTCAGGCCACGACCCGACAGGAACCGCTCCAGCCCGAGATTGGACATGACCGTCGCGACGAGCGCGCCACCCCGCAAGCGCTCCGCCTCGGCCCAGCGCGCGGCGAAAAGCGCCATGATCTGATCGCCGTCGGCCACCTGCCCGTTCTCATCCAGGATCATCACCCGGTCGGCATCGCCGTCGAGGCTGATCCCAAGATCGGCGCCGTGCGCGACCACGGCCTCCGCCGCGGTCTGGGTGTGGGTGGAGCCGCATTTATCGTTGATGTTGAAGCCGTTCGGGCTGACCCCTACGGGAATGACATCGGCGCCAAGTTCCCACAGCACCTCGGGCGCGGCCTTGTAGGCGGCGCCGTTGGCACAGTCGACCACGACCTTGAGGCCGGAAAGCTGCCCCCGCGCGGGGAAGGTCGTCTTGGCGTATTCGACATAGCGGCCAAGCCCGTCGTCGATCCGCTTGGCCCGCCCGATATTCTGCGGCTGCGCCAGCGCGATCTCGCCCGAGAGGATACTCTCGATCTCTGCCTCGGCCTCGTCCGACAGTTTGAACCCGTCGGGGCCGAAGAACTTGATCCCGTTGTCATGGGCATGGTTGTGCGAGGCAGATATCATGATGCCAAGATCGGCCCGCATCGACCGCGTCAGGTAGCCCACAGCCGGGGTCGGAACCGGGCCGAGTAAGAGGACGTTCATGCCCGTCGATGTCAGGCCGGCGGTCAGCGCATTCTCGATCATGTAACCCGAGAGCCGTGTGTCCTTGCCGATCACCACCCGATGGCCATTGCGCCCGTCGGTGCGGAAGAACCGCCCCGCCGCTGCGCCAAGGCGCAGCGCGATCTCTGCCGTCATCGGGTAGGTATTCGCCGTCCCCCGCACCCCGTCGGTGCCGAATAGCTTCCTGCTCATGCTTGTTCTCCCAGCGTCACCGCCTGCCAGAGACGGAGCGCCTGTTTTGCCTCAAGAGTATCATGGACGCGGTGGATCTGCACGCCCTGCGCGACACCGGCGAGCGTCACCGCGATCGTGCCGGGAACGCGGTCATCCGCCTTATCGGCCCCGCCAATCGTGCCGATGAAGCGTTTGCGCGACGCGCCGAGGAGAACCGCGCAGCCAAGCCCGTGAAAAAGCGACAGCCCGCGGATCAGGGCGAGGTTATGCGTGACCGTCTTGCCGAAGCCGATACCCGGATCGACGGTGATGCGGTCACGCGGGATACCGGCCGCCTCGGCGGCAGCGATCCTTTCGGAAAGAAAATCAAAGACATCGAGCAGAACATTGTCATAGCGCGGGTCGTCCTGCATCGTCGCCGGGTCACCCTGCGCATGCATCAGGCAGACCGGCACGCCCCGTTCAGCGACCAGGCCCGCAAGCTGAGGATCATAGCGCAAAGCCGCAACATCATTGACGATTTCCGCCCCGACATCGAGGGCGGCACTGGCGACGCCGGCCTTGCGCGTGTCGATGGAGATCGGGGTTTCAACGCCGCGCTCCTTCAACGCCGCGATGACGGGGCTGGTGCGGGCGGTCTCCTCCTCCACATCGACTTCGCCGGAGCCGGGGCGCGTGCTTTCTCCGCCGATATCGAGGATGTCGGCCCCGGCCGAGACCATCGCCCGGGCGTGGGACAAGGCGGCATCGGGCGCGCGGAAGCGGCCGCCATCAGAGAAGCTGTCGGGCGTGACATTGAGGATCCCCATCAGGCGCGGTGCGTCGAGGGAGAGGCCTGCGAGCGGTGCGCGCGGCGCTGTGAGGCGGTCAAGGACGTCCAACGGCAGGTCGGAGGCGGCGATCACCCCGCGCGACCCTTCGCGCGCCAGCACCTCAACCCGGTCGAACCAGCACCATCCTCCGGCGAGCGGATAGGCCCCTGCCGGTCGGACGGGGTCGGTCATGGCGAGCGGGCGGAAATAGTCCATGGCGCGGTTTTGGCGATGACGACGAAGATTGGCAAGCGCCGCCGTCAGCCGCGCGTGACCGACACGCGACAAGCCGCCGGGATTGCAACATCGCCGTGAACGACAAGCTTTTCGGCAGACAGTTCGCCGGCTAGCCAGCAGGCCATAACGATGCCCTCCGCGCTGTCCTGCGGCGCGCCGGGTGTGTCGAGTACGATCTTCGAAGGTGCCCAGACGACCGGATTGCCCTGCCGCATCGCCCAGTCAAGCTCCGTCCGCGTTCCGACAACCGTCAGGCGCGCATCCCGCGCGGCCAAAGCCCAGGCGTTCTGTTCGATGGCGAGCAGGTCGATGCGGCGTTGCGAAACCGCATTCCCGGCAACCGGCCGGCTGCTGCCGGGCAACCCGACAACGAGGACCAGCGGCACAGACCCCGCGATGAGCGCATCAAGTCGGGCGGGCAGGTCCGGGGCGGCAGTGGCGGTATTGTCGAGATAGGCCAGAACCGGTCGCGGCGGCGCTTTCCCTGCCAGTGTGACGGCGGCCGCGCCGCTGCGCACGATCTCCACCCCAAGCGCGCCGGGACCCCGGTCAAGCTTCTCGATCCGCAGGAACACCCGGGCCGCCTGAGGCTCCGCGAGGATGCGGTCGGCGATCCGTTCCGCAAGCGTTTCCAGAAGGTTAAGCCGCTCGGCCGCCAGTTCGGCGGCGATCGCCTCGGTCAGGCGGTCGTAGGAGAGTATTCGATCGACATCGTCCCCGGCCGCCTCTTGCGCACGAAGCTCCACGACGACGTTAAAACGCAGCCGCTGTTCCTGCCCCCGCTCCTGCTGAAAGGCGCCGATATCGGCAAGCGCGATATGGTCGCGCAACGACAGGCGATCAGCCGGATCGGCGGGCGCCATTGCCTTCGCACGTTCTTCCGGGTGGTCGAAGGCAAGGCGGATTTCGTCGGACATCTCGGACTCCGGGGCGGCGGTTCGCGGCATCATAGCGCGCGAACCCCGCGCGGAAAGCCCGAAGGCGGCACCTTCCGGCCCGCCTGCGGCCTCAGTTCATCGCGGTCTGAAGCGGTGCGCGGTAGAAGATGTGGCGCCCGATCTTCGCGGTCTTCTCAAACCGCTTCGCCCAGGACGGCCGCACCGACGGCGTGTGGAAGTAGGTCGCCCCGTCGGTCAGCCGGCGCGGCGCGCCGTCGATCATCACGCGGGCGATCTTTCCGGCGACTTGCCATGCACCACGGTCGCCGATCCGCTCGGGCCGGCCATCGCAGGTGAACGAAAACTGGCAGCCACGCGAGTTGGACTGGTTGACCACGCCACAGATCGTCCTCGGGAACGACGGGCTTTCGACCCGGTTCAGGATGACCTCTGCCACGGCGGCCTGTCCCTTGACCCCTTCGCCACGGGCTTCGAAATAAAGCGCGGTCGCGAGGCACTGAAATTCTTCGCCGCCCTTCGCGACCGGCTGGCTGGCCAGCCATTCGCGGTCATAGGCGATGTCCGTTTCACCGGCCTTCGTCTTGGCCTTCGATTTGGCCTTCGGCGCCGCCGGCGCCACGATTGTCTTCAGACGCGCACCCGTGACCGCCCCGAGAGCGGCCTTTTCCTGGCCGAGCAGCGCGGTCAGGTTCATACCCAGCGCCGCCGTCGGGTCGTTGGATTGGCTCACCGTCATCTCGGCATGCACGCCTCCGGCGAGGGCGAGGAGCAGCACCGCGCTCCCGGTCCAGCACTTCAGCACTGACATTGTTCTTTCCCGAATTGCTTCGTCGAGCCACAGCCCCCCAAGGCTTTGACGGGGCGGACATAGCCCAAACGTGGCCGCGCGTCCACCCTTGCGGCAAATTTGCAACAATGCCGCATTCACCTACCGGTTGTGTTTCCAATCAGGAAACTTCACAATGGCGGTTTCCCGACTCCGGATCACCCGGCAAGCGCTTGTTTCTTAGCTATTTCCTGCGAATTCCTGCTGATCGCGCAACGCGAAATGCGCCGCGGCCAGTCGCGCAATAGGCACGCGGAATGGCGAGCAGGAGACATAATCGAAGCCGCACCTGCGACAAAATGCTATCGAAGCCGGGTTTCCACCGTGCTCACCGCAGACAGAAAGCGTCAAATCTTGTCGTATTTGGCGTCCTCGGGCGCTTCCGATGAGCAAGAGTTCGCCGACGCCGTCCTCGTCAAGAACGTGGAACGGGTCCTCTGGGTAGACCCCTTTCTGAACGTAGTCGCCCATAAAGCGACCGGCATCGTCGCGCGACAGGCCATAGGTCATCTGGGTCAGGTCGTTCGTGCCGAACGAAAGGAAGGCAGCGTGGTGCGCGATCTCGCCCGCGCGGAGCGCCGCGCGCGGCGTCTCGACCATCACACCGAGGCGGTAGTCGAAGTCGACGCCGGAGGCATTGCGCACGGCGGCCGCCACGGCGTCGACCCGGGTCTTGACCAGTTCGACCTCGCGCTTGGCCGAAACCAGCGGGATCATCACCTCGGGCACGACGGCGGCACCGCGCCGCGATGCCTCCACCGCCGCCTCGAAGATCGCGCGTGCCTGCATCTCGTAGATTTCCGGCACTGTCACGCCGATCCGCACCCCGCGCATCCCGAGCATGGGGTTGAATTCCGACAGCGCCTCGACCCTGCGCATCACCTCGGAAAGCGGCCGGTCCAGCGCCTCGGCCAGTTCGCGCATCCCCTCGCGGTCATGCGGCAGGAATTCATGCAGGGGCGGGTCGAACAGGCGGATGCAGACCGGCAGTCCCGCCATGATGTCGAACAACGCTATGAAATCGGCGCGCTGCATGGGCAATAGCCGGTCAAGCGCGACTTTCCTGTCCCTCGCCGTGTCGGCGAAGATCATCTCGCGCATCACCGTCAGGCGATCCTCGTCGAAGAACATGTGCTCGGTCCGGCACAGGCCGATCCCCTCGGCCTCGAACATGCGCGCGGTGCGGGCGTCGTCGGGCGTGTCGGCATTGGCACGCACGCCGATGTCGCGGACATTGTCGGCCCAGTGCAGCAGCGTCGTGAACCATTCGTCGAGCGCGGGCTCCAGCATCTCGGCCTGGCCCGCAAGCACGTCGCCGGTCGTGCCGTCCACGGTGATCACGTCCCCTTCGCGGAAGGTCCTGCCGCCTTTCGCCGTCAGGATCTTGTCGCGCGCATTGATGCTGATGTCCGACGCGCCGACGATGCAGGGCAGGCCCAGCCCGCGCGCGATGACGGCGGCGTGGCTGGTGATGCCGCCGCGTTCGGTAAGAACCGCGACCGCCGCGTGCATTCCGCGAATATCCTCGGGCGCGGTTTCGCGCCGGACCAGGATGCAGCGTTCGTCGCGCGCCGCGGATGCCTGTGCCGCAGCGGCGGAAAAGACGATCCTGCCCGAAGCGGCGCCGGGGCTTGCGGCGATGCCGGTAACGACCCTCTCGCGCGGCGCGCGCGGGTCGACCTGATAGTGCAGCAGCTCGGACAGGGCATGGGGTTCCACGCGCAGGATCGCGTCCTCGCGGCTGATGATGCCCTCTTTCGAAAGCGCCACCGCGACCCGGACCGCCGCCCGCGACGACCTTGGCACACGGACCGCGTCAATGACCTTGAGCGCGCCGTTTTCAAGCGCGAATTCGATCTGCATCTCCTCGCGCAACCGCGCGCGGCAATTGGCGCAGTGGACCTTGAGTTCGGAAAACACGTCGCCGGCGGCTTCCTCCAGGGACCGGCCGCGCGGATCCCGGACGAGGAATAGGGTCTCTTCCGCCTTGCGGTCCGCCGGATTGTAGCCCCGAAAGCGGCCGGTCACCTGCGGCGCGCCGGTCACGCTTTCGATCAACTGGATGGAGCCTTCGCCGGCAAGGCCCGGCCCGAACCGCTGGGCCATTTCCTGCACCACGAGGCCAAGCGCGGCATCGCTCGGCGCTCCCTTCGCCTCGCGCAGCAGCCGGGCGGTCGTCCCTTCCCAGGCGCGGGCCATGGAACGCATGACCTCGGTGATCTGCCGGGCGCGCGATTGCGGGAACGTCTCCTCCATCTCGTCCTCGTAGGCGGCCAGAGCATCGGCAAGCGCCTTGGCGGAAGGTTCGGCGGCAAACATGTCGGGATCGAGCCGCGCCACATGGATCGCGTAGGATTGCACGAAGCCGAGATAGGTGGCGTCGGCGAAGGCCTGCCCGTGGTCGCGCGCGAGCTGCGCGTGCTTCTCGTCATTCATGCCGACATTCAGGACGGTTCCCGGCCCGCCCCATTCGGGATTGGCCGGACTGGGCCGGACCGAGACGAGGACACCGTCGAACATCGCGGCAAGCCGTTCCACGTCTGGAAGCTGGCCGGCGGCAATCGCGCGCACCGTGTCGCAGGGCAAGGCGACGGTCTTCGGAACCGGCAGGTCGATACGGATCAAGCGTTGCAGGCATTTCGCGCGCCAGCCGTGGCGCGATGCATCAATCCCCGCCGTTGGCGTGATCTCTGTGAACTCGGCGAAATCGGTATGTTTCTGCACTGCGGCAACCTCGTGTTGCGCCGCAGGATAGCGACCTGCCGATTCTGCGCAAGGGAAAGCCGATTCCCGGCCCCTGTCCGCGCCTCACGCCGTCTTAGTCGCATTCGCGGCGTGCGCAGCTTGCACCGGACCCGCGCTTGCGCCATGACTGGCGGCAAGCAAGGAGATAGCGATGGCATTGCCGGTCCGGCAACAGGCGACATATTGGGGTATCGCGGCGGCAGTGTTCTTCGGCGCACTCTGGGGCCTTGGCAACGTCATCCTGCCCTTCATCGTCGGCGGCGCGATCGCCTATTTCCTCGACCCCGTCGCCGACCGGCTGGAACGCATGGGCATGAGCCGGACCTCGGCGACCTCGGTGATCTCGGTCGTGGCACTCCTGATCTTCGTGCTGCTCGCGCTCCTGATCGTCCCGATGCTGGTGCGCCAGCTCGTCGGCCTCGTGAACGCCGCGCCCACCATCTTCGGTGAGCTTCAGGGCTTCCTCACGGCCAAGTTCCCCTCGATCATGGATCAGGAAAGCGTGCTGCGCGACACGCTCAACGCGGTCGGCAAGACGATCCAGTCGCGCGGCGCGGAACTGGCGCAGGGGCTGCTGACCTCGGCGCTCTCGGTGATCAACGCCGTGGTCTTCATCGTCGTCGTGCCAGTGGTCGCTTTCTACCTGCTGCTGGACTGGGACAACATGGTCGCGCGGATCGACGGGCTGCTGCCCCGCGACCACCGCGAGACGGTCCGCGCATTGTCGCGGGACATCGACCGGGTGCTTGCCGGTTTCGTGCGCGGCCAGGTGTCGGTCTGCCTGATCCTCGGCACGTTCTATTCGGTCGCGCTGATGGTGGCCGGTCTTGATTTCGGCCTGATCGTCGGCGCGATAGCCGGGCTCATCACCTTCATCCCCTATGTTGGCGCGCTCATCGGGGGCGCGCTTGCGATCGGGCTCGCCCTGTTCCAGTTCTGGGGTGACTGGCTGTCGATCGGTGTGGTCGCAGCGATCTTCGCCGCCGGCCAGTTCCTTGAAGGCAACGTCATCACACCCCGCCTGGTCGGCAAGTCCGTGGGGCTGCATCCGGTCTGGCTGCTTTTTGCCCTGTCCGCGTTCGGGACGGTCTTCGGCTTTGTCGGGATGCTGGTCGCGGTGCCGGTGGCCGCCGCGATCGGCGTGCTCGCGCGGTTCGGCGTCTCGCAATATCTGGGCAGCCGCCTTTATCGCGGCCTCGAGGGCGAGGACGCCGAATAGATGTCACGACAGCTGGCCTTCGACCTGCCAGTGCGCCCCGCACTGGGACGTGAGGATTTCTTCGTCTCGCCGGCGAACGCGCTGGCCCTCGCCGCGCTTGACGCAGGCGACTGGCCGAATGGCAAGATGCTCCTGATCGGGCCAGAAGGCGCGGGCAAGAGCCATCTGGCACAGGTCTGGGCCGGCGATTGCGGCGCGCGCGTGATACCTGCCGTGGAACTGCCACAGAGGGCACTGCCGGAGCCGCGCGCGCTTGTCGTCGAGGATGCCGACCGGATCGCCGGCACACCTGCCGCGGAAGAGGCGCTTTTTCACCTGCACAACCACCTGTCGGCGGCGCGCGCGCCGCTGCTGGTCACCGCCCGGACGACACCGGCGCGCTGGGGGTTGATCCTGCCGGACCTCGCCAGCCGCATGGAGGCGACGACCGTGGCGCATCTGCTGCCGCCCGACGATGCGCTGCTTTCGGTGGTACTGGTGAAACTGTTCGCCGACCGCCAGCTTGGCGTGGCGCCGGGCCTTATCCCGTGGCTGGTGCGGCGCATGGATCGGTCCTTCGCTGCCGCGCGACAGCTTGTCGCGGATCTCGACGCCCGCTCGCTTGCGCTTGGCGGGCCGGTCACGCGGGCGCTGGCGGCTGACGTTCTGGACTCCTTGAACCGCGACAAGCAATGATGGCATTACCCGTCGCAAGGTTCGCCCACCAGCCGCACAGAAGCCGAGAATGACCCAGGCAGACTTCCTGAAAGCCCCCTTCCCCGCCCCCGTGGCCCTGCCCGAAGCGGGCGTCACCGGACCGAAACGCTTCTTCAATCGTGAATTGAGCTGGCTTGCCTTCAACTGGCGCGTTCTCGACGAGGCGCGCAACCCGCGCGTTCCGCTTCTGGAACGGCTGCGGTTCCTGTCGATCTCGGCGACGAACCTTGACGAATTCTACACCGTCCGCGTCGCCGGGCTTCGCGAACTGACGCGCGAGGGCAATCTGCTGCCCTCCGACGATGGCCTCTCCCCCGCCGAGCAACTCGCGCTCATCAATGCCGATGCACGCCGGCTGATGGCGACGCAGCAGACCGTGTGGAACAAGATGAAGCGGGAACTGGAGGCCGAGGGGATCGCGCTTCTGACCCGGTCGAAGCTGACGCGCCGGGACGAAGCTTTTCTGGCCGACTACTTCCTCAACAAGGTCTTCCCGGTCCTGTCGCCGCTGGCGATCGACCCGGCGCATCCGTTTCCGTTCATCCCCAATACCGGCTTCTGCCTCGCGCTGGAGCTTGAGCGCGCCACCGACCGGCGCCGGCTTCAGGCGCTGCTGCCGATCCCGCAGCAGATCGCCCGGTTCGTGGCGCTTCCCGGCGGCAAGCGGTTCCTGCCGATGGAGGAGTTGCTTCTTCTCCATCTCGGCTCGCTCTTCCCGGGCTACCGCGATACCGGTCATTGCTCCTTCCGGGTGCTGCGCGACAGCGACCTTGAGGTCGAGGACGAGGCCGAGGATCTGGTGCGGGAGTTCGAGACCGCGCTGAAACGCCGCCGGCGGGGGCAAGTCATCCGCATGAAGATCACCGCCGGCGCGCCCGAGGGCCTGCGCGCGCTGATCATGGAGGAGCTTGGCGTCGCCACGGATGAAGTGGTCGAGGTCAAGGGGATGGTCGGGATGGCCGACCTGAAGGAACTGGTGCTGGACAGCCGCCGCGACCTGCAATGGCCTTCCTTCACGCCGCGCGTGCCGGAACGCGTGCAGGACCACGAAGGCGACATGTTTGCGGCGATCCGCCAGAAGGACATGCTGCTGCATCACCCCTACGAGACCTTCGACATGGTCATCCGCTTCCTCAACCAGGCGGCGGCGGACCCGAACGTGCTGGCGATCAAGCAGACGCTCTACCGCACTTCGCAGGACAGCCCGATCGTGGCGGCGCTTTGCGATGCCGCCGAAAGCGGCAAGTCAGTGACCGCGCTGGTAGAGCTGAAGGCCCGCTTCGACGAGGCCGCGAATATCCGTCAGTCGCGCCGGCTGGAACGCGCGGGCGCGCATGTCGTCTACGGCTTCATCAACTACAAGACCCATGCCAAGATCTCGACGGTGGTCCGGCGCGAGGGCGAGAACCTCGTGACCTATACCCACTACGGCACCGGCAACTATCACCCGATCACGGCGCGCATCTATACGGACCTGTCGTTCTTCACCTGCGATGCCGCGCTTGGCCGGGATGCGACGAAGGTTTTCAACTACCTCTCGGGCTATGTTCAGCCCGAAGGGCTGGAAAACCTCGCCATATCGCCGATCTCGCTCAAGGCGCGGCTTCTGGAGTTGATCGCTGCCGAGGCCGACCATGCCCGCGCGGGCCGGCCGGCCGAGATCTGGGCCAAGCTGAACTCGGTCATCGAATCCGACGTGATCGACGCGCTCTATGCGGCCAGCCAGGCCGGCGTGAAGATCCAGCTTGTCGTGCGCGGCATCTGCGGTCTGCGCCCCGGCATCAAGGGACTGAGCGAGAATATCCGCGTGAAGTCCATCGTCGGGCGTTTCCTCGAACACAGCCGAATCGTGTGCTTCGGCAATGGCCACGGCCTGCCCTCGAAACAGGCGCGGGTGTTCTTTTCCTCCGCTGACTGGATGGGCCGCAACCTCAACCGCCGCGTCGAGACGCTGGTGGAGGCCACGAACCCGACGGTGAAGGCACAGATCGTCAGCCAGATCATGGCCGCCAACCTGGCCGACGAGGCGCAGAGCTGGGTCCTGCGCCCAGATGGTCGTTACCTGCGCGACCTGCCGGAAGGACGGGACGACTTCTTCAACTGTCACAGGTTCTTCATGGAGAACCCGTCTCTTTCGGGCCGTGGCTCAGCCGGGGCAAAGGATGTCCCGAAGCTCGCGCACACGGCGGAATGAGGGTTTGATGGCGGAGCAGACCGACACGCGACCACGGCGGAGGGCGAAAGAGATGGAAGCCAGAGCGCTGAGCGAGGAATGGGGACCATTCGGGCGGCCACTTTTCGACGACCCCTCTGCCCGCGCCTTGGAACGCGTGGGCGTAGTCGATGTCGGCTCGAACTCAGTCCGTCTCGTGGTCTTTGACGGCGCTGCGCGAAGCCCGGCCTATTTCTACAACGAGAAAGTCATGGCCGGCCTCGGCCAGGGACTGGCCCAGACCGGATACCTGAACCCTCAAGGTCGCGTCCGCGCGCTAAGCGCGCTCAAACGGTTCGCGCTGCTTGCCGAGGGCATGCAGCTTCCCCCACTTTCCTGTGTCGCGACGGCCGCCGTCCGCGAAGCGAGCGACGGAGAGGAGTTCTGCGCCGAGGTGGAGCGGGAAACCGGCCTGAAGCTCTGGGTCATCGACGGAATGGAAGAGGCGCGGCTTTCGGCGCAGGGTGTGCTTCTGGGCTGGCCCGAGGCGGAAGGCCTTGTCTGCGACATCGGCGGCAGCTCAATGGAACTGGCCGAGGTTTCGGGCGGCAAGGTCGGGCGGCGGGTAACGTCACCGCTCGGCCCGTTCCGGCTGCAACAGGTCGCCGGCGGCAAGAAGGGCCTCGCGAACTACATCAAGGAAACCATGGAACGCCTCGCAGCCGAGATGGGCACCGGCCACGACCGCGTCTATCTCGTCGGCGGCTCATGGCGGGCAATCGCGCGGCTCGACATGGCGCGGCGCGACTATCCGATGACGGTCCTGCACGAATACCGGATGGGGCCGCAGGCGCTTTTGCAGACGGTGCACTGGATCGGCGAGAACGACCTGGGGGCACTGCGCGCAAGGACCGGCACATCGGCGGCGCGGATGGAACTGGTCCCGCTGGCTTCCCAGGTGCTGCGCCAGCTTGTCCTGACCTTCCGGCCGAAAGAGATCGACGTGTCATCCTACGGCATCCGCGAGGGTCTGCTTTACGAACAGATGCCAGAGCGGCTCAGGATGCGCGATCCGCTGATCGAGGCCTGCCGCCACGCCGAACGGACCATGGCGCGGATGCCCGGCTTCGGCAAGAAGCTCTACAATTTCATCGTGCCGCTCTATCGCAATGCCAGTTTCGAGAGGCTGCGCATCGTCCGCGCCGCCTGCCTCCTGCATGACACGACGTGGCGCGCCCACCCCGACTACCGGGCCGAGGTCTGCTTCGACAACGCGACGCGCGCCAATCTCGGCGGGCTCAGCCATCAGGAACGGGTCTTCCTCGGGCTCTCGCTTCTCCACCGCTACAAGAATTCGCGTGCCGGATCGCGGCTGGAACCGCTGTTCGCACTCCTGAGCGACGCGCAGATCCGCGAGGCTGAAGTGCTCGGCAAGGCGATGCGCTTCGGCGCGATGTTCTCGGTCAAATCGCCGGAGGAAGCGGGCGAACTGGTCTGGCGGCCAAAGAAGAAGATACTGGAGTTACGGCTGAACCCCGACGCCCGGCCGCTGTTCGGCGAAGTCGCGCAGTCGCGGTTCGGATCGCTTTGCGACGCGCTTGGCGCCCAGAGCAAGGTAACCGTCGTGGGCGAGTGATACCGCCGGACGCGCGACCTATATCTCGATTTCCTCGCCGGGGTCGGGCGTCCGTTCTTCCCCCGGCAGCTTGCGGCGAATGATGATGTCGCCGTTCGGCATCATCTCCGGCGCGTGGTAGTTGCCGATATCGCCGATCATCGCCGACAGTTCGCGCAGCATCGGTTCCATTTCCCCGATGACCTGACCGAACTCGAACGGGAGGTCCTTCAGCGCCGGCTCCATCTCGTCGATCATGGAGCGCATGATGATCTTCGCGCCCTCTTCAAGCAGGCTGAACCCTTCGTCCACAGACTTCCCGTCCGTCTCCTGCGCCATCGCTGGCGCGGCGGAGAGAGCAAGGGCGGCAAGCGTGATCGCGATCGGTCTCATGCCCATAATATAGGTGAAGTCGCGGTGGAATAACAGGAGCCGCTTAGAACGTGATGTCTATCGAAACCGGGAAATGGTCGGACGCGGTCAGAAGCGCCTCTCGCAGTTCCGGAACCGCATAAATCTTTGGGTCGTCGAACGGATGCCATATCCGCCATTTCGGCGCCTTCGCCCGCAGATCGGGCGAGACCATGATGTAGTCGAGGAGGGCCGAGAAGAAGCAGCCCTGATCGTCGAGATAGAACCGCGCCGTCGTCGGCATCGCGGCAAGCTTCTTGCCGAAGGCTACCCGCGCATGGGGATCGAATAGGCGCATCGCGCGCGGTTCGTCCCAGCCGGTCACGATCTCAACCCCCGAGCGGCCGAAGAGCTTCTCGTATTCGTCAAGCCCCGGCCCGTCGTTGAAATCGCCGAGAACCATGAGGCTGTCGCCCGCCGTCAGGTGTTCCACCACCCTCTCTCGCAGCCAGATGCATTGGGCAAGCTGCTTGCGCCGGTTCTCGATAGCAAGCCGGCGGACCTGCGCTTCGCTGCGCGCGCCGTGCGGGGCCTTCGATTTCACATGCACGCCGATCATGCGAAACGGCACGCCCTCGGCCGTGCGCGCAGTGACCTCGAGCGGCGGCTTGGAGAACCGCACGACATCCATAGTCGCGTCGATATCGAGGTCGATGCGATAGGTCCCGTCGAATCGCGGCGATCCCTTGCCATCGGCCGACTGCTCGGGCACGCCCAGCGGATCATGCGCCACGGTAAGCCGGTCGGGATCGTAGAGGAGCGCGATTTCCTGCTGGGTGTCGTTCTCAAAGCCGATCAACCCACGCCGTGCCCTGAGGCCGTATTTGGCCGCGAATGTCTCCAGCATCGCCTCGGTCTTGCGGCGGCGGTTGTTGTCGGGCGCCTCGATGATCATCACGGCATCGGCGTTCATCGCCGTGAAGACGATGCCAAGCGCGGTAAGCTGTTCAGCCCGCGTCACCTTGTAGCGCGACGACCATTCACCGTCTTCCAGAAGGTTGCCATTGCGGTCGAAGAGGTTGGAAAACCACTCGACATTGTAGGTGGCGATCCGCATCCGGTCAGGCCGCCTTCTTGCCGCTGATCTCTTCCCAGGCGCGGTTGACATCGACCAGCCGCTGCTCGGCGAGTTTCAGGGCCTCTTCCGGCAGGCCCCGCGCCCGCATCCGGTCGGGATGACTGTCGCGGACCGCCTGCCGCCAGGCTGCGCGCACCTCTTCCATCGTCGCGTCATGGGGAACGCGCAGGACGTCATAGGGGTCACGCGGCGCGTCGGGCACGAAGCGGGTAAGAAGCGAGCGGAAGCAGCGGTCATCCACCCCGAAGATCCTCCCGACCTCGCGCAGGAATGTGTCCTCGTGCGGGTGGTATTCCCCGTCCGCCATCGCAATGTGGAAGAGCCCTTCCATGAGATCGACGAGCACGGCATCGCCCGGCCCGAACATCGCGGCGATCTTGCCTGCATACTGTTCGAAACCCGCCACGTCCTGCCGGGCAAGGTTGAAGACGCGCGCGGCATTGGCTTCTTCCTCGCGCGGGATCGCAAAGACCTCTCGAAAGGCGGTCACCTCGTCCCGCGTGACCTGCCCGTCGGCCTTGGCCATCTTCGCGCCCAAAGCGATCACCGCAATGGTGAAGCCGACGGACCGTTCGGGCGCGGATTTCAGCTTGTCGAAGACAGTCGAAAGCCCCTCACCCTTGGCGAGGGCGGCAACGGCGTCGGCGATGCGGGTCCAGATCGACATGGCGTTACCTTAGCCGCGCCGCAGCAAGATGTCAGCGGGTCACTTCGCCCCGCCGGATCGCGCCCGACAAATGCGCGGCGATCATTCCAGAATCCGCATCCCGTGCGGCGTGGCGATCGTCGCGCGGAGCGCCTTTGACCCTGGGACGAAGACGATGCGCGGATCGTCCAGTACCAGCGTGGCCGCGAGTACTGCGGCCTCGGGATGCGCGATCTCCAGCCGCACCAGCCGGCAGCCCCGGTCCGGCAGCGCCGCCGCCGGATGCAGGTCGCCCTGCCACTGGATCAGCGCCGGGAAGGCATCGTCGAAGGGCAGGCATCCATCCGCCGGCACGCCCATGCGCCAGCGGTAATCGCCGCGCGACAAGGCGACAGCGACCCCTGCCCCACCGGGAGCTGCAGCAAGCGCGAGATCCAGATCCTCGACCCGCATTACCCAGTTCGTCAGCCGCGCCGGACCGGAAAACCCGTCAAGCCGGAACCAGCGCGGATGCTGCGGCGGCGCAGCCTCCGGGTCGGTTGCGATCACTTCAAGGTATTCGCCGGGCCCGAGCCCCAGCAGACGGTTATGGGTCGCCATGAACGGATGCCGTCCGCCGGATGCAAGCGGTACACCCAGCGCCGCCTCCGCCGCCGCCGCGCCGTCATCCAGACTTGCCGCCGCAACCGCGAGATGATCAAAGGCCGCCATACTGCCCTCCTATGGGCCATCCTGAAGCGTTTCGAGTTTTGGTTGATAAGGTAAGCATCAGAACTCCAACGAAAAAGGTTCGAATTCTTACTCAGCGTAAACTCGAAACGCTGTAGTTGCACCTCCACAGCTCGCAAGCGATGATGTTGGGCGGCTCGGTTGACATCGCCGGTGGCCCACCCACTTTGAATGGAACATAAAGAAAACTGGAGATCGACTTGTCCCTTCTGCGTTCCCTCGACCGTTTTTTCCGCCATGACGCCGCCGGGGGCGTAGTCCTGATGCTGTCGGCGCTTCTCGCGCTGCTCGTCGCGAATTCTGTCCTGTCCGACGGCTATCACGAACTGCTGCTCAAGAAATTCTCGATCCTGCTGGACGGGGAAGGCCTGTCGAAGCCGCTGATCCTGTGGATCAACGACGGTTTAATGGCGATCTTCTTCTTCCTGATCGGACTGGAACTGAAGCGCGAGATGCTGGAAGGCAAGCTGCGCAACCCTGCGGACGTGATGCTTCCCGGCATGGCGGCGCTTGGCGGCATGGTGGCGCCCGCGCTGGTCTACCTCGCCTTCAACTGGTCCGATCCGGTGACGCGGGGCGGCTGGGCGATCCCGGCGGCGACCGACATCGCGTTCGCGGTCGGGGTCCTGGCACTTCTGGGCAAGCGGGCTCCGGCGGCGCTGAAGATCTTCCTGCTGACGCTCGCGATCCTCGACGACCTCGGCGCCATCCTCATCATCGCGCTGTTCTACACAAGCGAGCTGCATATCGACTACCTGCTCCTCGCCATCGTGCCACTGGTCGGGCTTTACCTGCTCAACCGGGGCGGGGCGCATCGCGTCGCGCCGATCCTGCTTCTGGGCACCGTGCTATGGGTTCTCGTCCTGAAGTCGGGCGTCCATGCCACGCTGGCAGGCGTCATCACAGCCTTCTTCGTCCCCCTCAAGGACAAGTACGGCAAGTCGCCGCTGCATTCGCTTGAGCATGGCCTGACGCCCTATGTGCTGTTCCTGATCGTTCCGATCTTCGCCTTCGCCAATGCCGGTGTTGTGCTGAAGGGGCTGACGCTCAACGACCTCGTGTCCGACTTGCCGCTCGGCATCGTCGGCGGCCTCGTGATCGGTAAGCAGGTGGGCGTGTTCGCGATGACATGGCTTCTGGTCAGGCTAGGCGCCGCCCGGCTGCCCCAAGGAGTCAACTGGCTGCACATCTACGGCCTGTCCTGCCTTGCGGGTATCGGCTTCACGATGTCGCTGTTCATCGGCGGCCTGAGCTTCGCCGATCAGTTCCACATGAACGAGGTACGCCTCGGCGTGCTGGTCGGCTCCGCGATCTCGGCGGTGGTGGGCTATGTGGTGCTGCGTTACTTCGCGGGCCGGGAAGAGCCGGCAGGGGAAACCGCGACGGCCGCCACCGCAGCCCAGTAACAGCAAAACGCCCCGCTTCGGCGGGGCGTTTTCCTTTTCGGTGGTCCGGTCGGATAGCGGGCGGTTCAGGCCCGCCTTGCGTCAAGCTGGCACGGAACCTCGGCCATCCGAAACGCTTTACGCCGCCCGGGCCTCGCGGATCAGCTTCAGGATATCCTGCGCCGCCGCCGGGATGTTCGTGCCAGGGCCGAAGATCGCCTTGACGCCGGCCTTCTGAAGATACTCGTAGTCCTGCTGCGGGATCACACCGCCGCAGATGACGAGGATATCCTCCGCCCCGGCCGCCTTCAGCGCCTCGATCAGTTTCGGCGCCAGCGTCTTATGGCCGGCCGCCTGCGAGGAAATGCCAACCACATGCACATCGTTGTCGACCGCGTCCTGAGCGGCCTCTTCCGGTGTCTGGAAGAGCGGCCCCACATCGACGTCAAAGCCGATATCCGCGAAGGCCGTGGCGATGACCTTGGCGCCGCGGTCGTGGCCGTCCTGCCCCATCTTGACGACGAGCATCCGGGGACGGCGGCCTTCCTCCTCGGCGAAGGCCTCGACATCCTTCTGGATGGCCGCAAAGCCCTCGTCGCCCTCATAGGCCGCGCCGTAGACCCCGGCGAGCGTCTTGACTTCGGCCCGGTGACGGCCGAACACCTTTTCCATCGCCATCGAAATCTCTCCCACCGATGCCCGTGCCCGTGCGGCCTCGACCGCCGCTTCCAGAAGATTGCCGCCCTCGCCCGCGCGCCGCTCCAGTTCAGCCAACGCCGCATCGCATTTCGCTGCGTCGCGCGTGGCGCGGATCTTCTCAAGCCGGGCGATCTGGGCGTCGCGCACCTTCATGTTGTCGACATCGAGAATGTCGATCGGGTCCTCGTTTTGCTTGCGGTACTTGTTGACGCCGACGACGACCTCTTTGCCCTTGTCGATCATCGCCTGCCGCCGCGCGGCACTTTCCTCGATCCGAAGCTTGGGCATGCCGGACGCAACGGCCTTGGTCATGCCGCCCAGTTCCTCGACTTCCTCGATCAGCGCCCATGCCTTCTCGGCCAGTTCCGCCGTCAGGCTTTCGACGTAGTAGGAGCCTGCCAGCGGATCGACGACCCTCGTCACCCCGGTCTCTTCCTGAAGGATGAGCTGGGTGTTCCGCGCGATCCGGGCGGAAAAGTCGGTGGGCAGCGCGATGGCCTCATCGAGCGCGTTTGTGTGCAGCGACTGCGTGCCCCCCAGAACCGCGCTCATCGCCTCGTAGGCCGTGCGGATGACGTTGTTGTAGGGGTCCTGTTCCTGCAACGACACGCCCGAGGTCTGGCAGTGGGTGCGGAGCATAGAGGACGACGCCTTCTTCGGCGCGAATTCCGACATGATCCGGTGCCAGAGCATCCGCGCGGCCCGAAGCTTCGCAGCCTCCATGAAGAAGTTCATGCCGATGGCGAAGAAGAAGCTGAGCCGCCCGGCGAAGTCGTCGACATTCATGCCCCGCGCGATGGCCGCGCGGACATATTCGCGACCGTCGGCCAAAGTATAGGCCAGTTCCTGCACAAGGTTCGCGCCAGCCTCCTGCATGTGGTAGCCGGAGATCGAGATGGAGTTGAACTTCGGCATCTCTTTCGCCGTATATTCGATGATGTCGGCGACGATCCGCATCGACGGCTCGGGCGGATAGACATAGGTGTTCCGCACCATGAATTCCTTCAGGATATCGTTCTGGATCGTGCCCGAAAGCGCGGCGCGGTCCACGCCCTGTTCCTCGCCCGCAACGATGAAGCTGGCGAGGATCGGGATGACCGCGCCGTTCATCGTCATGGAAACGCTGATCTTTTCCAACGGGATGCCGTCGAACAGGATCTTCATGTCCTCGACGCTGTCGATGGCCACGCCCGCCTTGCCTACATCGCCCACGACGCGGGGATGGTCGCTGTCATAACCGCGATGGGTGGCAAGATCGAAGGCGACCGAGACGCCCTGCTGCCCGGCCGCAAGGTTGCGGCGATAGAAGGCGTTACTTTCTTCGGCGGTCGAAAACCCTGCATATTGTCGGATCGTCCAGGGCCGCCCGGCATACATCGTCGCGCGGGGTCCACGGGTGAAGGGCGCGATCCCGGGCATAGTGCCCATATGCGCCAGCCCCGCCGTATCTTCACCGGTATAGAGCGGCTTGACGGCAATCCCTTCCAGCGTGTCCCAGGTCAGGTCCTCGGGGCCCTTGCCCCGTAGTTCCTTTTCCGCCAGCTGGCGCCAGGCCTCGATCTTGTCACTCATCCTGCGTCCTTTCGTCCTGAAGCCGAAGGCGCGAAAGCCCCGGCATAACCCTTTGGCGATCCGCCTGTTTCGCCTATATCTGAAACAGAGGAGACCGCATGAAGTCCGTGACCACCCTGTTCCTGTCGATCTGCATTGCCGCCTCAGCGGGACTCGCAACCGGCGCGGAGACCTCTGCGCCTGCCGTGCTGGACCCGATTGAGGCCGCTGACGTGGCGCTAACCGATTTCCTCTGGGCCAAGCGGCCCGTCGTCGTCTTCGCCGACAGCCCGAACGACCCGGCGTTCCAGACACAGCTCCGATATCTCGCCGAGGACCCGGCCGAGCTGATCAAACGCGACGTGGTGATCGTCACCGACACCGATCCCGCCGCCATGTCCGAGGTGCGGCGCACCCTTCGCCCGCGCGGCTTCTCGATGGTGCTTCTCGACAAGGACGGCGCGGTCAAGCTACGCAAGCCGCTGCCCTGGCGGGTACGCGAGATCGTGCATGCGATCGACAAGTTCCCGCTGCGCCAGCAGGAAATCCGCGACCGCCGGACGACGAACTGATCCCGCCTCATACCCCGCCGCCCCCGATGAAGGTGAGGACGGAATCCGGCGGCAGCGTCGGCGCGAATTCGGCAAGCTTCGCGCGGATATCTGCCTCATAGGCCGGATCGGTCGCGTAGAACGAGACCTCCCAGTCGCCAAGTGCACCTTTCGGCTTCAGCATCTCGAGGGTCGCGACATGGACCCAGTCCGGCCCGACGGCGGTGCCAAACCATTCGTCGTAGATCATCGCGAGCTGTGCGCCATGCTCGGCCGCAAGCGGCGCGGCCCAGCCCGGCGCAGGCTTCTCGACGCCAAACCGGATTTCGCGTGCCTCGGACGAGCCGAGGCCCCAGATATCGAGAACATAGTCAGGGTTGCCCCAGGCCACGCGGCCAAGGTCGTTCACCACGACCGGCACCGCGACATAGTCCTGCGCGAACCGCGCCATCTGCGCCTGCTGAAGGTGGATCGCGCGCGGGTTCCAGACGTATGAGCCCCAGAGCGCCGGCATATAGGCCACGCCCGCCGCGAGCACGGCGAAGGCGGCGGCACCCCGAATGAAGCCGACCGCGCGACCCGCCAGCCGGGACGAGGCCAGCAGGAAGGCCGCGACAAGGCTTACGATGACATAGGGCTCATACCGGTGCATCCAGCCGATCTGACCGAGAACCACATGGCCCAGCGCCGCAAGACCGGCCACGGCGACGATCCACCCGGCGGGGCCGCGGCGCAGCGCCGGGAATATCGCGAAGCCCAGAAGGCAGACGAAGACAAGCACGCCGATCAGCGCCCCACCCGGGCGGATCAGGTTGGCGAGCAGCCCGACCAGCAACCGTATCGCGAACCCGCCCTGCGGATCGAGGCCGGACATCTTCGCCACGATGGAGCCCGGCAACGGTTCAAGCCCGAGCGACACGAGGAACAGGCTGAAGCCTGCGACAAGTGCCAGCGACGTCGCGGCGATCAGCGCACCGGCGCGCCACGCGCCGCCAACCGTCAGCACACCGGCCGCCATCAGCATGAGCGCAAGCCCCTCGTATCGCAGCAGAGGCGCGGCGATCGCCGCCAGGACCAGCCAGACTGCGACACCGCCGCCGGTGAGGAACCGCCACAGGCCGAGGATGATCGCGAGGCTGGCAAGCATATGCGGCGCGGCCTCCATCCCGGTATAGCCGACTCCGGACATGTTCAGCAGGATCGGCCCTGCCAGCGCGAAGGCGACCGCTTGACCGCGCGGCAGCGCCGCCTCGACCAGAACGCGGCCCCAGAGCCAGCCGCAGATGCCGACCGCGAGAATGTTCCAGAACAGCGGCAGGAAGCGCTGAAGCTCGGTTCCCGCGAAAGGCGTCAGAAGGAACGGAAAGAGGATCGAGGAGGAGGCCGAGGCCGACTCTCCCGCGTTCACGCCGTAGGTTCCGCCCACGATGTTCTCTGCCATCGCAAGGTGGATGTAGACGTCATCCAGCGGATACTCGAAAACACCCGCCCCGAACGCCGCGAAGACCTGCAGCGCGGCGAACCCAGCGAGCGCCGCAAGAAGGCCGAGCGTGGGAAGCGAGACCGTCCGGCCCTCCGGCATCACTCGAACTCCATGATCACGTCATCGACCTTCAGGCTCGCCCCAGCTTCGGCCGCGATCTTCCTGACTACACCCTTCCGCTCGGCGCGCAGGATGTTCTCCATCTTCATAGCCTCGACCGTGGCGAGCGCCTGGCCCTCCTGCACCTCCTGGCCTTCCTCCACGCTGATCTTCACGACAAGGCCCGGCATCGGGCAAAGGAGGAATTTCGACGTGTCGGGCGGCATCTTTTCCGGCATCAGCCGCGCGAGTTCTGCCTGCCGCGGGGTGCGGACATAGACCTTGAGGTCGGCGCCGCGGGTGCGGATGCGTTGACCGGCGGCGATCTTGTCCACCTTCAGGACGATCGGTTCACCATCCACGTCGAGCCGCGCGAGCGACTGACCCGGGGTCCAGTCGGAGCTGACGCGGTGGCGGGTGCCGTCCGCGAAACTCACCGTCGCGCCCTCGCGGTCGGCGTCGATATGGGCCGTGATCTCTTCGCCCTGGATCGCCACGACCCAGTCATCGCCGACATGGCGTTCGTGATTGCCAAGCCGCCCGGTGATCCGCGTGCGGCGGATCTCGGCGACCCGGTTCATCGCGGCCGCGCCGGCAGCAACCTTGCGCAGCCGGCCCTCGTCCAGCGTCACGCCATTGAAGCCGTCGGGGAATTCCTCGGCAATGAAGGCGGTCGTCATGTCGCCCGCGACGAATTTCGGATGGTCCATGACCGCCGAGCAGAACGGCAGGTTGTGGCCGATCCCCTCAACCTCGAACGTGTCGAGGGCAACGCGCATTCCCTCGATCGCCTCGGCGCGGCTTGGCGCCCAGGTGCAAAGCTTGGCGATCATGGGATCGTAGTACATGGAGATTTCGCCACCCTCGTAGACGCCGGTATCGTTGCGCACGACCCCGGTCGCGGTCGTCGCCTCTTCCGGCGGGCGGTAGCGGGTCAGCCGACCGATGGAGGGCAGGAAGTTCCTATAAGGGTCTTCGGCGTAAAGACGGCTTTCGATGGCCCAGCCGTTGATCTTCAGGTCCGTCTGCGCAAAGGGCAGTTTTTCGCCCGCCGCGACGCGGATCATCTGTTCGACCAGATCGACACCGGTGATCAACTCCGTCACCGGATGTTCGACCTGCAAACGGGTATTCATCTCGAGGAAATAGAAGTTCTTCTGACCATCGACGATGAACTCGACGGTCCCGGCGCTGGTATAGCCCACGGCCTTGGCGAGCGCGCAGGCCTGTTCGCCCATCGCCTTGCGGGTCGCCTCGTCGAGGAAAGGCGACGGCGCCTCCTCGATCACCTTCTGGTTCCGCCGCTGGATGGAGCATTCGCGTTCATGCAGGTAGACGCAGTTGCCATGCTTGTCGGCAAGCACCTGAATCTCGATATGGCGCGGCTGGGTCACGAACTTTTCGATGAAGATGCGGTCGTCGCCGAAGGAGTTCGCCGCCTCGTTCTTCGAGGACTGGAAACCATCGCGCGCTTCCTCGTCGTTCCAGGCAATCCGCATCCCCTTGCCGCCGCCGCCGGCAGAGGCCTTGATCATCACCGGATAGCCGACCTCACGAGAGATTTTTACCGCCTCGTCCGCGTCGGCGATCAGGTCCCAGTGGCCTGGCACGGTCGACACGCCAGCCTCGGCGGCGATCTTCTTCGAGGTGATCTTGTCGCCCATCGCCTCGATGGCCGGGCTGGGCGGGCCGACGAAAACCACCCCCTCCTTCTCAAGAGCTTCGGCGAACTTCATGTTTTCGCTGAGAAAGCCATATCCCGGATGAACCGCCTCGGCCCCGGTCTGGCGGATCGCGTCCATGATCTTGTCGATCACGATATAGGACTGGTTCGCGGGCGGCGGGCCGATATGGACGGCCTCATCGGCCATCTTCACATGCAGCGCGTTGCGGTCCGCGTCGGAATAAACGGCCACCGTCTTGATGCCCATCTTGCGGGCCGACTTGATGACGCGGCAGGCAATTTCGCCCCGGTTCGCGATCAGGATCTTCTTGAACATCTTTGTCCCCTTTCAGACCGCGCCGGGTTGGCCCCGGTCGCACAAACGAAAAGACCACCGCGGCGCAGGGCCACGGTGGTCCGTTGAAACCGTTCCACGGCCGCAGGCGGCCGGGTTCAGATGATCAGTTGCAGACGCCCGCGTCGTCGCACAGGGCACCGGCGGCACCGCCGACAGCTGCGCCAGCAAGGACGTTGTTGTCGGTCGCACTTGCGACAAGCGCGCCCGCCGCAGCGCCTGCAAGCGCCCGCTCGCCGTCCGTCTGCATGCAACCCGCAAGCGCGGCCATGACCGCAACACCGATGATGAGTTTGGAAATACGCATTCTGCTCTTCCTCCAGCAAGGTTTGTTATGCGCGCGGAGTCTAGCGAAAACGCAGGGACGGAAAAGTGAAATCGACGTGATTTCCGGTGCTCGGCGGCAGGTTGCCGAATCGCGCCTGCACTGTCCTTACAGCCAGGCGCCCAAAGCAAAAGTGGCCTGACCCCGAAGGGGCCAGGCCATAGAGAAGGGGAAGGGTAACGGTTTTGACAAATCGGGGCGTGATGCTTGCTGTAGGGTGACGCCCCACAGACAGCATGTTCGCCGTCCGGCGCTGAGGCAAACCCAAAGTTTCCAACCAAGAAACGATCGGCGGGATTGCGCCCAAAACATGCCCGGCTGCGCGAGAACATGCCTATTCCTCCCCCTCGAATGCCTCGGGGAAGGCAGCCCTTGCCTTGGCCACGTCGATTTTCAGAAGCGATTCATAGCTTTCGGGGTCGAAATCGGCTTCGGCCGGGATCACTTCGCGGCCGAACAACCACGAAAGCCGGCCCGCATCGAGATTGCCGCGCTCAAACGATTCCTCGCCAAAATGATCCCAGAGCGCGGCCATGAAGGCGAGATCCGCACGTCGGTCCGCCGGGGCGCGGTCGCGGAACCGTTCGCGCACGACGATTTTCGTCACCCCCTTGGGGTTCGCGCGACGGATGGTGAACTGGAAATCTGTCCCGGGCAGGCGGCCGGGAAAGCCGCGATGCTTCAGCATGACGCGCCCTCCCGGAACGGCAGGCGCGGGCTGGAATGGGCCGACCCGCCTGGGCGGGCCGGCCCGAAGGAATTAGCTACCGTACTTGCCGGTGAAGGTCGGCTCAGTGGTGACCGGTTCGTCGACCACAATGACCTCTTCCTGCTGGGCACATGCCGCGACGAAGGCGACGAGGGCGCACGCGAAAAGCACTTTCTTGGACATCTGTCACTCCTGCTCAAAGCGGCGGACGAATGGTCATCCCTATTGCGCCGCCACGGTTTTTCACATCCGGCAGCACCAGCGCCGCCTTCCCCGATCATAGTTGATGAGGCAAGGCCGGCACATGCTGCAGCAAGCAAGTTGGCCATCTGTGGCAGCGCCGCATCACTTTTCGGCAAGTATCCGCCGCCGACCGCAAGATGTTGGGGATTGGTCAAAATGCCTCCCAAGAGCAGGTATCGCCCTCGACGCTGAATGCCTCGAAAAACTGGGTTGCGTCGGGGTCCGGTTCGCCGAACGGAAGCGGCCTGTCGGCAAGCGAAATCACGATCTGGGACGGCGCCGGTCCGGTCGACGGAAGCCGGTCGAGCGCGAAGTTCTCGCACAGCCATGCCATGTCCGCTTGCGCAACCTCCGGTGTAATGCCACCCCCCTCGCGTGCAATCTGCGGAGCAACGAAGCGAAAGCGGATGGTCAGGCCCTCTGTGCCCGGCGCGGTCTGGACCGTGTCCAGGTAGCTGACCGGCTGACCCGACGGCACGGCGATTTCGCCGGATGCCTCCGGTTCGATCGTCGCATTCCGGTTCAGCACGAGCCAGAGCACGGCTGCAATCCCTCCTATCAGCAATGGAACCCACCGGGTCATGACCGCCTCGCCTGCGCGGCGCCGCGGCAACATCCTTCAGCGGTTTCACGATCCGATGACATCGCCCCTCCCGGCCGTCGCTCAGAGCGGAATGTTGTCGTGTTTCTTCCACGGGTTGGACAGCTTCTTGCTGCGCAGAGAGGCGAAGGCCCGCGCGACGCGCTTGCGGGTCGAATGCGGCATGATCACCTCGTCGATGAAGCCCTTTTCGGCGGCGACAAACGGGTTGGCGAAACGGTCCTCGTAGTCCTTGGTCCGGGACGCGATCTTGTCCTTGTCGGCCAGCTCCGAGCGGTAGAGGATCTCGACCGCGCCCTTGGCGCCCATCACCGCAATCTCCGCCGTCGGCCAGGCATAGTTGAAATCGCCGCGCAGATGCTTGGAGGCCATGACGTCGTACGCCCCGCCGTAGGCCTTGCGGGTGATGACCGTGACCTTCGGCACTGTCGCCTCGCCATAGGCGAAGAGCAGTTTGGCGCCGTGCTTGATGACGCCTCCATATTCCTGGCTCGTCCCCGGCAGGAAGCCCGGCACGTCGACAAAGGTCAGGATCGGAATCTCGAACGCGTCGCAGAAGCGGACGAAGCGCGCTGCCTTGCGGCTTGAATCGATATCGAGGCAACCGGCGAGAACCAGCGGCTGGTTGGCCACGACGCCGACGGTCTGGCCCTCAAGCCGGATGAACCCGGTGATGATATTTCCCGCGTAGTCCTTCTGGATCTCGTAGAAATCGCCCTCGTCCGCGACCTTGGCGATCAGCTCCTTCATGTCGTAGGGCTGGTTCGGGTTGTCGGGGATGAGCGTATCCAGGCTCTCCTCCATCCGCGCCACATCGTCGAAGAAGGGCCGCGTCGGCGCTTTGTCGCGGTTGTTGAGCGGCAGGAAGTCCACGAGCCGGCGCACCTCGATCAGCGCCTCAACGTCGTTTTCGAACGCGCCGTCGGCGACCGAGGATTTCTTGGTGTGCGTGGATGCGCCGCCCAGTTCCTCGGCCGTCACGATCTCGTTCGTGACGGTCTTCACCACGTCGGGGCCGGTGACGAACATGTAGGAGCTGTCCTTCACCATGAAGATGAAGTCGGTCATCGCGGGCGAATAGACGGCCCCCCCGGCGCAGGGACCCATGATCACGCTGATCTGCGGCACGACACCGCTGGCCATGATATTGCGTTGGAAGACCTCGGCATAGCCCGCCAGCGAGGCGACGCCTTCCTGAATCCGCGCGCCGCCTGAATCGTTCAGCCCGATGACCGGCGCGCCGTTCTGCACCGCCATGTCCATGATCTTGCAGATTTTTTGCGCATGGGTTTCCGACAACGAGCCGCCGAAGACGGTGAAATCCTGGCTGAAGACATAGACCATGCGGCCGTTGATCGTGCCCCAGCCGGTGACCACGCCGTCACCCGAGGGCCGGTCCTGCTCCATCCCGAAATCGGTGCAGCGGTGGGCGACGAACATGTCGAATTCCTCGAACGAACCTTCGTCGAGCAAGAGTTCGATCCGCTCCCGCGCCGTCAGCTTGCCACGCGCGTGCTGCGCGTCGATTCGGCGCTGCCCTCCGCCAAGACGGGCCGTATTGCGACGCGTTTCGAGCTGTTCAAGGATGTCTTTCATGTTCTCCCCCCTTCGCGACTGCGGCAACCTAGCCCGAGCGCCCTCGCTGCGGAAGTAGATTTGCGAAAATTTGCAAATCGTTTGCGTCTACCGTTAAGCAAATCGCAAATCCGCAAATCTCGGCGCAAATTCAGTCAGGTCCGGAAGACGAAATACCCGAAGGGCGTAAAATCCGCCATGCCGACCGGACCGGCATAGGCCGTGGTCAGGTTCTCGAACAGAAAGTCGTAGTTCGACAACAGGTCATGATCCTCGCCCGCGCGGCGGAATATCCGGATGATCGTGTTGCGTATGCGCTCCCCGAAGGCGGTATCGGGCGGCTCGGTAACCATCTCGACGGATTGAAACCCGGCCTTCCGCGCGAGGTCGCGCATATATGCCAGAGAAAACCAGAACTTGTCCTCGATCGCGCCAAGGCTGCCACGGTCGGCCAGAAGATGCGCCGTCTTCAATTGCGACCGCCCCGCGACCGCCTTGAGGACCCTGGTCTGCCCAGGTGGCAGGGTGCGTCCCGCTGCTGCCTCGAAATCAATTATGTTGGCGCAGATCATCGAGGAGAAGGCGTGAACATCCATGACCGGCTCTCCGAAAACGGCGGCACCGCCCGGGCGTAATACACGCCGCGCCTCGGTCACGGTCCGCTCGAACTCGGCAAGATGGTGCAGGATGGAATGGCCAAGGACACAATCCGCCGCGCCATCGACGAAGGGCAGCCGGTTCGCGTCAAGCAGAACGCAAGTCAGCCGGTGCGCCGGAGGGTCGCCAACCCTGCGCCGCAGGAGCCGCAGGAAGGACGGCGACACGTCCGAGGTAACAACCGTATCGAAATAGGGGGCCCGCACGAGACCGTAGGTCAAATTGCCGGAACCGGCGCCAAGTTCGATCGCCCTGACCGGCCCCTCCACGCCCGCGTTCCGCAGGATGCGTTCGTAGATGCCGGCCAATTGGTGCATCTGCGTATCGACCTGATGATCCGCGTCGTAGCTCTCGACATCGAGAAGCGTGTCGAGCCCGGGGTCGGGGCGAAGATCGGCGAACCCCTCGGTGATCGGGATGCTCCATCCGCACGATCCGCAGTGCCCGCCCTCATCCAGAAGCCGGAGACCCGCTGCACAACTCGGGCAACGAATTTCCAAAGAGGACAAACCGCTGTCGCGCCGTTTCCGGCTTACCTGATCATCACCCGCACTCATGCGCGCCCTGTCCTTTCGCTGCAAAGGCTTGGCACCGCGACGCTACCTGAAACAACGCCTGTTGGCAAAACCGTTGGCGCCTTCCCCGCCGGATGTGACGATCGGCGGGGCGACCTGTGCATTCCGGCCGCTGGACAAGGTGCACCGCCCGCACTACGGCGGTACGATGAGCACCGCATCCACGGGCCGCCCGGCGGTCCGATTCCTCGACCGGGCAACGCCGCCGCATGTCGTGACGCTGGTCATCGTCACCGGCCTCTCGGCGCTGACGATGAACATCTTCCTGCCATCACTGCCCGACATGGCCGAGTGGTTCGGCGCCGAATACCGGCTGATGCAGCTTTCGGTATCGCTTTATCTCGGCGTGAGCGCGGCGCTTCAGTTGGTGATCGGTCCAGTCTCCGACCGGTTCGGGCGGCGTCCGGTCCTGCTCTGGTCGATTGCGCTCTTTACGCTCGCCACGCTCGGCACGCTGCTGGCACCGACGGTCGGCGTCTTCCTGTTCTTTCGTATGTTGCAGGCGGTCATCGCCGCCGGCATGGTCCTCAGCCGCGCGGTCATCCGCGACATGGTGCCTGCGGAAGAAGCCGCCTCGATGATCGGTTACGTCACGATGGGCATGGCGATCGTCCCGATGATGGGGCCGGTGATCGGCGGCTTTCTCGATGAGGCGTTCGGCTGGCAGGCGAGTTTCGCGCTGCTCTTCGTTCTCGGCCTCGCCGTGCTCTGGCTGATCTGGCGCGACCTCGGTGAAACTGCGCTCGGCTCGGGCACGCGCTTTGCCGATCAGGTCCGGCAATACCCCGCCCTGCTCGCCTCGCCGCGATTCTGGGGCTACTGCCTCGCCGCCGCCTTCGCGTCTGGCTCGTTCTTCGCTTATCTCGGTGGCGGACCCTATGTCGGCTCCGAGGTCTTCCACCTCGAGCCGGGTCGGCTCGGCCTCTATCTCGGGGCGCCGGCGCTCGGCTATGCCGTCGGGAATTTCGTCTCCGGGCGCTATTCGGTCCGCATAGGCATCAACCGCATGATCCTTCTCGGCGCCATCGTCACCGCCCTGTGCCTCGCCGTGCTAACGCTGCTTGCGGCCACGCTCACGATCGGGCCAAACTTCTTTTTCGGCTTCATCGTGTCGGTCGGCCTTGGCAACGGCCTTGTCCTTCCGAACGCGACCGCCGGGATGCTCTCGGTGCGCCCGGAACTGGCCGGCACGGCATCGGGCCTTGGCGGGGCGATCATGATCGGCGGCGGCGCGGGGCTTTCCGCGCTGGCGGGATGGGCGCTCGGCTTCGGTGGCGGCGCGCTGCCGCTTGCGGCGCTGATGCTGCTCTGCGCGCTCGCTTCTGTCGTGGCGATCCTGATGGTGATCCGCCGCGCCCGGCGACTCGGCCTCTGAAGCCGTCCAAACCCTGACGGACCGCTTGGCGGCAGGGTTTGCAAAGGCTATCGTCCACTTCGCAAACCGGGAGGGGCGCGATGGCGACACAGAAACTCTACGCCGGCGCGAAGCTGCGCGAGACGCGGACAAGGCTGGGCCTGACGCAAAAGGCTTTCGCGGCGAAGCTGGGCGTCTCGCTGCCCTATCTCAATCAAATGGAGAACAACCACCGCCCGGTCTCGGCTGCTGTCGTGCTCGCGCTGGCCGGTGAATTCGGGCTCGACGTGACGGAACTGTCGGCGGGCGATGCCGAACGGCTGGTCTCCGACATGCGCGAGGCGCTGGCTGATCCGGTCTTCGCCGATACCGCGCCGCCGCTTGCCGATCTTCGGCTTGCCGCCTCGAACGCACCGATGCTGGCACGCGCGTTTCTGGAACTCCACCGCGCCTACCGGCAGGGCCACGAGAGGCTTGCCTCGCTCGACGAGGCGCTGGGGCGTGACGAAACACCGGCCCGGGCCTCCCCCTGGGAAGAGGTGCGCGACTTCTTCCACTACTGCGACAACTATATCGACGCCGTGGACCGCGCGGCCGAGCATTTTGCCGAGGCGGACGGCGCGGGCGGCGACCCCGAGGCACGCGCCCGGGCTGCCCTGGCCCGGCGCGGAATCGAGGTCAGCTATTCCGACCGTGCCGAGATCCGCGCGATGAGCGGCGGCAGGCTTGTCCTGTCGACTCGCGCCGCGCCCGAGACGCGGCGCTTCCAGCTATTGCATCAGCTGGCGCTCGTCACCCAGAACGAGTTGCTGGAAGCGACGCTCGACCTCGCCCGGTTCCAGACCGACGCCGCCCGCGCCATCGCGAAGATCGGACTGGCCAACTACTTCGCCGGTGCCGCGCTTCTGCCCTACCGCGCCTTCCTCGAAGCCGCGCAGGAAACGCGGCACGATCTCGAACGCCTGTCCGACCGGTTCGGCGCCTCGATCGAACAGGTCTCTCACCGGCTCTCCACGCTCCAGCGGCCCGGGATGAAGGGCATCCCCTTCTTCTTCGTCCGCGTCGATCAGGCCGGAACGATCACCAAGCGCCACTCCGCAACGCGGCTGCAATTCGCCCGTTTCGGGGGTGCCTGCCCGCTCTGGAACGTCCACCGCGCCTTCGAGACGCCGGGCCGCTTCCTGCGCCAACTCGCCGAGACACCCGACGGCGTGCGCTACCTCTGCCTTGCCCGCGATGTCTCCAAACCCGGCGGCTCTTTCCATGCGCCGGTGCGGCGCTATGCGATCTGCCTCGGCTGCGAGATCAGCCATGCCAAGGGGTTGGTCTATGCCGACGACCTAGACCCGGCAAATGCACGCGCCTTCGAGCCGATCGGCATATCCTGCCGAATCTGTGAAAGGCGCGACTGCCACCAACGTTCGGTTCCGCCGCTGGAACGCCGCCTGCATGTCGATCCGGACCGGCGCGGCCTGCTGCCCTACGACATCGACTGACCCCTCGCGAAACGCGAAAAGCCGCCCGGTGGTCCGGGCGGCCTGGGCCTAACCCTGCCGGGCCGGGTCAGGCGTCCGCCAGCATCCGCGCGATCTCGTCCTTCAGATGGGCGCGCTTCTTGCGCATCTCGGTCTCGACCAGCCCGTCGACCGGCTCGACGCCGGTTTCGGCCCGGTGCACTTCGCGGTTCACCGCGTGATACTCTTCGGCCAACCGCGCGAAATGCGCATTGGAAACCTTCAGCGCGTGGATCTTCTCCGCTTCGGCGGGAAATTCCTCGTGCAGCTCATGCGGGGTATGCGACATCTTCGCGCTCCTTGATTGCGTCCGATTCAGTTCTAGGCACGCGCCCGCGCCGCCACTTTGACCTCGGTCAAACAACCGCCCCGGCGGCGCGAATGATCGCGAAAGCGGCGGCAACGCACTTGCACGCGCTGCCCATCCCGCCCAAGGTCCCCGCGCGACTTCAACCTTGGCACGACCCCGAATGATCCTTCTCGAAGACGGCCCCGACGGCGCCCCGGCGCTTTTCGACCGCCCCATCAATATCATCCGCGCCGACGAACCGGGCGAAATCGCCGCGGCGCTCGCCGCACTCGACGCAGCGCGTGGGGCGGGGCATTGGATCGCGGGGTTTGCCAGCTACGAACTCGGCTATGCGCTCGAACCCCGCCTCGCGATGCTGATGCCCGGGAACCGGCGGTTGCCGCTTCTTGCCTTCGGCGTCTATGAGGGTCCGGGGGACGCCACGGCCTTCCTTGCGCGCGCTGCCGACGAGGCGGCGGGCGCAAGCCTGACCGCACCCGAGCCGGTCTGGACTGCCAACGACCACCGAAGCGCGCTGACCCGCGTTCTCGATTACATCGCCGCCGGCGACATCTATCAGGCCAACCTGACCATGCCGATGCGCGCGCGCCGCACCGGCACCGCGCCCGGCCTCTACGCGGCGCTGCGCGCGCGCCAGCCGGTCCGTCACGGCGCCTATGTCGCGCTTGGCGATCTTCCGGTCCTGATCTCGCGGTCGCCCGAGCTTTTCTTTGCCACGGATGCCGAAGGACGGATCGAGACCCGGCCGATGAAGGGCACTGCGCCGCGCGCATCGAACCCGGCTCATGACGCGGCGCTACGGATGGAATTGCAGACAAGCGTGAAGAACCGCGCGGAAAACCTTATGATTGTTGATCTTTTAAGAAACGACATGTCGCGAGTCTCTGCCGTGGGATCGGTCCGCGTGCCAGAGCTTTACGCCATCGAATCCTATGCAACCGTGCACCAGATGGTGTCCCGCGTAACGGGCCGCCTGCTGCCCGGCACCGCGCCTTCCGACCTCTTCCGCGCGCTCTTTCCCTGCGGCTCGATCACCGGCGCACCCAAGATCCGCGCGATGGAGATCATCCGGGAACTCGAGGCCGGCCCCCGCGGCGCCTATTGCGGCGCGATCGGCTGGATCGCCCCGGACGGCGCGTCGAGCGTCAACGTGGCGATCCGCACGCTCACGCTCTACGGTGAGGACGAGGTCGAGTTCGGGGTCGGCGGCGGCATCGTGGCGGATTCGACCGCCGAAGGCGAATACGAGGAGGCGCTTTGGAAAGCCCGCTTTGCAGAGCTGACACAAGGCTGATCGAGACCTTCGGCAGGGATGACACCGGCTTTCGCCGGCTTGAGGCCCATCTCGCCCGCGCCCGGGCCTCTGCCGCGACCCTCGGCTTCCGCTGGGACCGGAAGGCGATCGACGCGGCGCTGGCCACCGTTATCGGCAATCCGCCGCTCCGGGTCCGCCTGACCATCGGGCGAAGCGGCGACGCCGAAGTGACCACCGCCCCCCTCGCCCCAAACCCGCCTGAATGGCGGCTGATCCTCGCGCCGGAAAGGCTAGACGCGGATGCCCCCCTCCTCCGCCACAAGACGACCGAACGCACGCTCTACGAACGGACCCGCGCAGCACTCCCAGATGGCATCGACGAGGCACTCTTCCTCAACACGCGCGGCGAGGTTGCCGAAGGCACGATCACCAATATCTTCGCCGATCTCGGCGACGGCCTTCTGACCCCGCCGCTTGCCTCCGGCTGCCTGCCCGGCATCCTGCGCGCCGAGTTGCTCGCCTCTGGCCGCGCCCGCGAGGCGACCCTCAAGGTCGAAGATCTCAGCGACGCCCGCCTCTACATGGGCAACGCGCTACGCGGTCTCATCCCCGCGCGCTTGGCGCGCCCCCTCTGATCTTCTTCTGTTGGAAAATACTCCGGGGAGTCGTCCTTTGGTTCGGGAACCAAAGGACGGCGGGGCAGCGCCCCAAACGGGTCGGACCGCCGCAGGCGGGACGAAACCGGATCTAGCGCTGCGCCTGCTTCCAGCGCGGGGTGTTCCACGGCTCCGAATTCGCCGGCGCCAGCATCCCCCGCCCGAGGACATGATCGGCCGCCTTTTCCCCGACCATGATCGAGGGCGCGTTGAGGTTGCCGTTGGTGATGCGCGGAAAGATCGAACTGTCGGCGACCCGCAGGCCCTCGACCCCGATCACGCGGCAATCCGGTCCGACAACCGCCATCGGGTCGTCGCGCTGGCCCATCCTTGCCGTGCCGCAGGGGTGGTAGGCGCTTTCCGCGTGTTCTCGGATGAAGGCGTCGATCTCGTCATCCGTCGTCACGCCCGCTCCGGGCTGGATCTCATGCTTCACGAAAGGCTCGAACGCGGCCTGACCGAAGATCTCGCGCGTCAGGCGGACGCATTTGCGGAACTCTTCCCAGTCCTCCGGATGCGACATGTAGTTGAAGCGGATGACGGGCGCCTCGCGCGGATCGGCTGACCTGAGCGCCACCGCGCCGCGCGATCGCGACCGCATCGGGCCGGTATGGGCCTGGAAACCGTGCCCCTCCGCCGCTGCCTTGCCGTCGTAGCGTACCGCGATCGGCAGGAAGTGGTACTGGATGTCCGGATAATCCACGCCCTTGTCCGAGCGGATGAAGGCGCAGCTTTCGAACTGGTTCGACGCGCCCAGCCCCTTTCCGGTGAACAGCCACTGGGCGCCCACGATAGCCTTTCCCAGAAGGTTCCAGTATTTATAGAGCGTTATCGGCTGTTTGGACGCATATTGCATGTAGATTTCAAGATGGTCCTGAAGGTTCGCCCCTACCCCCTTGCGGTCGGCCAGAACCTCGATCCCGTGTTCGGCCAGATGCGAGCCCGGCCCGATCCCCGACAGCATCAGGAGCTTCGGCGTATTGATCGACGACGCCGCGAGGATCACCTCCTCCCGCGCGCCGATCACCTCGACCGCGCCGCCGCGCTCGACCTCGACCCCGGTGGCGCGGCCGTCGCGGATCACCACCTTGCGGGCCAGCGCCCGGACAAGCGTGCAGTTCTCGCGCTTCAGCGCGGGGCGAAGGTAGGCGTTTGCGGCCGACCAGCGCCTGCCCTTCCAGATCGTCGCCTCCATCGGTCCGAAGCCTTCCTGCTTCTCCCCGTTGTAGTCGTCTGTAACCTCGTATCCGGCCTGCCGGCCCGCCTCCACGAAAGCGTGGAACAGGGGATTGGTGCGCGGGCCGCGCGTCACATGAAGCGGCCCGGACGTCCCCCGGAACTCGCCCCCGCCACTGCCGCCATGCCAGGTTTCCATCCGCCGGAAATACGGCAGCACATCAGCGTAGGACCAGCCCGCCGCGCCCGCCTCGGCCCAGTGGTCGAAATCCTTCGCGTGGCCGCGCACGAAGACCATGCCGTTGATCGAGGACGACCCCCCGATCACCTTTCCGCGCGGCGTGGCAAGCTGGCGGTCGTTCAGATGCGGCTCGGGCTCCGACCGGAAGCCCCAGTCGTAGATCCCCATGTTCATCGGGTAGGACAGCGCGCCCGGCATCTGGATGAACGGCCCGGCATCGGAGCCGCCATGTTCAATGACGATCACGCGCTTGCCGGCCTCGGCCAGCCGATAGGCCATGGCGCAGCCACCGGAACCCGCGCCCACGACAACGAAATCGGCTTCCATCAGGCAGTCTCCGCTAGGTAGTTCATGAAGGTTTCGGGTGCGATGTTGCCGCCGGTGACGAAAACGACAACGACCTTGCCCGCCGGATCGACCCCACGTTCCAGAAGTGCGGCCAGCGCGATCGCACCGGAAGGTTCGAGGACGAGCTTCAGTTTCTCGAACGCGAAACGCAGCGCGCGGCGGACGGCCGCATCGGTGACCGTAATCCCGACGACGCCGGCTGTCCGGGCCGCATCGAACGGGGCAGCGCCGGGTTGCGTCGCCTGTAGCGCATCGCAGATCGTCGGGCGGCTGCCGGTCACCCGGCGCGCTTCCCCACCGGCAAGGGACGCACCCATGCTGTCATAGCCCTCAGGCTCCACCGCGATGATCCGGGTTCGCGGGTGGGCGTGGTGGAAAGCCAGCGACACACCGCCGATCAGCCCGCCGCCGCCGACAGGGCAAAGCACCAGTTCGGCCGCCGCGCCCCTGTCTGCAAGTTGTTCCAGCGTCTCAAGCCCGGCACCCGCCTGCCCGGCGACGATGGCCGGATCGTCGAACGGGTGCAGCAGGACAAGCCCGTCCCGTGCGGCGATCTCCTGCGCCAACTCTGACGCTGCCTCCTCTCGCGGGCGGGCACCGTGATCGGATAGGACGACGCGTGCGCCGTAACCCTCGGTCGCGCGGCGCTTGGTTTCGGGGGCGTCCACCGGCATGACGATCGTGACCGGCACGCCCTGCGCCCGCCCCGCAGCCGCCAGACCTTGTGCGAAGTTCCCCGAGGAATAGGCCACCACACCCCTGCCGCGCTCCTCCTCCGACAGCCGCGTCAGCCGCCAGTAGGCGCCACGGATCTTGAACGACCCGGCGTGCTGAAGGCTTTCGGCCTTGATGAAGACCCGCGCCGCACCCGACGCCGTCGCCAACGCATCCGACTCCAGCAGCGGCGTGCGTTGCGTCGCCGTCCGGGTGACGGCATAGGCCTTTGCAAGCTCTTCGGCATTCGGGATCATCGCATCGCCCTCAATACGGCGCCTCGACCGGACCCATGCCGACATAGACGCTCTTGACCTGGCTGTAGTGCTCGATGGCTGCCTTGGAGTTCTCCCGGCCCACGCCCGACAGCTTGACGCCGCCGAAGGGGGCCTCAACCGGGGCGAGGTTGTAGGCGTTGATCCAGCACGACCCGGCCTCCAGCCGTGAAATCACCCTGTGCGCACGCGTCAGATCGCGGGTAAACACCCCAGCCGACAATCCGAATTCCGTTTCATTCGCTCGGGTTACAACCTCCTCCTCGCCCTCGAAATCAAGGACCGCCATCACCGGCCCGAAAATCTCCTCGCGCGCAATGGTCATGTCATCGGTCACGTCGGCGAAGACGGTGGGTTCAAGGTAGAAGCCCGCATTTCCCGTCCCGCGCCCGCCGCCCGTGACCAGCCGCGCGCCCTCTTTCCGGCCCGTCTCGACGTAATGCAGGACCTTCTCCAATTGCGCTTCCGACACGAGCGGCCCCATCTGGATTGTCTCGTCCAGCGGGTCGCCCATGCGCACCGCCTGTGTGCGTTCCTTCAGCCGGGCGAGGAAACGCTCCTTGATCCCCTTCTGCACGAAGACGCGGGTGCCGTTGGAACAGACCTGACCCGAGGAATAGAAGTTCCCGAGGATCGCGCCGCCGACAGCATCCTCGATATCCGCGTCGTCGAAAACGATCAGCGGCGATTTACCGCCGAGTTCCATCGTGACATGACGCATGCCGGCGGCGGCGGTCGCATAGACCTTCTTGCCGGTCTCGACCGAACCGGTGAGGGAAACCTTGGCGACGCGCGGGTCCGAAATCAGCGCACCGCCCACCGCGCCGCGTCCCTGCACGACGTTGAAAAGCCCCGCGGGCAAGCCGGCCTCAATCAGAATTTCCGCTACTTTCAAAGCGGATAGCGGCGTGACTTCAGACGGCTTGAAGATCATCGCATTGCCCAGCGCCAGCGCCGGCGCGCCTTTCCAGCAGGCGATCTGGGTCGGATAGTTCCATGCCCCGATGCCGACGCAGACGCCCAGCGGCTCCCGGATCGTGTAGACGAAATCGCGGCCGAGCGGGATCGTCTCTCCGGTCACGGTCGGCGCAAGGCCCGCGAAGTATTCCAGCGCATCGGCCCCCGATGTCGCGTCGGCCACCAGCGTTTCCTGCAAGGGTTTACCGGTATCAAGTGTCTCCAGTTCGGAAAGCGCACGGTTGCGTTCGCGCATGATATCCGAAGCGCGGCGCAGGATGCGCGCCCGCTCCACCGGCATCCGCGCGGCCCATTCACGCTGCGCGTCGCGGGCAGAGGCGAGGGCGCGTTCGATCACCGCCGGTGTCGCCTCGTGCAGGCGTGCGATCACCTCGCCGGTCGCAGGGTAGACGACGTCGATCGGCGCGCCGGCGGTATCTTCCAGATAGGCGCCATCGACGAAATGGCTTGCGGCTGGTTGCGCCCTCATGCCCCCTCCAGTTCCCGGTCGAGATAGTCAAGAACCATGGCGGCGGCGGCGGCGCCGTCCGGTGTTCCGCCCTTCAGCACTTCGCGCAGATAAACGCCGTCGATCATCGCACCAAGGCCCCGCGCCAGCTGCTCGGCCCGGTCACCGATCATTGGCCTTAGCGCATGAACGAGGTTGGAATGCAGCCGCCCCTGATAGATGCCGAGAAGCCGCATCGCCTCCGGCAGGGTCTGGGCAAGGACGTAGAAGTTGAGCCATGCGCCGATCACCTCACGCCGGAAGCTGCCCGAGGCGAAACTTGCCCGCACGATCGCCTCGACCCGCGCACCGGGGCCGTCGGCGGCAGCGAGCGCCCCCCGGATCTCCGCACCGTAGAGCGTCAGGATATGGCGCATGGCAGCAAGAAATATCTGCTCCTTCGATCCGAAGTAGTGATGCGCCAGCGCCGAGGACATGCCGGCGCGCTTGGCAATCTGGCTTACGGTCACGTCGAGCGAGCCGACGCGGCCGATCTCCGTGATCGTTGCCTTGACCAGCGCCGCCTTGCGAATCGGCTCCATTCCAACTTTCGGCATCGTCCCGCCCTTTCCGCTGAGGCTTCATCGCTACATGAGCTTTTATTGACTCGTCAATCAAGAAAAATCGAAAGCAATGGGGAAAGGTTCCTTTTCCGCTGCAACTACTTGCACTAGGCTCAAGGCCAAAAACCAGCCGAGACCCGGCCGCGCCGCGCAGATTCAGCTTGCGTCGCGGAACAAGAATGAAGTTTATTGACTCATCAATCAAGAAAACAGGGAGACAGCGAATGACCCTTTCCACGAACCTGCGCCGTGCGCTTCTGGCAACCGTGGCACTGACCGTTTCAGCGCCGGCCTATGCGGCGGGATGCGACAATGTGGTTCTTTCCGACGTGGGCTGGACCGACATCACCGCGACAACCGCGGTGACGGCGACGATCCTCGAAGCGCTCGGCTACGAGACCGAGGTGAAGGTGCTGTCGGTGCCAGTCACCTATACCGGCCTGGCGGAAGGCGACATCGACGTCTTCCTCGGCAACTGGATGCCGACGATGGAGGCCGATATCGCCCCCTACCGCGAGGCGGGCACGGTCGAGACCGTGGCCAAGAACCTCGAAGGCGCGAAATACACGCTCGCGACCAACAAGGCCGGCGCCGACCTGGGCATCACCGATTTCGGCAACATCGCCGAACACAAGGACGCGCTCGATGGCAAGATCTACGGGATCGAACCGGGCAACGACGGCAACCGCCTGATCCTCGACATGATCGCGGCAAACCAGTTCGGGCTGAAAGGGTTCGAGGTGATCGAAAGCTCTGAACAGGGGATGCTGGCGCAGGTGGCCAATGCCGACGGCGACAACGAGCCGGTGGTGTTCCTCGGTTGGGAACCGCATCCTATGAATGCCAATTTCGAGCTGACCTACCTTTCGGGCGGCGACGACGTGTTCGGCCCGAACTTCGGCGGTGCGGAAGTCTACACCAACACCCGTGCGGGCTATGTTGCCGAGTGCCCGAACACCGGCAAGCTGCTGGAAAATCTCACCTTCACGCTCGCGATGGAGAACGAGATCATGGGCGCGATCCTTAACGATGGCGAAGACCCGGGCGACGCGGCGAAAGCCTGGCTTGCCGGCCACACCGATGTGATCGGCCCGTGGCTCGACGGCGTGACCACGAAGGATGGCGGCGACGCGATGGCGGCGGTTGCAGCTGCACTGAACTGACCCACGCTGCGGATGCTTGGCTTCCCTCCCGCCCTTCGTGGCGCGGGAGGGGGCATATCCCGCATGAGAAACAGATGCCGGCGCGGTAGACTTGCCGCCTTGACATAGCCATATCAGGGGGACGGGGATGGAATGGCTCACTGACAGCAAGATACCGGTCGGAAAGGTGTCAAAGAACATCTTCGACTGGCTCAAGGAGAATGCTGCGCCGTTTTTCGACGCACTCGCGCAACTGATGGAGTGGCTGATCGACGGCATCCTATGGGTGCTGCAAACGCCGCATCCGCTCATCGTGATCGCCGCCTTCGTCGCGCTCGCCTGGTTCCTTCAGAAAAGCTGGAAGACCTGCGTTCTGGTGTTCCTCGGCTTCCTCTTCATCCTCAACCAAGGCTATTGGGAGGAGACGACCGAAAGCCTGACGCTGGTTCTTTCCTCCTGCGTCGTCTGCATGGCGGTCGGGGTGCCCATCGGCATCGCCGCCGCGCATAGACCGAAGCTTTACGCGTGGATGCGGCCGGTCCTTGACCTGATGCAGACGCTGCCGACCTTCGTCTACCTGATCCCCGCCATCGTCTTCTTCGGCATCGGCATGGTGCCCGGCCTGATCGCGACCGTGATCTTCGTCCTGCCGGCGCCGATCCGCCTTACACATCTCGGCGTCTCCTCGACCCCGCAGCCGCTTCTGGAGGCGGTGGCCGCGTTCGGCGGCACGAAACGCCAGACGCTCTGGAAGGCGGAACTGCCCTACGCCCTGCCGCAGATCATGGCCGGTCTGAACCAGACCATCATGCTGTCGCTTTCGATGGTGGTCATCGCGGCACTTGTCGGTGCGAACGGGCTTGGCGTGCCGGTCGTCCGGGCGCTGAACTCCGTCAACACCGCACTCGGCTTCGAGAGCGGGTTCATCATCGTCGTGGTCGCGATCATGCTCGACCGGATACTCAGGATCGGGGGCGCGAAATGACGGTTGCGGTAGAGTTCGACAAGGTCAACATCGTCTTCGGCGACAAGCCAGATGCCGCCCTGCCCCTCATGGACGAAGGCCTCGACCGGGCCGAGATTCAACGCCGGACCGGACAGGTCCTTGGCGTGCACGATTGCTCGCTGACGGTCGAGACGGGCGAGATCCTTGTCCTGATGGGCCTCTCGGGGTCGGGCAAGTCGACGCTCCTGCGGGCAGTCAACGGGCTCAATCCCGTCTGCCGGGGAAAGGTCACGATCCATGACGACGGATGGTCGTGCGAGGTCGGCCACGCCTCGGTTCCCGACCTGCTTCGGGTACGCCGGGAATGCGTCGCCATGGTCTTCCAGCAATTCGGCCTTCTGCCCTGGCGGTCGGTGCGGGAGAATGTCGGCCTTGGCCTCGAACTCGCCGGACAGTCGGTGGCGGAGCGGCGGGAAAAGGTCGATCAGCAGCTTGAGCTCGTGGGCCTCTCGGACTGGGCCGAGCGTAAGGTCGGGGAGCTTTCGGGCGGGATGCAGCAGCGCGTCGGTCTTGCCCGCGCCTTCGCGACCGAGGCGCCGATCCTGCTGATGGACGAGCCGTTCTCCGCCCTCGACCCGCTGATCCGCACCCGGCTTCAGGATGAACTTCTGGAGCTTCAGGACAAACTCAAGCGCACGATCATCTTCGTCAGCCACGACCTCGACGAGGCTTTCAAGATCGGCAACCGGATCGCGTTGATGGAGGGCGGCCGCATCGTCCAGTGCGGCACCGCGCGCGAGATCATTGCAAACCCGGCGTCGGACTATGTCGCCGATTTCGTGGCGCATATGAACCCGCTTGGCGTTCTGCGTGCTTCCGACATCATGCAGCCCGGTACCACGCGCGCGCCGAACGCGCCCGACGTCCACCCCGAAGCGCCGGTCCGTGAGGTGATGGAGAAGCTGCGGGAGGTTCCCGCCCTTGCCGTCACCGATGGCGGGAAGACGCTTGGCCGGATCACAAGGGAAAGCGTGATCGGGCGGCTTCTCGACCCGAGAGGCTGACGCCTACCGGCTGTCGCCGGCATAGTCGGCGATCAACGCCGGAAAATCGTCCATGGCCGGGAAGCGCGGGAAGCTGTGCTTTGCTCCGGTGACGGCCCAGGGCAGCTTTTCCTCCGTCTGGGTCTCTATGAACGGCGCATAGCCGGTACAGTCATCCATCATGGTGGCCCGGACATTGACGAAATCCGGAAGGGCCACCGGCCTTGTGAAAAGCCAGCTCATGCAGTCGGGGCAGAAGTAGTGCCGCACGTCCTCGCCCCGCAACCCGCCGATCACGGGCTCGCCCGCCGTGATCGTGAAGGCCACAGCGTGATGGAGGGAACTGAGCGAGAACGCGCTGGCCGTCATGCGCTGGCAGCCCCGGCAGTGGCAGGCCATAGTGATCAGCGGCGGCGTATCGACCCGGAAACGGACATTTCCGCAGCGGCAGCCGCCAGTTTGGCACGGGTCGTCCTGGCTCATCGCGGTCTCCTTTGATCAGACACCCCGTTTCTACCCGACCCTACCGGGCGCGCAACCGGCGATGCCCTGAGTGGGGTCCGCGGCGCGACCAGTCCCGTTCATCCTGCGCCCACCCTTTTCCAGTCGCCCTTCTTGTTCCACCACCGATGCGGGTTGCCGCCGTCGTCAAGACCCTTGCACTCGCTCCTGAGGACCTCGGTCACGGTGATCACGGGTTCGTAGTAGCTGTGCGTTTCGTAGATCGCCTCGACGACCGCGTTCAGAATGCGCGTGTCGCGCGGCAGGAAGAACCGCATCTCCTCAACGCCCGGCCGATGGCGGATCTGGTCCTCCGCGCCGGTCGGCGTGCCTTCCCGTGGCCGATAGTACTCCCACCCCGAAGCGGCACGGTATCCGTTCCGGTCGGTCTTGCCGTGCGTGAGTGGTGTGATCTCGACGATTGCGCCGAATATCCTGTCCACATCCGCGCTTGGCGCCTGGAACGCGATCTGCCACATCGGCTGCATCGTGATGGGCCTTGTATCGAATCCGTCGTGAAGGATGGTCATCGTCGTCTCCGTTGCTGTAACCCGTCGGAAGCTAGCGAACCCCTGCTGACACCTGAGTGTCAGCAGTCATGCTATGGTCCCGGCATGGAACGTTCGACTCGCCTGTTCGAAGTCATCCAGACCCTGCGTGCCGCGGACCGGCCGATGACCGCGCAGGCCATCGCCGAGCGGCTGGAGGTGACCAAGCGCACGATCTACCGCGACATCGCCGCGTTACAGGCGATGCGCGTACCGATCGAGGGAGAGGCCGGGATCGGCTATATCATGCGACCCGGTTACGACCTGCCGCCACTGATGTTCGCCGCGGACGAGGTGGAGGCCATCGTCGTGGGCCTCGCGCTTCTGCGCCGCACCGGGGATGCCGCGCTTGAGCGGGCGGCGGGACGCGCCGCCGGCAAGATCGCCGCGATCCTGCCGGACGACCTGCGCCATACGGTCCCGCTCCATGTCTCGGGCTGGAACCGGGTACCGCCGGCGGCCGCCGATCCCGGCCTGATCCGGCAGGCAATCCGCGATGAGGCGGAACTGCTCCTCGACTACCGCGATCTGAAGGAAGAGCGGACGCGGCGCGAGGTCCGCCCCCTGGCGCTTATCTACTACACCGATGCGCTGGTGCTGGCGGCATGGTGCCACCTGCGGCAGGCGTTCAGGCACTTCCGCGTGGACCGGATCGACAACTGCGTGCCAACGGGGGCGCATTTCAAGGGGCGGGCCGACCGGCTTAGGCGGGACTGGGCGCGTGAGGTCGACTTGCCCTGACCCCGACCGTCAGAACTTTGCCGCGACCGGTGGCGGAGTTACCGCACGCCGCGCGATCTGCGCCTCGCGCCAGGTCATGTAGCTGATCGCCGCGATAATGATCCCGCCTCCGGCGAGGACGTAGGGATCAACCGCCTCGCCGAATACTGCCCAGCCGAGAAGTGTCGCCCAGACCAGTTGCAGGAACGTCACCGGCTGCGTCACCGTCAGCGGCGCGGCCGCAAAGGCGCGCGCCATGGTGTAATGGCCGATCGTCGCGAAAGCCGCGACAAGCGCAAGCCAGCCAAGCTGATCCCAGCCGGGTGTCACCCACACCGCCAATGCGAAAGGCGCAAGCCCAATCGTGACCATCAGCGAGAGAAGTGCCACGACCGTCCCGGGCGACGCCATCGCCGACAGCCGCTTGGCGAGAATGTAGGACAGCCCGAACGACACCGCCGCGCCAAGCTGAGCGAAATGGCCCGGTGCGATCTCCCTCAACCCGGGCCGAAGCACAACCAGCGCGCCAAGGATTGCCACACCGATTGCGATCATGCGCCGCGCAGCAAGCCGTTCGCCAAGAAACAGCGCGGCCCCCACCGTCACCACGATCGGGTTCAGGTAGCCGATTGCCGTGACCTCGGCCACCGGGATGCGGGCCATCGCGAAGAACCACAGGGTGACGGCCACCACATGTAGCCCCCCGCGGGCGAGGCCGAGCCGCCAGACCTGCGCGTCCAGCCCGCGCCGCAGCGCCGGTATCAGCGTCGGGGCTAGGAAGATGATGCCGTAGAGAAAGCGGATGAAGGCCGCCTGAACCGCCGGAAGCCCGGTGCCGAGATGGCGCACCGTGCCCGTCACGACGACGAAGCAAAGGCCGGTCGCAAGCATCCAGAGGATACCCGCGAGCGGGCGAGAGGGCGGATCGGCGGGACTCATGCGCCCGACATGATCCGATCGGCGCGCCGGGTGCAAGCTAAAGGCGGTCGGGATTCAGCCGAAGGCCAGACTGGCCGCGATCCATGCCATGACGACCGCGACACCGCCGTCGAGCCAGCGCCATGCCGCTGGCCGCGCGAAGAGCGGCGCGAGCAGTCGCGCGCCGTAGCCCAACGCGAAGAAAAAACAGAACGAGGCCATCACCGCGCCCGCGCCAAACGCGACCTCCCGCCCGGGATACTGGGCCGAGACCGAGCCGATCAGAACGACAGTATCCAGATAGACATGCGGATTGAGCCAGGTGATCGCGGCGAGAACGGCGAGAAGTCGTGCCCGGTCGCCCGGTCCCGGCGCGCTCCGCGGATCGAGCGATCCGCCGCCCCGCAGCGCGGACAGCGCCGCACGAAGGGCATAGACGGACAGGAAGGCGACACCGCCCCAGCGCAGAACCGGCGCGAGCCATGGCGCCTTCGCACTTGCCGCCGCAAAACCGGCGACGCCCGCGCCGATGAGGATCGCGTCCGAGACCGCGCAGAACAGAACGCAGGCAAGCACCGCCTCGCGGCGAAGGCCCTGCCGCAACACGAAAGCGTTCTGCGCCCCGATCGCCAGGATCAGGCCGAGTGAAATCTGAAATCCCGCAATTCCGGCCGATATCATCGCATCCCCCAAGGCTTCGCGCTTGACTAGCGCCCGGCATGCGGTAAGTCGAATTAATGTTTCTGCATCAACATTAGCAATAATAATGATTGATCCATCCCAGCTCGAGGCGCTTGCCGCGATCCTGCGCACCGGCTCTTTCGAGGCCGCCGCCGCGGCGCTGCACGTCACCCCCTCGGCCGTCTCGCAACGGTTGAAGGCGATCGAGGAAAGGCTGGGGACAGTGCTGGTTGTCCGGACCCAGCCCGCCACCCCGACTGCCGCCGGCGCACGCCTCGCGCGCCACGCCGAGGATATCCGCCTTCTGGAACAGGCGCTTCTGACCGATCTCGGCAGCGGGGACGCGGCCGAGACGCCGACCGTCCGCATCGCGGTGAATGCCGACAGCCTCGCGACCTGGGTACTGCCGGCCCTCGCCTCAGTTCCGGACCTGCTCTACGACCTCGTGATCGACGATCAGGATCATTCTGCCGACTGGTTGCGGCGCGGCGACGTTCAGGCAGCGGTCACAGCCCACGGCCCACCTGTCGCCGGCTGCGACAGCCACGCCCTTGGCCGGCTTCGCTACATCGCGACGGCCAGCCCGGATTTTGTCCGCCACCGCTTCTCCGACGGTCCGAGCGCGGAGGCGTTCGGCCGCGCGCCCGCCCTGGTTTTCAACCAGAAGGACCGTTTGCAAGCGAACTGGGCGCACGGCATCGCCGGCCGGCGCGTCGCGCTTCCCGCGCATCACATTGCGTCAAGCCAGGGGTTCGTCGAGGCGGCGAAGCTCGGCCTCGGATGGGGCATGAATCCCGAACACCTCGTCCGCGACGACATCGCGAACGGACGTCTCGTCGCGCTGGCGCCGGGCGCGCCGCTCGACATCGCGCTGTTCTGGCAGGTCAGCCGGATGACCGGGCCGGCGCTTGCCGCGCTGACAGCGGCGATCCGCAAACAGGCGTCCCGCGACCTGCGGCCCGCCTGAATCAGAGCTGGGCCGCGACCTCTTCGGGAATGTCGAAATTCGCGGTCACGTTCTGGACGTCGTCGTCATCCTCAAGCGTGTCGATCAGGCGCATCAGTTTCTGCGCGGTTTCAAGATCGACGTCGGTGCGGTTCTGTGGCCGCCAGACAAGCTTGGCTTCGTCGGATTCGCCAAGCGACGCCTCAAGCGCGTCGGATACCGCCGAAAGGTCGCTGTCGGCGCAATAGATCCAGTGACCGTCCTCGTCCGACTCCACGTCTTCCGCGCCAGCCTCGATCGCCGCCAGCATCACGGTGTCGGCGTCTCCTGCCGTGGCCGGATACATGATCTCGCCCACCCGGTCGAACATGAAGCTGACCGATCCCGTCGTGCCGAGATTGCCGCCGAACTTGGTGAAGGTGGAGCGGACGTTCGACGCGGTGCGGTTGAGGTTGTCGGTCATCGCCTCGACGATGATCGCGATCCCGTTCGGCCCGTAGCCCTCATAGCGGATCTCGATGTAGTCGTCGGCGTCCCCGCCGAGCGATTTCTTGATCGCGCGCTCGATCACGTCCTTCGGGCAGGACACCGCCTTCGCCGCCTTCACGGCCAGTCGCAGGCGCGGGTTCTTCTCCGGGTCGGGATCGCCCATTTTCGCCGCGACGGTGATTTCCTTCGCGAGCTTCGAGAACAGTTTGGAACGTGCCGCATCCTGCCGCCCCTTGCGGTGCTGGATATTGGCCCATTTCGAATGGCCGGCCATGACCTTCTCCGTCGGTATTTCGGGTTTCGCGCCTCTATATGTCAGCGCCCCGCCCGCCCGCAAGCCCACCGCTTGCATCGCGGCGCCCTGCCGGCTTCACTGGGCTGGACAGTCAGGATGCGACATGACCCAGGACCAGATCATTCTCTTCACGCTGTTCGGCCTTGTCTTCGCCGCGCTGATCTGGGGGCGCTGGCGCTACGACCTTGTGGCCTTCACCGCGCTTGTCGCGGCGGTCATCGCCGGGGTCGTTCCCGCCGGCAAGGCGTTTGAAGGCTTCGGCCACCCGGCGACACTGGTCGTCGCCCTCGTTCTCGTGGTCTCGGCCGGGCTGACGCGCGCCGGCGCCGTGATGCTCATCACCCGCACCTTTGTCGATGCCGGACGCGGGTTAGGCGCACATATCGCGACGATGGGCGCGGTCGGCGGTGTGCTGTCGGCATTCATGAACAACGTGGCGGCACTCGCGCTGCTCATGCCGGTCGACGTGGCCGCCGCGCGGAAGGCGGGCCGAAGCCCCGGCCTGTCGCTCATGCCGCTTTCCTTCGCGACGATCCTTGGTGGCATGGCGACCCTGATCGGAACGCCGCCCAACATCATCATCGCGACCATCCGCGAGGAATCGCTCGGTGCCAGCTTCGCGATGTTCGATTTTGCGCCGGTCGGCGGCGTCGTCGCCCTCGCCGGCCTCGCTTTCGTGGCGCTTGTCGGCTGGCGGCTCATTCCTCACCGGGAGGATGCGGCGACCGCGCGCGACACCGCCGCCTATATCGCCGAACTCGTGGTGCCGGACGAATCGAAGCTGATCGGCACGACCATGGGTGACCTTCTTGACGAAGCGGATGCCGTGAACGTCGCGGTCATGGCCCATATCCGTGACGACAAGCGGCGCTACGGCGCGCCGAGGACGATCACCCTCGAAGCCGGCGACGTCATCCTTGTCGAGGCGGCGGCCGAACCGCTTGATGAACTCCGTGCCGCGCTGAAGCTCGACTTCGCCGACCACCGGCGCAAGCATTACCTGAGCGCCGAAAAGGCCGGCTTCTCGCTGGTGGAAGCCGTGGTGACGGCGGATTCACGCATCCGCGGCAAGACCGTCGAGGCGGTCGGGCTGATCTGGCGCCATCGGACAGTGCTCATGGGGATTTCGCGGCGCGGGCAGCGCATCCGGGGGCCGCTTCGCAAGGCGCAGATCCGTGCAGGGGACATCCTGCTTCTGCTCGCGCCCAGCGAGACAACGGACGAGGTGGTCGACTGGCTCGGCTGCCTGCCACTCGCCGAACGCGGCCTGGCGGTAACCAAGCACGATCGCACCTGGCCGGCGATCGCGATCTTCGCCGTAGCCGTTCTCGCGGCAAGCGTCGGTCTGGTCGACCTTCCCGTGGCACTCGGCGCTGTCGTGATCGGCTATGTCGCGGCGGGCGTCCTTCCGCTCGCGGAAATCTACGACCATATCGAATGGCCGGTGATCGTCCTCCTCGGCTCGATGATCCCGCTCGGCGCGGCGCTCGAAGCCTCGGGCGGCACCGACCTGATCGCCGGCGGTCTCGTCGGGCTCACCGCAGGGGCGCCGGCCTGGGTGGCGCTGCTGGTCCTGATGGTCGTGACGATGACGCTCTCGGACGTGCTGAATAACACCGCGACGGCGATCGTGGCTGCCCCTGTCGGCATCGCCATGGCAGGCGCGCTCGACGCCTCGCCCGATCCGTTCCTGATGGCCGTCGCCGTCGCCGCCTCCTCGGCCTTCCTCACGCCTATCGGCCACAAGAACAACATGCTGATCCTCGGTCCCGGCGGCTACAGGTTCGGCGACTACTGGCGCATGGGCCTGCCGCTCGAGATTCTCGTGATCGCCGTCGCGCTGCCGATGATCCTGCTGGTCTGGCCGCTCTGACCCCACTCAGGCTGGTCGGGCAGGAAGGTCCCTGTCCTTTACTTTCTGTCCGGAAGTACTTTCGGGGGTGAATTGCCGCGCGAGCGGCAAGAGGGGGCAGACTGCCCCCTTTCTGGCAGCGGTGCGCCCTGCGGAGTCAGAGCGGCCAGAGGATCGGGATCATCAGGCTCGCCGTGATGGCAAGCGTCAGGTTCAGCGGAATTCCGACCTTGAGGTAGTCGGTAAAGCGGTATCCGCCGGGGCCGTAGACCAGCATGTTCGTCTGGTAGCCGATCGGCGTCGAGAAGGCCGCGGAGGCTGCGAACATCACCGCGACCACGAAACCGCGCGGGTCCATGCCAAGGGAATTGCCCAGTTCGATTGCCACCGGGGTGAAGATCACGCCGACCGCGTTGTTCGAGACGATCTCGGTCAGGACCATGGCGAGGAGGTAGACCGAGAAGATCACCAGTTGTGGCGGAAGATCGGTCAGAAGCGGGCTGATCCATCCGACAAGAAGCCGTGCGGCGCCGGACTGCTCCAGCGCGGCGCCGACCGCCAGCATCGAGAAGATGAGCGCGAGAAGCCGGCCCTCGATGAAGGAAAACGCCTCGTCGGCGTCAATGCAGCGGGTCAGCAGGACGATCGCGACGCCGATGATCGAGAGCGACAGGATCGGCGCGACACCGAGGCCGGAAAGGATGACGATCCCCGCGAGGACGGCGAAGGCCACCGGCGCCATCCTGCGGCGATAGGCCTTGACCGTCGGCTTCGCCACGTCAACGAGGTCCATGTCTGCGGCGAGGCGCTGGATATCCTCGGGCGCGCCTTCCAGCAGCAGCGTGTCGCCGACCACGACGACAAGGTCGTCAAGCTGGCGGCCGATATTCTGGTTCCGCCGGTGCACGGCCAGCGTATAGACCCCATAGCGCCGCCGCAGGCGGAGTTCGCCCAGCGACCGGCCGATCATCCGGCAACCCGGCGAGATAAGCACCTCGACCGTCTCGGTCTGGACCGAGGACAGCTTGTCGACGAGGCGGATTTCCTTGCTTTCCTGCAGGCCAAGCAACTCGGCCATTTCGGTGCGCAGAACGACGCGGTCGCCGGCCTGGAGCACGACAGGTGCGAGGTCGCGGCGCAGTGACGCGTCGCCCCGCAGCACGTCGATGACCCGCACGCCCGACCGCTTGAAGAGATCCACCTCTAGCACCGGTTGCCCAATCAGCTTCGAGTCCTCCGGCAGAGCGACCTCGGTGAAGAACTTCAGCTTGCGCCGGTCGGACAGCATCACCCCCATCGACTGCCGGTCCGGCAAAAGGTGGCGGCCGATCGTGGCGATATAGATCATGCCGACGAAGACCTGGATGGCGCCAAGCGGTGTGATCTCGAAGATCGAGAACGGCTCCATCCCGCTGTTTCGCGCCACGCCGTCGACAAGGAGGTTCGTCGACGTGCCGATCAGCGTCACGGTGCCGCCGAGGATCGCGGCGTAGGACAGCGGAATGAGTAGCTTGGACGCCGATACGTTGAGCTTGCGTGCGATCGAGACCATCACCGGAATCATCACGACCACGACAGGCGTGTTGTTGAGAAACGCGGAGGCGAGCGCCACGAAACCGAAGAGGATGATGAGCGTCACGGTCGGCCGGTGGTCGGCATTGGCCTCGGCAGTCTGGGTCAGCCATTCCAGCGTGCCCGTCCGCACCAGCGCACCCATGATGAGGAACATTGCGGTGATGGTCCACGGCGCAGGGTTTGTCAGCGCCTTCAGACCCGTCTCGTAAGGGAGAAGCCCGAGCGCGAGGCACAGCGATGCGCCGCCGATCGCCACCACCTCGACCGGGAAGCGCTCGCGCACGAACATCACGAACATCCCGGCGACGATCATCAGAGTCAGGATGGCCTCGCCGTCAGGCGACAGGGGGAGATCGATCATTCGGCGGTCCCACGGTTCTCGGTAGCTGATATTACCCTGCCACCCGGACGGGGCAAGCGCCTCACCGGGTCCGGCCGGGATGCGGCGGTCATGGTCCGGCCGGGGAAAGGCGCCCGCCGACACGGACCATCCGGACATCGGTCGCATGCCCGGTGCGATCGTCGGTTGCGACATAGATGCCCGACAGGGTCCCCTCGCCGTTCGCGGGCGTGAAGCGCTCCTTGCCCATGCCGGTCACGAAACGGCGCATCGGTTCAAGCTTGTCCATCCCGATGACGGAATTGTAGTCGCCGCACATGCCTGCATCGGACTGGTATGCGGTCCCACCGGGCAGGATCATCGCGTCAGCGGTCGGCACATGCGTGTGCGTGCCGACGACAAGGCTCGCGCGGCCGTCGCACCAATGCCCCATGCCCATCTTCTCGCTCGTCGCTTCGCAGTGGACCTCGACGATCGCAGCCTGCACGGCCGCACCGAGGGGCTGGGCCCTCAGCACCGCATCGACGGCGGAAAAGGGGTCGTCGAAGGGCCGCTTCATGAACACTTGCCCCAGAGCCTGCGCGACCAGCACCTTTCGCCCGCCCGGCGCGGAGAAGACGCGCGCGCCCTTCCCCGGCGCGGTCTTGGCATAGTTCAGGGGCCGGAGGATGCGCGGCTCGGTCTCGATGAAACGCAGCATGTCCTTCTGGTCGAAGGCGTGATCACCAAGGGTGATGCAGTCGGCACCGGCATCCAGCAGTGCCTTCGCATGGTCGGGGGACAGGCCCGCGCCCGAAGTCGCGTTCTCGCCATTGACCACCACGAAATCCAGCGCCCAGTCGGCGCGCAACGCCGCAAGCCGGGCGGTGACTGCCGCGCGCCCGGACCGTCCGACAACATCGCCAAGAAACAAGAGCTTCATGCGCCTTGCGTAGACGTGCCGCGTGCCAAGCGCAAGCCGGTCGCACCGCCGCTGCGCCTGGCTGGCTTCGTCGGGGCACCGGCAGGGTCGGCGGCTATCCGCCTGCGCCCCGCCGGGACCAACGGCCGTGTTGACGCAATCGCAGTCCGGGGCCATCGTTTCGGAAGGGTGCAAGGTTTTGGGTGAAGGCAATGAACATTCGCATTTGCGGAAACAAGGGGCGTTCGGCGATCGGGGCCTATCTATGCCTGGCCGGCAGTGCCGCTGCGGGCACCGCGACGATAGGCAGCATGGCGCATGTGACGCTTCCGTATGCGGCAACCGGGGCCGGGCTGGTTCCCTGCCTTCTCGTCGTCGGCGGACTGATCGCCATTGCCGCGCTTGTGTGGCGGCAGCGGAGCCGCGCCGCGCGGATCAATGCCGATCTTCTGAAGGCCTATACCTATGCTCTTGTCACTCCGGAGGTAACACGTTGACCAGCCCTACCCGAACATTCACATCGACGCGCGTTGCCGCGCTGGTCACGGCCCTGACGATCGGTGCCGCTGAAGCGGCCACCATTTCCTTCGACGATCTCGAATATATCGACGACGATGGGGTCTATGTGGAAAACGGCGTGACGGTCACCGCCATCGGTGGCGACCTCGGCGGCGGACCGGGCGTGGCCCATGTCGACGACGCCTATTTCTTCGCCCCCTCGCTCAGCTTCACGATGGCCCAGCCCTTCGACGCGGTAAGCCTGACGCTGACCTCGCTTGGCTATGACTTCCTGCGCACGCCCGAAAGGCTGCGCGACAACATCTTCATCACCGGCTTTTCCGGCGGCAGCGTGGTGGCCGAAGCCAGCTACGCGCTCAGCGACGTCTACCTGATGGTGCAGAATATCGTGCTCGGCGACGCATTCCTCGGGCTCGACAGCCTTCTTGTCGAGTTGCGCTATGTTTACGGATGGGAGGTCTGCGACAGCAGCCCCTGCGCGCATTTCGAGCTTAACGAAGTGACACTGGCCTCGGTCACGCCAGCGGCGGTTCCGCTGCCGGCAAGCGCGGCAGGACTTGGCGCGGCGCTTCTCGGTCTTTTCGGCCTTGGCTGGCGCGCCCGTGCGGTCAAGCGGCGGGCGTGAAAACGCCGGCTTCGGTCACGATCAGGTCCAGCTTCTGATCCGTCGGTTCGATCGGAACTTCGGCCATCTCCTGCAGGGCGAAGGCGAAACCGATCGCCGTCACGGCGCGGCGTGCGCGCAACTCCTCAAGCGTGCGGTCGTAAAAGCCGCCGCCATAGCCCAGCCGGTATCCGCGGCGGTCGAAGGCGAGCAGCGGCACGATCAGGACATCGGGTTCGATCCAGCCCCCCTTCTCCGGGATCAGCGCACCGAATTCACCCGGCACCATCCGCGCATTGGGGACCCATTCCCGGAACTTCAGCGCCATGCCCGCGCCGAGGATCACCGGCACGCCGACCGCGCCGTCATGCGCGGCCATCGCCGGCAGGCAGTCAATCTCGGTCCGCATCGGCATGTAGCCGGCCAGTGCAGAGCCGCTGAATTCGGCCAGCACCTGCTTCAGCCGGTCGGCAGCGTCCGGCCGCCGGGCCGCGAAGGCTTCCTTGCGCCGCGCGAACGCTTCTGCGCGCGCCGCCGCCTTGATCTTGGCATCTGTCACAAAAGCACCACCGCCGCCAGCCCGAGGAAGGCAAAGAACCCCACGACATCGGTCACCGTGGTCACGAAGGCGCCCGAGGCCAGCGCCGGATCGACGCCCGCCTTCTCCAAGGTCACCGGCACAAGAATCCCGGCAAGCCCGGCAACGACCAGATTCACGACCATCGCGGCAGCCAGCACCACGCCGATCATCGTCGAGCCGAACCAGAGCCAGCCGACCGCCCCCATCACGATGGCAAAGATCACACCGTTGAACAGCCCGACCGCTGCTTCCCGCCGGACCACCCGCCAGACGTTCGATCCGGTCAGGTCGCGGGTCGCGATGGCGCGCACAGCGACGGTCAGCGCCTGCGTCCCGGCATTACCGCCCATCGAGGCCACAATGGGCATCAACACGGCCAGCGCCACGATCTGCGCGATCACCCCTTCGAACTGGGCGATGACGACCGAGGCGAGGATCGCCGTGACGAGGTTCACGGCAAGCCACGGCAAACGCTGCTTCGTCGTTTCGACGACGCTGTCGGAAAGCGAACCCTCGCCGACACCGGCAAGGCGCAGGATGTCCTCTTCGTGCTCCTCGTCGAGAACGGCCATCGCGTCGTCGATGGTGATGACACCGACAAGCCGGTCGTCCTCGTCCACCACCGGGGCCGAGATCAGGTGATACTGGTTGAAGGCATAGGCAACGTCGCCTTCCTCTTCCATGACGTCGATGGTGCGGAAACTGTCCTCGACGATATCGGTGAGCTTCACGGCACGCTTCGACGACAGGAGCTTGCCCAGCGTGACGTAGCCGGTCGGATGCCATCGCGGATCGACCAGGATCACATGGTAGAACTGATCCGGAAGCTCATCGGCGTTCCTTAGGAAATCAATCGCCTCACCGACGTTCCAGTGTTCGGGCGCGGTTACCACCTCGCGCTGCATCAGGCGGCCGGCGGAATATTCCGGGAAGGTCAGCGATTGCTCGACGGCGGCGCGGTCACTTTCTTCAAGCGCGCCCAGGATGCGTTCCTGCTGCGGCTCCTCCAGATCCTCGATCAGGTCGACGACATCGTCGGAATCGAGCTCGCGCACGGCTTCGGTCAGCACTTCGTGCGGCAGGAGTTCGATCACCTCTTCGCGGATCGACTCGTCAAGTTCCGACAGGATCTCGCCGTCGATCCCGCGCGACCAGAGGCGGATCAACTCGGCGCGGTCGTTCGTACCGATCTGTTCGAAAAGGTCGGCGATATCGGCCGCGTGCAGCGGCTCCATCAACTCGTCTATCGCGGCGGCATCACCGACTTCGACGGCTTCGAGGATCGCGTCGACGACACGGGGGTCCAGGCTGTATTCGTCCTCGTCCCGCTCGACGACTTCTTCCTCGGTTTCCGCCATTCTGCCCCCCGCGCGATTACCACGACATTATCGGAAGGAGTTTCAAAGAAACAGGGGCAAAGGGCGGATTCCCCCGCGCCCGGCATGGGCTTAGACTGCGCCGGCAACTGGAACATGAAGGAATGGCGCATGGCGGACCTCCTGATCGGGCAGACGCTCCGATTCACCGGCAATCCGATGACCGAAGGGCTTGGCACTGCCCGGCATTCCGCGCGCGGCGGCGTGCTGATCGATGCCGGCCGGATCGCAGCCGTGGGCGAGGCCGACGATCTCCGCCGGGCGCATCCGCATGCCCGGGTGACGGATTACGGCGACGCGCTGATCTCGGCGGGCTTCGTCGACGCCCATGCCCACTATCCGCAAACTGCGATGATCGCGAGCTGGGGCAAGCGCCTGATCGACTGGCTGAACACCTACACCTTCCCCGAGGAGATGAAATTTTCCGATCTTGCCTATGCGAAGGAAATCGCGTCGCGGTATTTCGAGCTGACGCTCGCCAACGGCACGACGAGCGTCTGTTCCTACTGCACGATCCACCCCGAAAGCGTCGACGCGTTCTTCTCCGAGGCGCACCGGCGCGGGCTGCGCAGCTATGCCGGCAAGACCTGCATGGACCGCAATGCGCCCGACGGGCTGACCGACACCGCCCGGTCGGCCTACGACGACAGCAAGCGGCTCCTGCGGGAATGGCACGGGGTCGACCGCCTGTCCTATGTCGTCACCCCGCGTTTCTCGCCCACCTCGACGCCGGAACAGCTTGAGGCGATCGGCGCGCTCTGGCGGGAACATCCCGATTGCCTCATGCAGACCCACCTGTCGGAACAGACCGACGAGGTCGCCTGGGTCAGATCGCTCTTCCCGACGGCGCGCGACTATCTGGATACCTACGAGGCGCACGGACTCCTCGGTGCCGGTGCGCTCTTCGGCCACGCGATCTATCTCGAACCGCGCGAGATCGACCGGCTGCGCGAGGTCGACGCGAGCCTTATTCACTGCCCGACATCGAACACGTTCATCGGCTCGGGACTGTTCGACATGGACGGGCTGTCCTCGGCCGGCCACAGGATCGGGCTGGCCACCGACACGGGTGGCGGCTCCTCCTTCTCCATGCTGCGCACGATGGCCGCCGCCTACGAGGTCGCGCAATTGCGCGGCCGCGCACTGCACCCGGCGGAACTCTGGTGGCTGGCAACCGCCGGCGCGGCCCGGGCGCTCCGCGCCGACGGGCAGATCGGCAACCTCTCCCCCGGGCTGGAGGCCGACCTCGCGATCATCGACCTTGCCTCGACCCCTGCAATATCGCAGCGCTCCACGCGCGCCGGCGATATCTGGGAGGCGCTCTTTCCGACCATCATGATGGGCGACGACAGAAGCATCGTCGACGTCTATGTCGCTGGCCGGTCAATGAAGGTCAAGTCTCTGCAAAATATAGAAAATAACATCGTACGTTGATGTTTTCATGGTCGAGTGACCATTGCTGACTTGTCAGATGGGAGCAGGGTTTTGCTCCCATAGACGCTCCCATGAATTGCCAGGCAAGACGCCTTCCTGTACATAGGCGGTGCATCCAGAGCGATGCGGGGACGATCCCGCATCCACCAACCTTCTCCAAAGGTGGTTCGGCCAAATGGCCAGATGCGGCGGCGCTGAGCCGCAAAGGAGAACGACCATGACCGATCAGAGTTATTCCCGACAGCAGGCGCGCAAGGACAAGCGCGACATCCTGAAGGCACTCCAGTCCCTGGGGCGCGGCGACACCGGCCCCGCCGACCGGCTGACCAGCGAGCCGACCGAGATGGACCGCCGCACCTTCCTGGCGACCAGCGTCGCTGCCGTGACGGTCGCACCGGCGCTCCCCGCTCCGGCTGGTCCGCTGTCCTGGCCGACGGCGGCTTGCCTGCCGACCTCCATCGAGCGCCCTCGGTTCGTCCGCTTCGCGGAAAGCAGCAACATGCTGGGCGGCGGCGGCGACCATTTCCAGGAACGTGCAGCGCGGATCGCGGCGATGCGCGCGAAGGAGGGCAACTGAGATGGCGATCACAGTTGACGAAAGAGGCGTACGCCGGTTCAGCACCAAGGAGGACCTGGCGAAGCTGAAGGGCGAAGAGAAGCCGTACTTCATTTGGGACGGCGGGTTCTCGGGCGACGGCCCCGGCGGCGGTCGCCTGGGTGTGCGCGTCGCGCCCTCGGGCGACGGCGCGATCTGGGTCCAGTACCGCCTGGAGAACGGCAAGACCACGAAACAGTCGCTGCACAAGCTGAAGGCCTGGCTGGCCGCTGGTGCCTCCCTACCCCAGCTGCGGGCAGAGGCGCGCACGGTCATCGACGGAGGCAAGTCCACCGGCCTATCGACGACCCAGGCGAAGACTACGATCCGCGAGGCGGGCGAGGCGTACCTGGCGCACCGCGCCGCGAACAAGCCCTACATCAATCGCGGCAAGGGAAAGGGCACAGAGGGGGCGCTGCAGGACGCCATCGACCGGGCCGAAAAGGTCTGGGGCAACAGGCCGCTATCGAAACTGACCACGACCGACGGCGAGAAGCTGATGGCCTACATCCGCGACAACTTCGGCCCGACGACAGCGCTCAAGGCGCGGTCGCTGCTGCCGACCGTGCTCAAGTACGCGAAGCGCACCCAGCCGACGGTCAATGCCGACGTCTTCAAGGGGATGGAGCTGGCCGACGGGTTCTTCCTGACCGACGAGCGGAAGAACGGCGAGGAGAAGCCGGTACTGACCGCCGAGCAGCGCCCACGCTACTTCGACGCGCTGCGCGAGATCGAGCTGGCCGAGGGCGCGGACACAGGCCGTCCCAGGGAGGCGGTAGAGGACAAGTGCGACTTCCTCCGCCTGACGTACCTTTGCGCCGCCAGGAAGCAGGACTGGTACCAGGCGACCTGGGGCGACATCGACTGGGAGACCCGCGACTGGACGCGCGACGAACGCAAGAAGGGCGGTCACACGATGAAGCTGCCCGAGGCCGCGCTGCCGATCCTGGAGCGCGTCAAGGCGCGGCGCGAGGCCGAGGAGAAGGCAGGCGACGGCGACCTGGTCTTCGGCACCTTCTCGACGACGACGCTGCGCGACGTCCACAAGCTGGCCCTGGAGAAAGCCAAGATCGACCCGAGGCTGACGATCCACGACCTGAAGGCAAGCCGGGTGACGCAGTACCACATCGAGCAGAAGCTCACGACGACCGAGATCGGCTTCATGATCGGCAACAAGGACGTCGCGACCCTGATCCGCCACTACGTCCGCGACAGCGCGTCGGAGGAGGAGAAGCTGGACCGAGTTAACGCAAAGGGCGACGACCTGATCTGACTGACCTTCAGGCATACGATGATGCAGCGCGGCCTTCGGGCGGCGTTGCCTATACTCTCCCTCGGTTCTACCATCCTCGGTGAGGAGGCAGGTGCCGATGATGAAGGATGTGGAATACGTCAAGTCCGTGCTGGCGGGCGACTACGCGACCGAGCTGCCGCACGAAATACCCTACCCAAGCCTGGAAGATGTTATCCGCGCCACGTCGTTCGAGTACCTCGCTGGGACGGTGGAGGGGGACAGACCCATCGGGAAGGCGAACCGGGATGACCGCGAGTACCTTTGGTTCCAGCACGGCGACAAGCCCAGCTACTCCCACCGCTTCATCGTCGCGGTCACGCTCGGGAAGTGGCCACCGCGAAAGTTCCATATCGACCATGTGAACCACGACCCCTCCGACAATCGGCCCAGCAATCTCCGGGTCGTGACGCCCCGGGACAACGCGAGGAACCGACGGCAGGCGTTGCTCTCTGAGCTGGCCGACCTGGAGGCCGTCTCGCTGCAGTTGGAAGAGCGGCGGCGCGTCGAAGAGGTGCTGAAACAGCTGGCACCAAAGCCACAGCCGATGCCCGCGCCGGAGCCTACGCCTGAGCCAGTCCCGATGCCCAAGACGGCGTATAAGCCCGGTGGCGTCGATCCCTTCCAGCACCTTCGTCCCGACGGCCCAATCCCCCAGGTGACCTTCACCGGGCGCACCAAGCCTGCCGAGCACAGCGATGGAACCTGGCACGAGACCAACCTTGGGTCCTGGCATCTGAAATTCGACTAGGCGGACTAGGAGGCTAGGGGCATTTGGCCCCGCTATGTTCGTTCCACCAAATCTATCAATCGAAGGTACTTGGATTTGTTGGTGAGTTCCGGAGCGGACTCCTCGATCAAAGCCAAAATCTTCGGCAACTCATATGGCGGGCGCGATAGTTTCGTCGGAGTAATTGCATCCAACAGATCAAGTGTTTCTTTGGGAAACTTCGTAGTAATGGGTTCTTCCCCATCGACATCCCGCGTGAAGCGATAAAGAGGAATGCCATCGCTTTCTATCGGAACAAGAAACTTTTTGACGGCCTCCAAAACCGATGGGAAATCGTCCATCGTATCGTCGAGCAAGCCGATCCAACGAGTTACAGACGCGTTAGTCCTGTAGACTCTCTCTCGGGGCCAAACTTCGTTGATGAATGGAATGACCAGCCGTTTCCAACCGTCGTCGTTGTCAGGGCTCGCTCCAACCTTTCCAAGCCAGAAGATTAGCTGATTTCTTGCGCCATCGCTCATTGCACGCAAAGCGCCGCGCATCTCCCGACTGTTCAGTCCGTCTTCCTCTCCGGCGCGGAAGATGTACAGCCAAGCGATCCAACTGGCCACGCGTTCTACGCTGGTCCGACCCCATTCAAATTGCTCTATCCAAGGGAAAACTTCAAGCAATAGAGGTTTGATGGCCTTGGCGACATCTTTCGACGGATTGTTCCTACTATAAAGAAATCCGTTCCAAGCAGGCTCTGCTGCCGGGTGTTCAAACGCAAGCATTGGCAGGAGGCGTTCGGTAGTCCAATCCGGATCGACGTGCATGGCCCAATTCAATCTACTAAAAAACGTTGAGACTGCGTGGTCTGCTCCTTCTCCCTTGGCCGCAAACAATCTTTCTATCCGGCTCTTGATGTTCGCCGGTATCAAAGAATGTGCCTTCTGCTTGTCTCCCGGCACTGCCTTCAAAAGCGCTTCAGCGCACATTCCTATTGGTCCGTTTATCGCGTGTTCGTAGGTTCGCCGCGATCTCTGGATCACCTCCCCACCTTGAAACATCTGGCCAATTCCGCTTTCGACGGTTTCGGGACCTCCACTTAGGAGGCCATCAAGTATGTGGTCGAATACTTTCCAACCAAGGCCCTCATCGAACTCAAGGCAGGCGCGTAAATTCCTCTCTAACCAACGACCAAGTGCGTGATTTAGCTTTCGAATCGCATCCTCAGGTAGTCGCGCCAACCTTTCTAGAAAAAGGCGATAGAGCCTCGGCGGGACATCATCTGGAAAGCTCTCGATCAGCGCCTCCCAAGCAAACTCTGGAAATTCGCCCTTCCTTGTAGCAATCGAAACGGCTGCTAATGCTTTCCTTGGGCTTGCCGTGACCAGCCCCTGGAAAGGTCTTCGCTCAATCAAGCTCGCGAACTCGCGTCGGGAGGCATTTCGAGCACGCTCTATGACTTCACTGTCAGGAACTTCAGCAATCTCATCGGGGGTGTCATCCACTTGAACAGTTCCGCCATGCACGCCTCGATCTGTAACGGTCGAAGTGGCACGCTGATCCGTCCAATCAGGAACCCTGGCAATAACCTTATCAAGCTCGGCGGCAACTTCTTCCGGCAAGGCACAACCGTTGAGCTGCAAGTATCTCCCATATCTTGCAACGAAACGGTCTCGATGACCTGGGTAGTCTTCAATCGGCCAGTGGTCCGCTTGATCTGGACCGGCAAGGATACGATTGCCGAGGGCTTCCTTACTTGGGTCTGAAAACTCTGCCCAACGATCAACAATCGCGAACAGTAACTCTCGAACGACATTGATGTCCCAGAAAACTTCTTGGCTAAGCGACGCGAGGATAGAAGCTGCCTCATCCGGAGAGAACAAGTCGGGCTTTGCCAGCGCATAGAGTTTCAATTTTCGGAAGAAATATTCGTCATTATGATCCCAATTCGTTGCATGAGCCTTTGCCAGAGACGAATTTACTTTGGTGAGATTATCAAATAGCTGGGTGAACTGAATAAACGGCTCACCAGCAGAATTATGGTGCTGCTCCCCTCCATCAGATTCGCGCCCGGGATAACAAGTGGGAGTTTCAAAATACGAAACTCCTATATCGGAAAGCATTCCGGAAGCAGAAATTAGTTGATCTTCCAGGATTCTAAAAACAGCAGGCAGGTCTCCATCTTGTACGCCAAGCTGTTCATTGTGGCGATCCAGAAACTCGACAGAGAATTGACCAATCTCCTCGTACCGCAGCTCGGGCCAGTCGGACACTGGCGGCTTATTCTCGTGTAGGCCGAAAGGTCGTTTGATTACCAACTTCGGTTGCGTCAATCGGCGGAACTCTCGGAGGACACTCGGCGTCCACCCTTCGGCGGCTAGTCGCCTCTTTAGATCAAACCAGTTACCATCCCACTGACGGTTCCGTGGGTCGCGATGGAACTCCAATATTAGGTTCCAGACGTCACGGCATTTGTCATCGAGCTTCGCGTTTTGCCCTAGGTGCCAGTCGATATGGTCAATTAAACGTGGGTGTAGTCCAAACTGGCGAACTGCCCACCAAGCAACGGTAGGGCTGCTGATTGACTTCCCAATCCATCTGATGAGGTGCCATAACCTTACAGGCAGGGCTTCTCGGCCCTCAACTTGGCGACCACCAAGTCGATGAAACTCCGGCGGGTTATCGTCGCCATGCCTCCATTCGATCAAATTATCATTTCTGATACCCCTCCGGAAATCCTCATCACTGACAGGTCCAACGTCGTCATCCAAGCCGTAAACCAGAGACGGCTCAAATACCTCCACATTGTCACCGTAGTCTTTGCTTTTCTTTGCATTTCGGGAAAACGCATCAAGAACACAAACCCACTCCGGATGCGGCAACGGATCGGCATCAGCGAATAGCCTCGCGCCCTGGACTGAACGTAGCACGTGAGCAACCTGCCCTCGTTCGTGTGCAGACATCGACTTTGGATCACCACCAGCCGAATGGACGATCTTCGACCGCCAAGCCCTGGGATCATCGGCACGATCTGCCCAAGCTTCCATTGTTTTCCAAAGGTGTTCGTGATCCCGATACGCTATTGCCGAGACACCCCGGTCCCGCCATTTCGCTTCAATGTCCTCAGAAAGCCCTCGGTCAAATGCGTATAGTCGCGTCCTATCGAACTGTCCGTCATGATTTAGACCTTGCAGCAAGTACTTCACCGGAGGGTCTTCTGCTTGGTAGCCGACGAGAACGACCGTGTATCTCTCAAGGAGGCCACTAATGAATTTTGTGGCCCATGCTTCGGAAAGATAGGCTCGACCGAAGTCAGCACTACTGAGCACGTATGGGTGGTCGGATGAATCAGGCGACACAAGTCGCCCATGCAAATAGGTTATCCCATCAACTGGCGATCCGAAAACAAGATCGGGAAAGGCCGGAGGAATGTGAATGGGAATATCAGCCGATCCACTACCGTGTTCGAACAAGTGATCGAAGTTGGTTGTCACGATTTGCGGAACACCATTCTGGTTGGACGATATTCTTCGAATTAAACTATGTTCGTGGCCAATTGTTTTCGACTTTGGAGGTGTCAACAACCGCTCTGTTACTAGCGCATTGACCTCTTCGCGCCCGTATTCTTGGTGCAATAGGTTGAAGATTTGATCCAACGGGACATTGGCCGCAGAGTCTTTCTCAAGCCAAGGCAAAAATGCAGCCATGATCTGTGAATCACTCGGTGGATCAAAGAATTCAATTACATGCTCTGTTAGGCCAAGGAAGGTAGGCATTCCGGAGTTGAAGGAAACTCCAGCGCCGCACAGAAAAACGACCCTACCGGCGTCACAGCGCTCCAGTAGAACATCGGGAATGGATGGGCCGTCCGAGAAAAACTTCATGTTAAATGAATTGTAGGCTTTGCTCACAAAGAGTAGCAAGTGCAATTCATCGAAGCTAGCCCTCAGTGATTTTGGATACCCCTGTGAACCCCTTGATGAAGCTATTCATCCCCAAGGGGTTCGTGATCCAGAGGTTGTCGAAGCCAAGCCGCTTCGGCTTCGCCTTGCGCGGCGTCCGCGACCTGATCGCGCTGCCGACGCGGGCGGAGTCAGCGTGCTGCTCGCGGAACGAGGGCTGGCCGCTGGCGACGAAGCTCCTGGGATCGTCCGCGAACCACTCCTGACGGGCGGGGGTGATGGCTTCGCGCTCGCGGCGCGTGCCTCCGTATGCGGGGACCTTCATTTCAGGCGCTCCTGCTGTTGAGGCGGTCGATCATGGCGTCCCAGCGTGCCTGGCCTCCCCGGCTGACGCTGGCGTCGGCCAGGGCGATGGCGCGCTGCCGCACCAGGGCGGCGTGGAGCGCCTGCCTGGCGTCGTCCAGGGCGTTGTGGTCCTGCTGGTGCATCGGCACGCTCAGCAGCTGCCGGAGCCGCGCCAGGGCCTCACCGACGGGACCGTCGGCGTCGCGGGGAAGCACGTCCAGGGCAACGGCGGAGAACGCCTTCAGCGCCATCAGGACGTGCCACCCGGCGTCGGGCAGCTTCCGCTCTTCGCGCTCCAGCGCGGCGGAGACGAAATCGAGAGCAGAGTCCACGACGTCGGGCGGCGGGTGGTTGTGTGCGGTCATGGTCATCGGTCTTCTCCTGGTTGTTGGGCCAGCGGGCGGCTTGCACGTCTCCGCCCGCTGGCTTTGCCCTCGATCTGCCACGTCGCCAGGTGCGATTGCCCCCTGGCAGTTGGGCGTCTTCGGAGGGCGCTGTTGCGGTCATTCTTGGGTAGTGCGCCACCCTGCTTGGTCCGGGGCGGCGTTGCGCTTCGGGGTGGTCGGATACATGCGGTCCAGGCGCGTGTGTTCAGGTGAACTGGCCGCTATCTGCTCGTTCCACTTCCGCGCCTCGGCACGTTTCGCTGCGTCGCGGTTGGCTCGCTCGATGCCGCTGATGCGCTCCTGCGGCCCGTTCGTGTTCTTCTGGTCGCTGGTGGTCTTGCCATACATGTTCGCCGCCCGAGCGTCTTTCTCCTGCTCGGTGGTCAGCTTCGGTTGGTCGGCCAGCGTCTTTCCGGTCGGCTTGAAGGGTTTGAAGTCGTATTTGCTCGTCATGTCGTTTCCTCACGGTTCAGGGTTGGGGTCAGTCGCCGTAGCGCTGGCGGTAGAAGGTCTCGGCCTCGGCGTCCTGGGCGGCTTCGAAGTCGGCCTCTGTCGGGTCGCGCCTGGAGCTTCGCCGGGAATACCGGCTGCCATCAGGCGAGCGCGTTTCCGTCATCCGCGCCGGGTCGTGGCTGCGGTTCAGGTCGGCCAGGTGGTCGAGTATCGTCGTACGATGATCAGTCGGCATGGGGTTCATACTCCTCGTTCAGGACCACACTGGCCTGGCGGCGGTTGCGCAGGCCGTCGAAGTCAGACTGGTATCGGTCGCCCGACGGCGAGCGCGGCTTGACCATCACGCGGTCGTCGCGGTCGTAGAAGCTGCGCGGCGTGACGCTCGCGGCGAAGCCAGCGGCCAAGGCGTCCAGGAAGTCGGTCGACATCTTCAGGCGTTTGCGGATCGACTTCTTGCCTTCGATCTGCAGCCGGTTGGAGGCGTTCACCTCGTATCGTACGACAGACATCTCGCGGAGGATGTCTTCGCCCGGCGGTAGGATCGCGTCGGGCCGCTCGACCCAGTCCTTCACGCGGTTGATGATCTCGGCGCGGACGTTGGCGAAGGCCTCGGGATCGCTGGCCCTACCGCCGAAGTCGACGCCGTGGACCAACAGGCCCAGGTTGGTACAGATGTCGATGATCGCCGGTCCCTGCCCGCCCGCCCCACGGTCGATGAAGAGCGCGTCGGCATCATATTCCCTGCACACGGCCAGGAGCTTGTAGGCGACCTCATTGACGGTCGGCCCCTGCAGCGTGACATGGTCCAGGACGGCGGGGCCACATCGTACGACGATGACGGTGCGGTCTGATGTCGGCGCGGGATCGCAGCTGACGATGGTCGGATAGGCGTCGCGGTACTCCCGGCGGGTGTGCTCGGGGAGCGTGCGGGCTTGCGCTTCGCGGACAAAGGCCTGGTCTATGAAGGCCAAGTCGTCTGTGACGTAGCGGTTGGCCTCGTATTCGCGCTGGAAGCCGGGGCTGTTCCAGCCGCCCATCTTCTTCGCGATCTGGGCCAGCTCGGCGGGGTCATGCACGCCGCTGGTCGACGCGGGCAGGATGATGCTGTGGACACCGGCGGCGGGGTCGGCGTCCTCGTGCAGCTGGTACATCAGGTCTACGCCGCGAAAAGTCCCGATGGTGATCAGCTGCGCGTCGGTGCGCCCGGTGAGCGTCGGCATGATGGCGTTGTAGAATGTGTCAGCTCCGACCTGCGCGACCTCGTCGACGATCACCAGGTCGAAGCCGTAGCCACGCACGCCGGAGGCCGACCCGTCGTCGGTGCCCGCGAAGAAGCGGATCGTGCTCATGCCGCCGTCGGCGGCGGGGACATAGATGCAGGCCTCGCCCTTCTTCGGGTCGACGCCCGGCACATGGCGCACGCGGTCCAGCACGTTCTGCCAGCCGATGTTGAGCGCCTGGGTGAGGCTCGGGGCGATGATGGCCACGTCGCTCGTGCGCGAGACTGCACGGATCGCGGCCACGGCAGAGGCCAGGACGGTCTTGCCCAGGCGGCGGGACGCGCCGATGTGCAGCTCTCGGGTGGACTTCAGCGAGATGAGCCGGTGCGCCTCGGCGAAGCACGGGCGCGGCGTGTAGTTGAGCGTGAAGGCGTCGGTCATGTTGTTCTCCTGCGCACACGGCGGCGTGCATTGGGCGGGCTGCCAGGCGGAAGGTCGGGTGTTTCGCGAACGGGTGCTGCGGCCTTGCTGCGCTGGGGTTCAGCGGGCGTGCGTGCAGGATTGCTGACAGGTTCGGGATCGCGGACCAGGTCCTCGTCGGGCGGAAAGGATACACCCTCCTGGTCCGCGATCTGAGGGGCGCTGACACCGGCATCACCCTCAATCTGTCTGCTGGCCTCGTGCTCGATCACCTGGGCGTCGTCGACCGATGCAGGCGGTAGCACGCCGTCGCCCAGGATGATCTTGAAGCCGATCTCGCCGCCGCCGCTGGTCAGGTCGATCTGCTGCGCGGCCAGGTCGGGCATGATCTTCCTGGCGAGCGCCAGGGCGATGTTGACGCGCTTCTCGTGGTCGAGCGCAGGCTCTTCGCCGATGATCCGGCCCGCCATGTCACGCTTCGGCGCAGGCAGGCCCATCATGGCGTTGATCGCGAAGGCGACAGGGTCGGCCTCGTGGATCAGAGCGCGGGTCGCCTTGAGCTTGGCGTGGTGGTTGGCGGGCTGCTTCGGCATGTCAGGCGACCTCCAGCTCCTGGGCGGCGAGCTGTTCGGCGCGGGCCGTCTCGCGGTCCATGCGGATGAACTGCATCTGGTGCTGCTCACGCCGCACATGGAACTCGGAGCGCTCGAAGGCTTGCTGCGGCCACTCGCCCGTCGCCAGGACGTGGCGCACGTCATCGGCATGGGCGGCCAGCCAGCCGATCAGCACGACGTCGGTCTTCTGCTCGAAGAGCGCGGGGACGGTGGCCTTGCGGCGCGTCAGCCGCCAGACGATGTCGTCGCCGTCCAGGTCGAGAAGCCGACGGACAAGATCGGGGTTGGGAAGTCTCTGGGTCATTCGTTGTCTCCTTTGCGGGTAGCGGGTTGGACGTGCGCCCAGGCGGTGCCCTGGGCGATGCGCACGAGGCTGTCGCGGCGGATGCCAGTGAGCGCCGCAATGCGATCCAGCTCACCAGGGGCGAGCACGACGTCGCACTCGGCCTCGATCAGCTCCAGCTTCGCCTGGGCGACCTGGGCAGCCGTGTAGACGGCGCTCGGGTTGTTCTCGCCCGCGAACGAGCGCCGGGGCTTCCGGTCGGTCTCTGTGGTCGTCGTGGTCATAGTTCGCATCCTCGGGGTAGCGTTGTGTCCATCACATTTTACCCCTCACCAGGGGGTGCCACCAAACGCCCGAGCATCCTGCATGATGATGACTGACTGGGTCAGATCGGGTCAGCGTGGGAATTTTTTCCGACGCCTTGCCAGATGGTTAGGGTACTCCAGCGTTTCTCGCCGTCAGCGCATGGCGAGAATGGGAGCACAGGCGGGAGCAGAACGGCTCAACGGTGCCGCCAATCGGGCCTCGTCGGCTCGATCCCCAGGCTCTCCAGGTGGTCGAGCGCCTGGACGCGGGTGGAGGCCTTCACCTGGAGCGTGGCGATGAAGCCGCCGATCCTGACCTCGACCTTGCGCGTCTCACTGCCCAGGAGGCGGAGCGCCAGGTCGCGGTCGTCTTGGCGGTCGACGTAGCGCCCGGTGAAGGTGAAGCCCGGCCAGAAGTCTTCAGGCATCAGCAGCGTCACCAGGCGGATCAGCGCAGGCTTGCTGCCCAGGATCGGCACCAGGCCGTGGTTCTCGGCCAGCTGGAGCATCCAGGACTGCCGCCTGCCCTCGCGCAGGAAGTGCGCCGGGCTGCGCTCGTACGATGCAAGCTCATCGGCGGTGAGCGGGGCGTAGGTCTCCGGGACCTTGGGCAGGTAGGGGCCGCGCTCGCCGCTCATGCGGCACCGACGCGGCCATGTTTCAGACCGTTTTCTTGGGGTATTCCATGTGACTGATCGGGGACGCCTCGGGTGCCAGGGCAGTGGCTAACGCCCTGTCGAGAAATGAGGTATTCGAGCACCCCACTCCTCGCTACCTCGCACCCTGCTGATCCATGCGCAGCCAAACCGCGCCCACCGTGATTTCGCGGCGCTCGGGCGTCTTCCAGGACGGCGTGCGGGCGCGTCCAGAACACGGGGCAGAAATTTTCTTCGCCTCCTCCAGAATTTTTTAGTGTGTGGCATGTATTCTTCTTTTTGAATATTTCACACACTAAAAAATCTGACGTTGTCTCACTAAAAAACCTGCCCCGGTCAGAGGCCTTTATTTTATGGAAAACTATCCGTCCACGGGGCAGAAAATGGCGCGTCATGAGGTCTCTCCGCGCCCGCCCAAGGCCGCTGCCAGCGCGTGCATTTTCGTCAACGCGCCGCCTTCGACCAGGATCGCCTCGCGATCTTCGACCGCCGAGGGAAGATTTTCTGCCCCGCCGAGGTTCGTGACGATCTCGATTGTGCCGATCCCGACCTTCACTTTGGCCTTCAACAGGTACAGCCCGAGCTGCTCGGCCTTCTCGCCGACCAGCTTCTCGATCTCCTGCATGACCGTCGTCTTGTTCGCGCCCCTGGGCAGCTCGTCCTTTGCCTGATCCCACACAAGGTCCTTGAAGGCCTTCTTGGTCCAGATGGTCGCCCGGCCCTGGTAAGTCTCGCCGATCTCCCGAAGCACGCGGTCAATCGACCCCGAGGCCTTCTCGATCATCGTGTGCCAGCCGGAGAACTTCGGCGGCGTCGCCAGCTCGCTCGCAGCCGTCTTGATGTCCCGGTCGCGGAGGATCGCGGCCATCGCCGCCGCCAGCTTCTTGACGCCGTGGTCGCGCTTCTCGTCCATCAGCTCGTCGGCCCAGGCCTCCGCGCCAGTCAGCTTGCCGCCGTTCGTGATGACAGCTGTGCGCCGGTCCTCGTAGTCGAGCCGCAGGCCGTCGCCCCGGTTCGTCGCCATGATGAACGAGGTGAAGGTAAGCGCCTTCGCCGAAGCGACGCCCATGTGCCGCACCGAGACCTGCGTGTTCGTCGGGTCGACCAGCTCCTTCAGCCTGCCGTAGGTCTCTTCCTTGCTTTGCCAGCGGCTCGACTTCCCCAGCTCGTTGCAGAGGATCAGCACGTTGCTGACGGCCCAGGCGTTGAACTGGTCGTTGAAGAGCTGATGCTCGCTCAGCAGCTGGGCGTTCGTGCCGAAGACCCCGTCCAGGATTTCAAAGAGCGTGCCGCGACCCGTACCGCTGACGTTCTCCGCCAGGAACAGGATCGCCGACATGCGCTCCCAGGGCCGCGCGTATTTCGTCGCCAGCCAGTCGAGTACGAAGTCGCGCTCGCGGTCGCTGGGGATCAGGTGCGGCAGGAAGCGGTTCTCGATCAGGTCGACCCAGTGCGGGTCTGCCTCGCCGAGGTCAGGGAGGCCGTTCCAGGCGTTCATGACGACATGTCCGGTGAAGTCGCTGAAGAACAGGGTGCCAGGTTCCTGGCGCGGATCGTATTCCGGGAACCAGGCCTTCATCTTGCCTTCCTGCGCCATGAACACCGCGCCCGCCGTGGTCACCTTGTCGTAGGTCTGGCCGTTGCCTGCCTTGTGCCGGTACTCCAGCCGCAGGTCGTAGGTCTGCTTGATCGCCGCGCCCAGGATGCGCGAGAACGGATCGCCGCCGAAGCGGTGGTAGGCGTTGCTCTTCTCGCAGAAGACGTAGTTGTCCATCAGGTGCTCGACCTCGGCGCGGAACTCGTCGCTGACCGGCTCCTCTTCCTCGTAATCGCTCAGGTCCAGCTCCCTGAGCCTCCGTCCCAGGGAGGTTGCAAGCTCTTGCCGCTCTTCGGTGCTGCGCGGTGCCCAGGTCGCCGGGTAGTGCATAACCCAGGTCTCGTGGTCGAAGACGGACAGCGCCAGGTCATCGTCAGCGACCGAGCCGACGACGGCCATTCGGCATTTGCCGGTGTTGCGGCTCTCGCCGTCCAGGAACGAGCTGGAACACCGCGCATCGCGCTCGTCCATCGCGTACGCTAGGGCCTCGTAATAGGTCAGCACCCCTGACTTTGTCTCGAACGTCATCTCCTCGGTGAGGTCGTATGCTACCCCACCCTCGAACGCCCCCTGGCGCGTGCTCTTGACGCGCTGCCAGCCGTGGTGCCCGGCGCGCTCCAGCTCCTCGAAGCGGTCGCCGATCCGCATCAACAGCCGGTCGACCTCTTCGACGGTTACCAGGGGCAGGTCCTCCGGTCGCGTGTCGAGCGGCGTCGGGCCGTCAGCCCAGACGTACTTCTTCAGGACCTCGTAGCGAGCCTTGCCAGGCCCGTCGCCGGGAATGGTGCCGCCAAAGGTATGGACGGAGAAACAGCTGAAGTAACGGGTGCTCCCGCCGCCGTAGGCCTCGACCATGTGATCCTGGCCGTCGGCATCCAGGTACTTCGACGTCTTCCACATCTTGTACGGCTCGTCGGTGCGCAGGAGGATCATGAACTTCGCACCCTGGCTGTGCCGATAGGGCGCGTCCTTAAACCGCTCCTGGCCCAGCTCGTCGTACAGCAGGTCCTCCACCTCGTCGGCCACCTCCTGGTCGCTCACGTCGACGTCGATGGCGAGCATCGTGCCCTCCAGCTGGATCGCGGTCGTGACGGCGGGCTTCAGCCCAGGGGCCATCATCGGCCAGGATCGTACGATGTCAGGGGTGACCGGCATCGTCGGCCAGCCTTTCTGAAACGCGACCTTCTCGGCGGTCGGCAGCGGGCGGTAGCCCTGCTCCAGGAGCCGCAGGCGGATGTCCGTCGCCTTGGCGTACTCGTCGGGGAGAAGCAGCGGCAGGTTCAGCACCTCGCCGCCAGGGTGTTCGTTCGGGGTCTTCGGGTTCGGTTTCACGGTCGGCAGTCCTTCGTGCTCGATAGGTGTGGAGGGCCGCGCTTGGGCGCGGCCCAGGAAGGTCAGATCAGGCGACGGTGGCGCAGCTCGCCCTCGACCGCCGACAGCACCAGCTGCTCGGCGGCGTCGCGGCGGCGACCAATGTCACGCTGGCGCTCCGACTTGCGGTCGCCAGGATCGAGTGCCAGGTCGTCGCGCAACGCCTGGTAGGCGGTCGCGATGCGCTCGATCTCGGCCAGCTGGCCTGCCTCGCACGCCTGAATGATGCGATGGAACAGCGCGGCCCTAGTCGCCTTCTTCACGCGCACGGCGGCGCGGAAGCGGTGATTGCGCATGGGTGCCAGGATGCCGACGCCCCATTGGCGGGCGCGGAAGCGATCCTCGTCGGCCTGCATCTCGGCGATCCTGGCAACGGTGTCGGCCAGGGAGCGCAGGAGCGCGGTGGCGGGGGTGGGTGTGTCGACCTGGTTCACGCCGCGAGCCTCCGCTGAGAGGGTTCGAGCTTCGCCAGCTCGATCTGCTCGGCCACCCAGTTGGCGAGGTGCAGGCGCGACGGGTAGATGTAGCCGCCAGCGGCCTTCGTCCAGCCGCCGGGACCTTCCCCGCGCTTGCGCATCATCGCCAGCGCGTTCGGCGTCTTGCCGAGGAAGGCGGCAGCTTCCTCGTGCGACACCGGCTGCGTCCAATAATCAGGGCGTTGCTCGGCAAAGCGCATCAGCACGTCGTTGAACGTGTTGTCGGCGGAGAACTTTAGGCTCTCCGGCAGCGCGGCACAGATCGCGCGTAGGTCGTCTTGAAAATAGGCCATTGCCTTCTTCCCTTTTTGTTTGCCGACGCGCCCTCTCGGGCTGTCGACCGCATCCGTGCCGGTATTGGCTGGGCCACCTTGGTCATGGAGGACTAGGTTGGCGGGCCACCCCTCATCGGGTGGGCCACTCTATGGATGCTTCTGGCTGAAGGATAACACGGGCCGGACCCTGCCACCAAACGCCCCCAGGGGTCGGTCAGCCGCCGGGTCGCTAGGGTCCCTTCTTTGCGCTACGGACCCTCATGGGTTATGATGTCAGGGAAGGCGGAGTAACCGGCAGTCGCTCCGCCACGGCAGATTTCCGAGGAGCCGCTTCCCTTGCTCGATGGTCCTCTGTCCGTGTTGCTCCAGGCCCGCAGCTCGCGCTGCGGGCCTTTCCTTTGGAATTGCTCCCATACCGCTCCCACGCCGATTGCTCCCACACCGAAAACCCTTATTTTAAAGGCCATATGAGACCATGAAACATTTTGTGACCATCATGATGGGCGATGACCGTGCGGTGAAAGCTGTCTGGATCGGCGGCCGCGCGATCTGATTTGCGCGCCGCGCGTTCCGGCGCAGAAAACGAACAACGCAGGCCCCCTTTCTGTCTCGAAAATACTTTCGGGGGTGAATTGCCGCGCAAGCGGCAAGAGGGGGCAGACAGCCCCCTACCCCATCAACCTGCGGGCCAGCCGGTTCTGATCCTCGATCACACGCGGCAGGTCGATCGTCGCGACCTGCCCGCCGCATACCACCTGCCGTCCTTCGACAAAAAGATCGCGGACCCGGGTCGGACCGCAGAGCACGAGCGCCGCAACCGGATCCCAGGACCCCGCCGCCTCGATCCCCGACACGTCCCAGATCGCGATATCGGCGCGTTTGCCGGGTTCGAGCGACCCGCAATCGCCGCGCCCGAGAACCCGTGCGCCGCCCAGAGTCGCGATCTCCAGCGCCTCGCGTGCTGCCATCGCGTCGGCTCCGTTCGCGACCCGCTGAAGCAGGAGCATCTGGCGCGCCTCGGCGACGAGGTTACCCGCGTCATTCGATGCGGAGCCGTCGACGCCAAGCGCGACCTTGGCGCCCGCATCGCGCATGGCCCGGACCGGCGCGATGCCGGAACCGAGGCGGCAGTTCGAACAGGGACAATGCGCGACGCCGGTGCGAGAACGGGCGAAGAGATCGATCTCTGCCCCGTTCAGCTTCACGCAATGGGCGTGCCAGACATCGTCGCCGGTCCAGCCCAGATCCTCGGCATACTGGCCCGGCCGGCATCCGAACTGCGCCAGAGAATAGGCGATATCCTCGTCGTTCTCGGCAAGATGGGTGTGGAGCATCACGCCCTTGTCCCGCGCCAGAACCGCTGCCTCGCGCATCAGGTCGCGACTTACCGAGAAGGGTGAGCAGGGCGCCAGCCCCACCCGCACCATCGCACCCTCGGCCCGGTCGTGGAAAGCGTCCACAACCCGTTCCATGTCCCTCAGGATGGCGGCTTCGTTCTCGACGAGCGTATCGGGCGGCAACCCGCCCGCGCTTTCGCCGATCGACATCGCGCCCCGCGTCGGGTGAAAGCGAAGCCCGATCTCGCGCGCCGCGTCGATCGTGTCCTCGAGCCGCGCACCGTTGGGATAGAGGTAGAGGTGGTCGGAGCTGAGCGTGCATCCCGACAGCGCCAGTTCCGCCAGACCGACAAGTGCGGATACCCGCATCTCCTCGGGTCCGAAGCGTGCCCAGATCGGATAGAGCGTCTTCAGCCAGCCGAAAAGCAGTGCGTCCTGACCGCCCGGGACCGCGCGCGTCAGCGTCTGGTAAAGGTGGTGGTGCGTGTTGACGAGCCCCGGCGTCACCACGCAGCCGCCCGCCTCGACCACCGTCCCGGTTGCGGTTGCAAGGCCCCGCCCCACGGCCAAGATCACGCCATCCCGGATCAGGACATCGCCGTCCGAGACCTCGTCCCGCGTCTGGTTCATCGTGACCACGGACGTGGCGTTTCGGATCAGAAATTCGGACATGGGTTCCCTCCTGCCTCCCCTTCGGCGGATCGGGAACGCCGGACGACAGAAGGGGGAAGGACTCGGCCCGGCCCAATCAGCCTAGGGAAGCGGGCGCGCAAACACCATGCGGATCACGCGAAAGCTCTTTCAGGAATATCCGAAGAGTGGCGTCAGTCTTTCAGGACCGCCATCGCGGCCGCATGAATGTCGTGGTTGGCTGCGGCGATCACCCGCCCGCCCTCATGGACCGGATTGCCGCTCCAGTCCGTCACGATCCCGCCCGCGGCCTCGATCACGGCGATCGGGGCCTGAATGTCATAGGCTTGCAGCCCGGCCTCGACCACGAGGTCGATCTGCCCCGCCGCCACCAGCGCATAGGCGTAGCAATCCATCCCGTAACGGGTAAGCCGCGCTTTCCCGGCCAGGCGGCGGAAGGCTGCGCCCTCCTCCGCCGATCCCACTTCGGGGAAGGTCGTGAACAGGATCGCCTCAGCAAGCGGGCGCGGCCCCCGCGCTTTCAGCGCCCGCCGCCCGGCGGGACCGGTCGCTTCCGCCACGCCGAAACCGCCGGCAAAGCGTTCGCCGATATAGGGCTGGTCGATGAGGCCAAAGACAGGCCCGTTCGCATCTGCGACGGAGATCAGCACCCCCCAGGTCGGCGTCCCCGACAGGTAGCCCCGGGTGCCGTCGATCGGATCAAGCACCCATGTCAGACCCGTGGTTCCCGGCTTCGCGCCGTACTCCTCGCCGAGGATTGCGTCATCGGGGCGGCACTCGCCCAGAATCTCACGCATCCGCTGTTCGGCGGCGCGATCGGCGACAGTGACCGGGTCGAACGCGGCCGGCACCTTGTTTTCGGCTGAAAGTCCGTCGGAACGGAAATGTTCGAGAGTCGCCTTGCGGGCTGCATCAGCCAGCGCATGGGCGGTCTCGATAAGCGCGTCGCGCTCGCTTTCCGGAATGGGGCGCATATGGACCTCGCTCTCTGCGACGAAAGCGGTAGTCCCGGCGCCCCTTCCGGTCAAGCGACGTCAGGCCGCGTCGGAAAGAACCTTGGCCAGGTCGAAGAGCCGGCGGCGCTGCGCCTCCGGGATGGCGTAGTAGGAACGGACCAGCATCAGCGCTTCCTTGTCCGCGAGGATATCGCCATCAATTTCCTCGACGATCTGCGACCGCGTATCGAGCCCTTCGAAGAAGAAGCTGATCGGCACGCCGAGCGCGTCCGAAATGTCCCAGAGCCGTGAGGCGGAAATGCGGTTCATCCCGGTTTCGTATTTCTGAATCTGCTGGAATTTGATGCCGACCTTGTCCGCAAGCTGCTGCTGGGTCATGCCGACCATCCAGCGCCGATGCCGGACACGCTTGCCAACATGGACATCCACAGGGTGTTTCATATCGTTCTCCATACTATCGCCATCAAGTAACAAGCAATTTTTGTGCCAAACTACCAATACGGGACCAATATCCACAGAAAAAATTTTTACGCCGCCGCTTTCGCATAAACGCGCGAGGCTCGTGGACGATTTCGCGCCCCGCGGTCGCCGTCATCCTAAACGCATTCTGTGGAAAAGTAGATCGCCTTTAGGTTAATTCCCATTTTGCATTGCATTTTGCGAATCTCCGGCAGCAATTGCTTTCCAAAACGCAACGATGCGGCCTCTGGTATCCACCCATGCGCCACGATAGCGTTGCCGCGAGCAACCCTCGGTGAAGAGAAGGGCAAGATGCATTCATATGGAATCGATGGGTACGGAGAGGTGCCGGCACTGCGCGAGCGGGCCGTTCCGGAACCAGGGCCGGGCGAGGTCCGGGTCAGGATTGCCGCCTGCGGCCTGAACTTCGCCGATCTCCTGATGATTGAGGGCAAGTATCAGGAACGCCCGAACCCACCCTTCGCGCTCGGGATGGAACCGGCTGGCTGGATTGACGCACTTGGCCCGGGCACGCACGGCCCTGCCCCCGGCACCCGCGTCGCGGTATACGCGAATTCCGGCGGGCTTGCCGAATATGGCTGCTTTCCCGCAGCGCGTTGCGTCGCGCTGCCCGATACGATGCCGTTCGATGATGCCGCGGCCTTCCAGATCGCCTATGGCACCAGCCATGTGGCGCTTGACCACCGCGCGCGGCTGCAGGCGGGAGAAACGCTGCTGGTCCTCGGCGCGGCGGGCGGCGTCGGGCTGACGGCGGTGGAGATCGGCAAGCGCATGGGCGCCCGCGTCATCGCCTGCGCGCGGGGGGCGAACAAGCTGACCGCGGCCCAATCCGCCGGCGCAGACCACCTGATCGACAGCGAGACCGAAGACCTGCGCGACGCCGTGAAGGCGCTCGGCGGGGCAGATGTGGTCTATGACCCGGTCGGCGGCGACCAGTTCACCGCGGCATTCCGGGCAACCAAGCCGGACGGGCGCATTGTCGTCATCGGCTTTGCCAGCGGAACGGTGCCGCAGATCCCCGCCAACCACCTCCTCGTCAAGAATATCTCGGTCCTCGGGCTGCACTGGGGCGCATATCTCGGTTTCCGGCCAGAGGTGCTTACCGAAAGCCTCGCGACCCTGCTCGACTGGTACGGCGAAGGCGGCCTGCGCCCGCACATCTCGCACAGGTTTCCGCTGGCTCAGGCCGGCGAGGCGTTGGAAACGCTCAGGGCGCGGAAATCGACCGGCAAGGTCGTGGTGCGGATCGCCGGCGCCGAATAGGCGGCCGCGATCTCCGACTTGAGGCGGTCCGTCACCTCGCCCTTCTGCACGCCCGCATCGTAAAGGCATATCCGCATGGCGCCCAGGGCGGGCAACCCGGCAGAGCGGCCCACCTCTTCCGTGCCTTCGGGCAACAGCCCGCGCATTCGCGCCGAAACCGCGAGATCGGCGGCGATCATGGCCTGAACGGTATCGTTCGAACGCCCGGAGAACCCCATCTCCCAGGCGATGCCGGCGCGGTCCAGCGCAGCAAGCGCGACGGGGCGGAACTTGCAGCTGTCTTCGAAGCCGAGCCGCAGCGGGCGCTGCTGCGCCGCCATGCCTCCGCGCGCGCCGATCCAGACCAGCTCGCGCTCATCCAGAACCACACCGCCATCGCCCGGCATCTCTTCTGTCGTCAGGATAAGGTCGTATTCCCCGCGCGCGAATTCTTCCTTCAGGCGCGGCGTGAAGCAGGAGACGAGGTTCACGCGGGCACAGGGGAATACCGCGCTCAACCGCTTCAGCACGGCGGGAATGGCCGGGTAGACGATGTCATGAGGCACGCCAAGGCGGATTTCGCAATCGAACGCGGTGTCCGTCATGCGTGACAACGCCTCGTCATTCAGTTCCAGCATCCGTCGCGCATAGTGCAGCAGTTGCTCTCCTTCCGGGGTCAGCGTCAGCTTGCGCTGCGCGCGGGTGAAGAACGTCGTCCCGAGGCCCTCCTCCAGCCGCTTGATCTGCATGGAGACGGCGGATTGGGTGAGATTCAAAAGCCCCGCCGCCCGAGTAACCCCGCCGGAATCGGCCACCGCAACCAGCGCACGAAGGGCCGTCAGGTCCAGATTTCTCGGCATATTCACAATCCGTGATGATTTATCATTCAATCATTCATTTCCATAATTCATCACGTCGCGCCATATAAATCAAGCCTCCTGATACTTCCGCACAAAGACATCACGATTTGAAAGGAAAACTGATGGACCATGTCATCATTCATACCCGCCCCTGCCGCCCCCTGGGCCTCCTTGCCCGGCTCAAGCAGGCGAGGACGTTGCGGCGCCAGCGCCTGGCGCTCGCAGAGCTGAACGATCATCTTCTCGCCGATATCGGCATCACATCGGGCGAAGCCCTTGCAGAGGCGGAACGCCCGGTATGGGACGCCCCTGCGAACTGGCGAAAGTAAAGGCGCAGGATTCGCGCCGGAAAAGCTTGAATTCCAAGGCCACCTTCCCGATATTTCCAATGAAGGGGGCGGCCGTGGTGCCGCCGCCGCAGGAAACGCATGTGGAGGCTTTGATGGCAGAATTTGACACGGTCCGCGCCGGCCACGCAGGGGCCCGGACCCTTGCGATCGACGAGGGCCTGCGCGCCCATATGAACAAGGTCTATGGACTTATGTCCATCGGCATGGTGCTGACTGCCGCCGCCGCCTGGGCGATCGCGGGACTGGCGACCACGACCGATCCGTCGCTCGCCGCGGCACAAGTCGGCGCCGACAAGTACCTGACAAGCTTTGGTGCGGCGCTCTACCTCTCGCCGCTCAAATGGGTGGTGATGTTCGCGCCGCTCGCCTTCGTCTTCGCCTTCGGCGCGGTCATCAGCCGCATGTCGGCGGCCGCGGCACAACTCGTGTTTTACGCCTTCGCCGTGACGATGGGCGTCTCTATCAGCTCGATCTTCCTCGTCTTCACCGGCTATTCGATCGTGCAGACCTTCCTCGTGACCGCCGTCGCCTTCGCCGGGCTATCGCTCTGGGGCTACACGACGAAAAAGGACATCTCGGGCTGGGGGTCGTTCCTCATCATGGGTGTGATCGGGCTCCTCGTGGCCTCGATCGTGAACATCTTCCTCGGCTCGCCGGCGGTCATGTTCGCAATCTCGGCGATCGGCATTCTGATCTTCGCGGGCCTGACCGCCTACGACACGCAGAACATCAAGAACACCTACCTCGCCCATGCCCAGCACGGCGACAGCGAGTGGCTTGGCAAGTCGGCGATCATGGGGGCGCTGAACCTCTATCTCGACTTCATCAACATGTTCATGTTCCTGCTGCAGTTCCTCGGCAACCGCGAGTGACCTGAGCGAAACGCGACGAAAGAAGGGCCGGGGATTTCCCGGCCCTTTTCTTTTGGTACCGGGGATGGGAGCATCGCGAACGGAGGTTCCCATGCCCTTATTCCGCCCCGACCAGATCAGGACCGACACCTCGGATGGCGCCGGAAATCCCTGCGGCCCCTACTCCGCCCTTCTCCTCTCGGACACAGGCGGGCTTACCCAGTTCGGCGCCTTCATCGAGATCCTGCCGCCGGGATCACGGTCGTCCGTAAAGCACTGGCACGCCGGCGAGGACGAGATGGTCTATATGCTTTCGGGCGAGGTCCTGCTGCATGAGGGGGACACCATCACACCGATGCGCCCGGGCGATACGGCGACTTTCCGCGCCGGCGACCCGCTTGGCCATTGCCTGGAGAATGCCGGACGGGACGAGGCGCGCTACATGGTGATTGGAACGCGAAGCCCGGGCGACACCATCACCTATCCCGATGATGACCGCATCCTGCATTTCGATCGGGCAACGGATACGCGCCGCTGGACCGATCATGCCGGCAATCCGGCCGGCAACCCCTACCGGCCTGACGAAACCTGAACGAAATTACTTGCGCGCCGCTCCGGGTCAGGCCGCGGCCGTCGGTGCCTCACGCAGATCCCTGCTCGGCGGGATTCCGAATTTCCGGCTGTAGTCGCGGCTGAAATGGGTCGGGCTTTCGTACCCTACGGCGAAGGCGGCCTGTGTGACCGTATGCGCCCGGCCCGCCAAGAGCGCGCGCGCCTCGATCAGGCGCAGATCCTTCTGGTACTGCAAAGGCGTCGTGCCGGTGACCGCCTTGAAATGCTCGTGAAAGGACGACGCACTCATCCCCGCGGTCTTCGCCAGATCGGCAATGCTGAGCGGTGAGCGGAAGCCCCCTCTTACCTGACGGATGGCCTTGGCGATCCGGCTGGCATGGCTGTCCGCGACAAGGAGATTTCGCAACATCCTGCCAATCGGAGACAGCAGGAGCCGATAATGGACTTCCCGCAGGATCGACGGGCCGAGAACCTCGGCATCGAGGGGGGAGTCCATCAGTTCAAGATACCGGACCAGCGGCGACAGCCAGCCCGGCTCCGCCGCCCCCGGTGAAAGTGACCGGGCGGGAATGTCCCCCTCGATCACAACCGCATCGCCGACCTGATCGTAGAGGCCGCGAACCAGCCGAAGGTCAAGCGACAGGATCAGGGCGAGGTAGGGATGTTCAACGCTGGCCCGGGTGATCCGGGAGACGACGGGCAGATCGTGACTGACCAGCAATGCGTCGCCGGAGCGCAGTTCCACTGCCTGATCCCCGATGGATGTGACTTTGCTTCCCTGAAGAATCAGACAGATCACCGGCTCATACACCATAGCCTCGATCTTGCTCGGCGCGTCCCGCCGCAGAACGGACAGGCATGGCAAATAACACTTGTTATCAAGCGTATAATTCATCGAAAGATTGATAAGGTGCGAGATGTCCATGTGCCCTCCTGACGAAGAAGCGATATCATACTCCTCTCTTCCCGGCAGCCAATAATCTGATCATCTGGAGAATGCGGCAGGAATTGCGGAGAATGCGGCAGGCGCGAACCCGTCCGCCCGCCTATTTGTGTTGCCATCAACATCGCAAGGAACGGAGAGCATTCGATGTCGTCCATTCAAACCCAGTTTCCCGAATTCACCGCACGCCACGCCCGCTACGGCGCGATCGACCCGAGAACGACGCTGAGGGGCAGCGCGCAGAACAAGGTCGTGTTCATTGCCGGTGCGTCCCGCGGGATCGGTCAGGCAACCGCCGCGGCCTTCGCCGAAGCCGGCGCCCGGGCGCTCTATCTGACCGCGCGGTCGGAGGATGCGCTGAAGGAAACGCAGGCCCTCGTGGCGCAGGCCAACCCAGAAACGCAATGCGCCGTTGCCGTCTGCGATGTCACCAGCGCAGAGCAGGTTGCCGCCGCAGTGGATGATTGCGCGGCGAGGTTCGGCGGCATCGACGCCGTCGATGCGAATGCCGGCTATCTCGGCCCCTGGGTGAAGATCGGCGAGAGCGACCCCGCAAACTGGTGGTGGAACTGGGAAGTGAACGTGAAAGGCGCCTACAATGTGATCCGCTTCACGCTCCCCCATCTCATCGACAGTGCGAAACGGGCCGTCGACGAGGGGCGGAGCAGCGGCCATCTCGTCCTGCTTTCATCCATCGGCGCGCAGTTTGTGATGCCCGGCGCGTCGGACTATCAAACCGCGAAACATGCGGTCAATCGCCTGTGCGAATTCGTCCAGAGCGATCACGGCGAGGACGGGATCAAGTGTTTCGCCATCCATCCGGGCGGTGTCGCGACCGAACTTGGGCTGAACATGCCTCCGAACATGCACAGCTATCTTGTCGACGAGCCGGATCTGGCCGCCAGTTTCGTTGTCTGGCTCTGCTCCGGTAAAGCGGACTGGGCCGGCGGCCGGTATCTGAGCGCCACCTGGGATGTCGAGGAACTGTCGGCACGCAAGGAGGAAATCCTGCGCGACGACCTGCTGGTGAACCGCTTGCGCACCACGGCCTGACGAGCGCACAGAGCCAAAGCCGCGAAAAAGAAAGGGCCGCGCAACCGCGCGGCCCCCTGCCCCTCGGGATCGGCCGATCTTACTTGATCTTGCCTTCCTTGTATTCGACATGCTCGCGCTTGACCGGGTCGTACTTCCGCACGACCATTTTTTCGGTCATGGTGCGGGCGTTCTTCTTGGTCACATAGAAGTGCCCGGTGCCCGCCGTCGAGTTCAGACGGATCTTGATCGTCGTCGGCTTCGCCATTGTCGTTCTCCATTATCCGGGCGGCGTGGCCGCCCGCGAAATCCTTGAAGCCCGCCTTTTACCCGCGCCCGGTGCGGAGTCAACCGGTATTCCGGTCGCTCGGCACCGAAAATGCGCGGCTCAGGCGCGACCCATCGCGCTGTGCAACCGTGCCCGCGCCGCATCGTCGAGCCCGAGCGCCGAGGCGAGCTGGTCAAGGTAGGCCTGCTCTGCCGGGCTGTCGACGCGGATCGCCATCAGCGAGGTGGAATAGATCTGCTCGCGCATCGTGGCGCCAGCGGCCTCGGCCAGCCCCATCACATCCAGCGGGCGGTTCAGTTCCGCCTCGACAAAAGCGATCTCCTCGTCGCTGGCGTCGCCGAGATGGTCAAGGATCTTCGCCCGCTCCTCGGCGTCGATCTCGCCATCCGCCTTGGCGGCCTGGATCATCGCGCGGATCATCAGCCTGGCGTTTTCCTCGGCGATCGGAGAGGCCGGCGTGGCCCCGGTCATCGCCTCCATCATATCACCCATCGCCTTGCCTCCGGCGGCGGCGGCGCTGGTCATCGACCCGATCAGGTTGCCAAGGCCCGCCTCGGCCGCCTCAGATGCACCACCGAACTGTTCATAGACCTGCCGCACCGCCTTGGCGCCACCCGGAAGCCCGAGCTTCTCCGCCTGCTGGCCCCACTGATCGACCGCGCCGCCCGGCTCACCGGCTTTCTTGAATGCTTCCTTCACACCATCCATGCCGCCCGCCTTGCGGTAGCGGTCAACCCCACGCGCCGCTGCAAAACCGACGGCGAGGGTGGCGAGCGTTTTTACGAAACTCATGGCAGTACTCCTTGGAACGAGGCTGATGAAAATCCGTTGCGCATCCGAGCCCGAGCCTGCGTTGCCAGCCTAAACGCTGACGCTCTCAGAAACACTCGGCACCAGATCATCCTGCCAGCGCGCGCGAAACAATGCCATAGCCCGCGCCTCGATTTCTGCGACCCCCGGCATTGCCCGGTAGCGCGCCGCGATCGGTTCGACCCGGCGTGAAAAACGGGCCAGAGCCATGTTCCGAATGTCGTTTCGGTTGGTCTGGTGGTAGAATTCGCTGCCGATCTCCCGCTTGGTGTTCTTGCGGCCATTCGCGTCACCGCGGGCGTGCTTCATCCTGTGCAGATCCTCGGACTTCACATGGTGATGATGCAGGCATGCATTCTCCCAAGTGCAAAGCTCTGCCGGAACCGTATAGCCAGAGCCGCGCCGGTTCAGGACAGAGTCAAGCGGCATTTCCTCTCCGGCGGTGTTCACGATGGAAACCGGACGTCCCCGCCGGGGCCGTTTCGGATTGTGCACGCTAATCCCACGGAACTTGCGCGGCCGGAATATGGTCTTGAAACCAGCGAGTTGCCCGAGCGCGGGGTCCGGCAGATCCGCCTCGCACCGGGTGAACTGCCGCAGCACGCTGCCGCCCTCCCATCGCTCCACGCCGCCGTCTCCGAAATGCCGCCACATGAGCGCGATGCCGTCCGCATCAGGAAACTGCGCAAGCAGATCGTCGATCCTGCGCCGGCCGCAGGTCACGTTGAGATATTCGTCCGCGTCGATATGCAAGACCCAGCGGGACGTGGCGACCACGGGCAAGCGATAGGACCGATACAGGGCCTGTTTCTGGATACTCCCCGCCGAATATGGGCCAGGATTGTCGTGCCGCTCGACCGGGGCGCCACCTGCCGCCAATGCGTCGAGCAGCAGATCCGTCCCGTCATCGCAATCGTTGGTGAAGACAACGATGCGGTCGAACCCGCAGGCGACGTGATGCGCAAGCCATTCGACCACGAACAGCGCCTCGTTGCGCATACATGTCACGATGACCTTTCTTGCGCGGCCCATTTTCTCAGTATCCTGCTGCGCGCTTCGCGCCTGCTCTGCCCGTTTCGGCACCGGTTTTTCGCCTGTTGTGGTGCCGACACGGACACAATAACGCGCCGTTAAGGAAATGTTAACGAAATTGCAGCGGGGCATTGAAGTGAAGCGCGCGGAGGGCCTGTAAGCCGGATTCTGTCCCGGGACCGAGGCCCCTTGGATGATCATTCCTCTCGTCCCGCCGTTACCGGCGGGATCAAGCTGCCAACCCGGGCCTCTCGGGTTGAAGCGTCCCTGCGGTCAGTATCCTTGCGGACTTGCCCCGCGCGAGGCCCCTATTTGGCATTGCTCCCGGTGGGGCTTGCCGTGCCGGTCCTGTTGCCAGTCCCGCGGTGGGCTCTTACCCCACCGTTTCACCCTTACTGCCGCCGAAGCGGCAGCGGTATATTCTCTGTGGCGCTTTCCCTCGGGTCTCCCCGGCCGGGCGTTACCCGGCACCGTTGCTTCATGGAGTCCGGACTTTCCTCGCGCGCCCCGAAAGGCGCCCGCGATCACCCGGCCATCCGCGCAGTCGTGAGTTAGGAGGAGGCCGCGCCGCCGTCAACTGGAAAGCGCCGCGCCAGATCGGCGGCAAGCGCCCGGTCCAGCGTGTCTTCCGGGCCGACAGCGCCGGGGCGAAAGCGCAGCCGGAACGCCACGAGAAGCAGGTCCGGCGCGGCATCGGGATAGCCAAAAGCGCGGGCCGAGGCCGCGAAGTCCGACTGCGCATCGCCGGGTTCCGGCCAGACGGACAGCCCCGCGCGGGCCAGCCGGCGCCAGTCGAAGCGCGGACCGGGATCGCGCTTCCGCTCGGGCGCCATGTCGGAATGGCCGATCACCCGCTCGGGCGGAATGGTATGGCGCCCCATGATATCCGCCAGAAGGTGCTCAAGCGCAGTCATCTGCGGTTCGGGAAAGGGTGCATCGCCAGTATTTGCAAGCTCGATCCCGATCGAACGGGAATTGACATCCGAAACGCCGCCCCAGCCCCCTGCCCCGGCATGCCAGGCGCGCATCTCCTCGGATACGAGGGCTTCGACCGTCCCGGTTTCTGCGATGAGATAATGCGCCGAAACCTCGGCTTCGGGATCACAGAGGCGCGCGCGCGCCTCCGCGCAACTCGGCATTGCCGTGTAGTGAATAACGATCAGGTCGGCGCACGCGCCATCCTTGCGGGGACCGAAATTGGGTGACGGAGGCGCGCCCGCCACGCCCTAGCCGCGCGCCTTCTGGAACGGCGTCGGATCCCAGTGACAGGCGAAGCCGTCACCGTCCGGGTCAAGGTTCTTGGGATCGCGCGACGGCCCGCCGGACTTGAGGAACGCATCCTGTGCGTCCTCGGGGGTGTCATAGCGCGCGCAGGCGCGTTCGTGGTTGGACAGCGTCGCGGAGGACCGCTTGTAGATCGACTCGCCGCGCCGGTTCGGCGCTTTCAGGGCGTATTCGATCAACCGCGCGGAGGTGACGCCGCCCGTCCGCTCCGGCAATTGCGACGGCTGGATCTGCACGTATTGCGCACGGTTCTGGGCAATCCGCTGCTTGTCGGATTCGATCGACTCGCGTGAGGACACGGCCTGGAAATCCTGCTCGTCCGAGATACCGGTATTGGACGCCTGCGGCGCGGCCGAAGCGACAGCGCCCGGGGCCGCCGGCACAGGCGTAGGGGCCGGCTGCGCGAGGGCGGCCGCACCGGATACTCCGGCCCGGGCCAGTTCGGCGGCGGTGGGTGTGCCGGTTCCAGTGGGGGCGGTGCCTGACGGGAAGGGCACGGCGGCGTTCTGAACCGGGCCCTGCACGGTCTGGCCCGCCGGGGCGTAGTTGCGCGCCTGCGCTTCCTGTGCCCGGCGGCGCTGGTAATCGGCGTAGTTTTCAAATCCGACGCCGCCGATACGGTCGTTCGGCTCTGACGGCACGCAGGCTGCGACCGACACAAGCGACAGGCAAAGCACAAGGTTACGCATCATGAACCCCTGACCCCGTTTTGACCGGGCCAATTACCACCATTTCGCGGGTTTGGAAACAAAACCCGCAGCGCGCTCCAGCACATAGGCGTGATTCAGCAGATCGCCTTCCTCCCACGGGCGGCCGATCAATTGCAAGCCAAGCGGCAGGCCCTGCCGGTCAAGACCGGTCGGAACCGCGATGCCCGGAAGGCCGGCGAGGTTCACGGTGACGGTGAAGACGTCGTTGAGATACATCGCGATCGGATCGGCATCGGCCATCTCGCCCAGGCCGAAGGCGGCGGAGGGCGTAGCGGGCGTCAGGATCGCGTCGACCCCGTCCGCGAAGACGGTCTCGAAATCGCGCTTGATCAGCGCGCGGACCTTGCGGGCGCGGTTGTAATAGGCGTCGTAGAAGCCTGCCGACAGCACATAGGTCCCGATCATCACCCGACGCTGGACCTCGTGGCCAAAGCCCTCGGCGCGGGTCTTTTCGTACATCTCGGTGATGCCGTCACCCTGCGCGAGCTTGGCGCGGTGGCCATAGCGCACCCCGTCATAGCGCGCGAGGTTACTGGACGCCTCGGCCGGGGCGACGACGTAGTAGGCGGGCAGCGCGTATTTGGTGTGCGGCAGAGATATGTCGACGATTTCGGCCCCGGCGTCCTTCAGCATCGCGGTCCCATCGGCCCAGAGCTTCTCGATCTCGTCCGGCATCCCGTCCATGCGGTATTCGCGCGGGATGCCGATCTTCTTGCCGCGGATGTCGCCGGTCAGGGCGGCCTCGAAATCCGGCACCGGGATGTCGGCCGAGGTCGAATCTTTCGGGTCATGCCCGCACATGGCCTGCAGCATGATCGCCGCGTCGCGCACGTCCTTGGTCATCGGCCCCGCCTGATCGAGGGACGAGGCGAAGGCGACGATCCCCCAGCGCGAGCAACGCCCATAGGTCGGCTTGATCCCGGTGATGCCCACGAAAGCGGCGGGCTGGCGGATCGAGCCGCCGGTGTCGGTGCCGGTCGCGGCAAGGCAGAGGTCGGCGGCCACGGCTGATGCCGACCCGCCCGAAGACCCGCCCGGCGTCAGCGCCGCATCTTCGTTGCCGCGCCGCCAGGGATTGACCGCATTGCCGTAGCATGAGGTTTCGTTCGACGAGCCCATGGCAAACTCGTCCATGTTTAGCTTGCCCAACATGACGGCGCCCGCATCGGCCAGTTGCTGGCTGACGGTGGATTCGTATTCCGGCTTGAAACCCTTCAGGATGTTCGACGCCGCCTGCGAGGGCACGCCCTTGGTGCAGAACAGGTCCTTGATCCCGACCGGGATGCCGCACATCGCGGGCGCATCGCCCGCCTTCAGCCGTTTGTCCGCCGCGGCCGCGCGCTCGCGCGCGATCTCGGGCGTCTTGTGGACGAAGGCGTTGAGCGCGCCGGCGCCTTCGATGGCGGCAAGGCAGGCCTCGGTCAGGTCCGCCGAGGTGGTTTCGCCCGTGCGCAGCGCATCGCGCGCGGCAGCGATCGTCAGTTCGTTCAGCCCGCTCATTCCACCACCTTCGGCACTGCAAAGAACCCCTCGCGCGCATCGGGCGCGTTCTTCAATATCCGCTGCTGAATACCGCCATCCGTCACCACATCCTCGCGCCGCTTGAGCCGCATCGGCGTCACGCTCGTCATCGGCTCCACGCCCTCGACATCGACTTCGTTGAGCTGTTCCATGAAGGCCAGCACAGCAGAAAGCTCGCCTGCCAGCGCCGGAAGATCCTCTTCCTTCACGGCGATGCGCGCCAGATGCGCAACCTTGCGCGCGGTATCGGTGTCGATGGACATGGGGCTTCACTCCGTCCTTGGATCGGGGCAGGGTTTACCCGCGCCACGCCCGGCCCGCAAGGGCGCCAACAGATGGAGGACTGCATGAAGATCACCTGGCTCGGCCATTCCGGCTTCCGCATCGAAATCGAGAAGGCGGTGATCCTGCTCGACCCCTGGCTTACCGGCAATCCGTCGTTCCCGGCGGACCGCCGTGACGCGGCGCTGAAGGGGGCCACGCATATCCTTGTCACGCATGGCCATGGCGACCATACCGGCGACACGCTTTCCATCGCGAAGGCGGCGAAGATCCCGGTCGCGGGCATCTATGACCTCATCTCCTACTGGGAGGCGCATGAGGGCATCGCCGGGATCGGATTCAACAAGGGCGGCACGGTCGACATGGGCGGGGCCAGCGTCACGATGGTTCCGGCGCAGCACTCCTCCTCGATGGAAGGCGCGCACGGCCCCGTCTACGCCGGGCACGAGGCCGGCTACATGATCTCCGGCGAGGGTCATACAATCTATGTTTCAGGCGACACGACGATCATGGCCGACATGGGCTGGATGGGCGAATACCACACCCCCGACATCGGCATCCTCTGCGCCGGTGGATACTTCACGATGGACATGAAGATGGCGGCCTATGCCGCGAAGAAATACTTCGACTTCAAGACCGTAATTCCCTGCCACTACAAGACTTTCCCACTGCTTGAGCAGTCGGCGGACGAACTGAAGGCGGGGTTGCCGGGCGTGACCGTGATCGAGCCCGAAGTGATGAGCCCGATCACGATCTGACGCCTCCGCCGCCGGCCGGCCACCCGGCCGTCACAGCTCCCAGTGCCGCCGGCTGGGTGCCAGCGGCGGCAGGCCGATGTCACGCCGCAGCCGGTCCGGCAGGTCGGTGTCGAACCGGCGCGCCGTTTGCTTGCGGCGCAGCGCGATGTTCGCGACGGCCAATGCAATGCTGACAAGGCCGTAGCGGGCGACGAGCGTCTCAACGGCCCGGATATGGGGCCGGTCGTCGGGGCAGACGGGTATCAATTGTGCGTTCATTGTATCACTCAGCCGGATGCCGGACGGCACCATGGCTCCTCTGAAGGATTTAGGGATCGGACAGTGCGGCCCGCGCTGAACGTGGCGGTCCGGTATCCTGCTACGGGTTTGGAGTAATAAGACGGTGAATACCGTCTGGTTTCAGAACCTTACGCGGTGCGTTGATAGCCCGGGCAGGTCCAGCGGCGGGAAGAAACAACCATCGCCATTACGTCCCCACCGGTACGGAGCGTCGCAAGATCAAAGATGTTCATCCTACGCCTCCTTTCAATTCGGGTTCAGGACGGCGGCAAGATACACCGATTCACACAGATACAAAGCGCGACATTGTACCGGCCTGCCAGACCGGATTGTGCGTGTTCTGGGCGCAACAATCGTCGTCCTCACGCGGTCCGGTCTAGTCGCGCCGCTCCGCGAAGAAGTCGCGGAGCAGGGCCGCCGCAGCTTCGGCGCCGATTCCGTCGTAGACGTCGGGGACGTGATGACATTGCGGATGGGAAAAAACCCGCGCGCCGTGCGCCACGCCGCCGGACTTGGGATCGTCCGCCCCGTAGTAAAGCCGCTCGATCCGCGCGGCGGCAATTGCTGCGGCGCACATCGGACAGGGTTCGAGGGTGACATAAAGGTCATGCCCGATCAGACGTTCGGACCCGGCCGCCGCGCAGGCCGCACGCAAGGCGAGGATCTCGGCATGGGCGGTGGGATCGTTCATCTCCCGCGTGCGGTTCCCGGCTTGCGCCACGACGCGCCCGTCCGGCGACACGACGACGGCACCGACCGGCACCTCGCCGCGCCGGGCCGCGGCGCACGCTTCATCCAGCGCCGTATCCATATGGCTGCGGAATTCGCCCATCCCTCCTGATGCCCTGCCCCGGCCTTCCACGCAAGCGCTTCCCCCCGCACGCGAACGGGTATAGAGGGGGCGCTTCAAACGATAGCCGAGGGCCGGCCCATGAGCGACGACAAGACGAAAGGTGAACGCATCGCCAAGGTGATGGCCCGTGCCGGCATCGCCTCGCGACGCGACGCGGAGAAGATGATCCTCGCGGGCCGGGTCGCCGTGAACGGCAAGATTGCCGCGAGCCCCGCGCTAGACGTGACGCCGTCGGACAAGGTCACGCTCGACGGCAAGCCGATCGACGCGCCGCAGCCGGCGCGGCTCTGGCTCTACTTCAAGCCGGTCGGTCTGGTGACATCGGCGAAGGACGACAAGGGACGGCAGACCGTGTTCGACACGATGCCCGAAGGGATGCCGCGGGTGATGAGCGTCGGGCGGCTCGACCTGACCTCCGAGGGGCTTTTGCTGCTGACCAACGATGGCGAGTTGAAACGCAAGCTGGAGCTGCCGACGACAGGCTGGCTGCGCAAGTACCGGGTCCGGGTGAACGGCCGGCCGAACGACGCCACCTTCGACCCGCTTCGGCGCGGCGTGACGATCGACGGCGAGGACTTCCAGCCGATGGAAATCACGCTCGACAAGCAGCAGGGCGCGAATGCCTGGCTCACCGTGGGTATCCGCGAGGGCCGGAACCGGGAGATCCGCCGCGCCATGTCCGAAGTCGGGTTGACCGTGAACCGCCTGATCCGCGTCAGCTATGGCCCGTTCCGCCTGAACCAGATGAAGCCGGGCGATGTCGTCGAGGTTAAGGCCCGCGTGATGCGCGAACAGCTTGGGGGCCTTGCGGGCGAAGAGACGCGGGACGAAGGCGCGCGCGGAACGAAACGGCCCGCAGCGCCACGCAAGCCGCGTGCGCCCCGTGGGCCGGACAGTCCGCACCGTGCCGGGGCGCCGAAGCCTGGCGGTCGCGGCGGCAAGGATTTCAAGCCGCGCACGACCGAGGGCGAGGAGCGTCCGCGCCGCCCACGTGCCGCACCGGGCAGTGACCGGGGGCGGCCCGACAAGGATTTCCGCCCGCGCGAAGGCGCACCGGCGTGGAAAAAGCGTGACGGCGAAAACCGGACTTCCAGCCCACGCGACAGGGATGACGCGAAGCCGCAGCGCGCGCGCAGGGATGGCCCGGCGACGGACGACCGCAACGGCGCGCCGAAACGCCGGCCCGGCGGGCATGACGACGCCCGTCCGGCGCGCGGGAAGCCGAGAGAAGCCGGCGCGAAGCCCGACAGGCGGCCACGCGACGATGCACGCGGTCCCGCTGGCGGCAAGCCTCGGACCGGGAAGGGCGGTTTTTCCGGCGAAGCGCGCGGCGCGGGCAAAGCCGGCGGCCGCAGCACTGGCGGTGACCGCCCCGGGCGCCCGCGCGACGGCAAGGGCGGGCCCCGGAAGGGACCCAGGACCACAAAATGAGTGCGCCGCGCGCGCCCAGGCGCGGACGAATGCGAAAATCCGCCGGGAACCGGCCCGCCGGGCGCGGCGGGGGCTTGGCGCGCCACATCCGCCGTGCCACTCTTCGGCCATGAGGTGGGCAAATGATGACGTTGGTCTGGTCGTGACCGGGTGGCTTTCGCCCCGACCGGGCGTTTTTCCTACATTCCGCACCCGAATGGCTGCATGACGCCATGCCACTCCGCGCTCTCGGCCTCCGCTACCTTCTTCCCGCCCTCCTGATCGCGCTTTCGGCCTGCGAGACAACCGGCGTGGCGCCGGTCACGACCCCGCGCCCGCCCGGCGACATCGCGCCGCCCGAGCCCGAGATCGTGGCACCGTCGCCCGAAAGCGAGGCGGAGCGCCTTTACTACGCCCGGGTCGAGGCGAACTACCTCGCGCAGGACCTGCTGCGTGCCGATGGCGGCGGCGAGGATACGCCCTTCGGCCCCTCGGACGTTGTCGAGAATTTCCTTCGCATCGCATTCTTCGACGAATTCACCGAACGCGGCGGCCGGCTGGTTGCCGAAGCGAGCGAGAACCGCCTGCACCGCTGGCAAAGGCCGGTCCGCGTCGCGGTCGAATTCGGCGCCTCGGTTCCCGCCGCGCAGCGCAGCAAGGACCGCGCCGACGTCAACTCTTACCTTGCGCGGCTTTCGTCGCTGACCGGCCTGCCGATCCGCATGACGGCATGGCGTGCCAATCACACCGTCTTCATCCTGAACGCGGATGAGCGCGCGGCGGCCGGGCCGGTCCTTACCGCCGTCGCGCCGCAAATATCCGGCGCGGCACTGCGCTCCGTCACCGAGATGCGGCCGGACACCTATTGCACCGTGTTTTCATTCTCTCCCGGGAAAAGCGCGATCTATTCCGGTGCGGTGACGGTGATCCGCGGCGAGCTGCCGGACCGGCTGCGGCTTGCCTGCATCCACGAAGAGCTGGCGCAGAGCCTTGGCCTCGTCGCTGACCATCCCCATGCCCGCCCCTCGATCTTCAACGACAACGAGGAGTTCGCTCTGCTGACGCGGCAGGATGAGCTGCTGCTGCGAATCCTGTACGACCCGCGCCTGTGGCCCGGAATGACGCTGGACGAGGCGCGGCCGGTGGTTCGGACGATTGTCGCAGCACTCATGGCGGGCGAAAGCTGACGCATTCCGCACGTCAGTGGTGCCGGAAATGCCGCGCTGCCGCGCATCCCCGGGACGCGATGATTGATGCCGCCCGACACCTCCGCTAAGGGAGAGCGGAGGTCCCGAGGGGAAAGGACGCATCATGATCCTGAGCTGCGGCGAGGCGCTGATTGACATGCTACCGCGCACGACTGCCGGCGGCGAAGCCGCCTTTGCGCCCTATCCTGGCGGTGCCGTCTTCAACACGGCAATCGCGCTCGGCCGGCTCGGCGCGCCGTCCGGCTTTTTCTCCGGTCTCTCGACCGATTTATTCGGGCGGCTTCTGACGGAGGCGCTTGATGCGTCGAAGGTCGACAGCGCCCTCGCGATCCGATCCGCCCGCCCGACGACGCTGGCCTTCGTGACGCTGACGAACGGTCAGGCCAGCTACGCCTTCTATGACGAGATGACGGCAGGCCGGATGCTGTCGCCCGACGACCTGCCGCCGCTGCCCGCTTCGGTCACGGCGCTTTTCTTCGGCGGCATCAGCCTTGTCGGCGATCCCTGCGGAGCGGCGTACGAGGCGTTGATGCTGCGCGAGGCGAAGCAGCGCGTCACGATGATCGATCCGAACATCCGCCCCGGCTTCATCACCGATGAACATGCCTACCGCGCACGGATAGGACGGATGATCGCGGCCGCGGATGTCGTGAAGCTGTCGGACGAGGATCTGCGCTGGCTTGAAGGGCCGGGCGCGATCGCCGACCTCGCCGGGGCCATCCTTTCCCGTGGTGCGCGCGCGGTTTTCGTCACCGAGGGGGCGGAGGGCGCCCATGCCTTCACCCGCGGCCACCATGTCTTTGCGCCCGCGCGCAAGGTCGCCGTCGTCGACACGGTCGGCGCCGGCGACACGTTCAACGCGGGTGTCCTTGCCGCGCTTCATCGCGCCGGAGCGCTTGACAAGGGCGTGCTTGCCGACCTGCCCGAGGCGGTTCTGGAGGATGCCGCGCGGCTGGGCTGCGCGGCGGCGGCCGTCACCGTATCCCGGGCCGGGGCGAACCCGCCCTGGGAAGCGGAGATCGCCTGATGCGCGCGCTTGTCCAGCGCGTCAGCGAAGCGCGCGTGACGGTAGCCGGGAGTGTGGTCGGCGAGATCGGCCCCGGCCTCATGATCCTCGTCTGCGCCATGCAGGGCGATACCGAGGCAGCAGCCGATCAACTCGCCGCCAAGATCGCGAAGCTCAGGATATTCAAGGACGAAGCGGGCAAGATGAACCGCTCGCTGCTCGACACCGGTGGCGCGGCGCTGGTCGTGAGCCAGTTCACGCTTGCAGCCGACACGTCGCGCGGCAACCGGCCCGGCTTTTCCTCTGCCGCGCCGCCTGATGAGGGCGAACGGCTCTACCGGTATTTCGCCGACCGGCTGAGGGTGCAGGGAATCGTCGTCGCGAACGGAGAATTCGGCGCGGACATGGATGTGAGCCTCGTCAATCAGGGGCCGGTGACGATCTGGCTGGAAGCCTGACCCTCAACAGCCATCCGCGACATCCAGCACCCAGCGCGGCCCGCCACCCTGCCCCTTGCGCGGCGCGGCAACGCCGATCCCCATAGCGCCCGCCTGCCGGGACAGAAGAATCCGCCTGTGCGGCGGCGAGTCGATCCATTGCCGGAGCGTGGCATCGGCCCCTGAATAGCCCATCGCAATCGTCTCGCCGACGAACCTCGCCCGGCAGCCCTCCCGCCGGATCCGCGCCTTCAGGCCGCCGCCGCCGGCATGGGTGAACTGATTGCGCGCGACCATCGCGCAGGCATGACCGGTTGCCGCCCGTTCCAGCGGACCGGAAACCGCCAGCGCCCGCAGACCCTGACTTTCGCGGAAACGGTTCACGGCCGCAGCGAGCGCGGCCTTGGCCTCTTGCCCACCACCATGCATCGCGCATTGCGCGACGGCAGGACCGGCAAGACCCGCTAGAACAGCGATCATGAGGATGAGTCGGCGCATCGGGTCACCTCCTGCTGCAGCATCGCTCCGCTTCCGGACCGGATCAACCCTGAGGCGTCATCGCCTTGCGCTGGCGGTCGCGTTCAAGGCCGAGACGGCTCTCGCGCCAGATGATCAGGATACCGGCAGCAACGACAAGCGCCGCGCCGCTGAGAACGACAACCGTCGGCACCTCGTCGAAGACGAAGTAGCCGACGGCAAGCGCAAGCAGCATGGAGGCGTATTCGAACGGAGCGATGACCGAGGCATCGGCATGCCGGTAGGAAGACGTCAGAAGGATCTGGCCGACCCCGCCCAACAGGCCGGCGCCGATCAGCATCACCGCCGTCGCCGCATCGGGCAGAACCCAGCCGAACGGGAGCGAGATCAGCGACAGAAGCGCGGAATTGACCGAGAAGTAGAAGACGATCGCGGATGTCCGCTCCTCATTCACCAGCTTGCGGACGAAGACCTGCGCCAGCGCGGAGAAGACCGCCCCGGCAAGGACAACGACCGCGCCCAGCGCCTCGGCATGGTCGATCGCACCGCCCGACACGGCGGTCAGGCGCGGCGACAGGATGATGAGGACGCCGGCAAGGCCCAGCGTAACCGAAAGGATGCGGAAGAGGCGCACCGTCTCGCCCAGGAACATCGCGGCGAAGACGACCGTCAGCAGCGGCGAGGCATAACCAAGCGCCGTGACCTCGGGCAAAGGCAGAAGGCCCAGCCCCGCGAAACCGCAACCCATCGCGCAGGTGCCCATCAGCCCGCGCCAGAAATGGCCAAGCGGGTTCTTCGTGGCCAGACCGGCGCGCACCCCGCGCGTCACGATCAGCCAGACAAGGATCACAGGGACCGCGAAGGCGGAGCGGAAGAAAACCGCCTCGCCCGGCGGAACGGTATCGGATGCCGCCTTGATCAGGCTCGCCATGGTCATGAAGACCGCGACCGAGGCGAGTTTCAGCATGATGCCGTGCAGTGGGTTCATCGGCGTCCTTTCGATACGCCGAGAAAGGCCGAAGGCATCGGAAAGCGCAAGCCGAAAGGTCGGGTCAGACCGGTTTCACCCGCGCGGCGGTCTTGTTTGCGAATGCCTCAAGCCGTCCCCGTGCATCGGCCTGCGTGTTGACGACCCCGGCCACAACCGCCTCGGCATAGGCTGCATCAAGGGCGGACATGTTCTGCATGTGGCTGATCGCCGAACAGATGGCGAAGTTCGACAGCGGCGGGTTCTGAGCCGCGGCCCGGGCGAGCTCCAGCGCCTTCGCCTCGCTGTCCTCCACCAGATACTGGCAGAGGCCGACCTGAACCGCTTCCTCGCCCCGGTAGATGCGACCGGTCAGCATCATGTCGATCATCCGCGCCTTACCGACGAGGTCGGACACCCGGATCGTTGCGCCACCGCCCGTGAACAGCCCGCGTTGGCCTTCGGGCAGCGCGAAATAGGTAGAGGCGTCGGCGACCCGGACATGCGCGGAAGATGCGAGTTCGAGCCCGCCGCCCACCACGGCGCCCTTGAGCGCGGCGATGATCGGCACGCCGGAATACTCCATCTTGTTGAACGCCTCGTGCCAGCGCAGACACACATGCATAAAATCCGCCGCGGTCCGTTCCTCGTGCAGATGCTCGACCAGATCGAGACCGGCACAAAAGTGTTCGCCCTCGGCGCGCAAAACGACCGCACGCGCGCCCGCGCGCGGGAGAAGGGAGAACAGCGTCACCAGTTCCTCGATCGTGGCCGCATCGAGCGCGTTGCGCTTCGAGGCGCGGTTCAGAGTGACCGTTACGATGCCGTCGGCATCGGTTTTGACGGCGAGATTGGCAAGCGGCAGGTCGTCGATCGTTGTCATGATGGTCCTATAGTGAAAGCAACGTGCACCCGGCGCCTTGGCGATCCGAAGATCGCCGCCAGCGCCGGGTCGGTGCCAAGGGCCGATCAGAGGCCCTTGGAGCGGTAGCTTTTTGCGACGCGATCGATGGCGACGATATAGGCCGCCATCCGCATGTCGGGCACGTCGTTGCGGCTGTGCCAGATTTCGCTGATCGACTGGTAGGCCGCGCGCATCGTGTCGTCGAGGCCCGAGCGCACCAGTTCAAGTTCACCCGCCCCACGCAGATACTGCTCCTTGAAACCGGGCGACAGCGTCCAGCCGAGTCCCTTGTCCGCCGACAGCCGCTCAAGCTCATCGATGAGAAGCTGGTGGCGGGACTCTTCCTGCCGCCGCTGCATCCGGCCGAACCGGATGTGGCTGAGGTTCTTGACCCATTCGAAGTAAGAGACCGTGACACCGCCGGCGTTGGCATACATGTCGGGGATGATGATCGTGCCCTTTTCGCGCAGGATCTCGTCAGCGCCCGCCGTGATCGGACCATTCGCCGCCTCGATGATCAGCGACGCCTTGATGTTCTTGACGTTGTCGAGGTTGATGACGCCCTCAAGCGCGGCCGGAACGAGGATGTCGCAATCCTCCTCCAGAACTTTCGAGCCGTCCTCGACATAAGTGCCCTCGGGGCAGCCCTTCACACCGCTGTGTTCGCTCAGCCAGTCGCGCACCGCCTGCACGTTCATGCCATTCGGATTTACCAGCGCGCCATCACGCTCGATGATGCCGGTAATCCTCGCGCCATCCTCGATCGACAGGAACAGGGCCGCATGATAGCCCACATTTCCGAGGCCCTGAACGACGACGCGCTTGCCATCGAGCGTGCCGGAAAGGCGCGCCGCCTCCATGTCCTTCGGATGGCGGCAGAACTCGCGCAGGGCATATTGCACGCCGCGCCCAGTCGCCTCGACGCGGCCCGCGATTCCCCCGGCGTTCAGCGGTTTGCCGGTGACGCAGGCAGCACCGTTGATGTCGGTGGTGTTCATCCGCTTGTACTGGTCGACGATCCACGCCATCTCGCGCTCGCCAGTGCCCATGTCGGGTGCGGGCACGTTCTGGGCCGGATTGATCAGGTCGCGCTTGATGAGCTCGTAGGCGAAACGGCGGGTGATGAGCTCCATCTCATGCTCTTCCCACGCGCGCGGGTCGATGCATAGCCCGCCCTTCGACCCGCCGAACGGCGTTTCAACCAGAGCGCATTTGTAAGTCATCAGCGCCGCGAGCGCCTCGACCTCGTCCTGGTTGACAGAGGTGGCGAAGCGGATGCCGCCCTTCACCGGTTCCATATGCTCCGAATGGACCGACCGATACCCCGTAAACGTGTGGATGCCGCCACGCAGCCGCACGCCGAAACGCACCGTGTAGGTGGAGTTGCAAACCCGAATTTTTTCTTCCAGGCCGGGCGACAGGTCCATGACCGATACCGCACGGTTGAACATCATATCTACGGACTGCCGGAAACTCGGCTCACCACGATTGGCCATTCATACCTCCCTGACTGGCTCTCGGCCGGGTTTCGGCCGGGCCGCTCGGTACGGCGGCCCTGATCGGGAATACATTCCGTCCGCACCTTTGTTGTGCTTACCAGAGGTCCACCGAAAGGCAACCCGGAACGCCGCCAGGACAGAACGGCGGGAAGAACCGGCGGTTGATCATGCGCGCACCGATTCCCTAAGGGAAGGTACGTTGCAACTGATACCGGATTGTCCTATTTAGCGCGACGATCCGCCACCAGAACGCGCATCAGCCACTGACAGCCGCCAATAAACCCCCTCAAGGCGCTTTTGCCGCATTTTTGCCATAAGTCAGGCCCCAGTTTTGCCGTAAGGTTCAACGACAACGTCTACGGTGTGTGCGGGATATACTGCGATTCCGTGACGGAATGCTGCCTGGGAAGGGATGAGTGATGTTTAATTTCGCTCGCATGAGTGTCAATAGCGATGCTTCGGCTTCAGCCGGGATCGGATCCTTTCGTTCCGCGCTCCACCGTTTCCGTCGCGAAGAAGACGGTTCCCTGGTCATCTTCGGCCTGTTCGCCTTCGTGATCATGCTGCTGCTGACCGGCGTGGCACTCGATCTGATGCGGTTCGAGGAACGTCGCACGCTGCTTCAGAACACGATCGACCGCGCCGCGCTCGCCGCGGCCGACCTTCAGCAGACGCTCCCGCCGAAAGAAGTGGTCAAGGACTACTTCCGCAAATCCGGCCTCAAGCCGCCGGCGGACGAAGACATCATCGTTACTGAGGGCGTGTTCGGCGAATCCCGCAAGGTCGAAATTCATGTTTCGGAGTCGATGGACACGTGGTTCATGGAACTCGTCGGCGTCGAGACGCTGACGACCCCTGCCGCGTCCACCGCCGAAGAAAGCATCGGCCAGGTCGAAATCTCGCTCATCCTCGACGTGTCGGGTTCGATGAACAGCAACTCGCGTCTGGTCAACCTGAAGCCGGCAGCCAAGAGCTTTGTCGACCAGATCTTCGATACCGCCGAAACCGACAAGGTTTCGATCTCGATCATCCCCTATGCGACCCAGGTCTCGCTCAGCGACGATCTGATCGGCTATTTCAACGTCACCAACGAACAGACCACGTCGAACTGCATCGAGTTTGAATCCTCGCTCGGCGATTTCACGACTACCTCTGTTTCGTTCGGAACCGGCCCCTCCGCGCGCATCTATCAGCGTAATGGCCATTTCGACCCGTTCTATAAGGTGAGCCCGCCTTACCTGACCAACTGCGCGGAGAACTCCGATCGTGAGATCATGCCTTTCTCCGGCGATCGTGTTGCGCTGAAGAACTACATCGACAACCTGACTGCGGCCGGCAACACGTCGATCGACATCGGCATGAAGTGGGGTGTGGCCCTTCTGGACCCGTCGATGCAGGGCGTCGTCGATGGCATGATCCTTGACGGCATGATCCCGGCCTCGTTCGGCGACCGGCCCTATGCCTACAACGATCCCGAAGCGCTGAAGATCATCGTCCTGATGACGGATGGCGCGAACACGACCGAATACCGGCTGCGCAGCGGCCCGCAGGATGGCGGTGAATACGATTTCGGCCCGAGCCTTCTGTGGCGGAACACGGCCTATACCGACGATCCGAACGACGGCCTCGACGATTTTGACCGCGATCAGTATTCGCTCTGGGATCCGAACCGCGGCAAGTACTACATCTTCAAAACCAACAGCTGGCGCAACGAGCCCTATGGCGACAAGTGGGGCGATATCGGCTACACGACGTCAAGCGGCTCCGCCCCGCGGGCGCGGCAGATGGACTGGCCGGAAGTCTGGGCCACGATGTCGATCGACTGGTTTGCCGACTACATCATCTACAAGGCGCATGGCAGTTCCTGGCTCCGCAACCAGTGGCGCTCGGACAGCGTGTCGAGTCCGATTGCGAACAGCTATATCTACAGCCCGAAGGATAATCTCACGCTCGACATGTGCGATGCCTTCAAGGCGCAAAGTGAGACGCAGGCCCTGATCTACACGATCGCCTTCGAGGCTCCGCGCCAGGGTCAGCAGCTTCTGAGCGCCTGTGCGAACGCTGGCTACTACGCCGTCGAAGGTCTCGACATCAACGAGGCGTTCTCCGGCATCGTCAACTCGATCAACAAATTGCGGCTGACGCACTGATGGCAAAGTTTGGACAATCCATTGGCGCCTGGCTCAGGCGAAAGGCGCGGGAAGAGGACGGCGCGACCGCGACCATTCCGTTCGTGATCTTCCTGCCCTTCTTCATGCTGCTGATCATGTCCGCGCTTGAGATGGGAACGCTGATGCTGCGCCATGTCATGCTTGAGCGTGCGCTCGACATGTCGGTCCGCGACCTGCGCCTTGGCAACTGGGTGAACCCGACCCATGCCGAGTTCAAACGCCAGGTGTGCAACCGCGCCGGCGTGATCCCGGATTGCCTGAACGTCCTTCTGGTCGAACTGCGCCCCGTCAGCACGACGACATGGGAGCCGCTTTCCGCCGGGCCGATCTGCGTCGACCGCGCCGAGACGATCCAGCCTGTCACGACCTTCGACGACGGTGTGGGCGACGAAATGATGCTGATCCGCGCTTGCGCGAAGTTCGACCCGATCTTCCCGACAAGCGGTCTCGGCTTCCAACTGCCGAAGGACAATACCGGGGCTTACGCGCTTGTCTCGGCCACCGCCTTCGTGAACGAACCTGATCTGGGGAGCTGACATGTCGCTCTACACGCGCCTGAAACTCCGCCGCCACGATTTCCTGACCGATACGAGCGGCTCGGTCCCGACGGAAGGCGTTCTCGCCAGCGTTTTCCTGATCTGGTGGTACATCGCTTCGTTCCAGTTCTTCGACGCGTTCCGCCAGAAGAACGTGAACCTCAAGGCCGCCTACACGATCGCCGACATGATCTCGCGCGAGGGCGAGATCGACGGAAATTATGTCGAAGGCCTGAATACGCTCTTCGACTACCTCACCTTCTCGCGCCGGCCGACCTGGGTCCGCGCGACCAGCGTCATCTGGGATGACGACGACAACCGGTTCGAGGTTGCGTGGTCCTATGCCAGTGGCTCGACGCCCGGCGAAACGACATCGGGCATTCAGGCGAAGACGTCCAAGATTCCCGTGATGCCGGCCTCCGACTCGGTCATCGTCGTCGAAACCAACATGGCCTATGAACCGATCTTCAGCATCGGTCTCAATGCGCACTGGTACACGACTTTCATCGCGACGCGCCCGCGCTTCGCATCCTGCGTGCGCTTCAATCTGCACGACGGGACCGAGCCGGCCTGCACCTATGACGCAGATATCGACATGTCGGATAACGACCATGACGATGGCTCGCCCACCACGACCGACGACACCGAAGATCCGATCGGCGGCACCTGAGCCTATTCGGCGCGGGCGAGTTGGGTTGAGATGAGATCGGCCATCTGACGGCCTTCCGCACCCGAAATGACGCCGCCCACGCCGACGCGGCTTCCCAATCTCCACCACAGCCCTGGCGCCCAGGCGCGGGGCTGTGGGCGTCTCAGGATCAGCACGAAGCCGTTCGACGGCTTGAAGGCGAAGACGCCCCGCTCGACCTTGCGGATGTCGGCCAGCGCCGCGAGGGTCCTCCCCTCGCTGTCGCGAAGCGCATCCCGCGAGAGGACAAGGCCACGCGACGTCGCCCGCAGCATCGCAGTGCAACCGGCCAGCGCGACCATCCCGAACACGATCAGCATCAACTGAAGCGGGAATGACGCCGGCGGGCGTAGGAACGCCAGAAGGATCAGCAGGACCCCCAGCGTCCCCATCACGCCAACAGCGAAGATCCGGCGCGCCGGGGATGGGGTGATGCTGGCCAGAACCTCGTCGTCGGTACCGTTCATCCTGTTTCCTTCCATTCCCATCGCGGCTTCTGTGCGAGCAGGCACAGGGCCTGTTGGCATCGGACCGCCATTTCCCATGCATGGCAGCAGTTCCGCTCCTATATTACGCCGATGAATTAGGAGGAACCGCAATGTCGATCCGTCCCGTCATCGAATCCCGCGAAGCCCGGCCAACGCTCGAAGGAGCCGGCGTGCGGCTGCACCGCGCCTTCGGGTTCCAGGACCCGACCGAGCTTGACCCCTTCCTGCTTTTTGACGATTTCCGCAACGAGCGCCCCGAGGACTATTTGCGCGGGTTCCCGTGGCATCCCCATCGCGGCATCGAGACCATCACCTACGTGCTGGCCGGAACAGTCGAACATGGCGACTCGCTGGGCAATTCCGGACGCCTCGGCGCCGGTGACGTGCAGTGGATGACCGCCGGGTCGGGGATCATGCATCAGGAAATGCCGCTCGGGAATGCCAAGGGGCAGATGCATGGTTTTCAGCTCTGGGCCAACCTGCCGGGGCATCTGAAGATGACCGCGCCGCGCTATCAGGACGTGAAGGCGGCCGACATTCCCGAGATCGTCGATGACGATGGCACCGCCGTGCGGGTCGTGGTCGGCTCGTTCTGGGGCCGGCAGGGACCGGTCGACGGGATCGCCGCCGACCCGCAATATCTCGACATCTCGGTTCCGCCGGGCGTGAAGAAGACATTCAAGGTCGACACCTACCGCCGCGCCTTCGCCTATGTCTTCGCAGGGTCGGGCCGGTTCGCCGATGCGAGCCGACCGCAAGGCGTTCTGCTTGAAAAGCAGGTCATGGGCGAGGAGGTCAACGTTCGCGACCTTTCAGGCGACCGGACGCTCATCCGTTTCGGGACCGGCGACGAAGTGACGGTTCAGGCGGGCGACGAAGGCATTCGCTTCCTGCTCATCTCCGGCGCGCCGCTGGAGGAGCCGGTCGCCTGGCACGGCCCGATCGTGATGAACACGAAGGCCGAAATCCTTCAGGCCATCAGCGATCTGCGCAACGGGACCTTCATCCGCCCAGCGCATTGAGGCGCGGATCAGGCGGCGACAGCTTTGCGGACCATGTCCCAGTAGATGTCGCCGACCGCCTCGCGCGACAGTCGCCCGCCTTCGCGATACCAGGTGTTGACCCCGGTCAGCATGGCGATGATCGCAAGCGTCGCAATCTTGGTGTCAGGCGCAGAGAGCACCCCGTCCGCCTGTCCGGCGCGCAGGATCGTCTCCAGCCGGGTTTCGTAGTCGCGCCTGAGCGCCTCGATCGCCGCGAAGTTCTCCGGTCCGAGGTTGCGGAGTTCCATGTAGGACAGGAAGACCGCATCGGGCCGTTCCAGGTTGAACCTGATGTGGAAACGCACGAAGCATTCGAGCTGCGCGAGCGTCTTCTCCGGACATGGCTCGGCGTCCCAAGCCGCGATCAGCTCGTCCATATGCGCTTTCAAGAGGTCGAAAAGCAGTGTTTCCTTGTCTGGCGTGTAGAGGTACAGCGCCCCCGCCTGCACGCCCACCTCGGCAGCGATCTGGCGAACCGAGACCGCCGCAAAGCCATGGCGCGCGAACAGCTTCAGCGCTGCAGCGCGGATGCGTGGGCCTGTGATCTCCGAATGCGAACCGGTTTTTCGAGCCATGCGGCCAGAGTATCTGAACGTGCGTTCAATACAATAGCCATGCATCCCGGCATCTTGCCTTCGCCGGGCGGGACGGACTAGGATCGCGGTGCTTGCTGGAGACCCGAGAAATGCGCCCCGCGCCCCCTGCCCTGCCCTTGGCGGTCCTGCTGCTTGTCGCGACTGTCTCGGGCTGCGCGAAGGTTCCCTTCCGTGACCGCGACGGCAACACAGCGGCGCAGCAGGCGGACTGGCCGCTCCTGCTGCCGATGGCGCAGATTCTGACCAACACCGATACCGCGACGACGGACCCGACCCTTGCCGTGCAGGCCCGCGCCGCGCGGCTTCGGGCAAGGGCCGCCGCCCTGTCGGCAGCGGAATTCTAGCGGTCGCCGGCACCGTGTATCCGCACCGTCCCCTCCCATGCGTTGCAAGCGTCCGCGCGACAGGCTAACACCGCTGCGTTCGGCCACGGCCGGCACCCCTTTTCGACGGAGACCTCCATGTCCAATCCCCTGCGTCTCGGCATTGCCGGCCTCGGCACGGTGGGCATCGGCACCGTCCAGATCGTCCAGCGCCACGCCGGGCTTCTGAAGCAGCGGACGGGGCGCGAGATCACGATCTCGGCCGTCTCCGCCAGGTCGCGCACGAAGAACCGCGACGCCGACCTGTCCGCCTATGCGTGGGAAGACGATCCGGTCGCCTTGGCGACCCGCGACGACGTCGACATCTTCGTCGAACTGATGGGCGGATCGGATGGGGCGGCGCTCGCCTCCACCCGCGCCGCGATCGCGGCCGGAAAGGATGTCGTGACCGCCAACAAGGCGCTGCTGGCGCATCATGGTCACAGCCTTGCGGCAGAGGCTGAGGAGCATGGCCATGTGATCCGGTTCGAGGCCGCGGTCGCCGGCGGCATCCCGGTCGTCAAGGCGTTGACGGAAGGGCTTGCGGGCAACGAAATACGCCGTGTCATGGGCGTGATGAACGGGACGTGCAACTACATCCTTACCCGGATGGAGAATGCCGGCCTGCCCTATGCCGAGGTCTTCGAGGAAGCCCGGCAGCTTGGCTATCTTGAGGCCGACCCCAATCTCGACGTCGGTGGCATCGACGCCGGCCACAAGCTGAGCCTTCTTGCCGCCATCGCCTTCGGCACCAAGGTGTCCTTCGACGCCGTCGAACTGGAAGGGATAGGCCGGGTGTCGATCGACGATATCCGCCGCGCGGACGACATGGGATACCGGATCAAGCTTCTCGGTGTGGCGCAGATGACCGGCCGGGGGCTGGAACAGCGTATGTCGCCCTGTCTCGTCCCGGCCGACAGCCCGCTTGGCCAGTTGCAGGGCGGAACCAACATGGTTGTCCTCGAAGGCGACAGCGTGGGCCAGATCGTGCTGCGTGGCGCCGGGGCCGGGGCCGGCCCCACCGCATCGGCCGTGATGGCCGATATCGTGGAGATCGCACGCGGCAGCCGCATTTCGACCTTCGGCCAGCCGGCCGCATCGCTGGCAACGCCGGTCCCCGCGAAGGCCACCGCGCCGGCGCCCTACTACCTGCGCATGGAACTCTCGGACAAGCCGGGCGCACTGGCCAAGGTGGCGACCGTTCTGGGTGAGGAGGGCATCTCCATCGACCGGATGCGGCAGTATGGCCATGCAGATACCAGCGCGCCGGTCCTGATCGTGACTCACAAGACGACGCGGGATGCCGTCGACCACGCGCTCGGCCGGCTGCCCGCGACCAACGTGGTGGTGGGTGACGCCGTCGCCATCCGGATCGAGACCGTCTGACCCGGCAGCCCGCGCCATCCGGCCGCGAAAGCGCGCAGAAACAGGGCCCTTCGCCCTTGCTCCCGCCACCCGCAACCGGCTAGATGCGGAAAAACAGACACCGACGGGAGCAGATCATGGCCGACGCCCAGCAATTCCACGACCGCATGCTTTCGCTGGGCCTCGCCCGTGTTTCCGAAGCGGCGGCCCATGCGTCCGCCCGCCTGATCGGGCGCGGCGACGAGAAGGCCGCCGACCAGGCCGCCGTAAACGCCATGCGCGACCAGCTTAACCTCCTCGACATCAAGGGCACCGTCGTGATCGGCGAGGGTGAGCGGGACGAAGCGCCGATGCTCTACATCGGCGAAGAGGTCGGCAGCGGGAACGGGCCCGAGGTGGATATCGCGCTCGACCCGCTGGAAGGGACGACGCTCACCGCCAAGGACATGCCGAACGCGCTGACCGTGATCGCCATGGCCCCGCGCGGCACACTCCTCCACGCGCCCGATGTCTACATGGACAAGCTCGCCATCGGGCCGGGTCTGCCGAAGGACGTCATCAGCCTCGAGATGAGCCCGACCGAGCGCGTCGTGGCGCTTTCGAAGGCCAAGAAGTGCAAGCCCACGGATATCACCGTTTGCATCCTCGAACGGCCCCGGCACGAGGAGATGGTGGCCGAGGTTCGCGCCACCGGCGCGGCGATCCGGCTGATCACGGATGGCGACGTAGCAGGTGTCATCCACTGCGCCGAAGCCGAGCTGACCGGGATCGACATGTATATGGGTTCCGGCGGCGCGCCCGAGGGTGTGCTGGCTGCCTCCGCGCTCAAATGCATGGGCGGGCAGATGTGGGGCCGGCTGCTGTTCCGCAACGACGATGAGCGCGGCCGCGCATCCAAGGCCGGGATCAACGACTTCAACCGCATCTATTCGCGCGACGAGATGGTGCAGGCCGACGTGATCTTCGCCGCGACCGGCGTCACCAACGGCTCCATCGTGCGTGGCGTGAACCGTCAGCCGACCTTCATCGAGACCGAGACGATCCTGATGCGGTCGAAGACGGGGTCCGTCCGCCGGATGATCTACCGCAACCCGGTGAAGTGACGGACCGGCCCGCATTCCTCGGCGTTGAAAGCTCCGCCACCGGGCGCCGCTGGACCGGCCCCTCGGCCGAGGCCGACCGGCTGTCCGAGGCGATGGTTCAGGAAACCGGCCTTCCCATGGCGCTGGCGCGGATCCTCATCGCGCGCGGCGTTGCGCCGGAAGAGGCGGAGCGATTCTTGGAACCGCAATTGCGCGACCTTCTGCCTGACCCGCGTTCCCTGAAAGACATGGAGGCTGCCGCTGGCCGCTTCCTGCGGGCCGTCAAGGAACGCCAGCGTATCGCCGTTTTCGCCGATTACGACGTCGATGGTGGCTCGTCTGCGGCGCTGCTGATCACCTGGCTCCGCGCGATGGGTCTTGCCGCCACGCTCTATATCCCCGACCGGATCGACGAGGGCTATGGACCGAACGTTCCGGCGATGGAGGCGCTTGCCCGCGACCACGACCTGATCCTCTGCGTCGATTGCGGCACGCTGAGCCATGAGCCGGTTGCCGCAGCCAAGGGTGCGGATGTCGTCATCCTCGACCACCACCTCGGCGGCGAGACACTCCCCCCCGCCCTCGCGGTGGTCAATCCCAACCGCCAGGACGAGACAGGCGAACTGGGCCATCTCTGCGCTGCCTCGGTCGTCTTCCTGATGCTCGTGGAAGCCAACCGGCTGATGCGCGAAGACGGCGCGAAGGGGCCGGACCTGATGGCGATGCTCGACCTTGTCGCGCTCGCCACGGTCGCCGATGTCGCGCCGCTTCTCGGCGTCAACCGCGCGCTGGTCCGCCAGGGGCTGAAGGTGATGGCGCGGCGCGAACGCGTCGGGCTCACCTGCCTTGCCGATGTCGCGCGGATGGACCGCGCGCCCACGCCCTACCATCTCGGGTTTCTCCTCGGCCCCCGGGTGAATGCCGGTGGCCGTATCGGCGCCGCCGATCTCGGCGCGCGGCTTCTGGCGACCGATGACCCGCATGAGGCGCAGGCGCTGGCGGAGCGTCTCGACGCGCTCAACACCGAGCGGCGCGAGATCGAAAACCGCGTGCGCGACGCGGCGCTCGCCCAGGCCGAGGCGCGCGGGCTCGACGCGCCGCTTGCCTGGGCGGCGGGCGAAGGCTGGCACCCGGGCGTCGTCGGCATCGTCGCGGCACGCCTGAAAGAGGCCACGAACCGCCCCGCCGTCGTGATCGGTTTCGACGGCGATGAGGGCAAGGGTTCGGGCCGTTCGGTCGAGGGCGTCGACCTTGGCGCCGCGATCCAGCGGCTTGCCGCGGAGGGATTGCTGCTGAAAGGTGGCGGGCACCGCATGGCGGCGGGACTGACGGTGGCCCGCGACCGTCTTGACGAGGCGATGGCACGGCTCTCCGACGTGCTCGGGAAGCAGGGGGCGGGACGCGCCGGCCCGCGCGATCTGCGTCTTGACGGGCTGCTCATGCCCGGTGCGGTGACGGCCGAACTGATTGGCCAGATCGAACGCGCCGGCCCCTTCGGCCAGGCCGCCCCCGCCCCCCGTTTCGCCTTCGCGGATATGGCAATCACCCATGTCCGCCGCATTGGCGAGACGCATCTGAAACTGTCCTTCTCCGACGGGATGAGCGCACCGGTCGAAGCGATTTCCTTCGGCGCCTTCGACACGTCCCTGGGCCCTTCTCTGGAGGGACATGGCGGGATGCGGTATCACCTTGCCGGCCGGCTCGAACTCAACCACTGGCAGGGGCGTTCCAGGCCGCAACTGCGCCTTGAGGATGCTGCGCGAAGCTGACGGGACGCCGCGCAAATTTCTGCAAGAATCCTCTTGCGCGTCTTCCCGCACTCGCCTAAACACCGGCCCACGCCAAGCGTGGCCCGTTCGTCTATCGGTTAGGACGTCAGGTTTTCAACCTGAAAAGAGGGGTTCGACTCCCCTACGGGCTGCCAAACACCCAATGATTTCAGAGACTTACGCCACGCGCTGGGTATTGTCGCGCGTTCTCCGGGGCTTGCGCGGAGGGCTGGAAACCATAGACCGCAAACACGGCCTGGAAAAGCCGCGAATCCGCGGTGCGTCTCTGATCTCGATTTTCGCATTTCCAGTTTGGCGAAAGG
>JAUIFH010000007.1 GCA_030429495.1 Alphaproteobacteria bacterium | reverse complement strand
GCTGCACGAGTTCTCCTCGATCGCCGGGGTCCGCGAGGACGTGACGGACATCGTGCTGAACCTCAAGCAGATTGCCCTGCGCATGGATGTCGAGGGGCCGAAGCGCGTCTCGATCTCGGCCAAGGGTCCGCGTGTCGTGACCGCCGGGGACATCTCGGAGTCGAACGGCATCGAGGTTCTGAACCGCGACCACGTGATCTGCCACCTCGACGACGGCGCCGACCTGTTCATGGAACTGACCGTGAATACCGGCAAGGGGTACGTCTCGGCGGACAAGAACCGTCCCGAGGACGCGCCCATCGGCCTGATCCCGATCGACGCGATCTACTCGCCGATCCGCAAGGTCAGCTACGAAGTGCAGCCGACCCGCGAGGGCCAGGTGCTGGACTATGACAAGCTGACCCTGAAGGTCGAGACCGACGGCTCCCTGACCCCGGACGATGCCGTGGCCTATGCCGCGCGCATTCTGCAGGACCAGCTCCAGGTCTTCGTGAACTTCGAAGAGCCCGAAGCCGACCGCGCCGCCTCCGAGGAGGAGGATCTCGAGTTCAACCCGCTTCTGCTGAAGAAGGTGGACGAACTGGAACTGTCGGTCCGCTCGGCGAACTGCCTGAAGAACGACAACATCGTCTACATCGGCGACCTGATCCAGAAGACCGAAGCCGAGATGCTGCGCACCCCGAACTTCGGCCGCAAGTCGCTGAACGAGATCAAGGAAGTGCTCTCGGGCATGGGTCTGCACCTCGGCATGGATGTCGAGGACTGGCCGCCGGAGAACATCGAGGACCTCGCGAAGCGGTTCGAAGACCAGTTCTGATTGACATGTCCGGGGGCTGTCGGATAGACGGCCCCCGAAATGCCCGCCAGATGCGGGGAAGGCCCGGGCATAATGCCCCAAGGAGAGCGGACCGAGGACCACGGCCGCCGGACAAAGCAAAAGACGATAGGAGATTACAATGCGTCACGCTCGCGGCTACCGCCGCCTGAACCGTACTCATGAGCACCGCAAGGCGCTTTTCGCCAACATGGCGGGCTCGCTCATCGAACACGAACAGATCAAGACCACCCTTCCGAAGGCGAAGGAACTGCGTCCGATCGTCGAGAAACTGATCACGCTCGCCAAGCGCGGTGATCTGCACGCCCGCCGTCAGGCGGACGCCCAGCTCAAGCAGGACAAGCATGTCGCGCGCCTGTTCGAGATTCTCGGCCCGCGCTACAAGGACCGTCAGGGCGGCTACGTCCGCATCCTGAAAGCCGGTTTCCGCTATGGCGACATGGCGCCGATGGCGATCATCGAGTTCGTCGACCGCGATCCGACCGCCAAGGGCGCTGCCGATAAGGCGCGCGTCGAAGCGGATGACGCAGCGGAAGCCTGATAAGACGTCAGGTTGCAATTTGCAAAAAACAACCCCGCCGGTAATATCGGCGGGGTTGTTCTTTTAACGGACGTCGCTGATATGAGCAGAGGGAGCTTAACTCGATCCAAGCGGAACGTTGCGGGTGTCCGCACGGAAGCCTTCTGCGAGATGGTCGATCATTGCCGAAAGCTGGGCATCGGCAACGGGCGTGGCGCCCAGAAATTCGAGCAAGTCCTCTCGGGCGGAATCGGGCAACCGCATGAGTCTCGCAAAAAGTCCCGGATTGATCCTACGCAAAACCGCACCCTCTAAATGAAGAATCTACAACACAATTTACGGTTGACTGCCCCCAAAGCAACTTGTCTAAAAGGACATGTCCGAAATGCCAGTGCTTGACCCCATCTTAAAGACCTTGGAGCGGCTGGCCCCGGCGGGATACTTCATCGGACTCCACATCCGTTATGCGTCGCCCCTGATGCAGTTCTCGAACTACAATCAGGACTGGCTCGACCACTACACGGAGAAGGCTTATGCCCTGCGGGATCCGACAATCGCCTGGGGCTTCAGCACCGAAGGGGCGGCCCGCTGGGACGAGATCAACATTCCGGACCCTTTCGGACTTTTCGAGGAGGCCAAACGGTTCGGCCTGACCTATGGGCTGACCGTGTCCTGCGGGCCGGTCCGGTCCCGCACCATTTCGAGTTTTGCGCGCGCAGACCGCGATTTCGCGGACGAGGAAATCGAGGAGATCACCGGGCTTGTCCGACGGCTCCACGATGTCACGGAGCCGCCTGAAAGCCTTACTACCGCACAGATTGAAGCCCTGCGTCTGATTGCGGCCGGGGACCGGCATGCGGCTGCTGCAGCCAAACTCAACATATCCGAAAGTGCGCTGAAGGCCCGGTTGGTGTCCGCCCGGCAGAAATTGCTTGCCCGGACGACTGCCGAAGCGATCCAGCGCGCCAAGGATTATCGGCTGATGTAACCAAATGTGGGTCTTTTGTTTGCATGCAGGGTTGAAGGCGTCAACCAAGCAGGAGACCACTCATGCAAACCACAATCCTGTCCTTTGAGAATCTCCACAATCACGGAGAGCTTTTCGCGAACCTGTTCAGGGCGCGAAAGCAATCCTTCATTGTGGAGAAGCAATGGAATCTGCCCGAAGCGCTGGACATGGAGTACGACCAGTACGACACGCCCGCGAGCCGCTGGATCGCCATCCATGACGAAGTCGGGCAGGTCTATGGGGGCATCCGCCTGACGCCGACGACGGCGCGCTGCGGTATCTACAGCTACATGATCCGCGATGCGCAGAGGGGGCTCCTGACCTCGCTGCCGGCCGATCTTCTCTACGACGAGGCGCCCGTCGACCCATATTGCTGGGAATGCACGCGTGTCTTCGTCCTCCACTCGACCCCGCAGACGATCCGGCGGCGGGTCCATGGCTACATGGTTGACGCAATGGTCAAATCGGCGCGTGAACTTGGGGCGACCCGGCTGGTTGCGATCACGCCGGCCAATTGGCCGCGCTGGTATGGTCGTTGCGGCCTGACGGCGACGGGAATTGGCCCGGTCATGTTCATCGACGACGGCGACTATCAGTGCGTCCAGATTGAGCTGGCGGCGAAACTGCACTAGGTCAGGGCGCCGGGACGGCACCACCCTCCTGCCTTCCTCGTGCCTCCCCATGACGCTAGGATCGTTTGCATGACCGACCTGTTCGATACCGTCGATAACTCTCCTGCTCCGGCCCGACCGCGCCCGCTTGCGGACCGGTTGCGGCCGACGACAATCGATGCGGTGATCGGACAGGAACAGATACTCGCGCCGGGCGGTCCACTGGGTGCGATGCTGGAAGCAGGCAGCCTCTCGTCGCTGATCCTATGGGGGCCGCCGGGGGTCGGAAAGACCACGATCGCGCGGCTTCTGGCGGATGCCACCGACCTCGCCTTCGTTCAGATCAGTGCGATTTTCACCGGGGTCCCGGACCTGCGAAAGGTGTTCGAGGCCGCCAAGCTGCGCCGGCAGCAAGGCAGAGGGACGCTCCTGTTCGTGGACGAGATCCACCGTTTCAACAAGGCGCAGCAGGACGGGTTTCTGCCGCATATGGAGGACGGCACGATCGTCCTTGTCGGCGCCACGACCGAGAACCCGTCGTTCGAACTGAACGCAGCGCTTCTGAGCCGGGCGCAGGTGATCGTGCTCGAACGTCTCGGCCTCGCCGACCTCGAACGCCTTGTGCAGCGTGCCGAGAAGGATCTTGGCCAAGCACTGCCGCTGAAGCCAAAGGCGCGCGAGGCTTTGATCGAGATGGCCGATGGCGACGGTCGCGCGCTCCTCAACCTCATTGAACAGGTCGCGGCGTGGAAGATCGACAAGCCGCTTGATACCGATGCCTTGTCCCAGCGTCTGATGCGCCGCGCGGCGAAATACGACAAGTCCGGGGACGAGCACTACAACCTTATTTCCGCCCTGCACAAATCCGTTCGCGGCTCTGACCCGGACGCGGCGCTGTACTGGTTCGCGCGGATGCTGGAGGGCGGCGAGGACCCGCGCTTCCTTGCCCGCCGCGTCACGCGGATGGCAGTCGAGGATATCGGGCTGGCCGATCCCCAGGCGCAGGCCGTCTGCCTGCAGGCATGGGAGACCTACGAACGTCTCGGCAGCCCCGAGGGCGAGTTGGCGCTGGCGCAGGCAGTTACGTACCTTGCGTTGGCCCCGAAATCGAACGCTGTCTACGTCGCCTACAAGGCCGCCCGGGCCGAGGCGCGCAAGACCGGGTCCGAGCCGCCGCCAAAACATATTCTGAACGCTCCGACGGGAATGATGAAGGATCAGGGCTTTGGTGCGGGCTACGCCTACGACCATGACGCCGAAGACGGGTTCTCGGGCCAGAACTATTTCCCCGAGACGATGAAGCGCCCGGTCTTCTACCAACCCGTGGAACGCGGCTACGAGCGCGAGCTGAAAAAGCGGGTCGAATGGTTCGCGAAGCTGCGGGACAAGCGCGGGACGTGACGACCGCCCCCTTGCCCGGTTGACTTTGCGCGCGCCCCGGATGAGGAAGGCGCCATGATCCAGACCCTGCTTCAGGTGGCCCTTGGCGGCGCGATCGGCGCCTCGGCCCGCTACATGACCAATGTCGCCGCGATGCGGCTTGCCGGCCCCGGCTTTCCCTGGGGGACGGTGGCGGTGAACGTCGCCGGTTCTTTCCTCATGGGGGTCATCGTCGTGGTGCTGGCTCACAAGGATGGGACCCGGCTCGCGCCCTTCCTGATGACCGGGGTCCTCGGCGGCTTCACGACCTTCTCGGCCTTCTCGCTCGACGCGCTGACGCTGTGGGAACGTGGCCAGACCGCGCTTGCGGTCGCCTATGTCGCGGGTTCGGTGATCCTGTCGTTCGCTGCCATTGTCGCCGGCATGGCGGCTGCGCGTGGGGTTTTCGCATGAGCAGTGTAAAGACGCTGACGGTTTCGATCGACGAAGGCGAAAGCCGCCTCGACCGCTGGCTGAAACGGCGATTTCCCGAGATCACGCAAGGCCAGGTGGAGAAACTGTGCCGCACCGGCCAGATTCGGGTCGATGGCGGGCGCGTGAAGGCATCGTCCCGCGTCGCGCCGGGCCAGCAGGTCCGGGTGCCGCCGCTGCCGAAGTCCGATGCCTCCGCACCCCGGCCCGAAGCCGGGATCAACGACGCCGATGCGACGATGATCCAGGCGGCGGTTCTCTGGAAGGACGAGCATATCATCGCCCTGAACAAGCCGCCGGGCCTGCCTTCGCAGGGCGGATCGGGGCAAGGCAACCGCCATGTCGATGGGCTGACCGGCGCGCTGACGTTCGGCTACAAGGACAGGCCGAAGCTTGTCCACCGCCTTGACAAGGATACGTCGGGCGTCCTGCTTCTTGCCCGGACCGGGCGTGTCGCGCGTGCCTTGTCCGAAGCCTTCCGCGCCCGCACCACGCGCAAGATTTACTGGGCCGCTGTTGCGGGTGTGCCTAGCCCGAAGATGGGAACCGTACGCTTCGGCCTTGTCAAGGCGCCCGGACACGGTCGCGGCGGCGAGGGCGAGAAGATGGTCGCGGTTCACCCTTCAAAGATCGACGCGACAGAAGGGGCGAAGCGGGCGACGACGGACTATGCCTTGCTCGACGCGCTGGGCAGCCGGGCGGCCTGGGTCGCTTTGGTGCCGGTGACCGGCCGGACGCACCAACTGCGGGCCCATATGGCTGAGATGGGCCACCCGATCGTCGGCGACGGGAAATATGGCGGCTCGGGGCAGGAGAACCTGGGCGACGGCTGGGGCGCACAGCTTGGCGGTGAGATCAGCCGCAAGCTGCACCTTCATGCCCGTTCGATTTCCTTCGATCACCCGATCACGGGCAAGCGGATTACCCTGACCGCCCCCCTGCCTGAGCATATGAAGAAGACATGGAAGACGCTCGGCTGGTCCGAGGCCGACGTGCCGGCAGACCCCTTCGCGGAGGAGGCATGACGCGGCCGCTGAAGCTGGTCGTCTTCGACGTTGACGGCACGCTTGTCGACAGTCAGGACCATATTCACGCCGCGATGGCCCATGCTTTCGTCGCGAACGGTGTGCCGCTGCCGCCGCGATCCGACATCCTTTCCATCGTTGGGCTGTCGTTGCCCGAGGCAATGACCCGGCTGGTGCCGGATCTTCCTCCCGCTGTCCGGTCGGATCTTGTGGCGGCCTACAAGAACAGTTTCGGGCATTTGCGGGCCGGGCGGCTGTCCCCCCTTTTCGATGGCGCGGCGGACGCTCTTGCCAAACTCGGCGCGCGGCCCGAGGTTCTGCTGGGCATTGCGACCGGCAAGTCGCGGCGCGGGCTGTCGCACATTCTGGCGGCCCACGGCCTTGAGGGGCGCTTTGTCACGACGCAGGTGGCCGACGACCATCCGTCGAAGCCGCACCCCGCCATGCTGGACGCCGCGCTGGCGGAGACCGGTGCGGAGCCGGGCCACGCCGTCATGGTGGGCGACACGACCTATGACATCGAGATGGGCCGCGCCGCCGGGTGTCATACGGTGGGCGTAAGCTGGGGGTACCACCGCCCTGCGGCGCTTGCAGAGGCCGGGGCGGGGCAGATCGTCGACGACTTTGCCGGCCTCCTCGCCGCGATCAATCGCATATGGGAGATGGCATGAGCGGCTGGAAGGCAAAGCGGTTCTGGACCGACGTCACGGTCGAACCGGAAGGCGTGGGATTTGGCGTCCGCCTTGACGCGCGCCCGGTTCGCACGCCTGCGAAAGCGGCACTGATCCTGCCGAGCCGCGCCCTTGCTGAAGCAGTCGCCGGCGAATGGGCCGCCCTCGCGGACGAGGTCGATCCCCGCGCGATGCCCGCGACCCGGCGCGCGAATGCTGCCATCGACAAGGTTGCCCCGCAATTCGCCGAGGTCGCCGCAATGGTGGCCGCCTACGGTGCATCCGACCTTCTTTGCTACCGTGCCGAAGCGCCCGAAGAACTCACCCTTGCGCAAGCCGACGCATGGGACCCGCTGCTTCGCTGGGCTGCCGAAACACTCGGCGCTCCGTTGCGGACGACTCGCGGCATCGTGCCGGTTTCCCAACCGCCGGGCAGCCTCGCCAAGCTCTCGGACCTGGTCCATTCCTGCTCGCCCTTCGAGCTGACCGCGTTGCACGATCTGGTCAGCCTCAGCGGCTCTCTCGTGCTTGGTTTAGCCGCGACGCGGGATGAGTTCGACGCTGAAACCTTGTGGCACCTGTCTCGATTCGACGAGAATTGGCAGATCGCGCAATGGGGCGAAGATGAGGAAGCTGCCGAGGCGGCGGAACGAAAACGTTCGGACTTCCTGTTCGCCCGTCATTTTTGGGAAGTTTCCCAGGCATCCTGACAACAAAATTGCGCACTGGCGCCGGCGGCGTTTGGCTGCGCCGGCTTTTGCCGGGAAACGCGGCTGACCCTTCGTAAGCTTGGGCGATTGCCTGCTTGACGTGTCGGGTTCAAGTGTCAAAACTGCGCCTACTGGGGAGGAGCCCCTATAATCGGGCCGGGAGCAATGGCCCTAACAAGCCGCCCCGCGCGGGCGGCAACTCAGGAAGAGGTAAGTATGAAAAAATCCGTATTCCTCGGGACGCTGGCGGCAAGTGCCTTGCTGGCGGGATACGCGTCGTCTGCCACACTCGACGACGTCAAGGCTCGCGGTGAGCTGATCTGCGGCGTGAACACCGGCCTTGTCGGTTTCGCGGCCCCCGACGCGAACGGCAACTGGCAAGGTTTCGACGTTGCCATCTGCAAAGCTGTCGCCGCCGCCGTTCTTGGTGACGCGTCGAAGGTAAAGTATGTGCCGACGACCGGTGAAACCCGCTTCACCGCGCTCGCTTCGGGCGAGATCGACATGCTGGCCCGGAACACCACCTGGACCTTCTCGCGTGACGCTGACCTAAAGTTCACCTTCACGGGCGTGAACTATTATGACGGTCAGGGCTTCATGGTGAAGAAGGACCTTGGCGTTTCTTCCGCCAAGGAACTGGACGGCGCGACGGTCTGCATTCAGACCGGCACCACGACCGAGTTGAACCTTGCTGACTTCTTCAAGGTCAACAATATGTCGTACCAGCCGGTCGCGATCCAGACCAACGCCGAAGGCGAACAGCAGTACCTCGCCGGCGCCTGCGACGCCTACACGACCGACGCTTCCGGCCTTGCGGCCACCCGCGCGGTCTTCGCTGACCCGGAAAACCACGTCATCCTGCCGGAGATCATCTCGAAAGAGCCGCTCGGGCCGCTCGTCCGTCATGGCGACGACCAGTGGGCCGACATCAACCGCTGGGTGCTGAACGCGCTTATCGCGGCTGAAGAGTTCGGCGTGACGTCGGCGAATGTCGAGGAACTCTCGAAGGGAACCGACAATCCGGAAGTGAACCGGATCCTCGGCTCCGAGGGCGATCTCGGTGCGATGATCGGTCTCGACAAGGAATGGGCCAAGCGTGCCATCGCCGCTTCGGGCAACTACGGCGAGATCTTCGCCGCCACGATCGGTGAATCGACCCCGATCGGCCTTGCGCGCGGTCTGAACGCACAGTGGACGCAGGGCGGCCTGCTCTACACGCCGCCGTTCCGGTAATACGAGCTTCAGGAGGCGCGCGGGCAACCGCGCGCCTCTTCTGCAATAAGAACAGTCCGATGGCGGGGTCTGCGGGGCCCGAGAAGACGGCAAAGCCGCCAGCGCCTTCGGCAACGGGGGAATAAAATGGCAATAGCCTCAGAGACGCCGAAGGAAACCTTTCGGCTCGGGATGCTGGTTTACGATACGCGGTATCGTTCACTCACCATTCAGGTCGTCGTCATGCTGCTGGCCATGGCCGGTGCTTGGTGGCTCTATGACAACCTGATGGCCAACCTGCGAGTTCTGGACAAGGAGCCGAGCTTCTCGTTCCTGTGGAACCGGGCCGGCTACGACATCAACCAGACGCTGATCCCCTATACCAACGACGACACCCATTTCAGAGCCATGCTCGTCGGGCTCGTGAACACGATCCTCGTCGCAGTGCTCGGCTGCATCGCGGCGACCGTGATCGGGATCATCGTCGGCGTCCTGCGATTGTCGAAGAACTGGCTCGTCGCCCGCCTGATGACGGTCTATGTCGAAGGTTTCCGTAACGTTCCGGTTCTGCTCTGGATTCTCGTCATCTTTGCAGTCTTCACCGAAATCACGCCCCAGCCGCGCGATTTCCGGGTGACCGATGAGATGATCGCGGCTGGTGAGGAACCCGTCGCCTCGAAGATTCTCTTCGATTCGGTCGCGGTTACCAACCGCGGCACCTTCGTTCCCAAGGCCGTCTATGAACGCTCTCTGGGCGAGATCCAGATCGGTTTCCTGCCGATCAGCCTCAATACGGTTGCAATTCTGGCTGTGATCGTCGGGAGCATCCTCGGCTACCGGGCGATCAAGAAACATGCGACGGCGGTGCAGGAAGCAACCGGTGTTCGGCCGAAGACCCTGTGGAAAAGTCTTCTGGTGTCCTTCGGCCCGATCATCTTGCTGCTCTTCGCACTGGGCTTTCATCTTGAAATCCCGACGCTTGGCGGCTTCAATTTCACCGGTGGCATTCTGGTGTCGAACGCACTCATGGCGCTCTGGCTCGGTCTGACGCTCTACACGGCGGCCTTCATCGCAGAGATCGTGCGGGCGGGCATCCTCGCCATCTCCAAGGGCCAGACAGAGGCGTCCTATGCACTGGGCATCCGCCCGGGCCGGACGATGAGCCTCGTTATCCTGCCGCAGGCGCTTCGGGTCATCATCCCGCCGCTTATCTCGCAATATCTGAACCTGACCAAGAACTCGTCACTCGCGATTGCGGTCAGCTACATGGACCTGCGCGGTACGCTTGGCGGCATCACGCTGAACCAGACGGGGCGAGAACTGGAATGCATGCTCATCCTGATGCTGATCTATCTGGCACTGAGCCTTCTTATCTCCTCGGGGATGAACGTCTACAACAATGCCGTCAAGCTGAAGGAGCGCTGAGATGTCGGACCTTCACGCAAATGCGGCTTCCTACGTAAGGAACGAGATGCTGCCGCCGTCGGATCCGCCGGCCATGCAAACCGGTGCGATCAAATGGCTGAGGGAGAACCTGTTCTCCGGCTGGCTTAACACGATCCTGACAATCCTTGGCTTCGCGGCGATCTTCTTCCTGCTGAAGGAGTTCACGCCCTGGTTCCTGCACGGCGTCTGGAAAGCCAACTCGCTTGGCGAGTGCCGCGAGATCATCGCGGCGACGTGGGGCGAGGACGCACACGGCGCCTGCTGGGCGGTGATCCGCGAACGCTGGAACCAGTTCATGTTCGGCTTCTACCCGCGTGAGCTTTACTGGCGGCCGATCCTGGCGCTGTTGCTGCTCATGGTGGCGCTGGCGCCGATCCTGTTTTCGGAACGGTCGAACAAGCTCTGGATCGCTGGTGGCGTCGTTGCAGCCTTGGTGCTTTGGCTGTCCGTCAGCTACGGCCAGTTCCTGCCGGTCGGCATCCTCGTCGTCATCGCAGCGGTTACAGCGCTTCTTGGTTCGCGGGGGGCGCAGTGGCCGTCGAACCTGATCTGGTTCTCGGGTCTATTCCCGGGCCTCGCGTTCTGGCTGCTCTGGGGCGGCACGGTCTGGCTGCCGGTCGTGGCAATGCTGGGCTTCGTCGTCGGCTGGATCGCCTTCCGCTTCGCGAGCACCGTTATGGGCGCGATCGTCGGGGCCGGTGCCGGTGTCGTGGCGGCGTTCCTCTGGTGGTACTTTGTCGCCGGTCCGCTGGTTGACGCGTTGACGCAGATCACCGGCCGAACCCAACCCTTCTGGCTGCGCGGCGTCGACTCCGATGAATTCGGCGGGTTCGTCCTTGCCTTCACCATCGGTATCGCCGGCATCGCCATCTCGTTGCCGATGGGGATCATCCTCGCGCTCGGGCGGCGTTCGGACATGCCGCTGGTCAAGGGGCTCTGCGTCGGCTTCATCGAGTTCATCCGGGGTGTGCCACTGATCACGCTTCTCTTTGTGGCCTCGCTTCTGCTGAACTACTTCCTGCCGCCGGGGACCAACTTCGACATCATCCTGCGGGTCATCATCATGGTCACGCTCTTCTCGGCCGCCTATATCGCCGAGGTGATCCGGGGTGGCCTCGCCGCGCTCCCGCGCGGGCAGTATGAGGCAGCCGACGCGCTCGGCCTCGACTACTGGAAGGCGCAGCGGCTGATCATCATGCCGCAGGCGCTGAAGATCTCGATCCCCGGGATCGTCTCGTCCTTCATCGGACTTTTCAAGGACACCACGCTTGTCGTCTTCGTGGCGCTTCTTGATCCGCTGAAAGGCATCACCGACGCCGTGCGTGCGTCGATCGAGTGGAAGGGCGTCTACTGGGAGCCCTACATCTTCGTCGGCGCCATTTTCTTCATCGTCTGCTTCAGCATGTCGCGGTACTCCATGTACCTCGAAAACAAGCTGAAGCGTGAACACCGTTAAGGAGCGATCCCATGTCGGACCCGCACGCAATCACCCGCGAAATCGACCGCAGCCACATGCAGGTCTCGGACGAGGTCGCGATCCAGATCACAGGCATGAACAAGTGGTACGGCGCGTTCCACGTTCTGCGCGACATCAACATGACAGTGAACCGGGGCGAACGCATCGTCATCTGCGGGCCTTCCGGTTCGGGCAAGTCGACGCTGATCCGCTGCATCAACCGGCTGGAGGAACACCAGCAGGGGCAGATCGTCGTCGACGGTATCGAGCTGACCAACGACCTCAAAAACATCGACAAGGTGCGTTCTGAAGTCGGCATGGTGTTCCAGCACTTCAACCTTTTCCCGCATCTGACGATTCTGGAGAATTGCACACTCGCCCCGATCTGGGTCCGCAAGGTACCGAAGAAGGAAGCCGAGGCGACGGCGATGCACTTCCTTGAGAAGGTGAAGATCCCCGAGCAGGCCAACAAGTATCCCGGCCAGTTGTCGGGCGGTCAGCAGCAGCGGGTGGCCATCGCCCGGTCGCTCTGCATGAAGCCGCGGATCATGCTTTTCGACGAACCGACCTCGGCGCTTGACCCCGAGATGATCAAGGAAGTGCTCGACACGATGATCGAGCTTGCCGAAGAGGGAATGACGATGCTCTGCGTGACCCACGAGATGGGCTTTGCCCAGGCCGTGGCGAACCGGGTGATCTTCATGGACCAGGGTCAGATCGTGGAACAGAACGAACCAAAAGAGTTCTTCAACAATCCGCAATCGGACCGGACGAAGCTGTTCCTGAGCCAGATTCTGGGCCACTGAAACGTATCGGCATTGTCCTGATCTCAGGCAGGTCCGAAACGCCACAGGCACCGCGATTGCCAGTGCAAGGCCCCGGAGCGATCCGGGGCCTTTTCGCGTCCGGCTTCAGCCGCGTCCCGAGGGAATGAAGAAGTCCAGCACGCTGGCCGAGCCCGGCTTCACGTCGGCCCATTCGGCGGTGTCGAAATCCACGACAAGCGTCGCCGCGGTCGGGTAGCGGCGGAAATCGGGGTCGGACGGCACGCGGGCCGGCAGCATCGACGCGAACTCCGCGATGCCGGGGTTATGCGCAAGCATCATGACGCAATCTCCCTTCGCCTTCCGGAGCTGCTTCAGCAGGATGTCCGGTGAGGCATGGTAGAGCGCGGAAATGTAATGGACCTCCGGTATCACTTCCAGCGGCGAGGCGGCGATCTTCGTCCAGGTCTCTCGCGTCCGCTGCGCGGTCGAGCACAGCACCTCATCCGGTTCGTAGCCCCGAGAGGCGAGCCATTCGCCAAGTTCGAGCGCCGCGCGCCGCCCCCGGCCGTTCAGTGGACGTTCGTGGTCGTCCAGCAGCGGATCGTCCCATGCGGACTTGGCGTGGCGGGTAAGGATCAGTCGGCGATGACCGGCTGGTGTCATGTGTGAAACTGCCTCATATGATACTCAGACTGTTCGGCCAGCCTGCCATATGCGCGCGAGATCGGGCAAGCACGACGAACGGCGCAGCCCGAGGAAAGACACGCCGAACCCGGCCCGGAATCGAGATAGTCGTGGCAGGTGGCCAGATCATAGCCGCCTGCCGTCAGCGCCCCCGCCGGGCAGGCCGTGCGGCACGGCTGATCGGCGCAGGTCTTGCAGGGGCTTGTGCCGGGCGGCATGGGCAAGTCGACCCGGCCGGGCACGGCGACCGCGCCCCGGTAGGACAGCATCAGCCCCGCTTGGTCATGGACCAGAAGCGTCACCGGGGAAGACCACGCCCGCCCGGTCCGAAGCGCCCAGCGGAAGAATGGCGGATAGGGCGGCCCGTCGGAGGGATGGATTGCCCGGCCACCTGACGTCCGCGCGATGCCGCCGAGAATTCGCTTCGACCAGCGGTCGATCGGGTCGGGAAGGCCGTCGCGCCATTCGGGCTGCGCAGTCATGTGAGCCCAGAAGCCAGGTTCTGCCGGACCGAACATCAACAGCGTGCCGAAGCCGGGAAGGCCATCCTCAGGGGCCAGATGGAAGCCGCCGAAGACCGCGAGCCTGTGCGCCGCGGCAAGGTCCTCGATCTCCGTGTAGCCTGTCACGCGGGTCGCGGTTTCACGCGCGGCACGGTCGAGCGGATGAGCGAACCGGCGCCATGATCGGTGAACAGCTCCAGCAGGCAGGCATTCGGCACCCTTCCGTCAAGGATCACGACGGCGCGCACACCTTCCTTCAGCGCGGCAAGCGCGGTCTCCGTCTTCGGGATCATGCCGCCCGCGATCACGCCCTTTTCCGTCAGGTCGCGAACCTGTTCGGGCGTAAGTTCGGTCACCACCTCTCCGCTTTCGTCCTTGACGCCGGAGACGTCGGTGAGAAGCAGCAGCCGGTCGGCCTTGAGGGCACCGGCAATTGCGCCCGCGGCCGTGTCGCCGTTGACGTTGAACGTTTCGTTGTCGGCCATGCCGGTCGCGACGGGCGCAATCACCGGGATGATGCCGGCGGCGTAAAGATCGCGGATCACCTGCACGTTCATTTCGACGGGCCTGCCGACGAAGCCGAGTTCGGGATCGTCGGCCTCGCAGACCATCAGATCGTCGTCCTTGCCCGAGATTCCCACGGCGCGGCCGCCCTGATCGTTGATCGCCTGCACGATCCGCTTGTTCACAAGACCGGAGAGGACCATCTCCACCACCTCGACCGTGGCCTTGTCGGTCACCCGCTTGCCGCGCACGAATTCGGACTTGATGCCGAGCTTCGACAGCAGATCGTTGATCATCGGACCGCCGCCATGCACGATGACCGGGTTCATCCCGACCTGCCGCATCAGCACCACGTCGCGGGCGAAGTCGGCCATCGCTTCGTCGTCGCCCATTGCGTTGCCGCCGAATTTGATGACGACGACCGCGCCCGTGTAGCGCTGCAGGTAGGGGAGCGCTTCGGACAGCGTCCGGGCGGTGGCGATCCAGTCACGGTTCATGTCTTGCTTTCTCATTCGCGGAAAACCTGAAAGGGCGGATGTTCAGGTGTTATCTGTTTCCGCGGCGTCGGCCAAGGGCCGGTCAACTCATCGTGGCGATGATGGCGCGCAACGTTCCGATCCCGTCGCCCTTCTCGGACGAAGTCACGACGATCTCCGGATAGGCGGCAGGATGCTTCTGAAGTGCTCCGCGGACCTGGGCGAGGATCTTTTCCTGCTCTGCGGTCTTCACTTTGTCGGCCTTCGTCATGACGACCTGGAAGGTGACGGCCGAGCGGTCGAGCAATGTCAGGATCTCCTCGTCCACGGATTTGATCCCGTGGCGCATGTCGATCAGCACGAAGGCACGGCGGAGCGTCTGACGTCCTGCAAGATAGGCCTTGAGAAGCTGCTGCCATTTCGCGACGACCGCGATGGGCGCTTCGGCATAGCCGTAGCCAGGCAGGTCCACGAGGTAGTGGTTCTCGCCGGCGGTGAAATAGTTGATCTCCTGCGTCCGGCCGGGCGTATTGGATGCCCGGGCCAACGCCTTGCGACCGGTCAGCGCGTTGATGAGCGAGGATTTCCCGACATTCGAGCGGCCAGCAAAGCACACTTCCAGCCGGTCGGCCGGCGGCAGGCCGGACATGGCCACGACGCCTTTAAGGAAATCGACAGGCCCCGCGAACAGAAGCCGCCCCTTTTCGAGCGTGGCGTCATCTGGCGCGGCCGCGAGAGGGAAGGGGATCGTCACGCCAGAAGCCCCGCCGCCTCGCCGACCTCGATCGTTCCGCCTTCGACGACCTCGGCGTAGATGCCGAAGTCCTGATTGCCATGCATGGCCTGAAGGGCACGGAGCGTGTCGGCATCGCGCATGCCGGTCGCCGGGTTGGCTGTCGTCGCGCGGCAGCGTTCCTTCGGCTCGGTGATGCGCAGCACGGCGGACCCGATCCGGACATGACGCCCGATCCAGCTGCGCTCTTCCCAGGGCCGCAGCCCTTCCAGCCAGATGTTTGCGCGCCAACGCAGTGCGGAGAGATCAAGCCCCATATATTCGCCAAGCGCCCGGTTCGAGGCCAGCGAGATGATGGAAACGGACGGGTATTCGGTATCGGTCAGTCCACGATCAGCAGCCGCGTGAATCCGCACGGGTTGCGCGCGGTCGGAAGGGCTGATTGGCAGCACCCAGTCGATGAAGCGCCCTACGTCCTGCGGGTCGTCGGGACGGAAGCTGATATCCGGCCGTTCCGGGTGGGTCAGGGTCAGCGTGGCGGTCTCCTCGTCAAGCCGCGCGCCGATCGCCATCAGCCTCGGCGCCTTGGAGCCGATCGAAAAGTTTGTGCACTGTCCCCATGCGCCGTCTGCCACCTTGGTCGCCTCGTGCGCGACGGCCCAGCGGCGGTCCCAAGGAAGGCCGGCGCCCACTGTCAGACTCACATGCGACAGCGCCTCGCGCCCATGTGATTTCAGCGGATGCCGCTGGAGCGAGGCGACGACGGGTGTCACTTCGCCGCCGTCTTGTCGCGCTTGAAACCACTCTTGATGTTGCCGAACAGGTCCGGCCGTTTCCCGTGCATCGACATGATCGTGTATTGCTGGATGAACGTGATCACGTTGTTCGCGATCCAGTAGAGCACCAGGCCGGAGGCAAAGCCGCCGAGCATGAACATGAAGATCCACGGCATCCACGCGAAGATCGCCTGTTGTGTCGGATCGGTCGGGGCCGGGTTCAGCTTCTGCTGGAACCACATTGAGATGCCAAGGAGGATCGGCAGCACGCCGAGCGAGAAGATGAAGAACAGCGATCCGGGTTCGGGCGTGGCGAAGGGAAGCAGTCCGAAGAGGTTCAGGATCGACGACGGGTCAGGTGACGACAGGTCTTTGATCCAGCCGATCCACGGGGCGTGATAAAGCTCGATCGTGACGTAGATAACCTTGTAGAGCGAGAAGAAGATCGGGATTTGCAGAAGGATCGGAAGGCAGCCCGAAGCCGGGTTCACCTTGTTCTTCTTGTAGAGCTCCATCATCCCTTTCTGCATCTTCTGCCGGTCATCGCCGGCAGCTTCTTTCAGGGCCTCCATCTCAGGCTGCAATTCCTTCATCTTCGCCATCGAGACATAGGACTTGCGGGCCAGCGGGAAGACGATGAGCTTGATGATGACGGTCAGCGCGATGATTGCCCAGCCCATGTTGCCGATCGCGCCATGGAGCCAGTGAAGCAAGCGGAACATCGGCTTCGTGAGGAAGAAGAACCAGCCCCAGTCGATGGATTCGACGAAATGCTTGATGCCGGTTTCGTCCTGGTAATGCTTGATGGCCTCCCATTCCTTTGCGCCGGCAAAGAGCATGGTGGCCGCCTCTGCAGTCGCACCCGCGGCGACGTCGAGCACGGGAAGGCGGGCTTCGGTCTGGTAGATGTCAACGCCCGGCACGTATTTCGCGACCGAGGTGAAGGCCTGACCCGGCGCCGGGGCGAGCGTGGTCATCCAGTACTTGTCGGTGAAGCCGATCCAGCCGTCGGTTGTGACCCCAACCGCTTCGGCGGGGCCGCCTTCGCGCGGGTCGGTGTCGAGGTCGGGGATGTCGGAATACTTGATCTCCGCCAACGTGCCGTCGGTTTCCCGTACGATGCCTTCGTGGAGCACATAGATCCGGCTTTCGTCGGGGATGCCATGCCGCGCGACGATGCCGTAGGGCGCCAGCCGAACGGCGGTGGCGGTCCGGTTCTCGACCGACTGGGTGACGGTGAACAGGAAATTCTCGTCGATCTCGATCTTGCGGTGGAACACCAGGCCGGCACCGTTATCCCATGTCAGCGCGACCGGCTGACCGGGCGCGAGCGTCGTTCCCGAAGCGATCTGCCATTCAGTGCGGGCGCCGGGCAGGAGCGCAGGGTCGAGTCCGCCGGCCGGGCTCCAGCCATAGACCGCGTAATAGGGTTTGGCGGCATTCAGGTCGGTGCCGCCGACCGGCGACAGCAGCCGGACATTGGCCGATCCCGGTTCGAGCGAAACCTTGTAATCCTTTAGCGACAGGTCGTCGATTCGGCCGCCGACGAGTGAGATCGAGCCCATCAGTCGCGGGGTGTCGATCGCGATCCGCGGCGCCGCAGCGACTGCTGCTGCGGCGGTGTCGATCGCTGGTGTCTGGCCGGCGTCGACCGGTGCCGCCGGAGCGGTGGTGCCGTCGGCGGTCTGCGAAGTCGCTGCCGGCGCGTTCGGATCGGCCTCGGGTACCGGTGGTGGGAACAGGGTGAACCAGATCAGGATCACGAGGAACGACAACACGGTCGCGAGGATGAGATTCTTGTTCTGGTCGTCCATGGTCGCGCTACTATCCGTCGGTCCTGGGTCTGGGCAGGTTCAACAGAACGGGCAGCGAAAGGTCAAGCGGTTTTCAGGCCTGTTTCATTGGGGCAGTACGGTTCACGCATCCCATGGCTGGCGGGACCGCGGCGGGCGGGGATATCCGCCGGGTGCGACGACGACACCCGGCCGGACGTTATCGGCCTGTGTTCGGTCAACCGGTCCGCCGGCCAATCTCGGGCGGCCCGCCGGCAAGCTTGTTGCGATGCTTGCAGATCCAGGCTGATGTCTGCTGAACCGGCATTGGCCGCGCGATGGCGAAGCCCTGCACATGGTCGCAGCCAAGTTGCGCGAGCATCGCGTGTTCGCGGATCGTCTCGACCCCTTCCGCGAGTGTCTGGAGGCCGAGTCGCTCCGCCATCGAGAGGATCGCGGCGATCATCCGTTGCTGTGCCGGATCCGAATCGATGCGGGTAATGTAGGACCGGTCGATCTTCACGCGGTCGACCGCAAAGCGCCGGATCGCGGCGATTGACGCATTGCCGGTGCCGAAATCGTCCAGATCGATCGGACAGCCGAGCTTCGACAGCGCGGCAATGTTGCGGACGATCATGTCGTCTCCGGTTTCCGCCGCGACGGTCTCCAGCACTTCGACGGAAAGCCGTCCAGGCGAAATTCCGAACCGGTCGAGCTGCCATTCCAGCTTCGGGGCAATGGCGGGATCGCGCAACTCCTCCCGCGAGAAGTTCACCGCGACGCGCGGTACGCCCAGCCCCTCGGCATCCCAGCCGCGCAGGGCCGACAAGGCGTGATCCAGCATCACTTCGCCCAGCCGCCCGCCAAGGCCGGCCGCGACGATTGCGGGCATGAACGCTGTCGGTTCCAGCACGCCGCTTTCCGGGTGCTGCCATCGTGCCAGTGCCTCGAAACCGGTGATCGCCCCAGTATCGGTCGAAAGTTGCGGTTGGAAATAGGCGACGATCTCGCCGTTTTCGAGGGCGCCTTCGACACGCTCCTGCAGGGCGTCGCGCGCCGCCGCGGCCTTCGCGATCTCGGCCGTGTGACCGCGGATGGCGTGTGGCCCGCTTTTCAGGGCTGCCTCAAGCGCGATGCCGGCCGCGTCGAGCATGGCGCTTCCGTTCAGCTCCGGCGCACGGCCTGAGAGGCAGAAGCCGGCCGAGAGGCTGACATGCACGGTCGCCGCATCGATGCTGAGCGGTTCGTCCATCGCAGACAGGAGCCGCCCTGCGATCAGGATCGCCGCTTCGAGATCGAGGCGTCGGTCGGGGGCAAGCGCGACGGCGAAACGGTCGCCGCCGATCCGGGAGAGCATATCGTTGTCGCGCAGAACGCCCCGCAGGCGCGCATCGACCTTGCGTAGGATCGCGTCATAGGCCAGCGGCCCGAATGCGGCCCGGAGGGTACCGGGATCGTCAAGCGCGAGGACGAGGCAGGCAAAGGGCCTGACGGCGGAATCGGTCGCAAAGCTGCGATCCATTGCCGCCGTGAGTGCACCGAGTGGTGATGCGGGCGCCGTGCCGCTGGCATTGTCCTGCTGCGGTGCGGGGCCTTTTGTCCGGGTAAGCCAGGCAAGCGGAAGTCCGGTCGCCGCAACGACGAAAACCCCGTCCAGACCGAACCAGACCCAGCCGAGGAGAAAGGCGGGGCAGAGCACGAAGAGTTCCGGGCGTAAGATTTGCCTCAGCCCGTTGCGGAGATTTCGCCCAGCCATGCCACCCCTCTGAGTTCGTCCGGCCGAATGAGCGGCCCTTCGTTTGAAGGCTAGGCGGGGCTGGTGACCGTGGGGTTAATCGCTGTTCGGAAAAAGGCTAGGGATTTCGCTAAAATCAGAACAGTTGCCGGATGCCTCATTCGGTGCGAGGCCGGCGAAGTCGAAAAGCCGGGGGTCGAGAAGATGCGAGGGGCGCGCGTTCATCAGCGCGCGGAACATCACCTGCCGGCGGCCCGGGCTGCGCGCCTCCCATCCGTCGAGGATCTGCTTTACCTGCTGGCGCTGAAGTCCGTCCTGCGACCCGCAAAGATCACAGGGAATGATCGGGTAGTTCATCGCCTTCGCGAACTTCTCGCAATCCGCCTCGGCCACGAAAGCCAGCGGGCGATAGACGAACAGATCGCCATCCTCGTTCAGGAGCTTCGGTGGCATCGTCGCCAGACGGCCGCCATGAAAGAGGTTCATGAAGAAGGTCTCAAGGATGTCGTCGCGGTGATGGCCAAGAACGACGGCCGAACAGCCCTCCTCCCGCGCGATACGGTAGAGGTTGCCGCGCCGGAGCCGCGAGCAGAGCGAGCACATCGTGCCGCCCGGCGCGATCTTGTCGGTCACGATGGAATAGGTGTCGGCATATTCGATCCGGTGCTCGACCCCCATCTTCGTCAGGAACTCCGGCAGCACGGTCGCGGGAAAGCCCGGCTGGCCCTGATCGAGGTTGCAGGCGAGAAGATCGACCGGCAACAGGCCGCGCCATTTTAACTCATGCAGGACAGCCAGCAACGTATAGCTGTCCTTGCCGCCGGACAGGCAGACAAGCCAGCGCGCGCCGCGTTCGATCATGCCATAGGCCTCGATCGCCTCGCGTGTCTCGCGCACGATCCTCTTGCGGAGTTTCTTGAACTCCGTCGTCGCAGGCGCGCCGTGAAACAGCGGATGGATGTCGTCAAGGTCGTCGAGCATGGCCCCGCGATACTGCATCGCCCGCTTTGCGGCAAGCCGGCGCAGCGTCGTGCACTTTGAGAAATGCCGGTTTGGTGGCATCCTGTACGGATTGAAGCAGCAGAGCATTGGAGGCCGTCATGGACTATATTTTCGTTGCCAGAAGCAAGAAAAACGACGGGTTCGGGGATGAGCCGGCGGCCAGTCACTTCGTCGCCGTCCCGGACGCCGCAACCGACATCCTCTTTGCCCACAAGATCACCAAGAACGAATGGCGCAAGGCGGTGATGGAGGAAGCGCAGGGTGGTACGCCGAATGCCATGACGACCGGCGACATCGTCTTCTACGTCCATGGCTTCAACAATTCGCAGAAGACGGTCCTTGCCAGGCATCGCAAGATCAAGGCGGGACTCGCCGCACAGGGTTTCAATGGCGCGGTGGTCAGCTTCGACTGGCCGAGCGCCAGCGTCGCGCTGAACTACCTTGAGGATCGTGACGACGCCAAGGCCGCCGCGCATCAGCTCGTCACCGAAGGGATCGCGATGTTCGCGCGCCTGCAAGAGCCCGATTGCCGGGTCGACCTGCACATTCTGGCACATTCGATGGGCTGCTACGTCGTTCGCGAAGCGTTCGACGATGCCGACGACCGCATGGCGGTCGCCTCGGAAAGCTGGTCGGTCAGCCAGGTGATGTTGCTGGCGGCCGATCTGTCGGTGCACTCGCTGGATGCGGACAATTCGAAGTCCTCGTCGCTCTACCGTCACTGCGTCAGGCTCACGAACTACTACAACCCGCGGGACGAGATCCTGTCGGTGTCAGCGGTCAAGCGGGTGGGCGTGGCGCGCCGGGCCGGACGCGTGGGCCTTGACAAACCACCGGCAGACAAGGCCGTGAACGTCTATTGCGGGGAGTACTTCAAGACGACGTTCCCGTTGCTGCCGGTGGATGCGCAGCATTCGCATGCTTGGTATTTCGACGACGCCGTGCTGATGCAGGACGTTTTCCATACGATCAGCGGCGCCCTTGACCGCAACGAGTTTCCGACCCGTACGCCGACCGATCAGGGCAACCTCGCCCTGAAACGGCCGAATGGTTGAGGCGGGTTAACCTTCGTTCTTCTCCCGCGATGGCGGTACCGGATCATAGCCCGACCCGCCCCAGGGATGACAGCGTGCGATGCGCCGGGCGGCCAGCCAGCCGCCCTTGATGCCGCCATGCTTTTCCAGCGCCTCCAGCGCATAGGCGGAGCATGTCGGCTGGTAGCGGCAGGAATGGCCGAGCCAGGGGCTGAGAAGAAGCCGGTAGGCGCGGACGGGCAGGGCGACAAGGCGGGCCAGCGGTGTCATGGGCGGTCGCCGTGAATGTGGGCGAGCGCGCGCTTCAGATCGTCCGTCAGCAGCGCGAAATCGCGGCTGGCGGTCGCCTCGGGCCGGCCGACCAGCACATAGTCCCAGCCGGGCAGGCCATGGGTCGGCAGGACAAGCCGGGCAATCTCGCGCAGCCTGCGCTTGGCGCGGTTGCGGGCGACTGCGTTGCCGACTTTCTTCGAGCAGGTGAAGCCGACGCGAACGGCCGTCCCGCCGGGTTCGCCTTCATGCCGGAGCCGGGCCTGAAGAAGGAAACCGGGTGTGCCGCGCCGCCGCGCCTGCGCGGCCTTCAGGAATTCGGAGCGTTTCGAAAGGATGTGCAGGCAAACGGAAACCGCCGGCGGCATTTCCGTGCCCCGGCCATCCTGGCCTTGCACGGGTGCCTCCGGCGGTGTCATGCCGTTGACTTTCTGGCTGGCCTCAGGCCGAAAGGACCTTGCGGCCCTTGGCGCGGCGCGCGTTCAGGACCTTGCGGCCGCCTTTGGTCGCCATGCGCGCACGGAAGCCGTGGCGGCGGGCGCGAACGAGGTTCGACGGTTGAAAGGTGCGCTTCATCGCTTCGACTCCGGTACTTTGAACCCAAATCCCCGACGGGATTCGAAGGTCAGTGTCATTCGAAGCCCGGCTATTAGACGGGCAGGATAGCCAAGTCAACTCGCCGGGCACGTTTTTTTGGCGGTCCCGCGCGATGTTTGAGGGCGACGTGTTGCATTCCCCCGAAATCACACGAAAGGTTTAATCGCTTGCTGTGGATGACTATTCTCTAATCAGCTGCGCGATTGCAGCGACGGGTCCACAGGGGCCAAACAGGGGGCACGCCGCCGCGTGTCGCCGCCACGGGACGACAGATGCTGTTCAACACGCTCTCCGGCCGCTTCCTGCTTCTGACCATGGCCTTCGTCATGGTGGCGGAGATCATGATATTCGTGCCCTCCGTCGCCCGGTTTCGCGAGGATTACATCCTGTCGCGACTTGAGCGGGCGCAGATCGCCTCGCTGGCGCTGCTGGCGACCGACGAGATGATCGACACGACGCTGGAGCAGGAGCTTCTTGCCAATGCGGAGGTCTACAACGTCGTGCTGCGGCGCGATGAGGTTCGGCAACTGGTGCTGTCGTCGCCGATCCCCGCGCCGATCGAACAGAGTTTCGATCTGCGTGACGCGCCGACCTGGGAACTGATCCGCGACGCGGTCGCTTGCCTGTTCGACCCGCAGAACCGGGTGATCCGGGTCATCGGCGCGCCGGTTCGCCGCGCGGGCCTTCTGATCGAGGCGACGATGGAGACGGCGCCGATGCGCGCTGCGATGATCGACTACGGAATACGGATCCTTGGCCTTTCGGCACTGATTTCGGTTGTTACGGCGGCCCTTCTGTTTCTTGCCGTGCGGCGGCTCCTCGTCACACCGATCCGGCGCGTCGTGAAGCATATGTCGGTCTATGCTGAGGCGCCGGAGGATGCGCGCCGGGTGATCGAGCCGCAATCCGGCGTGCAGGAACTGAGGGAAGCCGAGGAGGCGCTGCGCTCGATGCAGCGCCAGTTGACCGGCGCACTGCGCCAGAAGGACCGGCTCGCGCAGCTGGGCGGGGCGGTGGCCAAGGTCAGCCATGACCTGCGGAACATCCTGACGACTGCACAGCTTTTCGCCGACCGGATGGAGCGCAGCGACGATCCGATGGTCAAACGTGCCGCGCCAAAGCTCGTCGGCTCGATCAGCCGCGCCGTCGGCCTGTGCGAATCGACCCTCGCCTTCGGAAAGGCGGAGGAGCCGCCGCCGTCGCTGACCCGCTTCATGGTGTCGACCCTGATCGGCGACGTGGTGGAAAGCGAAAGGCTCGCCCTTGGCAATGTCGAGGTGGAGTTCGTGACCGATGTCCCGCAATCACTCGCGATCCGGGCAGACAATGAGCAGTTGCACCGCGTTCTCACCAACCTCGTTCGAAACGCACGTCAGGCGATCGAGGCCACGGGCCAGCCGGGTACGATCGAGATCGGCGCGGGCGAGGAGGAGGACGGCTGGTGGATTCGTGTCGGCGATACCGGCCCCGGCCTTCCGGAGCGCGCCCGCGACCATTTGTTCCAGCCATTCCAGGGCGGTATCCGGAAGGGAGGAACCGGTCTCGGTCTCGCGATCGCGGCCGAACTGGTGCGCGGGCATGGCGGGCGGCTGGAACTGTTGCGCTCGGACGCCGAAGGAACCGAGTTCGTCATCCATCTGCCGCGCGATCTTGCCTGGGGCGATACAGCGCGCCCAGCCTGACAGGCGCTTTGTCTGCCTTCCGGTTTTGCCCTTGCAATGCCTCTCGGGGGTCGCTAAATGGCACTCCCACGCACCCGTAGCTCAGCTGGATAGAGCACCAGACTACGAATCTGGGGGTCAGGAGTTCGAATCTCTTCGGGTGCGCCATTTCTCATTGATCTTTTCCGTTTGTGCTCAAATCAATTGTGTTTGGAGTGTGTTTTTCCGCGTTCTCACTGTGTTCCAAAGGGTTATAGTTTTGTGTCGGCAAGCGAATTCTCCCTGACCTCATCATTCGCATGCTCTCTGTCTCGTACTTCTGAAGGTCTGCTGCGACGATGACGACCGCTTTTGCAAACGTCTGAGGTGTCCCTTGAGGTGCCCCTAGTTTCCTAGGCACCCGCCTCGGTCAGTTTGTACTGTCTGATCTCGAAATCAACGGGCGACAGCATGCCGTTGTTCGCGTGCGTGCGTTTCGAGCGGTAGAACAGCTCAATGTATTCGAACACGTCCTGCCTGGCAGTATCGCCGGTCGTGGTCCTTGGCCTACCTCAAGAGCGTTGGTTTCCCGGGTTGCAAATAAACTTGCAATATTGCTTTATATGCGCAAGAAAGCATGCAGGTCGGCTTGGAGATTGCATGTCCATCATCGAAAAGATTTCCGATCAGGCGACGACGCTGACGCCAAGCGAGCGGCGGCTCGTCGAGACCGTGATCGAAAGCCCAGCAGCCGCCGCGCTTGGCACCGCGGGGGAACTCGCGAAATCCGTCGGCGTTCATGAAGCCACGGCCTCCCGGCTGGCCAGGAAGCTGGGCTATGACAGCTACGCGGCGTTCCGCGATGCTTTGCGCGACGAGTTCATCGCCACGCGCGAGACCGCCACGCGGTTCGAGAAGACCATCGCCGAAAACACCTCGGGTACGATCTTGGGAAGGCTGGCGAGGGACGAGGCATTGGCGCTTGGCCGGATCGAGGAGTTCATCAGCGCAGACCAGATCGCGGAAATCGCCAAAGAATTGATGGGCGCGCGGCGCATCTTCATCTACGGCTACGGCAATGCCGAAGTGCTGGCGCTGATGATGGTCAAACGCTTTCGGCGTTTCGGCAAGGATGTTCAGCAACTCGATACCGCGCCGCGCGGCCTGGCCGAACAGATGCTCGGGCTTGGCGAAAGCGATGTTGTGCTGAGTTTTGCGTTCCGCCGTCCGCCGCGTGGCTATGCCGCGCTTATTGAGACGGCGAAAGAAGCCGGGGCTGCAACGATCATGATTTCCGGCAACTCGGGTGCCTTGCTCACACCGCGACCGGACTATCTGCTGGCGGCACCGCGATCCGGTGATCCAGATGCCTTTCAGACCCTGACCGTGCCGATGACCGTGTGCAACGCCATCGTCATTGCTGCCGGGCTGACAGCGAAAGAAGAATCTCTGAAGAAACTCGACCGGCTTGGACAGCTGATCGAGCGCTTCGAATAACCGAAGGACCCCAAGGGAGGATCACATGAAGGTTCTGGCAGCAACGCGCCTTGGCGCGATCGGAATTCTTGTGTCTACAACGGCTCTGGCCGAGGGACACCTCAATGAAATGTCACCGACGGACCTCTTGCCGCTGGCGCAGGCCGAAGGCACGGTGACGGTCTATTCCTTCACCAGCCGGATCGGTAAGGTGGAAGCCGCTTTCGAGGCGGCCTATCCGGGTATCGATCTGCAAGGCTTTGACATTTCCTCGACCGAACAGATCGCCCGGCTTAAAGCCGAGGCGCAGGCGGGCGTCACAAATGCGGATGTGATCTATATCTCAGATACTCCGGTGGTTCTCACCGAGCTCCTGGAGACCGGGATCATCGCGCCTTACCTGCCGCCACGCGTGGCTGATCGGGTCGCGTCCGAATTCCAGGCCCCGCTTCTGGCACAGCGGCTGTCAACCAAAGTTCTGATGTATAACGAGGAATCCTATCCAGATGGCGCCCCCGTCGATAGCCTTTGGGATCTGACGCGCGAGGAATGGGCGGGCAAGGTGGTTATGGTGGACCCGCTTCAGCGAGGCGATTACCTGGACCTGATGACCGAGATCGTACTGCGCTCGGACGAGATGGCGGCAGCCTACGAGGCGGAGTTCGGCGCGGCGATCGAACTGGGCGATGCGGCAAATGCCGGGGAGAGGTTCATCATGGATCTCTTCGCTAACGACCTCATCCTTGTCGGCTCCACCGATGACGTGAACGCCGCAGTTGGCGCTTTGGGTCAAGAGGCCGCGCCGCTTGGTTTCACCTCATATTCCGATCGCCGCGACAACGAGGATGAAGGCTGGGCGCTTCAGGTGGCCAATGACGTGGCACCCGCACCGGGTATCGTCTTTCCGGCAGTGCTGGCGCTGGCAGCCAAGCCGAACAACCCCGCGGCGGCGCGGCTGGTTGTCGATTTCCTGATGGGCGACGAAAGCGAGACCGGCGGGCCGGGCCTGGCGCCGTTCTACGTGGCGGGCGATTACGTGACCCGTTCCGACATCGCCCCGCATCCCGATGCGGTGCCACTGGACGAATTCACTGCATGGCGGATCGCCCCAGCGAAAACCGCAACCATCCGGGCCGAGATCGGGGATCTCATCCTGACGCTGCAATAACGGGCTTCTCCCGGGGGGGGCGGACGTGACGTTTTGTCTGCCCCCGCAGTATCCTCACCCATAGACTCAAGGACGATTCTGGATGGCCGACGCAGCCATAAGCGGGCCGGGACGCCGCGTATTCTTTCGGCAAGGCACCTTGCTCAAGGCGACGGTGCTGCTGCTGCTGGCACTTCTCATCGTGCTGCCCCTGCTCAGGACAGTCCTGTTCACCTTGCAACCGGACACCGTCAAGGCGTGGCCGGACGTTCTGACCGGGCGGCTGTCGACCAACCTGTTCTACAAGCCCCTTGGCAATACGCTGACCATCGGTGTGGTCGTCGCCGTTGGGTGCGTTCTGTTGGGTGGGTTCTTGGCATGGCTCGTGGTGATGACCAACGTGCCTTTCCGCAAGACCATCGGCGTCATGGCGACCCTGCCGTTCATGATCCCGTCATTTGCCGCCGCGCTGGCCTGGGGATCGCTGTTTCGGAACGACCGCGTAGGCGGGCAGGTCGGCTGGCTGCAGGGTATGGGACTGGACATCCCGGACTGGCTGGCCTGGGGCATGGTGCCCACGCTGATCGTCCTGATCCTGCATTACTTCAGTCTGGCCTTCACCGTTATCGCAGCCGCGCTCGCCACGGTGAACTCTGATATGGTGGAGGCCGCGCAGATCGCCGGCGCGAAGGGGCGGCGTATCCTGATCGGGATTGTCCTGCCGGTCACCACGCCCGCGCTGGTCGCGGCGGCGTCGCTGTGCTTTGCCGGGGCGGTGTCGAACTTCGCCACGCCCGCGTTGCTGGGCCTGCCGGTGCGGATGCAGACGCTTTCCACACGGCTGTTCGGGATGATCGAAGTCGGCCAGGTCGGACGGGGCTACGTGATTGGCATCCTTTTGGTGCTGATCTCGGGCGCGTTCCTCTGGGCGGGCAACCGGATCGTATCCGGTCGCCGGTCTTATGCGACGATCACGGGCAAAGGGGGGCGGGCGAAACGGTTCGATCTGCGCGGCGCCCGCTGGCCGCTTTTCGCGGTGGCGATGACATTCCTGCTTGTTTCGACCGTCGTGCCCGCGGTCGTGTTGACGGCGTCCAGCCTCGCTCCTTCGTCAGCCAGCCTCTTCTCCAACTGGACGTTGCATTACTGGCTGGGGGAAAGCGACCCATCCTTTGCCCAGGGTATTCCCGGCATTGTCTACAACGAGGATATCGTCCGCGCCGTGACAGTCACGCTTTGCCTCGGACTGGCGGTTGCGGTGACCGGGATGATCGTTGGATTGCTGGCCTCTTACACGACGGCGCGATACCGCGAGGGCTGGGCCTCTGCCGCGATCACGCAGATCAGCTTCCTGCCACTGCTGGTGCCCGGCATCGCCTTCGGGGCGGCCTATATCGCCTATCTCGGGGCACCCATCGGGCCGTTCCCGGCGCTTTACGGCACCTTCGCCCTGCTGGTCATCGCCGCCACCGGCTACCTGCTGCCCTTCTCGGTCCAGACCGGCCGGGCGGTGATCCAGCAGGTCAGCGGCGAGTTGGAGGAAAGCGCCCGCATCACCGGCGCGGGCTTTGTCCGCAGGCTGGGCGCGATCACCGTGCCGCTGGCCATCCGTGGGCTGACCGCCGGGGGGATCCTGATCTTCGTCAAGATCGTGCGGGACCTGTCGCTGGTGGTGCTGCTGTTCACGCCCACCATGCCGGTCCTTTCGGTTCTTGCCTATCGCTATGCCTCCGAAGGGTTCGGGCAATTCGCCAACGCGATCACGGTCGTGATCCTGTTCGTCTCCGTCGCGGCCACGCTGCTTGCCAACCGGTTGCAACGCAAATCCCAGCCCTGGCTGCAGAACTGAAGGTAATCCATGCTGGAAATTCGAAATCTCACCAAGCGTTTCGGAGAGGTTGAGGCCGTCAAGGATGTCTCGATCTCGGTTCCCGACGGCGCATTCCTTGTGCTTCTCGGGCCGTCCGGTTGCGGCAAGACCACGCTTCTGCGCATCCTTGCCGGTCTGGAACTGCCCACCCAAGGGCAGGTCGTCTTCGACGGGCAGACCGTGTCCGATGGCGACAAGAGTTGGGCCGTGGATCCGGCGAAACGCAATTCCGGCCTGGTCTTCCAGTCCTATGCGCTCTGGCCGCACATGTCCGTGCGCGGCAACGTCGACTGGCCGCTGAAGGTGATGAAGATGCCCAGGGCGCAGCGCGCCGAGCGGGTCAAAGAAGTTCTGACACTGCTCGATATCGCCCCGCTTGCCGACCGCTACCCGAACGAGATCTCGGGTGGTCAGCAGCAGCGCGTCGCCATCGCCCGTACCATCGCGCCGAAACCTTCCGTTCTGCTGTTCGACGAGCCGCTGTCGAACCTTGACGCCAAGCTGCGCGTCGAAATGCGCACGGAACTCATGCGCCTGCACCGGGCCACCGGTGCGACGACGGTTTACGTTACCCATGACCAGATCGAAGCCATGACCATGGCCAGCCATGTCGCGGTAATGAACCAGGGCGGGGTGCAGCAGTTCGGCACACCTGCCGATCTGATCGGCCACCCGCAGACCGCCTTTGTCGCCACCTTTGTGGGCACGCCGCCGAACAACATGATCCCCGTAGTCAAGAATGGCACCGGCTACAGGGTGGGGGGCAGGCACATGTCGCTGACCCCTCCGGCAGATGAGTGCTTCGCGATGTACCGGGCCGAGTCCATGACATTGAGCGAGGCGGAAGGGGACACGACCCTGCCCATGGAGATGGTGGAGACCAGCGCCATAGCCGGACGTACCATGGTCACCGGGCTGCGCGACGGGCTCCGTCTGACCGCGATTGTCGACCGCCCGCCGGTCGAGCGGATCGGGGACACGATCCAGTTCCGTTTGCCTCCCGAACCTGACGGCTGGTTCGGCTGCGACGGCGGGAGGATCGGCTGATGCGCTTGCTGCTGGTCCGGCACGGACAGTCTGAATGGAACGCCGCGCGGCGGTTGCAGGGGCAGGCGGATATCGGGCTATCCGAGCTTGGCAAATCGCAGGCCGGCGCGTTGCGGCCCGTCATTGACGGTATCGGCCCCTGCCGGACCATCGCGTCGGACCTGAAAAGGGTACGTGAGACCACCTCGCGGATCGGCGCGGAAGCCCCCCGTTTCACACGTGGATTGCGTGAGATTGATGTTGGCGATTGGACGGGACGATCGATCGACGATCTTGTCGCAGAGGACGAGGCGGCCTACCTCGGATGGCGGGCCGGGAGCGTTGCGCCGCCGGGCGGCGAGGCCTGGGAGGACTTTGTCGTCCGGGTTTCTGGCGTGGTCGAGACCGAATGCTCCCGACCTTGCCGCAACCTTCTGATCGTCTGCCATGGCGGGGTGGTGCGCGCGATATTGCAGCGTTTTATCGGGCTGGATCCTGCGCATATTATTCCGGTCGCGCCAGCGAGCCTGACTGTACTGCGCATCGGAGCCGGGAAGCCCGCACGGCTTGAGCTGTTCAACTACCTTCCGAAGGGGCTGGAATTCGAAGCGCCTGATTGACTTCGGCATCCTACAGGATTCATGAGAGGCATGATCGGCCGGCGCGCAGCAGTCACGAAATTTGGAATGACCTGACACCCGACTTCTCTCCAGCCTTTGGAAGAATCTGTCGGTTGATTTGTTCTGAGTCGGCTGGTGGCGGGCTGCTTCCTTGCGGTGGTGCGAAAGTTGCCAACAGTCCGATCACTGCAACACGGCTACGAATTCCGGCCACTCGAGTACGTTTATCCTCAGGATCCTAAATGCGGCATAGGTGATCGCACCGCCGAGGAAGAAGTAGATCGGTACACGCCCCAGTGCGCGGCCGCGCAGGAAAAGCCCGACGAACCCGAACAGCAGGGACAGGAGGGCGAGAGACATCGCAATAATCAGGCCACCGTTCGAAAACCTTTGCGCGGTCTCGGTTTCGACGAACCGCGCGGCTGCCGCCAAGAACATGTAGAAAGACGCGATCCCGCCAAAGGTGAAACCGAGCAGCGAGAAAAGGACACGTGCAGTCGTCGAGGGGCGTCGCGTCGCGGTTTTCGCAACTGCGCCGCGGTCTGCCACCATCCGTTGGGAAACTGCACTGAATATCCAGATGATTCCGATCAGTGTTACAGCAAATCCGGCAATACCGATTGCGGCCGCCATCGCGATCCCGCTGCCGTCCCGGATCTCTTCGTAGTTCTGGTTGGCGTATTTCACCACCTGGACACCCAGCATCATGATTGCACCACCCAAGCCCACACGACCGTAGCTTGGCTTGTGAGTGCGGAGGGCCTTCGTATGGTCCGTGCCCTGCGTGACTGGCGAATTGTGTGGGTTGCCGCCGATGCGCTGTAGACGAGCCTGAAAATCGTTATTGGACATTGGGAACGGGGCTCCGCACTTGCTGGTTGAGGGTTTGCTGCCCGTATGTCCCGGCAAGATGGCGAAAGTTCGTCCTGAGCGGAAATTGAGCGGCCGTTTTGGGGGGGTGTCTTTGTGGAATCAGCTAAGGAACTAGCGTCACCGGCAAGCCCGCGTGGTATGCGTCGTCATATCGCGGAAGATCGGCTGTTTGGGGCCTTGTTTTTTGGCGTAATATTCACGATATTGAATGTGACTGATTTGAAGGAGGTCGCAATGTCCCTTGATCGCACGATTCTCGCCTTTGCCGGCGTCATGGTTCTTCTCTCGGTCGCGCTGACCGTCTGGGTATCGCCGCTTTTCGTCTGGTTCACGGTCTTCATCGGCCTGAACCTGCTGCAATCGGCGTTCACCGGCTTCTGTCCGGCGGCTATGGTGTTCCGCAAGCTTGGCGTGAAGCCCGGCACCGCGTTCTGATCGGCGGGCAGACGATGCGCGCGCTTTTTCTGATGATCAGCCTTCTCGTCGCGGCTCCGCTCGCGGCCGAGACGGTCACGCTTTCACCCGCACCGATAACCGAATGGAAGGCCGTCTACGGCCGGATCGAGGCGCGGGAGACAGTGCCGGCGCGTGCGCGGATCGGCGGCACGATCCGCTCGCTTTCAGTCAGCGAGGGCGACCTCGTGACGGCGGGGCAGGAAATCGCAGTCGTGCATGACGACAAGATCGCCTTTCAGATCGCGGCTTACGATGCGCAGATAGCGGCGCTGGAGGCGCAGCTTGAAACCGCCGAGACGGAGCTTCAGCGCGGCGAGGCGCTGGTGGAGCGTGGCGTCGCGACGGTGCAGCGGCTTGACCAGTTGCGGACCTCGGTCGACGTGGTGCGCGGCCAGATCTCCGCGACGCGCGCGCAGCGCGACATTTCCGTCCAGCAGGCGGCGGAGGGCAGGGTGCTTGCCCCGGGCGAGGGGCGGGTGTTGACAGTCCCGGTCACGCCGGGTGCCGTTGTGCTTCCGGGTGAGCCGGTGGCAACGATCGGTGGCGGCGGGTTCTACCTGCGCCTCTCGGTGCCGGAGCGCCATGCAGGTGCGCTGGCGGAAGGCGACGCGATCCGCATCACCTCTGACAGCGGAGAGCGTGAAGGCCGCATCGTCAAGCTCTACCCCCAGATCGACAACGGCCGCGTCACCGCCGACGTTGAGGTCGAGGGGCTCGATACCGCCTATGTCAATGCGCGCGTCCTCGTGGAGCTTCCGGTCGGTGAGCGCCCGGCGCTAACAATTCCGGCGGCCGCGGTCGAAACGCGTTCCGGCATCGACTTCGTGACCGTCATGGATCATGGCGCGGAGGCAGAGCGGGCCGTCATCCTCGGCGAGCGGATCAACCGCGACGGTACGACCTATGTCGAAGTCCTGACCGGCCTTGTCGTCGGCGACACAGTGGTCACCCCATGACATCGCCCGAGACCAAGCTGGGCATCGCGGGTGCACTTACGCGCGCCTTCATCCGCTCGCCGCTGACGCCGCTTTTCCTGCTGGCCGCCTTCGTCTTCGGCCTCGTTGCGCTCGTGTCGCTCCCGCGCGAGGAGGAGCCGCAGATCTCGGTGCCGATGGTCGACCTGATCGTTCGCGCCGACGGGCTGAAGGCCGAGGATGCGGTGAAACTCATCACCGAGCCGCTGGAGACCATCGTCAAGGGAATCGACGGCGTAGAGCATGTCTATTCGCAGTCGAGCGACGATCAGGTCATGGTCACGGCACGGTTCCTCGTCGGCACCTCGTCGGACGCTGCCGTGCTTCGCGTCCACGACAAGGTCCGCGCGAACATGGACCGCATTCCGGTCGGTGTGCCGGAGCCGCTGATCGTCGGGCGGGGCATCGACGATGTAGCGATCCTGTCGCTGACGCTTTCACCCGCCGCCGAGGCGGCAGACCGCGTCACGGCAAACGATCTCACGCGGATCGCGCGTGAGCTTCGGACCGAGATCGCAAAGATCCCGGATGTCGGCCTGACCTACATCGTCGGCGAAACGTCCGAGCGTATCCGCATCGCGCCGGACCCGGCGCGGCTTGCGCTGAACGGCGTGACGCTTCAGCAGCTTGCCGGGAAAGTGCAGGGCGCCAACCGTTCGGTTCCGGTCGGCACGGTCCGCGACGCGGGCGAACAGATCCAGCTTGTCGCGGGCGAGACGCTGAATTCGCCGCAGGAAATCGGCAACCTGCTTCTGACGACGCGTGACGGCAGGCCCGTCTATGTCCGCGATGTCGCTGATGTCAGCTTCGCCGCCGGGGCCGAGGAACGAATCGTCGCGACGGTCACGAAGACCGAGGACGGCCTGCTGCGCCGCCCCTCCGTCACACTGGCCGTGGCCAAGCGCGCCGGCTCCAACGCCGTGATCGTGGCCGAGGCGATCCTGCACAAGGCCCATGCGCTCGAAGGCACGCTTATCCCGCATGACATCGAGGTGGAAGTCACCCGCGACTACGGTGAAAGCGCCAACGAGAAGGCGAACGAACTGCTCTATCACCTCGCGCTGGCCACCGTATCGATCATCGCGCTGGTCTGGGCCGCGATCGGACGGCGAGAGGCGCTGGTCGTCGCGGTTGTGATCCCGGTGACGATCCTGCTCACGCTCTTCGCCTCCTGGCTCATGGGTTACACGCTGAACCGCGTCTCGCTTTTCGCGCTGATCTTCTCCATCGGCATCCTCGTCGACGACGCCATCGTGGTGATCGAGAATATTGCGCGCCACTGGGGCATGCATGACGGGCGTGACCGCCGGACGGCCGCCATCGACGCGGTGGCCGAGGTTGGCAACCCGACGATCGTTGCCACGCTGACTGTGGTCGCGGCGCTGCTGCCGATGCTCTTCGTGTCGGGCCTGATGGGGCCTTACATGTCGCCGATCCCCGCCAATGCCTCCGCCGCGATGATCTTTTCCTTCTTCGTCGCGGTCATGGTCACGCCGTGGCTGATGCTCAAGGTCGCGGGTAAGGCTCCGGCGCACGGGCATGAGGATGGCGGACAGGGTGGCGCGCTGGGCCGCGCCTACAGCGCCGTCGCGCGGCCGATCCTGGCCTCCAAGGGCAGAAGCTGGGCCTTCATCGGCCTCGTTCTGGTCCTGACCTTCGGGTCGTTGGCGCTCTTCTATACCAAGGACGTGACGGTCAAGCTCCTGCCATTCGACAACAAGTCGGAATTGCAGGTGACGATCGACCTGCCCGAGGGCGCGTCGGTTGAGGCGACCGATGCCGTGGCGCAATCCGTTGCCCGCGCGGTGCTGGACCTGCCCGAAGTGCGCTCCGTCCAGACTCATGCGGGAACGGCGGCGCCCTTCAACTTCAACGGCCTTGTGCGCCACTCTTACCTGCGCGCGATGCCGGAGATGGGCGAAGTTGCGATCAACCTCCTGCCCAAGGGCGAACGTGACCGGACGAGCCACGACATTGCGCTCGACATCCGCGACCGGATCACGGCCTTGGCCGTGCCCGAAGGCACGCGTCTCAAGACGGTCGAGCCGCCCCCGGGGCCGCCGGTTCTGGCGACACTTCTGGCCGAGATCTACGGACCCGACCCCGAGACCCGCCGTGCCGTCGCGGCCAAGGTTGAGGAGGCGTTCCGCTCCGTCCCCTTCATCGTCGATGTGGACAATTCCTACGGCGCGCCCGCGCGGCGGCTGCGGACGACGATCTCCACCGACAATGCCGAGTATTTCCAGGTTCAGGAATCGGATGTCTTCGACACAATCGCGATCCTGAATAGCGGCACCACCGTGGGCTATTCCCATCGCGGCGAGGGGCGGCAGCCGATCCCGATCCGGGTCGAGCGGCCCAAGGGGGAGCGGACCTTCGACGAGGCGTTCCTGACAACACCCATTCCCGCCAACGTTCTGCCCGGTGCGCGCGGTGTCGTGGAACTCGGCGATGTCGTGGATGTCGCCGAGGAACGCGGCTCCTTCCCGGTCTTCCGCCACAATGGCCGCGCGGCCGAAATGGTCACGGCCGAGCTCGCCGGCGACTTCGAGGCCCCGCTCTACGGTATGCTCGCCGTGCAGGAGGCGCTTGACGCGCAGGACTGGACCGGCCTGCCGAAGCCCGAGATCGTGCTGCACGGCCAGCCCGAGGACGAGAGCGTCCCGACGCTCCTCTGGGACGGTGAGTGGGAAGTGACCTGGGTCACTTTCCGCGACATGGGTGCGGCCTTCGGCGTGGCGCTGCTGGGCATCTACATCCTCGTTGTGGCGCAGTTCGGATCGTTCAAGGTGCCGCTGGTGATCCTGACGCCGATCCCGCTGACCTTCATCGGCATCCTTCTCGGCCACTGGGCCTTTGGCGCGCCCTTCTCGGCGACCTCGATGATCGGCTTCATCGCGCTTGCTGGCATCATCGTCAGGAACTCGATCCTGCTTGTCGATTTCATCCGCCACGCCAAGTCGCCCGACCGGCCGCTGACCGAGGTGCTGATCGAGGCCGGTGCGATCCGCTTCAAGCCGATCCTGCTGACCGCTCTGGCTGCCATGATCGGCGCGGCGGTAATCCTGACCGACCCGATCTTCCAGGGCCTCGCGATCTCGCTTCTGTTCGGCCTCGCGTCCTCGACGCTTCTGACGGTGCTGGTGATCCCTGCGGTGTATCGCGTCCTGCGGACCTGACGGGACGTTGCAATTGATTCCTGCACGGAAGCAATCTTCTTGCACCCGGCATTATTGGAGAATGTGCGGCCTGTAATTGCCTCAACCATCGCGAGAATTTCCATGAATGACCGTCAGGCCGCCATTTTTCGGACACGCTGCGGCAGCAACACTGTCTTCACGAAACACAGCTAGAAGGCAGAACCGCAATGAAACTGGCAGAAGTCATCCTCGACCGCATCGCACGGAGCAAGGAAGAGAAAGCCGACGCATTCGCGCTTCGTCTCGTGAACATGGACGCGGAAGCCAAGAAGACCAGAGCGAGTGTTCAACCCGCGCTTTTCATCCGCCGGCCGCGTCAGGTTGCCTGAACCGCGATCCGGTCAGAAATCGACCGTGACACCGGGCAGGTCGAGCTGACGCACCAGTTCGCGCACTTCCTGCCGCGCGGCCACGTTCGAGATGTTGAGTTTCTCGACCCCCACATCGCGCAGGTCCAGCAGAGTCAGACCGCGCGGAAACAGTTCCCGGAAGATCACGCGCTCTGAAAAGCCCGGCGCAACGCGAAAGCCGATCCGCTTTGACAGTTGCTCCAGCGCGCCGCCGACCTTGCGTTTGTTGTGCATCTGCTGCGCGCCCAGCCGGTTGCGCAGCACGATCCAGTCGATAGGCTTCAGACCGGCGCGCGCGCGCAGTTGGCGCGCACTCCACACCATTTCGGAATAGATCGACGGGCCGATGACCCTGCTGGTGTCGGGATCGACCCGGGCAAGAAGGTCGAAGTCGATGAAGCTGTCGTTGAGCGGTGTGATGAGCGTATCCGCCAGCGAATGTGCGACCTGGCTCAGGCGGGTGTGAGAGCCGGGGCAGTCGATGACGATGAAATCCGCATCGCGTTCCAGTGCCGCGATCGCGGCGGACAGGCGGCGGTCATAGAGGTTTTCGCCCGCCGCCAGGCTTGACTGGTCGATCTCGGGCAGGTCGCGGTAGTCCGGCGTGGCAAGTGCAATTCCCTGCTTGCGTGCGAAGGCGATGCGGTTCTCTATGTAGCGCCCGAAACTGCGTTGCCGCAGATCGAGGTCGAGCGCGCCGACCTTGTGACCCATCCGGGCAAGCGCCGTCGCGACGTGCATGCAGGTCGTCGACTTGCCGGACCCGCCCTTTTCGTTGCCGACAACGATGATATGCGCCACGTTTCTGTCCCCGTTCTTTCCGGCTGTCGCGGAATCAAAACACGCGCTGCCGCCAGCGCGCCTCTACTATATGTTGTGACGCACAGCGTGAAAAGCGTGGGATCGCCACAACCGCAATCTTTGTTCGCTCCGGCTCCCGCTGACCAGTATGTTCAGCTCGTCAGGTCGGTGCATCGCCGGTAGACGCCGAAATAGCTGCTCTCCGGCTCTCCGACCGGGCCGAAGCGATAGGATTGGCCATCCCAGGCGAGGATCAGCTTGAACCGTTGCCCGTCGCTGATCCGTTCGAGAGTGATCCGGTAGCGGCCCGCCGCCAGGACCCGGTATCGGACCTCGGTCACGACCGTTCCGTCGGCATTGTGCACCGGCTTTCGCCAGCGGAAGACGGAAAGCGTCCGGTCCCTGCTGAAGGAGTAGCTGTGGGGGTTGTTTTCGCAGGTCATGTCGGCGAAATCCGCGATTCCCCAGAATCCCGTGGCCATCGCGAAGACGTCGCGCGGCCATGCCGCCGTTGGCGCCAGCGTGGTGAACAGGATCAGGAAACTCGTGACTAGGCGCATCTGCAAAGCTGACTTTTCGCCAAGTTTATAGCCCAGACCGCCACCTGCAACGAAAAACGCCGCCCAAAGGGGCGGCGCCTTCTGTTCGCTGCTGCTTCTGCGGCTCAGAATCCGAGGCCCGCGTACTTGTTCTTGAACTTCGACACGCGACCGCCGGTGTCCATCAGCTTGGCCGAACCGCCGGTCCAGGCCGGATGCACCGAAGGGTCGATGTCGAGCGACATCGCGTCGCCTTCCTTGCCCCAGGTCGAGCGTACCTGGAACGTGCTGCCGTCGGTCAGCTTGACCTCGATCATGTGGTAGTCGGGATGGATGTCTTTTTTCATGGTCCCGCTCCTCACGCTTCGGCTTTGGGTTTGTAGTTGGTGACTTCCGCGATCCGGGCGGATTTGCCGCGACGGTCCCGCAGGTAGTAGAGCTTGGCGCGGCGGACGCGGCCGCGGCGCACGACCTCGATCGAGTCGATGTTGGTCGAATAGAGCGGGAAGACGCGCTCGACGCCTTCGCCGAAGGAAATCTTGCGGACGGTGAACGACGCGGCGATGCCTTCGCCACCCTTGCGGGCGATGCAGACGCCTTCGTAGTTCTGGACGCGCGAACGCGTGCCTTCCGTCACCTTGTAGCCGACACGGACCGTGTCGCCCGCCTTGAAGTCCGGGATGGACTTGCCGAGAGCGGCGATCTGCTCGGCCTCCAGTTGCGCGATCAGGTTCATCGCGTGATCCTTTCCAATTGCTCGCGGTGGTTCCGCGATGGTGTTCGCGCCTCAGAGCTCCGTGTCTTCATCGGGTCCGCCATATGCGCCCGCCGGAGGTCAGGTCATCGTTCCTTGCTCTTGCCGCCCGTGGCCGCCCCTGCCGAAGAAAGCGAAGGGCATGGGCCAACAGACAACAAGCCCGGCCGACTCGATTGAGCCCCGGACGGGCGGGGTATAGTTGTGGGGGAGGGGTGGGTCAAGTGGCCGGTCACGCAGCGGCGGCAGAGTGTCTGCTTTGAGCCCAGACTTGCCAGGTCGCTGCAGAACGGGGAATGCTTCAGCTTACCGGTCCAAACCCAAAAAGGAGAACTCTGTTGTAGTGGTCGAAAATCGCGCGCATAAATTGCGCGACTGTCTGTGGCACTCGAGTCGAGCGTCCCCAGCGGCCAGATCGCTTCGAGGGAGTGACGGGTCGTGAAAATAGATCGTCTCTACATACTCATTGGCTTCGCTTGGTTGATCTTCGGCATGATGTTCGGAGTTTACCTAGGGGTTACGGATCAACTGCAGTTCTCGAATTCCCATGCTCATGCGAACCTTCTCGGGTTCGTAATCTCGGTCCTGTTCGGTCTGATTTATCGGAATTGGCCGGAGCTTCGGGCAAGCCGATTGGCCATGCCGCAATTCGCCGTCTACCAGGCTGGTGTGCTGATGCTTTTCGCGGGCAAGTTCGACATCGACAACGGTGGAAACGGAACGTTGGCGCCGCCGGGATCGGTGATCGTCATACTCGGGACGTTGCTGATGGCGTGGATGTTCGCCCGTCTCAAAGCGGATCGCGGAGCAGAGACCTCGCGAGTCCCGACATGACCAGTCTCGTACAGGAGCACTATGGCTCGCCGGAAATCGTCGCGCGCATCCTTAGCGCGGTGCCTTGGTCCGAAAAGAGCGGGTCGGCGCTGAAGCCCGAGGCGCTCTTCCCCTACGATCAGCTTCACGGCCGGGCACTGCAGGCGACTCGGGAACATGCCGCCCGTCTGAATCCTTCGGAGGACGCCCACCTATTGGACATCGGGTCCGGAGTGGGCGGTCCAGCGCGGTATTTCGCATCGACGTTCGGCTGCAGGATTACCGGGGTCGATCTGACACCGGAATTCGTCGCGGCCTCAAACGAGCTTGCCCGCTTGAGCGGCCTCGCGGACTTGGTCGAATTCGTTGAGACTGACGCCGCGGAACTTCCATTCGGCGATGCAACATTCGACCATGCCTACAGCTTTTACGTCGGTATGAACTTGCCAGACAAAGCTGCCGTCCTGCAGGAGTGTTTCCGTGTGCTCAGACCCGGTGGAAGGCTTATCTGGACGGAAGTGACCGCGCTGTCGGGAGTGCCACATTTTCCGCTGCCTTGGGCCAGAACCTCTGAATCGAGTTATGTCGGGACAGCGGAGCAACTAATCTCGTCTATCCGCGATGCCGGCTTCGCCATTTTGGCGGTCGAAGATGAGACCGAGGCGCATCTCGATCTGGCGCGGAAAATGAAGGCGTCGGCCCAGGCACCCTCTGCCGCGGAGGATCAGGCCAACCACGTAGTGCTCGGGGCTGATTTCGTGGAGCGACGGAGGAATTACATTCGCAGCCTAGGGGACGGCCTGATCGCGAGCACATTCGTGGAGAGCGGAAAGCCGGGTTGACGTAGAGTAGTTACTGCTTCAGCCTGGCTGCCGGTGCACGATTACACGTTTTCCGCAGTTACGAGAAAAGGTCGTAGCAGACTTGCGTGAATGCCAACTTCTCAGCTCTTGACTCGAATGACGGCAAAGTCCGCTTTGCGGACGTTGCACGGCGGTCATTCTGAGCCAGTTTGGCGTTTCCACAAGTCCGGCCTTCTCTCCCGAGTCAACCGCTCTGCCTCTGCCCGCCGCCATTTCTCCACCTCTGCATGGTTGCCCGACGTGAGAATGGCTGGGATTGCGCGCCCCTCCCATTCGGCAGGCCGCGTGAATTGTGGGTGCTCCAGCATGCCGTGGGAATGGCTCTCCTCCTCCGTGGAGGCCGCGTTCCCCAGCACCCCGGGCAACAGCCGCACCACCGCGTCCAGCATCGCCTGCGCGGCGATCTCGCCGCCGGTCAGGACGAAATCGCCAAGGCTGACCTCTTCGACCGCGTAGTGATCAAGCACACGCTGGTCGACGCCCTCGAACCGGCCCGCGAGCATGGTGATACCGTCGGTTCCGGCCCAGCGGCGCGCCATGGCCTGATCGAAGGGCTTGCCGCGTGGCGAGAGATAGACGACCGGCCATTTCGCCCGGTCCGGCGGCGTGCCGATGGCGGCCTGATCGAACGCGGCGCCAACGACATCGGCGCGCAAGACCATACCAGCGCCACCGCCCGTGGGGGTGTCGTCGACATTGCGGTGCTTGCCGATGCCGAAGGGGCGGAGGGGGATCGTCTCAAGATGCCAGAGCCCGTCCGCAAGCGCTTTGCCGGTCAGCGACAGGCCGAGCGTGCCCGGAAAGGCCTCGGGGAAAAGCGTGATGATCCGGGCGGTCCAGGCGCCCTTGAGGCGCGGGGTTTCCGCCATCAGGTCGCGGGGTTTCAGCGAGGCGGATACGGAAAGCCGCCCGTGGGACTTCGGTTTCTCCTCACCGGTCACTCCGTTTCCTCCGGCGGGTCGGCGATGATCCGGCCTGCGGTCAGGTCGATCGTCGGGACGGCGGCGCGGGTGAAGGGCAGGAGGAGCGCGGTCTTGCGGCCGGGCGCGAAGATTTCAAGGATATCACCCGCACCGTGATTGTGGACGGCGCGGAGCGTGCCGAGCTTGGCGCCGCCGGTGTCATAGACCTCGAGCCCGATCAGGTCGGCATGGTAGAACTCGTCATCCGGCAGGTTCGGCAAGCGATCGCGGTCAGCGAACAGTTCGGCCCCGCGCAGGGCATCAGCCTCTTCCTTCGTGGTCACGCCCGACAGCCGCGCGGCAAAGCCGTTCGGGATCGTCCGGGTGATGCGCACGGTGAAACTGCGCTTGCCATCCTCGGTCCAGAGCGGCGCATAGGCGGCAATCGCCTCGGGCTGGGCGCAGTAGCTTTTCAGCCGGACCTCGCCCCGGACACCGAAGGCGCCGGCGATGGCGCCGATACAGATGCGGTCAGTTGCCATCCGTCACCTCCGGGCACTCAGCCGCCGCCGGGGCGGCGACCGGTTTTGGTGTAAAAAGCCGATCGGCCTTGATCCCCAGCCAGAACGACGCCGCGCACAGGGTGAGCGTGACGATGCGGCGCAGGAAAAAGCCGATCAGCATGGCCGGTCAGCGCCTTATTCGGACGCCGCTTCTTCAGTCGCGGCCTCTTCCACCGGAGCCTCTGCCGGCTCTTCCTTCGGCGCGGCGGCGGCTTCAGCGGCGGCAGCGGATTTCGCGGCCTTTTCCTCGGCGCGCTTCTTGGCTTTGTCGCCCGGCTCGGCCTTTTTCATGTTGGCGCGGGTGGCTTTCTCTTTCACGCCGGCCGCTTCCAGCATGCGGGCGATCCGGTCGGTCGGCTGGGCGCCCTGGGAAAGCCAGTGCTGCACGCGCTCCATGTTCATTTTCACGCGGTCTTCCGAGTCCTTCGGAAGAAGGGGGTTGTAGGTGCCGAGCTTCTCGATGAAGCGGCCGTCGCGCGGCATGCGCGAGTCGGCAGCGACGATCGAATAGAACGGACGCTTCTTGGAGCCCCCACGGGCGAGGCGGATTTTCATAGCCATGTCGTTTCTCCTATCTTGGCTTTGAAACAGGCAAATGCCTGCTATTTCTTGGTTATTTCTGCAGTTTCTCGTGATGCCTGATGACTTCGGAGATGATGAAGTTCAGGAATTTCTTGGCGAATTCGGGGTCGAGGTCGGCCTCCAGCGCCATGCGTTGCAGCCGCTCGATCTGCTGGCTTTCGCGTAAGGGATCGGAGGGCGGCAGGTCGTGTTCCGCCTTCAGCCGGCCCACCGCCTGGGTGTGCTTGAAGCGCTCGGCCAGCGTGTAGACGAGGATCGCGTCGAGCCGGTCGATCGACTCGCGGTGTCCGCGGAGGAGGCTGGCGGCCAGGGTCGTGGGATCACTCATGCAGACCTCCGGGGCTGGAAAAGGGGTGTATGCAAGGCGTAGCGGGGGCGTAGGATATCCGTAGCTACGGCGGAGGGCGCCGAGGCGCCGCCCCGGACCCCGAGGTATTTGCCGCAAGATGAAGGCAGGCGGGTCATGCGCGCGCCTCCCGGTGATGGCGGTAGACGAGGACCGGTTCGTCGCCGGGACGCGCCGCGTTCGCGTCGCGGGTTGCGCCGAGCCGTTCGGCGAGCGCGATGGAGCGGGCGTTTTCCGGGTCGATATAGCTGACCGCAGTATCCCAGCCGAGGTCGTGGAAGGCGTGGTCGCGCGCCGCCGCGGCGGCTTCGAACGCATAGCCCTTGCCTTCCGCCTCCGGCAGCCAGAGCGACCAGCCGATCTCGCGTTCCGGCCAGCCGGCGGGATACCAGCCGCCGGCCATGCCGATGGCGTCGTCCGAGCCTTTCACCGTCAGAATGAAGTTGCCGAAGCCACGCAGCGCCCAATGGCCGACGACATGACCGAAGGCGCGCCATTTCTTGCCTTCGTCAAGCACTTCGCTCCGCACGAAACGGGCGCGGGGCGTGGCGAGGAAGGTTGAGAATGCCGGCCAGTCGCGCAGGGCAGGTGCGCGCAGGACCAGCCGTTCGGTTTCAAGAACCGGCGTATGGGCCAGATGCGGTGTCATGCTGCCCTCGCGGGATGGCGCCAGCGGTTGACGACCTTCGGCACATCGGTTCTGTGAGGCCCCTCGTTCCGCGCGCCGAGCCGTTCGGCCACGTGTTCGGAGGCCGTGTTGGCCGGGTCGATGAGGCTCATGAGCGGGCCGAAGCCAAGGGTGTCATAAGCCCAGTCGCGGGCTGCCCGCGCGGCCTCGGTCGCGTAACCCCGGTGCTGGAAGGCGGGGTAGATGGCCCAGCTCAGTTCCGGTTCCGTCCGCCAGCCCGGGTGGAAGATACCGACCCGGCCAACGGGCGCGCCGGTCGCGGTTTCGCTGACCCAGAAGGTGCCATAGCCCCGGAGCGCCCACTGCCCGGCCTGCATGGCGACGCCCACCCAGGCATCCTCGCGGTCGGTCGGACCGCCGAGGAAGCGCGACGCGTCGGTCGCGCAGAAGTCCATGAAGGCCTCGGCATGGGCGTCGCTGACCGGGCCGAGGGTGAGCCGTTCGCTGTGCAGGGTGGGCGCGCCGGTGCGGAACATCACGCAAGCCCCCTGAGATCGTGGACGATCACCACATCCCCGGGATCGGTGCCCGGAACGCTCGGGTCGATGACACCGCCGAGTTTCAGCCCGAGCGCTATGGAGCGGTCGTTCGCGGGGTCGATGATATTGATCAGCCGGTCCCAGCCGAAACTCTTGCGCGCCCAGATCATGACGGCGCGGGCAGCCTCAGCGGCATAGCCCTTGCCCTCTGCCTCCGGCACGGTGAACCAGCCAAGCTCGGGCTCCGGGTAGCCCATGAATTCGTAGATGCCGACCTCGCCGACATAGGCGCCGGTTGCGCGGGTCTCGAGGCCGAAGGCGCCGTAGCCCTTGAGCTGCCAGAGCGCGACATCGGTGGCCCAGTTCTTCCACGCCTCTTCCCGGTCCATCATGCCGCGTTCGTGGATCGAGCGGGGGGAGGCGAAGAATGCCGCCCAATGCTCGAAATCCGCGAGTTGCGGGGCGCGGAGTATCAGGCGGTCAGTGTGGAGGGTGGGAGGGGTCATGCGGCGCCCCCGGCATGGTAGCGGAAGGTCAGCGTGGGATCGTCGCCGTAAGGATGGGCCGCGTCAGGATCGACAACCCCGCCCAAGCGTGCGCAAAGGCGGTGCGAGGCCGCGTTGGCCGGATCGGTATAGCTGACCGCCGTTTTGTGACCGCTGGTGGCGAAGAACCAGTCGCGCGCGGCGGATGCGGCTTCATAGGCAAGGCCCTTGCCTTCGTTCGCAGCATCCCAGAGGCTCCAGCCAAGCTCGGGTTCGGGATGGGTCGGGGGATAATAGGGACCGATGCCACCGATGCCTTCGTCACTGCCGCGAAGGGTCACGGTGAAGAGCGAAAAGCCGAGGCGGCGCCACTGGTCGAGAATGTCGAGATGGCCCTCGCGGGTTTTTTCGAATGTCCACGGACCGCCCATCATATGCGAGCGTTCTGAGGCCCAGAAACGAGCCGCGAGCACGAGATCGTTGTCGTTCGGGACGCGCAGGATCAGGCGTTCGGTCTGGAGGGTGGGAGGGGTCATCGGGTACCGCCTTGCGCCGCCTGGCATGCCGCGCCTCCCCTCCCCCTCGTGGGGAGGGGATGGGGGTGGGGGCATGCCCGCGCACCGCGCCCGTATGATCGCCTTGCGATCACTTCTTTTTCCCGAACCCGCCGAGGCCCGAAAGGCCGCCCGGGAGTTTCATGCCGCCAAGCCCGCCCGGGAGGCCCATGCCGCCCGGCAGCTTGCCGCCGCCGATGCCTTCCTGCATGCCCTTGGCCATCGCTTCCATCTCGGCCGGGCTCATCTTCGACGGGTCGGGCATGCCGCCCTTGCCCATCATCTGCTTGATGGCCTGTTTCATCATGCCGCCCTTGCCCATCTTCTTCATCATGTCCGCCATCTGGCGGTGCATCTTCAAAAGCTGGTTGAGTTCCGAAACCTCAAGCCCCGCACCGGCGGCGATGCGCTTCTTGCGGCTGGCCTGCAGAAGGGCGGGGTTGGCGCGCTCTTTCTTGGTCATCGAGCCGATGAGGGCGATCTGGCGGCGGAGGATGGAGTCGTCGAAGCCCGCCGCCTCCATCTGTTTCGCGGCCTTGCCCATGCCGGGCAGCATCCCCATCATGCCCTGCATGCCGCCCATCCTGATCATCTGCTCAAGCTGGGCCCTGAGGTCGTTCATGTTGAAAAGGCCCTTGGCGAAGCGCTTGGCCATGCGTTCGGCCTGTTCTGCCTCCAAGGTCGCCTGCGCCTTTTCGACAAGGGCCACGATGTCGCCCATGCCGAGGATGCGGCCAGCGATGCGCTCTGCCTCGAAGGTCTCAAGCGCGTCCATCTTTTCGCCGAGGCCGACGAAACGGATCGGCTTGCCGGTGACGGCGCGCATCGACAGGGCCGCGCCGCCGCGACCGTCGCCGTCCATCCGGGTGAGGACGACACCGGTGATGCCGACCTTGGCGTCAAATTCCTGCGCGACCTCGACCGCGACCTGGCCTGTCAGGCCGTCGACGACCAGAAGCGTCTCGCGGGGCTTGGCGATGGCGGCGACCTCGGCGACCTCGTCCATCAGCACCTGGTCGATCTGGAGGCGGCCGGCGGTGTCGAGCATGAAGACGTCGTAGCCGCCCAAGGTTGCCTGCTGTTTGGCGCGCTTGGCGATCTGGACAGCACTTTCGCCCTTCACGATGGGAAGCGTATCGACGCCGATCTGCGTGCCGAGGATGGCAAGCTGTTCCATGGCGGCAGGGCGGTTGGTGTCGAGCGAGGCCATCAGCACGCGCTTCTTCTCGCGCTCCGTAAGCCGCTTCGCGAGTTTCGCGGTCGTCGTTGTCTTGCCGCCGCCCTGAAGGCCGACCATCAGGATCGGTGCGGGCGGGTTGTCGATCTTGAGCGTGCCGGGATCGTCGGCGCCGCGCAGCACGTCAATGAGAGCGTCGTGGACGATCTTGACGACCTGTTGGCCCGGGGTGACGGATTTGGTGACGGCCGCACCCGTCGCCTTACCCTCGACCGCCTTGATGAAGTCGCGCGCGACGGGCAGCGAGACGTCGGCCTCAAGAAGCGCGACGCGAACCTCGCGGAGCGCGGTCTTAACGTCGTCCTCAGAGAGGGCGCCCTGTTTCGTCAGCCGGTCGAAGACGCCGCCGAGGCGTTCTGACAGGTTCTCGAACATCTGGCCCTCCTTGGCCTCTCGACTTTCCCGCCCTCGACATAGTGAGGAAACGGCCCAAACGCAAAACGCACCAGTGGGCGCGACGCGCTGACTGGTGGCGATCCCGGATCGAGTCCGGGACCGGAAGCTCTTACGGCTACCGGGTTGGCGGGCGCTCTACGCGGTCGGGAGCGGCGAGTCAAGGGAAAGGACCGCTTGCCTCGCCGGTCGGGGCGGGCGAGGATCGGATGACATAGACAGATATGAATGGAGGAATTGATGGCGTTCGGACGGATCGTGGCCTTGACTGCGCTGTTGCTGGCGGCTGCCGGGGCGAGGGCGGAGGACATCAAGGTCGGGATCGGCCCGGACCGTCCGGTCGTGACCGTCCCGACCGAAGCCGGACCGGTCGAGATTCGGCGCGACCAGAATCCGCAGGCGCGGCTGGAGGGCGACTGGGCGCTGACTTCGCGCGAATGCCCGCCGTTTTGCATCCAGCCTATGGTACCCGCCGAGGGTGTGACGCCCATCGGGGAACTGGAGTTGCTTGACCTTCTGGAGGGTGGAGAGGCCGTGGTGATCGACAGCCGGACACAGGACTGGTTCCGGGGCGGAACGATCCCCGGTGCGATCAACATCCCCTATACCGAGATCGCCGACCGGCTTGGCGATCTGGGCTGCGAGCCGGATTTCGATGGCTGGGATTGCGAGGGCGCGAAAGAGGTCGCTCTGTTCTGCAACGGGCTTTGGTGCGGGCAATCGCCGTCCGCGATCCGGGTCATGATCGGCGTCGGCTATCCGCCGGAGCGGATCCGATACTACCGTGGCGGGATGCAGAGCTGGCGGCTGCTGGGACTGACGGTGGTGGAACCCTGACGGCCCGTGGCGTTACGGGTTTCGATTGAAACCCGTAACGCTTTAGCTGGAGGTCAGCCAGCGGGCGGCAATCTCGGCGCAGTGGCGGACCCGACCACCGCTTTGATAGTAGTTCGTAACCGGAACCGGGGTGTCGCGTGAGGCGAGGTGGAGCGCAATGCGCTGCGTATCCTCGCTCCGCTGGACGAAAACGCCGTCGGCGGCGAGTTCCGAGAGGGGGAAGACCTCGCGCCGGAAGCCGCGCAGGCTGCGGCGGCGAAGCTCGACCGTGCCGGCGCGGCGGTCAAAGACCAGCCAGACCCGTTCGATGCTGTGCGCGGCAAGCGCGCCCACCCCGATGACGACGAGAACAGCCATCGCTGTCAGCCAGAAATCGCCATCGAGTGCCGAACGGATGGCGCCTGCGACGAAGGCCAGGATGAAAACGACGAAAAACAGCCCCCAGAACCACGGCTGTTCCTCGATCACGAGGCGGTCATCGCTTTTTTCCAGCACCCGCATCGGCTGCTATCCGGCTTTGGCCAGCCAGGCCTTCGCGGCATCGGCGCAGCGAACGATATGGTTTCCTGTCTGATAGTGCTGCGTCATCGGGATCGGCCTCTTGTGTGAGGAGAGCTTCAGGGCAAGGCGGTTCATGTCGCCGCTGCGCTCAACCATGATGCCTTCGGCGGCGAGGTCTGCGAGGGGATAAGTCTCGGACAGGAGGTCGCGGTGGTTGCGCCGGCGGATTTCAATCGTGCCCTTCGCCCTGTCGAAGATCAGCCAGATACGCTCGACCACGCGCGCGGCGAAAACACCCATCCCGACGATGAGGAGAAGGGCGAGCGCGAGCATCGCGTGGTTGCCGGCCTTGTAAGCGTCGACTGCCCAAGCCGCGCCGGACATCAGGAAGAAAATAAAGACAAGCCCGAGGAAGACGGGCTTTTCTTCGAGAACGAATTGGTCGTCGGTGTCTTTGATGATCCGCATCCGGCCATGATACGGCCGAATGCGGCAAGGGTTTGACGGCCTCAGGCCGCCAGCGCGTCGACCTGCGCTTCGGCCTTTTTCAACGTCGCTTCGGGGTCGAAGACCATCTGGTCGGCGGCGACGAAATCGACATCGGTGATGCCGAAGAAGCCGAGCATGTGGCGCAGGTAGCCCGAGGCGAAGTCAATCTCGGACCCGATCTTGGTGCCGTCGGAGGACAGGGCGACGATGGCGCGCTTGTTCTCCAGAAGACCTTTCGGACCGGCCTCGGTGTAGGTGAAGGTTTCGCCCTTGCGCGCGAGGTGGTCGATCCAGCTTTTCAGTTGGGCGGGCAGGCCGAAATTGTAGACCGGCAGCGCGATGACGAGGATGTCGGCTGCTTTCACCTCATCCAGAAGCGCGTCGGAATAGGCCGCGATCTGCGCCTGTTCCGGCGTGCGGTCGGCGGCGGGCGTAAAGACCGCGCCGATCCAGGCGCCGTCGATCTGCGGCACGCCTTCGGACAGGTCACGCGTGGCGACGGTCGCGCCGGAATGGGTCTTTGTCAGGCGTGCGATGATGCGGTCGGTCAGCTTGCGGGAGACGGAGGCGTCGCCCTTGATGGAGGTTTCAATACGAAGGATGCGGGTCATGGGATGTCTCCTGAACGATATGCTGCTTCAATCTAGCAATGTGCGAGATTGTAATTAATGCCTATGGAAATACCCCATATGTGCACTGATGCGCAGACTTTGGGCTTGCACCTTTCGACGGCAACCCGCGAAACGCAAATGGCGCGCGAGAGTGATCCCGCGCGCCATTCTCTGGCCGGGTGTCCCCGGCGGTTGTCGCCCTGATCAGCGGTCGGAGCCCTTGCTGAAGCCTTTCGGCGCGATCGTGGCCTCGCCCGAGAAATCGTTGCGCGACACGGTGTCGTCGGCGCCCAGATAGAAGGCCTTCAGGCGCGCCGCATCGTTCGCTTCGTCGGCCGAGACGATGTCGGACAGCTGGGCAAGGGTGTAGACACCCGGTTCGACGCCGGCGGAGCGTTCGAGCTGCGAACCCGCGGCGAAGGCCGGAGCAGCGATGGCGAGGGCGAGGGCGGAGAGGGTCACTTTGGCAAACATTGGTCTTTCCTTTCGGTACCGCGGGAAGTCCCGCATGGTTTGTTGGCCCGTCAGGGCCGGTTTCTTTACATCGCCGGCGCCGCCTTGCTGGGGCCTGCCGGTGATCGTGATACCGAGATAGGGTATTGCATTTCGGCAGAAAATGAGGCTTTTTCATACGGTAATGTTCACTGGTGCACATTACCTTTTCGTGATCAGGGTTGAAACAAACTCTTCCATTTCAAAGGCATGGCCAGATGGACAATTGGGACGAGATCCGTACCGCCTATCAGGTTGCGCGTGTCGGCACCGTGTCGGGGGCGGCCGAGGTGCTTGGCGTGCACCACGCCACGGTCATTCGCCATATCGACGCGCTCGAAGGGCGGCTCGGCGCAAAGCTGTTCCAGCGGCATGCGCGCGGCTACACCGCGACCGAGGCCGGGCAGGAGCTTCTGAAGGTCGCGCAGGCGACCGAGGATCAATTCGCCCACCTCGCCGCGCGCATCACCGGGGGCACGTCGGATATATCCGGCGAACTGGTTGTGACCTCGCTGCCCGGTTTGTCGGAGCTGGTCACGCCGACCCTGATCCGGCTTCAGGCGGATTATCCCGAGCTGAAGGTTCGCTACGTGTCGGACTCGCGCCTCTTCCGCCTGGAATACGGCGAGGCGCATGTGGCGATCCGCGCCGGCGGCAAGCCGCAGGAACCGGACAATGTGGTGCAAAGCTTCTGCACCCACAAGCGCGGGCTTTACGCGAGCCCCGCCTATGTCGAACGCTACGGACTGCCCGAAGGCGATGACGATCTTGCCCGCCACCGCTTTGTCGGCCCCGTCGATGCCGAAAGCCGGGCGCCGTTCTACCGCTGGCTGCTGCCGCGGATACCGGATGACGCCGTGACCTTTTGCACCAACGAGGACCGCGTGGCGGTAGAGGCGGTGACGGGTGGCGCGGCGCTTGGATTTCTGCCGGTGCTTCTGGCGCGGCGCTATCCGGACCTGGTGGAGGCGCTGCCCGCGCGGCCGGAATGGGACAGCCCGCTTTGGCTCGTCACCCATGTCGATTTGCACCGAACGCCGCGCATCCAGCTTTTCCTCAAGGCGCTGAAGGAAGACGCGCAGGGCTGCGGGATGGCCTGAGCGATGCCGCAGGCGCTGCGCGGGCATCTCGCGATGCTTCTCTTCTCGGTGCTGATTGCAGGGTCGTTCTCTCTCGGCTCGATGACGGCGAACCTCGTTTCTCCGCTGGCCTTCACGGCTTTGCGCTTCGTTCTTGCCGGGGCGATCATCGGCGCGGCGGCCTTCGCCACGACGGGCGTGCCGCGAAGCGCACTGACGGCGCCCTGGCGATACATCCTGCTTGGCGCGACCTTCGGTGCCTACTTTGTCCTGATGTTCGAGGGGCTGAAAACCGCGCCGCCGGTCTCCGCCGCGGCGGTCTTCACGTTGACGCCGGTGCTCTCGGCCGGGTTCGGCTGGCTCCTCCTGCGGCAGGTGACGACGCCGCGGATCGCGCTCGCGCTCACCATCGGGGCGGCAGGTGCGCTCTGGGTGATCTTCCGCGCCGATACGGGGGCGCTGATGCGGTTCGATCTGGGGCGCGGCGAGGCGATTTATTTCGCCGGCTGCGTGGCGCATGCATTTTATACGCCGCTCGTCAGGAAGCTGAACCGGGGCGAGACGGCGACGGTCTTTTCCTTTGGCGTACTCGTGGCCGGTGCGCTCCTTCTCACGCTCTACGGCTGGCCGGCGATCCGCGCGACCGGCTGGGCGGCGCTGCCGCCTGTCGTCTGGATCACGCTCGCCTATACCGCTGTCTTCGCGAGTGCAGCGACCTTCGTCCTGCTGCAATACGCGACACTCAGGCTGCCGTCGTCGAAGGTCATGGCCTATACCTACCTCACGCCGTCCTGGGTGATCCTGTGGGAGATCGCGCTGGGCCAGCCGGCGCCGCCGCCGCTGGTGGCGGCCGGCGTGGCGCTGACGGCATTCGCGCTGGTGCTTCTTCTAAAAGAAGAGGCGCCGGGCGACAGGAAGGACTGAGCGTCCGGGTCAGGGGCGGTCTGGAATCTCGGTCTGAAGGAAGCGCTCGAACGCGTCGAAGTCGAGCGGCTCGAACTGGCCGAAGCCCTGGATCCAGACGGTTGCGGCGCGCATGGCGTCCGGTTCGAGTTTGCACCACTTCACCCGTCCGCGCCGCTCCTGACTGATGAGTCCGGCTTCGGCGAGGACGACGAGGTGCTTGGAAATCGCGGCCAGCGACATCTCGAACGGTTCGGCCACGTCGGTGACGGCCATGTCGTCTTCGAGCAGCATGGTCAGGATCGCCCGCCGCGTGGGATCCGCGAGGGCAGAGAAGATCGTGTCGAGGTTCGCGGGGCGGTTCATGCGGGCAGAGTAACCCGGCGGCGTTGCGGGCGGAAGCCGGGCGATCACCAGCGTTGATGTCGGCGGTCACCAGAATTCATGCGATTGGTCAGGATACGGGTGGACGGCGCCGTCGCGACGGACTTAAGTGCGGGCTCCGAATGAGGCGAGGGGGGCCATGCCGCTCAGATATTGGGGACTTATCCTGCTTCTCGGCATCGGCTGGGGTTCCTCGATGTTTTTCAACGAGATCCTCCTGCGCGAACTCGGGCCGCTTCAGGTCGCGCTCGGCCGGGTCGGGTTCGGCGCGCTGGGCTGCTGGATCTGGCTGGTCGCGACCGGGCGGGTGAGGCGGGTCGGCCGTCCCTTCCTGCGGGACGCGGCGGTCTTCGGCCTGCTGCAATATGCTCTGCCGCTTTCGATCTTCCCAATCGCGCAGCAGATCATCACGTCCGGCGAGGCGGGGATCATCAACGCGGTGACGCCGGTCATGGTCGTCGTGATCTCGCATTTCTGGCCGGGAGGGGAGCGCGCGACGCTGCGCAAGTCGCTGGGTGTGACAGCCGGCTTTGCCGGGATCGTGGCGCTGGCGCTGCCCGCCCTGAATGGCGGGGCAAGCGGCGCTTTCGGGGCGCTTGTCTTCTGCATGCTGGCGCCCGCGTGTTACGGCGTGGCGGTCAATTGGTTTCGCCGCTTCGGCAGGACCGATCCGGCGGTGATCACCGGCTGGTCTTTGGGCTTCGGGACGCTACTTCTGATCCCGGTGGTGCTGGCGACCGAAGGCGTTCCCGAAATCCGCCTGTGGCAGACCTGGGCGGCGCTGTTCGTTATCGGTTTGATCCTGACGGCTGCTGCGTTCATCCTCTTGTTCTGGCTGCTGCCCCGGGTGGGGGCGACGACGACCTCTACGATCACCTTCATTACGCCGGTCTCGGCGGTGACGCTTGGCGTCATGTTCCTGGGCGAGGTGCTGCTGGCGTCGCATGTCTCGGGGATGGCGCTGATCTTCCTTGGCCTCGTGCTGATCGACGGACGGCTGGTGCGGCGGCTTTTCGGGCCGCCGCGCAGCGATCCTCAACCGGGCGGTTGAATATGTATCCGGGGCGGGATTTCGCGGCCCTTCGCAGCAGCCGGAACACTCTGGCTGGAAGCCTCCCTCACAAACACAAGTGAAATCAACATGTTGCAGCGGAGATTTTGCACGTAAAGCCGCATTGACTCAACGGCCCCGGGATTCTAGCTATCCCCCGACTGTCCGAGGGGCGATCTTCATGTCCGACGAACCCGATCCGGGCCGCCTGAAGGCGCTGGAGAAGCGGCTCGCCGATGCGAAGAAGGCCGAAGCGCCGAAGCCCCGCGGGGACGAACATTACTCCGCCGCGAGCCAAGGCTGGCGGATGGTGATCGAGCTGGTGAGCGGTTTGGCCATCGGCTTCGGCATCGGATACGGGCTGGACACCCTCTTCGGGACCATTCCGCTCTTTCTGGTGCTGTTCATACTTCTGGGCTTCGTGGCCGGGGTGAAGACGATGCTTCGCACTGCCAAGGAAATCCAGAGCGCAAAGGCGGCGGAGACTTCCGCCCGTGACGAAGGGGAATAGACGTGGCGACGGAAGAGCATAGCGAAGGCCTTGTGTTCCATCCGATGGATCAGTTCATCGTCAAGCCGCTCTTCGGCGAAGGCGCGGTGGGCATGATGACGCCGACCAATGTCACGCTGTGGATGGCGCTGACCGTGCTCGCGATCGCCGCGCTTTTCGTCTTCGGCACGCGCGGCCGCGCGATTGTTCCGTCGCGGATGCAGTCGGTGGCGGAACTCGCCTACGGTTTCATCCACAAGATGGTTGAGGACGTGGCCGGCAAGGACGCGCTGAAGTTCTTCCCCTACATCTTCACGGTCTTCTGCTTCATCGTCTTCTCGAATTTCCTCGGCCTGCTGCCGAAGGCTTTCACCACGACGAGCCATATTGCCGTCACCGCGATCCTCGCCATGGCGGTCTTCCTGACCGTGACCATCGTCGGCTTCGTCAAGAACGGCGCCGGTTTCCTGTCGCTGTTCTGGGTGTCCTCGGCGCCGCTGCCGCTGCGCCCGGTCCTCGCCCTGATCGAGGTGATTTCCTACTTCGTGCGGCCCGTCAGCCACTCGATCCGACTTGCCGGCAACATGATGGCCGGCCACGCGGTGATCAAGGTCTTCGCGGCCTTCGCGCCGCTGGTCCTGATGTCGGGCATCGGGCTTGCCGTCACGCCGCTCTCGATCATCGCGATCACCGCGATGTACGGGCTCGAAATTCTCGTGGCCTTCATCCAGGCCTACGTGTTCACCATCCTGACCTGCGTCTATCTCAAGGATGCGCTGCATCCGCACCACTGAGGTCGGGACAACCAATTCCAGCCAATTCCAACCGTAAGGAGTAAACGACATGGAAGGCGATATCGTTCAAATGGGTGCGTACATCGGCGCTGGCCTTGCCTGCATGGGCATGGGCGGAGCCGCGATGGGGGTGGGCAATGTTGCCGGCAACTTCCTCGCCGGCGCGCTGCGCAACCCGTCGGCCGCTGCTGGCCAGACCGCCACGCTCTTCATCGGCATCGCGTTCGCCGAAGCGCTCGGGATCTTCTCGTTCCTCGTCGCGCTCCTGCTGATGTTCGCCGTCTGAGCCTCGACTGACCTTCCTTACGGCCGGATGGGTGCAGGGCATCCATCCGGGTTGTATAACGGGCATCGACGGGGGCCGAGATGGCAAACACAACGACAGAGGCTGCCCACACGGCAACCGAAGCTGCCGGCCACGCGGCCGAGGCGGCGGGCCACGCGGCTGAATCCGCGGGCATGCCGCAACTGGATTTCGCGACCTTCCCGAACCAGATCTTCTGGCTCGTCGTCGCGCTGATCGTGATCTACCTGATCCTGAGCCGGGTCGCGCTGCCCCGGATCGGCGGCATTATCGCCGACCGCCAGGGCAAGATCACCAACGACATCGCCGCGGCCGAAGAGCTGAAGGCGAAGGCCGAGGAGGCCGAGAAGGCCTATAACCAGGCGCTGATCGACGCGCGGACCGAAGCGGGCAAGATCGTCGCCGAGGCGCGGGCCGAGATCCAGAAGGACCTCGACAAGGCCACCGCCAAGGCCGACGCCGAGATCGCGGCGAAATCCGCGGAATCGATGAAGCGGATCGAGGAGATTCGCGCCGGTGCGGCGGAAAACGTCGTCGAGGTAGCCAAGTCGGCTGCTGCGGATATCGTCGCAAGCTTCGGCGCCAAGGCCGACGCGCGGACGGTGACGGCGGCGATCAATGCACGGCTGAAAGGGTAAGGACATGAAAAAACTCGCGGCTATCCTTGCCTTGTCTGCGACGCCTGCAATGGCAGCGTCGGGGCCGTTCCTGTCGCTCCGCAACACCGACTTCGTCGTGACGGTCTCGTTCCTGCTGTTCGTCGGCGTGCTGCTTTACTTCAAGGTCCCGGCGCTTCTCGGCGGGCTTCTGGACAAGCGCGCGGCGGGCATCAAATCCGACCTCGACGAGGCGCGGGCGCTGCATGACGAAGCGCGGTCGATCCTTGCTTCCTATGAGCGCAAGCAGAAGGAAGTGCAGGAGCAGGCCGAGCGGATCGTCGAGACCGCCAAGCGCGAGGCGCTGGCTGCCGCCGAACAGGCGAAAGCGGACCTTAAGGCCTCCATCACCCGCCGCCTCGCGGCCGCCGAGGATCAGATCGCCTCGGCCGAGGCTGCTGCCGTGCGCGAAGTGCGCGACCGCGCGGTGACGGTCGCGGTCGCGGCCGCCGGGGACCTGATCGCGAAGCAGATGACGGCGGCCGAACGCGGCACGCTTATCGATGCGGCGATCGGTGAGGCAGAAGCGAAACTGCACTGACACCGGGTCCGGGCGCAGCCCGGAGACGCGGCAAGAACAAAGGCCGGGGCTTGCCCCGGCCTTTCTGTTTCCGGGTGGTCAGGCGCGGTTCTTCTCGTGCTCGTACCTGAGCCGTGCGACCGCCTCGTGGCGGTCGGCCTTAAGGTCGTCCTCAAGGGCCTGACGGACGAAGCTCAGATGCGCCTCGACGGCCGCGCGCGCGCCGTCGGGGTCGCGGGCCTGAAGTGCTGCGTTGATCGCGCGGTGCTGGTCGAGAAGCGCGCCCCGCGTCATCCGCTGCTTGAACATGACCTGGCGGTTATAGAAGACGCCTTGCCGCAGCAGATCGAACATGGAGCGCAGCATGTGCAGCATGACGACATTGTGGCTCGCCTCGATGATGGCCATGTGGAACTCCGCGTCGAGCCTCGCTTCATCGGCGGGGTCGCGCTTCAGGTGCGCCACTTCCATCTTCTCGAAGATCGCCGCGATCACCCGCAGATCGGTGTCGGAGCCAAGCCGCGCCGCGCGTTCGGCGGCCAGACCTTCGAGGTCGCGGCGAAAGTCGAGGTAGTCGAAGACCGCCTCGTCATGGCTCGCGAACAGCTTGATGAGGGCGGGCGAGAAGGCCGATCCCAGAACCTCGGCTACGAAAATGCCGGCGCCGGCCCGCGCGGTGAGAAGCCCCGCCACCTGAAGCTGCGCGATCGCGTCGCGCAGGCTTGGCCGCGACACGCCGAGACGATCTGACAGCTCGCGCTCGGACGGAAGCCGTTCGCCGGGGCGGAGGATACCCTGAAGGATCAGGCTCTCGATCTGGCGGACGACGGTGTTGGAAAGCTTCTCCGGCTCTATCTTGCGGAAGGGCATGGCGATCCTCGTCAATTGGTCAAGATGTATGACCGCTTGGACCTGAGCACAACGAAAAAGGCCGGGCGCAGGGCCCGGCCTTTTCGTGGCGTGATCGGTGATTACCCGGTCGGGATGATGAGGATCTCGACCCGGCGGTTCTGCTGGCGACCCTCCGGCGTCAGGTTCGACGCGACCGGCGCATCCTCGCCACGGCCGTATGCGACCACGCGGCCACCGGCGACGCCGGCGTTGCGCAGGATCGACGCGACCGCCATCGCCCGGCGCTGCGACAGGTCCTGGTTATAGGCGGCCGAGCCGGTATTGTCGGTATGGCCGATGATCTCCACCCGCGTGTTGGGGTAGCGGTTGAGGTTGTCGGCAACCGCGTAGAGGTCGTTCTGGACCGACGACTGAACCGTGGCGCTGTCAACGGCAAAGAGGATGCCTTCGGGCATCACGACGCGCAGTTGGCTGCCTTCGTTGATGATCCGGATGCGGCTGTCGTTGATCTCGGCCTGAAGCTCGGCGGCCTGCTTGTCGAGCTGGTTACCCACGATCGCGCCGCCGATACCGCCGATCACGGCACCGGCAAGCGCGCGGTCGCGCTTGTCCTTGCCACCGTCGCCGGTGAGAATTCCGAGGCCTGCCCCGATCGCCGCGCCCGTGATCGCACCTTCCTTGGTGCGCTGGTTGGGGTTGGGCGAATAGGTGTCGACGGGCGTACAGGCCGCAAGCGCCAGTGCCGCGGCGGTTCCCGCGAACAGAATGGACTTCATCTGCATTCAAACTGCTCCGAATTGTTGTGTGCGCATTACTTCGGAGAATATCGGCTGTTAGGCAATAACGCCTGTCAATAAATCGTGGTCCGGCGGCTTTTCGCGCATCGGCTGCCACCGTTTAGCCGGCAGCCGATGCGCCTTTCCCGTCCGCTTCCGCCCGCGCTGCCTCCCACGCGAGGAGGGCGCGCTTGACCGGCAATCCCCAGTGGTAGCCGCCCAGCCCGCCGCTCTTGCGTAGTGCGCGGTGGCAGGGGATCAGCCAGCTGACCGGGTTGCGCCCGACGGCGGTGCCGACGGCGCGCACGGCGCGCGGGCTGCCGATCGCGGCGGCGATGTCGGAATAGGTCGTGACATGCCCCGAAGGGATGGACAGCAGCGCCTCCCAGACCTTGATCTGGAACGGTGCGCCGATCAGGTGCAGCCGCGCCTCGCCAGCCTCGGCGAAGGTGGCGGCGACCCACGGCGCGATCGCTTCGGGCGCTTCCTTGAACGTTGCGTGGGGCCAGCGGCCGGTGAGGTCGGCGAAGGCCGCGTCGCGGCCGCATTCCTCGGAAAAGCCAAGCCCGCAGAGACCGCGATCGGTGCCCATCGCCAGCACCTCGCCGAAGGGCGAGGGGAACCAGCCGTAGCGCACTTTCAGCCCTTCGCCGGCGCGGGCGTATTCGCCCGGACTCATCGCTTCCCAGCGCAGGAAGAGGTCGTGCAGCCGGCTGGAGCCCGACAACCCCGCCTCAGCCGCGGTTTCGGCGAGTGAGTGCCGTTCGGCCAGCAAGCGCTTCGCAAGGTCGATTGTCAGATACTGCTGGTAGCGCTTGGGCGATACGCCCACCCAGCGCGAGAACACGCGCTGGAAATGCGCCGGGCTCATGGCGAGCTTCGCGGCGAGATCGTCGAGCGGCATGGTGGTTCCTGCTTCGCTGTCGATCAGGCGCAGCGCGCGCGCGATGACGCCGTAGTGATAGCCCTGTTCGTGAGTGTCGTTGAGCATGGATCGCGTCTCCTTTCCCGGAAGATAGGCGATGCCGTGGCGGGCCGCGACCCGGAAGCTGCGCTTTTGTCCAGCGATCAGGCCGCGGGATCAAGCCGTGATGCGTGACGGATCAGCGCGGCGTCTTGCGGTGGCAGGCAGCGCCGCGCAGTTGCGTCGTGGCTGCCGCTGGCAAGACCGATCAGGGTCCGGTGCAGGCCCCGCGGAATCCAGTCCGGCGCGGTCGGCTGGAGATAGAGCGAGCCGCACCAGACGCCGTCGGCGAGAATGACCTCGTGCGCGGCGAGAAGGATCTGGCGAAACGGTTCCGGTCGCGCAGTCGCATGCCCCCGGGCCAGATCACCGGCTGCCGCCAGCACCTCGCGGTCGCCGGACAGCCTCGCGATATCGGCGCCGGCGAGAAGCAGCCGCTGGCTGGTGGACACGAGGGGACCGCCCTCGGACCGTCCGGTGGCCGGGATCGCCGCCCGGACCGCCATCCCGCCGGCCGCGAGCGCCCCGGCCCAAAGCACCGGCCGGTACCCGCTGTCGCGCGTCAGCACCCGGTCGCCGGGCCGAAGCGCCGCGACCGGCCGCGCGCCGCGATCCGTGGCGATCCGTATGCCCGGCGCGAAGCCGGGGGCAGTCTGTTCGTGGAACAGGGATGTCGTCATGCCGTCTCCGTCGTTGCGGATCGACATTCCGGGGTGGGCAACGAAGGCTTGGTTAATGCGGCGGGCCTGATTGTGTCGAATTGGAACCGTTGCACGGCGCTTGCGCCCCGTGCTTTGCCGGGGCATATCCCGAAACCATGGCACGCCAGCTCGACTATCATGCGATGCACGCGATCTTCACCCGCTTCTGCGAGGCCGAGGCCGAGCCGAAGGGGGAACTGGACCATGTGAACGCCTACACGCTCGTCGTGGCCGTGGCGCTGTCGGCGCAGGCGACCGATGCCGGGGTGAACAAGGCGACACGGGCTTTGTTCCGGATCGCCGATACGCCAGAGAAGATGCTGGCGCTCGGCGAAGAAGGGCTGACCGAGCATATCAAGACGATCGGTCTCTTCCGCCAGAAGGCGAAGAACGTCATCAAGCTCAGCCGCATCCTTGTCGATGACTACGGCGGCCAGGTGCCGTCATCCCGCGCGGCGCTGCAATCGCTGCCGGGGGTCGGGCGAAAGACCGCGAACGTGGTGCTGAACATGTGGTTCCACCATCCCGCGCAGGCAGTCGATACCCATATCTTCCGTGTCGGCAACCGGACCGGGATCGCCGTCGGCAAGGATGTCGACGCCGTGGAGCGTGCGATTGAGGACAACGTGCCGGTCGAGTTCCAGCAGCATGCGCATCACTGGCTGATCCTGCATGGCCGCTACATCTGCGTGGCGCGCAAACCGAAATGCGGCGCCTGCCACATCCGCGACCTGTGTTCCTACGAGGAGAAAACCCTGTGACCAACCGTTACCAGGTGGTCGGCATCGGCAATGCGATTGTCGACGTTCTGACCCAGACCGACGACAACGCGCTCGACCTCATGGGCATTCAGAAGGGCATCATGCAGCTTGTGGAGCGTGAGCGGGGCGAGATGCTTTACGGCGCGATGAAGGAGCGGACCGAGGCGCCGGGCGGATCGGTCGGGAACACGGTGGCGGGGCTTGGCAACCTTGGGCTCAAATCGGCGTTCATCGGTCGCGTGCGCGACGATGCGCTGGGCCGGTTCTTCGCAAAGTCGCTGACGGCCGAGGGGACCGACTTCCCCAACCCGCCAGTGTCGGGCGGTGAACTGCCGACCTCTCGCTCGATGATCTTCGTGACGCCGGACGGCGAGCGGTCGATGAACACCTATCTTGGAATCTCGGCGGAGCTTGGGCCGGACGACGTGTCCGAGGACGTCGCGGGCAGCACGGACTACCTGTTCCTCGAAGGCTATCTCTTCGACAAGGACAAGGGGAAGGAGGCGTTCCTCAAGGCCGCGCGCGCCTGCCACAAGGGGGGTGGCAAAGCGGGGATCGCGCTGTCGGACCCGTTCTGCGTCGACCGCCACCGCGCCGATTTCCGGCGGCTGGTGAAGGACGAGATGGACTATGTCATCGGCAACCAGCACGAATGGGAGGCGCTCTACCAGACGGACGACCTTGGCGCCGCGCTGGAGCAGGCGCGGACGGAATGCCCGACGGTCGTCTGCACGCGCTCGGGTGCGGATGTGATCGTGCTCAGGGGCGCGGAGCGGGTGGACGTGCCGGTGCACCGCGTCGTGCCGGTCGATGCGACGGGCGCGGGCGACCAGTTCGCGGCGGGGTTCCTTTACGGTTTGGCGACCGGGCAGCACCTGAAGGTCGCGGGCCAGATGGGCTGCGTCGCCGCCGCCGAGGTCATCAGCCATTTCGGCGCGCGCCCGGAAACCGATGTGAAGGCGCTGTTCCGCGCGCACGGCCTGATCTGACGGTTCAGGTGCCGCGCGGCGCGGCGACCGGGCAGTGAAACGCAGCCCGCGTCCGGCCGTCTTTCGGTGGAGTTATGCGCAGGATCGCAGCGCGTCGGGCGACGGCATCCAGAATCCGGTTGGCGGCGCCGTAACGCGCGTCCTGTCCGGCGGCCGACATCCCCGGCGCCACCAGCGCCGAGGTGAACGCACCGCGCCCGCCGGCATTCCAGCGCGCGTCCCTGAGACGGGTGGTGAGCCGGGCGATGCCCCGCGTGACGGGTGCGTCAGGCACTGCGACGCCAGTCAGGGCCGCGCCGGTGTCTGGCAGGACCGTGCCGAGAAGACCAAGGACGGAGAGCGGCGCGAGGATCCGGGCCGCGATGCCCGGCCCCGGCGTACACGCGGCCCCGGTTGCATTGCAGATCAGGCCGCCGAAATTCCGGTGCTCGTCGGCGATCCAGCGGGCGAGTTCAATCGGTGCCGCCGGCTCCGAAAGATCGCGTGTCAGCGTCACAACGCCGCCGCCGATTTCGGCGGCCAGATGGCGGAGCGCCGCCGCATTCGTATCGACCGCGAGGACGATGCCGCCACGGGCGACCAGCGCCCGCGCCAGTTCGGGGCCGAGCCCTTCGGTGGCCGAGGTCAGAAGGAAATTGCGATCGAACCATAAATCATTTTCGCTGCCGAACATGGTGTCCTCTTGCGTGAATTGCGTGTCTTTCGATAATGTGAGCAATTACTCACATTATCCACTCGCATCCGGCAACGCACATGTCCAACAGCAAAAAGCCAAGGAAAACACCGGTTCAGGCCCGCAGTCGCGCGACGTTCGAGGCGATCCTGGAAGCGACGGCTCAGATTCTGGACGCCGACGGGCTGGCCGGCGTCACGACCAACAGGGTCGCGGAGCGGGCGGGGGTCTCCATCGGATCGCTCTACCAGTATTTCCCTTCCCGCGACGCGATCCTCGCGGAGCTTGTCCGACGGATGCGGCTGTCGATGTCGGCGCGGCTCTTGGCGGCGAATGCCGTTGCACGCGACCTGCCGCTAGAGCAGGCGGTGCCGATGCTGATGGAGGCGGCAGTTCACCAGTATCAGGCGGAGCCGCGTCTGACCGCTGCGCTGGAGGAGGCCGAGACACGCCTGCCGCGTTCCGCCGATGTCCTTGCCGAAAAGCGCCGGGTTCGCGACGCCTTCGTCGAATGCCTGCGCAACCGGGGTGTGGAACAGCCGGAGGAGGCTGCGCTGGACATGATCGGGATGACGCGCGGCATGGTCATGGCGGCGCGCGGTGCGCAGGAGGTGGACTATGCCTCGCTCCGCACGCGGATCGCGCGGGCGGCGATGGGCTATCTTACCTATCGGCTGCCGGGCGGCTGAGGCTCGCGCCCGTCAGCGCAATTCCTTTCGGATGACGAGCTTGAGACCCGACCGGACCGCATCCACGGCGCAGACCTTCACATCGACGAGGCCGAGCGGCAACGCGATCTCGCGGACCGTATCCTCGGTGATGTCGGACGGCACTTTCGACGCCTTCTTGGGCCAGGAGACCCAGATCATGCCATCGGGCCTGATCGCCGCCATGGCCCTCGGCAGAAAATCGGCGAGATGCGCGCGGGAGGCGGTGAAGACATGGACGGCGTCCGTGCCGGGGACCGGATCGGCGAAGAGAACGACCTCGGGCGCGCCATGTCCCAAGAGGTTGCAGTAGGTCTCGAAGTCGGCGCCGCCGACCAGCGCGACCCGCATGCCTTCCCTCAGGCCGAGCTTTTTCCAGAGAGGTTTACCAGAATAGCCGGTTGGCCTACTGGCCGAGCTTTGCATGGATCTCGTCCAGATCGATCTCGCCCACCGGCATCTTGTTGGCGGGATTCTCGAAATCGTACTTGAAAAGCTGGAAGTCGCGTTTGTAGATCTCGTAGACGAGGTGCATCGACAGGTCGTCGAAGAAATCCTCGACCGGATGGGCTCGCTTCGGGCCGTGGCCTTCGCTTTCGTTGAATTTCGGGATCTTCTTCAGCGAGACCTTCTTCGGCGTCTCCACCGCATCAAGGACCGACTGCATCCCCTCGTTGAATTTCTCGGTGAAGAAGATGTTGTTGTAGCGTCCGCCATTGGCGATGAAGGTCGCGATATGGCCGGACATGGCCGACCAGTGGATATCCGGCTCCATCGGGCGGCGCCAGCGGATCGTGTCGCGCGCGAAGAGAAGGAAGCGCCGGAAGCTCTTGATCTGGTCGAATTCGAACCCGGTCTCGGGATCGCCAACCTCAACCCCGTATTTCTGCACCAGCATCGGCACGAGGTTTCCGCGATAGCGTTTGCCGTTGCGCTGGATGCCGCAGATCTTGTCGAAGAACGAGGACAGGATGCGGGTATAGGGGTTGCGGACGCAGGTGAAGGCATAGCTCTTATGGCCCTTCACATTGGCCTCGATCAGCGGCTGGCTGCCATCGAAGGCCCATTTGTGCATCCCGTGATCGGCGTCATGGATGTCGCCGTCGAAGAATTCGCCATGGTCGGAGTAGAACATGATCTGACCGATGGTCGAGCAGGCGCATTTCGGCACCACGCGGTAAACCACGCTTTCGCTTTCCGTCATCCATGTGCCGGGAAACCCCATGAACCGTTCTCCAAACACTAGCAGCCGACCTGCTATGCACCACAATCGTGGCTAAAAAAAGCAAAGAAAGCCTGTTATTTCAACGGAGGTTCACGCTATCTAGCGAAAGGTCAGAAACCGACGCAAGGCCAATGGCAAAGATCGCCTTCATCCTGTTGTGCCACAAGGACCCCGAGGGGATCATCCGTCAGGCGGAGCGGCTGACGGCGGTCGGTGACTGCATGGCGATCCACTTCGACGCCCGTGCACCGGCGGCGGCCTATGCCAGAATCCGTGCTGCGCTTGCGGACAATCCTAACGTCACCTTCGCGCGCCGCCGCATCCGCTGCGGCTGGGGTGCGTGGAGCCTTGTCCAGGCCACGCTGAACGCGACCGAGGCGGCGGTGGAGGCGTTCCCCGACGCCACCCATTTCTACATGCTGTCGGGCGATTGCATGGCGATCAAATCGGCCGAGTACGCTCATGATTTCCTCGATGCGGAAGACGCCGACTACATCGAAAGTTTCGATTTCTTCGAATCTGACTGGATCAAGACCGGCATGAAGGACGACCGGCTGATCTATCGCCACCCGTTCAACGAACGGACCCAGAAACAGCTGTTCTACGGTGCCTACAACCTTCAGAAGCGGCTGGGCTGGACGCGCGAGATTCCGGCCGACCTGCAGATGATGATCGGCTCGCAGTGGTGGTGCCTGCGGCGGCGGACGATCGAGTGGGTGCTGGATTTCACGCGCAAGCGCCGCGACGTAATGCGGTTCTTCCGCACCACATGGATCCCGGACGAAACCTTCTTCCAGACCGTCGTGCGCCATGTGGTGCCGGCGACCGAGATCCGGTCGCGCACGCTCACCTTCCTGATGTTCTCCGACTACGGGATGCCGGTGACGTTCTACAACGATCACTATGACCTTCTGCTCAGTCAGGATTTCCTGTTCGCCCGGAAGGTGAGCCAGGAAGCGCGCGATCTGAAACACCGGCTCGGCGATCTCTATGCCTCGACCGGGGCGCAGTTCCAGACCTCGAACGAGGGGCGGCAGCTTTACGCGTTCCTGACCGGGCGCGGGCGCGACGGACGCCGGTTCGCGCCCCGCTTCTGGGAGACCGAGGCCAGTATCGGTCGGGAGCGTGAGCTGAAGATCGTGATCTGCAAGAAGTGGCATGTCGCGAAACGGCTGATCGACGGTGTCAGGAAGGCCGTGAACATCCCGGCCATCGACTATCTGTTCGACGAGGAATCGACTCCGCTTCCCGACCTTGGCGGTATCCAGTCGACGCTTGAAAAGCGGACCCGCCACCGCCGGGCGCTGATGCGCATGCTGTTCGATTACCACAAGACGGACCGCCTTCTCGTCTGCATGGACCCAAAGAACATCGAGTTGTTGCAAGACTTCGGATCGGACCGGTCGGTCACGAAGCTGCTTGAAGTCGAATGCGGCTTTACCGAGGACTACCTTGCGGGGCACGCCAAGCGCGTCGGCCTTGCCGGCGAGGAGACCGGCGCCGAGACCCTGGCGCGGCTGCTGCCGACGATCCGCTACGATCTGCGCCACGAAAGCGACCGGATCCGCGATGCCGGCTTCGATCACCTCTACCGCATACGCGAAACCGCCGACCCGGCCGAGAACGCCGCCGCGCTGGCGGCGTTCCTCGACATTTCCGATGCCGCCGCGCGCGAGATCGTGGGCGGCGATCATCTTTTCACCGACTGAGGACAGCATGGCCTATCAATATGACGATACCAACGTCTTCGCCCGCATCCTACGCGGCGAGATTCCGAACAAGACGGTGCTGGAGACCGAGCATACGCTGGCCTTTCACGATATCGGTCCGCAGGCGCCGGTCCATGTCCTCGTGATCCCGAAAGGGCGATACGTCACCTTCGACCATTTCGCCGCAGAGGCGAGCGAGGCAGAGATCGCCGATTTCACCCGCACGGCGGGCGAAGTGTGCCGGATGCTCGGTGTGCGGCCGGGCGAAGGCGGGCAGGGCTACCGGACCATCGCAAATGCCGGGCTGCATGGGGTTCAGGAAGTGCCGCACTACCACATGCACATCCTTGGTGGCCGGATTCTTGGCCGGATGGTCGCCCGCGCGGACTGATCGCCGGGGTCCACATTTTCGCCCGATTGGCTGCCTAGGCTACGCCGGAACCACTGGCAACGCGGCGGGTGCATGCGCGGACTGATCGAACGCATTGTCCGATTCTGGCGATGGCTGCCCGGCTGGGGCCGCACGGCGGTGCTTGCCGGGGCGTTGGTGCTTGCCTTCGACAACATCTCGATCGGACGCGACCTTTCGATCCGGACCATCGTCCTTTCCGCCGTTGCCGTCGGAGCCTTTTCACTGGCGATGTTCACGCTGGCCATCCGCGCCTCGACCGACGCGACCGAGCCGAGCGAGATCGTCGATGCCGCCGAAGCCGAGCGTGACGGCAGGGGACCCGGCAGCGGGATCGCCGTGTTCGTCTTCGTCCTGACGATCCTCGCATGCGGCCTGATCTGGGGTGCGGTCGAGATCGCGGACGGAGCGGGGGCGGTGGGCGGCGACCTTTCGAAGCGGCGGCTGGTCCTCTACGGCGTCGCCTTGCTGCTGGCGGGGGTGTGTGCACCGCTCTTGCTCGGGCCGCTCCTGTTCGGTGCCGGTTACCTCCTCGCGCCGGTAACGATGCGGCTGCGCTTCCGGATGGTCCTGTCCGGTGCCGTGCCTGAACCGTTCGCCTGGCGCGCCGCTATCGACAGTATCCCCGACCTCGTGACCGGAATGCGCGCGGCGGAGCGGGTGACCGACAGCGATCCGCCGCAATACCTCTTGCGGGCCGGGCAGATGTTCACCCGGTTGACCGGAATGACGCAGGTGACGACGGTTACCGGGTGCGATCCGGAACACTCCCTGACGCTCGAAACGGTGACGCGGGGCGGCGATGTCGAGATCGCGCGTTATCAGCTGGACGAAAGCAGCGAAGCCGGTGCCCCGGTGATCCGGTGCGAGATGGAAGCGAGGCTGGGTTCACCGTTCACCAAGGGCATCGTGCGGCTTGTCGGCGTGCCACATCTGGCGCGCGGCGGGGCGGAGGTCGAGGCGCGGCGGTTCGGTCGGCTGGCCGGTGTCACGGTGTCGGTCGAGGGGTTTGAGGCCGAACGGGTCCAAGCCCGCTTGTGAGTGCCGGCAGGATCGCTATCATGCGCGCCGATCCCCGGCCATGGCCGGACCCGCCAGGAACCGAGACGGAGCCCAGAAGATGACCATCCCCGCCCCCGAGACCGAGGTTGTGACCACGTGGAAAGTGGCCTGCGACGGCGGCGAGGGCGCGCTCGGCCATCCGCGCGTCTGGCTGACGATCCCGCACGATACCGGCTTTGTCGAATGCGGTTATTGCGACAAGCGCTACGAGATCGACCGCGAGCACGCGCACGAGGATCACTAACTGCCTGTCGACGCGGTGACGAACGCGGCGCTTGGACGCGCGACCGCGCCAGATCACTGTTCCGCTTTCGCGGGACGGAGCGGACCTTGCGGCACGCACAACGTAAGCCGGGCGCGGCCTGTCCGTGGGTTGGCGCTGTAACGGAAGTTCGGTGTGGTTTATGGCCGCAAAGTCACTCTGACCTTATTCGAAACGCGCGACCGCCAAAGCGCCAGCCTGCCGGGACGGGCAGGCGCTCGCCCGGCGCCGCCGGCTTGTTCCGGGCGAAGGGGAGTATCCGCAAAGGGCTCGGGCCCCGACCTTCGCCACACTGTGCATCAGCGTCCACAGTGCGGACGGGATCTGCCGTTCGTCGTGCCCAAATCAACGACGACAATGGGCCAGAAGCGGTATGTCTGCTCTCTGACAGCTCGACGCAAAAGCGGAGGTACCGTTAGTGGACCCGACATTTCGTTGAACGACTTCTCCACCGCGCGGGGCGCCAGCCAGTACGAGGTGATGCTTGATCCCGATCAGAGAAACTATTGCTTGCAGACGCAGGAGGAAGGGCTTTTGGACACTCCCTCCTGTGTGGAGTACTGAAGATGCTGGCTCCATTTTAAGGAAACGGAACTTTGCGCACCAAGGGGGCAGGTGTTGGGGCACGGTCGCTGCCCCTGCACCAGTCGTCTATTTGCGGATTTCGACCTCGGCATATTCACCAGGCACCCGCATGGAGCCGTCGGTCGCGGTATTGAAGCGGTCGATCAGCGCCAGCATGTCGGCTTCGAGCGCAGCGCGGCCGTTCTCGTCAAGTGCGAGAAATGCCTTGTGGACCGGTCCGTACAGCGAACGGAACACATCGATGAAATGGCTGGGCGTACGGTAGCGGAAGTTGAACGACTTAAGCACCAGCCTCGTGGATTGCGCGTCGGCGAAGGTTTCGGAAAGCCAACCCTCATCGCCCCACAGTGCCGGCGACTTGACCCCGGCAGGCGGCGCGACGTAGCCGCCGAGCGTCTTGAAGAGCTGGCCGACGAACCCCGCCGGAGTCCAGTTGGCCAAACCGATCTTGCCGCCATCTTGGGTCACGCGCATCAGTTCGCTGGCTGCGGTTTTCTGGTTCGGCGTGAACATGACGCCGAAGGTCGATACGGTCGCGTCGAAGCTGTCATCGGCGAACGGGAGCGCCTCGGCATCTGCGATCTGGAAGCGGACATTCAGGCTTTCCGCAGCGGCGCGTGCACTGCCCTTGTCGAGCAGATCCTGCACGTAGTCGGTGGAGGTCACGTCGTGAAAGCGGCGGGCGAAGGCCAGCGTGGCATTGCCGTTACCGGCGGCGACGTCGAGCACCCGCGCGCCGGGGCGCAGGTCGAGTCGTTCGGCCAGCCTTTCACCGACGATCTGGAGGGTGGTGCCGATCACGGCATAGTCGCCTGAGGTCCATGCGGCGTTTTGCTTGGCCTTGATGGCAGCGTAGTCGGGGGCGATCTCTGCTTGAATATTCATGGTTTCATTCCTTGGCTTGCGTTTCGATGTCCCCGGTTTCGCACCTGCTGGCCCCATACGCTTGAAGACCGCTTGTGGAATTGATGAATAAATCTCGGAGCAATCGTGAATTCGGCTATCGTTGGCCAATGCGCTGGCGTTTCGGCACCTTCACTCTCGATCCTGACCGGGCCGAACTTCTCGGCCCGGGCGGCCCCGTTCGGATCGAACGCTATCCCTTCGATGTTCTCATGCATCTCGTCAGCCACCGGGACCGTGTCGTGACCCGCGATGAGTTGCTCGATACGGTCTGGGGCGGACGCATTGTCAGCGAAGCGACGATTTCAACGGCGATAAAGCAGGCCCGCAGGGCCGTCGGTGACAGCGGAAGCCGCCAGAGCACCATCAAGACGGTGCATGGACGCGGTTTTCGGTTTGTCGCTCCCGTGATTCAGGAAGCCGGGCGGGCGGATGTTCTTGGGGCGGTCGCATCCGATCCGGTTGTCGAGGCGACCGAAATCGTTCGGCAAGACGTAATCGGAGCAGGCCGCCCAAGTATCGCCGTCCTGAGGTTCGTAAGCGTTGACGAGAGTGAGGCGAGCATCCGCCTGACCAGTGCCTTCCCGGCAGAACTGATTTCCGGTATCTCGCGCATCGGCTGGCTTCACCTGATCGCGCGGGCGACATCGATCCAGTTCGACCCGGTGACCGCGTCGATGGACGAAATCGGTCGTATCCTCGGCGTCAGGTACCTTGTGAGCGGGCTGATCGAGAAAGCCGGTGACGCGGTCACGATCTCGGTCGAGCTCCTTTCGACGTGGGACGGATCGCTGGTCTGGGCGGACCGGTTTGCGACCAATGCGGCGGATATCCAGATCGGACGAAACGCGGTCGTCTCCTCGATCACTGCGGCGCTCGAAACGACCATATCGGCGAACGAGGCATGGGCATCAAGGCGGCTGTCAGAGCGGGAATTCGACGCGTGGTCGCATTTCCATCTCGGACTTGCGCACATGTACAAGTTTAATGCCGGGGACAACCTGATTGCCTCGCAGCACTTCCAAGCGGCGATCGAACGTGATCCGGAGTTCGCGCGCGCCCATGCCGGGCTGTCCTTCACGCATTGGCAGAACGCTTTCATGCAATACGGCGATGACCGCCGTCTTCTGCTGGACCGCGCGTTCCGCACTGCCACTCACGCGTTCGAACTTGATCCGAACGAACCCTTCGCGTCATTCAATCTCGGACGCGCGCGTTGGCTCGAGGGCGATCTCGACAGCGGGATGGATTGGATGCAGCGGTCGCTTAAGCTCAACCCCAACTCAGCTCAGGCGCACTACAACGAAGGTCTTCTCAAGCTCCTTACGGGCGCTCCGGACTCGGCCACCGCCGCCGCCTCGACCGCTCTTTCCTTGAGCCCGCTGGATCCACTTCTCTATGCTATGCAGGGAACACGGGCGATGGCGGCGATCATGAACGAGGACTTTGCTGAAGCTCAGCGGCTCGGAGAGGCCGCAGCGCGGGCGCCGGGAGCACATTTCTTCATCTTCATGATCGCTGCCGCAACGTCGGAACTGAATGAGCAGCGGCTAACCGCCGAAATATGGATGCAGCGTGCGCTCCAGACGAAACCCGATGCCGATAGCGGCACATTCTTCAGAGCGTTTCCCAGTAGGGATGACGGGTTCCGCGAGAAGATGACGGCCGCGTTCACGCGGCTTGGAGTGTGATGAGGTCGCGGGCCGAGGCGAACGGAGATCTAGGCTTCTCGCAGTGAACGGCAGTTGTTGGGATGAGCATTCCCGGTCGTCAACGACCGACATGGGGGCGCAATGCTGCCGTTTGAATGCCAAGCAGCATTGGTCAAATTGGACCCAAAACCGACCTGCGCGGTCTTATCCTTCTCCGAGGGTGGAACCCGGTATTGGAACGTGACAATACTCTTCCGTCCGAGGCGCGAGGGGAGAGGTGACATGACATTCGGCAAGGGTTGCCACCTGCATCTGATCGACGGCTCGGCCTATATCTTCCGCGCCTATCACGCGCTTCCGCCCTTGACCCGCAAGTCTGACGGGCTGCCGATCGGGGCCGTGGCCGGGTTCTGCAACATGCTCTGGTCGCAGCTTGCCAACAACAAGGGCAGCGATGCGCCGACGCATATCGCCTGCGTCTTTGACTATTCCTCGAAGACCTTCCGCGACGACATTTACGACAAGTACAAGGCCAACCGGCCGGACCTGCCCGAGGACCTGCGCCCGCAGTTCCCACTGACGCGGGAGGCGACGAAGGCGTTCAATGTCGCCTGTCTGGAGATGGAGAACTACGAGGCCGACGACATCATCGCGACTCTCGCCCGGCAGGCGCGTGAGGCGGGCGGCGAGGTCACGATCATCTCGTCCGACAAGGACCTGATGCAGCTTGTGGGCGGCGGCGTCGAGATGTTCGACGCGATGAAGTCGAAGCGGATCGGCGTGGAGGAGGTCGAGGAGAAGTTCGGCGTGAAGCCCGACCGGGTGATCGACGTGCAGGCGCTTGCCGGCGACTCCGTCGACAATGTCCCGGGCGCGCCGGGGATCGGCATCAAGACGGCGGCGCTTCTGATCAACGAATACGGCGATCTGGAGACGCTGCTGACGCGGGCCGAAGAGATCAAGCAGCCCAAGCGGCGCGAGGCGCTGATCGAGAATGCCGACCTGATCCGGATTTCGAAACGGCTGGTGACGCTTGACGACCATACACCGATCACCTGGACGCTCGATGAGCTGGAGGTGAAGGAGCCGGAGCCGGAGCCACTGCTGGACTTTCTTGGCCAGATGGAATTCCGCACGCTGACCAAGCGTGTCGCTGATGCGCTGAAGGTCGAGGCGCCGGTGATCCCGGACGTGCCGGCCGCCGCTACCGGCGATCCGGGCGAGGCGCCCGCGCCCGAACAGCCGCCCTTCGATCACTTGAAATACGAATGCGTGCGCGATGCCGGGGCTCTGAACCGCTGGGTCGACCTGATCCGCGAGCGCGGCTATGTCGCCGTCGATACCGAGACGACGAGCCTTGACGAGATGCGGGCCGAGCTTGTGGGCATCTCGCTTTCGGTTATCCCCGGCGAGGCCTGCTACATCCCGCTCGGCCATCGTCAGGGCGGCGGCGACCTGTTCGGGTCGAGCGACCTCAGCGAAGGGCAGATGCTGCTCGATGAGGCGCTCACGGTCCTGAAGCCGGTTCTGGAGGACGACGCGGTGCTCAAGATCGGCCAGAACATGAAATACGACTGGAAGATGTTCGCCCGCCACGGCGTCCAGGTCGCGCCCATTGATGACACGATGCTGATGTCCTACTCGATGCATTCGGGGCTGCACAATCACGGGATGGACGGGCTTTCGGAACGCTATCTCGACCACAAACCCATTGAGATCAAAACGCTTCTGGGAACCGGCAAGAGCCAGATCACCTTCGACCTTGTGCCGGTGGACGAGGCGGTGAAATACGCGGCCGAAGACGCGGACATCACGCTTCGCCTCTGGCAGGCGTTCAAGCCGAACCTGCACCGGGCGCAGGTGACAACGGTCTACGAGACGCTGGAACGCCCGCTGGTGCCGGTGCTCGCGGATATGGAGATGGCTGGCATCCGGGTCGACGGCCAGGTCCTGTCCCGCATGTCCAACAGCTTCGCCCAGAAGATGGCCGGGCTGGAGGCGGAGATTCAGGAGCTTGCGGGCCAGCCCTTCAACGTGGGCAGCCCCAAGCAACTGGGCGAGATCCTCTTTGACACGATGGGAGTCGAGGGCGGGCAGAAGGGCAAGACCGGCGCCTATGCGACCGGAGCCGACGTGCTGGAGGACATCACGACGCTTGAGGACGTGAATCCAAAGGCCGCGAAGCTGGCGGCGACAGTGCTGGACTGGCGGCAGCTTTCCAAGCTCAAGTCCACCTACACAGATGCGCTCCAGACGGCGATCAACCCCGATACGGGTCGCGTCCACACCTCCTATTCCATCGCCGGGGCGAATACGGGCCGGCTTGCCTCGACCGATCCGAACCTGCAGAACATCCCGGTCCGGACCGAGGAGGGGCGGCGCATCCGTGAGGCCTTCGTGGCGGGGCCGGGAATGCGGCTTGTGTCACTCGACTATTCCCAGATCGAGCTTCGCATCCTCGCCCATGTCGCTGATATTCCGCAATTGAAACAGGCGTTCAGGGACGGGATCGACATTCACGCACTGACGGCGTCCGAGATGTTCAACGTGCCGGTGGAGGGCATGGACCCAATGGTCCGGCGGCAGGCGAAGGCGATCAATTTCGGGGTGATCTACGGGATTTCCGGCTTCGGCCTTGCGCGCAACCTGCGCATCCCGCGCGCCGAAGCGCAGGGCTTCATCGACCGCTATTTCGAGCGGTTCCCCGGGATCAAGCAGTATATGGACGACACGGTCGCCTTCGCGAAGGAGAAGGGTTACGTCCAGACGCTTTTCGGGCGGAAGATCCACACGCCCGAGATCAACGCGAAAGGACCGCATGCCGGGTTCGCCCGCCGCGCGGCGATCAACGCGCCGATCCAGGGCGCGGCGGCGGATGTGATCCGCCGCGCGATGATCCGGATGCCGGAGGCGATTGCCGGTCTGCCTGCGACGATGCTGCTGCAGGTGCATGACGAGCTTCTGTTCGAGGTCGAGGAGGGTGCGGTCGACAGGCTGATCGCCGCGGCCCGCGCGGCGATGGAAGGGGCGGCGCATCCGGCGGTGCATCTGGATGTGCCGCTGGTGGTCGATGCCGGGCAGGGCGCGCACTGGGCCGAGGCGCATTGAGGGGGACGGCCTCGGGGGGCATCGAGCCCCCCGCTCGGCCGCCGGGCCGTGCTGGCCCGGTGCCTCCGGCGGGAGTATTTACGCCAAGAAGAAATCAGGGCGAGGGCCGCCGGCAGGCGTCGCTTTGCAGGAAGGTCTTCAGGCTCTTGTCCCGTTCGGGTCGGAATGGGGCGGATTCAGTGGCGGCGGCGATCCGATCGATGCGGAACATGCGAAAATCGTCCCGGAGTTCGCACCAGGCGATGAGCGTCCAGACCTTGCCCCAGAACCAGAGGCCAAGGGGGCGGACGGTGCGCTCGCTCGGCCGTCCTTCGGCATCGCGGTAGACGAGCGTCACCTTCAGGTGGTCCGCCGTGGCGCGGTCCAGCCGGTCGACCATCGCCCGGTCCTTGTCGGACAGCGCGCCCGCGTCGTGGGCGTCGATGGCGACGCCGGCGGCGCTCGCGCGTAACGCCTCGGGCAGGACGGCCTCGATCTTGGTCAGCGCCTCTTCCGCCGCCAGCGCCATGTCGGCACCGCCGAAGCTGCGGATCATCCGGGCGCCGGCGACAAGGGCCGCGATCTCGGCCCGGTTGAACATCAGGGGCGGCAGGTCGTAGCCCGAGCGCATCAGGTAGCCGATGCCCGCCTCTCCTTCGATCGGCACGCCCGAGCCGACCAGATCGGCAATGTCGCGGTAGATCGTGCGGTCGCTGACCTCGAGCCGGTCGGCCAGCGCCCGCGCGGTCAGAAGCCGACCGCCCCTCAGATACTGGACGATCTGGAAGAGGCGGTCGGCCCTGCGCATCAGGCGGCCTTCGCGGGTTCGAAGAGCCCGATGGAATTGCCGTCGGGATCGGTCGCGTAGATGAAGCGGCCGGGCGGGATGGTGATGATTTCGCCGATCACCGTACCGCCCGCCTTGCGGCAGCGGATCGCGGCGTCTTCGAGCCGGTCGGACACGGCGATATGGACAGTGGGGCCGTTCCCGGCGGCGGGCTTGCCGGGATAGAGATGGCCGCCCGCCGTCTCCATATTGCCGCCGAGTGTCGCCATCGGGTTCGGTCCGCTTGCGTCGATTGTCATCGTCCAGTCGAAGACCTCATTATAGAAGGCTACGGCCTTCCTCATATCGGAAACCGGGATTTCGCTCCAGACGACAACGGGTTGGCTTTGCATGGGATGCTCCTTTCATGGTGGTTGACCGAGCCTTTGTCGCACAAGGCTCCTGACAGGGTGGTGTCAGGAGACTTGCGGTCGCATGACCGCGCGTCACGGGCCGCGGTTCGGGCTTTCCCAAGTGTGGCCGGGCAGGGATGATGTGCGCGACGGAAACGGAGGTTCGCATGGCGGATGTGGTGCAAGTGACCATAGGCGGGGACGGTGTGGCCGAGGTCTGCCTCAACCGTCCGGACAGGAAGAACGCCTGGACGTTGGAGATGTTCGACGCGCTGGCGGAGGCGGCGGCGCAGTTGTCCGGCGTGGCAGGGCTGAGAGCAGTGATCCTGCGGGGCGCGGGCGGGTGCTTTTCCTCTGGTCTCGATCTGTCGGTAATGCAGGGTTTTGCCCGCGACCTGGAGGGTTTGAAGCGGGAGATCGTGACGCCGCCCGAGGGCGAGGTGGCGAACCGCTTCCAGATGCCCGTCGTTGCCTGGCAGCGCCTGCTGGTGCCGGTGATCGCGGCCATTGAAGGCGTCGCCTTTGGAGCGGGGATGCAACTCGCGCTCGCTGCGGATTTCCGGATTGCGGCACCGGATGCGCGGTTCTCCGTGATGGAAGCGAAATGGGGCCTTATCCCTGACATGGGGATCAGCCAGTCGCTGCCGCGCCTGTTGCGCGCTGACCTCGCGAAGGACCTGATCATGACGGCGCGGGTCGTCGGCGCGGAGGAGGCGCTGGGCCTCGGCCTCGTAACGCGGATCGCGGCCGATCCGATCTCTGCGGCGCGGGAGATGGCGGACGGTCTTGCGCAGCGTTCGCCCGACGCTTTGGCCGCGGCCAAGCGGCTGGTCGAGGAAAGTTGGACGCTGCCGCCGGCAAAAGGCCTCGCGCTGGAGGCGCGGTTGCAGGCAGGGATCATCGGGGGTGCGAACCAGATCGAGGCGGTGATGGCAGGGGTGGCCGGGCGTGCGCCGAAATTTGGCCCGCGCCGAGGCTGAGGCGGATCGGCGCAGGGCCTTGACCGGGGCGGCGGCGGGGCGCATCTGTCTGGTAAGGAGGTGCGGATGCCGCAGGACCATCATCACGGGCACCATCACGGGCACGGGAGCCACGGCCACCACCACGTCCCGGAGGGCGACCGCAACCTGACGCTGGCGGTCGTGGTCAACCTTGTCCTGTCGGTGGCGCAGATCGCGGGCGGGCTGGTTTCCGGCTCGGTCGCGCTTATAGCCGATGCGGTCCACAACCTGTCCGACGCGATCGCGCTTGTCATCGCTTTCGCGGCGCGGCGTATCGCGCGTCGGCCGGCCGATGCGGTCATGTCCTTCGGCTACGGGCGGGCAGAGGTTGTGGCCGCGCTGGTGAACTACACCGTGCTGATCGTGATCTCACTCTGGCTGGGCTACGAGGCGGTGATGCGGCTGATGGACCCGCCGGAGGTCGCAGGCGGGATCGTCATCATCCTCGCCGCGCTAGCGCTTGCGGTTGACCTTGCCACGGCAGCCCTGACCTGGCGGTTGGCGAAGGACAGCACGAACATCCGGGCGGCCTTCCTGCACAATCTTGCGGACGCTGGCTCTTCGGTGGCGGTGATCCTCGGCGGTTTGCTGATCTGGGCGTTCGGCTGGCACGCGGCCGACCCGGTGATTACGCTGATGATCTCGGGCTGGATTCTCTGGCACGCGCTTTCGGAACTGGGGCCGGTGATCCGCATCCTGATGTTGGCTGCGCCGCCCGGGCTCGAGGCCGGGCAAGTGCGCCGGGTGATCGAGGCGGAGGCGGGGATCGAGGATGTGCACCACTTCCATCTCTGGCAGCTTGACGAGCATCGCAATTCCGTCGAGGCGCATCTGGTGCTGGAGGAAGGCGCGGATTTCGCCGAGGCCGTTCGCCGGGTGAAGCAGCGCGTGGCATCGGAATTCGGCATCCTGCATGCGACCTTCGAGACCGAGACCCGGGCCTCGGGCTGCGCCGGGACCGGCTGCCGCATGGGCGAGGTCTGAGGGGCGCTGCCCCTCTGCGGGCCGGGGCGGCCCGCATTCACCCCGAGGTATTTCCGGGAAGATGAACGGGGTCAGGTGATCCAGCCAAGGCCGTCGGTCGTCGCATTTTCGGGTGCGTATTCGCCGCTGACCCAGCCCGCGTAACCGTCCGCATCGAGCCGGGCGAAGAAGGCGGGGTAGTCGATGTCTCCGCCTGTGGGTTCGTGGCGGCCGGGAAAGCCCGCGACCTGGATATGGGTGGCGCGGGGGCCGTGCGCGGCCCATGCCGCCATCACGTCGCCGGTGATGCGGTAGGCGTGGAAGGCGTCGAACTGCAGCGCGAGGTTGGGCGCCGCGACGGCATCGAGCACGCGCGCCGCGAGATCGAAGTCGGCGAGGAAATAGCCCGGCATGTCGGTGCGGTTGATCGGCTCGATCGTCAGGCTCTGCTTCGGGGCGCGGGCGGCGGCCCAGCGGAGGTTTTGGATGAAACAGGCCTCGGCCTCCGGACCCTCGGCGACACCCGCCATGATGTGGATGTGCCGGGGTTTCAGCACCTGCGCGAATCTGAGCGTCCGGTCGAAGTCACGGCGGAAACGGTCCTCGAGGCTGGGGATCGCGGCGAAGCCCTGCGGCCCGCCCGTTGCGTTGGGCGGCGGACAGTTGATCAGCGCGAGCGTCAGGTCGTTCCAGACGAGCTGGTCGCGCATGTCTTGCGCCGGGCAGTCATAGGGAAAGAGCACCTCGACCGCGTCGAAACCGGCCCCCTTTGCGGCGCGGAAGCGCTCCATGAAGGGAAGCTCCTGAAAGAGCCAGGTGAGATTCGCGCAAAAACGCGGCATGTCAGGCGAGCTCGGCCGAGGGGATGACCGGGAAGAAGGCGCCGCCGGACCAGAGGCCGAACCAGCTTTGCCCGTCGTGATCCTCATGGGTGCCGAGTTCGACGAGACGGTAAAAGGTCTTGCGGTCGATCAGCGCCTCCAGGTTGGCGCGGACGAGGATGTAGGGCGAGGGTTCGCCCGTCTCGGGGTCGCGGGCGACGCGGATCGGGTGATCGGGGCCGGCGGTCACCTCGTCCTCGACATTCGTCATGAAGGTGACGGACTGGTTCGGGCCGCCGCCGGTGGCATTGGCATCGACGGCCACGAAAGGCGCGTCGACCACGCGGATGCCGACCTTTTCGACCGGTGTGACGAGGAAATAATCCTCCCCGTCCTTGCGGATGATCGACGAAAAGAGCTTCACCAAAGCATGCCGCCCGATCGGCGTACCCAGGTAGAACCAGGTGCCGTCGCGGCGGATTTCCATGTCGAGATCGCCGCAGAAGGGTGGATTCCACAGATGCACCGGCGGCGCGCCCTTCTTTCCGGCGGCTTTCGCCGCCGCCAAGAGGTTTTCCGCCGAGGGCTTCACGTTCAATTGTTTGTTTTCCGATTTCGCCATTGGTGCGGATCACGATTTCTGCCTTTATGGTTGCAACTATACCGATGGAGGAGCGCTTGTCATGGCCGAGCCAGCAGAACTTCTGGCCGAAATCGAGTCTCTCGGCGAAAGGATCGCCGAGGCGCGGCAGGCGGTGGGGCGGCGCTTCATCGGGCAGGAGACGGTCGTGGACCTGTCACTCGCGGCGCTGCTTTGTGGTGGCCACGGGCTTCTGGTCGGGCTGCCGGGCATGGGCAAGACGATGCTTGTCGATACGCTTGGCACCGTCATGGGGCTGACGTCGGGGCGGGTGCAGTTCACGCCCGACCTGATGCCGGCCGACATTCTCGGGTCCGAAGTTCTTGAGACCTCCAAGGACGGGTCACGGTCGTTCCGGTTCATTGAAGGGCCGGTCTTCTGCCAGCTTCTGATGGCGGACGAGATCAACCGCGCCTCGCCGCGCACGCAGTCGGCGTTGCTGCAGGCGATGCAGGAGCGGCAGGTGACGATCGCGGGCCAGCACCGCGCGCTTCCGGTGCCGTTCCATGTTCTCGCAACACAGAACCCGATCGAGCAGGAGGGTACCTACCCGCTGCCCGAAGCGCAGCTTGACCGGTTCCTCGTTCAGATCGACGTGGACTATCCCGACCGGGCGACGGAGCGTGACATCCTGCTTGCCACAACCGGGATCGAGACCGCGACCTCGCCCGAGATATTCACCGCCGACGACCTGATCGCTGCGCAGCGGACGGTAAGGCGGATGCCGGTGGGCGAGAAGGTGGTGGAACTTATCCTCGACCTTGTCCGCGCCTGCCGGCCCGGAGAGGCAGAGGCAGGGGCCGCGGTGTCCGGCAGCGTGGCCTGGGGGCCGGGGCCGCGCGCGGCGCAGGCGCTGATGCTGACCGTTCGCGCACGGGCGCTTCTGAACGGGCGGCTGGCGCCTTCGGCCGAGGATGTGCTGGCGATGGCGCGGCCGGTCCTGTCGCACCGGATGGCGTTGTCCTTCGCGGCGCGGGCGCGCGGCGAAAACCTCGCCTCGATCATCGACGGTGTCGCCCGCGACGTGACCCGGGCCGAGGCGGCATGAGCGAAACCGGCCAGATGTCGGCCCGGCCAGCCGGCCTCAGGCGCAATGCCGAGGCGCTGGCCGCGACGCTGCCGCCGCTTCTGGCGGATGCCCGTCATCTGGCGGCGACGGTGCAACTGGGCGAACATGGCCGGCGGTTGTCGGGTATGGGCGACGAGTTCTGGCAATACCGCCCCGCCCATGCCGGCGACGAGGCGCGGCTGATCGACTGGCGCCGCTCTGGCCGGGCGGATGCGCAATTCGTGCGCGAGAAGGAGTGGCAGGCGGCGCAGTCCGTCCATCTGTGGGTCGACGATGCCCGCTCGATGGAATTCACGGGGGATGCTAAGCGTCAGTCCAAGGCCGACCGGGCGCGGCTGCTGGCGCTGGCGCTGGCGGTCCTGCTGATCCGCGCGGGTGAGCGGGTGGGCCTTGCCGACCCGGTGGCGCCGCCGCGTTCGGGCGAGGTACAGCTTCTCAGGTTGGCGCAGGCCTTCACGCGCGAAGCCGGCTCTGCCGATTTCGGTGCGCCGGAGGCGCGAGCGATCCTGCCGGGCGCGCGGGCGGTGTTCCTTTCGGACTATCTCGGCGATCCCGCCGAGGTCGAGAAGGCGCTGGGCCGGGCCGCCGACAAGGGCGTGACCGGCGTGCTGATGCAGATTCTCGATCCGGTCGAGGAGGCCTTTCCCTTCGACGGGCGCACGATCTTCGAAAGCATGGCTGGCACGCTGCGGCACGAGACGCGCAAGGCCGGTGATCTGCGCGACCGCTACCGGGCACGGCTGGCGGAACGAAAGGACCGGCTTGCCGCTCTTGCCCGCGAAGCGGGCTGGCTGTTTACGACGCACCATACCGGCGACCCGGCGCAGGGCGCGCTCCTGTGGCTTTACGCTGCGCTCAGGAAGGACGGTTGATGCTGATCCTTGGGCCCATCGGTTTCACGGTGCCATGGCTCCTCTGGGGGCTGGTCGCGCTTCCGGTGCTGTGGCTGCTGCTCCGCGCGATCCCGCCGGCGCCGATCCGGCGGCGGTTCCCGGGCGTGGCCCTTCTGCTCGGCCTCGCCGACGAGGAGCAGGAGACCGACCGGACACCGTGGTGGCTGCTCCTGCTCAGAATGCTTGCAGTGGCGGCAATCATCGCGGGCTTTGCCGGGCCGGTCCTGAACCCCGAGGAGAAGGTGCCGGGCGGCGGGCCGCTTCTGATCGTGACCGACGGAAGCTGGGCGACGGCGCGCGACTGGACACGGGCCACCGCGAGGATGCAGGCCGCGCTGGCCGAGGCGGGTCGGGCGGGACGGCCGGTCGCGCTGGTATCGTTGACCGATCTGCCGGCCGACGGGCCGGTCTTCGCGGCTGCCGACGCGGTTGCGGCGGGTCTGCCGGCGGTGCAACCGGCGGCGTGGGAGCCTTCGGAGAAAGACATGGTGGCGCTGGCCGCATCGCTTCCGGTGGGCGGGTTTGACACTTTGTGGCTTTCGGACGGAATCGCGCGTGCCGGACGCGATAGCCTGCTGCAGGTGCTTGAAGCGAAGGGCTCGGTCACGGCGGTCGAAAGCGCGCGGAATGTCGTGGCGCTCGGTGCCGGTGGATATGAAAGCGGCGCTGTCACGGCCACGGTGCTGCGGGCGCGGACCGGTGCGCCGGGGGCGTCGGAGGTTGTGGCGCATGGCCTCGACCCCGCCGGGATCGAGCGCGAACTGGCGCGGGCGCCTGTCGCTTTCGCGACGGGCGAGGGCATGGAGATCGCAACGTTCGACCTGCCGCCCGAACTCCGCAACCGGCTGACGCGGTTCGAGATCGCGGGCGAGACGACGGCGGGGGCGGTGACGCTCGCCGACGACGCGCTCAAACGGCGGAAAGTGGCGCTGGTGACGGGGGGCGCGGGGCGCGAGGGGCTGGAGCTTCTGGCCCCCGACCACTACCTGCGACAAGCTCTCGCGCCGACCGCCGACCTGATCGAAGGCACGATCGGCGACGTTCTGCTGGCTGGGCCCGATGTCATCATCCTCGCCGATATCGCGAAGGTGGCCGAGGTCGAGGACGTCACTGCATGGATGGAAGAGGGCGGGCTTCTGGTTCGCTTCGCGGGTCCGCATCTGGCCGCCTCCGACGTTGGCCGTGACGAGTTGGACCCGCTTCTGCCCGTGCGACTGCGCGCCGGTGGCCGTTCGGTCGGCGGCACGATGAGCTGGGGTGAACCCAAGACGCTTGCCCCCTTCGCCGAGGGATCGCCCTTCGAAGGGCTTTCGGCGCCCGCCGATGTCGCCGTTTCGGCGCAGGTCCTTGCCCAGCCGGGTCCGGATCTGGCGGCCGCGACAGTGGCGACGCTGGCGGACGGCACACCCCTTGTTACCCGGCGCGCGGTCGGCGACGGACAGATCGTGCTGTTCCACGTCTCGGCCAATGCGGAATGGTCGAGCCTGCCGCTTTCCGGCCTGTTCGTTCAGATGCTGGAACGCCTCGCGGTGTCGAGCCGCCCGACCCGGCCGGAGGAAGAGGAACTTTCCGGAACCGTCTGGGCGGCCGAGCGCATCCTTGACGCATTCGGCGCGCTGGAGGATGCGGCGGACCTGCCCGGGATCGCCGGCGAGCGGCTGGCGGAGCCGCGGGTGGGCCCCGACCTGCCGCCCGGCCTCTACGCGTCGGGAGACCGGCGTATGGCGGTGAACGCCATTGCCCCGGACCGGATGCTGATCGCCGCCGAATGGCCCGCCAGTGTCGCGGTAGAGGGGCTGACCGTCGTGCGGGAGACGCTGCTGAAGGGTTGGCTCCTCATGGCCGCGCTGGCGCTTCTGATGGTGGACCTTGTCGCATCGCTGGCGCTGGCCGGGCGGCTGACGGGAATGCGGGCCGGCACGGCGGCGCTGCTGCTCGTCCTTATGCCCGCCGTGTCTCCGGATGGGGCAATGGCACAGGATGCCAGTGAAGCACCGCTGTTCGCGGCGACGGGAAATGTCGTTCTTGCGCATGTTGCAACCGGCGACGCGCAGGTCGACGACATCGCGCATGCCGGGCTGCTTGGCCTGTCCACGGTTCTTTTCGCGCGGACATCGGTCGAGCCAATCGAACCGATGGTGGTCGATCTGGAACGCGACGACCTCTCGGTCTTCACCTTCCTCTACTGGCCGGTGACGGCGGATCAGAAGGCGCCGTCGCCTGAGGCCTATCTTAAACTCAACCGCTACCTGCGTACCGGGGGCATGATCCTGTTCGATACGCGCGATGCCGATGTTTCAGGCTTTGGCGCTGCCTCGCCCGAAGGGCGGCGGCTTCAGGCGCTTGCCGCGCCGCTCGACATCCCGCCGCTGGAGCCGATGCCCTCGGATCACGTGCTGACGCGCAGTTTCTACCTACTGCAGGATTTCCCCGGCCGCCATGCCGGGCGTGCGATCTGGGTCGAAGCCGCCCCGCCGGACGCAGAGCGGGCCGAGGGGATGCCGTTCCGAAACCTCAATGATGGTGTGACGCCTGTGGTGATCGGCGGCAATGACTGGGCGGCGGCCTGGGCGATCGACGACACCGGCAGGCCATTGCTGCCGGTCGGGCGCGGACTTGGTGGCGAGCGCCAGCGCGAGATCGCCTACCGCTTCGGCGTGAACCTCATCATGCATGTGCTGACCGGCAACTACAAATCCGATCAGGTCCATGTGCCGGCGCTGCTTGAGAGGCTCGGGCAATGACGGGGCAAATGGTCTTCGATCCGCTCCTGCCCTGGCCCGCGATCTGGGCGGTCGCCGCCGCTGCGGCGGCACTGGTGGCGTTCGCGCTTTGGCGCGGGCTGCCCGGCTGGTGGCTGCGCGGTCTGTCAGCGGTGGCGTTGCTGGCTGCGATTGCCCAGCCGTCGATCCAGACCGAGGAACGGCGCGGCCTGTCCGATATCGTGATCCTCATCATCGACGAGAGTGCGAGCCAGATGATCGCCGACCGTGCCGAGCAGACCGCCGCCGCCGTCGCACGGATCGAGGCCGAGATCGCGGCTCTGCCCGGCACCGAACTGCGCAAGGTCGTCGTCACGGATGGCGCAGAGGATGGTGGCACGCTGGCGCTGACCGCGCTTGCCCAGGCATTGGCAGAGGAACCGCGCACGCGAGTCGCGGGCGCGATCCTCGTCAGCGACGGTCAGATCCATGATCTCGACATCGCGCCCGACATGCCGGCGCCGCTTAACGTCCTTCTGACGGGACATTTGGACGACTGGGACCGCCGGCTCATGATCCAGACCGCACCCGTGTTTGGCATCATCGGCGAGCCGCTGAGCCTCAGTCTGCGGGTCGAGGAACAGGGGAATCTGCCGGCCGGGAGTGCAGGGCGTCCGGTCGAGTTGTCAATCGCGATCGATGGTGGTGAACCACAGGGCTACACGGTCCCGGTTGGCAAGGATATGGAACTGCCGCTCGTCCTCGAACATGGTGGGCAGAACGTCGTCCAGATCATGCTCGAGACTGAGGGAGGCGAACTGACCGACCGCAACAACATGGCGGTCGTGCAGATCAACGGCGTGCGCGACCGGCTGCGCGTCCTGCTCGTCTCGGGTGAGCCCTATGCCGGCGAGCGGACCTGGCGAAACCTGCTGAAGTCCGACAGCGCGGTCGACCTCGTGCATTTCACAATTCTCCGGCCGCCCGAGAAGCAGGACGGGGTGCCGGTCTCGGAACTGTCGCTGATCGCCTTCCCGACACGCGAGCTTTTCATCGAGAAGATCGCCGAGTTCGACCTCATCATCTTCGACCGCTATCGCCTGCGTGGGATATTGCCGTCCTCGTATCTCGACAACATCCGCTCCTACGTCGAGAACGGCGGCGCGGTCCTTGTCTCTGCCGGGCCAGATTTCGCCTCGGTCGAGAGCCTTTACCATTCCGGCCTGGGCGACATCCTGCCCGCGCGCCCGACCGCGCGGATCGTGGAGGAAAGCTACCGGCCGCTCGTCTCCGATCTCGGTCAGCGCCACCCTGTTACCGAGGGGCTTGAGACGTTCGCGCCGGAAGGCGGTGCGCCGGGTCAGATCGGTGCGCCCGAATGGGGGCGCTGGATGCGGCTGGTGGAACTGGTCGATCCGCAGGGGCAGACGGTGATGGAGGGGCCGGCAGGGCGGCCGCTTCTGGTGTTGAACCGGGTCGGCGCGGGCCGCGTTGCGCTGCTCGCCTCCGATCATGCCTGGCTCTGGAGCCGGGGATTCGAGGGTGGCGGGCCACAACTCGAACTTCTGCGCCGGCTCGCGCACTGGATGATGAAGGAACCCGATCTGGAAGAAGAGGCGCTGAGCGCAGCGGCGGAGGGTCAGGCGCTGACGATCACGCGGCGTACCCTGTCCGAAGGCGCGCGGGAGGTGACGGTGACGGCCCCGGACGGGACGGAAAGCGTGCTGCAACTGACCGAGCGCGCACCGGGCCGATACGAGGCACGGTTCGCTGCGCCGGAAATCGGGCTCTACCGGATGAGCGATGGCGACCTCGAGCGCGTCATGGCGCTTGGCCCTGCCGCGCCGCGCGAATTCGAGGAGACGATAGCGACCCCGGACAAGCTCGCCTCGCTGGTCGAACCGACGCGTGGCGGGTTCCTGCGGCTTGAAGACAGTGCACCGGATGTCCGCCGGGTGCGCGTCGGCCGTCCGGCTATCGGCCGCGGATGGATCGGGATCACGCCGCGTGAAGCGTATCAGACGCTCGACATCCGCATCGCCGCGCTGCTACCGGCCTGGGCTTTCGTGCTGCTTGCCGCGGCCCTGTGCGTGGCCGCATGGCTGCGCGAGGGGCGACGCTGATCCGGCGCGGACCGGCGGGCGCCCGTGGCGCTGGGATGGGTCAGATCGGGACGTTGTCCCAAAGACTGTCGGGATCGCTGCCGGGATGGACAACCGTGAGATGCGCGCGCCGTCCGGCGGCTGCGACCGGCGCCATGCAGCGGTCGCGAAGCAGGCGCTTCAACTCTTCCGCACGTTCCGGTTTGGCGATTATGTCATCCACGATCACATCTATTTCGTCACGGCGCTTTGCCTGGCTCATGACATCCTCCCGGTGAGCATTTCAGTGGTTTTTTGCGCGCGATGGCGGTGGCAGATCGAGACTACCACGGCGTGGACGATTCCCTCCATTCAATTGTCCGCGAAAGTTGACGCTAGGTTAATTTTTGGGCGGACACTTGCCGAATGCCGCCCCTTTGGGCGACGGCGCAAGGGGGCGTCAGTTAGGCAGATCGAGCCGTGTGGGCGATGCAACCCAGCCGTCAAGTGTGCAACGCGGCCGGATCAGGACATGGTCGATGCCCTCCGGGAGGTCGACATGCGTGAGATTGCGCGTGAAGGGCTGTTCGTCGACATGGGGATGGGCAAGTTCCCGGTAGCCAAGCCGGGTCCCGTCCGGCGCGAGGACTTCCCAGCCGCTGGCATAGTGATCCCAGCCGGTGTCGGGGTGCGTAAGCGTCACCGATATGATCCAGCGCCCGTCCTTGCGCAACGCTTCTGCGCCAACGACCTGCGGTGCGTCGGCGCTCGCCGCGAAGGCGGGGAGGAGGGCCAGAGCAAGGGCGGAACGGAACATGTAGCCAGACTGCCATGCCTCGCCACAAAACGGAATCACTTTGGCGTGCGCCGGGGCGGTGCGCCGCCGAGCCTTGGCTGTCCGTGCGGTCCTTCCCGGGTTTTGGGCCGTCAGGCGCAGCTTTCTGTTGCGTATCGCTTAAATTGGTTATATTTTATTACCAATTCAGGAGAAAGCTATGGACCTTCCGGCCCCGGACACGTCGATCCTTGCACGAAAGGCCGAGATTGTCGCGCGCCTGCGTCAGGCCCTGCCCGGTGAAGCGATCATAGACGATCCCGCTGAAACGCGCGCCTATGAATGTGATGCGCTCAGCGCCTATCGCTGCCCGCCACTCGCCGTCGCGCTGCCGCGCACGACGGCGGAAGTCTCCGAAGTGTTGAAAATCTGCCATGCAGAGGGTGTCCCGGTCGTTCCACGAGGGGCCGGCACGTCGCTTGCCGGGGGCGCGCTTCCCACTGCCGACAGCGTGATCCTTGGCGTCGCGCGGATGAACCGGGTGCTTGAGATCGACTACGACGACCGTTTCATCCGGGTCGAGGCCGGGCGGACCAACCTGTCGGTGACGGCGGCGGTCGAGGCGGACGGCTTCTTCTACGCTCCCGATCCGTCATCGCAGCTCGCCTGTGCCATCGCCGGCAACATCGCGATGAATTCAGGGGGTGCGCATTGCCTGAAATACGGCGTCACGACCAACAACCTTCTTGGTGTGACGATGGTGATGATGGACGGGACCGTCGTCGAGATCGGCGGCGGGCATATGGATGCGGGCGGCTACGACCTGCTTGGTGCGATCTGCGGATCGGAGGGCCAGTTGGGCGTCGTGACCGAAGCGGTGCTGCGCATCCTGCCAAAGCCCGAGGGCGCGCGGCCGGTGTTGATCGCGTTCGATTCCAACGAAGTCGCCGGTGCTTGCGTGGCCGACATCATCAAGGCCGGTGTCCTGCCCGTGGCGATCGAGTTCATGGATCGCCCCTGCATCCGCGCCTGCGAGGATTTCGCCCATGCCGGCTATCCCGATTGCGAGGCATTGCTGATCGTGGAGGTCGAAGGCTCCGAAGCCGAGATCGACGAGCAGCTCGGCCTCATCCGGCAGATCGCGGGCCGGCACGATCCGCGCGAATTCCGTGAAAGCGGGTCGGAGGAGGAAGCGAAGAAGATCTGGCTTGGTCGCAAATCCGCCTTCGGCGCGATGGGCCAGATCAATGATTACATGTGTCTTGACGGGACGATCCCCGTTTCCTCGCTGCCGTTGGTGCTGAAACGGATCGGCGAGATGAGCCGCGATTTCGGTCTTGATGTCGCGAACGTGTTTCATGCTGGCGACGGAAACATGCACCCGCTGATCCTTTTCGACGCCAACAAGCCGGGCGATCTTGAAAAGTGCGAGTCGCTCGGGGCGGAGATCTTGAAGCTCTGTGTCGAGGTCGGTGGATGCCTTACGGGGGAGCACGGCGTAGGGATCGAGAAGCGTGATCTGATGGCGGTCCAGTATTCCGGCGCGGATATGGAGGCGCAGATGCGTCTGAAGGATGTATTCGACCCGAAATGGCTGCTCAATCCCGCGAAGGTGTTTCCGCTGGGCGTCAGCGCCGAACGGCGCGCGGGCTAGGACCGGCGGGGGGCATTGACCACCCCGCCCGCCCCGAGGATGGTTGGGCCAGATGGAAGCAGGAACGGTGCGCATTTCAACTGAGGACGAACTGGCACAGGCGGTCCGCGACGCGGCGGGTCCGCTGCGAATCCGGGGCGGCGGAACGCGCGATGTCGGGCGTCCGGTGCCGGGCGCGGTTCTCGACGTGTCGGGACTGTCCGGCATCACGCTTTACGAGCCGGGCGCGCTGACCATCGTCGCCGGGGCGGGAACGCCACTGGCCGAAGTCGAAGCGGCGCTGGCTTCGGAAGGCCAGCGGCTTGCTTTCGAACCCGCCGACTGGCGTGCGCTGCTGGGGTCGGAGGGGACGCCGACGCTTGGCGGGATGGTCGCCGCGAACATCTCGGGCCCGCGCCGGGTGCAGGCCGGGGCCTGCCGCGACGCACTTCTGGGCGTGCGCTTCGTTGATGGAACCGGCACCGTGCTGAAGAATGGCGGGCGGGTGATGAAGAACGTCACCGGCTACGACCTCGTGAAGCTGATGGCAGGGTCGTGGGGCACGCTCGGGGTTCTGACCGAGATCGGCCTCAAGGTGCTCCCCGCGCCCGAATCCGTCGCCACCCTGATCCTGGCAGCGGAAGGGGCGACTGCGGCGGTGGCCGCGCTGTCGGCGGCGCTCGGCTCCCCTCATGATGTTACAGGCGCGGCGTTTCTGCCGGGCGAGGGCGCGTTGGTGCGGGTCGAAGGATTCGCAGCCTCAGTCCAATACCGCGCGGGGAAACTCGAAGGTCTTCTTGCGCCGCGCTGGCCGGTGCGGATCGAGACGGATTCAGACCGGAATGCCGCCCTTTGGCAAAGGGTCGCCGGGGTTGCGCCGTTTGCCGGACGCGCCGGCGATGTCTGGCGGCTTTCGGTGCGGCCGTCGGATACGCCGGCGGTGGTTGCGCTGCTTGCGGGCGAATACATCCTGGACTGGGGTGGCGGACTGATCTGGGCCTTGTTGCCGGAGGGCGAGGACCCGCGCCCGAGGTTGACCGGAACAGGCGGCCACGCGACGCTGATCCGCGCCAGCGCGGCGACGCGCGCGGCAGTGTCTCCGTTTCCGCCCGAAGCGCCGCCGCTTGCGGCGATTTCGGCGGGGCTGCGGGCGCGGTTCGACCCGAGGGGTATACTCAATCCGGGGCTGATGGGCTGATGCAGACGACGTTTACCGAGGAGCAATTGAAAGACCCCGGCGTCGCGCGCGCGAACGAGATCCTGCGCTCCTGCGTCCATTGCGGGTTCTGCACTGCGACCTGCCCGACCTATCAGGTTCTGGGCGACGAACTGGACAGTCCACGGGGGCGGATCTACCTCATCAAGGACATGCTGGAAAACGACCGGCCGGCGGATGCCAAGACGGTCAAGCATATCGACCGCTGTCTGTCCTGCCTTGCCTGCATGACGACCTGCCCGTCGGGCGTGCACTACATGCATCTGGTCGATCACGCCCGCGCACATATCGAAAAGACCTATCGCCGGCCGTGGCATGACCGGGCGCTGCGCTGGATACTGGCAAAGGTCATCCCCTATCCCGGCCGGTTCCGGCTGGCACTCCTCGGCGCCAAGATGGCGCGGCCGTTTGCGCGCCTTCTGCCGGATGCGCGGCTCAGGGCGATGGTGGCGATGGCGCCGAAACAGGTGCCGCCGGTCAGCCGCAACGATGACCCGCAAAGCTTCCCCGCCGGGGGTGAGCGGCGGATGCGGGTAGCACTGATGACGGGCTGCGCGCAGAAGGCGCTGAACACCGATATCAACGATGCGACGATCCGGCTGCTGACGCGGCTCGGCTGTGAGGTCGTGGTGGCGCGCGGCGCGGGCTGCTGCGGCGCGCTTACCCATCATATGGGCAAGGTCGGGGATAGCCACGCTTCTGCCGCGGCGAATATCCGTGCGTGGATGGCAGAGAAGGAGGCCGCAGGACTCGATGCGATCGTTATCAACACGTCGGGATGCGGCACGACCGTGAAGGACTACGGCCACATGTTCCGCAACGACCCGCTGGCCGACGAGGCCGCTGAGGTCGCGGCACTGGCTTGCGATGTAAGCGAGCTACTGCAGCGGCTGCCGCCGGGTGGAACTGCGCCCGAGCCGCTTCGCGTCGCCTACCATGCGGCCTGTTCGCTCCAGCACGGGCAGAAGGTGACGGCGGCGCCCAAGGCGCTGCTGAAGGCTGCCGGGTTCGAGGTGGTGGAGCCTGCCGATCCGCATCTGTGCTGCGGTTCGGCGGGCACCTACAACCTGCTGCAACCGGAAATTTCGGCCGAGCTGAAACGGCGAAAGATAGAGACGCTGGAAGCGCGCCGACCGGACGTCATCGCCGCCGGCAACATCGGCTGCATGATACAGATCGGGACGGGAACAGGGATTCCGGTCGTCCATACGGTCGAACTGCTCGACTGGGCAGCCGGCGGGCCGCGTCCGCGTGGACTTGCCGGGCGAATATAGGGATTTCTCATAACTATCTGATAAAAAATCACTTATTGTGATATTTCGTGCTTCACGTCCTGGCTTGGCCTTGCGTCCCGAAGGCCGCCTTGGTCACATTCTCGCCGCATCCCGCGTCTATGTAGCGGACAAGGGAAGGACCCACGGGATGCGCACGATTCTTGCCGCGATGATGGTGGCGCTGCTGCCAATGGCCGTTTCGGGCAACGAAACGGGTGTTCTGTCGCTGGACACGGCGGATGCGACGCGCGGCTGGGAAGCGGTCGGACGCATCGACATATCCGACTCCGCCTTCTGCACCGGAACGCTCATCGCCCCGGCGCTGGTCCTGACGGCGGCCCATTGCCTGTTCGACCAAAGGTCGGGCGCGGCCGTCGACGTCCACGCATTCAAGTTCCTTGCCGGCTGGCGCAACGGCCGGGCAGTGGCCTATCGCGGCGTGAAGCGGGCGGTGGCGCACCCCGACTACGTTTATGAGGGGCGCGACCGGATCGACCGCGTGGCCTATGACCTCGCCTTGCTGGAACTCGACCAGCCAATCCGGCTGCCGTCGGTCCGCCCGTTCGAGATTGGCAGCGACCCGCGGCGCGGAGATGAGGTCAGCGTCGTCTCCTACGCGCTGGACCGGGCGGAAGCGCCGTCTCTCGAAGAAACCTGCGAAGTTCTCGGGCGTCAGCCCGGTGTTCTCGTCCTGTCCTGCTCGGTGGATTACGGCGCTTCGGGCGCACCGATCTTCATGATGTCGGGCGGCGTTCCGCATATCGTCTCGGTCGTGTCGGCAAAGGCCGAGATGAACAAGGCGCGCGTCGCGCTTGGTACCGCGATGGCGCAGCCGCTGTCCGAGCTTCGCGCCGCATTTGCGGCGGCAGAACGGCCCTTCCGCAGTGTGACCGCCGGCTCCGGCCTGCCCGCCTCGGACGCGAGCGGGCCAGGCGGCGCCAAGTTCGTCCGGCCATGACGCATATCGGCCTTCGCGCCGCGGCCGTCGTACTACTGCTGCTCGCATCCGCGGGCGCCCGGGCGGATGCGCCGCTGAAGCGCCTGACGCTGCGCCACGACGTGCTCGGGCTTGAGGCCGTCGGGCGGGTGGAAATCGGAAAGGACGGCTATTGTACTGGAACGCTCATCGCGACCGATCTGGTTTTGACCGCCGCGCATTGCGTCTATGACCGGCGTGCGGGTGTCTCTACCGATCCCGCGATCCTGCGGTTTCGGGCGGGTTTGCGCGACGGCGCCGCGATCGCGGAACGCGCCGCGCGCCGGGTCGTGATTCATCCAAGCTACGATACGACTGCGCCAACCGGGCGGACCAGTGTCCGCCACGATGTCGCGCTGATCGAGCTTGCCGACCCGGTTCCTGCCGCAACGGCGGCACCTTTCCTTGTGGCAACGCTCGGCCCGCGTTCGCGAGAGGTCAGCGTCGTGTCCTTCGCGCAGGGCCGCGATGACGCGCTGTCGCGGCAGGCGGGCTGTCGCGTATTGGGGCGGCAGGACGGGTTGCTGGCCTTCGATTGCGATGTGTATTTCGGATCCTCTGGCGCGCCGGTCTTCGACCGCGAGGGTGGACGGCCGCGGATCATCTCGATCATCTCCGCCGGCCGGAAGGACAAGGGCCGGACGGTGGCGTTCGGGATGGAACTGCCGGACCTCGTATCCGACCTGAAGCGTGCGTTGCGCAATGGTGACGGGGTGGTCACTTTGGGCGGGGCGCCCAGGGGCGCGTCATCTTCCCTGCCGCAGATCCGCGCGCCGGGCGACGCGACGGTGTCGGGCGGCGCCCGTTTCATCCGTCCTTGACCTCTTGAAACCGTCCGTTGCGGGACACATCTCAGCCGTGCCGGGGTGCCGATTCAGGGTTCCGGCCATTCAACGTCCGTCCCGTTCCGGGAGGACATCAGGTATCGCTCGATGGAGGATGACCCATGCGCAACTACGACTTTTCCCCGCTTTACCGCGCGACTGTCGGTTTCGACCGGATCGCCGATCTGATGGACCGGGTGCTTTCGGCCGATGTGGCCCAGCCCGGCTACCCGCCCTACAATATCGAAAAGACCGATGAGAACGCCTATCGCATCTCAATCGCTGTCGCCGGCTTCTCCGGTGAGGAACTGGCGGTCGAAGTCAAGGACGGCGCGCTTCTCGTCTCGGCCCGCAAGGCGGCCGAGGAGGAAGGCAAGACCTACCTGCATCGCGGAATTGCGACCCGCGCCTTCGAGCGGCGTTTCGCGCTTGCCGATCATGTGAAGGTCACCGGTGCGACCCATGCCGACGGCATGCTGCATATCGACCTCGCCCGCGAAGTGCCCGAGGCGCTGAAGCCGCGGCGGATCGAGATCGCCAAATCCGACACGGTCGAGGCGAAGGCGGTCGAGAAGGCCGAAGCCTGATCGTTCTGCCATCCACGGGAAAGGGCGCGCATCTGCGCGCCCTTTTTGATTCCGGCATAACCTGTGCGCGGGCTCCGTTCAGCGCGACAGGCTTTGGCCGAGCCGCATGAGCTGCACCGCTTCGGCCCGGTAGCCGAAGGGATCGTCTCCGCGCGCGCCGCCGGCCATGGCGATGGCTTCGTCCCAGCCCCAATCACCAAGGTATTTTGGTTCGGACAGAAGCTGGCCCATCCCGGCGATGGCGGCTGCGAAGCGGGCATCGGTGTCGGCCTCGCCGGGCGTGACCGGGATCGGCGTCTCGATGAGGGTCGAGGTGTCCTCGCCCGGGTTCTTGTAGCGGAGCTTGAGGAAGGCAAGCTCGGAGGGATGCGCCTCGGGCTCGGTCTGGGCCGCATAGCGCAGCGGATCGGAGAGGCGGGCGGGGGAGCCGACAGGCGTGATCTCGTAAAGCGCCGTCACCTGGTGGCCTGCGCCGATCTCGCCCGCATCGACCTTGTCGTTATTGAAGTCCTCCCGCGCCAGCGCCCGCGTCTCGTAGCCGATCAGCCGGTATTCGGCGACGGCGGCGGGGTTGAACTCGATCTGGATCTTCACATCGTCGGCGATGGGGAAGAGGGCGCCCGAAAGCTGATCGACCAGCACCTTCTGCGCTTCGGAAAGCGTGTCGATATAGGCCGCCGTGCCGTTGCCGTTCTGGGCAAGCGCCTGCATTGTCGCGTCGTCAAGATTGCCGCGCCCGAAGCCGAGAACGGAAAGGTAGGTGCCGCTGTCGCGCTTCTTGGTGATGAAGTCCTTCAGCTCCTCCGGGTCGTAGATACCGACGTTGAAATCGCCGTCGGTGGCCAGAAGGATGCGGCTGACCTCGCCTTCCTCGGCCATGCTTTCGGCGACCTGATAGGCCTGCTGCAGCCCTTCCTGCCCGGCGGTCGAACCGCCTGCGTCAAGCCGGTCGAGCGCGGTCAGGATCGTGGCGCGGTCCGACGCCGCGGTCGGTTCCAGCACCAGCCCGGCGGAGCCCGCATAGGTGACGATGGCGACCCGATCCTCGGGCCGGAGCTGGCCGAGCATGAGGCCGAATGACTGCTTCAGGAGCGGCAGTTTCTTCGGGTCGTCCATGGAGCCCGATGTGTCGATCAGGAAGACGAGGTTCAGGGGCGGACGGTCGTCCAGCGCCGGAAGATCGCCTTGCAGGCCGACGCGCAGAAGCTGCGTGTTCTCGTTCCAGGGCGTCTGGAAGAGGCTGAACGCGGCGCGGAATGGCGCCTCGCCCGCCTCGGGCGCGGTGTAGTTGTAGGGGAAGTAGTTCACCATCTCTTCGATCCGGACGGCTTCCTTCGGCGGAAGCTGGCCGTTCGTGAGGGACGAGCGGATGACCGAGTAGGACGCCGTGTCGGTGTCGATCGAGAATGTGGAGACCGGCTCCTCGGCCACGATCTTCACCGGGTTCGGGGCGTCGGTGGAATAAGCCTCGGTGTCGGGTTCGGGTAAGAGGACGGTCTCCGCCTTCGGCAGCGTCGGCGGAGCGCCGAAAAGGGCGTCGTCAAATGCCTGCCCCACTATCGCTCCGACGGCGGTGCCATCGGTGGCGGGCGACTGACCCGGCGCGGCCTGACGAACGCGCGCCATCGGTGACGGCGCTTCATACGGCACGGACGACGACATATCGGGCTCCACGGCGTGGTTGGCCTCATCGACTGGGGCTACCTCCAACGCGGGTTCCATTGTGACGCCCAGATCCATTTCCTCCGAAACGATGGGTTCCTCGACAAGCGCGACTTCGTTGCGAGCTTCGCCGTCGGCAGTCGCAGAGGTTTCACCCAGCGGCGGTGCTGCAGGTGACAGCAGATCGTTTTGCTGAAGGCTCGGCCAGATCATGACCCCGATGCCAAGCGCGGCTACAGAGGCGGTGGCGGCAAGCGCGCCGCGGGTGGTGAGTTTGGAAAACATCTCGCGTACTCCTGTCAGAACACCCGCCCTTTGCGGGCGGTCCTGACTGGGACGCGTCACCTGTGCCGTTTCTTGGTGACGGTCGAAATTTTCCATCGCCAGCCGCAGCGCCTCGGCCTTTGCCGCCGGATCGGGGGCAGGGTTGGCCTTGAGGCCCGCACGGAGTTTGTCGAACTCGTCGTTCATAGCATGCCCTCCGCCCGCGCCATCTCGCGCAGGCGTTTCTTGACCTCGCTCATCCGCCAGGCGACCGTGCCTTCGGAGAGGCCAAGCACCTCGGCGGCCTCCTTCTGGCTCAGCTCCTCGCCCAGCGTCAGCGCGACCGTGTCCCTCAGTTCCGGTGGTAGCCGCGTCATCATGGCGGCCAGCCAGTCCTGCGCCTCGGCCGCCGCGTCGATCTCGGCCCGGCGCGCGAGTTCCCAGTCGCCCCAGCCGTCGGCGGCCTTCCTATGCGTCGCCATCCGGCGGCGGCGGTCATGGGCCGCGTTCACCGTGACCCGGTAAAGCCAGGTGGTGAACCGCGCCTCCTGCCGGTAACTCCCAAGCTTGGCCGGAAGCGCCAGGCAGATGTCCTGCGTCAGGTCCTCGGCTTCGGCCTTCGATCCGGTCAGGCGGAACGAAAGCCCGTGTACCCGATCGTAGTGCCGCGCGAGAAGCGCCGCGAAGGCGTCGCGGTCTCCGTTCGCGGCGGCGCTCACCAGGGCCTCGTCGGGGGTTTCCATACGCATGACGGAACTATGACGCGGGCCGGTCGTCAATCCTTGGCGATCCGGAAGGAAAATTTTCGGCCAGCCGGAAGGGCGGTCCCGGTTTCCATCCGCGCGACAGTCGGCCGTCTGCGCCGGAACCGGCGACCGGAGCACCGGATGAGTACCGGATTCCTTGCCGCTCCGGCCCCTCGGGAGTAATATTTTATTTAGTTATTCCCAGAGGATGAATTGATATGCGCCGTATTTTCGGCCTCATTGTTCTGATCCTGATCGCTCCGGCCGCGTTCGCAGCGGAATTGCTGCGCGCCGATCCGCCGGGCTGGGTCGAGACTGCGGAAATTCCCGAGGCCGATCCGGCATTGGTCCGGGCTTCCGGCGGTGGTGTCTACTACATGCTCGCCGATACGCAGGTCGCGTGGGAGGGGGAGGAGCGGCTGACGCATTTCCGTTTGGTCACCCAGGTGACGGATCGCGCGGGGCTGGAAGAGGCGGCGGCGGTGTCGAGCGATTTCGACCCGGCTTTCGAGACATTGAGCCTGACGAGGCTTGACGTGCATCGCGATGGCAGGACGATCTCCTACCGGGACGAATTGGCGAGCGAAATCTTCCGGCGGGAGACCCGTCTTGAGGCCGGTATCATCGACGGCACACTGACGGCGCATCTTCAGATCCCTGACCTCAGGGTAGGGGATATCGTCGATGCCGCTTTCCTGCATCGCCGTACACCGATTCTGGACGGTGCCAATCAGGCCGCATGGTCGCGGCTGGAGTTCAGCGTTCCCGTCGGGATGGTGCGCCACGTGGCGCACTGGCCGGCCGCGTGGCCCTTCCACGCGGCGGCGTTGCCAGATCGCGTGAGCCATGAGGAGGTGGCGGAGGGGGCCACCGTGCGCCACGAATGGCGCCGCGTCGGCCATGTGCCGCCGCCGGAGGAAGAGATGACGCCCGTCGAGGCGGAACCTGACGCGATCTTGCAATACGGCGCTTGGTCGGACTGGTCGCCGCTTGCCGCGGCGCTATCGCCCTACTACCTCGCCGACTATCCCCTGCCGCCGGAATGGGACGCGAAGGTCGCGGCGATCCGGGCTGCGCATCCGGATGCCGTGGGGCGCGCCACGGCGGCGCTGAGGCTGGTCCAGGATGAAATACGCTATGTCGGGATCGAGGTCGGCGCCGGCGGTTACTTCGCACGACCGCCGATGGTCGTGGCAGGGCAGGGCTTCGGCGACTGCAAGGACAAGGCGCTACTGCTGCGGGTGCTGCTCTCGGATCTGGGGATCACCGCCTATCCGGCGCTGACCGACCTTGACCGGGGCTACGCGTTGCCTGCGGCGCAGCCGTCGCTTGGCGCATTCGACCATGTGATCGTCCGCCTGGACATCGACGGCCGGAGCTACTGGGCGGATCCGACCGCGTCGCATGAAGGTGGCCGGATCGACATCGCGTCGCCGCCCGACTACGGGTACGCGCTGCCGCTGACCGGTGCGGATCAGCGGGCGCTGGAACGGATCGACGTGTCGGGCCGCGATGGCTGGGACAGCCGCACGACAGAGCGGTATTCGTTCTCGATGCTCGGCGTTTTCCTTACGGTATCGTCCGAATACCGCGGCACATCCGCCAATTCGCGGCGCTACCGCTGGGCGACCGAGCCGCATGACCGGATCAGCCGCGATTTCCTTGATTTCTATTCGCGGCGCTATCCCGGTATCCGGCAGGTCATGGCCGTGAGCCTGACCGATGACCGGGATGCGAACATCGTGCGGATGGAGGAGCGCTACGTGATCCCGGCACCGGCGCTTCTGGGATCTGGGCTGGAGGAAGACTTCTATTTCGCGGCCGAGGATTTCGGAAACTACTTCCCCGATTTCCAGTCCGGTCAGCGTCGGACGCCGCTGACCGCGGGCGGGCCGAAGGCGCATCGCCACGTTGTCGAGGTCACGAACGCTCCGATCAGCTTCAATCCGCCGGAGCGGGTAGAGATCGTAAACCCCGCCTTCGCCTATACCTACTCCGGGCGCGCGCCTAGTGACGGACGCCTGCGCATGGAGTGGCGTTTCGAGACTCGGGAGCGGGTGGTGCCGGCGGATGCGGTGGCGGGCGTCATTCGCGATGCCCGCCGTATCGAGGATTCGGTCGGCTTCAGCTGGAACCTCGCGCCCGAGGTAGAAAGGGCGGTCGCGGACTGAAGTGTTTCGGGTTTCGATTGAAACAGCACCCATCGGAATTCGAACGAAACAGGTTCGAATTCCGATGCAACGTAACCCCGAAACGCTGTAGTCCCAACGCTCGTCAGCGGATGAGCTGCGTGTAGAAGTCATAGGCCCCCGCGACGGTCGAAATCTGATCCGTCCCCGCGGTGTCGCCCGCATAGGCGGTGATGGCACGATAGGTCTGCGGGCCGAATGCGCCGTCGATACCGCCGTGGTAGTAGCCCCATCCGGCAAGCCGCGATTGCACGAGGCGCCGTTCGCCTGCGGGCAGGCCGTTGAAAGCGCGCGCGGCGGGCGTCGCGTAGAGGCCGCTGGACGCCGGGGCCTGATAGCGTGCAGGTTCCTGATAGCGCGGCTGCTGATAGGTCGGTTGCTGGTAGGTCGGCTGGTAATAGCTGGGCGCCCGGTTGATCGGTCCCGACGCGCGGCGCTTGTTGTTCTGGTAGACCAACGTGCCGATGATCCCGGCGGCCGTGATGGCGGCAAGGGCGTTTTGCTCTTTTTCGCCCCATGCATGGGCCGGCGCGGGCATGGTAAGGCCGAGCGAAAGGGTGGCGGCAATTGCGGTTGCGGTCGTGCGGAGTTTGGGCAGCATTTGATGATCTCCAGATGGAAGCGAACGTGATGCAGCCAAACTGGACCCGACCGCGTTGCTAGGCAAAATCGGCCGGGTGCTATCGGATAACGCGGCGGCCAAACACGCGCCGCGCCGCCCGTTGTCAGTGTTCGAACGCGCAGTTCCGTTCGAGATAGCCCACAACTTTGGCAGTGCCGCCGATATTGAACTTGTAGGTCCGCCCCGCGTCCCCGCTTACGTAGAAGAACCTCTGCCCGGCTTTCTCCAGGTCGAGCAGGGCGTTCACGATCTGCACGGCCGCCTTTTCGCTGAGTGGCGTGAGGACCGCGTCGGTATCCTGGGGCCCGTTCTTCATCTTGGTCGCGAAACTGCCGATCGTCAGGTCGACCGCCGCGCCGGGCGCAAAGCCGTATTGCCCTTCGTACTGGACCCACGGGCCCGGATACTCGCCACCAATGACCGACAGGATCGAAAGGCGGGGCAGGTTGCGGTTGCGTTGCAGGTTATGCGCGAAACAGGCCCGCGATCCATCTTCGAACGTCGTCTTGGTTACGTACCACGACCCGAATGTGCCGATGAAAGCAGAACTGCCCTTGCGTTTGACGATTTCCGCAGAAGCAGCGGACGCAAGCACGGAAAGGGCGAGCGCGGTGGCCAGAAAGTTAAACAATTTCATTCAGGTATGTCTTTCCCGATTTGCGTGTGGACGCCGCGCTGAACCGTAGGTTGCGCTTGCGGGAGTGTCCAGCGGCGGTTTCGGGATGCTGTGTTTCCAGCTGGTCAACCGACGCAAATATTCAGGGCAGCAGGGTTCCCCATAAAGAAACGGGGACCATATGGCCCCCGTTTCCAGTCGTCACTTGATGCCAGTTCAGATCGACAGGCAGATATACTTCATTTCAAGATAGTCCTCGACGCCGTGGTGGCTGCCTTCGCGGCCAAGGCCGGACTGCTTGACGCCGCCGAAGGGTGCGACCTCGGTCGAGATCAGGCCGGTATTGACGCCGACCATGCCGTATTCCAGCGCCTCCTGCACGCGGGTAATGCGGCCGATGTCGCGGGCGAAGAAGTAACTCGCCAGTCCGAAGATGGTGGCGTTGGCGAGGCTGATCACCTCTTCCTCCGTCTCGAACCGGAAGAGCGGCGCGAGTGGGCCGAACGTCTCTTCGGTGGAGACCTTCATCTCGGGCGTGATGCCGGTCACGACGGTCGGCTCGAAGAAGGTGCCGCCGAGGGCGTGGCGCTTGCCGCCGGTCACGACATGGCCGCCGCCGGCCAGCGCGTCCGCGATATGCTCCTCGACCTTTTCCACGGCCGCCTCGTTGATCAGCGGGCCGGTGGTCACGCCATCGTTCAGCCCGTCGCCGACGTTCAGCTTCGCGACCGCCGCCGCGAGCTTCTCGGCGAAGGCGTCATAGACACCGGCCTGCACGTAGATGCGGTTGGCGCAGACGCAGGTCTGGCCGTTGTTGCGGAACTTGGAGATCATGGCGCCTTCGACCGCCTTGTCGAGGTCGGCGTCGTCGAAGACGATGAAGGGCGCGTTGCCGCCAAGCTCCATCGAGCATTTCATGACCTGGTCGGCCGCCTGGCGCAGCAGGATGCGCCCGACTTCGGTCGAGCCGGTGAAGGTCAGCTTCCTCACAGCGTGGTTCTCGCAGAACTCCTTGCCGATGGCCGAGGATTTGGTCGAGGTCACGACCGAGAAGAGCCCGGCCGGCACGCCCGCGCGTTCGGCCAGAAGCGCCATGGCGAGCGCCGAGAGCGGCGTTTCCGCTGCCGGGCGGGCGACGAAGCCGCAGCCCACGGCCAGCGCCGGGGCAACCTTCCGCGCGATCATCGCGTTGGGGAAGTTCCACGGCGTGATCGAGGCCGCGACCCCGATCGGCTGCTTGATGACCGTGATGCGCTTGTCTCGCTGGTGGCCGGGGATCGTTTCGCCATAAACGCGCTTGGCCTCTTCGGCGAACCATTCGACGAAGGAGGCGCCGTAAAGCACCTCGCCCTTCGCCTCAGCAAGCGGCTTGCCCATCTCGGCGGTCAGGATCGCGCCTAGATCGTCCGCATTCTCGACCATCAGGTCGTACCATTTGCGCAGCACGGCCGCACGTTCCTTGCCGGTGCGGGCCGCCCATTCGTGGCGGGCTTTGTCGGCGGCCTCGATGGCGCGGGCGGTTTCGGCCCGGCCAAGGTCGGGCACGGTGCAGATCACGTCGCCTCGCGCCGGGTTCGTCACGGGGAAGGTAGCGCCGTCATCGGCGTCCACCCATTGCCCCGCCACATAGGCCTGCGTTACGAGAAGCGACGGGTCTTTCAGACGCGACCGAAGGTCGGTGACGGAATCGAGCATGGGAACCCCCCTGTGAACTTTAATTTGATCAAATGCACGAGGCGGACCCGAATGTCCAGTATCGGCCGGCCGTGCGAGGATGCTGCCCATGAGATATGACGAGGCCTTCGCGAATGCAAAGTTTATTCCGGGCGGCGACGCCTACCCGCAACGCTGGGCGGAAAGAGCGGCAGCCCTCCGCGCGTCTTCGATCACGCGACCCGGCCTGCGCTACGGCGACCGGGCGGCGGAGTGGTTCGACCTCTTCCTGCCAGAGGCCGATCCGGCGGGGCTAATGGTCTTCGTCCATGGCGGCTACTGGCTGCGCTTTTCACCGCACGATTTCTCGCATCTCGCCTCCGGGGCCATAGCGCGCGGCTGGGCCGTGGCGATGCCGGCCTACACACTCGCGCCGGCGGCGCGGATCGCCGACATGACCCGGCAGATCGCGGCGGCGGTTGTGGCGGCAGCGGCAGAGGTCGCGGGGCCGGTCGTGATAAGTGGTCATTCGGCCGGCGGTCATCTGTCCGCGCGGATGGCCTGCCCCGGCATGCTTGCCGATGATGTGGCTGCGCGCGTTGCGGGGATCGTGCCGATCTCGCCCCTTTCCGATCTCCGGCAGTTGTGCGAGACGTCGATGAATTCAGATCTCCGGATCGACGACGCGGAGGGGATGGCCGAGAGTCCCGCTCTGCTCGCCCGCCGGCCGGGCGTGCCGGTCCGTGTCTGGGTCGGTGGGGCGGAGCGTCCGGTCTTCCTCGATCAGGCGCGGCGGCTCGGCAATGCCTGGGCCTGCCCGGTCACGGTCGATCCCGGCAAGCACCATTTCGATGTCATCGAAGGGTTGGAGCGGCCCGACAGCCCGTTGATGAGCGCACTTCTCGGCTGACCCTCAGGCGCGGCGGCCGAGCGGGATGAAATCCGGGCTGTCTGGACCGAGCGGCGCGCCGGACCAGTCGCCGAGCCAGCTTTCGACGCGCAGACCCGCAGCCGCGATCAGGCGGTCAAGCACCGCGAGGGAAGGAAAGCCGATCCGCGATCTGGCGCGGAATTCGCGCCCGTCGGCGTTGACGCGGTAAGCGGTCTCGTAGGTCACGGCCTGCCGCTTCGCGTCCCAGTCCACGTCGTCCCAGGCGGCGACAGGACCGAGTTCCGGGTCTGTGATCTCGCGCAGCGTCAGGTCCGGACGCCATGCCTCCCATTCCCGCGCCGCCGGGTTGCGGCTGTCGAAGACGAAGCAACCTTCGGGCGCGAGGTGGCGGGCGATGGCGGCAAGACAGAGCGCGCGGTCGGCATCGGTCAGGAAGACCTGGAAAGCGTGGCCGGTCATCACGACAAGATCGAACTGACGGCCGAGGTCCAGCCGCCGTGCATCCGCCTCGACCCAGCTTACCCGCCCCGCCCCCGGCTTAGCCCGGGCGAGGTCGAGCATCGCGCGCGCCGGATCGGCGGCACTGACCTCGGCGTCGGTCTCGGCCGCGATGCGGATGGCCAGCTCGCCCGTTCCGCAACCGAGGTCGAGCACGCTGGCACAGCCTTGGGCGAGGCGAAGGCAGAAGCTTCGATCCTCGGTCCAGTCATTGTCTAGATCATAGAACCGGGCGAGTGCCGCGTCGGTGTAAAGCCTGTCGTCAGTCATCGCCGAACCGCGCCCCCCAGGTCGGCATCACATCGCCCGCGCGTACCTCGGCCAGAAAGACCGCGCGGGCGATGGCGCGGGTAAGGCAGGCCGCGGCGGCATGGCCGATGAGGAACGTATCAGCCATCGGATCGGTGAGCCTTCGCGTCCCGGTGGCGGCGGCGAAGACGAGATCGCCGTCGACCGGCGTGTGCGAGGGCACGATGGCGCGGGCCATGCCGTCGTGCGCCGCCGTCGCCATGCGTTGCGCCTCGGCCTGGCTCAGCGCCGCGTCGGTCGCGACGATGGCGATGGTCGTCGCCTCGCCCGCGCGCTTCATCAGCGGCGGCTCATGATCCGGCGCGAAACCGGAAGGCAGGCCGAGCCCGCCGAACTCGCCGCCGATCTCCCAGGGCGCGGCCCAGAAATGCGGCCCCCCGCCCACAGTGACCGATCCGATGGCGTTGACGGCGACGAGGGCGCCGACGGTGATGCCGCTGTCCAGCACGGTCGAGGCCGACCCAAGCCCGCCCTTCAGGTCATGCGTCAGCGCACCGGTTCCCGCCCCGGCCGTGCCGAGCGCGAAATCCGGCCCCGCCGCCGCCAGTGCCGCCCTGCCGAGCGCCTTGTAGGGGTTTTCCCGCCAGTTCTTGTCGCCGCCGTTCAACAGATCGAACAGGATCGCCCCCGGCACGATCGGCACCCTCTGGTCGCCCACGGCAAAACCCCGGCCCTGCGCGCGAAGCGCATCCGCCACGCCCGAGCCCGCGTCGAGCCCGAAGGCCGACCCGCCTGAAAGGACGAGCGCATCGACCTCCTGCACCAGCTTGTCCGGGGCGAGCAGATCGGTCTCGCGCGTCCCCGGCGCCCCGCCCATCACATGGACGGCGGCGGTGAAGGGTTTCTCGCCGACAAGCACCGTCACCCCGCTCCGGATGCCATGATCCTCGGCATTGCCGACGCGAAGCCCCGCGACATCGGTGATCAGGTTCCGCGCGCCCGGACGCATCAGATCCGCTCCTTCGCCGCTGCCGTCGCCGGATCGCCGGTATTGGGTGTGCCCGCCGGCTCGATAAGCAGGACCTTCGCCTCGCTCTCCGCGCGCGGCCGGTGGCGCACCCCCTTCGGCACGACGAACAACTCGCCCGGCCCGAGGATATGGGTCCCATCCTCCACATCCAGCATCACCTCGCCCTCGATCACCAGGAAGAAGTCGTCGGTGTCGGGGTGGTCGTGGAAAGGAAACTCGCCCTGGAACTTCACCACCATGATGTCGTTGCCGTTGTAGGAGGCCACCACCTTCGGGTCCCAATGGCTGTCGAACAGCGCCAGCTTCTCCGCCAGATTGACGACCTGCATCGCGTCCCCTTTCATATTGCCCCAAATACTTCACGGGGGTCCGGGGGTGGAAAACCCCCGGCCGCCCTCAGATGCAGCGCCCGCCATCGACCTCGAGCGCCACGCCGGTGATCATCTCCGCCTCGTCCGAACAAAGGAACGCCGCCGCATTGCCCATGTCCTCCGGAGTCGAGAACCGGCCGATCGGGATCGTGGCGAGGAACTTCGTCCTCATCTCGGGTGTGTCCTCGCCCATGAAGCTCTTCAGAAGCGGCGTTTCGCCCGCCACGGGGCAGATCGCGTTGACGCGGACCCCGGCCGGCGCCAGCTCCACCGCCATCGCCTTGGTCGCCGTGATCATCCAGCCCTTCGAGGCGTTGTACCAGTTCAGCCGCGGCCGGGGCGAAAGCCCCGCCGTCGAGGCGACGTTGAGGATCGCGCCCGCGCCGCGCGCCTTCATCGCGGGCACGAAGACGCGCGCCATCAGGAAGACCGACTTGCAGTTGACCGCGAAGACCCGGTCGAAATCGGCCTCGCTCACCTCCTCCATCGGCGCGGGCAGATGGGTGATGCCGGCATTGTTCACCAGGATATCGGGCGTGCCGAAGGCGGCGTGCACCGCGTCCGCCAGAGCCGCGACACTCTCGCCCGAGGCGACATCGACCCGAAGGGCGAGGCCGCCGATCTCGCCCGCCACGGCATGCGCGGCCTCCTCGTCGATATCGGCGACCAGAACGCGCGCGCCTTCGGCCGCAAACTTGCGGGCGATCCCGGCGCCGAATCCCGATCCCGCGCCGGTGACGATGGCCGTCTTTCCTGCCAGGCGCATCCGCCCTCTCTCCCCTTGTCCGGGACAAAGCCTGCCCGATCCGCGCGCAAAGGCAACCCCGATTCCCGCTCGGAGGCGGGCACGTTCCGCGCTACACTCGCGCAATCGAGGGAGGCGCGCATGGCAGGCAGGATCCGTATCGGCATCGGCGGCTGGACCTATGCGCCCTGGCGGGGCACCTTCTACCCTCCCGGCCTTCCGCAGAAGCGCGAGCTGGACTACGCCGCCGCGCGGCTGAGCTCGATCGAGATCAACGGCACCTATTACGGCTCGCAAAAGCCCGAGAGCTTTCAGAAATGGCACGACGAGACGCCGGACAACTTTGTCTTCGCGCTCAAGGGGCCGAGATTCGCGACCAACCGGCGGGTGTTGGCCGAGGCGGGTGAGTCGGTGACCCGGTTTTTCGAGAGCGGCGTCCTGCAGCTTGGCGCCAAGCTCGGCCCGGTCAACTGGCAGTTCATGGCGACGAAGACTTTCGAGCCCGACGATTTCGCGGCCTTCCTCGCGCTTCTACCGAAATCGGACGGGGGGCGGGCGATCCGCCATGCGGTCGAGGTCCGGCACGAAAGTTTCCGCGCGCCCGAATGCGCCGCGCTGGTGCGGGAACACGGGGTCGCCATCGTGCAGGCGGGCGACAGCGCCTTTCCCGAGATTGCCGAGGCGACGACGGATTTCGCCTATCTCAGGATCATGGGAACCTCCGAGGAAGAACCGCTCGGTTATTCCCCCGCTGCGCTCGACCGTTGGGCGGTCAAGGCCCGCGAACTGGCGACGGGGTCGCGCGACGTTTTCCTTTATGTGATCTCGGGCCACAAAGTCGCCAATCCGGCCGCCGCGATGGCGCTGATCGAGCGGGTGGGTTGAGGCCGGCCTATCCGTGACGGGCGGCCACCGTCTTCAACACCGAAAAGCCGTAAAGCGCCTCGAACCCCTTTTCCCGCCCGTGGCCGGACTTGCCGACGCCGCCGAAGGGCAGTTCCACCCCGCCGCCCGCGCCGTAGTTGTTGACGAAGACCTGGCCCGCGCGAAGCCGCTTCGCCATCCGCATCTGGCGGCCGCCATTCTCGGACCAGACCGAGGCGACGAGGCCGTAGTCGGTGCCGTTGGCGATGGCGATTGCCTCGTCCTCGCCGTCGAAGGGGATCACCACCTGCACGGGGCCGAAGATCTCGTCCCGCGACAGCGGATGGTCGGGGCCGGGGCCGGCCAGAAGCGTGGGCGCGACGTAGTGGCCGCCCTCGGGGGCGTCTGCGACGACGGTGCCCTTCGCGGCGACGGAGCCTTCGGGCGCCATGGCAAGGAAGCCCGCGACGATCTCTTTCTGGCGGGCTGAGATGAGCGGGCCGACATCGAGATCGGCGCGCGCCGGGCCGACCCTCAGCGCGGCGTACCGGGTGGCCATGCGTTCCACCACCTCGTTGTAGCGGGACCGTTCGACGAGGATGCGCGAGGAGGCGGAGCAGGTCTGGCCGGCATTCTGGATACCGGCATTGACGAGGAAGGGCAGCGCCGCGTCGAGATCGGCATCGGCGAAGACGAGCTGCGGGCTTTTGCCGCCAAGTTCCAGCGTGACGGGGACGATATTGGCGGCGGCTGCTGTCTGGATCAGTCGGCCGACGGCGACGGAGCCGGTGAAGCTGAGGTGATGGACGCCGGGATGAGAGGAAAGCGCCGCGCCCGCCTCCTCGCCCAGGCCCGTCACGACATTGAGGGCGCCGGGCGGCAGCCCGGCCTCCATCGCGATGCGGGCGAAGGCGAGGGCTGTGAGCGAGGCTTCTTCCGCCGGTTTCAGCACGCAGGCATTGCCCATGGCGAGTGCCGCCCCGACAGAGCGGCCGACGATCTGCATCGGGTAGTTCCAGGGGACGATATGGCCGGTGACGCCGTGGGGTTCGCGGAGTGTATAGACGGTGTAGCCGTCGAGATAAGGGATCGTCTCGCCCATGACCTTGTCGGCGGCGCCGGCGTAGAATTCCATGTAGCGGGCGAGCGCAACCGCATCGGCCCTCGCCTGCTTCAGCGGCTTGCCGACATCCATCGCCTCGATCACGGCAAGATCATCGGCACGCTCAAGCACCATCCGGCCGATGCGGGCCAGGATGCGGCCGCGCTCGGCGGCGGTCATCCGGCCCCAGTCGCCCTGCCGCGCGGCCACGGCCGCCGCGACCGCGGCGTCGACATCCCCGGCCCCGCCGCGGGCGAGTCGTCCGATCTCGGACCCCGTCGAGGGGTCCTCGACCGGCAGCGTCTGCGACGCTGGAACCCAGGCCCCGCCGATCAGCATTTCGGCAGGGTCGAACCAGAGGCGGTCGATTTCAGGTCCGGCGGGCATGGCTGTCCTCCTTCCAGTCGTCGGGTATGCGGGGCGTCGCCGTTATCAGGCGCTTGGTATAGGCGTGGTGCGGTGCGGCGAAGATTTCTTCGGTCGCGCCTTCCTCGACAATGCGGCCCGACTGCATGACGAGCACCCGGTCGGTGATCGAGCGCACGACGGAAAGGTCGTGGCTGATGAAGAGATAGGCGAGGCCGTGGCTTTCCTGAAGCCGGGCCAGCAGGTCGAGCACCTGAGCGCGCACGCGGACATCGAGGGCGGAGACGGCCTCATCCAGCACGATCAGGTCGGGGCGGATGATCAGCGCGCGGGCAATGGCGATCCGCTGGCGCTGACCGCCGGAGAATTCGTGGATGAACCTGTCCATGTCGCCGGCCTGAAGGCCGACCTCCTCCAGCGCCGCCGCCACGCGGTCGCGGGCGTCGGGCGGCGTCCCGGTCAGGTGGAAGGGCTCGGCGACGAGGCGGGCGACGCGGTGGCGGGGGTTGAAGCTGCCATACGGGTCCTGGAAGACCACCTGCATCCGGGCGCGAAGGCCGGCGGGCATCGTGTGGCCCGCGCTGACCGCCTGTCCGTCAAGCCGGATCGCGCCGCTTTGCAACTGATCGAGGCCGAGGATGGCGCGCGTTAGCGTCGACTTGCCGCAACCGCTTTCGCCGACAAGGCCGAGGCTTTCGCCCGGACGGATCGTCAGGCTGACATCGTCGACGGCACGCAGTTTCGGGTGTGGTGCAAAGGCCGATGGGCGGGGGAGCGTGTATTCGCGCACAGCCCCCTCCACGGCGAGCAGCGTGCCTTCGCGGACAGTGGTTTTGCGGACCGGTCGGTGGTCCGATGCCGCGAAAAGCCTGCGGGTATAGTCCTGCGACCGGGTGCGGAACACCGCCTCTGTCGCGCCCTGTTCGACGATCTGCCCGGCCTGCATGACCGCGACATGTTCAGCCATGCCCGCCACGACGGCGAGGTCATGGGTGATGAGCATCAAGGCCATATCCTCGTCCCGGGTCAGCCCCTTCAGCAGGTCGAGGATCTGTGCCTGCGTGGTGACATCGAGGGCTGTCGTGGGTTCGTCGGCGATGAGCAGCCGTGGACGGAGTGCGATGGCCATGGCGATGGCAACGCGCTGGCGCTGACCGCCCGAAAGCTCGTGCGGGTAAAGCGAGAGGGGAAAGCGATCTTCGGGCAGGCCGACGCGGGCGAGCTTTTCGCGGGCCGTGGTGCGGGCCTCCGTGCGCGACGCGGCGCGGTGGATCAGCAGCGTCTCCGCCACCTGATCGCCGATGGTCTTCATCGGGTTCAGCGCCGTCATCGGTTCCTGAAAGATCATGCCGATCTCATTGCCGCGGATCGCAGTCATCCGGCGCTCGGTCAGGCTCAGAAGGTTTTCTCCCGCGAACCCGGCCTGTCCGGAGGTTGTACTGCCGTTGGGCAGGAGACCCATAACCGCCAGCGCCGTCATCGACTTGCCGGACCCGCTTTCACCGACGAGGCCGAAGACCTCGCCCGGGGCGATGTCAAAGGAGACGCCGGAAAGGATCGGCGCCGCGCGGAACGTGAGCGACAGGTCACGGACCGAAAGCAGGCTCATGGCGCATGCCTCAGGCGGGGGTCGAGACGGTCGCGCAGACCGTCGCCGAGAAGGTTGAGGCCGAGCACCGTCAGCACGATGGCAAGGCCAGGGAAGATCGCGACATGGGGGGCGATGGTCGCCATCGTCTGCGCTTCGGCCAGCATCCGGCCCCAGGAGGGTGTCGGGGGCTGGGCGCCAAGGCCGACATAAGAGAGCCCGGCCTCGGCGAGGATGCCGAGCGAGAACTGGATGGTGCCCTGCACGATCAGCAGGTTCGCGATATTGGGCAGGATATGCTCGGCGGAGATGCGGACGCGCCCCTTGCCGGCGACCTCGGCGGCGCGAATGTAGTCGAGCGTCCAGAGCGACAGCGCGCCGCCGCGCGTGAAGCGGGCAAAGACGGGGATGTTGAAGATGCCGATTGCGATGATCGCGTTGACGGCGGAGGGGCCGAAGACGGCGGTGATAAGGATCGCGATCACGAGCGAGGGGAAGGCGAAGATCAGGTCGTTGCTGCGCATCACGACCTCATCCGTCATGCTGCCCCGGTTCGCGGCCGCCAGCAGGCCGAGGGGCACGCCTAGACCCATGCCGATACCGACCGCGACGAGCGCGACGGCGATGGAGGTGCGCGCGCCCGCCATCAGCATGGAGGCGATGTCGCGACCGAAGTGATCGGTGCCGAGCCAATGGTCGGGCGAGGGCGGTTGCAACTTGTTCGCGATGGAGAGGGTCGTGACGTCGTAGGGGGTCCAGACCAGCGAGACCAGCGTAGCGGACAGTGCGGCAAGCGAGAGCGCCAGTCCAAGGGTGAAAGCGAGCCTCATTCCCGTTTCCTCAGGCGCGGATCAATGGCGGCGTAGGCGAGATCGACGAGAAAGGTCACGAGGATCACGGCGAAGACGAGGATCATCACCACGCTTTCCACCACGATCAAGTCGCGCTGCGTAATCGCCTGGAAGATCAAACGGCCGAGGCCGGGGAGGTAGAAGACATTCTCGATGATGATCGCCCCGGCGAGGAGGAAGGAGAACTGCATGCCAAGGATCGTCAGCACCGGGATCATCGCATTCCTGAGTGCGTGCCGGAGCATGGTCTGGCCACGCGTCAGGCCCTTGGCGCGGGCGGTGCGGATGTAGTCCTGCCCCAGCGTCTCGATCAGGGCGGAACGCAAGACGCGGGCGAGGATGGCGGCCTGCGGCAGGGCCAGCGCCACGGCTGGGAGAGTCAGCGCGCGCAGGCCCGTCCAAGGGTCGGTCCAGCCGGGAAAGCCACCTGCCGGAAAGATCTGCCAGTGGAGTGCGAAGGTGAGGACGAGAAGCATCGCAAACCAGAAGTTCGGCAGCGCGATGCCGACCTGAGTGGCCCCCATTACCGCCGTATCCGCGGCGCGACCCCGCCGGGATGCTGCGAGAAGCCCGGCGGGAAAAGCGACAAGAACGGCAAGGGCGAGGGCGTAGAGAGCGAGCGGCAGGGAAACGACGAGCCGGTCGGCCACGAGATCGGCGACTGGAACCTTGTAGGTGTAGGACTGGCCGAAATCGCCCTGCGCCATGCCGGCAACCCAGTGGAGGTAGCGCAGGCCCACCGGCTCATTCAGGCCGAGACGGTCGCGAAGCGCCGCCACGGTGTCCTCCGACGCGTTGAGGCCGAGCATGTAGGAGGCCGGATCGCCGGGGACCACCTCGATCACAGCAAAGATCACAAGGCTTGCCACCAGGAGGCTCACAGCCAGCGAGATCAGGCGTCTGAGGAGGTAGCGTGTCATCCTGTCCCTTTCCGCGCCGAGGCTAGGGGCAAGCTGCGTGGCGGTCCAGTGGGGGAAGCGCGCGTTTCGCGCCGCGCGTGTCAGCGCGATCCGTAGAGCAGCTTGGTCAGGATCAGGACGGCCAAGGTCGAGCCGACAGCCCAGTAACCGCCGGGCGACAAGAGTGCGGACAGGCCGTCGCCGATCCATCCCAGTGCGGTCGTCCATGTGTCAGCGGTCATGGTTATCCACTGTGGCCGGGTGAGGGGAAAGTCAATTCTTCTGCGCCGCAAGGGGTGGCGCGAAGACGCAACCGCCACTGCCGGATGTCGCTTTCCCGCTAGCCGCGCCGCGCAACACCCGCTAGAACCCGACCCGAGCCCGTGGCGATGGCGTCGCCGCAGGGGCATGGCCCCGATGCTTGCGGAGATCGCTCCGCCGCAGTCCTGTACGCCGGGACCTTTCGGGGTTCCGCGTTGCAAGGCCGGACCCCACAACGTGAGGTCTGAACTATGGAACGTCCTGAACAATACCGCTTTCACCAGGGTGAGAAGGTCCTGCCCTTCGCCGCGTCGGAATACGACCAGCGGCTTGGCGGGTTGCGCACGATCATGGACGCGATGGGGGTGGAGGCGGTCGTCCTCACCTCGATGCACAACATCGCCTACTATTCCGGCTTCCTCTACTGCTCGTTCGGTCGGCCTTACGCGCTTGTCGTTACCGCGACGCAGGACGTGACGATCAGCGCGGGCATCGACGCGGCGCAGCCCTGGCGGCGCAGCCACGGCGACAACATTACCTACACCGACTGGCAACGTGACAACTATTGGCGCGCGATCCTGTCGGTGACGGGGCCGGGCCGGGTGATCGGCTACGAGGGCGACCATCTGACGCTGCTGCAGTCGGAGAAGCTGAAGGCGTTTCTGTCTCCTTCGAATGTGGTCGATATCGCACCGGCGACGATGCGGCAGAGGATGCACAAGTCGGCGGCAGAGATCGCGCTGATCAAGCACGGCGCGAATGTCGCCGATGTCGGCGGCTATGCGATCCGCGACGCGGTCAAGGCCGGCGCGCGCGAGATCGACGTGGCGATGGCCGGCCGTGACGCGATGGAACTGGAGATCGCGAAGCGGTTTCCGGAGGCCGAGTACCGCGACACCTGGGTCTGGTTCCAGTCGGGTATCAACACCGACGGGGCGCACAACCCGGTCACGGCGCGGCAGCTTCAAGTCGGCGATATCCTCTCGCTCAACACCTTCCCGATGATTTCGGGCTACTACACCGCGTTGGAACGGACGATGTTCGTGCGCGAGGTCGATGCGGCGAGCCTAAAGATCTGGGAGGCCAACGTCGCCGCCCACGAATACGGGATGAGCCTTCTGAAACCCGGCGTGTCCTGTGCAGAGGTCACCGCGAAGATCAACGACTTCTTCGAGGAGCGGCAGCTTCTGCAATACCGCACTTTCGGCTATGGCCATTCCTTCGGCGTGCTTTCCCACTACTACGGCCGCGAGGCGGGGCTGGAACTGCGCGAGGATATCGACACCGTGCTGGAACCCGGCATGGTGATCTCGATGGAGCCGATGCTGACGATACCCGAAGGCCAGCCGGGCGCCGGCGGTTACCGTGAGCATGATATCCTCGTCATCACCGAGGACGGGAACGAGGATATCACTGCCTATCCCTACGGGCCCGCGTTCAACGTCGTCGGCTGATCTGAACTTGTCGCAGGAGCGTTACGTTTCCGTCACGCTCCTGTCGCGCAAAGCCTCCATCCGTCACCTCGATATCCGGATATGGGGGATGGATCATGCGCTCCACGAAAACGCTTCTGGTCTCGGGCCTCGCGCTCGCGGCTGCCTTGCCCGCGCTGGCTGAGACGAATTTCAACCGCATCGCGAGTTTCGCGACCACGGCCAACATGGCCGAGGGCGAGGATGTCGCGCGCGAAAGCTCGGCCGAGATCATCAGCGCGACCGAGGACGGGATGACGCTGATCTATACCGACAGCCCGCTGGGCGTGATCGGGATGGTCGACATCACCGACCCGGCGGCGCCGAAGTCGCTCGGCAATATCGCGATGGGCGGGGAGCCGACGACGGCCGTCGTGATCGGCGCGCACGCATTTTCCGCCGTCAACACGTCGGAAAGCTATACCGCGCCTTCGGGCAAGCTGGTGACGGTCGACCTTGCGGGCAAGTCGGTCATCGCGGAATGCGATCTCGGCGGCCAGCCGGATTCGGTGGCGCGGGCGAAGGACGGCAGCTTCCTTGCCATCGCGATCGAGAACGAGCGCGACGAGGACCTGAATGACGGTGTGATCCCGCAGATGCCGGCCGGCTATGTCGTCAAGCTGCCGGTGACGGATGGCGTCGCTGACTGCGCGGCGATGCAGAAGATCGAGGTGACCGGGCTGGCCGAAATCGCGCCGGAAGATCCCGAACCCGAATATGTCGATGTCAACGAGGCGGGCGAGATCGTCGTGACGCTTCAGGAAAACAACCATGTCGTTGTGATCGGCGCCGATGGTGCCGTCGCGGGGCATTTCAGCGCCGGGGCCGTCACGCTTGAGAATGTCGACCTGACCGACGAGCGCGGCGCGCTGCGCTTCACCGAGACTCAGGCCGACCGCAAGCGCGAGCCGGACGGTGTGAAGTGGCTGGGCAACGACCTGATCGTGACGGCCAACGAAGGCGATTACGAAGGCGGATCGCGCGGCTGGACGATCTTCGCCAAGGACGGTTCCGTCGTCTACGACAGCGACACCAGCTTTGAATATGCCGTGGCCGAGATCGGCCACTACCCCGACAAGCGCTCTGACGCCAAGGGGGTCGAGCCGGAGACGATCGAAGTTGCAACGTTCGGCGGCACGCCGACGGTCTTCGTCGCCTCCGAACGCGGATCGGTGGTCGGGGTCTATGACGTGACCGACCCAGCCGTGCCGGTCCTGACGCAGCTTCTGCCGTCGGGTATCGCGCCCGAGGGCATGGTCGCCATTCCGTCGCTCGATCTTCTGGTCACCGCGAACGAGGCCGACCTGATCGAGGATGGCGGCGCGCGGGCGCATGTCATGGTCTACGCGCGTGCGGAGGGGCCGGCGGCTTATCCGATGCTGACCTCGGCGGGCACCGACGGGCTTATCGGCTGGGGCGCGCTTTCCGGCCTTGCCGCCGACCCGGAGAAACCCGGCACCCTCTATGCGGTCAACGACAGCTTCTACGGCTTCCAGCCCACGATCTTCACCATCGACGCGACGCAGAAACCGGCGCGCATCGTTGCGGCGCTGCCGATCACGCGCGCCGGCATGCCGGCGCAGAAGCTTGACCTCGAGGGGATCGCGCTGGACGGAGAGGGCGGGTTCTGGGTCGCTTCCGAAGGACGGACTGACCGGGTGACGCCGCATGCGATCTACCGGGTAAACGCGAAGGGCGCGATCAAGGAAGAGATCGGACTTCCCGCAGAGCTGCTAGCGCAGGAAACCCGCTTCGGCTTCGAAGGTATCGCCAAGGTCGGCGACACGCTCTGGATGGCGATTCAGCGCGAATGGGGCGACGATCCGAAGGGTCAGGTGAAAATTGTCGCCTACAATCTCGAGACCGGGGAATGGGGCGCGGTGCGCTACCCGCTGGAGCCGAAGGACGAGGGCTGGATTGGCCTCTCCGAAATCGCCGTGCATGGTGACTGGGCCTATATCCTTGAACGGGACAATCAGATCGGCGCCGCCGCGAAGGTCAAGCGCATCTACCGCGTGCCGCTGGCCGAGATGGTGCCCGCGCCTCTCGGCGGCGAGTTGCCGGTCGTCAGCAAGGAACTGGTGCGCGACCTGCTGCCAGACCTCGCCGCGCTGAACGGTTACATCGTCGATAAGGTCGAGGGACTCGCGATCGCGGCTGACGGAACCGGCTATATCGTCACCGACAATGACGGTGTCGACGACAGCTCGGGCGAGACGCTGTTCTGGTCGGTGGACGCTGTTGCCCAGCCGCTTAACTGATGCAGCCATCTGGCGGGCGCCGGGTTATCGGGCTTTTGCACCGCGAGGAATCGGTGCTAGGGATACGCAGACCGACACGACTGTGGATTTCCGATGCCTGATTTTTCTTCGACCCGGCGCTCGTTCCTTGTCCTTTCGGGCACGGCCCTTCTGACGGCGTGTTCCGCGGGGACCGGGCAGGTGTTCACCGAAGTCGGCGAAGACGGCGATCCGGTGGAGCGGTTCGGCTTCTCGCCGGTCGAGGGATACGGCCCGCTTGTCGACAACGGCTACAACCTGCCCCCGGTGCCGCCGCAATACCTTGAATGGCCGAACCGGCGGCAACTGGTCCATTACGAGGGCAGCGAACCTGCGGGTTCGATCGAAATCGACCCGCACGCGAAGTTCCTTTACTACATTCTCGCCGACGGTACCGCCTGGCGCTATCCGATCGCGGTGGGCCGCGCGGGGCTGAGCCTGCGGGGCACGACCGTGGTGCGTCAGAAGAAGGAATGGCCGGGCTGGACGCCCACGGCCAACATGCTGCGCACCCAGCCGGATGTCTACGGGCCGTTCCGCCGCGGCGTTCCGGGCGGCCTTGCCAGCCCCCTTGGCGCGCGGGCGCTCTACCTCTATCGCGGCAACCGCGACAGCTACTACCGCATCCACGGCACCAACGATCTGGGTTCCATCGGCAATTCGGGTTCGGCGGGCTGCATCCGCCTGTTCAACCACGACATCATCGACCTTGCCAGCCGTGTCGACATTCCCACGACGGTGACGATCCGCACGGCAGAGGATTCGCTTCGGCTGCTCGGGCCGCTCTACACCCCGCGCGGAGTGGAACTGCCGCCGAAGATCATCTCGCCCGAGACGATCTACGGCGCGACCGATCTGACGCCGGATGCCGGCGTCTGACCGGCACCGGCAGGGCGGCGGCGGTCAGAGCCGGATCACATACTCCTTACGCGTGGTTTCCAGCACCTCCCAGGTGCCGGCGAAGCCGGGCCGGATGATGAAGCTGTCGCCGGCCTTGAGCGGGTATTCCGTGCCGTCATCGCCGGTGATGACCGAGCGGCCTTCGAGGATGCGGCAGTATTCCCATTCGTCGTAGGAAATCCGCCACTTGCCTGGGGTGGACTGCCAGATGCCGCAATAGAGCCCGTCGCGCTCCTCCGCGTTCCACGTGGTGTGGACGGGGTCACCCGAGATCACCTTTTCCGGCGCGGGGCGTTCGGTTTCAGGTTCGGCGGCGGAGGGGGTGAGGTAGAGGAAGTGCGGCATGGAGGACTCCATCGGTTAGATCGGGCCGGTATAGATGCCGACGCGAAGAAGTTGGACGGCGTAGAGCGCCAACCAGATGAGCAGGAAGATCGGCAGTCGCAAGATGTGTCGTCTAACTCCGTAGATCACCAACGAGACGATCACATACGAGCCAACGATTACGGGAGCGGATAGGCCAATGATCTGTTGAAGGTGTCCAGTCCCCGCCATGACCGCAGGATCTGATAAAGCGAACGAGGCCATCCAGAGCGGGAACGGCAACCCCAGGATCAAGGAGATGGGCGTCAGCAGCGCGAAGGCGCATGATGTGATCACCTTGGGGGTGGTTGGATGAAACATGAGGCGCAAACGGCGGCGATTGAGAACGGCGATTGCCACCAAGATGGCGCTGCCGAACCCAATCAGGCCGCACAGTGCGACGGATATCCAGCCCTCGATAATCGTGAGTTCGCCGCGTTGCCAATACGCGTCTTCCATCAGCCTCGGCACCCAGAGCCTGGAATAGGCCAGCCAGAGCGCAGGGGCGAAGACAGCCGCTAGACCCGCAGTCAGCCGCGCGGTCTGGCGCGGTGTCGGGCGCGCATGGTCGCGCCCGACCGGCTCGTACGTGCCGGTTGTTTCACTCAACCCAGTGCACCGCCGTCAGATCGTTGGCCTGCGTCGGCGAGTTCTCCCACAGCCCCTCGATCTTGGCATTGGCGACGCCGGTCTTGGCGAGCTGGAAGAGGTAGGCGTTGACGTAGTCACCCGCGATCATCTCCTGCGCTTCCCTCAGTATCGCAGAGCGCTCGGCGGGGTCGCTGGTCGCGGTCAGCTCGTCCATCAGCGCGACGAAGTCCGGCTTGCCGTACTGGAAGTAATACTCGGGCCGGGCGTAGATGTTGATGTCCATGGGCTCGGTATGGCTGACGATGGTCAGATCGAAATCCTTGCCCTTGAACACCTGCTCCAGCCACTGCGCCCATTCGACATTGGTGATTTCAGTCTGGATGCCGACGGCGGCCAGCTGCGCGGCGATGATCTCGCCGCCGCGGCGGGCGTAGGTGGGCGGCGGCAAGGCGAGGCGGAGTTTCAGATCGGAAACCCCAGCTTCGGCCAGAAGCGCCTTCGACTTTTCGGGATCGTAGGCGGAGAGCGAGGTCAGATCCTCGTAGTCGGGATTGTGCGGCGCGAAATGGGTGCCGATGGGCGTGCCGTAGCCGAACATCGCGCCGTCGATGATGTCCTGCCGGTTGATGGCATGGGCGATGGCCTCGCGCACCCGCAAGTCGTCAAGGGGCGGCTGCTTGTTGTTCATGGCGAGGATCGTCTCGCCCTCGGTCGAGCCGACGATGACCCTGAAACGCGGGTCGGCGGCAAGTTGGGGCAGCGTCTCGGGCGCGGGGAAGTTCGGGAAGGCGTTCACGTCCTCGGCCATGACCGCGGCGAAGGCGGCTGTCGGGTCCGAGATGAAGCGGAAGGTGGCGGCCGAAAGTGCGGGCGCCTCACCCCAATAGGCGTCGTTCCGGCCGATTTCTACCCGGTCGCCCTGAACCCAGGTCACGAAGCGGAACGGGCCGGTCCCGATGGGGGTTGTCGCGGCGCTGTCGATCGACTCGGGCGCGACGATGACGGCGTCGCCCCAGGCCATGTTGAAGGGAAAGTTGCCGTCAGCGGCCGTCAGCGTGACTTTTACCGTCAGCGGATCGACGACCTCGACGTTCTCGATGCCGGCAAAGAGCGCCTTCTGGGCATTCGCGCTGTCCTCGGCCCGGGCGCGGTCGAGCGAGAATTTCACATCCTCGCCGTCCATCGCCGTGCCGTCATGGAACGTCACGCCCTCCCGCAGGTGGAAGACATATGCCTTCGCGCCATCCTCGACCTCCCAGCTTTCGGCAAGGGCGGGGCGGACGGCACCATCGGGACCGAACCGGGTCAGCCCCTCGAAGATATTGGCGTAGACGACTTCGTCTATCGCGGCAGCGGCACCCGCGGTCGGGTCCAGTCCGGGTGGTTCCAGCACCATGCCGATGGTGATCGTGTCCTGTTGGGCGAATGCTGCGCCCGTCATGAGCGCGAGGGCGGCGGCGGGTCCGGTCAGGCGGTAAGGCATGTTCGTTCTCCCTGTTTCCGCCGTCACGGGGCGGTTGCCTCGGCCATCTTTGGACGGTTTTCGTTTCCGTTCAAGCGCGTGGGGCGGGTCACGGAAAACTGGAAACGATGCTGCAGCGCAGCTATAGTCGGCCGGCAACCGCGCGGGGGAGGCCGTGAATGAGTGCGACGAGTGAGGTGAAACGGCCGGTGCCACCGGATATCCGGGCCCGGAAGGGCGGTACGCCACTGGTGATGCTGACGGCCTATACGACGCCTGTTGCGCGGCTGGTCGATCCGCATTGCGACATGGTCCTTGTCGGCGATAGCGTCGGAATGGTGCTGCACGGGCTGCCCTCCACGCTCGGCGTGACGATGGAGATGATGATCCTGCACGGGCAGGCCGTCGCACGGGGCCTGAACCGTGCGATGATGGTGGTCGACATGCCCTTTGGTGCCTACGAGGAGGGCGAGGCGCAGGCCTTCCGCAATGCCGCGCGCCTGATGGCGGAAACCGGCGCGGCGGCGGTGAAGCTGGAGGGCGGCGCGCATATGGCGCCGACGATCGCGCATCTGACGGCGCGCGGCATTCCGGTAATGGCCCATATCGGGCTGACGCCGCAGGCGGTGAACACGCTGGGCGGCTACCGGGTGCAGGGGCGCGGCGAGGATGCCGACCGCATCCGCCACGACGCGGCAGCAGTGACCGAGGCCGGAGCCTTCTCGGTCGTCCTGGAGAAGGTGCCGGATGTGTTGGCCACGGAAGTGACGCAGGCGCTGCCGATCCCGACCATCGGCATCGGCGCCTCGGCCGCGTGCGACGGGCAGGTGCTGGTCGTCGACGACATGCTGGGGCTTTTCACCGCGTTCCGGCCGAAATTCGTCAAGCGGTATGCCGAACTGGGCGCGGATGCCGACCGCGCCATTGCCGCCTATGCGAAGGAGGTTCGCGCGCGGACATTCCCGGCGCCGGAACATGTCTTCGGCGAGAAGGCGCCCGGCAAATGACCGAGGTGATCCGGAGCGCGGAGGCGCTGCGCGAGAAGGTGGCGGGCTGGAAGCGCGCGGGCGCGCTGGTGGGCGTCGTGCCGACGATGGGTGCGCTGCATGACGGGCATCTGAGCCTTGCGCGGGCGGCGCGGAAGCAGTCCGACCGGGTGATCGTGACGATCTTCGTCAACCCGATGCAGTTCAACAACCCCGACGACTTGAAGAAGTACCCGCGCGACGAGGCGCACGACCTCGCCCTGCTTGAGGCGGACGGCGTCGATGTGCTGTTCGCCCCGGGGCCGGAAGAGGTCTATCCCGATGGCTTCGCCTCGAAGGTTTCGGTGGCGGGCGTGTCGGAGCCAATGGAAGGCGCGTTCCGGTCCGGCCATTTCGATGGCGTGGCGACGGTGGTCACGAAGCTTTTCGGGATGACGCAGGCGGGGCGGGCGTTTTTCGGCGAGAAGGACTGGCAGCAGGTTCAGGTCGTGCAACGGCTCGTGCGTGACCTGAACATTCCGATCCGCATCATTCCCTGCCCGACGATCCGCGAGGAGGACGGGCTGGCGATGTCATCGCGCAATGTGCGATTGACGGCGGCGGAACGGGCAGTGGCGCCGGCCCTGAACCGTGCAATGGTCGCGGCGGCCGACGCGATCCGGGGCGGCGCCGAGGCCGCGGCGGCGCTGTTGGATGCGCGGGATGCCGTTCTCGCGGCCGGCTTCGCGTCGGTCGAGTATCTCGACCTGCGCGATGCCGAGACGCTGGAGACGGTCGCGCGGCCGGACCGTCCGGCGCGGCTGCTTGCGGCGGCGATGCTGGGCGAGGTGCGGTTGATCGACAATATCGCGGTCTGAGGGTTTCCGGGCCTTGCGGCCCGGACCCGGGTGGGGGGCGCTGCCCCCCACACCCCCCGGAGTATTTGGGAACAGAAGAAATCAGGGCGCGAGGAGCTCGGCGAGGACGAGCGCCATGACCTTGGCGCTGTCTTCCATGTCGGTGATGCCGATCCATTCGTCGGGCTGATGCGCGAGGTCGAGCACGCCCGGTCCGTAGGCGATGCAGTTCTTCAGCCGCCCGATCCGGTCGATATGCTTCTGGTCGTAGGTGCCGGGGGACACGACGTAGCCGGCGGTGCGGCCGAGGACCTTTTCAATGGCGACGGCGGTCGTGCGGACGATGGGTGCGTCTTTTTCGGTCATCGTCGGACGCACCTCGAAGAGGTCGCGGATCTCGTAGTCGAAGCTGGGGCGCTGGGTCTTGACGCGGTCGAGCATCGCGGTGATCTCGCCTTTGACTTCGGCGAGGTCTTCCTCGATCAGGTAGCGGCGGTCGATGGTGATGCGGCAGCGGTCGGGGACGCAGGGCGCGGGGAGGCCGGTATAGTCCTCTGCCTGTTCGGCGGCGCCGCCATGGATCGCGTTGATGTTGAGCGTCGACTGCTTCGCGCCGTCGGGGATCACCGGCATCGCGGTGCGCTTGGTGGCGAGGAGGGGAAAGAGTGTCGCCTCCATCTCTTCCAGGACCGCGCCCATGTGGCGGACGGCACAGTCGCCGAGGAAGGGCATTGAGCCATGGGCGATGCGGCCCTTGGTCTCGATCTCGGCCCACCAGACGCCGCGATGGCCGAGGCAGATGCGGTCCTTGTGAAGGGGTTCGGGGATGATCACGTGCTGCACGCGGTCGGGCGCGAACCAGCCCCGTTCGGCCAGGTAGGCGACACCGCCGAAACCGCCCGATTCCTCGTCCGCCGTGGCGCTGATCTCGATGGCGCCACGATAGCCCGGGCAAGCGGCGATGAAGGTTTCCGCCGCGATGATGCTGACGGCAAGCCCGCCCTTCATGTCGCAGGAGCCGCGCCCGTAAATGCGGTCGCCTTCGACTTCGGCCCCGAAGGGATCGCGGGTCCAGCCGTGGCCGACCTCGACCACGTCGTGGTGACTGTTGAAATGGACGCAGTCGCCCGCGCCGGCACCTTCGTGGCGCGCGACGAGGTTCCAGCGGGGATGGGCTACCGAGTCGCCGAGTGCGCCCTCGGCGCGGATCAGGTTGACCTTGAACCCTGCCTTTCCCAGTTGCCCGGCGAGGTATTCGCAGATCTCCAGATAGTTCCGGCCCGGCGGGTTCAGCGTCGGGATGCGGATCAGGTCCTGCGTCAGCCGGATCAGCGCGTCGCGGCGGGACACGATTTCTGCGGCAAGGCGCGTTTGGAGGGGGGCTTTCATGGCGCAAGGCTAATCGCCGCGGTGGCCCTGCCGCAACGGCAAAAGCCGGGCCGGGGTAATTGCCGGATGACGGGCGCGGTTCTTTTTGCGATAAGTTTCCGCGAATGGGGGATGCAAAGGCCGCTGTCGCATCCCACATAGTGTAAATGATATTAACATCGGGGAGTGCCCATGTCCGATTTCGATGCCCAGATTCTGGAAAGCCAGAAGCAGGTTGCCGATGCGCAGGCGAAGATTTCCGAACTGACGAGCCGGATCGAGACGGCGCGCAGCAAGCTGAAAACCGGGGACGACATCTCGATCGATATCGAGAATGCGACGCTCGATGACGTCCATGCCCATGCCGAGCTGATGAATGCCAACATCGCCGAGTTGATCATGGGGCTTGACGATGTCACGGCGGGGTTCTCCAAGGATTTCGACGAGATGCGCTCGAAGACCGGGTGGGAGAGCTTCGTCGGTATCTTCTCCAAGGGAAAATCGGAATCGATGCGGCAGGAGCGGCTGCGCGGCGCATCCATCGACCACAAGCTTCAGGACCTGATCGGCAAGTCCGATGTGATCGTGAAGCTGCTCGAAGGGCAGCTTGACGTGCTGAACCAGCACAAGGACAAGGTCGAGGCGAACCTGACCGAGACATTGTCGGAGCGCGAGGTGACGGTCAGCGAGTTGGAAGGGCTGCGCACCGACATCCAGGCCATGGACCCCGAGATCATCAAGGTCGAGAACGCGATCAGCGTGGAACAGGACGCGGCCAAGCGCACGAAGCTGGAAAGCCAGCTGGCCGATCTGAACAAGCGCTATAACGCGATGGTGCAGGACGAGCAGGTGAAGCTTGCGAAATCCCAGACGCTGGAGCGTTATATCGAGAAGGGTAAGACCTGGGTCGACTCCCTGCAAAATCAGGCGGCGACCCAGATGGTGCTGATCAACAAGCTGCAGACGGACACCAAGCAGCGGGTCGTGCTTTATGATGCGCTGACGAAGTCGCTCAAGACGGCGCAGCAGCAGGACGTGGCCCACAAGATCAACGAGATCGGCGTGAAAACCGATCAGGAGGCGCAAGCCGCCATGGCCGGGATCGGGGTCGCCACCAACACCCGCATGGCCGAGATGATGGAGGCGCATGAAGACCAGATGGTCTTTGCCCGCAAGGTGCTGGAGCAGAAGGCCAAGGCCGACGAGCGCTTCGCCCGACGCTTCCAGCAGATTGTCGAGAAGCACGACAAGAACCTGTATGGTGGGTAACACGCGTGAAAAGACGTGTGTTTCTTGGTTGGGGGAGTGCGATCTTGGCCCTCACTTGGCTGCGCGTATTCGCTGAGACGATCTCTGATGGTGGTGACGAACCGCGCGGACTTCTCCTCTGGCTCGCGGTGTCAACGGGATGGTTTCTGATGGGGGGAGTAGCCGGGCTGGTTATCAGAGAAATCTTCGCTATGGCTTTGTCGCGAGATAGAGAAACGGAAGCATTCTATCGAAAGAAGGATACGTGGACGCTCTGGGACAGGTTTCACCACCGCGTATTCTGTGTATCCCGTCTTGCCAATCGTTACTTCGCGGTGCTGGTCGGTGTCGATCAGCACGGAAACAAGATCGTGTAATACGCAATGCCCGAACTTGACCTGACCACCGACCATAAAGTCCTCGACGACGACCTCGCCGCGCGGCGTTATTTCGCGAAGTTCGAGGGGATCACCCGGCGGCTGACCGGGGTCGCGAGCGAGATGGAGAAGGACCGCTCCTTCTCGGCCATGGACAGCGATGTGCTGGAGGGCTACGTCCGCGCGATCTCGGCCACGTTCAGGGCGCTCAGCCTGAAATACCTCGTCTCGGGTCGGCTTGACGGGATCGGGCAGAAGCATCTGACCATCGACCTGCATGAAAGCGGCTTTCCGATCTTTCAGGAACTGGTGACCATGGCCAATGATGCGGCGCAGGCGGCGCGGCATCTGGAGGGCATGACCTCGGCAGAGCATCTCAAGGACGAGATGGTGCGCCAGATCGTCGGCGAACGCGTGGTGCCGACGCGGCTGCAATATGCGATGTCGCAGCGGCTTTATTACGAAGCCTTGCTGAAGGGTGGCATGTACTTTCCCCAGATGCATCCGCAGGCGCAGTGGATCGCTGACGTCTCGGGCGGGCGGCGCGGATACCTCGTCCACTGGGGCATCTATGACAGCCAGCTGAACGTGCCGGTCGTCTACCTCATGGAGGTGGTGGATTCGGGGCGCAAGGCATTGCCCGTCGACGAGGGGCGCTGGCCCGCCGTTCAGGCGCATCTGCTGGCGCAGTCGGTGGGGGGGCTGAAGCTCGTCACCATCGCCAAGGGGTTCGATGCGGATTTCGCCGATCTGCATCCGAAGCGGCTGCGGCGGCTTCACCTCGGCCCGATGTATTCGAGTGCCTTCACGCTCCAGACCGGGCCGATCCGCGAGGTACTGGAGGGGGCGAAATCGCCGGTCGGCGAGGACTGGGCGCTGGCTTGGACGACGGAGGAGCTGGAAAGCGAGCGCGTCGAGGTCGAGAAGGGATGGTTCTCGTCGACCGAGCGGGAGATCTTCCGGCTCGACCCGTTCTCGGTCGGCGAGGATACCGGGGCGACGCGGGTGACGCGGTCGCTGATCCTGCCGCAAAGACCGTTCCAGGTTCTGGCGGAGAAGGACCCGGCCGGGTTCCGCGATGTGCGGAAGTTCGTTGTCGGGAAGGATGGCCGGGTTGTGGTTTACCGATAGGCCGGCGCCGGGGGTTTTCCACCCCCGGACCCCCGGAGAGTATTTTCGAACAGAAGAAGATGGGCAGTGAGGGAATTCGATGACGGCGCCGCGTAACGAGATGGAACTGAAGGAAGAGGAAATCCGGGCGCACTACAATGCAGCGACCGAGATGCTGATGGGCGTCGATCACGCGCCGCGTATCGCGCAGGCGAAGCTGACGGTCACGGGGCCGGAGAAATCGCCCGATGTCGCGGCAATGCAGCGGCGGTTCCGTTCCACCACGCCGGGGCTGATCACCCGGTCGATGACGCGGAGCGAGGGTGTGCGGCTGATCGACCGGATGGCCACGACCGATGACGACGATCCGCTGACCTCGCCCCTGCAGGCGGCGACGGCCCATGCGCTCCGCCGTGCGCTGTCGATCGCGCTGGCGATGGGGGAGGCGTTTTCCGGGCAAACCGGGCTGATCGAACTGAAGAAGGCCAATCTGGAAAACCGGCTGCCAACGGCTCGGGCCGCGGAGTTCACCGAGCTTCTGGCGGCCGAGGCGCTGGTGGTGCTGTCGGTCTTCGCCAATGCGACCGCGTTTCTTCTGGCGGAGAAGGCGAGCGAGGCCTCGGTCGAGATCGGCCCGGTGGAAGAGGTGCTGACCGACAACGCGCAACTCGCGCTGCACGGTGCGCTCTGGGAACTCGATCAGGACATCGCCGTCTTTGCCAAGGACGAGCCCCTGCTGATCGCGACGGTGCTCGCCTATGCCGAGCAGCTGATGGAGAAGGTGAAGCTGCGCGCGGCTTCGGCCCCGCGGCTGGAGGCGTTCACGGGGGCGAATTATCGGGTCGAGGCCGACGATTTCCCGATCTCGGGCTTCGAGCCGGCGCGCAAGGCCAAGGGTTCGACCCTGGTGATGACCTTCAAGAAGCCGCATGAGGTCGTCGGTAACCACATCGCCAAGTATCAGGCGCTGCGGCTGGCCAAGATGCTGATGGCTTATGACTTCACCCGCAAGCTGAACCCGTTTGCCGAGATGGGCGGCTTCATCTTCACCTTTATGGGCGACGGCAAGCCGGGGACCGGCAAGACGACGCTGATCCAGATGATGGCGGGGCTTCTGAACGACTACTGCAAGGTCGCGGACTATCCGTTCCGCTATGCGAACCTGAGTATCGACAATGTCGACAGCTATCAGGGCAAGTCGGGGCAGAACGCGAAGGCCTTCATCAACAATGTGATGGACCCGGCCGTGATCGGCTTCGGCACGGTCGACGATATCGACCAGGTGGCCGGCAAGCGGGGCGACCGGCAGTCGAGCGCGGGCCAGCAGGAGATTACCGCCGTCCTGATGGAGGCCTTTGCGGGGGCCAATACCGTCGTGCGCGGCAACTGCACCTTCGGCATGTTCTCCAACTACCCCGAGAATGTCGACGACGCTTTGCGCCAGCGGGCCGGGGCGCGGTTCCTCGTCGACGGCCCCCAGACGCGGGAGGACTATATCGACATCCTGGCGCTGCTTTTGGGCAAGAACCATGCGATTCCGATGGGGGATCATGAGCTTTACGCCGCGCAGGAGATCAAGCGGGCGGTCGCGGCTTCGTTCGAGGGGCATTCGCAGCCGCATGAGGACGGGCTAAAGGCGGTGTGGCAGGAGGTGGAGGGGCGGATTGGCGCCTTGGACACCATCGCCAAGCTCGGCGCCTATCTGAAGGCCATCCAGGAAGCCGACGAACGCTTCACCGGGCGCGCGATCAAGAACATCACCGACGCGGTGAAGGTGCGGGCGATGGATTTCGAACTGCCGGATGAGTGGATGGAGGAACCGGACCTCTTCCTCTTCAAGCCATACGACGAGAAGAAGGCGATGATTTCCGAGCTGCGGAAGCCCATCACGGTCGAGATGGTGGTGCAGGAAATCAACCGCTACGCGGATTCGGAATTCCGCTATGCCGACAAGTCCGACGAGGTCGCCATCGAGAACGCGGTACGCGAGATGGGCCGGATGGAGGAGGCCAAGAGGCGGTATCTGGAGGGGAAGGGGTGAGCAATCTAATCAGGCACTACGGACAATTCTGGAATCCAGACGCCATAGATTGGGGAAGCGTTGGTGCAGGTAACTCGGGCAAGCTGTTAGGTAAGCACAAAGTAGATGCTGCAACCATTGAAACCGATTTTTGGAACGCTCAGGGAATCTACGTTTTGTTCAATGATTTTCAGGCGATCTACGTTGGAAAGGCGTTTTCAACGCGCTTAGGAAAAAGGGTAAGAGATCACCTTACTGATCGTTTCATTGGGCGCTGGGATATGTTCTCTTGGTTTTCAATTTCAAACTACCGAAAAACCAAGAACGATTTGAAGGACGCCAGCAAGAAGACCATATCCCCAGAAACGATTGTCAATACACTCGAAGCTATCAGCATATTGATTTCTGATCCGAGACTAAACCGTAAGCGAGAGTCAATCCCGAACGCGATAGAGGTTTTTCAGCCTAAGTCAGCCGCTCCAAAATCGATCCGACACTACTTTCAAGAAATCCTGATCAAACTGGATCAAAACGGGCAAGCAGGACAACCATGAAACGCCTCATCGAAAATGGCCTGATGTTCGGCAATCTCGTGCCCGTCGAGAGCCCGGCGCTGGTCGAGCGCTATAACCGCGCGCTGAAGGCGCTGACGGGGAAAGAGACGAAGCTTGCCGATTTCCATATCGACATCTCGGGCTATTCCCCGGAGATCGGCGATGAGCTGGGCGATCACCTCTATCTGAACCACAACGGCTGCAACCGGCAGTTCATCCTCTTGACCACAGACCAGAAGCATTCGCCGCTTCTGAACGCCAAGTTCTCCACCTCGCGCGGCATCCTCACCCGGTTCATCGGGGAGAACGAAGCGCAGCTTTTCACGCTGACCGCGCGGGACGCGGTTGCGGGCGAGCTGGAGAACACCGTCTATGAGCTTTCGACCCCCGCGAAACTCTTCGATATCCGCCGCATCACGGTGGTCGCCGACACGACCGGCAACCATGTCGCCGAGGGCGAGAAGCTTTCGGGCCTGATCGAGCGGTTCCGGACCGAGGAGGATGCGTGGTGGGATGACGTGCTGATCGCGGACATGATCACGCTTGCCGAGAAGACCGGCGACGTGGTGCGCAACCCGATCACGCTGCGGGCCACGAGTTTCGATCAGGGCAATTACTGGACCTCGCATTTCGGCGGGCTCTACCTTTTCCGCGACGTGACGCATCCGGCGGCGATCTCGGTCGGGCCGAAAGAGGCGCTGGGACCCTTGCCGGTTCGCTATGTGTTCGACCTGAATGACCGCAACCAGATCGCCAAGTTCCTTGAACTCAATGACCTTGCGGAGCCGATCGCCAACGCGCCCGGCGCGGACGCGGCGGCGATCCTGCGCCAGAAGATGGATTTCATCGTCGTCGCGGCGGCGGCAGAGCTTGGCCTTGATATCGGCCACGGGTCGCGGCGCGACCTGAGGCAGGCGGCGGCGGCTTTGGGCGCGCGGCTGCCCGATGAGTTCCAGGGCCTCGCGGCGCTGCTGCGCTGGGTCGAGACGGGCGGGCCCTGGCCGCGCATTACGTCCGCGCACCCGGCCTATTTCTACACGCTCCGGGCCAAGCCGCATGCCGACCGCGACCTTGTGAACATGCTGCTGAGCGAGCTGTCGCCGCTTGACGTGCGCCAGCTGTTCATCTGCCACAAGGAGCTGTTCTATCACCTCTACCGGGACTGGCCGGAGCCGAAGAAGGCCTTCGTCGCCGACTACCTCGAACGGGAATACCAGATCGACAAGGCCGGCGCGCGTAATGCGATCTTCGGGCCGGAACCGGATATGGAGGGGCAGGCGACGGGGTCGTCCGGCTGGCCCTGGCGCCGCGACGGCGATATTGTCGATATCGTCGGCCCCTGGGGCGCCGTCCGTAAGGAGCGCAGATGATCGCCTTTCTCCGCCTTGCCGTCTTTGGCTTTATCGCGATGTCGGTGATGTATGTCGCGCTGTCGATCTATTCCCGCTCCGTCCGCCGCGAGGAGCTGGAAAAGGAATGGGACGCCGATCATCCCGATGGGGGTGACGCCGAGGCGCGGGATGCCCATATCGAAGCCGGGATGCAGGCGTATCAGGGCAGCCTTCGCCGCAAGCTGATCTGGCTGGTCTATGTGATCCCGACCATCGTCGTTCTCGTTCTCCTGTACCTGACCAACTATTACTGAGGCCGTCATGCGTTATGTGAAATGGACCCTTCTGGCGCTGATCGCGCTGAGTGTGATCGGCTTCTTCCACTACACCCTGCCGCAGCACGACATCGTGCGGGTGGTGAACACCTATCAGGAGCGTCAGGACCTCAAGGACTGGACCCGGATCTTCTGGTCAAGCCCGGACGACCAGTCGACCGGTCTCATCAACCGCGATGTGCAGTTCATTCAGGCGGTTAAGGCCAACGGCAAGCCGGCGGTCTACCGCAACGAGGATACCGGTTGGTCCTGGCCGCCCTACTTCAAGTTCGACACGGCAAACCTGCAGACCCAGGCCGAGGACAACAAATCGACCGCGGAGAATCCGAAATGGGTGTCTGTGACGCATTACGGCTGGCGCAACGAGCTGATCTCGATCTTCCCGAACGCGATCTCGATCAAGCCGGTGGCGGGGCCGGATGTGACGATCATCCCGTGGTTCAACATCGTCTTCTTCGTCATTCTGGCGCTGATCCTGCTCATGATCCGGCGCATGTGGCTGCAGTTCCGCGAGCGCTCCATCGACCCGGTTCTGGAGGATATGGGCGAGGCCTGGGACGGCGTGGAAGACCGGGCCGGTCAGGCGGCGGACGAGGTTCGCGGCTTCTGGGGCAAGCTCAAGCGCTGGCTTGGCACATGGAAGGGGAAGCCGCGCGTGTAGTGGTCTCCGGCGCCGAGCGGCTTCGCATCAGCGGGGGCCTTGGTGCCTCCGCCGCACGCTCTCCGGCCGACCCGGCAACGCCAGCCTTGCATCGTTGCGGTGCCGGCGCGCGATGACCTTGCCCTTTGAGATCACCGCGAGGCGGTCGGGCCTTAGCCGCAGCGCCTCCACCGGATCGCTGGCATCGAGGACGACGAGAGAGGCGATGTCGCCTTTCTCCAGGCCGTAGCCTTCAAGGTTCATGATGGCGGCGTTGCCATATGTCACCATGTCGAAACAGCGCGCCATTTCGGCCGGATGCGTCATCTGCGCGACATGGAGGCCCATGAAGGCGACGTCGAGCATGTCGGCGGTGCCGAGTGAATACCACGGGTCCATCACGCAATCCTGCCCCCAGCCGACGGTGATGCCGTGGGCCTGCATCTCCCTCACCCGCGTCAGGCCACGCCGCTTCGGATAGGTGTCGTGGCGACCCTGAAGCGTGATGTTGATCAGCGGGTTGGGGATCGCGGTCATGCCGCTTTCGGCGATCAGCGGCAGCAGCTTCGAGACATAGTAATTGTCCATCGAATGCATCGAGGTGAGGTGGCTGCCGGCGGCACGCCCGCCGAGGCCGTGGCGCGTTACCTCGCGCGCCAGCGTCTCGACATGACGGCTCATCGGGTCGTCGGTTTCATCGCAATGGACGTCGATCATCAGCCCGCGCTCGGCGGCGAGGCGGCAGAGGTCGCGCATGGACTCCGCGCCTTCCTCCATCGTGCGTTCGAAATGCGGGATGCCGCCGACGATATCGACGCCCATGTCGAGCGCGCGAATGACGTTCGCGCGCCCTGTTCCGGTGCGGTAGAGCCCGTCCTGCGGGAAGGCCACCAGTTGCAGGTCGATATAGGAGGCGACCTGCCGCTTGACCTCCAGCATCGCCTCGACGCCGCGCAAGTGATCGGGGGTGGTGTCGACATGGCTGCGAATGGCAAGAAGGCCCATCGAGGCCGCCCAGTCGCAATAGGTGAGCGCGCGGGTGACCATATCATCAACCGTGGCGATGTCGCGTAGCTCTCCCCAGAGCGAGATGCCTTCGAGAAGCGTGCCAGAGGCATTCACCCGGGGCGTGCCGTAGGAGAGCGTGGCGTCCATGTGGAAATGCGGATCGACGAAGGGGGGCGAGATCAGGTCGCCGGTCGCGTCGATGACTTCGCGCGCCTCGCCCTGGACCTGTCCGGTGGCGACGATCCGGTCGCCGGTGATCGCGATGTCGGAAACGGTGCCATCGGGCAGGGTGCCGCCCTTGACGATCAGATCGAACACTTAACGTTCCCCCTTGTTGAACGGCACCATCAGGGCTGCCGGCACCTCTGCCCGCCGCGACATGAGCACGAGGGCGAGGATGGACAGGATATAGGGCACCATCAGGAAAACCTGATAGGGGACAAGCGCGCCCAACGGGGTTTGTTGCAGCCGCACCTGAAGCGCGTCGAACGCCGCGAAGAGAAGCGCGCCGAGCGCCGCCTTGCCGGGCCGCCAGGCGCCGAAGACGACAAGCGCGATGCAGATCCAGCCGCGGCCGTTCACCATCTCGAAGAAAAAGCTGGAGAAGGCCGACATGGTCAGGAATGCGCCGCCAACCGCCATCAGGCCGGAGCCGACGATGACCGCGCCCATCCGGATCGCGGTGACGGAAAGCCCCTGCGCCTCGACGGAAGCCGGGTTTTCGCCCGCCGCGCGCAGCGCGAGGCCGAGGGGGGTGCGGTAGAGGACGATGGAGACGACGGCGATCAGGACGAAGGCAAGGTAGGTCAGCGGCGTCTGGTTGAAGAAGGCCGGGCCGATCAGCGGAATCTGCGACAGGCCGGGGATTTCGACGGGTTGGAACGGCACGATCTTGGGGGGCGAGGTCACTTCGGGCAGCGACAGGCGATAGGCGAAATAGGCGACCGCAGAAGCAAGCAGCGTGACGCCCAGTCCCACGACATGCTGCGAAAGACCGAACGGCACGGTCAGCGTCGCATGCAGAAGGCCAAAGAGCATCCCGGCCAGCATCGCGACCCCGACCCCCGCCCAGAGAGGCGCACCAAGATAGACCGCCATCCAGCCCGAGAAGGCGCCGATCACCATGATCCCCTCGATCCCGAGGTTCAGGACGCCCGCGCGTTCGCAGATCAGCTCTCCCAGTGTGGCGAAGATCAGCGGCGAGGCGATGCGGACGGCGGCGGCCCAGAAGCTCGCGGTCAGGAGGATGTCGAAGATCTCCATCAACGCCACCTGATCCTTGTGCGGGTGAGTTTCAGCGCCAGCACCATGGTCAGTAGCGCGGTCGCCATGAGGATGTCGGCGATGTATGTAGGAACGCCCGCTGCACGGCTCATGCTGTCGGCGCCGACAAAGACGCCGGCCACGAAGATCGCCGAGACGACGACGCCCAGCGGGTTCAGGAGCGCCAGCATGGCGACGATGATGCCGGTGTAGCCGAAGCCCGGTGAGAGGTCCAAGGTGAGGTTGCCCTTCAATCCCGCGACCTCGGAGAAACCGGCCAGAGCGGCGAGGCCGCCGGAGAGGAGCGCGGTCTTGACCATGACCCGGCCGACGGGGATGCCCGCGAAGCGTGCGGCTTCGGCATTCAGGCCGACGGCGCGGATTTCGTAGCCGAGCGTCGTGCGGGTCTGGATCACCCAGACGGCGACGGCGGAAAGGAGCGCGAGCGCGAAGCCCCAGTGAAGCCGCAGCCCGTCGACGATGCGGGGCAGGCGGGCGGCCTTCTCAAGCGCGGGGGATTTCGGCCAGCCCATGCCCATCGGGTCCTTCATCGGCCCCTCCAGCAGGTAGGAGACGAAGAGGAGCATGATGAAGTTGAAGAGAAGCGTGGTTACGACTTCGTCCACGCCAAGCCGGGTTTTCAACAGAACCGGACCAAGAAGGATGAGCGCGCCCGCGAGCATCGCGGCAAGCGCGATGACGGGGATCAGAAGCGCCGAGGGCAGGGGCAGTATGCCGGTGCCAAGAAGCGCGGTCACGATGGCGCCCGCGTAGAGCTGCGCTTCCGCGCCGATGTTCCAGAGCTTGGCCCTGAAGGCGACGGCGATGGCGAGGCCGGTGAAGATGAGCGGCGTCGCGCGGTTCAGGGTTTCGAGAAGCGCGAACTTCGACCCCGCCGCGCCCTTCAGGATCAGCCCGAGCGTCGCGAAGGGATTGGCCCCGGCGAGGAGCGCGAGGGCCGAGGCGACGATGACCGTGAGCACGAGCGCCCCCGCAGGAAGGCCGATGCTGCGCAAGGCCGAGGGGTTTGGGATCGGCTCAAGCCGCATGGGCGCCCCCGCCGAAACCGTGCCCGGCCATCCACTGGCCAAGCTCGGCCGGACTCATCGTGCCGCGCTTGAAGGCGGGCGACAGGTGGCCTTCGTAGATGACGTGGATCACGTCGGAAAGCGCCATGACCTCGTCGAGATCCTCCGAGATCAGAAGCACTGCTGCGCCGTCGTCGCGCGCGGCGATGAGGCGGTTCTGCACGAAGGTGACGGCGCCGATGTCGAGCCCGCGCACCGGCTGGTTGGCGAGGATGATCTTCGGGTTGGCCTCCAGCACCCGGCCGAGGATAAGCTTCTGCATGTTGCCGCCGGAAAGCAGGCGGATACGAGCAGAAGGGCCGGGGCAGCGGACGTCGTAGGTCTCGATAATCTTCCGGGCGAAGTCCTCGGCCGCGCGCCAGTCCATCCAGCCGGTCCGGCTGTAGGGCGCCTCAGCGTAGCTTTCGAGGACGGCGTTTTCGGTGAGGGTAAAGTCCGACACGGTGCCGGTCTTGTGGCGGTCCTCGGGGATGCGGGCGATGCCGGCGGCCAGCGCCGCACGGGGGGACCAGTCAGTAGGAACGTCGCCGTGGAGTTCCATGCCGCCCTGAACGGGGCGCTCCAGCCCGCCGATCAGCGCGGCGAGTGCTGCCTGACCGTTGCCGGAAACGCCCGCGAGGCCGGTGATCTGCCCGGCGCGGAGGGTGAGGTTGACGGCGCTGAGGCCGGGCGCGTTGCCGCGGCGCGGAGTGTCGACGTTGGACAGCGTCAGGAGCGGGGGCCCGGGCTCCCGTTCGGCAAGGCGCGGCGCGGCGATCTCGGCGCCGACCATCATCTCGGCGAGCTTTTGGCGGTCGGTATCCGCCGTCGCGACCTCTCCCACCAGCTTACCGTGGCGGAGGACGAGGACGCGGGAGGAAATCTCCATCACCTCGCCGAGCTTGTGCGAGATGAAGATGACCGAAAGCCCCTGCGCGACCGCCTTTCTGAGGGTTCCGAAAAGCGCGGAGCTTTCCTGTGGTGTCAGAACGGCCGTCGGTTCGTCGAGGATCAGGATGCGGGCGTCACGGTAGAGCGCTTTCAGGATTTCCACCCGCTGGCGTTCGCCGACCGAAAGCGTGCCGACACGCGCGTCGGGGTGGACGGAAAGGCCGAAATCCTCCGAGAGCCGCGCGACCTTCACCCGCGCGGCGCGGGCGTCGAGGCGCGGCGACAGCAGCGGGCGGGTGCCGAGGAGAATGTTCTCCAGGACCGTCATGTTGTCGGCCAGCGTGAAATGCTGGTGCACCATGCCGACGCCGGCCGCCAGCGCCGCGCGCGGGTGGCCCGGCGGAAGCGTCTGGCCGAAGACCTCCACCGTGCCCTCGTCGGCGGTGTAGTGGCCGAAGAGGATGTTCATCAGCGTCGTCTTGCCGGCACCATTCTCGCCGAGAAGGGCGATGACCTCGCCCTTCCGCAGCTCGAACCCGATCGCGTTGTTGGCGACGAGCGGCCCAAACCGCTTGGTGATCCCGTCGAGGCGGAGAACGACCTCCGCCGCCTCCGCCTGTGCCATCAGGACGACTTCGGTTCTTCGTCGTTGATCTCGACGGTGAAGGAGCCGTCCCTGATCGCCGCTTCGCGTTCGGCCACGAGGGCAAGCGCCTCGCCCGGGACCTTCCCGTCGAAGGTGCCAAGCGGGGCAAGCGAGCAGCCGCCTTCCTTGAGGAACGAGTAGGTTCCGTAGTTGTCGGCGGTGAAGCTGCCGTCGGCGACCTTGGCAAGCGCCGCGTTCAACGTCGGCTCAAAATGCCAAAGGGCCGAGGCAACGACAGTTTCGGGATAGTCGGCTTGCGTGTCGATCACGTTGCCAATGGCAAGGACGCCGCGTTCCTGCGCCGCGTCCGAGACGCCGAAGCGTTCCGCGTACATGAGGTCCGCGCCGTTATCGATCATGGCGAAGGCGGTTTCCTTTGCCTTCGGCGGATCGAACCACGACCCGATGAAGCTGACCTGGAACGTCGCATCGGGTCGGGTTTCGCGGACGCCCGCCATGAAGGCGTTGATCAGGCGGTTGACCTCGGGGATCGGGAAGCCGCCGACGACGCCGATATTGCCGGACTGGGTCATCGCGCCGGCGATGATGCCGGACAGGTATGACGCGTCCTGGATATAGTTGTCGAAGACGGAAAGGTTCGGATGGGCCTCGTCCTGCAGGAAGGACGAGCCAAGAAGGAACGCGGTTTCCGGATATTCATCCACGACCTCGCGCGCTTCCTGCTCCACACCAAAGATCTCGCCGATGATGAGCTTGTAGCCCTGTTCCGCATATTCGCGCATCACGCGCGGATAGTCGGTGTTGGCGGTGTTCTCGGTATAGACGTAGTCGGCCGCGCCCGCCTCGACCGCCGCGACGGCGGCCTTGTGAATGCGGCTCACCCATTGCTGTTCCACGGGCACGGTGTAGATGCCGGCGACCTTGATCGGGTCCGCCGCAAGCGCCTGCTGTGGCAAGCCGATGATCCCCGTCGCGGCAAGGCCTGCGCCGGTCGCCATGAGGTGTCGCCGGCTGATCCCGGCGGGAGTATAACGTGCAGTCATCTTCAGCCCCCTGTTGGTTGTTTCGCTCCCGGAGTAATTTTTTATCAATTGGTAAAGTTTTTACAGATTCGCGCAAGAAAATTCTATGCGGAGCGCGCCGTAGCGGAACAGTCCCGCGGCCCTGTGCGCCTAGACACCGACATGGTTGATGAATTCCGGGGCGTTTGGGGACAATCCGGCGGCATCCACCGTCTCGGCCACGCGCCCGCCGACGACAAAGGCGATGCGGTCGGCGACCGACAGCGCGGCGTCGACCCGCTGTTCGACAAGGATCGTGGCGACGCCGGTGCCTTTCAGCGCAATAACCGTGTCGCGGATCAGTGCGATCATGGAGGGCTGTAACCCTTCGGTCGGCTCGTCCAGCAACAACACCTTCGGTTCGAGGCAGAGCGCGCGGGCGATGGCGAGCATCTGCTGTTCGCCGCCCGAAAGCGTGCGCGAGATCTGTCCCATCCGTTCCCGAAGCCGGGGAAAGAGGTCGAGCACCCGTTCACGCACCGCAGCGCCCCGGTTCCGGGTCATCAGCCCGATCTCGATATTCTCGGCGACGGTCAGGTCACCGAATAGCCGGCGGCCTTGTGGCACATAGCCGATGCCGTGCCGGGACACCTCATGGGCGGGCAACGGGTCGATCCGTGTCCCGTCAAGGTCGATCGTTCCGGCGCTGGTCCGCACCTGACCCATGATCGCCTTCAGCATGGTCGATTTGCCGGCGCCGTTGCGGCCCATGACGCAGAGCACTTCTCCGGTAGCGACGGAAAGGCTCAGGCCGTGCAACACCTGCACCGCGCCGTATCCCGCCTGTAAGTCGTCGAGCCTCAGCATTCAGCCCCCCAGATAGGCGGTCTGGACCGCCCTGTCCGCCCGGATCGCCTCGGGCGTTCCCGTGGCCAGAACGTTGCCGAAATTCAGGACGGTTATCCGCTGGGCGAGGTCCATGACCACATCCATGTTGTGTTCGATCAGAAGCACGGTGGCTTCCGGGACCACGCCCCGAACGATCCCCTTGAACGTCTCGATCTCGCCTTGCGCGAGGCCCTGCGTCGGTTCGTCCAGGATCAGCAGCTTCGGCTTGAGCGCGAGACCCATCGCCACTTCGAGAAGCCGCTGGTGGCCGTAGCTGAGCGTGCCGGCTGTCTGTCCGGCGCGGCCTTCCAGCCCGACACCGGCGAGCGCTTCCATCGCGTCATCCTTCAGGTGGTGCGAATGGCGGCTTTGCGCGGCAAGCGCCACGTTGTCGAACACGGAAAGCGCCGCGTAGATCTGGGTGATCTGGAACGTATAGGCGATGCCCGCCCGCACCCGCGCATGGGCGGGCAGCTGCGTGATGTCGCGACCCTTGAGGCGGATCGTGCCGGACTGCACCGGGATGCGCCCGGACAGCAGACTGACGAAAGTGGTCTTGCCGGCGCCGTTCGGGCCGATCAGTGCGTGTATCTCGCCCTCGCCGAGGTCGAAATCGACCCCGTCGACAGCTTTCAGCCCGCCGAAATGGCGGGTCAGCCCGCGGGCCTGAAGAAGCGTCATGGCAGCCATTTCAGCCCCCTTGCGCGCAGGGTGCCGAGGATGCCTTTCGGCGCGAAGAGGATCAGCAGGACCAGCGCTGCCCCGGTCACGAACTGATGCGCGTCCGTCACCGCGCTGGCGTAGTCGATGAGGTAGAACATCAACAGCGCGCCAAGGAACGGGCCGAGCACCGTGCCCGCGCCGCCGAGAAGCACATAGAGAAGCGGCAGGATCGAATACTGTACCGAGGCAAGGCTTGCCCCGACATAGCCGAACATCAGACCATAGGCCGCCCCCGACAGGCCGGAATAGAGGCCCGAGACGATCAGCGCCGTCAGCTTCACCGTGAACGGGTTGAAACCGAGCATGCGACTCCTCTCCTCGTTTTCGCGCATCGCGACCATGATGCGCCCGAAACGGGATTGGGCCAGCGCGAGGTTGGCGAGCAGGGCCGTGGCGAAGAGCGCAAGCGCGATGAGATAGCGCGTGTTGTCGTCCGACAGGTCGAGCCCCCAGAGCATCCGCGCCGCACGGGGGATTACGATGCCCTCGTCGCCCCGCGTATAACTGCCGAAGTAAAGCACCGTCAGGTAGCCCGCCTGAGCGAACATCAGCGTGACGATCATGAAGGCGACGCCTGCCGTGCGCAGCGCCAGAAGCCCGACGGCGAGGGCCATCGCGCCGCCGGCCAGCAGCCCCGCGATGATTGCGACCGGCGCACTCGCATCCGCGTGGTAGACGAGCAGGCCGGCGCCGTAGAGGCCTGCGCCGAACAGCAGCGCGTGACCGAGGCTGAGAAGCCCCGTATAGCCGAAGGCGATATTGTAGCCCATCGCGTAGATCGCCAGCACCATGATGCGGGCGATATTGGTGTGATGGTAGGCGGGTGCCGTGAAATGCAGCGCGAGGAGCACTGCGAGTACTCCGAGGTGAAGGACAAGCGCGCGATCGGCCTTCATGCCGCGCGGGTCCCGAACAGGCCCTGCGGGCGGAAGACGAGGACAAGAGCCACGACCAGCGTGGCGATGATCTTGGCCAGCGTCGGCGCGAAGAAGGTGGAGATGACGCCGTCACTCAGTCCGATCAGCAGCGCCGCGACAAGCGTGCCGCGTAGAGACCCGAGTCCGCCGATGATCACCACGATGAAGGACAAGAGCAGCGGATCGCCCCCCATCAGGTAATGCGCCTGCTGGATCGGCACGATCAGCACGGCGGCGATGGCCGCAAGCCCCGCCCCCATCGCGAAGACGCCGGCATAGACCCGGTCGACATTGATCCCGAAGGCCCGCGCCGTGTCACGGTCGATCTGTGTGGCCCGCATGACGAGGCCCGCTTTGGTGTGCCTCAGGATCAGCCAGACCGCGAGCAGGACCAGAGCCGCGCCGACCACGACCATCAGCTTGTAGCCCGAATAGCCGAACCACGGCAGCTGGATGCGGAAGTTCAAGGGCGCGGGAACGGGCCGCGCATCGGGGCCGAAGAAGCTGAGCGCCGCCTGTTCGAGGATGTAGAGAAGCCCGATGGTGGCGACAATGGTCGCCTCGGGTTCGTAATTCAGCCGCTTCAGGACAACGGTATCGGCGAGGGCCGCGATGCCGCCGACGATCAGCGGACAGATCACCAGCGCCGCCGCGAAGGACAGCGCCGCAGGGCCCGGGACCCATTGCGACACGAACCACGCTAGAACCGCGCCCAGCATGAAGAATGCGCCATGGGCCACGTTCACGACCCGCATGATTCCGAAGGCAAGGGACAGCCCCGAAGCCGTCAACGCGAGGACCGCGGCGGTCACGAGGCCCTCCATCAGGGCGAGAAGCAGGAACGGTCCGAAATCCACGTACAGATCGGGCGGGGCATGACCCCCGCCCGTCCCCTGGTGATCAGAAGCTCATCGACGTGTAGTCGACTTCGTCGGGGTAGAACCCGTCCTCCATCGCGGTCTGGTGGACGCGCATCAGCTTGCCGCCCTCCACCTTCGAGATCGACTGGAGGCCGAAGGCCTGGTGGGTCTTGCCGTTGAAGACCTTCGGACCCTGCGGGTGGTCATTGCCTTCGGCAAAGTCGGTCATCGCCTCCATCGCCTCGACCACCTTCTGCCGGTCGGCGGTCGACTGGTAGCCGGCGGCTTCCATCGCGACCTTGACGGTGAAGAGCGTTTCCCAGGCCGAGAACATGTGGGCGTAGGTCGCCACGTCCGCCGGGTCGGAGACCGAGGCGCCGGTATCGTCGACGCCGATGGCGGCGCGGTAGAAGCCTTCCGCCTCGCTCGCATCGGCCTGCTTGTAGCGGGGATGGCCTTCCCAGAAATGCGTGCCTTCAAGGAACTCGAGGCCGGGCGAAGCGATGTTGACCGCCTCCAGGCTGTCGATGAAGCCAAAGATCTCGGGCCGCGCGCCGGTGCCGTAGAACTCGCCCAGCTCCTTCACGAAGGTCAGGACGGCCGGGCCGACCATGACGTGATAAAGCACCTCGGTGTCGGAGGGGATCTGCGGGAAGTAGCGGGTGAACGAGGTCTCGGTCGGCGGGATCGCGATATGCTTGATCACCTCGCCGCCCTGCGCCGCGACGGCGGCGGTGAAGAAGTCGCGGTGGTCGTGGCCGAAGGCGTAGTCGGGGAAGACCATCGTGACCTTCTTGCCGAGGTTCGTGGTGACCCAGGGCGCCATCGACTGCACCTGGCTCTTCACGTCGGTGATGCCGGGTTGGAGCGTCCAGCGGTTCAAGACGCCCGAGGCGACGTGGTGGCCTTCGGAGCAGACGAGGTAGGGAACCTTCAGCTCGCCCGCGCGGGGGGCGGAGCCCATGACGACGTGGGAGAAGAGCGTGCCGAAGATCAGGTCGCAGCCGGCCTGGCTCGTCAGTTTTTCCACCACCTCGGCGCCGCGCTTGGGGTCGGTGCCGTCATCCTCGAAAACGATCTCGACCGGACGGCCATTGATGCCGCCAGCCTCGTTCAGAACATTCAGCGCCGCCGTCGCCGTGCGTTCGTACCAGCGGCCGTAAGAGGCGCCGATACCGGTGCGGTGAAGCTGGAAGCCGAGCTTGATCGGTGCCGAGGACTGCGCTTGCGCGAAGCGCGGGGCAAGGCCCGTCGCAAGGAGCGCACCGCCGGCAGCCATGCCGCCAAGGACAGCGCGGCGCGAGGGATTCGGGGTGATCAGTTTGTTGGTCATCAAACATCTCCGCTGTTGAACCGGCGCGGTTTTTCGTGATTTCCGCGCTCCCGTCTGGGTATTCCACTGCAACGGAACAACGGTTCGCGCCGCATTGCAAACCCTTTCTCACGCGCCGGTCGGCGCCGACAGAAGCCACAGCCCGAATACGGTATAGGCGACCATCAGCAGCGTCATGGGCAGGTGGGCGCGAAATGTTTGTGTACGTTCAATGTTTTCGGCGATGCGAAGACTGAGCAGGACTGCGAGAAGATGGGCAGTCAGGATCACGGTGAACTGCACGATCCAGACTGTCCAGACGCCTTTGCGTTCGGAAAGGAAACCGAAGGATACCCAGTGATCGGGCAGGCCGAGAAGTGCGGCCCCCGACTCGAACGGGTCGTTCAGGGCGGCGATTGCATATTGCCCGTTGGTCACGAGGGCGACGAAATAGTGGGCAACGTGATAACCCGCCGCGATCGGCAGGAAGGCGAGCATCAGGGGACTTGCCGCGTCGGTGAAACGCACACCTTTCGGCAGGCCAAGCCGGATCGCGCCAAGGATCAGCGCCGCGCTGAGCGCCCAGAAGAGGACCAGCGCGACGCTGTTGACGGCGTAGACGGCGGAGCGGCCGGGAAACTCCAAAGGGTTGATCCCGAGCCGGGCGAGCCACCAGAACGTCTCGCTTAGTCCGTCAAAGCTTACCGAGGCGAGGACGAGAGTCACGAAAGCGATGGCCGAGGGGGTGAGGGGCGCGAGGCGCAGCACCTGTGTGCCGGGCAGGCCGGCCATGACGCGGACGCGGCCGTCGGTCTCTTCCGCCCAGACGGGCGCAATCCTTGCGATCATGTCGAAATAGGCGGTCATGAACTCGCCCTTCGGGAGCCAGTCCTCGCCCTCCGCCACCGTCAGCATGAGGACCAGCAGATAGTAGACGCCGACAACCCGCGCGAGGACGAGCGGATCGGCCGGAGAAAGTGAGACGATCTCGAACCAGGCGAAGGCAAGGTAGCCGGCGACGGCGGGCAGGTGGCCGAGGCGGGACAAGCCGACGGAACCTTGCCAACCGATCAGCCGGCGGATGGTGCGGACGGGGCCCGTCCACGGCTCGATATCGCGCCAGAGGTGGCCGAAAACGACCGAAGCAAGTGTGAGGCCGACCCAGACCAGCGTCCACACAGTCAGGGGAAGCAGGTTTTCCAGCGGGTCGCGGGTGCCCCAGATTCCGACCGCGACAAGCGCGACGAGGATCGCCGCTCCGACCCAGCTTGTCGCGGATCGGGGCAACCAGACCGGACGCTCGAAAAGCCGGTGCGCGGCGAAGGCCGGAAGGCGACCCGAAAACAGTCCGAGCGCAGCGGTCAGCGCCACGGCCACCGCGGCGCCGATCAGGTACCCGCCGGTCGGCAGTGTGAGGATGACCATGCGTTCGCCCGCATGGCCATAGGCAGAGCCGGGGATGAGGAGGAGGAGAAACCAGAGGCCGCGCATCAGCGCAGCCCGTCTTCGCCCTTCATCTGCCAGACCTCAAGCCCGCCCATGCGGCTGTGCACGCGCGGCCCCTTGGCCATCGCCAGCACCAGCACGATCTCGTCGGGTTTCGGGCCGTCCGGCACGTTCACGGTGATCGAGTCGAAGTGGCTACGGACATACGAGGCGTTGTAATGTGTCAGCGGCACGTCAAGGGTCGTACCAAGCCCGCCGACCTTTTTCGCCGATGGCACGATCGCCTTGGATTCGCCCAGGATCGCGCGCATCCCATAGCCTCCGGGCGCATGCCAGAGCGCGCCATGCTCCAGCTCGCCCGCCGCGCCGACGATCGCACCCTTGCCATAGGCGTCGATCCCGTCGCGTCCGCCAAGCGCCACGATAAGCTTTTCGCACATCGTGACTGCGAGGGGCTTGAGGTCTTCCATCGCGGCCTGCAACTCAGGCTCATATCGCCCGGCGAACGGGTTCGAGACGACCGCCAAAGCCGCGCCGCGCAGGCGGGGCGTCTTTGCGTCGGGGCCGCCGTCATGGTGGATTTCGTCGATGAGAATGCTCAGCTTGCGAAGGCGAAAGTCAGCCACGGTCAATGCTCCCTACCCGGATCGCGCGAACCATGCCGCAATCGGGGCGGCACGGCAACGCTCATCGGCGCGCGGACCCTGTGCCGGTGCGGTACGCCCCCGGTGCGCAACCGTTGCCTTTCACGAAGGCGCGGTGGAACGCGCTCGGTTCGCTGTAGCCAAGATCGTGCGCGATCTGCCCGATACTGAGCGTCGTCGTGCGCAGGAGGTGCTGCGCATGGGCGTTGCGGATGTCGTTTCGGATCTCGCTGAAGCTTTGGCCCTCGGACCGCAGGCGGCGGCGCAGGGTGGCCGGCGAAAGATGCATCCGCGCGGCAAGGGTGTCGAAGCCCGGCCACTCGGCGGGTGGGCGCGCACGTAACCAGTTGCGCAGCCGTGTGGTCGTCTGCTGATCGTGACGGAACCGCAGCAGGATGTTCGCCGGCGCGCTGCGCAGGAAGACCGAGAGCGCGCGTTCGTCTCGGATCACCGGAAGCGAGAGATGCCGGGCGTCGAACACAAGCTGACTTTGCGGACAGTCGAAGATCACCGGCGCGTCGAAGAACTGGCCGTAGGCCTGCCGTGCCGGCGGGGGTGGGCAGGAAAAATCAAGCCTGCGCAACGGGATGCGCCGTCCGATCAGCCAGCAGGCAACCCCCATCAGCACCAGCCAGTAAGTCCGGTAGGCGAATGCGCTACGGGGTGGATCCGAAGCGTCAAGGACGATCCGTGCCTCCCCTTCGACAACGACGAGGCTGCCGGCGGGATCGTCGAGGACGATCCGCAGGAACGCGACGGCGCGGCGCAACGCATGGCCGAGGTCTCTCGTGTGCAGCACGGCCTGGCACATGAGCTTGAAGCTGCCGGGCCGCATCGGCCTGGCGCCTTCGCCGAAGAACTCATCCCCCGTCATCGCGGCGAGCGCGAGCCACAGCCGGCCGTATTGGTCATTGCTGATCGCCTCGCCCGCCCAGTCCGAAAGGCCGGCGCGCGAAAGAAGGTCCGCCCGCGCGATGCCGCGACGGTCGAGACAGGCGAGCGCGTCCTCGACGAAGCCTGCGGAAATGAGTTTGCGTTCGCTGCCGGTCAGGGTGCCTGTCCTTATTAGTGCAAATCCGATCACGAATATTGTTTGCATCAGTCATTGTTTGCAATGCCCGGATGCGTAGCCTTCACACGGGAAGTCGCGGAACCGGTCCGGCGACTCGTGGAGGATATGATGACGTCGAAGCGCGACACTGGCGGGCGGATGGCCTATTCGGACGCGGCCGCGAACTTCCGGATCGAGGATGCGATCGCGGCGCTGGAAGGCGACCTTGAGCGGGGGTTGAACGTCTGTGTGGAATGCTGCGACCGTCACGCCGGCACCGGCCGTGTGGCATTGCGCGCGATCGCCGCGGACGAGACGTTGGTCGAATACACGTTCGAGGATTTGCGCGACAGGGCGGCGCGCATGGCCAACGTGCTTGCGGCGCAGGGCGTCGGGCGCGGTGACGTCGTGGCCGGGCTTTTGCCGCGGACCGTGGACCTTCTGACCGTCGTGCTCGGCGCATGGCGGATCGGCGCCGCGTATCAGCCGTTGTTCACCGCGTTCGGCCCTAAGGCGATCGAACAGAGGTTCGGCACCAGCGGCGCGAAACTCGTGGCGACGACGGCAGCGCATCGCGCCAAGCTCGACGAGGTGGCCGGCTGCCCCAAAGTGGCGGTGTTCTGCACAGGGGATGAGGCGCTGGCGGAGGGTGATCTTGACCTTCGCGCCGAACTTGCCGCCGCCGGGGACACGTTCGAGCCGGTGCGGATCGGTGGCGACGACCTGTTCCTGATGATGTCCACCTCGGGAACGACGGGCGCGCCGAAAGGCGTCCCTGTTCCGGCCCGTGCGCTGATGTCCTTCGCGGTCTACATGCGCGACGCGGTCGGGCTTGCCGGGGATGACGTGTTCTGGAACATCGCGGATCCGGGCTGGGCCTACGGGCTTTACTACGCCGTCACGGGACCGCTGCTGCTCGGTCAGGCCACGACCTTCTTCGAGGGCGGCTTCACCGCCGACAGCACCTGCCGGATCGTGGAGCAACTGGGTGTCACCAGCCTCGCGGGTTCGCCGACCGCCTTTCGTATCCTGATCGCCGCCGGGGATGAAGTCGCGTCCCGGCTGCGGGGCCGCCTTCGCGTCGTATCGAGCGCGGGCGAGCCGCTCAATCCCGACGTGATCCGCTGGTTCGGCGAGGAACTCGGCGCGCCGATCCACGACCACTACGGCCAGACCGAGACCGGGATGGTGGTAAACAACCATCACGGCCTCGACCATGATGTGCGGCCGGGTTCGGCAGGGCTCGCCATGCCGGGCTACCGGATCGTGGTGCTGGATGAGGAGGGCCGCGAACTCGGCCCCAATCAGCCCGGCATCCTGGCGGTGGACATGGAAAAATCGCCGCTCATGTGGTTCTCGGGCTATTACCGCAAGGAAACGCCGGCAATCGCGGGCGGGTACTATCGCACCGGCGACAGCGTGGAGTTCGAGCCGGATGGCTCGATCAGCTTCATCGGGCGGTCGGACGACGTGATCACGACATCGGGCTATCGGGTCGGGCCCTTCGATGTCGAAAGCGCGCTGCTGGAGCATCCGGCGGTTATCGAATCCGCTGTCGTCGGCATTCCCGACCCTGACCGGACCGAGATCATCAAGGCTTTCGTGGTCCTTGCGAAGGGTGTGACGGGCTCCGACGCGCTGGCCGAGGAACTGGCGCTGCACGTCAAGGGGCGATTGTCTGCCCACGCCTATCCCCGGGCGGTGCAGTTCGTGGCCGAACTGCCCAAGACGCCGAGCGGCAAGATCCAGCGGTTCATGCTGCGCCGCGCGGAAATCGAGAAACTGGCGACACGCTGAGGAGGATGCGATGAAGGATCTGGTAACGGTCGTGACCGGCGCGGCCTCTGGCCTTGGTGCTTCGGTTGCCCGGCAGGCGGTCGTCGCCGGTGGCAGGGCGGTGATTCTCGATCTGAACGAGACCGAGGGCGCGGCCCTTGCTGCCGATATGGGCGATGCTGGCATGTTCGTGCGCTGCGACGTGACCGACGCGGCAGGCGCACAGGCCGCAATCGCAGCGGCGCAGGACCGGTTTGGACGCATCGACGTGCTTGCCAACTGCGCCGGCGTCGCGCCGGGCGAGAAGATCCTTGGCCGGGAAGGGCCGCACCGGCTGGAAAGTTTCGCCCGTGCGATCACGATCAATCTGGTCGGCACGTTCAACATGCTGCGCCTTGGCGCCGAGGCGATGGCGCGGCAGGAACCGGATGAAGGGGGGCAGCGCGGCGTCATCGTCAATACCGCGTCGATCGCTGCTTTCGACGGGCAGATCGGGCAGGCGGCCTACGCCGCATCCAAGGGCGGGGTCGCGGCGCTCACGCTCCCGGCCGCGCGTGAACTGGCGCGGCACGGTATCCGGGTCGTGACGATCGCACCCGGCATCTTCGCGACGCCGATGATGGCCTCGATGTCGCAGGAGGTGCAGGACAGCCTTGGCGCGTCGGTGCCGTTCCCGCCCCGGCTGGGCCGCCCCGAGGAGTTCGCCGCGCTGGTTGCGCATATCGTCGAGAACCGCATGCTGAACGGCGAGGTCGTCCGGCTTGACGGCGCCCTGCGCATGGGCGCGAAGTGAGCTTTTGCGGAAGGAGCGCGACATGAATGAGGATCCCATTGTCATCGTCGGTGCGAAGCGGACACCGATGGGCGGCTATCTTGGCAGTCTGGAGGCGGTAAGCGCGGCCGATCTGGGCGCGACCGCGATCCGTGCGGCGCTGGAGCAGGGCGGTGTCGCCGCCGAGACGGTCGACGAGGTGCTGATGGGGTGCGTCCTGCCGGCAGGGCAGGGGCAGGCCCCCGCGCGGCAGGCCGCGCTGGCCGCAGGGTTGCCCCTGTCATCCGGCGCGACGACCGTCAACAAGATGTGCGGCTCGGGCATGAAGGCGGCGATGCTTGGCCATGACCTCTTGCTGGCCGGGTCGGCCGGGGTGGTCGTGGCCGGCGGCATGGAGAGCATGTCGGGTGCGCCCTACCTGCTGCCGAAGGCGCGGTCCGGCTACCGGATGGGCCATGGCAAGGTGATGGACCACATGTTCCTCGACGGGCTGGAGGATGCCTATGACAAGGGCCGACTGATGGGCACCTTCGCCGAGGATTGCGCGCAGGAATACGGCTTTTCCCGCGAAGACCAGGATGCCTATGCGATTGCGTCGCTGACGCGTGCGCAGAATGCCATCGCCGACGGCATCGCCGCGCGCGAGATCGTGGCGGTGACGGTGAAGGACCGCCGTGGCGACATCGTCGTCGATACCGACGAACAGCCGGGCAAGGCGCGGCTCGACAAAATACCAACGCTTCGGCCCGCGTTCCGAGAAGGCGGTACGGTGACGGCCGCGAACTCGTCCTCGATTTCGGACGGCGCGGCCGCGCTCGTCCTGATGCGCGCGTCCGAGGCCGAGCGGCGCGGCCTGTCACCGCTGGCGCGGATTGTCGGCCACGCGACGCATGCCGATGCGCCAAGCCGGTTCCCGACCGCGCCCATCGGGGCGATCCGGAAACTGTGCGATCGGATCGGACGGACCCCGGCGGAGATCGACCTTTACGAGGTCAACGAGGCCTTCGCCGTCGTCGCCATGGCGGCGATGCGTGACCTTGACCTGCCGCATGACAGGGTGAACATCCACGGCGGAGCCTGCGCCTATGGCCACCCGATCGGGGCCTCCGGCGCGCGTGTTCTGGTCACGCTTTACGAGGCGCTTGCAACCCATGACCTGACCCTCGGCGTCGCCAGCCTGTGCATCGGCGGTGGCGAGGCGACGGCCGTTGCCATCGAAAGGCTGACCTGATGCTGCTTGACGATCTGCAGGAAAGCCTGCGCGACGCCGCGCGCGCCTTTGCGCGCGAACAACTCGCACCGGGTGCAGCGGCGCGCGACCGGGATCACGCTTTCCCGCGGGCCGAGCTGGCGCAGATGGGTGAGCTTGGCTTTCTCGGGATGCTGGTGCCCGAGGCCTATGGCGGTTCCGAGACCGGCATGGTTGCCTATGCTCTGGCGCTTGAGGAAATCGCTGCCGCCGACGGCGCATGTTCAACCATCGTGTCGGTCCACAGTTCCGTCGGCTGCATGCCGATCCTGCGGTTCGGGACCGAGGTGCAGAAGCAGCGCTACCTTCCGAAACTCGCCAGCGGCGAATGGATCGGCGGCTTTGCCCTGACCGAACCGCATGCCGGTTCCGAGGCGTCGGCGTTGCGCACCCGGGCACGGCGCGATGGCGACCACTATGTGATCGACGGAGCGAAGCAGTTCATCACATCGGGCAAGAACGGCAACCTGATCTGCGTCTTCGCGGTGACCGACGCGGCGGCTGGGTCAAAGGGGATCACGGCCTTCCTGGTCCCGACCGACACGCCCGGCTATTCTGTGGTTTCGATTGAGCACAAGCTGGGCCAGCATTCCTCGGATACCTGCGCGCTGTCGTTCACCGACATGCGCATCCCGGTGGAAAACCGGCTGGGCGAAGAGGGGCAGGGCTACAAGATCGCGCTGGCGAACCTTGAGGGCGGGCGCATCGGCATCGCGGCCCAGGCCGTCGGCATGGCGCGCGGCGCCTTCGAGGCGGCCCAGGCCTATGCGGCGGAACGGATCACCTTTGGCAAACCGATTGCCGGCCATCAGGCCGTGGCCTTCAAGCTGGCCGACATGGCGACCCGGATCGAGGCTGCGCGCCAGCTTGTCCTTCATGCGGCAAGCCTGAAGGATGCCGGCAGGCCCTGTCTGGTCGAGGCGTCGATGGCCAAGCTTTTCGCGTCTGAGATGGCCGAACAGGTCTGCTCCGATGCGATCCAGATCCACGGCGGCTACGGTTACCTTGCCGACTATCCGGTCGAGCGGATCTACCGCGATGTGCGGGTCTGCCAGATCTACGAAGGCACCAGCGAGATTCAGCGCCTCGTCATCGCGCGGGCGCTGCCTGGGCGCGCGGCCTGAGCGGCGCGCTTCTTCCGGATCACTCGCCGTAGGGCACCCAGATGTTCTTGACCTGCGTGGCGCGGAGCAGGAAGTCCCGGCCCTGACCGTTTGCCCCATGCCAGTCGTGGTTCGGGAAGGTCCATGTCACCTTGAGATTGCCCGCGCTTTCGGCCTCGGTCATCTTCGCGCCTTCCGGCCCGCCGCAATACCACATCGCCGCCACGTCGTCGTGGGCGGCCAGCGTCTTTGCCAGTTCGTCCTTCGCTCCGGTGACGATGTTGACCACGCCGTCGGGCAGGTCGGACGTGTCGAAGACCTGATAGAGATCGGTGGCCGCGAGCGGCATCGAGCTTGCCGGGATCGCAACGACACGATTGCCCATCGCGATCGTGGGCAGGACGAGGCTGAGGAAGCCGAGAAGCGGTGCGTCGTCGGGGCAGGCGATGCCCATCACCCCGAAGGCTTCGGGCATGGCGAGCGTGACATGGGCCGATTTCGTCGCGTGCACGGCGCCGTCGAACTTGTCGGCCTGCGCGGCGTAGTAGAAAGCCCGGCGGATGGACGCGTCAACTTCGTCCGCGGCTTTCGTGACGCCTGCGTCTTTCAGGCGGCGGGTGAACTCCGCCTGCCGCGCCGACAGGTTTTCGGCGATGTAGTAGAGTACCTGCGCACGGTTGTGCCCGGTGGCCTTGCCCCAACCGCCCGCCTTGTGCGCTGCCTCGACGGCATTGCGGATGTCCTTGCGATTGCCGAGCCCGGCGAGGCCGATTTCGTGCCCCTTGGCGACGACGGCATAGGAATAGCCGGAATCCGGCCGTTTCTGCGCGCCGCCGATATACATCTTTGCGGTGCGGTCGATCGGTGCCCCGCCCTTCGACGGCAGGCCCGGTACCGGCGCAGCATCGAGCCGCCCCGGCTCCGCCTCGGGCTTTGCCCTCCGGGACGGCTCGCTGAGGTATTCGCGCATCCCCTCGCGCCCGCCTTCACGGCCAAAGCCGCTTTCGCGATAGCCGCCGAACCCGGCACCGGCATCGAAGATGTTGGTGGAATTCACCCAGATGACGCCCGCCTTGACCTTCGACGCGATGTCAAGCGCGAGGTTGACGTTCTCGGACCAGATCGAGGCGGCAAGGCCGTAGCGCGTGTTGTTGGCAAGCTCCACCGCCTCGTCCGGCGTGCGGAACGTGGTGAGTGTCGCGACGGGGCCGAAGATCTCGACCTCAGAGACGATGTTGGCAGGCGCGACATTGGTGAAGAAGCCCGGTGCGAAGAAGCAGCCCTTGGGCGGAAGCTGGGTTTCGGACTGATGCAGGACGGCGCCTTCGGCCTCGCCCCGCGCGACCAGATCGCGGATGGCCCTGAGCTGGACCGGATCGACGATCGCGCCGACATCGGTGGACTTGTCCAGCGGATCGCCGACGCGGAGCTTCGCGAGCCGCGCCATGAGGCGTTTCTGGAACGCCCCGGCGACGCTTTCCTGCACGAGAATGCGGGAGCCGGCGCAGCAGACCTGGCCCTGGTTGAACCAGATCGCGTCGACCACGCCCTCGACCGCGCCGTCGATATCGGCATCGGCAAAGACGATGAACGGGGACTTGCCGCCGAGTTCCAGCGTCAGCTTCTTGCCCGTGCCTGCCGTCGCCTTGCGGATCGCGCGGCCAACCTCTGTCGAGCCGGTGAAGGCGATCTTGTCGACCGCGGATGCCACCAGCGCCGCGCCGGTTTCGCCGCCGCCGGTGACGATGTTCACAACGCCCTTCGGCAGCCCGATCTCGGCGCAGATCTCGGCGAAGGCAAGCGCGGTCAGCGGCGTGTATTCCGCCGGCTTAAGGACGACCGTGTTGCCGGCCGCCAGCGCCGGGGCGACCTTCCATGCGAGCATCAGGAGCGGGAAGTTCCATGGGATGATCTGGCCGCAGACGCCCACTGGTTTCGTGCCGGGGAATTCATCCTCCAGCATCTCAGCCCAGCCGGCATGGTGGTAGAAGTGACGGGCGACCAAAGGCACGTCGATGTCGCGGCTTTCGCGGATCGGCTTGCCGTTATCGAGCGTTTCCAGAACCGCCAGGAACCGCTCTCGCTTCTGGATGTGGCGCGCGATGGCGTAGAGCCATTTCGCGCGCTCGTGTCCAGTATGCTTCGACCAGCCGGGCAGGGCGGCGCGGGCGGCCTTGACGGCGGCGCCGACATCGCTGGCCGTGCCCTGTGCAGCTTTGGCGAGTGTCTCTCCGGTCGCGGGGTTTGCGGTCGCGAAGGATTTGGATGGCTTCACGAAGGCGCCGTTGATGAAGTGGCCGAAGGACTTGCGTTCCTTCAGCCATTCCATCACCTCTCCGGACGCTTCGGGGGCCGGTCCGTATTCCATGGTTTTCAGGATATCGGTCACGCTGGGCATCGGTCCCTCAGGCTATCGCATGGCGCGAGGACGCAGCGTAGCGTCCGGTGACGTGATGTTCGAGCTGCCGCTCGATATCGGCAAGCATGGAAGATGCGCCGAACCGGAAGAGGTCGGGCTGAAGCCAATCGTTGCCCAGCTCCTCTTTCATCAGGATCTGCCAGGCGAGTGCGTCCTTGGCGGTCTTCATGCCGCCCGCCGGTTTGAAGCCGATCCGCTGCCCGGTGCGCTCCCCGTAGTCGCGCAGCGCGCGGACCATGACGAGCGACACCGGCAATGTCGCGTTCGCGCCCTCTTTCCCGGTCGAGGTCTTGATGAAATCCGCCCCGGCCTGCATCGCCACCATCGACGCCTTGTAGACATTGCGCAGCGTCTTCAGGTCGCCCGTCGCGAGGATCGCCTTCATATGTGCCGGGCCGCAGGCCTCGCGCATCGCGGCGACCTCGTCGTAAAGCGCATTCCAGTTGCCGTCGAGGACATGGGCGCGGGTGATGACGATGTCGATCTCGTCGGCGCCCTCTCCGACCGCGTAGCGGATTTCGGCGAGCCGTAAATCGAGCGGCATCAGGCCGGCGGGGAACCCTGTGGCAACCGAGGCGACGGGAACGCCGCTGCCTTCCAGCGCCTTGACTGCGGCACGCACCATCGTCGGGTAAACGCAGGCGGCACCGGTCGTGAGCCGGTCGAGGCCGAGGCCGCCCATGATGTGATCGGCCAGCGGGCGCCGCGCCTTGGCACAAAGGCGGCGCACCCGGTCTTCCGTGTCATCGCCGGCGAGCGTGGTCAGGTCCATGCAGCGGATCGCATTGACGAGCCATGCGGCTTGCCATGCCTTCTTCACGGTCCGCCGGGTCGTCAGCGTTGCCGTCCGGCGTTCGACCGCGGGTGTGTTGACGGCGATCTGCTCGAACCAGTCGGTCTGGAGCGGGACGCCGGGATTGCGCATGTCATTGGGGAGGGCATGTGGCGCCGGGCTCGACATGCGAAGCTCCTCTCTGTCTCACTACGAATGGATCATAGCGCGGGACGCTAGCGATTGTCCCGTGTCTCCGCAATCGAAATTCCTGACCAAAAGGTCAAAGAAGGGCGGATCAACTGCCCCGATAGGTCGAGAAGCTGAACGGCGAGAGCAGCAGCGGCACATGGTAATGCGCGTCCGCGTCCGAGATTCCAAAGCGGATCGGGATCTCGTCGAGGAACCTCGGGCTTTCCGCCGGAGCACCGATTGCGTCCAGATAGGCGCCTGCATGGAAGACCAGTTCATAGCGGCCTGTCGTGAAGGCGCCCTTGGGCAGGATTGGCGCGTTGGTGCGCCCGTCTTCGTTCGTTACCATCTCGGCGAGTTTTTCCGGGCCCTGGCCGGTCAGCCGGTGCAGCGTGATCCGAAGCCCCTCGGCCGGCACGCCGCGTGCTGTGTCGAGCACATGTGTCGTCAGATAGCCTTCGGCCATTGTCGCCCTCCGTATTGCGTGGCGGTATCATGCGCCGGAAAGGCCATGAAACGGACCGCCGATATTTCCATCAAGTCTTTTAGGATTTTCTTGATAATTCTTCATCGCCATGCCGGGTAGTGTCTCGGCAACATGATGAAAGCGAGCGCATGAATCGATACCCCCGTGACATGTCCGGCCATGGCCCGACGCCCCCAGACGCAAAATGGCCCGGCGGTGCGAAGATCGCCGTAAGCCTTGTCCTGAACTATGAGGAAGGCGGCGAAAACTGCGTCCTTCATGGCGACGCTGCTTCCGAGGCTTTCCTGTCCGACATTCCCGGCGCAGCGCCATGGCAAGGGCAGCGCCACTGGAACATGGAATCGATCTACGAGTATGGCGCGCGGGCCGGTTTCTGGCGGCTGCATCGCCTATTCACGGGCATGGACATTCCGGTGACGATCTACGGCGTGGCGACGGCGCTTGCCCGTTCGCCCGAACAGGTTGCGGCGATGAAGTCGGCCGGATGGGAGATCGCGTCCCACGGCCTGAAATGGGTCGAGCACAGGGATATGCCGGAGGAGGAGGAGCGCCGCCAGATCGCCGAGGCGATCCGGCTTCACACCGAGGTGACGGGAAGCCGCCCGACGGGCTGGTATACCGGGCGCTGTTCGGTGAACACGGTCCGGCTGACGGCAGAGCAGGGTTTCGACTGGATCTCAGATACTTACGACGACGACCTGCCGTACTGGATTGAATCCGGCGATCGCGACCAGCTGGTGATCCCCTATACGCTTGAAGCCAATGACATGCGCTTTGCCACGGCGCCGGGCTACATCACGGGCGAACAGTTCTACCAGTATCTCAAGGACGCGTTCGACATGCTCTATGCCGAGGGGCAGGCGGGTGCGGCCAAGATGATGTCGGTCGGGCTGCATTGCCGGCTGATCGGTCGGCCGGGCAAGATCGCCGGTCTGAAGCGGTTCCTCGACTACGCGAAATCCCATGACGGCGTCTGGTTCCCGCGCCGCATCGACATTGCCCGCCACTGGGCCGCGACACATCCGTCGCGCCGGTTCGACCGGCCGAGCCGGATGGACAAAGACAGTTTCGTCAACCGCTTCGGCGGCGTGTTCGAGCACTCGGCCTGGATCGCGGAACGCGCCTGGGCGCTGGAGCTTGGCCCCGCCCATGACACGGCTGCCGGATTGCACAACGCGCTTGCCCGCGTGTTCCGCAGCGCATCCCGTGAGGAGCGTCTTGGCGTTCTGACCGCGCATCCCGACCTTGCCGGCAAGCTCGCGCAGGCCAAGCGTCTGACAACGGAATCCACGGGTGAGCAGGCATCGGCCGGTCTTGACTCGCTGACGGACGCAGAGCGCGCGGCCTTCACCGAACTCAACACGGCCTATGTGGCGCGCCACGGCTTTCCGTTCATCATCGCCGTGCGCGACAATACGAAGGCGTCGATCCTCGACGCCTTCCGCCGCCGCATCGATAATGACAGCGACACCGAGTTCGCCGAGGCCTGCGCCCAGGTCGAACGCATTGCGGAAATCCGCCTCAAGGACATGTTGCCCCGATGAGCAAGCCCCCGAGCACCTACTACGCGCCGCATGGCGGCCTGCCGCCCCAGACCAGTCTAATGACCGGCCGCGCCGTCTTTACCGAGGCTTATTGCGTCATCCCGAAGGGCTGCTTTTCGGATATCGTCACATCCTTCCTGCCGGGCTGGACCGATACGCGGATGTGGCTGATCGCTCGGCCGATGTCGGGGTTTTCCGAGACGTTCAGCCAGTATGTGATGGAGGTCGCGCCGGGTGGCGGTTCGGACAAACCCGAGCCGGAAGCGGGTGCGGAAGGCGTGATCTTCGTCACCGAAGGCGCGCCGACGCTGACACTGGAGGGCGTGCGCCACGACCTTGAGCCGGGCGGTTTCGCCTATCTGCCGCCGGGTTCGGCATGGACGCTACGCAACAAGAGCAAGGTTCCGGCCCGCTTCCACTGGATCCGCAAGCTCTACGAACCGGTGCCGGGCCTGCCGGCGCCCAAGGCGTTCGTCACGTCCGACCGGGCGGTTGACCCTGCGCCGATGCCCGATACTGAAGGGCGCTGGGCCACGACGCGGTTCGTCGACCCCGCCGACCTTGCCCACGACATGCATGTCACCATCGTCACCTTCCAGCCCGGCGGCGTCATTCCGTTCGAGGAAACCCATGTGATGGAGCACGGGCTTTACGTCCTTGAAGGCAAGGCGGTCTACAAGCTCAACCAGGACTGGGTAGAGGTCGAGGCCGGCGATTTCATGTGGCTGCGCGCCTATTGCCCGCAGGCCTGTTACGCCGCCGGGCCGGGTCCTTTCCGCTACCTTCTCTACAAGGACGTCAACCGCCACGCGAGGCTTCGCGGAACAGGCGCGTTCGGGCGCTGACCACCCCCACTGGCAATCGAGGAGACCCGATGACCGAGACCATCCGGATCGAGCCGCTTACACGCGACGCCTTCGCCCCGTTCGGTGACGTGCTCGACGCGTCGGGTGATCCTGACCGGATCATCAACCAGGGGCTTTGTGGCCGCTACCACGACCGGGCGCGGATGGATTTCGGGCCCGGCGGCCGGGCCGGGATTTCGATCTTCAAGGCCGAAGCGCGGGCGCTGCCCTACCAACTGGACATGGTGGAGCGGCATCCCGACGGCTCCCAGGCGTTCGTGCCGATGTCAATGGATCCGTTCCTTGTCATCGTCGCGCCCGACGATGGCGGAGTGCCGGGCAGGCCGCGTGCCTTCGTCACGGCGGCGGGGCAAGGGATCAACCTGCTGCGGAATACCTGGCACGGAGTGCTCACGCCGCTTGCCGCGCCGGGGATTTTCGCCGTGATCGACCGCATCGGTGGCACGCCCAATCTGGAGGAATACTGGCTGACCACGCCGATTACAGTGGCGCCCAACCCCTAGGAAGGCCGGCCTACGGCCCGAAACGCGCAAGTCCCGCGCCGCGGGAACAGAGGGAGAGAGAAGATGGCAGACATATCCATCGGGACGCCGGAACAACTCCGCGACCCTGACTACATGCCGCCGTTGGCCCAAGCGGTGCCACTCGGAATCCAGCACGTCCTGGCGATGTTCGTGTCCAACGTGACGCCGGCGATCATCGTCGCGGGTGCCGCCGGGGTCGGCTTCGGGTCGGACGACCTAACGCCGATGCTCTACATGATCCAGATGTCGATGCTGTTCGCCGGCATCGCCACCCTGTTCCAGACCATCGGAATCGGGCCGGTCGGCGCGCGGCTGCCGATCGTGCAGGGGACGAGCTTCGCCTTCATCCCGATCATGATCCCGGCCGTCGCGGGCCTCGGCACTGCGGGCCTTGCCGGGCTGATGACCGGCGTCTTCATCGGTGGGCTCTTCCACTTCTGTCTTGGTTTCTTCATCGGGCGCATCCGTTATGCGCTGCCGCCGCTCGTCACCGGCCTTATCGTCCTGATGATCGGCCTCGCGCTTGTGCGGGTCGGTATCCAGTATGCGGCGGGGGGCGTACCGCTGATCGGCAAGCCGGAATATGGATCGCTCGCGATGTGGTTTCCGGCGCTTGTCGTCATCGTGGTGACGCTGGCGCTCAAGTTCTTCACACGCGGGTTCATGGCAGTTGCTGCCGTCCTGGTCGGTATCATCGTCGGCTACATCGTCGCGCTGGCGATGGGGCAGGTGAACTTCGCCCGCGTCGGCGCCGCATCGGTCTTCGCGCTGCCGCAACCGTTCCTGTGGGGGTTCCAGTTCAACACGGCGATCATCATCGGCATGTGTCTCATGGCGGTGGTCTCGGCGATCGAGACCGTGGGCGACACGTCCGGCATCACCAAGGGCGGCGCGGGCCGTGAGGCGACGGATACCGAAATTCAGGGCGCGACCTTCGCCGATGGTCTGGGTACAGCGATCGCGGGTGTGTTCGGCGGTTTGCCGAACACCTCCTTCAGCCAGAATGTCGGCCTGATCGCCATGACCGGCGTGATGAGCCGCCATGTCGTGACGATCGGTGCGTTCTTCCTGATCTTCTGCGGCCTCGTCCCGAAGGTCGGCGCGCTGATCCAGACCATCCCGATCAACGTCCTTGGCGGCGGTGTCATCGTGATGTTCGGCATGGTCGCGGCGGCTGGCGTCAACATGCTGTCGGACGTCAAATGGAACCGCCGGAACATGGTGATCTTCGCCATCGCCCTGTCGGTCAGCTTCGGCCTCCAGCTCGAGCCGGGCGCGCTTCAGCATCTCGGCAAAACAGCTCAGATCCTGCTGACATCCGGCCTTCTGCCCGCAGCGGCGATCGCGATCGTCCTCAATCTGGTTCTGCCGGAAGAGATCGACGAATAGGTCAATCCAGTCGAGCGCCCGTAAACGGGCGCACACGATCCTGTCGGGCCGGCGCCTTCGCGCCGGCCCGACCCGTTGGGGCTGGCCCTACTGCGCCGCCATAAGACGCGCGGCGTCCAGCATCCGGTTGGAGAAGCCCCATTCATTGTCATACCAGCCGAAGACACGGATCAGGCCGCCGGCCATGATGCGGGTTTCGGGCAATGCCATGACGATGCTTTCCGGGCGCGCTCTGAGGTCGGAGGAGACCAGAGGCCGGTCAGTCCAGCCGATCACGCCGCCTGCTGTCCGCAGCGCGTCGTTCACGGCATCGACGTCCGGCCGCGCGCGCGTCATCACCGCGAGGTCCACGGCCGAGACGGAGGCGGTTGGCACACGGACCGCAGCGCCCTCGATCCGTCCCGCGATCTCGGGCAGGACGACGTCGAGAAGACGCTGGGCTGAGGTTGTGGTCGGCACCATCGAAAGCGCCGCGGCGCGGGAGCGGGCATAGTCCGCGCCCGGCGCGTCGACTGTCGGCTGGCTGCCGGTGTAGCAGTGGATCGTCGTCATCCAACCGGTCTCGATACCCCATTCCCGCTCGATCAGGCGTGCGAGGGGCGCGAGCGCGTTCGTCGTGCAGGACGCGTTGGAGACGATACGGTGATCCGCCGAAAGCCGCCCCTCGTTCGCACCGAGCACCAGGGTGAAATCCGCCGTCATGGACGGACCGGAGACGAGCACCCGCCGCGCACCGGCCTTGAGGCCCGCCTCGGCGAAGGAGCGTTCGCCGCCGAGGCCCGTGCATTCCATGACGATGTCGACGCCCGCAAGGTCGAGCGTCGCGAGGTCGCGCGCGCCGGTCAGGCGCAGCCGCCTGCCGTCGATGACAAGCGCGCCGTCCTCCAGCCGGACCTTGCCCTTCCATGGACCGAAGGTGGAATCGAATTCGAACAGATAGGCGGCCATTTCCGGCTTTGCGATGTCGTTGACGGCGACGATCTCGATATCGGTATGGGCCGGGTCGGACAGCGCCGCGCGCAGGACCGACCGGCCGATGCGGCCGAAGCCGTTCAGGGCGACGCGCACGGTCATTGGGATGCCTCCGTCTTCGTTCCGCTCAGCGGCTCAGACCATGAAGCATAGCGGTGCGCAACGGGCGGGAAACCCTTATATTGTAACCGTTACAGCCACGCCCGTTTCCTGCGCGAGCCGTACCGCCGCGCCCGCCACGGCAAGGTCCTGAAGGCCGACGCCAGTGCCGTCGAAAAGCGTGATCTGGTCATCCGATTGCCGCCCCTCTGCCAACCCCGCGATGACCGCGCCGATCGGCGTGATGTCACTTTCCGCGATCAGGCCGCCCGCGACGGCGTGCTGCGCTTCGCCTATGGTGACGGATTGCGCAACCTCGTCGGTGAAGACGCGGGCGCGGGCCAGGAGTGCCGGCTCGACCTCCTGCTTGCCTTTCGTGTCGGTGCCCATGCAGGCCAGATGCGTTCCGGGGCTGACATGGGCGTCGAGAAGCGAAGCGGCGGGGGCAGAGGTGATCGTGACAATCACATCGGCCGCGCGCATGCCGTCAAGTTCGACCGCCTCGAAGGGCAGGCCGAGTTCGGCCGCGACCGCGCCGAGCGTCGGCAGCATGTCGGGATGGTAGTTCCAGGCGATGACGCGCTCGAAGTCACGGACCTTGGCGGCCGCGCGAAGCTGGAACTGCGCCTGGTGCCCGGCGCCGACCATGCCGAGGACCTTCGCGTCCTTCCGCGCCAGCCGGTCGATCGAGATCGCCGAGGCGGCGGCGGTGCGGAGCGCCGTGAGAAGATTGCCGCCCACCATCGCGATCGGACGGCCGGTGTCGGGATCGAACAGGAAAACGGAGGACTGATGGTTGATCATGCCTTTCGCGGCATTGCCGGGGAAGTAGCCGCCGGCCTTCACACCCATGATCGCACCGGCCCGGTCGAGTCCGGATTTGAAGCCGTATTGCCGCCCTTCGCCAAGTGCTTCGCGCACGACGGGGAAGTTGTAGGCGTCGCCGCGGGCCATCGCGGCAAAGGTCGCCTCGACGGCGGCGAAGGCGTCCTCGGGCGTGATCAGCCCGGCGATTTCGGATTCGGGAACGATGAACATGACGGCCTTTCGGAAAAAGCGGGCCGGGAAGTCCCGGCCCGAGGTCTCGGGAAGTTCGGATCAGTAGGCCTTGCCACGGGCCGAGACGGGCCAGACGGCCTCCACCTTGCCGCCGCGCACGCAGACATACCAGTCGTGGACATTCGCCGTCGGGTCGCAATGACCCGGAACAAGACGCAGCTTGTCGCCCACCTTCAGGACACCCTTCGGGTCCGAGACGACGCCGTGTTCGTCCGAGCACTTGATGTATTCCACGTCGTCGCGGCCGAAGACGACCGGCAGGCCGCTGTCGACCGATTGCGCCTTCAGACCGGCATCGACGATCGCCTTGTCGGCCTTCGCGTGGCTCATCACCTGGGTCAGGATGAAGAAGGCGTTCTCCCACTCACCACGGTCGATCCGCTTGCCGTCCTTGTCGAGGATGCGGCCGTAATCGGCATCCATGAAGGCGTAGGAGCCGCACTGAAGCTCGTTGTAAACACCTGAATCGCTTTCGAAATAGTACGACCCGGTGCCGCCGCCCGAAACCAGTTCGGGTTCGAGCCCGGCGGCCTTCAGCCCCTCGACCGCGTCCTTCACCATGGCGATGGCGATATCGAGCTTGGCCTTGCGGTCCTCGTACTTGTCGAGGTGCTGCATCGCGCCCTGATAAGCCTGGATGCCAGAGAACTTCAGGCCGGGCGCGGCATCGGCGGCCTTGGCGATCTTTACGACATCCTCTGTCGTCGTCACACCGCAGCGCCCGGCGCCGCAATCGATCTCGATGAAGATTTCGAGCTCGGTCCCGTGCTTCACCGCCGCAGCCGACAGGTCAGCGACATTATCGATATCGTCGACGCAGACGATGATACGGGAACCGAGCTTGGGCAGCCGGGCAAGCCTGTCGATCTTCAGCGGATCGCGCACCTGGTTCGAGACGAGCACGTCCTTGATGCCGCCGCGCACGAAGACCTCGGCCTCGCTCACCTTCTGACAGCAGACGCCTACGGCACCGCCGAGCTTTTCCTGGAGCTTCGCGACATCCACGGACTTGTGCATCTTGCCGTGCACGCGGTGGCGCATTCCGTGCGCCTTGGCGTAATCGCCCATCTTCCGGATGTTGCGTTCCAGCGCGTCGAGATCGAGAACCAGGCAGGGCGTCTGGATATCGCCTTCATCCATGCCCGGTTTCGCGGGAATGTCGAAGCCGACTTCGAGGCTGTTGATGTTGACGGGTGCGTTCATGATTGCCTCCTCAGCCCTTCATCCAGGGCAGTTTATCCAGATCGACATTGCCGCCGGTGATGACCACGCCGACGCGTTTGCCTTTGAAGACGTCCTTGTTCCTGAGAATCGCAGCGAGCGGGACGGCCGAGGACGGCTCCATCACGATCTTCATCCGCTTCCAGATCGTCCTCATCGCTTCGACGATCTCGTCCTCCTCAGTGGTGAGGATGTCGGTGACGTGCTTCTGCACGAAGTGCCAGGTCAGTTCCTTGAGCGGCACTTTCAGCCCGTCCGCGACCGTCTCCGGCGCGTCGTCGGCGATGATGTGGCCGGCACGGAACGAACGTGCGGCGTCGTCCGCCTGCTGCGGCTCGGCGGCGTAAATCTTAACGCCGGGATTGACGTTCGAGAGCGTCAGGCAGGTGCCCGAGATCATGCCGCCGCCGCCGATGGGCGCGATCACGGCGTCAAGCCCCTCGACCTGCTCGTTCAGCTCGCGCGAACAGGTGCCCTGGCCGGCGATCACGCGCGGGTCATTATAGGGATGCACGAATTCGGCGCCGGTCTCGGCCACGACCTCGGCGAAGACGGCCTCGCGGCTGGAGGTCGACGGCTCGCATTCGACGACGCGTCCGCCATAGCCCTTCACCGCATCCTTCTTGGCTTGCGGCGCGGTGCGCGGCATGACGACGGTGCAGGGGATGCCCCGTCGCCCCGCCGCGTAAGAAAGCGAAAGGCCGTGATTGCCGCTTGAATGGGTCGCCACGCCTTTCGCGGCCTGCTCCTCCGTCAGGCCGAAGACCGCGTTCGAGGCTCCGCGCGCCTTGAAGGCTGCGGCCTTCTGAAAGTTCTCGCACTTGAAGAACAGCTCCGCCCCCGTCACCTCGTTGAGGTAGCTCGAAGTCAGCACCGGGGTGCGGTGGATGTAGGGGCGGATGCGCTCATGCGCATCCAGCACGTCCTGGAATGTAGGGATGTACATGGTTTCGTCCCTCACGTCAGGCGGCCGCCTGCTTTGCCGGCGCGCCGTGCCGGTAGTATTCTTGCGCCGCGGCGACGCCGGAGCCAAGGCGGACCGGCAGGCCGAGATCGGCCATGACCATCTCTGCGGCGGCAATGCCGGAGAGTGCCATGACATCGGTCATCGAGCCAAGATGGCCGATCCGGAAGACCTTGCCCGCGACCTCGCCAAGGCCGGTGCCGAAGGCGATGCCGTATTCCTTGGCCGCGCGCGCAACGATGTCGGTCGCGTTGAAACCTTGGGGCGTCCGGATTGCGCTGACCGTGTCGGAATAGAGATCGGGCGACGCGGCGCAGAGGCTCAGCCCCCAGCCGTGGACTGCCTGCCGTACACCTTCCGCGATGCGGTGATGGCGGGCGAAGACGTTATCGAGCCCCTCGGCTAGAAGCATATCCGTCGAGAGCTTCAGCCCGTTCAGCAGGCCGACTGCCGGCGTGTAGGGATAGCCGTTGGCGGCGTAGCTCTTTTCCATATCCCGGATGTCGAAGAAGGTGCGGGGCAGGGTGGCCGTCTCGCCCGCCTTCTTCGCCTTTTCGGAGAACCCGACGATGGCGAGGCCCGCCGGCAGCATGAAGCCCTTCTGGCTGCCGGTGACGGCGATATCCACACCCCATTCATCCATGCGGAAATCCATGGAGCCGATGGAGGAAACGCCATCGACGAAGAGCATCGCGGGATGCTTCGCAGCATCAATTGCGCGGCGGACGGCCGCGATGTCGGAGCGGACGCCGGTCGCGGTTTCGTTGTGCGTGGCGAGCACGACCTTGATCTCGTGCCCCTTGTCGGCGCTCAGGATCTCCTCGAACCGGTCTGCCGGGATGCCTTCGCCCCAGGCCGCGGGAACGACTTCGACGTTCAGCCCGTGGCGCTGGCACATGTCGATCCAGCGGTGAGAGAACATGCCGTTGCGCGCGGCAAGGACCTTGTCGCCGGGCGAAAGCGTGTTGGTAAGTGCGGTTTCCCAGCCGCCGGTGCCGGTGGAAGGAAAGAAGAAGATTTCCGCCGTGTCCGACTTCAGGACCTTGCGCACATTTTCGCGTGCGGGATGCAGCATCTGACCGAAAAGCGGAGAGCGATGGTCGATCGTCGGCATGTCGACCGCCTTGCGGATCGCCTCGGGGATATTCGTGGGGCCGGGGATGAAGACCGGATTTTGAAAGGACATGACAGCCTCGTCGGTTCGGGATCACGGCCAGAATAGACAGGCGCCCTCGTGGCAGCAATTTTTTCGTAAATATTTTTCATTATACGTAAAATCAAAGATTCACATTGAAATCATTGGAAGATTGCTTTTTCATACATTGAAACTGTATTTCATCTTCTGCGATGGAAGGAGGCCGCGATGGCCGAATCCCGCCCCCGGGGCCGCCCCAAGAGCTTCCACGACAAGACGGCCGAGAACACGATTCAGTCGCTCGACCGGGCGCTGATGATCCTCAGGGTCCTGAGCGAGGGGAGCGGACTGACGCTGTCGGAACTGGCGGCCCGCACGGGCCAGTCGGCGCCGACCGTGTACCGGGTGCTCACCACGCTCCAGACCCACGGCTTCGCCGAGATCGAGGAGCCGGGCCAGTTCTGGCACGTCGGCGGCGGGGCATTCCGCGTCGGCTCCCAGTTCCTGCGCCGCACCAAGGTCGTCGAACGCGCGCGCCAGCCGATGGACCGGCTGATGCGCGAGACGGGGGAAACCGCCAATCTCGGCGTCGAGATGCGCGATCAGGTGCTCTTTCTCAGCCAGGTCGAAACGCACGAGACGATCCGCGCCTTTTTCGCGCCGGGAACGCTGGGGCTGATGCATGTCTCGGGTATCGGCAAGGCGCTGCTTGCCTGGTACCCCGAGGCGCGGGTGCGTGCGATCGCTGCCAAGGGGCTGGCACTCTACACCGACCGCTCGATCGGTGAGGAAGCCGCGCTTCTCGATGATCTCGCCGCGACGCGCATGCGGGGGTTCGCACTTGATGACGAGGAGAGGGCGGAGGGGATGCGCTGCGTCGCCGCGCCGATCTTCAACGCCTATGGCGAGCCGGTCGCGGGATTGTCGGTCTCTGGCCCCGCTTTCCGCCTGACGGCAGAGCGCGCCGCGGGGATCGGGGCACTGGTCCGCGCGGCGGCGGACGAGGTGACGGAGGCGACCGGAGGACGCATTCCCGAAGCGCTTTAGCGGACGGCTTCCATCAAGGCATCGGTCATTCGGCAGTCACGCGCGGCATCCTGCCCGCAGGGGCGGAATTGCAGGTCGCGGGTCAGGCAAATCCGTGCCTCGTCGATCCGCCCTGCCTCGCAGGTGATGGTGATCATTGTTGGCTCGAGACCGGGATTTGCCTCGATGAACGCTTCCTCGACCACGCGGGTCGGCAGGCGGACGTCGCGGTTGAGGCCGGACAGGACCTCGGGGATTACGACGCTTTCATAGGCGTCGCGCGACAGTGCGAAATAGTCTTCCGACGAAAGTCCGGAACAGCGGCCGTGTTTCTTCCATTCGTGCCAGGCAAGGCCGCTTGACCCCATGATGTCCACCATCGCGCGGGTCTGGCTGCGTGACGGATCGCGTTCGCTCGTGCGGCAGTAGCTTGGCCAGCCGAAGTCGTATTGCGGCCAGAGCCCGTGCAACGTGAAGCTGTAGTCGTGGCGGGGATGGCACTGGTCGTCGTCGCGTGCGTCACCCGTCAGCGCGCAGTAAGTGGGCGACCAGCCGAGCGAGAGGATGTAGTAGTCGAACTCTCCGGCACGCTCGCCGTCCGCGAAAGCGGGCAGGGCTGTGAAAAACAAGGCCGTGAGCCAGCGCATTTTCTCTTTTCTCCCAAGTGCGGAACGATTATACAGCGACCGAACTTCCCCGAAAACGAGGAAAGGCGGCTCGAGGGTCGCGGCCGTTTTCCCGGCGCGGGAGAGATTTGTAAAGGAGACGCGGCATGAACAAACCGCTCATGGCCAAGGCCACCGCCGTCTGGCTGGTCGACAACACCACGCTGAGCTTCAAGCAGATCGCCGACTTCTGCGGCCTGCATGAACTGGAAGTGCAGGGGATCGCCGATGGCGATGTCGCCGCGGGCGTCAAAGGGTTCGACCCGATCGCGAACAACCAGCTCGAACCGATCGAGATCGAGAAGGGCGAGAAGGACCCGCTGCACAAGCTGAAGCTCAAGTTCAACCCGGCCTCGGTCGGCGAGGAAAAGCGCCGCGGCCCGCGCTACACGCCGCTGTCCAAGCGGCAGGACCGCCCGGCTGCGATCCTGTGGCTGGTCAAGTTCCACCCCGAACTCGCGGATTCGCAGATCGGCAAGCTTGTCGGGACGACCAAGCCGACCATCGCGTCGATCCGTGACCGCACGCACTGGAACATCAACAACATCACGCCGATCGACCCCGTTGCGCTCGGCCTTTGCCGGCAGTCCGAACTGGACGCGGCCGTGCAGAAGGCGGCGAAGAAGAAGGCCGCCGATGGTATCGTGATGTCGGATGACGAGCGGCGCAAGCTGGTCTCGACCGAGCAGTCGCTTGGCATGGCGCCGGAGCCGAAGATGCCGACGGCCATCGCGGGGCTTGAGAACTTCTCGCTGTCGCAGAGCGAGGAAGATGACGAGAAGAAGGATCCGGCGGACTATTCCGATGCGGATGCGTTCTTCAATCTGCCACACGGCGATGACGACGATGAGGACGACGACGACAACTAATCGTCTGCAAGCCCCGGCCCCGCGCCGGGGCTTTTTGCTTCGCGGTCACAGTTCCACGGCATGTTCCGGCAGACCGCGCGCATCGGGACCCAGCACGAAGGTGCAGCCATTTTCGGGCTCGGCCCTGCGGACGTCATCCGGCAATCCGTCGCTGGCCGTCGTGACATAAAGATTCATGAGATCGGTTCCGCCGAAGGCCGGGCAGGAGGCATGGCGGCCGCCGACGGTGAGCGCGCGCAGGAAGTGGCCATCCGGCGCGTGGCAGGCGACCCGCCCGGCGCCCCATTCCGCGATCCAGAGGTTGCCCTCCGCATCGCAGACCGCACCATCAGGGTTCAGCCCTTGGGCGTTGAGGTCGATGAAAACCTCGGGTTCTCCGGCCGGCCAGCCGTCGCGCCCGTCCAGCGCGGTGCGCCAGATCGTTCGGCGGGCGGTGTCCGCGAAATAGCCGTGCCGCCGGTCGGGCGCGAAGCAGATCGCGTTCGAAATCGTGATCGGTGCGAACAGTTGGCGGAGTTCCCCCCGCCAATAGCGCCAGATCGCCCCCGCATCGGGTTCGGCGGCCTTTCCCATCGTGCCGATCCAGAAGCCGCCCCATGGGTCGGCACGCCCGTCATTCGACCGGGTCACGGGGTTTTCGGCTTCAAGCGGCACGACCACGTCCTGCGCGCCGCTTCGGATATCGAAGGTCGACAGCGCCACCTCGGACGCGATCAGCAGCCGGTCGTAGTCGATACGTCCGGCGGCGGATACGTGGTGGTCGAACTGCCAGTGGCGCGGGCCGGACGCATCCCGCGTCAGGAGGCGCTTTTCCAGGATGTCGAACCAGAACAGCTGGCCGCGTTCGGGATGCCAGAGGGGGCCTTCACCAAGGCGGCAGGGGCGGTCGTCAAACAGCATTCTCGCCCCCGTCCGGACATTGCGTCGGCGTCGCCCCGATCATTAGCCGCCCGCCAGGCATTCGGCGATGGTGGCGCCCATGTTCTGGAGGAGCTGATCATAGAGCAACGGCCCCGGCGCGATGGCGCGTCCTTCCGGGTCAAGTGCGCCGCCGATACGGGCGCCGGTCCCGTCGGCGACGGCAATGACCGGCGAAGGGTCGCGGATGACTTCGGGGAAGATGCAGGTCACTTCACCGCTTTCCAGCAATGCGCGGACCCGGGACAGATGCGCGGCGCCGGGGTCAGCGGCGTCGCCGTCTGCGACGGCCGCCACGATCCTAAGGCCGAAATGGTCCGCAAAATAACCGTAGGCATCATGCGCCACGATGATCGGCGCGGCGCCGGCGTCGGCCAGGTCTCGCGTGATCGCGGCCTCCAGCGTCTCGATCCGCGTCAGGGCGAGCGAGGCGTTCGCGCGGTAGGCCACGGCGTTGCCAGGGTCGCGTTCCACCAGCGCATCGCTAATCAGGCCGATCCATATCTCGGCATTGTCCGGGTCGAGCCATGCATGGGGATCGAGGCCGGTGCCGTGGTCATGGCCCGCATGGTCATCGTCGTGCGTGCCACCCTCGACATGCGCGTCGTCGTGATCGTGCGCCTCCGTGGCATCGTGATCACCATGATCGTCATCCTCGTCATGCTCCGCCGTGCCGTAATGGCGCAGCAGCGTGCCCTCGGCGTCGAGAAGCGCAATCGCGGGCGTGCCGTCCGTGCCGCCGAGCGCGCCGGAGAGGCGCGGCATCAGGGTCGGGCCGGTCCAGATCACGAGGTCCGCGGCCTGGATGGAGCGGAGTTGCGACGGCCTAAGCTGGAAATCATGCGCGTCTGCCCCTTGGTCGAGCAACAGGGTCGGGCTGCCCAGATCTCCGATGACCTGCGCGACGAGTGAGTGGACGACCGGTGTGTCGGTGACGATGGCGGGCGCTTCCGCCGAAGCCGGCAGTGCAAGGAGCACGAAGGCGGTGGTGGGAATCGTTGCGCGGCGCATTGGCGGGCTCCTTCAGTTCGGCGGACGGCGGGGATTGCGGTCTGTGATCGCTTCTCGTATGTTATAGCATAACATGTCAAGACGGCAACGTGACGATCCCATGACCGACTCGAAAAACCCCGCCGATCCGGGCCTCGCCTTTGAAACACACGACCATGCACATTGCGCCGATGGCGTGCTGGCACGGGCCGAGGCGCTGAGCGCCGAGCGTGGCGCGCGGCTTACCCCTGTCAGGCGTAGGGCGCTGGAGATTCTGCTGGAGTCTCATCGTGCCATGGGGGCTTACGAAGTTCTGGACCGGCTTGCCGACGCCGGGTTCGGCAATCAGCCGCCGGTCGCCTATCGTGCGCTCGATTTCCTTGTGGATCAAGGGCTTGCGCACAGGATCCGGCGACTGAACGCGTTCGCGGCCTGCATGCATCCGGGCCACGCGCACAGTCCCGCCTTCTTCATCTGCAAGTCCTGCGACGCGGTCGCCGAGGCGCCGGACGATGCGGTGCGGCGCACGATGGAGGACGCTGCCGCCCGGATCGGCTTTGTCGTGGAGCGCACGAACATCGAGGCGCTTGGTCTCTGCCCAACCTGTGCGGGGGCCGCATCGTGACGCTGATCGAGGCGCGGGGGCTGAGTGTCCGGCACGGCGGCGTGACGGTCCTGAAGAATGTTGATTTCGCGATCCGCAAGGGCGAGATCGTGACCGTCGTCGGCCCGAACGGGTCTGGCAAGTCAACGCTGATCCGCGCGCTGATCGGGCTGGAGCCGGCGGCGGAAGGGCGGGTGGAGCGCAGCGCCGGTCTGGGCATCGGCTATGTTCCCCAACGGCTGCATATCGACGCCGCGCTGCCGATGACGGTGCGGCGGTTCCTTTCCCTGCCGCGCCGCGTGTCCGACGCGGAAGCGGAAGCGGCACTGGCCCGGACGGGCGTTCCCGGCATCGGGGCGCAACAGATGGCCGGGCTGTCGGGCGGCCAGCTTCAGCGCGTCCTTCTCGCCCGTGCCCTGCTTGTCCGGCCCGAGATCCTGATCCTCGACGAACCGACCCAAGGCCTCGACCAGCCGGGGATCGCCGCCTTCTACCTGCTGGTGGAGGAGGTTCGGGCCGAGACCGGCGCGGCCGTTCTGATGGTCAGTCATGACCTGCATGTCGTCATGAGCGCGTCGGACCGGGTGATCTGCCTCAACGGCCATGTCTGCTGCGAGGGCGCGCCGCAGGTGGTGTCCGCGGCGCCTGAGTACCGCGCGCTTTTCGGGCTGGGCACCGGGGGCGCGCTGGCGCTCTACCGGCATACGCATGACCACGACCACGATCATGGCGGGCATGGCCACGCACACGACCACGACCATTCCTGCCGGCACGAGGGCGCCGATGCCTGACGATTTTCTCATTCGCGCCGGTCTGGCCGGGATCGGCCTGATGCTGGCGGCCGGGCCGCTTGGCGCCTTCGTCGTGTGGCGGCGCATGGCCTATATGGGTGACGCGACCGCCCATGCGGCGATCCTCGGCGTGGCTCTCGCGCTGGCGACTTCGCTGCCGATCGTCGCGGGAACGGTGATCGTGGCGCTTGCCATGGCACTTGCCGTGACGGCGCTGAGCGGGCGCGGCCGTGCCGCCGACACGTCGCTCGGCGTGCTCGCCCATTCCGCGCTGGCGGCAGGGCTCGTCGCCGTGTCTTTCCTGCCCGCCGTCAGGGCCGACCTTTCTTCCTATCTGTTCGGCGACGTGCTGACGGTCACGAAGCTCGAACTGCTCTGGATCTGGATCGGGTCCGGCGTGGTGCTGGGGCTGCTCCGGTGGCGCTGGGACGCGCTGCTGACCGCGACCGTCAACGAGGAACTGGCGCAGGCCTCCGGCATAGATCCGAGGCGCGAGAAGCTGGTCCTGACGCTGGCGCTGGCCCTTGTCGTGGCGCTGGCGATCAAGATTGTCGGCGCGCTCCTGATCGCTGCGATGCTGATCGTTCCTGCGGCGTCGGCCCGCGCGCTGTCACGTAGCCCCGAGGCGATGGCAGTCTGGGCCGTCCTGCTCGGAAGTTTCGCGGTTCTCACGGGCCTCGCCGCGTCGCTGGGCTTGGACACGCCGGCCGGCCCCTCCATCGTGGTGGCCGCTGCCGCGATCTTCGCGCTAAGCCTGCCGCTCGGAGATCGCGGACGCTAGATTCGCCCGGCGGCGGGCGGTATTGGGGTCACGAACGGATCGGGGCGGGGAACATGGCCAATCATTTGTATGACGCGTTGTTCGGGCGGCACGAGGGCCGGGAGGCGGACTTCCTCATCCTGTCGGACGGTGCGCGTCTGTCCCATGCGGATTTCGCCCGGAGGGCTGCGCGTTTCGCCGGGGCGCTGATGACCACAGGGCTGCAACCCGGTGACCGCGTTGCGCTGCAACTGGAGAAGAGTCCGGACATGCTTGCCGTGATCGCGGGGGCGATCCGGGCCGGTGTGGTCTTCCTGCCGCTTAACACTGCCTACACGGCGGCCGAGGTGGAATACTTCGTTGCCGATGCCGGCGCGAAGCTGCTTCTGTGCGATGGTCGGGCGGAGGCCGCGCTTGCACCGGTCGCCGCGCGATGCGGGGCCGCGATCGGTGTCCTGAACGCCGACGGAACCGGCGGTTTCGCTGAGGCCGCGAGCGTGGTGGCGCCGGCGGACGTCCGGCCCCGGACCGCCGGGGACCTTGCCGCGCTTCTTTACACGTCGGGCACGACAGGGCGTTCCAAGGGCGCGATGATGAGCCATGGGAACCTTCTGTCGAATGCCGAGGTTCTCGTCGATTTCTGGCGGTTCAGCGAAGACGACGTGCTTCTGCACGCCCTGCCGATCTTTCATACCCATGGGCTTTTCGTCGCCACGAATGTGGCGCTTCTTGCGGGTGCGCCCATGATCTTTCTTCCGAAGTTCGATCTGGACACCGTGATCGGTGCAATGCCCCGGGCGACAACCATGATGGGGGTGCCGACCTTCTATACCCGCCTGCTCGACGATGCGCGGCTGGACCGTGATCTCGTGGCCGGCATGCGGCTGTTCATCTCCGGCTCCGCGCCGCTCATGTCCGAAACCCATCGCCAGTGGGAGGCGCGGACAGGCCATCGCATCCTTGAGCGCTACGGCATGACCGAGACCAACATGAACACCTCGAACCCGTATGAGGGTGATCGGCGGGCCGGCACCGTCGGCCTTCCCCTGCCGGGCGTTGAGCTGAAGGTCTGCGACGGTGAGGGCAATGCGGTGCCGCAAGGAGAGATCGGCACGATCGAGGTGCGCGGCCCAAACGTCTTTAAGGGCTACTGGAACATGCCGGAAAAGACCGCCGAGGAACTCAGGCCTGACGGGTTCTTCATCACCGGCGATCTTGGCTGTGTGGATGCCGACGGCTATGTCACAATCGTCGGTCGCGGCAGGGACCTGATCATTTCGGGTGGCTTCAACATCTACCCGAAAGAGGTCGAACTGGTCCTCGACGCGCTGCCGGGTGTGCTGGAAAGCGCGGTAGTCGGCGCGCCGCATCCCGATTTCGGCGAAGGAGTCGTGGCCGTCGTGGTGCCGGAACCCGGCGCTGCGCCCGATGATCAGGCGATCCGTGCGGCCCTTGGGCAAAGCCTCGCGAAGTTCAAGCAGCCGAAGCATATCGCGTTCCGCGATGCGCTGCCGCGCAACACGATGGGCAAGGTTCAGAAAGCCGCGCTGCGCGAGGACTTCAAGGACATCTTCGCGTCCTGACTTCCATCTTGCCGAAAATACCTCGGGGTCGTCCATTGGTGCGCCATCGGTTCGAGAACCAATGGACGACGGGCAGCGCCCCAGCGCTTTCCGTCAGCGCCCGACGCCGGAATAGGCTTCGAACCCCGCTGCCTCGGCATCCCTCGGCGAATAGATGTTCCGCAGATCGGCCATGCGGGCGGTCTTCATCGTACCGCCAAGCCGGGCGAGGTCGAGGGCCCGGAACTCGTTCCATTCAGTGAGAATTACCACGACATTCGCGCCCTTTGCAGCAGCATAGGCATCTTCCATCCAGGTCACGCCGGGCAGAAGGCTTTCACCCTCGCGCCGCCCCTGCGGGTCCACCACGCGGACCTTGGCGCCATTGCCGACCAAGGCGGGCACGATGGTCAGCGAGGGCGCGTCGCGCATGTCGTCGGTGTTGGGTTTGAAGGTCACACCGAGAACCGCCACCGTCTTGCCGTTCACCGAACCGTCGCAGAGGTCCATGACCTTCTCGATCATGCGCCGCTTGATCTCGTCATTGACCTTGATGACCGTCTCTACGATCTGCATCGGCGCGGCGTGTTCCTGACCGATCCGGGCGAGTGCGGACGTGTCCTTCGGGAAGCATGACCCGCCATAGCCGGGGCCGGCATGCAGGAACTTGTTGCCGATGCGATTGTCGAGGCCCATGCCCTTTGACACCTGCTTCACATCCGCGCCGACCTTTTCGCACAGACGGGCGATTTCGTTGATGAAGGTGATCTTGGTCGCGAGGAAGGCATTGGCCGCGTATTTGATCATCTCAGCGGTTTCCAGATCGGTGTAGAGGATCGGGAAGTCACGCAGGAAAAGCGGGCGGTAAATCTCGCCCATGATCTTTTTCGCGCGGTCCGAGGTGACGCCGACAACCACCCGGTCGGGGCGCATGAAATCGTCGATCGCGGCGCCCTCGCGCAGGAATTCGGGGTTTGAGGCGACGTCGAAATCGGCCTCGGGCGATGTCTTTTCGATCACCGCGCGGACGGCGGCATTGGTGCCAACGGGCACGGTCGATTTGGTGACGATGACGGCATAGCCGGTGAGCGCGCGGCCGATCTCCTCGGCTGCCGCCATGACGTAGGTGAGGTCGGCATGGCCATCGCCGCGTCGCGTCGGTGTTCCGACGGCGATGAACACGGCGTCTGCCCCCGCGACTGCGGCCTTCAGGTCGCCGGTAAAGGTCAGTCGGCCGGCGGCGACGTTACGGGCCATAAGCACGTCGAGACCGGGTTCGTAGATCGGAACCTCGCCCCGGGTCAGCATGTCGACCTTGCGCGGGTCCTTATCGACACACACGACTTCATGCCCGAAATCGGACAGGCAGACGCCCGAGACAAGCCCGACATACCCGGTTCCGATCATCGCGATTTTCATCAATCAGCCCTCGTCAAATGCACAGCGACGACATGGGGCATTAGCTTTCCCGGTGTCAACGCCCCGGCCCGGATTTGACGGCTGCGGGTCACGTTATTGCCCAAGTTTCATGCACAGTGGCCCAGGAACCACGAGGGATTGTCGACGGAAGGAAAGGCTGATGGCAGCGAGAATTTTTAAGCCCCTGACTGCGGCCCTGATCGGATCGGTCCTGTTCGCGGCAAGCGCGCAGGCCTGTTCGCGAAACCTGCCAGCTGGTGCGAATGCCGCCATCGCACCGGGCGGGCGCATCGACCAGCCGCTGATCGACGCATCGGTCCGGGCCGAGGTCAACTATCATCGCTGCAAGGCGGGGCTGTCCAAACTCTCTGCCGCAAAGGGGTTGCGCAAGGTGGCCGGTACTCATGCCCAGTGGATGGCCCGCGCGCAAAACCTGTCGCACAAGTCCCGCGTTTCGGGGCAGGCCACGACCGTTGCGCGCATTCGCGCCTCGGGCCTCCGGTTCCGGGCGGGTTCCGAGAATATCGGCCTTGTTTCGCACTATCAGATCGACGGGAAACCGTTCAAGTTCACCGACCGGGCCAATTGCGGTTTCGCTTCTAGGGATGGCAAGGCCATTCCGCCGCACAGCTACGCATCGCTTGCCCGGACGATCGTGAACCTCTGGATGGCTTCCGCCGTTCACCGGCGCAATATCCTCGACCAGAAGGTTAGCTACGTCGGTTCCGGCCTGGGCTTCGATCCGAAGGCGGGTTATTGCGGTCGCTTCTACGTTTCGCAAAACTTCGCGGGATGAGGCCGGCCGATCCGCAACAGTATCGGCCGACCTCCGCCGTTCTGGCGGATTCCGCTTTGCTTCGCGTCAGGATTGTGTACCGTGGGGAGTGAAGCTGCCGTGAAGGCGGTTGGTATCCTATTCCTAGCGGAGAGATGCGATGAAGAAACTCGTTACACTCGCGGCGGTTCTCGGCCTGTCCGCAAGCGCAGCGATGGCCGGTGGCCTCGAAGCGCCGATCGTCGAAGGCGACCCGATCGCGGTAGAAGCCGGCGCCGCCGGCTCGAGTTCTGCTCTGGTCATTCTGCCGGCGCTGCTGCTTCTCGGCGCGCTTGCGGCCTCGTCCTCGGACTCCTGATCCGCAACAGCCGCCGAATCATTGTTAGGGCCGGATGGGTGACCATCCGGCCTTTTCCGTTTGCGGGGCAGGTTTCAGGCCGCCATCAGGGCCGGACGAGCTGGATCGTGACATGGCCAATCGCCGGACCGATCCATTGGTGCGACAGGGCCACGGTGCCTGAACCCGTCACCCAATAGCTGTTGGTGATGGTCAGCGGCTGGCCCACCACGCTGCAGGTCTCATCCATCTGCACTGTTGCGTAACCGGTGCCGGAGAGGGTGAGGTTCTTTGCCGCTCCGCGGGTCACGTTGCAGCGCATCGGCAACGGACGTTCCCGGCCCTCACCGTCCAGGTAGCGGTAGGTCCGGTCCGTGCTGCCGGCCTGACGCCGGGTGATGAGTGAAGCCGCATTGCCATGCTCTGACGACATCAGGTCGTTGCCGAGGCCCCGTGTCGCGACAAGAAGGCCGTGGCGCAGGGACAGCGTCTGCTTGTCGGGTGTCGAATAGGTCCGCACGGTGCCGTTGCGACCGTATTCACCCAGCACGGTCAGGGCGCGGGTCTGCTCGAACTGAGCGAGGATGATCGGTCCGGCGAAGGCGGCTTTTGCCGCCGCCGCCAATTTGTCGGGGTCCGGTGCCGTTGCGCCGGCTGCGGCCTTGCCCGGCGCCAGCTTTTCCTTGAGACCCTTGGCGACAGTAAGCACGATGCGTCCGCTTTCGGTCTTGGACGTATCCGATCCGCAGCCGGAAAGCCCGAGGAAGCCGAGCGCCAGAATTGACAGCAAAGCCTTGCTCCCTGCCATGGGGAATGTCCGCTGGGTCACCGCCAGAACCTCCCCCACTGGATCTGCATGTCGCCCTGATGCGTGTCGCGGATTGTCTCGTAAAGTCGTCCGTTGACGTTGAGACGCGCCCCGCCGTCCCGGTTGAGCGGCTTGATGACCGTCTCGACCGTGTTGCGCGACGGCTGACCTGTCGTCCAGGAAACCGGGATCGTCAGGCGCACGCCCTTGTCGAAGGAGCCTTCGCCGAACTCGGCCGAGGACACGTCGGTGAAGGTCGCGTATGCGCCGACCTTCCATCCATTCGCGAATTCGCGGTCGAGCGTGAAGGTCGCGCCCCAGTCGCCGACCAGATACCGGCCGACATCGACCTGCCCGTGGAATCCGTTGCCGAAATCGTAATAGGCGGAGACATGGCCCGTCGTCGTCTCGTAGTCGCGGAAGGTAAAGAGCGTGTCGAAGTCGCGCTGCTTGACGTGGTTGACCTCAACGCCGAGCGCGAAGGGGCTGTCGACGCGCTTCCAGAGAAGCTCGCCCGACACCCCGCCATACATCCGCTCAAGAAGACCGACGGTCACTCGGCCATAGAGGTTGGGCGCTGGGCGGGTGTACCATGCCAGCGTCAGGTCGTGCAGCGCGGGGTCGCCCTGCTTCTGATACTCCACGAGATCGGAACGTACATGGCGAAGCGTCGAATCCGAGATGCGCGTGGAGTCGTCGAGATTGCCGGCGACCTTCTTGCGGGCGCGGCCCGACAGGATTAGGCCGGGCACGATTTCGTAACGGCCCGAAAGCTGGATGCCGACATCGGCACGGATCGGGTCGTCGGGGTCGAAGACGGAGGCTTCGGCGTAGGGCGACAGGGCCCACGAAAATCGTGGATACACGCCGGGTGTCGGCACCAAGCCGGAATTCGGCCCGTTCAGCGGGTCGCTGAAATCGGCCTGTTGCAGGATGGAGAGCGACTCCTCGCTTTCCAGTGCCTCTATGTCGCTGCGGCGGAATGTGACCGACGATGCCGGCATCCCTTCCGCGACCGATGTGATCACAAGCGTTTCCACCGACGGCGGCAGGGCGCGCGTAAGGATGCGGGCAGTGCGGCCTATCGCCTGCGGCTGGGCCAGGTAGCGGTGATTGCGGATACGGACCTCGGCGCGGTTTGCCGAGAGCGCCATGCTTTCAAGCGTCTGCCCGTCGTTCTCAAGCGCTTTCGCGACCGCTGCCTGAACGCCCGGATGCACATTCGGATCGGTCGTCCAGCCGACCTGATAGGCGACCGGGTCGCTGGCGCGCGACGGGCGCGGACGGACCGGAAGCGGCGCCTGTTCTAGCCCGCTCGGTGCTGGCGCGCGGCGCGGGTCGATAGCGAGGTTGAACTGCAACCCGATTTCCGAACCAAAGAGGTAGTAGCCCGAAACGCTGGCCGAGCGGTTGACCTGATAGTCGAAGCCCAGGTTGACCGATGAATCGCGTGAGAACGTGCTGGCCGCCGTCTCCTGTGTGTATGCGTCCGACGAATACTCCGCCTTGAATGTCAGCTTGTCGGTTGCCTGCCAGGCAAGCCCGAAGAAGGGCGCGGCGGGACCGCGGAACCACTGGTCGGTATTGGCTTTGCCCCCTTCACCGTAGTCAAGCACCGGGCGGTCGCCGAACGGGCTGCCGATATCGCCTTCGCTGCCGAGCCTGCCCCAGCCGAGACCCGCCGTCGCCTTCAGGCGCGGTGTGATGGACTTGGTGGCGACAATGTATTCGCCCGAATAGATGCCCGTGCCGATGAAATCGCGCAGTCCGATCGCGACGGCAGGGCGCAGGCCTTTCTCGTCCAGCAGGCGGTAGTGGAGGTCGAAGGAGCGGTCGTAAAGTGCCGATCCGCCGGTGAAAATCCCCGGAACGCGTGAGTAGCGGAACGCACCTGACAGCCGGTCGGTTACCTGGAAGGTGGTGCTGACCCGCAATCCGCCCTCGAACCGGAAGACCGAGGCGCCGAGCGTGCCTTCCGCTTCGCTTTCCGCCGTCGGCATGTCGATGAGGCCTGGCAGACCGAACGTGCTTGGACGCGGCTTCAAAATCGGGTCGGCATAGGCGATGACCGCGCCGAATGTCGCGGCGCCTGCAATCAACAGACCAGTTCTACGCTGCCCCCGCAACCTGCTCTCCGTTCGTTTTGCCAACACTATACAGGGTTCGGCGGTTGCCTCTAGAGGCAAGCAGTGATGCGGGCCTTCCGACGGCGGGCTGCCGCCGGAAGGCTTGCAAAAACGCAACGGATCGGGGGGGCACGGCCTGCCTTACGTGCAGGCCTCGTAGAGGGCGCGGGTGTTTTCGCGCGTCATCTCGACCGGGTTGCCACCGCAGGACGGGTCTTCGAGCGCCATATCCGTCAGCTCGTCAAGTCGCGATGCCTCGACCCCCATCGCGGTCAGGTTCTCCGGGATGGAAAGTTCGGAGCGAAGGTCCATGACCCGTGTCCGGAAGCCGTCGAAGCCGCCCTTGATGCCCAAATAGGCGGCGGCCTGTTCGATGCGCCCTTCGATGGCGTGGCGGTTGAAGTCCAGAACCATCGGCATCACCACAGCGTTCGTGGTGCCGTGATGGGTACCGTAGACCGCGCCAACGGGGTGCGACAGCGAATGGATCGCACCGAGCCCCTTCTGGAATGCCACCGCGCCCATGGCGGCGGCGCTCATCATATGGGCGCGGGCCTCCAGATCGGTCGGATTGGCATAGACCTTCGGCAGGTTTTCGAACACCAGCCGCATGCCTTCCAGCGCGATGCCCTGCGACATCGGGTGGTAGAAGGGCGAACTGTAGGCCTCGAGGCAATGAGCGAGCGCGTCCATGCCGGTACCGGCCGTGATGAATTTCGGCATTCCCACGGTCAGTTCCGGGTCGCAGATCGTGACAGCGGGTAGAAGCTTCGGGTGGAAGATGATCTTCTTCTTGTGGGTCGCAGAATTGGTCAGGACGCCCGCGCGCCCCACTTCCGAACCGGTGCCTGCCGTGGTCGGCACTGCGATGATCGGCGCGATGGTCGCGGGGTTGGCGCGGGTCCACCAGTCGCCCACATCCTCAAGTTCCCACACGCTGACCTTCTGGTCGACCATCAGCGCGACCATCTTGCCAAGGTCGAGCGCCGATCCGCCGCCGAAGCAGACGACGCCGTCATGGCCACCGGCGCGGTAGACCTTGAGACCGGCCTCCATGTTCATCTCATTGGGGTTGGGATCGACCTCGGAAAAGACCGCGCGGCCGAGCCCGGCAGCGTTGAGGATGTCGAGCGCCTGCGCGGTGATCGGCAGCGCGGCAAGCGCCTTGTCGGTGACGAGCAGCGGCTTCTTCATGCCGACGGCCTTGCAGTGATCGGCAAGTTCCCGGATGCGGCCGGGGCCGAATTTGACGGCGGTCGGATAGGACCAGTTGGCGGTAGGCGCGGTCATGCTTTCACCTTGCGGAAGTGGTAGGAACGGGGACGGGTGACGGACTGGTAGCCGAGCTTGGAAAGACCGACGCCGCGGCCGGTATCCTTGCAGCCGGTCCAGCAGATCGCCGGGTCGAGATAGTCGGCGCGGTTCATGAAGACGGTGCCCGTGTCGATCTTGCGCGCGATGTTCCACGCGCGGTCCTGATCCTGGGTCCAGAGGCTGGCCGTCAACCCATAGGGGCTGTCGTTCATGAGGGCGAGCGCCTCCTCGTCGGACTTCACCGGCATGATGCCGACGACGGGGCCGAAGCTCTCCTCGGTCATCACCCGCATGGAGTGATCGACATTCACCAGAACCTGTGGCATCAGGTAAGCCCCGCCATCGTCAGCCGGGAAGTTCTGCCGTTCGATCAGGGTCTTCGCGCCCGCCGCCACGGCCTCTTCGGTCTGGGCGCGGACGGTTGCGGCGAAACGCTTGTTGGCCATCGGGCCGAGGGTCGTTTCGGCGTCGAACGGGCTGCCGAGCTTCAGAGTGTTGACCCAGTTCACAGCCATTTCGACGAAGTCATCGTAAAGCTTGTGATTGACATAGATACGTTCGATCCCGCAGCAGCACTGCCCGGCATTGTACATCGCGCCGTCCATCAGCGTATCGACGGCCCAGTCGAGGTCGGCATCCTCCATCACGTAGCCGGGGTCCTTGCCGCCGAGTTCGAGACCGAGCGCGGTGAAGGTGCCTGCGGCCGCCCGTTCGATCGCCTGTCCGCCGCCGACCGAGCCGGTGAAATTGACGAAACCGAAGGAGCGGTCGGCGATCAGCTTTTCGGTCCCCGAATGATCAAGTACGATGTTTTGGAACACATCCTCGGGCACACCCGCCTTGTGCAGGGCCTCGGCGATGCGGTCTCCGACGACGAGAGTCTGGCTGGCGTGCTTGAGGATGACTGAATTCCCGGCGATCAGCGCGGGAACGATCGTGTTCATCGCGGTCATGTAGGGATAGTTCCAGGGTGCGACGACGAAGACGACGCCGTGGGGAGCGAATTCGATGCGGCGGGCAAAGGTGCCGCTGTCCTCAACCACCATCGGGGCCAAAGCCTCGGCCGCGATGCCGGCCATGAAATTCGACCGTTCGTTCAGACCGCCGAATTCGCCGCCGAAGCGCGTCGGGCGGCCCATTTGCCAGGCTAGTTCCTCGACAATCCGGTCCTTGTCGGCGTTGAGATTGGCGACACCCGCCTGCACCAGCCTGATGCGGTCCTCAAGCGGGCGGGCGGCCCATGCGCCCTGCGCCGCCTTGGCCCGCGCCACCGAGGCTGCCGCCGCCTCCGGCGACAGGGGCGCGCGTTCGGCATAGACCCGCCCGTCCACGGGCGAGATACATTGGATCATCTTGGTCATTTGGTCCTCACTCGGCGCCCGGTGGCGCCCGTTATCCTCAGAGCCGTTCAAAGCCCCGTTTCAATTCCCAGTCGGTAACGACGCGGTTCTGTTCGTGAATCTCCCACTCCGCCGCATGGACGTAGTGATCCACCACGTCATCGCCGAACGCGGCGCGCAGCATCTTGGACTTGTTCATCAGGCTCGCCGCCTCGCCCAGAGTATGCGGGATCTCGCGCACGCGTTTGGCGTGGTAAATATCGCCGGTGATCGCGGGTTCCAGTTCCAGCTTCTGTTCGATCCCAGCCAGACCCGCCGCCAGCAGACCGGCGCAGGCGAGATAGGGGTTGAGGTCGGCCCCGCCGATCCGGCATTCGACACGGATCGCCTTGGTGTTCTCGCCGCAGACGCGGAAGCCGGCGGTGCGGTTGTCGAAGGACCAGACCGCCTTCGTGGGGGCGAACATGCCGACGACGAAGCGCTTGTAGCTGTTGACATAGGGTGCGAGACACAGCGTGAATTCGCGGGCATAGGTCAGTTGCCCGGCGACGTAGTGGCGCATCAGGTCCGACATGCCATGCGGGTCCTTTTCATCCCGGAAGGCGGGCTTGCCGTTCTTCCACAGGGACTGGTGCACATGGCTGGAAGAGCCCGCTTTTTCATGGCTGTACTTTGCCATGAAGGTCACGGCGCGGCCCTTTCGGAAGGCGATTTCTTTCACGCCGTTCTTGATGATGGCGTGCATGTCGGCGGTGTCCATCGCGTCGGAATATTTCGCGTTGATCTCTTCCTGCCCGACTTCCGCCTCGCCCTTGGAGTTTTCGATCGGGATGCCTGCGCCCCAAAGCCCGTTGCGGATGGCGCGCATCACGCTCTCTTCCTTGGTCGTGCCAAAGATCGAATAGTCGATATTGTGGCGGCCAAGGGCCTGAAGGCTCTGGTAGCCCCGGTCATTCAGGTCGTCAAAGCTGTCCTGAAACAGGAAGAATTCCAGCTCCGTCGCCATCATCGCGTCGAAACCCATCTTCTTGGCGCGGGCGATCTGCCGTTTCAGGATCGCGCGAGGGGAGACCGCCACTTCCTCATGCGTGTGGTGGTCGAGCAGATCGCAAAGCACCATCGCGGTGCCTTCGAGCCACGGGACATGGCGCAGCGTCGAGAGGTCGGGCTTCAGCACATAGTCGCCATAGCCCTTTTCCCAGCTTGCCGATTTGTAACCCGGCACCGTGTACATCTCGACATCGACGGCCAAGAGGTAGTTGCAGCAATGGGTTTCCTCCCACGCGCCATCGACGAAGTGCTGCGCGACGAAACGCTTGCCCATCAGCCGCCCCTGCATGTCGGGGAAACAGGCGAGGACGGTGTCGATTTCCCCGGCGGAGACGGCTTTCTTCAGCGCGTCGAATGTCAGATTGGCGGGCATCCGCAATTACTCCCTCTCGAACCTCGAAGGGCGCGGCGGGACCGCCGCGCCCGGTTGCCATCGTGCCGACGGTCAGCCGTAGCGGTAGGGCCGTCCGGCCTTGTCCATCGCCTCGTTATAGGCCTTGAAGATGCCGACGATCTTGGCCTTGGTCTCGCTTTCCGCCGCGATCTCTTCCCAGAATTCGCGGGCGGCGGCTTCGACCTGCGCCCATTCCTCGTCAGGGATGGAGGTCAGCTGCATCTTGGTGCCTTCGACGCGCAGGCGTGCCTCGCCCGCCCAGTACCAGTGCTGGCGGTAGTAGTGGCTCGAGTCGAAGCAGACCCGCACCAGTTCCTGAAGGTTCGCGGGCAGTTCGTTCCAGCGGTCCATGTTGGAGAAGAAATGGCCGACCCATGCGCCCGAGATGTTGTTGGTCAGGAAGTAGTTGGTCACATCGGCCCAGCCGACCGTGTAATCCTCGGTGATGCCCGACCATGCGACGCCGTCAAGTTCGCCGGTCTGCACGGCGACCTCGATGTCTTCCCAGGGCAGCGTGACGGGCACGACGCCGAATTTCGACAGGAACCGGCCTGCCGTCGGGAAGGTGAAGACGCGCTTGCCCTGAAGATCGGCGAGCGAGTTGATCGGGTCCTTGGTCGCGAAGTTGCAGGGGTCCCACGATCCGGCCGAGATGTGCTTGACGCCGACCTTCTCGTATTCGGAGGCCCAGATTTCGTTGAGGCCCCAGTTGTGGAAGAGTGCGGGCACGTCGAGCGAATAGCGCGAGCCGAAGGGGAAGTAGCCGCCGAAAACGGTCACCTCGGTCGGCGAGGCCATCGAGTCGTCATCCGACTGCACCGCGTCGATCGTGCCGCGCTGCATTGCCTGGAACAGTTCGCCCGTCGGCACAAGCTGATCGGCGAAATAGAGTTCGATCTCCATCTGGCCTTCAGCAATCTTGTTGAAGCTGTCGATGGCGGGCTTGATCACGTGCTCGCCAAGGGCGGCCCCGGCATAGGTCTGAAGCCGCCACTTGATCACCGACTGGCCGTGAACGGCGGGCGCGGCAAGGGTCGCGGCACCTGCTGCGGCGCTCGCGGTAAGAAACTTGCGTCTCGTGGTCATCGGTCGTACCTCCTTGTTTTGGTTTGGATGTTGGAGCGGTTCTTTCCGCCTTATTGTTTGTAAAGCGTCTCGGGCAGCCAGAGCGCGATCTGCGGGAAGGCGATCACCAGCGCCAGCGCGAGGATCATGACCGCGACGAAGGGAATGATCGAGCGGTAGATGTCGGTCAGCGTGATTTCCGGCGGCGCCATGGCCCGCATCAGGAACAGGTTGTAGCCGAAGGGCGGCGTCATGTAGGCGACCTGCGTGGTGATCGTGTAGAGGACACCATACCAGATCAGGTCGAAACCCAGCGCATCGACAAGCGGCACGTAGAGCGGTGCCACGATCACCAGCATCGCAGTGTCGTCTAGGAACGTGCCCATCAGCAGGAACGTCAGCTGCATGATGATCAGCACCGTCCAGCGGTTCAGGTGCAGGTCCTCAAGGAACAGCCCCTTCAGCGCGTCGACCGCGCGGAGCCCGTCGAAGATCGCGCCGAAGGCGAGGGCGGCAAGGATGATCCAGAGGAACATGCAGGAGATGGCCAGCGTATGACGGGCCGAGGTTTCGAACACCGTCCAGGTCATGCGGCCCTTGACCACCGCCGCCAGAACTGCGGCCAGAGCGCCGATGACCGAGCTTTCGACAAGGCGCACGTAGCCGGTCACGAATGGCACCATCATGGCGAGGAAGATACCGAAGGGCAGGAGGCCCGCGCGCAGCAGGCGGATCTTTTCGGCCCGCGTGACCTGCGCGCGCTCTTCCGCTGACAGGACCGGGCCAAGCGCCGGGTTCATCCGGCAGCGGATCCAGATATAGATGATGAACATCGCCGCCATCATCAGTCCGGGTAACACGCCTGCGAGCCAGAGCTTGCCGACCGGCTGGCGCGCGATCATGGCATAAAGCACGAGAACGACCGAGGGCGGGATCAGGATGCCGAGCGACGATCCGGCCTGAATGACGCCCGTCACCATCAGCTTGTCATAGTTGCGGCGCAGAAGCTCAGGCAGGGCGATGGTGGCGCCGATGGCCATGCCGGCGACCGAAAGCCCGTTCATCGCCGAAATCAGCACCATCAGGAAGATCGTGCCGATGGCCAGGCCCCCGGGCACCGGGCCGAACCACACATGGAACATTCGGTATAAGTCGTCGGCCAGCCTGCTTTCGCTGAGGACGTAGCCCATGAAGATGAACATCGGCAGCGTCATCAGGGGGAACCAGCTCATCAACTTGATGGACTGGGCGAAGGCGATGTCATAGCCGCCGCGATCACCCCAGAGCCAGAGCGCCGCCACCACCGCGACAAAGCCGATCATGCCGAACATCCGCTGGCCCGAGAACAGCAGGACCAGCATCGCTCCGAACATCGACATGGCGATGAGATTGGGGGTCATGACAGGTCCTTACCGCGCAGTTTCGCCAGATCCTTGAAGAAGATGGAGGTGGTTTGCAGGATCATGAGCACGATGCCGACACACATCACCGACTTGACCGGCCACATATAGGGCTGCCAGAGCCCGCGCCGCTTCTCGCCGTATTCGATCGCATAGGCGGTGCTTTCGACGGCACCGTAGAGCAGGACGCCAAGGTAGAAGATGAGCGCGAAGATGGTGATCACGTCGACCAGCGCCTTCGTGCGGTCGTTCCAGCGGCTGTAGAAAAGGTCCATCCGGACCGCGCTGCCGAGTTGCAGCGAATAGGCGCCGCCCAGCATGAAGTACCCCAGAAGCAGGAACTGCCCCATTTCGTCGGTCCAGATCGCGGGGCTGAGAGCGGTGCGCGCGAATGAGGCCCAGAGCATCACGCCCATTAGAACGAAGAGGAGATACATGGCGAAACGGCCCACGCGGTAGTTCAGCGCGTCGACGAAGCGGACATAGCTGAGGACCCAGTTCGGCATTTCAGACGGCAGCCTTTCTGTCGGACGGTGTGCTCAGTCGCGCCTGCGCGGCAGAGAGGACGGGGGCAAGGCCCGCAGCCATGGCCGCGGCGGCCTCCTCATCGGCCAGAAGGTCGTTTCTGATTTCAAGCATGACGTGGGCGAGGCCATAGGGCGTTGCATGCAGACGCAGCGTGTGGGTCACGCCGTCGCTGGCGTCATAGGGTTCGTTCAGGCGGCAGGTCAGGCCGGTCCGGGCTTCGGCTTCGGCATGGACGGCGCGGGCGAAGGCGGGATCGGCGTCGTGGATGATCCCCAGTTCGACCGCGCGGGGCTTGCCGAAATAGACCGGGGTGAAGCTGTGGACGGTGACCAGAACCGGCGGCCTGCCCATGGCGAGCCTGCGGGCGATCTCGGCGTGAAGCGCCGCGTGGAAGGGCAGGTAGATGCGTTCGGTGCGGTCGCGGCGCTCGGCCGCCGTCAGGGCCGCGTTGCCCGGCACGTCGAAGACCTCGCTTCGTGCCGCCATCGCGCCGGGCGCATGGGGCGGGCGGTTCAGGTCATAGACGAGGCGCGAAATCCCGGCGGCGACCAGCGGTGCGTCAAGTGCTGTCGCAAGCCCCCGTGCGAGGTTGAGTGCGCCCGGATCCCAGGCGATATGCGCCTTTCGGGCCTCGGCGCTAAGCCCGAGTGTCCCGAACGCCGCAGGGAAGTGGTTCGAGGCGTGTTCGCAGACAACAAGAAACGGCCCGCGCGCGTTGCGGTTTTCAGTCGTCACGACTGATAGGTTCTGTGTGGTCGCCCCCGCCATGAGCGCGAATGCCCCCCGATTCATCCCCGCAAGGCTCCTCCGGCGACTGCGTTTCTGTCAATATATTTTCTTGACGGATTTTTCTGTTACGATCTTTACGTGATCTGTCCGGACCCATCCGGGCGAAATCGGAGGCAAGACCATGCCCGGCGCCGCGCGAACTGTCGAACAGCAGATAAAGGCAAGGTTCGATGACCTGACGCGGGCGGAGCGGCAGCTCGCCTCGCATATCACGCGGCACTATCCCGTCTCGGCGCTCGGGTCGATCACCGCACTTGCGAAAGAGGCCGATGTGTCCACGCCCACGGTGGTGCGGCTGGTGCAGAAGCTCGGCTACAAGGGATATCCCGATTTCCAGACGGTGGTGCGGGCCGAGGTCGAGGAGCGCCTGATCTCACCCATCGCCAAGCATGACCGCTGGGCCGGTGGCGTGCCGGACACGCATATCCTCAACCGTTTCGCCGATGCTGTTGTCGGTAATCTTCAAGCCACGCTGGGTCAGATCGATCACGCCGATTTCGACGCGGTCGCAGGTCTCATGGCCGACAAGAACCGCAAGATCTTCGCGATGGGCGGACGGATCACCCACGCGATGGCGGACTATTTCGTGACGCATATGAAGGTCATCCGCCGGGACGTCACGCTGATCTCGGACATGTCGAACGCCTGGCCGCCGGCTCTGATCGACATGGCGCCGGGCGATGTGCTGCTTGCTTTCGACATCCGCCGGTATGAAAACAACGTTCTCAGCCTTGTCGAGATGGCGGCCGATCAGGGGGCGGAGGTCGTGTTGATCACCGACCAGTGGGTCTCGCCCGCCGCGGAACGCGCACGCTACCGGCTGTCGGCGCATATCGAAGTGCCGTCGGCATGGGATTCGACCGTTGCCATTCAGGTGCTGGTGGAGACGCTGATGGCGGCAATCCAGAGCTTGACATGGGACGACACACAAGCGCGGATGAAGCGGCTGGAGGAGCTTTATTCCCGCGCCCGGTTCTTCCGCCGGTCGAAATAGTCAGGTCGTCAATGCAGGCGGTCGATGGCGCATCCCGGTCACGGCGTTGAACGCGATCGCGGCCAGCAGGATTGCCCCGCCCACGAAGGTGCCGAGGCTCGCGCTTTCGCCGAGGAAGAGCCAAACCCAGACCGGGGCCAGCATGACCTCGGCCATGGACAGAAGGCCAAGCTCGGCTGCGGCCACAATGCGGCTGCCGGTGGTGTAGATTGCGAGCCCGAAGCCGAGAAGGGCAGCCCCCATCAACATCGCGATGGCGACGGAACGGAGGGGTAGGGCAAAGCTTTCGCCACGTGCAGCGATGACCGCACCGGCGACGAGCACCGAAAGGACGCCGCCGGTCAGGACCGAGGGCAGCATGTTCTGCACGCGCCCCCAGCGCAGCGAAATCGTGAAGGCCGAAAACCCGGCGGCCGAGGCGATTGCCGCAAGGTTGCCCCAGCCCGCGCCGATGGCGAGCCCTTCGCGGACCATGACGAACATGCCGGCCGAGGCCAGCGCGATCGCGCCCCAGGTCGCCCGGCGGACGGGTTCTTTCAGCACGAGCCACGCCATGACGGCGGTGAAAAGGGGGGCGGCGGCAAAGAGGAAGACGGCGTTCGCGACGGTGGTCACCTGAATCGCGTAGATCGCACCGGCAAAGGCGAAGACGAGGCCGGTGCCGCCGATCAAGCCGGGCCAGCCCGCCGCCCTGACCCGCTGGAGCGGGCGGCCGCCCGAGCGGTAGGCGACGACGGCGAACAGCACCGGCGCCATGCCGAGCGATCGGTAGAACAGCACCTGCCACGTACCCGCGTCCCCAAGGGCGCGGATCGCCAGCCCCATGAGCGACCACAGGATGGCGGCGAAAAGGACCAGCCCCACGCCCGTGCGATAGCTGATCTCTCTCTCCATCCCTCGGTCTCCGCCCCGTATCGTCGGGTGAAGAGTGGGCGGCGCGTCATCGCTGCGTCTGTTCCGATGCCGACGTCGGCCGGCGTCGGTTTCGGGCATCAGGGCCTGAGCCAGTCAGCGGCAAACCATATGTCCCGGCAGCCCGTGAACTGGCCCAGCCGCGCGAGTTCCGCTTCAAGCCGCGCCCGCCGGCCCGCGCCCATCGCGATTCCGGGTTCCGGCCAGAAGGCCGTGACCGACAGCGCACCCTCGTCACGCAGGCATTTCGCGTCCAGCCGCCCGATCATGCGGTCGCGCTCCATCAACGGGAACACATAGTAGCCGTAGCGACGCTTTGGCGCGGGGACGAAAACCTCGATCCGGTAGTGAAAGCCGAAAAGCCGTTCCGCACGGTTGCGGTCGCGCAAGGCGGGGTCGAAGGGCGACAGGATGCGGATGCGGTTTGGTGCCTCTGGGATGCCGGCGGCCAGTTCGGAAAGGCCGGGCCGGGCGAAGCAACCGCGGTGTGCGCCGTCGGCGCCTTCGATCCGGACCTCCTCGATCTCGCCGCGTTTCAGCGCGCCTGTGCACCAGGCCTTCGCCTCTTCGGGTGCGATCAGCCCCCAGAACGCCGCGAGTTCGCCGGAGGTGGCGAAGCCAAGCCGGTCAAGTGCTGCGTTGCAGGACCAGTCGATGGTGGCCGCCTCGCCCGGTGGCGGGGCGGCGTGAGCCTCGGGGTGGACACGTTCGGTCAGGTCGAAGATCTTCGCGAAGTTGCGGCGGTGGCAGACGGAGAGTTCCCCCGAACGCCAGAGGTATTCGAGCGCCGTCTTCGACGGATGCCATTCCCACCAGCCGCCTTTGCCGCGCCGTTCATCCGTGCCGACCTCGCCCGAGCCGCAGGGACCCTCAGCGCGGACATGGGCGAGGACATCCTCGACCTTGTCGTGAAACTCCGAACCGTGCCAGTTCGCCCAGCGGGCGTGGATGCGCCCTGCATCGCGCGCGAAGCGCAGTTTCCAGTAGGCGAAGAACGCGACCGGGATCACGGCGGCATCGTGGGTCCAGTGTTCGAACAGGGTCCGGTCGCGTTCGAGGAGCGGGGCGAGGTTCCTCGGACGGTAGCCTTGCCGGCGCGACCAGAGGATCATGTGATGCGCGCGTTCGACCGTGTTGATGCTGTCGACCTGCACGAAGCCGAGCCGGTGAATGAGCGCGAGAAGCGCGTCGCCTTTCGCCGGGCCGGTCGGCGGCTCGATCAGCGCGTGGCGGTCAAGAAAGAGTCGCCGCGCCTCTGCGTTGGCGATGAGGGGGGAGGTCATCCGCCCCAGGTCCGCTCCAGCAGCGCGAGCCAGTTCGCGTGCGCTATCTTCGTGACAAGCGCATCGTCGTAGCCGTGCGCGCGGAGCGCGTCGAGCAGGCGGGGCAGGCCGGCCACGTCGCCGATATCCGCGGGCAGGTTGGCGCCGTCGAAATCGGAGCCGAGCCCGACGCGATCCTCGCCCAGCTTGTCGATCAGGTGGTCCAGATGGCGCAACACCGGCTCCCAGCCCCCGAAGGTCGACTTTCGGCCATCCTGACGCAGGAAGACGGTCGCGAAGTTCAGGCCGACCATCCCGTCCGACTCGGCGATCATGGCAAGCTGCCGGTCGGTCAGATTGCGGGTGGACGGCGTAACGGCATGGGCGTTCGAATGGGTGGCGACCAAGGGCGCGTCTGAGATCGCCGCGACGTCGTTGAAACCCTTTTCGTTCAGATGGCTGAGGTCGATCATGACCTTCAGCGCGTTGCATTCCCGAACCAGGCGCTTGCCCACCTCGGTCAGCCCCGGCCCCGTATCGGGTGTGCCGGGGAACCGGAACGGGACGCCGTGGCCAAAGACCGTCGGGCGCGACCATACGGGGCCGAGCGAGCGCAGCCCGGCAGCGTGCCACAGATGCAGCGCGTCAAGGTCTTCGCCGATCGGCTCCGCGCCTTCGAAATGCAGGATCGCCGCGATCTTGCCTGCCGCCATCGCGGTGCGAATATCGGCAACGGTACGACAGATCGCGAGCGCTCCGGTGCGTTCCATCCACATCAGATGCCCGATCATCGCGGTTGCGACCGGTTGTGCCGCGTCCGCACCGATCAGGTCCGGCAGGGGAAGATCGTAGGGCGGCGCGTCCATGATCGCTTCGTAGTCCGGGGCGTCGTGCGGTTCGGGCGAGGGGATGTAGACCGCGAAGAATCCGCCCGCGAAGCCGCCTGCCTTGGCGCGGGGCAGGTCGATATGGCCCTTGCCGTCGCCGTTGAGCCAGATCGCCTCGCGGTCGGCGGGATTGCGCAGCAGACGGAGAAGAAAGTCGTTGTGACCGTCGAAAACGGGGATCATGGCGCCTCGGCTTGGGTATAGCCCTCGGAAGCCGAGAGCAGTTTCTTCGTGTAGTCGGTCGTGGCCCGGTGGGCGGCGAGAGCCTCGCGCGTCAGTTCCTCGACCGCGAGCCCGTGCTGCATGACAACGAGCCTGTCGCACATATGGGCGACGACGGCGAGGTCGTGGGAGACCATGACATAGGTCAGCCCGCGTTCCGTCCGGAGCCGGTCGAGCAGGTTCAGCACTTCGGCCTGGATCGAGGCGTCGAGGGCCGAGGTCGGCTCATCCAGCAACAACATCTCGGGTTCGAGGATCAGCGCGCGGGCGACGGCGACGCGCTGCCGTTGGCCGCCGGACAGCTGATGCGGATAGCGGAAGCGGAAATCCGGGCCGAGGCCGACATCGGACAGCGCCTGTTCGATACGCTCCTCGCGCCGGTCGAAACCGTGGATGGCGAGGGGTTCGGACAGCACCTTGTCGATCGTGTGCCGGGGATGGAGCGAGGCATAGGGGTCCTGAAAGACCATCTGCACCTCGCGGTAGAAGGCGGCGGAGCGCGGCGTGCGCAGCGTTTCGTCGCGAAGCCGGATCAGCCCGCCCGAGGTCGGGGCAAGGCCGCAGATCGCCCGCAGCACCGTGGATTTGCCGGACCCGGATTCGCCGACGATGCCGAAGCTTTCGCCCTCGGCTACGTCGAAACTCACCCCGCGCACCGCCCGGACGGTGTCGTCGCCGCGACGGAAGGTGACGTCGAGCGCCTCGACCGACAGCATCAACGCGCCCATGCCGCGTCCCTTTCGAGCGTCGGCAGAGGCCGCACGCCACCTTCGATCTGCGGCAGGCAATTCATAAGGCCGCGGGTATAGGGATGGCGGGCCTGCTTCAGTTCCGAGGCCTTGAGTTCCTCCACCACACGGCCGGCATACATGACGAGCACGCGGTCGCAGAAGGACGACACCAGCCGCAGGTCATGGCTGATAAAGATAAGACCCATGCCGCGTTCCCGGACGAGGCGGTCGAGGATGCGCAGGACCTCGACCTGGACCGTCACGTCAAGCGCCGAAGTCGGCTCGTCCGCGATCAGGAGGTCGGGTTCGGTGACCAGCATCATTGCGATCATCGCCCGCTGGCCCATACCGCCCGACAATTCGTGCGGATAGGCGCGGAAGACCCGTTCCGGGTCGCGGATCTGCACGGCCTCCAGCATGGCGAGCGCCCGGGCCGTCGCTTCTGCGCGGGTTTCGCCAGCACCGAATTTCAGGGCTTCCAGAAGCTGCTTTCCGATGGTCATCACCGGGTTCAGCGAGAATTTCGGGTCCTGCATGACCATCGACATCCGGGTGCCGCGCAGCTTGCGCCACATGGCCGGCGTGGCGGCGCGCAGGTCGGTGCCGTCGAAGTCGAGCACTTTCGCCGTCGCCTTGCCCGGCGCCGGGGTCAGGCCAAGGATCGCACGGCCGGTCTGGCTTTTACCCGATCCGCTTTCGCCCACGATGCCAAGCCGCTCGCGGCCAAGCGTGAAGGTGACGCCGCGGACGACTTCCGACGGCCCCTGACGGGTCGGGAAGGTGATACGCAGATCGTCGACGGTCAGGAGTGCGCTCATTTGCGGGCCTTCGGGTCCAGAACGTCGCGAAGGCCGTCACCGAGAAGGTTGAAGCCGAGCGAGACGATGAAGATGGCGATGCCGGGCATGGTGGCAACCCACCACTGGTCGATGAGGAACCGCCGGCCCGCGGCGATCATCGCGCCCCATTCGGGTTGCGGTGGCTGCGCGCCGAGGCCGAGGAAGCCGAGGCCCGCCGCCGTCAGGATGATCCCGGCCATGTCGAGCGTGACGCGGATGATAACGGAGGACAGGCAGAGCGGCGTGATATGGCCCCAGAGAATGCGCGCTGACGAGGCCCCTTGCAGTCTTGCCGCGTTGATGAAGTCGCTGTCGCGGATCGTCAGCGTCTCCGCCCGCGCGAGGCGGGCATAGGGGGGCCATGAGGTGATCGCGATTGCGATGATCGCGTTCTCGATCCCCGGCCCCAGCGCGGCCACGAAGGCCAGCGCGAGGATGAGACGGGGGAAGGCAAGGAAGATGTCGGTGATCCGCATCAGCGTCACGTCGACCCAGCGGCCGAAATAGCCGGCAGTGGTGCCGACCAGAAGGCCGATCGGCGTCGCGATGACGGCGACGAGGACAACGACCATGAGCGTCAGGCGCGACCCGTGAACGATACGGCTGAAGATGTCCCGCGACAGATCATCGGTTCCTAGGATGTGGCCGTCCGTGAACGGCGGCAGGAAGCGTTCGGTCCTCAGATCACCGCCCACGACGGGATCGTAGGGTGCGATCACATCGGCGAAGGCCGCGACGAGGATGAGCGTGAGGACGATGGCAAGCCCGACCATCGCCAACCAGTTCGAGCGGAAACCAAGCCAGGTTCGGTAGACTTGCCCCAGTCGGGCCTGACGGCGCGATGCGGGGCGGTCGGACAGCAGCCATTCCCGGCGGGACAGGACGGTCATGCATGCCTCCGGACGCGTGGATCGAGAAGGTTGTAGAGGAGATCGGACAGAAGGTTCAGCCCGACGAATATCGCACCGATGACCAGCGTTCCGCCAAGGACGGCGTTCATGTCGGCGTTCTGTAGCGAGTTGGTGAGGTATTGCCCAAGGCCCGGCCAGGCAAAGACCGTCTCGGTCAGGACAGAGCCCTCCAGAAGGTTGGCATAGGAGAGGGCGACGACAGTCACCAGCGGCACCGCCGCGTTCCCGAGCGCGTGGACCCAGATGATCCGCCATTCCGGCACACCCTTGACCCGCGCGGTCGTGACATATTCCTGCGCCAGTTCGTTCAACATGAAGCTGCGGGTCATCCGGCTGATATAGGCCATGGAGAAATACCCCAGAAGCGAGGCGGGCAGGATGATGTGGGAAAACACATTCTTGAACGCGTCCCATTCGCCCTGCATCGCGCTATCGAGCAGGAGAAGTCCCGTCTTCGCGGTAATGGAATACTCGTAGGCGATGTCGATCCGTCCCGGCCCGGCGACCCAGTGCAGTCGCGCATAGAAGACGAGAAGACCGAGCAGCCCGAGCCAGAAGATGGGCGCCGAGTAACCGATGAGGCCGAAGACGCGGACGAACTGGTCGGCAAAGCGCCCCTGACGAACCGCCGCCCAGACGCCCAGCGGGATGCCGAAGAGCGTTCCGATAAGGATTGCGACGGTTGCCAGTTCCAGCGTCGCGGGGAACACGCGGCGGATATCGTCCACGATGTCGCGCTTGGTCAGGAAACTCTGGCCGAAATCGCCGGTAAAGACCTTTTCGAGGTAAAGCCAGAACTGTTCGTAGAGCGGCCGGTCAAGGCCGAGCTCGACATAAACGCGGTCGTAGACCGATTGCGGCGCGCGGTCCCCGATGACGGCAAGGACCGGGTCCACCGGAACGACACGTCCGATCAGGAATGTGGCGAGCAGGAGACCGAGGAAGGTCAACGCGACAGTGGCGAGCAGTTTCACGGTCTTCCAGAGAAACCGCAGGAGGGCGCTTTCGCGCCCCCCGTTGGCAGTCGTGTCACTCATGTCACTTGGTCACATGGGCGAAGTTGTTGTCGTTGAACGACGGGCCGACGATGAAGCCGTTGACGTTCGACCGCATCGCCGAGACTTCGATCTCCTGGAACATGATGACGAAGGGCGAGGTCTCCTGATGCTCCTTCTGGATTTCCAGATACATCTCGCCACGCTTCCCAGCATCGCCTTCGAGAACGGCGGCATCCGCCTTCGCGGTCATGTCGGGGATATCCCAGGCGTTCCGCCAGGCAAGCGGCTTGGAGGCCGCGTCGTCGGAATTGTCCGGGTTGCGCGCAAAGGTATCGGCGTTGGTATGCGGGTCCTGATAGTCCGGGCCCCAGCGGCCGATGTAGATGTCGTGGTTGCGCGCGCGGTACTTGGTCAGCGTCTGCTGGCCGTCGCCCGGGATCAGTTCCATCTGGATGCCGGCCTGCGCCATCGTCTGCTGGATCGCCTGCGCGATGCCGGTGATCTCTGGCGTGTTGCGGGTATCCATCGTCACGCTGAACCCGTCCGGAACACCGGCCGCGGCAAGCAGCTCTTTCGCCTTGGCCACGTCGAGCGAGAAAGGCGTATCCTCAAGCGCACCGAGGAAACCTTTCGGCAGGAACGCCTGGTGAACCGTCACCTTGCCCTTCATGATCGTGTCTGCGATGGCCTGGTAGTCGACGAGATACTTCATCGCCTGCCGCACTTCGGGCTTCGAAAGGTTTTCGTTCTTCTGGTTCAGGCCGAGATAGTAGATCGAGCCTTTCGGGCCTTCCTGGATCTTCAGGTCGGCATTGGCGCGCACGGCATCGAGTTCCTCGGCGGTGAGCGAGCGGGCAATGTCGATGTCGCCCTGTTCCAAGAGCAGGCGCTGCGTCGCGCCTTCCGGAATATGGCGGTAGATCACGCGTGCCATGGGCGCCGCGTCGCCGGAATAGTTCTCGTTCCGCTCAAGCACCACGGCCTCGTTGGCGCGCCATTCGCGAATCGAGAACGGGCCGGAGCCGGCATAGTTTGTCTTCAGCCATTCGTAGCCGAAATCGCCGTTCTGCTCGTTGGCCATGACCGTCTGCTTGTCGACGACGAAGCCCACGGTCGCTGTCAGGCAGTAAAGCACCAGCGTCGGCGCATAGGGTTTGTCCATGCGGAAGACGACGGTATCGTCCCCTTCCTGCGTGACCATCTGGTCGACGTTGTCGGCGTTCAGCCCGAACTGGGTCAGAATGAAGGCCGGCGACTTGTCGAGCTTTACCGCGCGGGTCAGCGAGAAGACCACATCCTCGGCGGTGATCGGATTGCCGGAGGCGAAGGTGCGGCCCGGCTTGATCTTGAAGCTGATCGACATGCCGTCGGCGGCGACTTCCCAGCTTTCGGCGATCTTGCCGTAGATCTTGGTTACGTCCATCGGGTCGTAGCCGATCAGCCCCTCGTAGGAGTTGCCGGCGATCTCCGACGCGGTGAACTCAAAGATTTCGGCCGGGTCGAGCGAGATGATGTCGTCGATGGCCCAGGCCTGGATCAGTGTGTCGGGTGGCGTTTCGGCCCGTGCATCCGGGCCTGCGAACAGGCCGAACACGGCGACCGTTGCCGCAAGAAGGGTGCGACTGTGAAGCATTCGAATTTCCTCCGCTGTCGGAACAGTGTTTGTCGTTGGGCAAGGGGGCCCGCCGGGGCGGGCCGCGTCGCCATGCGCCGATTAACCTCTTGGTCAAATTATGAGTCAAGGAGTTTCCGCCCCGAGAGACGGACGCTTGACCGCGAACGCCCGAATGGTCAGCTTTCTGCGAAGTGTTCGCGGTGGATGGTGCGATGAAACTTCTTCGATACGGCCCGAAGGGGCAGGAAAGACCGGGTCTTCTCGATGCAGGGGGGCTGGTGCGCGACATCTCCGGTGTTGTCGACGACCTTTCCGGCGCGGCATTACTTCCCGAAACTCTGCGCCGCCTTGGCGCCATTGCACCGGAAACGCTGCCGCTTGTCGCGGGTGTGCCGCAAAGGGACCTGCGGCTTGGCCCCTGCGTCGGCCATGTCGGCAAGTTCGTCGCGATCGGCCTCAACTACGCCGACCACGCGGCCGAGGCCGGGATGCCGGTGCCTGCCGAGCCGATCATCTTCAACAAGTGGACCTCCTGCATCAACGGGCCGGATGACGACGTGATCATCCCACGGGGCGCGCGAAAGACCGACTGGGAGGTGGAACTGGCCGTCGTGATAGGGCAGGGCGGGAGTTACATCGACGAGGCCGATGCGCTGTCCCACGTGGCGGGTTACTGCGTGGCAAACGATGTCAGTGAGCGTGAATACCAGATCGAGCGTGGCGGCACCTGGGACAAGGGCAAGGGTTGCGACACGTTCGGCCCGATCGGGCCATGGCTCGTGACGCCGGACGAGGTGGGCGACACCGGAAATCTGAGGATGTGGCTGGAGGTCGACGGCCATCGCTATCAGGACGGGTCAACCGCGACGATGATATTCCGCGTGCCGCACCTGATCTCCTATGTCAGCAGGTTCATGTCCCTGCAACCGGGAGACGTGATCGCGACCGGCACGCCGCCGGGGGTCGGCATGGGACAGAAACCGCCGGTCTACCTGAAAGGCGGTGAGGTCATGCGGCTCGGCATCGACGGCCTTGGCGTTCAGACACAGAGTGTCGTCGTGATGTAATGCGCGGCTACGCGTTCTCGAGGGGTCGTCCGCCGCGGACAAGGGGGCCGGGGAAATGGCAGGCGACGCCATGAACGCCGGGTGTCAGCGCCGGCGCCGTTTCGGCGCAGCGCTGCTCGGCCCGGGGGCAGCGGGTGCGAAACACGCAGCCTGAAGGCGGCGCGAGCGGGGAGGGCAGGTCGCCGTCGAGCGGGATCATGGTCTTGGCCCGCTCTGCGACCGGATCGGGAATCGGGACCGCAGAGAGAAGCGCCTGCGTATAGGGGTGCTGCGGATCGGCATAGAGGTCATGGCTTGTCGCCATCTCCATCTCGCGCCCGAGATAGAGCACCATGACCCGGTCGGAGATATGTTTGACCACCGACAGGTCGTGCGCGATGAAGATCATCGCAAGGCCGAGATCGCGTTGCAGCTCCGCCAGAAGGTTGATCACCTGCGCCTGGATCGACACGTCGAGGGCCGAGACGGGCTCGTCGCAGATGAGAAGCTTCGGCTCCACGATCAGCGCCCGGGCGATGCCGATCCGTTGGCACTGTCCGCCAGAGAATTCGTGCGGATAGCGGTTGATCTGGTTCGGAAGAAGGCCCACCCGGTCCATCATCTTCTTGACCCGGGTCTTGACCTCTTCGCCGCTCAGGTCCGGTTTGTGGGTCCTGAGCGGTTCGGCGATGATCTGGCCCACGGTCATGCGCGGATTGAGGCTCGCCAGCGGGTCCTGAAACACCATCTGGATATCCGAGCGGAATTTCAGCATCTCGCGCTTCGAAAGCGCCAGCAGGTTTGTCTTGCCCTGCCAGATCGCCTTTCCGGTGGCCGGAACCATCTGGATGATGGCGCGGGCCAAAGTGGATTTGCCGCAGCCCGATTCCCCGACGACGCCAAGGGTCTCACCCGGAAAGAGTTCGAAATTCACGCCCGAGACGGCATGGAGGAGGCGTGGTTTCGTCCACGGCATGTCGCCCGCCCGGCGAAGTTCGAACGTGACGCGCAGGTCTTCGACGCGAAGCAGCGGTTCGGTCATGCGAGTTCCTCCAGCTTGCGGTTGCAGGCGCGCCAGCGGTCGGGGGCGAACTGGGTCAGCGGAGCAAGGTGATCGAGGCAGTCATCGCCCGCGAAATCGCAGCGCGGGGCAAAAGGACAGCCTTTCGGCGCGTTCGTCATGTTCGGCGGGCTGCCGGGGATGCTGTCCAGATCGTCGCCGTGGTGGTCGACGCGCGGGATCGCCTTCAGAAGGCCGCGCGTATAGGGATGCGTCGGCGCCGCGAATAGTGGATCGACCGGGCTTTGTTCCATGACCTGACCGCCATAGAGCACCAGCACATCCTCGCAGAATCCCGCGACAACGCCGAGGTCGTGGGTGATGAGGATCGTGGCCATGCCGAAATCGCGCTGGAGATCGCGAAGAAGCATCATGATCTGCGCCTGAACGGTGACGTCGAGCGCCGTCGTCGGTTCGTCGGCGATCAACAGCTCCGGCCGGCACAGGAGCGACATGGCGATCATCACCCGCTGGCGCATGCCGCCGGAAAACTCGTGCGGATAGAGACCGACGCGACCGGCGGCGTCGGGGATTTTCACGGCGTCGAGCATGCGGATGGATTCCCTCACCGCCTCGGCCTTGCCCATGCCTTTGTGGTGGATCAGCACCTCTGCCATCTGGTCGGAGACCCGCATATAGGGGTTGAGCGAGGTCATCGGGTCCTGAAAGACCATGGCGATCTGGTTCGCGCGGATCGGGTTGATGACATGCGGCGGGGCGTTAAGGATTTCCTTGCCGGCGAATTTCACCGACCCGGTCGCGGTGCCGTTCTTGGCCAGAAGCCCCATGATCGCGAAGGAAAGCTGGCTTTTGCCAGAGCCGCTTTCACCCACGATCCCAAGGGTTTCCCCTTTGTCGAGGGTGAAGTTCACCCCGTTGACGGCATTCACCGTGCCGTCGGGCGTGGCGAAGCTGACGCCCAGATCGTTTACTTCAAGCAGCGCCATGTCAGCGATCCTTCGGGTCGAGCGCGTCGCGCAGGCCGTCGCCGACGAAGAAGAAGGCGAAGAGCGTGATGATGAAGAAGAAGAGCGGGAAGGCGAGCTGCCAGAGCGTGCCGTAGTTGATCGTTCCCGCGCCTTCGGAGATGAGGGCGCCCCAGCTTGTCAGCGGTTCCTGCACGCCAAGACCGAGGAACGAGATGAAGCTTTCGGTGAGGATCATCAGCGGCACCAGCAGCGTCGCATAGACCGCGACGACGCCCAGAAGGTTCGGCACGATGTGGCGCCGGATGATGGTGAAGCTCGGAACCCCGGTCGCCTGCGCGGCCTCGATGAATTCCTTGTGCTTCAGGCTCAGCGTCTGGCCCCGCACGATCCGGCTCATGTCGAGCCAGGAGATCAGGCCGATGCCGATGAAGAGCATGGCTATCGAGCGGCCGAACATCACCAAAAGCAGGATCAGCACGAACATGTAGGGGATCGACATCAGGATATCGACGGTGCGCATCATGATATTGTCGGTGCGCCCGCCGACATAGCCGGCCGTCGCGCCGTAAAGCGTGCCGACGATGACGGCGATCAACGATCCGACGATGCCGACCATGAGCGAGATGCGGGTTCCCTGAACCGTCCGTGCGAAAAGATCGCGGCCGAGATCGTCGGTCCCGAAGTAGTGGCCGTTTTCAAACGACGGCCCGCCGAGTTCGGCGACCTGACCCATCACGGTGAAATCAAGCTCCTCGTTCGACCAGGCGGCAATGTAGTTGCCGAAGAGGGCGAAGAGGCCGATGAGAATCAGGATGAACAGCCCCGCGACGGCGGCCTTGTTGCGCAGGAAGCGATGGCGGGCGTCGGCCCAGAGCGAACGCCCGGCGACCTCTTCGGCGGCGAGCCGGTCGCTCAGGCTTTTCATTTTTATCGTATCGACGACCATGGCTCAGTACCGGATCTTCGGGTCGATCCACGCATAGAGGATATCGACCACGAGGTTGAAGAGAATGGTGAGCGCGCCGACGAGGATCGTAACCCCCATCATCACCGCGTAGTCGCGGTTGAGCGCGCTGTCGACGAAGGCCTTCCCGATGCCGCCGGTGGAGAAGTAGATGTCCACGACGACCGACCCGGTGATCATCGTCACGAAGGCCGGCCCGAGATAGGAGATTACCGGCAGCATCGCCGGTTTCAGCGCGTGGCGCAGGATCACCTTGCGTTCGGGCAGGCCCTTGGCGCGGGCGGTGCGGATGTGGTTGGAGTTCAGCACCTCAAGCATCGAGGACCGCGTGATGCGCGCGATGGAGGCCATGAACGAGGTCGAAAGCGCGATCACGGGCATCACGATGTACTGCCATTGTCCGCCTTCCCAGCCGCCGCCGGGCAGCCATCTGAGCCAGAGTGTGAAGACCAGGACGAGGATCGGCGCCATGACGAAATTCGGCAGAACCTGCGCGCCGATGGAGATGCCGACGGCGAGGTAGTCGAGCCAGGAGTTATGCCGGATCGCGGCGGCGACGCCGAGCGAAACGCCGACGAGGACAGCCAGCAGAAACGAGAGCGAGCCGTAGGTCAGCGTCACCGGGAAGCCCTGGGCGATGATCTCGTTCACCGTCCGGTCCTTGTAGATGAAAGAGGGGCCGAAGTCGAAATGCGCGACGATGCCCCAGACGTAGTTTGCCATCTGCTTCCAGAGCGGCTGATCGAGGCCGTATTTCGCCTCCAGATTGGCCAGCACCTGCGGCGGCAGCGCGCGTTCCTGCGTGAAGGGGCCGCCCGGGGCCGCGTGCATCAGCAGGAACGATACGATTATGAGCAGAAGAAGCGTCGGCACGGCGATGGCCAGACGCTTTGCGATATAGGAAATCATGGACTTGCCCCCGACCTCAGGGAAAAGGGGCGCGCCCGTTCGGGCGCGCCCCGGAAGCCGCCTTAGTTGGCGACGCGATACATATCCTTGAGGTACCAGTTCTGCATCAGGTTGGTCAGACCCGCGCCCTTGATGTCGGGCTTGATCATTTCGACCTTGGTGTACTGGTAGATCGGTGCGAACGGCATTTCCGCCGCGAGGATCTGTTCGGCTTCCTTGTAGAGCGGGGCCGGGTTCTCGGCCGTCTTCGAGTCCTTCATCAGCTTGTCGAAGTCCTCGGAGAAGAACTTGCCGTTGTTGTGACCCGAATACGAGGTGAAGAGGTCGAGATAGGTCGACGCCTCGTTATAGTCGCCGCACCACGCATAGCGCGCGATCTCGAAGTCCTGGTTCTGCATCTTGTCGGTGTGAACCTTCCACTCCATGTTGTTGAGCGTGAGATTGACGCCGACGCCTTTCCAGAACTGCTGCACGGCGATGGCGATTTTCTTGTGCGCTTCCGACGTGTTGTAGTTCAGCGTCAGGTCGAGCGGCTTGTCCGGGCCGTAGCCGGCTTCCGCCAGAAGTTCCTTGGCCTTCGCGGTGCGGTCCGCCTGGGTCCAGGAGGCATAGTCGATCTCGGGCATCTCGAAGCCCTCGGTCGCCGCATGGGTCCAGTTGTAGGACGGTGCCTGACCGCCCTGAAGGATGTTGTTGACGATGATGTCGCGGTCGATCGCATAGGACAGCGCCTTGCGCACGCGCACGTCCTTCAGCGCCTCGGGGCCCTTATCCTTGTCCAGGTTGAACATGTAGATGTAGGAGCAGGACTGCGGCACCGAGATCGCCTCGTCCGGGTACTCGGCCTTGAGCCGCGGATACTGGCCGGCCGGGACCTGCGTGCGGTCAAGTTCGCCTGCGAGGTAGCGGGTCAGCGCGGCGTTTTCGTCGTTGATGGTCAGCGCCGTGACCTTCTGAAGGATCGTGTTCTCGTTGTCCCAGTATTCCGGGTTCGGCTCCATCACGACCTTCTCGCCAAGGATGTGCTCTTTCAGCACATAGGCGCCGTTGCCGGCGAGATTGCCGGGTTCGGTCCATTTGTCGCCGAATTGCTCGATCACCTTCTGGTTCACCGGGAAGGTGGAGGCATGGGTAAGCATCTTCGGGAAATACGGCAGCGGCGCCGTGATCTTCACCTCAAGAGTGTGGTCGTCGATGGCCGTCACGCCGAGTTCATCGACCGGCTTTTCGCCCGCGATGATCTCGGCTGCATTCACGACCTGCATGAGTTCCATGTACCAGGCGTATTCCGAGGCGGTCGCCGGATCGGCGAGGCGCTTCCAGGCATAGACGAAATCGCCCGCCGTCACCGGATCGCCGTTCGACCATTTGGCGTTGTCGCGAAGGTGGAACGTGTAGGTGGTCTTGTCGTCCGAAAGCTCGTAGCCCGTGGCGACGCCCGGCACGAGGCCGCCGACCTGGTCCTCGTTGTAGAGACCTTCGAACAGCGCGCGCAGGACGCCCGAACCTTCGACGTCGGTGTTGATCTGCGGGTCCATCGACTTGATCGCGTCGAGAAGCCAGTAGGTGTAGTCCTGATTTTCGGCGAGCGTTTCGCCCGGCTGGACATTGGCCGCGACGGACGGCAGGGCAAGCCCGACGGTCAAAGCCGTCGTCAGAAGAAGTTTGTTCAACATGGGATATCCTCCTGCTGGTTGTGCGGCCACCTGACCGGCGCCGCGCAAGATTGCAAGAGCGTAGTGCTCCGGACAGCGCAGACAAGCAAAATGCGCCGGGACGAAACAGGTACGCTTCGTCAAGTTGACGGTGCGACCAAGCACATCGCCGGTCGCGACCATCAAGGACCGTTTTTCTACCCTTGATGGTATGCTAGGGCGAGACATGCCGGTTCTTCTGCTCATCCTCGTCATCTTGGTCTTCGTCTATCTCTGGATCGTGCGGCGCGGCACGACGCTGACGCGCGACTGCCGGTGGCGTCTTGACCGGCAGGGCGGACCCGATCGGTTCCGATGCGCGGCGTGCGGTGCGGAATGCGACGGCAGGCCACGTCATTGCCTGCGCAAGCGCTGACGCCGGGGCGTCCGGCCATCGAGGCGGTGCGGGCAATCGCGCGCTGTGGTATTGTGGGTGCGTTCGTAGGCAGGGAGTGCGCGGATGTCCGGTCCCATCACATTACTTGTAGGCACAACCAAGGGGGCGTTCCTGATCGAAGAGGGTGATGGCGCGGCCGGCTGGTCGGTAAGCGGCCCGCATTGCGGCGGCTGGCCCGTCAATCACGTCGTCGGCGATCCCGGAACCGGCGCGATCTGGGCCGGGGGTGGCGGTGAATGGCATGGCGCCGGGGTCTGGCGGTCCGAGGATGGCGGTCAGAACTGGTCGCTTGCGAAGCTTACCAAAGGCCAGTTGGACGATTGGGCCGCGAACGATCCCGACTTTGCCGCGATGATCGGATGGACGGGTTCGGACGCGCCGTTCGAAGAGGAATTCCAGCAGATCTGGTCGCTCGGCTTTGTCCACGGCACGCTCTACGCGGGAACCAAGCCCGCGGGCCTTCTGGCCAGCCGCGACGGCGGCCGGACGTGGGAGCAGGTCAAGGCGCTTTCCGACCACCCGACGCGCGACAGCTGGTCGCCCGGTGCGGCCGGGCTTGTGCTGCACACGATTGTCGGCGACCCATCGGATGCCGCAAAGCTCTGGCTGGGGATTTCTGCCGCCGGCGTCTTTGCGACGGAGGATGGCGGCCGAAGCTGGGAACGCCGCAACCGGCTGTCGAATGCCGGCGATTGCGGCCATCACGATCACCCGGCGGCACCCCGCGACGGTGAGACCGGGCATTGCGTGCACAACATGATGCACGCGCCGGGGCCGGGCGAGGTTCTCTACCAGCAGAACCATCACGGCGTCTGGCGGAGCGGCGACGGCGGCCGCAGTTGGGAAGACATCACGGCGGGCCTGCCATCGACGTTCGGCTTTCCGATCCGGGTCCATCCGCGCGACCCCGACACGATCTGGACGCTGCCGCTGAATGGCGACAGCGCCGGCCGTTTTCCGCCCGGCGCGGCGGCGGCGGTCTGGCGGTCGCGCGATGCGGGGCAAAGCTGGCAGCCGCTGCGGCAGGGACTGCCGCAGGAGAGCTGCTTCTTCACCGTGCTGCGGCAGGCGATGGCCGGCGATACCCGCGATCCGGCCGGCATCTATTTCGGCACCAACAGCGGTTCGGTCTTTGCCAGCGCCGATGAGGGCGACAGCTGGCAGGAGATCGCCCGCCACCTTCCGACGATCCTTGCGGTCGAGGTGCTTGAAAGGAACTGATCGGGGACTTGCAAGCCGCACCGGTCCGGGGCGTACTGGTGCCGATCCGTTTCGACGAGGCCGCTATGACCCCGGACCAGCCCGAAGAGCCTGCTGATGCCGCCCTGCGCCGCGGCATTCATCCCGTCATATGCTATCCGGTCGAGACGCTGCCCGCGCCGCCGATGGCGCTGTATCTGGCGGCGCGTGAGACCGCCGCGCCGGTCCAGACCGTCACCGTCCCTCCGCGTGAGGCGCGATGCTTCCGGGTGCCGGCGGGGCATTTCTTTCGCATTCACGCGGTGGAGGGGCCGCAGGTCGGCGATCTCAACCTGTGGAACGGTGCGGACCTTGGCGAGCGGTTCTATTCGGGCAAGACGCGCGCGCTCCACGGCACGCATCTGTCCGCCGGCGACCGCATGTGGTCGTCCTTCCCGTATCTCCGGCCGATGGCGACGATCACGCACGATACGCTCGGCTGGTACGGGTTTGATGCTTTCGGCGGGTCAGTGCATGACGTGATCGGCACGCGCTGCGACCCCTACACGCACAACCTGCTCAGCCATGGCGGCCAGTATCACCATTGCTGCCATTCGAACCTGACCCGCGCACTGGCCGCGGAGACCGGGCTCTCCCAGGCCGAGGCGGAGCGCCATGTCCACGACGTCCTGAACGTCTTCATGTGCACGGGCTTCACCCGGGACGCGGGCCAGTATTTCATGAAGGCGTCCCCAGTCCGGCCCGGCGACTACCTTGAGTTCTTTGCCGAGATCGAGCTGCTCGGTGCGCTTTCCGCCTGTCCGGGCGGCGATTGCTCGGCAGAGCATTCCTCGGACATGGCGGCGTGCTTCCCGCTTGAGGTCGAGATACTGCGCGTCGATCCGGCAATGCTCAGCGACTGGAAGGGACCGGTGCCGAACGGCTACGACCGGTCGCACGGGCTCTGAACCGAACTGCTCTTACTGACGAACGTAGTGCAGCCCTGTAAATTGCCGCCGGAAGGCCGCCACCTCCTGCGCCAGCGTGGCGGGATCGTTCGCCCTGAGACCCGCCGCGATCAGCCGGGCGAGTTCGCCCGCGTGCTTTTCCGTCACGCCCCGGCGGACGAGTTCCGGCGTGCCGATCCGCAGGCCGTTCAGGTCGCCCGCGACCTCCGCCAAGGGCAGGCCGATGCCGCAGGCAAGAAACCCGGCCTTGCGCAGCGTTTTCGACGCCGCCTGCCCGCCGCCGAATACTGCCGCTTCCACGGCGAACTGGTGCGATGCCGTATGGCCACGCCCTGCCGCGAAGACGGGCAGACCTTCCCCGGCAAGTGCTCCGGCAAGGGCCTGCGCGACCGAGATCATCTTTGCGGCGTAGGCACTTCCGTGATCGCGCCAGTCAAGCAACGAAAGCGCCAGTGCCGCAACGCGCCCCGCATCGAAATTCGCGGTCATGCCGGGAAAGGCGATATGGTCCAGCCGCTCGGCGATCCCGGCGTCATTGGTGACGATCAGCCCGCCCGCCGGGCCGCCAAGGCTCTTGTAGGTCGACATCGTCATCAGATGCGCGCCCTCGGCGAGCGGATTAGCCCAGGCCTTTCCGGCGATGATGCCGCATTGATGGGCGGCGTCGAACAGCACTTTCGCCCCGACCTCGTCCGCGATCGCCCGGACTTCGCGCACAGGATGGGGGAACAGGTTCAGCGATCCGCCGATGGTTATCATCTTCGGACGCACGGTAAGAGCCAGTTCCCGCAGCGCGCCAAGGTCGACGGTGTAGCCGTCTGCATCGACGGGGGCGGGATGGGTGACAAGGCCGTAGAGGCCGGCGCAACCGGCCGCGTGGTGGGTTACATGGCCCCCGATGGATGCCGGGGGGGCGATGATCGCGTCGCCGGGCCTGGTCAATGCCATGAAGCCATAAAGGTTGGCCATCGCGCCGGAGAACACGCGGATTTCGGCGTATGCAGCGTCGAAGACTTCGGCCGCAAGCTCGGCGCAGATGACCTCGATTTCCTCGATCGCCTCAAGCCCCATCTCGTACTTGTCGCCCGGATAGCCGAGCGACGGGCGGCTGCCGAGCCCGCGCGAGAGCGCTGCCTCGGCAGCGGGGTTCATGACGTTGGTCGCCGGATTGAGGTTGAAGCACTCACGGTCGTGGATCATCGCGTTCCGGTCGATCAGGTGGTCGATCCGGGCGGCGACTGCGTCCGACGCGCCACCGGCGCTTGTTGCCTGCTGCTGCATCAGGGCTTCGCAGTCGGCGGGGACCCATGGGCGGGGGGCGAGGTGCGGCATGACGGGTTCTCCTTTGCTCCGTTCCATCGGAACAGAGCGGCCTTGCCCGCGCAAATCAGATTTGTGAAAATTTAGACGTAGAAAAGCTGAGGCTCGCATGCCCGTCGCACCGCCACGCCCGAAAGGCCTTCCCCTGAACGCGCTCCGCGCGTTCGAGGCCGCCGCCCGTCATGGCGGCTTTTCTGCCGCAGCCGACGAACTTGGTGTGACCCCGGGCGCGGTCACAGCGCATGTGAAGGCGCTGGAAGAGGCGTTGGGCGCCACGCTTTTTGAACGCCACGCGAAGGGGGTGCTGTTGACGGCCCTCGGCCGTCAGGTGCTGCCGGATTTTACCGCCGCGTTTGATCGCCTTGGACTCGCCGTGGCCCTGCTCAGGGACGAGGCCGCGCCGCGCACGGTCCATATCGCGACATTGCCGGCGATCGCGCAGCTCTGGCTTTCCCCGCGTCTGCCCGGCATCCGGGCCGCCGCGCCGGAGATTACGGTCTCGATAACCGCGATGGAGGAGCCGCCCGACCTGAAGCGCGCGCCCTTCGACCTGAACCTGTTCTATCGCGGGCCGGGCGAGGGAAGGCTGATCGCGCCCGACGAGATCTTTCCGGTCTGCGCCCCCGCGCTGGCCCGGACATTGCGGCGGCCGGAGGATCTTGCCGCCGTGCCGTGTCTGACGGACAGCGCTTGGGCCGGGGACTGGAAGCGTTGGGCCGGCGTCGCGATGCCGGGGCGGGATTTTACCCCGAACGGGCCGGTCTTCTCGCTCTACGCGCTTGCGGTCGAAGAAGCCGTGAATGGCGCGGGCGTGCTCATTGGCCATTCGGCGCTTGTCGCCGCGCATCTTGAAAGCGGCGCGCTTGTCGCGCCATTCCCCGAGCGCGTCCGGCTTGAGCGCGGGCTCACGCTCTGGTCGGCGCGGGGGCTGCGGGCCGGTGGCCCGGCCGCCCGGGTCGCCGACTGGTTGATGCAGGCCAATAGTGTTCCGGGTTTGCGTTGAATTAGAATTTAAACCTTTTCCGTTCGAATTCTGATAGTTGCCGTTGCAAAAAAACCCGAAACACTTTAAGTGAACGCCGCTTCAAGCGCGATCTCGACCATGTCGCCGAACGACCGCTCGCGGTCCTCCGATGGCAGCGCCTCATGCGTCAGAAGATGATCCGAGACCGTCAGAACCGCCAGCGCCCGTGCGCCATGGCGGGCTGCGACGGTGTAAAGCTCTGCTGCCTCCATCTCGACCGCCAGAACGCCATGCCGGGTGAGCATTTCGTTGAGGTCGGGCCGCTCGTCGTAGAAGACATCGGCAGAGTAGATGCCGCCCACATGGGTCCGCGTGCCTTTCGCGCGTGCTGCTGCGACGGCCTTTTCCAGCAGGCCGTAATCGGCGCAGGGGGCGTATTGCAGTTCCTTGAAGAAGCCGAGCGAGGGGGTCGAGATGGTCGAGGCCGTCATGGCGATCACCACGTCGCGCACCTCGATGTCGTGTTGCATCGCCCCGGCCGACCCGATGCGGATCAGCGTCTTCGCGCCATAGTCGCGGATCAGTTCATTGGCGTAGATCGACAGTGAAGGCATCCCCATGCCGGAGCCGTGGATCGTCACCCGGTTGCCCTTCCAGCTGCCGGTAAAACCCAGCATTCCGCGCACCTGATTGATGCAGGTGGCGCCATCAAGGAAGGTCTCCGCCGCCCATTTGGCGCGGTAGGGATCGCCGGGCATCAGGACGGTTTCGGCGATCTCGCCCGGTTTCGCACCGATATGGATGGACATGTGCTGCCTCGCGGTTTGGATCGCGCCAGACTGCCGGGAGCGGGCGGGGGAGGCAAGGGCTCAGAAGGACGCCGCGTCGTCGAGATAACGGCGAAGCGGCGCGAGGCTGTCGGGATCGCCGGCAAGCTCGGCGCGCGCATAGTCGATGATTGCGATCTCATGCGCGATCAGAAGGTCGGCACGATGCCTCAGCGCCTCGGGCGCGCCCGCCCGCACCACCTCGAATTCGGCGACGTAGGCGCTGTACTCGTCGCGCATCTCTGTCAGAAGTTCGCGCCAGCTTGTCGCGGAAAGCGCCCGCGCGGCATCGCGGCCTTCCTGAAGTAGCGCTTCCTTCGGCGTCGGCTGCACTCCCGCCGCTTCCAAAAGCGGCTCGAGCGCCCGCGCCGTTACCTGCTCCATCTCCACCATCAGGATGAAAGCCTCGCGCGCGCGGCCGGGATGCATTTCGGCGAGGGTGGCGAAATAGGACTCGCCCGAAACCTCCTCCTCGTAGGCGGAGCGGAGGGCGGCGGGGTAGTCGGGGAAAGCGCGTTGTTGCAGGGTCATGCGGTCTCGTCCGGTTGCCGGTTTCTCGCTACTCTGCGGCCACTGCCTTCGGTTCGGCAAGCGCGACGATGTCGAACATGATCCGGTTCAGTTCGAAATCCTTCGGCGTATAGACCCGCGCCACGCCCATGTCACGCAGCTGCCTTGCGTCCTCGTCCGGGATGATGCCACCGACGACGACGGGGATATGGGCAAGGCCCGCCTCGCGCAGCCGCTCCATCACTTCGGCGATCAGCGGCAGGTGCGAACCCGACAGGATCGACAGGCCGATCACGTGCACTTCTTTTTCACCCGCCGCAGCCACGATCTCGGCCGGTGTCAGGCGGATGCCTTCGTAGTTGATCTCCATTCCGCAATCGCGCGCGCGGGCTGCGATCTGTTCGGCGCCGTTGGAATGGCCGTCGAGGCCAGGCTTGCCCATCAGGAAAGAGAGGCGGCGGCCAAGCCGCGAGGAGACCGCATCGACGGCTTCGCGGATATCGTCGAGGCCTTCGGTCCGGTTCGACGGGCTTTTCGCCACCCCGGTCGGCCCGCGATACTGGCCGTGGACCTGACGCATGACCCCGGCCCATTCGCCGGTGGTCACGCCGGCTTTTGCACAGGCGATAGAGGCGGGCATGACGTTTTCTTTCGCGGTGGCCGCCGCGCGTAGCTGGGCCAAGGCTGCTTCCACCGCATCCTTGTCGCGTGCGGCGCGCCATTCATTGAGGCGGGTCACCTGATCGGCCTCGACCGCCGGGTCGACCGTCAGGATCGAGCCGTCGCCGGATGTCAGCGGCGAGGGTTCGGCCTCGGTCCACCGGTTGACGCCGACGACCGTGGTTTCGCCCGCCTCGATCCGGGCGAGCCGCTCGGAGTTCGATTCCACGAGCCGCCCCTTCATGTATTCGATGGCCGCGATGGCGCCGCCCATCCCGTCGAGTGTCTTCAACTCGTCACGTGCGCCGTTCTTGAGTGCCTCGACTTTCGCGGTGATCGCCGGGTTGCCGTCGAAAAGGTCGCCATATTCCAGAAGATCGGTCTCATAGGCGAGGATTTGCTGCATGCGAAGCGACCATTGCTGGTCCCACGGGCGCGGCAGGCCGAGCGCCTCGTTCCAGGCGGGAAGCTGCACGGCGCGAGCGCGGGCGTTCTTCGAAAGCGTGACGGCGAGCATCTCAAGAAGGATGCGATAGACGTTGTTTTCTGGCTGCTGTTCGGTCAGGCCGAGGCTGTTCACCTGCACCCCATAGCGGAAGCGACGGTATTTCTCCTCAGCGATGCCGTAGCGGTCGCGGCAGATCTCGTCCCAAAGCTCGGTGAACGCGCGCATCTTGCAAAGCTCGGTCACGAAGCGGATGCCGGCGTTCACGAAGAAGGAGATGCGCCCGACCATCTCGGGGAAACTCTCGGCCGGAACCTTCTTCTTAAGGTCGTCGAGGACGGCGATTCCGGTTGCGAGCGCGAAGGCCAGTTCCTGCTCCGGCGTCGCGCCAGCCTCCTGCAAGTGGTAGGAACAGACGTTCATCGGGTTCCACTTTGGCAGGTGTTCCCGCGTATAGGCCGCCACGTCGGTGATCATGGCGAGCGAGGGTTTGGGCGGGCAGATATAGGTGCCTCGGCTCAGGTATTCCTTCACCAGATCGTTCTGCACCGTGCCTTGCAGGGCCGAGACATCGGCCCCCTGTTCCTCCGCCACCGCGATATAAAGCGCCAGAAGCCAGGGCGCCGTGGCATTGATCGTCATCGAGGTGTTCATCTGCTCAAGGGGGATGTCTTTGAACAGCGCCCGCATGTCGCCGAGGTGGCAGACCGGCACGCCGACCTTGCCGACCTCACCCTTTGCCAGCCCGTGATCGCTGTCGTAGCCGGTCTGGGTCGGCAGGTCGAAGGCGACGGAAAGCCCGGTCTGGCCCTTTGCCAGATTCGCGCGGTAGAGCGCGTTCGATTTCTCGGCCGTGGAATGACCGGCATAGGTGCGGAACAGCCACGGACGGTCGCGTTCTTGTTGTTTGGGCATGGTCGGCACCTCGAAGCAACATAATTCCTTTCGGGCGAACCTATTCAGAATAATGTTTCGCGTCTAGATGCTGCACTGCAAAAAGATCGGGCCGCAGCGCAGCGCCGCGGCCCGGAAAGGCACTTAGTTCGCGGCGAAGCAGTAGATCAGGCCGTCACCGCCGGTGCCACGCAGGGCTTCGAGTCCGCAACCCCCGCGCGAGGAATGCGAGGAGTTCCACGATTTCGCGGGCGGCGAATCATCAAGACCCATGCGGTCGTGATGGCCGACCATGCCGGCGGTTTCCGCGCCATTGCTGGTCCAGTCCTCGCAGGTCATGCCCTCTGCCACGGTGCCGTCGGGCAGCGAGCCGGTGAGGATGTCATGACGGTTGGGGCTGTCGCCCCGGCCGTTCACGACCTCGCCCATCTCGTTCAGGCCGGTGTCTTTGGTCAGGTTGTTGTCGCCGTGAAGCTGGTCGACGCTTTCAGCGATGGTGGTGCCGGCGGCGTTGACCCAGGGCCCCGCGCCGATCCGGTCGCGGGCATTCTCGTCGCTGGTCGAGAGATAGGCGCGCCAGGTCTGGTCGCCCGCCCCGGCCGCTTCGGCCAGCGCGGCGCAATGGGCGTCCGCGCCCTCGATGCCGCCGAAATCGCCACCGTTGCCGGGATTCTGGCTCGTGATGAAGAAGCTCATCCCGGCGTCCTGCGCGGTGGCAGTCGTGCCGCCAAGGGCAATGGCGACGGCGGTGATGAAGCGCATGGTCATGTCTGGTACCTCCCAAATCGATTGCATCAATTCCGTAAGGGAAAGCCTAGTTGACTGGGCGGGCGTTCACAGTCACCAAGGTTGCACAGGGCCTGTTAGACTTTGCATCGTGCCCGCCAACGATACCGACAATTTACGGAAGGCGGATTTCCTGTCACCGTTTGTCCAATGTTTCAGCCGGTGACGCTTCCTCTGTGGCTTTTCGTGCTGATCCTCGCCTTCGCGGGGGTGGCCTTCGCGTCGCATTTTCTCTTTCCCTCGGTGCGCTGGTTCTTCCGGCACCGGATGGAACGTGTCGTCGGGCGGCTGAACGAACGGCTCGACCGGCCGATCCAGCCGTTCAAGCTGATGGCGCGGCCCGACATGATCACCCGGCTTGCGCACGACCCCAAGGTCGCCGAGGCGATCGCGGCGGAGGCGGAAGAGACCGGCATCCCCGAGACCGTCCATCTTGAACGTGCCCGCCGTTACGCGCGCGAGATCGTACCTGCCTTCTCCGCCTCGGTCTATTTCGGCTTTGCCGCCCGGGCGGCGAAGTGGCTCGCCCGGCTGATCTACCGCGTGAGGATCGGCATGTTTGACACCGATGCCATCGCCGGCATCGACAAGGGCGCGACGGTTGTCTTCGTGATGAACCACCGCTCCAACATGGACTATGTCCTCGTGACCTATCTGTCGGCCAGCCGCTCGGCTTTGTCCTATGCAGTCGGGGAATGGGCGAGGGTCTGGCCGCTCTCGTGGCTGATCCGGTCGGCGGGGGCCTATTTCATCCGGCGCAAGTCGAACAATCCGCTCTATCGCCGGGTTCTTGCCCGCTATGTCCAGATGGCGACCGAGGAAGGGGTCACCCAGGCTATCTTTCCGGAAGGCGGGCTCAGCCTCGACGGACGCGTCGGCCAGCCCAAGCTTGGTATCCTCGGCTATATCGTCGCGGGCTACCACCAGGGTGGGCACGACGTGGTCTTTGTCCCGGTCTCTCTCGCCTATGATCGGATCATCGAGGACCGCGTGCTGACGGCCGCCCATGCAGCCGGCGTGCGACGGTTCCGGGCTTCCATCGGCTCGATCCTTCTTTTCATCGGTCGCCAGTTGAAGCGCGTCGTGACGGGCCGGTTCGAGAAGTTCGGCACCGCCTCTGTCAGTTTCGGGACACCACTGTCGCTGGCAGCGTTCGTGGATGCGCCACATCGCGATGTCACGGCTGAACTGGCGGATGAACTGATGACCCGCATCGCGCGTAACGTTTCCGTCCTGCCGGTACCGCTGACCTGCGCCGCGCTGGGTGCGGACACCGACGTGCCGCTGGCAGAACTGGTCACGCGAGCCGGGGCAATCGCGGACCGGCTGGCGGGTAAGGGCGTTTATATCGACTTGCCGGACGGATCAGTGCAGAAGGCGGTGACGACCGCGCTTGACATCCTCGCGCTGCGCAAGATCGTCCGACGCGATGGCGGGCGGGTCACGGTGCCGCCGAAAGACCGCGCGCTGATCGGCTTCTACGCGGCGGCGGTTACGCAGCATCTTTGTGCAGATGCGGCATCCGCATAGCCGGAAATCCGTGCGAATACGGCAGATCGTCATCGGAAGCGACATAAAATTACAAAATAGACGCAACTCCTATTGCAATATTACCCCTCCGATCATATTCCATCCGTGAGGCACGCATTGATTCTGCAATGCGGCGACGGAACCAGGAGAGGTAGATGGCTTTGGACACGCAGACCGAGATCGCGCCCTACGAAGCGCCCGAAAAGGACCTTTACGAGATCGGCGAGATGCCACCCCTGGGCTATGTGCCGAAGTCCATGTACGCGTGGGCCATCCGCAAGGAGCGTCATGGCGAGCCTGACACTGCCATGCAGGTCGAGGTTGTCGAGACGCCTGAGATCGACAGCCACGAGGTCCTGGTGCTCGTGATGGCTGCGGGCGTGAACTACAACGGCGTCTGGGCCGCACTCGGCGTGCCGATCAGCCCGTTCGACGGCCACAAGGCACCCTATCACATCGCCGGGTCCGATGCCTCTGGCATCGTCTGGAAAGTCGGCGACAAGGTGAAGCGCTGGAAGGTCGGTGACGAGGTCGTCATCCACTGCAACCAGGACGACGGCGACGACGAGGAATGCAACGGCGGCGACCCGATGTTCTCGCCCTCCCAGCGGATCTGGGGCTACGAGACGCCGGACGGTTCCTTCGCCCAGTTCACCCGCGTGCAGGCGCAGCAGCTCATGCACCGGCCGAAGCATCTGTCCTGGGAAGAGGCCGCCTGCTACACGCTGACGCTGGCTACCGCCTACCGGATGCTGTTCGGCCACCGTCCGCATATCCTCAAGCCCGGCGACAACGTTCTGGTCTGGGGTGCGTCGGGTGGTCTTGGCTCCTACGCGATCCAGCTGATCAACGCGGCCGGTGCCAATGCGATCGGCGTGATTTCGGAAGAAGACAAACGCCAGTTCGTGATGGATCTGGGCGCGAAGGGCGTCATCAACCGCAAGGACTTCAACTGCTGGGGCCAGATGCCCAAGGTCGGCACGCCGGAATACGGCGCCTGGTTCAAGGAAGCGCGCAAGTTCGGCGCCGCGATCTGGGAAATCACCGGCAAGGGCAACAACGTCGACATGGTGTTCGAGCATCCGGGTGAGGCGACGTTCCCGGTCTCGGTCTTTGTCGTCAAGCGGGGCGGCATGGTGGTGATCTGTGCTGGCACCACCGGCTATAACCTGACCTTCGACGTGCGCTACCTCTGGATGCACCAGAAGCGGGTTCAGGGTAGCCATTTCGCGAACCTCAAGCAGGCGGCGGCGGCGAACAAGCTGATGCTGGAGCGCCGGCTTGATCCCTGCATGTCCGAGGTTCTTCCCTGGGCGGAGATTCCGGCCGCCCATATGAAGATGCGTCGGAACGAGCACAAGCCGGGGAACATGGCAGTGCTGGTTCAGTCGCCGCGCCCCGGTTTGCGGACGTTCGAGGACGCTCTCGAAGCACACTGACAGGAGTGTTGCGCCGGCCGGAACCCCGGCGCGACACACCGGCCGCTACGTCAACGCCGCATCGACGATGCGGCGTTTTTCATTCTACGGTTATTTAAAATCAAATAGTTACGTGGCTTCCCCCCGTCATTTTCGGGGAGTTGCGCCAAACGATTCGGGTGGGGATCATCAATACATTCTGCGGTTGAGTTCAAGGCATAAAAACCGCTTCACGAGAGAGTGAGTATGCAATACGAATGGATCCTAGACGTGCTGACCGATCTCAAGGCCTTTGCGCAGTCTAACGGCTTGTCGTCTCTGGCCGAGCAGCTGGATGACACATCGTTGGTAGCGGCCGCCGAGATCGCACAAGCCGCAGGGGGAATGGGCGGAGGGTTCGCCGCTGATGCAGGCGCGGCTGGCGGAGTTCATAGAGAGACTTCAGCAGGCGAAAACGCTTGACGATCTGCGGTCGTCGATCCTCAGCCTGCGCGATCATCTCGGGGTTGAGCATCTCGTCTACCACTCGGTGAACTCGACCGGGCAGCAATATGCGGCGCTCACATATTCGCCGGAATGGGTGGACCGCTACATCGGTGAGGATTACGCCCGCATCGACCCCGTGGTCCAGGGCTGCTTCCGCCGCTTCCACCCCGTCGACTGGAAACGTCTCGACTGGTCCGGCCGGAGTGTCCGGGCGTTCCTGACCGAGGCACTCGATGCAGGGGTCGGAAATCAGGGCTACTCGGTTCCGATCCGCGGCCCGAACGGGCAATTCGCAATGTTCACCGTATCGCATCGCATGCCCGACAACGCGTGGGAAAGGTTCACGTCCGAACGGGTCAGCGACCTCATCCTCGTCGCGCATTTCGTGAACCAGAAGGCGTTGGAGATCGAGCGCGGAACGGACTTTCACGCCAAGCAAAGCCTCAGCCCGCGTGAGGTCGACGTGCTGACCATGCTTGCCATGGGGTTGAACCGGGCGCAGGCCGCCGACAGCCTCGCGATCTCGGAACATACTTTGCGCGCCTATGTCGAAAGCGCGCGCTTCAAGCTCGGCGCGGTCAACACGACACAGGCGGTCGCCCGCGCGATCGCCGAGGGATTTGTCCTGCTCTGACACCGCCGCCCGGCTAGGCCCGAATTAACCAAGCTTCGCTAAGCCCTTCGTCATCCAGATGGAGGGCTAAAATGCTACGATTCCTTACCGCCGAAGAACTCGGTCACTTTCCCCGCCTGCGCGAAACCATGTTCACCGATCGCGCGCATCAGTTCCGCAACCGCCTTGGATGGGCGGTCGGCGTGGATGAACGGGGATGGGAAACCGACGAATACGACGCGCTCAACCCGACCTACGTCATCTGGCAGATGCCGGACGGCCGCCACGGCGGATCCATGCGGTTCCTGCCGACACTGGGGGGAACGATGGTGAATGACCATTTCTCTGCCCTGGCGGCGGGGCGCCGCTTTTACCATCCGAAACTGTGGGAATGCACGCGCTTCTGCCTTGCGGAAGGGGTTCCGCCGGCAACCTCGGCGGCGCTTATGCTTGGCGGCGCGCAACTCGGGGTCGGCCTCGGCCTGGCGCGGGCCGTCGGCGTTTTCGATGCGCGGATGGTGCGGATCTATCGCCTGCTGGGCTGGCAGCCGACCGTGCTTGGAACCGATGGCGAAGGCGCGGACGCGATCAGCCTTGGCATCTGGGAATTCTCTGAGGAGATTCGCCGCAGGATGGCGCGCAAGGCCGGCATTTCGCCGGAGGTCGCACAGCATTGGTTCGACCGCGCCTTCGGCGACCGCCGGGACCTGCCCGCGGCCGGCTAAAGCGGCTGGTGCCTGCCGGTGCGGCCCTATAGGGTCGCGCCGATGCAGGCAGCCACGCTTACCTTCTCCCACGATCAGGCAGAGGCCTGGGACCGTGTCGCCGAGACGCTTGGCGGTGCGGGGATCGATATCGTGGACGGCAGCCTCAGCCCGGCCGCAACCGGAAAGCCGTCGGTTCTGGCGGTGATCGGCAAGGCCGGTTCAGGCAAAACCATGCTTCTGGCCGAACTGGCCCGTGCTCTGGGCGAGGCCGGGGTCGATACGATCTCGGGCGACTATGAAGGCAAGCGGCGCAAGGATCGCCGCACGTTGGCCATTCTTGCACCGACGAACAAGGCCGCCAGCGTCCTGCGCGGGCGGGGCGTGCCGGCGACGACGATCCACCGCATCCTCTACACGCCGGTCTATGATCCGGAATACGAGAAAATCGCCGAATGGCTGACCGGCACGGGCGACAGGCCCGAAGTCGAAGGGCTGACCGATGCCGCCCTGGATCGTGCCAAGGCCTTCTACGATCAGGTCAAGTCGATCCCCGGCGCGCTTGCGGCAGCAGGGTTGCGGGGTTCGGACTTCATTCTCGGATGGAAACGGCGGGAGGACCCGCTCGATATCGGGTTCGTCGACGAGGCATCGATGCTCGACGAACGTCAGCTGACCGACCTGCGGGAGATTTTCCCGACCCTGATCCTTTTCGGCGATCCGGCGCAGCTTGCCCCCGTGGGTCAGTCGGGCGAAATGGTCTTCGACGGACTGTCGGAGGGGCGCAAGCTCGTCCTTCACCGCGTTCACCGGCAGGAGGAGGACAACCCGATCCTCGACCTCGCCCATGCGCTGTCCGATCCGGACGTCACCTTCGAACGGTTCGAGAGCATGGTCGCCGATGCCGCGCGGCGCGACGACCGGGTGCGATGGGCCGAGCGCGTCGATGCCGCGATGATGGCCCGGTCGCCGGTTCTGGTCTGGCGCAATCAGACGCGGATACGGCTGATCCAGGCCTTCCGCGCAGCCTACGGTGTCGCGCCGGACGAATTGCTGCCGGGTGAGCCTTTGATCTGCGACGGGATCGAACTGCCCCTCAAGCACCGCAAGAAGCGTCTCGATCTTGAGGCGCGCGGGCTGATCAAGGGCGCTCAGGTCATCTATCTCGGCCCCGGCAACAAGCCCGGCTTCGCCAGGCTGCATGTCATGGGGGCGGAGGACCCCAGAATTTCGGCGGCTTCGATCATCAAGATCGAGTTGCCCGACGAGGAGGAGCCGTTCATTCCCGCTGCAGCCACGATGGGCGCGGCGTTCCTGCACGGTTCTGCGGTGACGATCCACAAGGCGCAGGGTTCGCAATGGCCCGATGTGCAGGTCTTCGCACCCGACCTCTTCGTCGCTGCCCGTACCGGTCGGACGGAGGCCGGAATTCCGCTCTGGAAGCGGCTGGCCTATGTCGCGATCACGCGGGCTGAGACACGGCTTCACTGGGTCGTTCGCAACCGTTTGGCGCGCCCGGCGGAACCGTTGACGACCGGCGACCTTCCGAACACGACCGCGCCCCTCGCACTGTCTGCTTCCGACGAAGGCTGATGGATACGGGGTCGCGCGACGGGTTCCGGTCGCGTGAAGAACCCACGATAGCGTTTCGGGTTTGCGTTGAATCAGAATTCGAACCTTTTTCGTTCGAATTCTGACAGCTGCTGTTTCAATCGAAACCCGAAACGCTTTACTCTCGCGCCGAATGACAGGAGAAACCCATGCGCTGCGTTTTCGTCCAGTTTCGCTGCCACCCCGGCAGGACCTATGATGTCGCGGATGAAATCTATGACCGCGAGGTCGTGTCGGAACTCTACTCGACCTCTGGCGATTACGATCTCATGGCCAAGGTCTATATCCCGGAAGACGAGGATGTGGGTCACTGGCTGAACGAGAAACTGTTCGACATAGACGGGATCAGCCGGACCTTGACGACCATCACCTTCCGGGCGTTCTGACATGGCCGGAACGATCGTCGTCACCGGTGCTTCGGCCGGTATCGGCCGGGCCGTCAGCGAGCGCTTCTTGGCCGCCGGCTGGAATGTCGCGATGATCGCGCGCCGCAAGGCGCTTCTTGATGAGATCGCGACCGGTGATGCGGCGTTGGCCCTTGCTTGCGATGTCTCCGACGCCGGTGCGGTCGATGCAGCGTTCGACGCGGCGGCAGATCGGTTTGGGCGGATCGACGTTCTGTTCAACAATGCCGGGATCATGCGGCCCGGCGGGCTGATCGACGAGATCCCGCTGTCGGACTGGACCGACATGCTGGCGGTCAACCTTACCGGCATGTTCCACGCCGCCCGCGCCGCGTTCCGCCACATGCGGGCGCAGGTGCCGCAGGGCGGCCGGATCATCAACAACGGCTCGATCTCCGCCCATGCGCCGCGGCCCGGCTCGGTCTGCTACACGACGACGAAACATGCAGTCACCGGGCTTACGAAGACCCTCGCCCTCGACGGGCGGCCCTTCGGGATCGCTTGCGGCCAGATCGACATCGGCAATGCGCATACCGAGCTTGCCGCCAAGATCGCCAAGGGTGTGCCGCAGGCCGATGGCTCCGTCCGGCCCGAGCCGATGATGGAGGTGTCGGACGTGGCCGAAACGGTTTTGACGATGGCATCGCTGCCGGCTTCGTCGAACATGCTGTCGGTTACGGTGATGGCGACCAACATGCCCTTCGTCGGGCGCGGCTGACCCTCAGCCCTTGAAGTACCGGAAGGCGGCGGACGCGCCCCAGCCGGCTGCGATGGCGATCACGATCGACAGGATGCCGTAGATCAGTGGCCGCTCGTGGGCGAGGTTGTAAAGAAAGCGCTCAAGGCCAACCTTCTGCACTGGGATTTCTGTCTCGAACTCGTCGACGACACGACCACCGCGGGTCAGGAATATCCGCGTCTTGTAGCCCCCCGCGGTCAGGTTGGCCGGAAGCGCGATCGAGGTTTTGAAGAGCGTCTCTTCCGATATCTCCACCGCGCCCTCCAGAAGCGTGTAGAGGCCGTTGTTCGACCGGATGCGGATGACTGCGTCGGTGAAGGCTGGAGCATCCTGGATATGCATCGGCGCCCCGACGGAACGGATCGCGCGGGGAATGGATATCTTGTGGCGCAGATCCTCGATATCCTTGACCACCTCGTTCATCGGGCCGGACGTGGCGACCGCGTAGAAGCTTGGAGCCAGGTCGATCTCCACCGCGTCGGTGTTGATCCAGATGCCGAAGCGCCGTTCCTTCCGGCGCACCACAAGCGGCTTCGACGGCCCCGCGACCGCGACAATCACGCCAAGCGGGGTGTCCTGCGGGATCGGTTCCTCCCGCTTGATCGCGCCGAAGATCAGCAGTTCGGAGCCATCGAAATTCGCGGTGATCGCGATGCGGTTCTGACTAAGGCCTGCGACGACCTGCTCTGCCGCGGCCGGGACCGCAAGAAACGCGAGGATGAGCACCAGTCGCAGCATCAGCCGTGGCCCTCCACCGCGCCGATCGTGTAGAATTCGGTCGGCGTCAGGAGCAGGTCGAGCGCGAGCTTGGAGCAGACCGCGAGCACCATGATCGCGAGAAGGATGCGCAGCTGTTCAGCCTTGAGCCTTGTGCCGATCATCGCACCGAACTGCGCGCCGATGACGCCGCCGACCAGCAGCAGAACGGCAAGTGGCAGATCCACTGTGAAGTTCGTCGTGGCGTGCAGGAGCGTCGTGAAGCCGGTGACGAAGATGATCTGGAACAGCGACGTGCCGACGACGACCTTGGTCGGCATGCCGAGCAGATAGATCATCGCCGGCACCATGATGAAGCCGCCGCCGACGCCCATGATGGCGGCGAGGATGCCGACGAGCACGCCGACCAGCATCGGCGGGATGACCGAGATGTAAAGCCCCGAGGTGCGGAACTTCATCTTGAAGGGCAGGGCATGGACCCAGTTGTGCTTGCGCCGGAGCGGCCGTGCGCCGGGCTGTTTCGCGCGCCGGATCGCCCGCAGGCTTTCGATGAACATCAAGCCGCCGATGATCCCGAGAAACACGACGTAGCAGAGCTTTACCAGCAGATCGACCTGGCCGAGGCTTTTCAGGAAGTTGAACAGTTGCACGCCGAAGGCAGCCCCGATCAGGCCGCCGATCAGGAGCACCGTCCCCATGCGGAGGTCGACCGTCTTGCGCTTGAGATGGGCGAGCACGCCGGAGAAGGATGATGCGACGATCTGGTTCGCTTCGGTCGCGACGGCGACCGCCGGCGGGATTCCGATGAAGAACAGCAGGGGCGTCATGAGAAAGCCGCCGCCGACACCGAACATGCCCGACAACATCCCGACGATCCCGCCCAGCCCGAACAGCAGGAACGCGTTTACCGACACCTCGGCTATAGGCAGGTAAATTTGCATCGGAATGTCCCACCGGACGGCGAAAACCCGTTTCCAGTCATGCCCCTATGCGGGGGCGGAGTCAAACCGCCGGATGCAGGTCGATCGAACCAGTTCGGATGCGCAGTTAAGTCCAGCGCGCCGCGTCAGCGTTCCTTGACATAGGGCTCGCCGCCAGCACGCGGCGGGATGGCGCGTCCGACAAAGCCGGCAAGCACGACAACGGTCAGGATGTAGGGCAGCGCGTCGAGGGCCGGCACGGGCACGTCGAAGCCGATCGTGTTCTTGATCACGTCCGGCCGCAGCGCGAGCGCCTGGAAGAAACCGAAGAGAAGCGTCGCCATCAGCGCATACCACGGCCGCCACTTGGCGAAGATAAGCGCGGCAAGCGCGATGTAGCCGCGCCCCGCCGTCATCTCCTTGCCGAAGCCGGTCTGGAGACCGGCCGCCATATAGGCCCCCGCCAGACCGCAGAGAACCCCGGTGATGATGACTGCCGTGTAGCGTAGCCTGACGACCGAGATGCCGGCCGTGTCGACAGAGGCGGGGTTCTCGCCCACGGCGCGCAGTCGAAGGCCGAAACGGGTGCGGAAGAGAACCCACCATGTCAGCGGCACGCAGAGGAGCGCGATATAGACCAGCGCGCCGTGGCCGGAGACGACCTCGGCGTAGAACGGGCCGAGGATCGGCACTCCCGACAGCGCCTCGGCAAAGGGCAGCTCGATCGGGTTGAAGCGGGCGGGACCGGAGAGGGGCGGGGTCCGCCCGCCTTGCCGGAAAAGCGACTGGGCAATGAGAACGGTGATCCCCGAGGCCACGAAGTTGAGCGCCACGCCCGAGATAAGCTGGTTGCCACGGAAGGTGATCGAGGCGACCCCGTGGACTATGGCGAACAGGATCGACCCGGCGATGCCGGCCAGCAGACCGATCCATACGGATCCGGTCAGCGCCGCGACCGCCCCGGTGCACATCGCGGCCATGAGCATCTTGCCCTCAAGCCCGATGTCGAAAATCCCCGACCGTTCGGAGTAAAGCCCGGCAAGGCAGGCCAGAAGCAGCGGCGTCGCGAGCCGCATCGTGGAGTCGAGGATCTGGATGAGGGTTGCATAATCCATCGCTCAGGCCTCCGTCGTCGCAAGCTTGTAGGCGGCGAAGGCGAAGAAGCCGCCAAGCGCCGCCTCGACGCCGCGTCGGGCGCGCAGATAAAGCTGCCGGAACGGGCCCGACGACAGCAGGAACGCCCATGCCAAGTGGCCGAGGAACGAATTCACGAAGGCGCCGAAGACGAATAGCGCGACGATCGGCAGGGGGGCGTTGCCGACACCACCCACGCTTGCGATCGCCAGCCAGAAGAGGATCGCCTTGGGGTTCGACAGTTGCAGAAGAAAGGCCGTCACGCCGAGGCTCCAAAGCCGGCCCTCAACAGGTGTGGCGACGACCAAATCGGCCGGATGCGCCGCGCGCATGAAGGACTTGTAGGCGAGCCAGAGCAGATAGCCGGCGCCGACGAGGCGGACCACGGTCATCAACTCGGCCATCTGCGCGAAGACTGCGGCCAGTCCCACCACGGTAGCCAGCGACAAAACGATCGAGGCAAGCGAAAACCCGAACGCCGTGGTGAAGGCGGGAAGCCGACCCCGGCGCGTCGCGACGGACAGGATGAGCGCGACGCCCGGCCCCGGCGTGGCGATACCGACGATCTGGATCGACCACGCGAGCAGGAGCTGGGGAAGATAGCTTTCCATCACGCCACCTGTGTCCGGCGCGGGGCGAAGAATAGCCCGAGGAACATTCTGACCATGTGGTCGAGCGCGCCGGTGAAAAGGATCACGAGGCCCTGCACGACGGTCCGAAGCTCGATCGGGATCGAGGTCCAGAGGCCGAGTTCCGCGCCGCCCTGAAAGAGGAAGCCGAAGAGGATCGCCGCAAGGAATACGCCGAACGGATGGTTGCGGCCCATCAGCGCGACGGCGATGCCGATGAAGCCTGCGCCTTCCGTCGAGTTCTGCAACAGGCGTTCGCTTTCGCCCATCACGTTGTTGATCGACATGAGGCCCGCCAGCGCGCCGGAGATCAGCATTGCGATCATCGTCACCCTGACGGGGGAGATGCCGGCGTAAAGCGCGGCCTTTTCTGATTTTCCGAAGGCGCGGATCTCGTAGCCGAGCCTTGTGCGCCAGAGCAGGAGCCAGACCAACCAACACGCGACAAGCGCGATCAGAAGCGTCACATTGGCCGGAACCTGCTTGGTGAAGATAAGGCTCAGGCCCGGAATCTCGTGAAGTGTCGGCAGGTTGGTCCCCTCGGGGAACCTTGCCGTCGCAGGATCCATCTGGCCGGCGGGGCGAAGGACGCTGACCAGCATGTAGATAATCAGCGCCGCGGCAATGTAGTTGAACATGATCGTGGTGATCACGACATGGCTGCCGCGCTTGGCCTGAAGATAGGCCGGGATCGCGGCCCATGCCGCCCCGAACAAGGCCGCGCCGATCATCGCGGCGGGCAGGGCGAGCGTCCAGTGCGGCCAGGGCAGCGCAAGGCAGATCAATGCCACGCCAAGCCCGCCAAGCTGCGCCTGCCCCTCGCCGCCGATATTGAAGAGCGAGGCGTGAAAGGCGACCGTCACCGCAAGGCCGGTGAACATGAAGCTGGTGGCATAATAAAGCGTGTAGCCCCAGCCATAGGCCGATCCGAGCGCGCCCTGCACCATCGTTCGCAAAGCCTCTGTCGGGCTCTGCCCGATGGCAAGGATGACGAGCGCCGAGATGATGCCGGCCAGAAGCAGGCTGATGAGCGGGACGAGGACCAGATCGGCCCAGCGTGGAAGTCTTGTCATCACGCGGCCTCCCCGGTCTTGCTGTTGGTCACCCCGGCCATGAGAAGGCCAAGCTCACGCTCATTGGTCTCTTCAGGCAGGCGTTCGCCCATGATCTGACCATCGAACATGACGGCGATGCGGTCGGACAGGCTCATGATCTCATCAAGTTCGACTGAAACCAGCAGCACCGCCTTGCCCGCGTCCCTGAGTTCCACGATTCGCTTGTGGATGAATTCGATCGCGCCGATATCGACGCCCCGCGTCGGCTGGCCGACAAGCAGCAGGTCGGGGTTCCGCTCGATCTCGCGCGCGAGGATGATTTTCTGCTGGTTGCCACCGGAGAAGCTTTTGGCGGAAAGGGTCGGGATCGGCGGGCGGACGTCGAAGCGTTCCATCTTGCCCTTGGTGTCCTCAAGGATCGCGCCGTTGTCCATCAGCCAGCGGCCCTTCTGATAGGCGGGGTCGTGGTGGTAGCCGAAGGCGGTGTTTTCCCAGGCGGAGAAATCCATGATCATGCCAAGGTGCTGGCGGTCCTCCGGCACGTGGGCGATCCCTTTTGCGCGGCGTGACTGGCCATCGGAATGCAGGCCTGACAGGTCAAGCTCCTCACCGTTCAGCCGCACATGGCCGGTGCCGCGCGCTATGCCGCCCAAGACCTCCAGAAGCTCCGACTGGCCGTTGCCGGCGACACCGGCGATGCCGAGGATTTCGCCTGCGCGGATGGTCAGGGAAATACCCTTGAGCCGCTCCACCTTGTCTTCGTCGACGACGCGAAGGTTCTCCACCTCCAGCACGGTCTTGCCGGGTTTGGCCGGTTCCTTGGCGACATCAAGCAGGACCTTGCGCCCGACCATCAGTTCGGCAAGTTGCTCGGGGCTGGTTTCGGCGGTCTTGACCGTGGCCGTCATCTCGCCCCGGCGCATCACGCTGACCGTATCGGTGATCTCCATGATCTCGCGCAGCTTGTGGGTGATCAGGATGATCGTCTTGCCCTGTTCCTTCAGATTGCGAAGAATCCGGAACAGGTGATCGGCCTCGGCGGGCGTCAGAACGCCGGTCGGTTCGTCGAGGATCAGGATGTCGGCATGCCGGTAGAGCGCCTTGAGGATCTCCACCCGCTGCTGGTGGCCGACATTGAGTTCCTCGATCACCTCGTCGGGATCGACGTCAAGCTCGTATTCCTCGGCCAGCTCGCCGAGCACGCGCCGCGCCTTTGCGAGCGAAGGGCGCAGCAATGCGCCGTCCTCGGCGCCGAGGATGACGTTCTCAAGGACAGTGAAATTCTGCACCAGCTTGAAATGCTGGAACACCATGCCGATGCCGGCACGGATCGCGGCCTGGCTGTCGGGGATGGCGGTCGGCGCGCCGTTGATCAGGATCTCACCGCTATCGGCCTTGTAGAAGCCGTAGAGGATCGACATCAGCGTGGACTTGCCCGCGCCGTTCTCGCCGATGATGCCGTGGATCGTGCCCTTGGCAACGCGGATCGAGATATCCTTGTTGGCCTGAACTGGCCCGAAGGCCTTCGATATCCCGCGAAGCTCGATGGCCGGAGCGGCAGTTTCCTGCCGCTCCTCTGTCTTGCCCGCTGCCATCGTGCCGCTCAGTTCACGGGGCAGCTGTCGTCGGACATGAAGTCGTGCACCTGAATCTCGCCCGAGGCGATCTTCGCCGCGGCGTCGTCCACGGCGGCCTTCATCTCGTCGGTGACAAGGGTCGCGTTGTTGTCGTCAAGCGCGTATCCCACGCCGCCGGACGCGAGATCCATGAGGGCGATGCCCTTCTCCATTTCGGCGCCCGAGGTGAACGCCTCATAGACCGCGTTGTCCACGCGCTTGAGCATCGAGGTCAGGACCTGACCCGGATGCAGATGGTTCTGGTTGGAGTCGACGCCGATCGACAGAATGCCCTCGTCGGCCGCGGCCTGCAGCACGCCGATCCCGGTCCCGCCGGCAGCGGCATAGATGACATCTGCGCCCTGCGCCTTCTGCGCCTTGGCGATCTCGCCGCCCTTGACCGGGTCATTCCAGGCAGCGGGGGTTGATCCGGTCATGTTCTGGATCACGGTAGCGTCCGGGTTGACCGCCTTCACGCCCTGGACATAGCCGCAGGCGAACTTGCGGATCAGCGGCACGTCCATGCCGCCGATGAAGCCCACCGTGCCGGATTTCGACGCCATCGCCGCCATCATGCCGACAAGGTAGGAGCCCTGTTCCTCGGAAAAGACCACGGACCGGACGTTCGGCTGGTCGACGACCATGTCGATGATCGCGAATGTCGTGTCGGGGAAGTCCGGTGCGACCGTGTTCAGTACGTCACCGAAGGCGAATCCGGTCATCACGACAGGGTTTGCGCCCGACTCGGCAAGCCGCCGCAACGCCTGTTCGCGCTGCGCTTCGGACTGCATCTCAAGCTCCTTGTAGGTGCCGCCGGTTTCGGCCTTCCAGCGCTCTGCGCCGTTGTAGGCGGCTTCGTTGAACGACTTGTCGAACTTGCCGCCGAGGTCGAAGATGATCGCGGGGTCGGCTGCGGCGATGCCGGCGGAAAGCGCCAGCGTCGCGGCCGCGCCGAGGAATGTCTTCATGAGGGTCATGGATCGCTCCCTGTCTGGGTCATTTGCCATCCGCCTCCCGTGGGCCGCAGGACGGCCGCTTTCGTGCGGATTGCCACCGATTAGTGCGGAAGCCCCAGTGACGGTCAATAGCTATTTGTGGCCGACGGGGCGTCAGTTTGACCTTTCGGTCAAGGATTCCGGCTGCTGTTCGCCGGTTGCGCGGGCGAGAATCAGCGCATCCACCGCGGGCCCTTCGGGTCGGGAATAGTAACCTCGCCGTCGCCCTGCCTCAGTGAAGCCCGCCGAGGTGTAAAGCGCCCGCGCCGGCCGATTGTCGGCGGCCACCTCAAGGAAGACCCGCACCGCGCCGCGCATCGCGGCGTCGCCGAGGAACGCATCGACGAGACGCCGGGCGATTCCCGCGCGCCGCGCCTCGGGGTGGACCGCGACGGTCAGAAGCTCCGCCTCTCCGGCGATCGCCCGACCGATGAGGAACCCGCCGGCTTCATGCACCAGAAACGTGCCGGTGGTGGTCAGCAGCGCCTCGATCTCAGCGGCCGTCCAGGGGCGCGGGACAGTGAAGGCGGCGGCGTGGATCGTGGCCAGTTCGTCGTGGCGGGGTGTGCTCGTCAAGGCAGGATCACCGGCGGAGCCTCTCGCGGCGGCGCCGCGTCAGCCGGGCGGACATAGAGCGGGGCGGGGCGGACGGGCCACATTGAAGTTTTGAGATAGAGTTCTTCTGTCAACTCTGCCATGAGTTCAGGGTTCGGGGCGAAGTCTTCGTCTATGCCAATTGCGTCCAACTTTGCTGCGATTTCCACCGCCCGATATCCGACTACAACTGTGCCGAATGAAAGCTGGAGATCTCTTGGAGGATCACTTGGATCGATAAGACGCGCCGGAGTGGCAGGCGCATTTCCAATAAAGCCTTGAACATAGGCCATTTCACGAGGTGCGCGTAGAGAGATCACCTGCCTCCCGGAAGGGTGACCACGCAAGATATCAAAGTTGGACAAACCAAATACAGGAACCTTGAGGGAAAGGCCGAGCCCTCGTGCGGCGGCGACAGCTATACGAATTCCGGTAAAGTTCCCCGGGCCAATACCAACACCAATTGCATCTAGGTCATTCCATTTCCATCCAGCCCCTTTTAGTTTTCTCTCCAAAAGCGGGAACAGAATTTCAGCTTGACCTCGCGCCATCTCCTCCACATGTCCGCCTGAATAGCTGTCGGCTGTGATGCCAACAGCCACGAACGGTCCGGACGTATCAAACGCCAGAACCTTTGGGAAAGTCTTCCGGCTGTTGGGGTAGCCAGTGGTCTCAGGCGGCAACGGGCCGGACCTCGACCACTTCCGGGATGTAGTGACGCAGCAGGTTCTCGATCCCCATCTTCAAGGTCAGGGTCGATGACGGACAGCCGGCGCAGGCGCCCTGCATGTGCAGATAGACGATGCCCCGGTCAAAGCCGTGGAAGGTGATGTCACCGCCATCCTGCGCGACCGCCGGGCGCACGCGGGTATCCAGCAGTTCCTTGATCTGCTTGACGATGTCCGCGTCCGGGCCGTCATGGGAGGCGTGGCCGGACTGGGCCTGATCGCCTTCGATCGCGGGCTGGCCGGACTGAAAATGCTCCATGATCGCGCCAAGGATCGCGGGCTTGATGTGATCCCACATCACCGCCTCGGCTTTGGTCACGGTCACGAAATCGGTCCCGAGGAAGACGCCGGTCACGCCATCGACCGCGAAGATGCGGCGGGCGAGGGGGGACTTCTCCGCGCCGGCGGCTTGCGGGAAGTCAGCCGTTCCGGTGCCGAGAACGGCCTGACCCGGAAGGAACTTGAGCGTGGCGGGGTTGGGCGTGGATTCGGTCTGGATGAACATGGGAGCGCCTCCGTTGCGCCTTCGATATGCGCCCGCGCGTGGGTCAAGTCAAGGATTGGAATGATTCTAAACTGGCCGCTTGTGGCTGCACAATTGGGCATTTAGGAGTGCAGACGGGGAGGGGCGCCGGATGAGCCTGATCGTTTTCCTGTCGGTTCTGGGCGCGGCTTTACTGCACGCAAGCTGGAATGCGCTGGTGCGCGTCGGCACGAGCCGGGTCGGCACGATGATGGTACTGTCGGGCGTGCAGGGCCTGATCGGGCTTGTGATCGCCGCGACGATGGATTGGCCGGGCGCGGCCGTCTGGCCCTGGCTGATCGCATCGGGCTTGATCCACTCAGCCTACAAGATCTTCCTGACCTACGCCTATGAACATGGCGACCTGAGCCGGGTCTATCCGCTGGCGCGCGGTACGGCGCCGATGATCACGCTGATGGTCGGCGCGTTTTGGCTGGGTGAGGCGGTGGCCGTGAACGAAACAGCGGGGATCGTCGTCCTTGGCGTGGGCATCCTTGCTTTGGCGCGCGGGGTCTGGACCTCGGGCGAGTCGCGGCGGATGCTGCCTTTCGCCTTCGGCGCGGCCTGTGCGACGGCGGGCTATACGGTGGTCGATGGGCTGGGCGCACGGGTGGCCGGCGATGCGGCCCTTTTCGTCGCCTGGCTTTTCGTGCTGGACGGGATCATCTTTGCCGCCGTGATGCTGGCGATACGGGGGCGGGGATCGCTACCCACGGGCTGGCGGGTCTGGACAGCGGGCAGTCTGGGTGCTGCGGCCTCGTACGGCTCCTACGCGGTCGCGGTCTGGGCGATGACGCTGGCGCCGATCGCGCTGGTGGCGGCGCTCAGGGAAACCTCGATCCTGTTCGGGGTTCTGATCGGCTGGCTGATGTTCGGCGAGCGGATGACGCCGGGCAAGGCGCTGTCGGTCGCGCTGATCGCGGCAGGTGTGGTGCTGACGCGGATCTGAACGTTCAGGCGCGTTGCGGTAGCAATTGTTGGGCGATCCCGGCCACCAGCAGATAGACCGAGGTGATCGCCAACCCCCAATGCGCCAGTTCGCCCGGCGCAAAGTCGACCCATGCCGCGCGGGCGGCGAAACCCACCCAGGCGAGCGCAATCGGCAGCGTGATCCAGCGCCAGCGTTCGGTACGGACAGGGTGAACGAACTTGAGGTTGGTGAACATCGAGGCCGCGAGCGCCACGATGATGACGGTCATGAGGTAGAAGTTCGGCTCCAGGGCGAAAAGCACGAGAACCACCATGTTCCAGCAGGCCGGGAACCCCGCAAAGGAATTGTCCGTCGTCTTCATGCGCGTATCGACGAAATAGATCACGCTTGCATAGGTGATGACGATAATGGCCAGCCATCCTGTCCAGCCCGGCAGCAGACCCGAATGGAAAAGTGCGAAAGCCGGGATGAAGACATAGGTGAGGTAGTCGATGATGAGGTCCAGAAGCACCCCGTCATAGGTCGGCCAGTTGGTCTTGACGTGATAGTGGCGCGCCAGCGGCCCGTCGATACCGTCGACGATGAACGCCGCGACAAGCCAGAGGAACATCAGGCTCCACTCGCTTTCGGCAGCCGCGAGCATGGCAAGCATCGAAAGCACTGCGCCGGTGGCGGTAAACAGATGGACGAACAGTGCCTTGATCCGAAGGGTCATGAGTGCGTCATGACCGAAATGGACGCTGGGCGCAACCGTCGGCGAAGGGGCTCGCGGCGCGATCAGGCACGAGGATGCGCCTCTTCGTAGATTTCCATCAGCCGGGTGGCGTCAACCGCCGTATAGGCCTGCGTCGTCGACAGCGAGGCATGGCCAAGGAGCTGCTGGATCGAGCGCAGGTCGCCCCCTGCAGCAAGCAGGTGCGTGGCGAAGCTGTGGCGCATCGCGTGCGGAGTGGCCGTGGCGGGAAGACCGAGGCCGAGGCGCGCCTTCTCCATCGCCCCGGCGATAAGGCGCGGGTTCAGCGCGCCGCCCCGTGCGCCACGGAACACGGCGTTGCGGGGTTCGTCCTCAACCGGGAAGGGACAAAGCGCGACATAGCGGTCGACCGCGCCGCGTGCGGCGGGGATGACAGGCACCACCCGCTCTTTCCCACCCTTGCCCCGGATGCGAAGCGCCTCCGGCAGAGGCAGGTCGGCGCCGGTCAGGCCAAGTGCCTCGGATATCCGCAGGCCGCAACCGTAGAGCAGCGTTACGACGGCGATATCGCGAGCGGCGATCCAGTCTTCGCGTGCCTGCTCGCCCACCTGCGCGATGACGCCGCGTGCGGCGTCCTCCGACAGTGGCCGGGGAAGTTTGCGAAGGTATTTGGGGCTGCGTGCCGCGAGGATTGCTGTCGCGTCGAAGCCGTCGCGCTCGGCCAGCCAGCGCACGAAGCCCTTCACCGCCGACAGGCTCCGCGACAATGAGCGGGCGGCCACCCCGCGCGCCCTTTGATTTGCCATCCACGCGCGCATGTCGCTTTGCGTCACGCGGGCGAAGCGGGCAGGCCCGATCTCTTTGCCATGATGGTTCGCGAGAAAGGCGAGGAAATCGGTCACGTCGCGGCGATATGCGATGACGGTGTTGGCCGCCGCCCCGTCGATCGCTGTCAGATGGTCGAGCCAGGTGGCAAGCGCGTCACGCAGCGCGGGAGAGAGCGCGAGGCTCATCGCGCCGGCTCAGGCCAGCCAGCGGCGCATCGCGCGTTCGAACACGCCGGCAAAGAAGGTGAGCAGGTCGGTTCCCTGATTGGCGCGGAACTGATGAGGGTCTTCTGCGCCGAGGGCGAGCATCCCGGGCAGCCGCCCGGTCCCCAGTTCGAGCCGCAGGACCGCCTCGGACCGGATCCAGTCGCCGGACCGGCCGTAGATGGTTTCGGAGGCCGGGGAGGTCTGACGCAGAACCACCGCGCGGGAGGTGCCGGCGCGGTCGCCCGACATGTAGCTTTCGACGAATCCCGGCTCTGCAACGCATAGCACGTCGCCGAGCCGGTCGAGCACGGCGTCGCGCTCTGTCCGAACGGTTTCGAGGACGAGCCGGACGCAATCGACGCGGAGGGTTTGCGCGACCTCGCCGCCAAGGTTCTTCACGAAATCCTCGAATTCCGTCGGATCGAGCATCCGCAGGATCGCGCGGTGGACCTGGTTGGTGCCGGCGAGATTTTCGTAGGCGGCCGCGATCACCGAGCGGTGGGTATCCTCCAGCCGGTCGAGGCGCGCCTCGAGCCGTTCCATCGCGATACCCCGGAGGTCGACAATGTTCGCGCCCATCGCCCGCTCGTTGGCCGCGATCAGCGCCTTCATCAGGTCACGGTCTTCAAGTATCGCCTCAGGTTCGGCCAGAAGCTTGTTCCGCAACTCGTCCGCAATCAGTGCCGTTTCAGCCATTACTACCCTTCACGCCTCAGCTTTGTTTTGGCGGACTATACACGATGTTACAGGATTTTCTGCCCGGTTTTTGCCCAGTCGCTGAGAAACTGCTCCAGCCCCTTGTCGGTAAGCACATGGTTGGCCATGGATTTGATCACCGCCGGCGGCGCCGTGATCACGTCGGCGCCGATCTTGGCGCATTCGATCACATGGTTCACCGAGCGGATCGAGGCGGCAAGGATCTCGGTCCGGAAGTCGTAGTTGTCGTAGATCGTGCGGATGTCGTGGATGAGTTCCACACCGTCCATGTGAATGTCGTCCAGACGTCCGATGAAGGGCGAGATGAAGGCGGCCCCTGCTTTCGCGGCGAGGATTGCCTGCGCGGCAGAGAAGCAGAGTGTCACGTTGACCTTGTGGCCTTCGGATGCGAAAGCCTTGCAGGCGGTGAGACCGTCCCATGTCAGCGGCACCTTGATCGCGATGTTCGGGGCGATCTTGGCAAGCTTCATGCCTTCGGCGATCATCGCCTTGGCCTCGGTGGCCACGACTTCAGCGGAAACGGGACCCGAGACCATGTCGCAGATCTCTTTGGTGACTTCGAGGATGTCGCGGCCCGACTTCAGGATCAGCGAGGGATTGGTGGTGACGCCGTCCACCATGCCGAGGTCGTTGAGTTCCTTGATTGCGGCGGTGTCGGCGGTATCGACGAAGAATTTCATGGAGGGATCCCTGGTTGAGGTGGCGGGGTTTCGGCGTGCTATTAGCGTAAACATCGCCGTGCTGAAAGCCCGGAGCGGGAAGTGTCTTGGGCGAGATTGAGTTTTTTGACGAAGGCGCGCTGGTCTCGGTCCTGACAACCGAGCCTTTGGGTCGGGCGCTCGACTACCGCGTGCCGGAAGGGGGCTGCTTCACGGGTGCCTTCGTCGAAGTGCCTTTGGGTCCGCGCCGCGTAATGGGTGTGGTCTGGGGCAAGGGCGAGGGCGGCTATGACCTTTCCAAGGTCCGGCCCGTCACGCGGGTGCTGGATGCGGCGCCGATGGGCGAGGCGATGCGGTCCTTCCTGATCCGCGCGGCCGATTACACGCTGACGCCCATGCCGGCGATGCTGAGGCTCGCCACCCGCGCGCCCGGGCTGGCCGACCCGCCGGGGCCGCGCCGGGTCTACCGCAAGGGCTGGTCCGAGCCGGATCGGATGACCGAGGCGCGGGGCCGGGTGCTGGATGTGCTCGACGAATATGGCGGGGCCGCTTTCACTTTGGGCGAACTGGCCGGGCTTGCCGGCGTTTCGACGAGCGTCGTCAAGGGGCTGGTGAAACAAGGCGCGGTGGCGGAGGAGGAAGCGCCGCGCGATTTGCCCTATCCGCATCTCGATCCCGACTTGCCGGGCAAGGAGCTGGCCGAGGACCAGGCCGCCGCCGCCGCGCAGTTGCGCGCGGGGATCGCTGCGGTGCGCTATGGCACCACATTGCTGAAAGGCGTCACCGGGTCGGGCAAGACCGAGGTCTATCTGGAAGCTGTTGCCGAATGCCTCCGGCAGCGGCGGCAGGCGCTTGTGCTCCTCCCCGAGATTGCGCTTACGGCGGAGTTCCTGACGCGGGTTCAGGACCGTTTCGGCGCGATGCCGGGCGAGTGGCATTCCGGCGTGACCCAGACCGAGCGCAGGCGGCTTTGGCGTATGGCGGGAGAAGGCGGCGTGGGCCTTGTCGTCGGTGCGCGGTCGGCGCTTTTCCTGCCGTTCCGCGACCTTGGCCTGATCGTCGTCGATGAGGAACACGACACCTCCTACAAGCAGGAGGATGGCGCGCTTTACAATGCCCGCGACATGGCGGTACTGCGCGCATCGCTCTGCGACGCGCAGGTTGTGCTGGCCTCGGCCACGCCCTGCCTGGAGAGCTGGGCCAATGCCGAGGCGGGAAAGTACCAACGCATCGACCTCACCTCCCGCTTCGGTATGGCCGAGATGCCCGACCTCTCCTCCATCGACATGCGGGCCGAGACGCTGGAGCCGAACCGCTGGATCGGGCCGACGCTGGTGAAGGCGGTGACGGCCCGGATCGAGCGCGGCGAACAGGCGCTGTTGTTCCTGAACCGCCGGGGCTACGCGCCGGTCACCATCTGCCGTGCCTGCGGCCACCAGATCGGCTGCGACCATTGCGACGCGCGGATGGTGGAGCACCGGTTTCTCAAGCGTCTCGTCTGCCACCAATGCGGCGAGACCAAGCCGATGCCCGCCGCCTGTCCCTCCTGTCAGGCCGAGGACCGACTGGCGCCTGTCGGGCCGGGGGTGGAGCGGCTGGCCGAAGAAGTCGCCGAGCGCTTCCCAGAGGCGCGGGTCGCAGTGCTGTCGTCGGACCTTTTCGGATCGGCCCGCGCGCTGAAGGAGAAGATCGGCGAGATTGCAGGCGGTGGGGCCGACATCATCATCGGCACGCAACTCGTTGCAAAGGGGCACAATTTTCCACTTCTGACGCTTGTCGGCGTCATCGACGCCGATCTGGGGCTGCAAGGCTCCGATCTGCGCGCGGCAGAGCGGACGTTCCAGCTCATGCGCCAAGTGTCAGGCCGGGCGGGCCGAGGCGAGAAACCGGGCGAGGCCATGCTGCAAACCTATCAACCGGACCATGCGGTGATCCGCGCGATCCTTTCGGGGGACGAGGAGGCGTTCTGGCGGGCAGAGGCGGCCGAGCGGCAGGCCGCGGGGATGCCGCCCTATGGAAGGCTGGCCGGGATCGTTCTGTCCTCGCCCGATGTGCAGGCGGTCTTTGACTTTGGTGCTGAGCTTGCCCGCCGCGACGCACCGCTCCGCAGGATCGGCGCTCAGGTCTTCGGACCTGCGCCTGCGCCAGTCGCGCGCGTGCGCGGCCGCCACAGGGTGCGGTTGTTGGTCAAGGTGGCGAAAGGCGTGGCCCTGCAGCCGGCGCTGGCCGAATGGGTGGGACAATTGAAGGTGCCGAACAACCTGCGGCTTTCGATCGACATTGACCCGCAGAGTTTCTACTGACCTCACGCGGCGGCGGTCGTCCCGCCCCGCTGGTCGATGGCGAAATCGGTTGCGACCGCGCCCACCCACATCGCGAAGAGCGCGAGCCAAGCGGTGCCGGCGAAGATCGAGCCGCCCGTGACGCCCGCGCCGATCGAACACCCGCCTGCCAGCATCGCGCCGAAACCCATCAGCAGGGCGCCCGTCATCGCGCGGCGCATGTTGCTCTCGTTCTCGAACCCTTCGAACTGGAACTGGCCGGACAGCAGTGCCGACAGCCCCGCGCCGATCACGACCCCGGGCACGAGGCCGACGTCGAATTCCAGCACCCGGACGGGCTCGAGGAAGAACATCAGCGTCGTTGCGGAAGGGCCTGAAAACGTGACAGAACTGATCGTGACTGGGTCGAAGCTGACCTGGGAAAGCGCGTAGGTCGAAATCCATCCAAGCGCGACCGCGAAGCCGACACCGGAGGCGAAGACCAGCGTTGAAACGCCGATCCGGTTCCTGCGCGCGAGGTAGAGTGCGAGCATCGCGATGGCGATGCCGAGGGCAAGCCCGCTCTGACGCGGCAGGCCGCTCCATTCGATCAGGTCAAGGTTGCGTCCACCCCCGGTCACCCAAAACCCCGCAAGGCGGTCGCGGAGTGGCGCGAGCACGCCCTTGAGGCTCATCTGGGCGACGACGGCGAATATGAGGCCGGAAACCACGGAGCGCAGGTTCCCCGAGGACGCGAGGACGAGAAGCCGGCCCGGGCAGCCGCGCGCAAGCACCATGCCGACACCGAAGACGAGCCCGCCGATGATCGCGCCGGACCATGACCCGGTGATCGCCATCATCCGCGCTTCCTCCACCCGCAGGAATCCGAGGAGTTCGGCACCCTGGACCCAGACGACGGCGGTGGAAAAGCACAGGAGCCAGACCGCCACGCGCGGGCCAAGCCGGCCGCGCGCGAATTCGACGGCGGCCGCGCGCAGGCAGAACCGCGACCGCTGCGCGGCAACGCCGAACACGATGCCGGTGAGAAGCCCGAGCAAGGCGGCAGCCGGTGCCTCGCCGATCCCTTCCACGATGGTCAGAATGTCCACGTGCGTCCCTCCTGTGGTGGGACCGATGCAGGAAGTCGAATATGTCCGCCTTGACTTAGATCATATCGCTGTGCGCCGCAGCGCCGGGCATTGTGCGCAACCGCACTCGCCACGGTCCAGAAAGCGGCGTATGTCGGTGGCCATGTTCAGGCGAACCATCACTCTGAAGGATGCGGCAAGTCTGCCGCGCTGGCGGCAGCCGGCTTTCCTTCTGTTCCTGATGGCGGCGGCGATGCCGATCGCCTTTTCCACCTGGTCGGCGCTCCTCAACAACTTCGTGAAAGAGGCCGCGGGCTTCACTGGGGTGGAGATCGGCTGGCTTCACACGGTGCGCGAGATACCGGGTTTCCTTGCCATCGGTGTCATCGTGCTGCTGTGGGTGCTGCGCGAACAAGTGCTCGCGCTTCTTGCGCTGGGGCTTCTTGGCGCGACGACGGCGGTGACGGCGGTGTTCCCGACCTTCGGCGGCATCCTGACCATCACGCTCCTGTCCTCGATCGGGTTCCACTATTTCGAGACGGTGAACCAGTCGCTACAGCTTCAGTGGATCGACAAGAAGCGCGCGCCCCAGACGATCGGCTGGATCGTCGCGATCGGGTCGGGCGCGTCGATGGTGGCCTATGGCCTCATCGTGTTGACCTGGAAGACGTTCGACCTCAGTTACGGCGTGGTCTACGGGATATCGGGCGGGCTGACGCTGGCCATCGCGGTCTTTGCCGCCTTCGCCTATCCGCAGTTCGAGGCGCCGGACCCGCAGCTCAAGCATTTCGTGCTGCGGCGGCGCTACTGGCTCTACTACCTCATGCAGTTCATGGCCGGCGCACGGCGTCAGATATTCATCGTCTTCGCGGCGTTTATGATGGTCGAGCGCTTTGGCTTCGAAGTGCATGAGGTCACGGCGCTTTTCCTCATCAACTTTTTCATCAACATGATATTCGCGCCGCTGATGGGGAAGGCCGTTGGCCGGTTCGGTGAACGAAATGCACTCGTCTTCGAATACACCGGGTTGCTTCTGGTCTTCCTGTCCTATGGCGGGATCTACTGGTTCGGCTGGGGCGTCGTTGTCGCGGCGGTTCTGTACGTTCTCGACCACCTTTTCTTCTCGCTCGCCTTCGCGCTGAAGACCTATTTCCAGAAGATCGCGGACCCCCAGGACATCGCGCCGACGGCAGCCGTCGCCTTCACGATCAATCACATTGCCGCCGTCTTCCTGCCGGCGCTGCTCGGTTATCTCTGGATCGTGTCGCCCGGGGCGGTCTTCGGCCTTGCTGCGGCGATGGCGGCCGTCTCAATCGTTCTCGCACTCATGGTGCCGCGCCATCCCGAGCCGGGGCACGAAACGATCTTCGCCAGGGGGCTGGCTGTCGTCGCCGAATAGTCGGGTCTGGCCGGCGCGGCCGCTTGACCCGGCAGTCCACGCGGCCTATGGCCGGGCGATCCCAAGTGCCGGACCCTTATCATGCCCGTTTTCGCCGCCCTCACGACCCTTCCCGGAAAGGACCGCGCCGAGGCGCTGGCAGAGGCGCTGGAGGACTTCCAGCCGGAGCCGTCCGGTATCGGTTGCTTCGAGATCGAGGACGGGTCCGGCGATTTCGAGGTCGGCGTCTATTTCGATGAGGCCCCTGACGAGATCGCGCTGTCGCTCATGGCGCTTGCGCACGGGGCGCATCCGTTCACTGTTTCGGAGGTCCCCGAAACGGACTGGGTCGCGCATGTGAAACGCGAACTGCAGCCGGTGGAGGCCGGCCGCTTCTTCGTCTATGGCAGCCACGATGCGGACCGGGTGGCGCCCGGCGCCGTGCCGCTGCTGATAGAGGCGGCGATGGCGTTCGGCACCGGGCATCACGGCACGACGAAGGGCTGCCTGCTCGCACTCGACCGGCTCGACCGCGAGGGGTTCCGGGGGCGGCGGGTTGCCGATATCGGTTGCGGTACGGCCGTGCTTGCAATGGCTGCGGCGGCGATCTGGCCCGATCCGGTCATCGCCTCCGATATCGACCCGGTGGCGGTTGAGGTGGCGGCCGCCAATGTTGCGGCGAACGGGCTGACGGGGCGCGTAACCTGCGTCGAGGCCGTCGGATTCGATCATCCGGACCTTGCCGCGCGCGCCCGCTACGACCTTGTCTTCGCGAATATCCTGAAAGGCCCGCTGATCGCGCTGGCGCCCGACATGGCGGCCCACACTGCGCCATCCGGCTTCGTGATTCTGTCCGGCATTCTCAACAACCAGGCGGAGGATGTTCTTTCGGTCTACGACGCGGCGGGATTTGCGCCGGTTCACCGCGACGAAATCGGTGAATGGACGACATTGGTTCTGCAGCGTCGTCAATAGGCGCCGGGACTGGCCGGTGCCGCATTTCTGCCTTAGTTTCGCCTGAAGCTCGCCACTCTGCGGGCGTGCAATTTTATTTAAGCCCGTTGTTTGTGATTTGCTCGGGTTAGGTTGGAGCTAACGATGGTCGACCGGAATCTTCAGAATTTTTACGGACGTCTGGGCCGCATCGACAAGATCCACAAGGCTGGCGGCGGTTTCGAAGCCGAGGGTGCGCTCGGCATGTCCTATTACAACGCGCGCCGGCGTCCGGTGCGCCGCCGCGGATTTCTTGCCCCGCTGGTGCTGGTCCTGATGACGATCGTCCTGATCAAGGCATCTGTCCATGCAGCGATCGGCGCCGAGCAATATGAGGACCGCATTGCAGTGCTGCGCGACGGCGGCATGGCCGATCGGGCCGGGGCCTACATCCTGCAGGCGGACCCGCTTACCCTGCTGATCTCGGAACAGTTCGGGAAGTTCGGCCTCTGATCAGGCGCGAACACATCCGTCAAAAATGAAAAGGCCGTGACGGGAATGCCCGGCACGGCCTTTGTCCATCACCGGCGCGCCGCGCCGGTGGACCACGGCGATCAGAAGCGCGCCGTGATGTTGTCGATGTCGCCGCGCGACAGGCCGATATCGTCGAGTTCGCGATCCGAGAGCTTCGACAGGACGTTGCGGGTGACGCGCGCGTCGTTCCAGGCGGCAACGGTCGACACGAACAGACCGAAGAGACCGGTGACGGCACCATTGGCGGGGCGGTGGGCTTCGTAGACAGCCATGATCATTTTCCTCAATATGCAAGTCGCGTCCCCTTGACGCGTCTCGATTTCAGCCGGCGAGATAGACTTCGCCCCGGCGGGCGGCAAGGCGCACAATCGCAGAGCCGTCATGCAATGGCTGCAAGGCTCATCAAAGCCCCTTTCGGCAGCCGAAAAACCGTTCTTCGCAAGGCTGAATCCGTCGATTTCGATCTACGCGATGTCGATTTCGTGCCACCCGTTTCATGCGGATGTCAGCCGCTGCATCCCGCCTTTCGCGCTTTGCCATGTTCGCTTTTCGTGCTAGTCGTGGGAAAAAAGCAACATGTGAGGGAGCAGATGCGCGTACTCGGGATCGATCCGGGCCTACGAAACCTCGGCTGGGGTGTCATTGAGGTCGCCGGATCACGGCTCGGCCATGTCGCGAATGGCGTGATTCACTCCCAGGGCGATGACCTTGCTTCCCGCCTTCTGTCGCTTCACGCGGCCCTGACCAGGATCGTTCTTGATCACGCGCCCGACGCCGCGGCGGTGGAGCAGACCTTCGTCAACAAGGACGGAGCGGGGACGCTGAAGCTTGGCCAGGCGCGCGGGATCGCGATGCTGGTGCCGGCGCAGGCCGGGATCGCGGTCGGCGAATACGCCCCGAACGCCGTCAAGAAGGCGGTCGTCGGTGTCGGCCATGCCGACAAGGGTCAGATTGCGCATATGGTGCGTTATCAACTGCCTGGTGTCGAACTGGCAGGGTCGGATGCGGCGGATGCGCTCGCGATTGCGATCTGTCATGCCCACCACCTGCAAAGTGCCGGCCGGCTGGCGGCGGCGATCCGGGGTGCGGCATGATCGGGCGCATCGCCGGCGTGATCCTGCATCGGGCGCTGGATCATGTCCTGATCGACGTACGCGGTGTCGGTTACATCGTCCATGTGTCGCAGCGGACGGCCGCCAACCTGCCGCCAGTGGGGCAGGCGGTGGCGCTTTATACCGATCTCCTCGTGCGCGAGGATCTGTTGCAGCTTTTCGGGTTCCCGACGCTGATGGAAAAGGAATGGCACCGCCTTCTGACCAGCGTGCAGGGTGTGGGCGCGAAGGCGTCGATGGCTATCCTCGGGACATTGGGTGCCGAGGGCGTCGGTCGTGCGATCGCGCTGGGCGACTGGGCGAGCGTCAAGGCGGCTCCGGGTGTCGGGCCGAAGCTGGCGCAGCGCGTGGTGATGGAGCTGAAGGAAAAGGCGCCGACCGTCATGGCGATGGGCGGCGCGCTCAGCGTCGACGTCCCGGTCTCTGACCATGTCATCGACGTGCCGGCGCGCGCGCCCGCGATGGCCCCGGCGGCTCCGACCGGTTCGGCCTCGGCCAGCGCCGATGCGCTCTCCGCGCTGACAAATCTCGGCTATGGCCAGGGTGAGGCCGCCGCCGCCGTCGCTGAGGCTGCGGGCGCGCAGGAAGGGGCCGACGCACCGGCCTTGATCCGTGCGGCGCTGAAGCTCCTGATGCCGAAGGGATAGAGCATGGAACCCGACCCCACGCTTCGCCCCGCGCCGCAGCCGGAGGATTCGGATCGCAGTCTGCGGCCGCAGGCGCTCTCTGATTTCGTCGGGCAGGAGGAGGCGCGCGCCAACCTGCGCGTCTTCATCGAAAGCGCGCGGCGGCGCGACGCGGCGATGGACCACACGCTGTTCCACGGGCCGCCCGGTCTCGGCAAGACAACGCTCGCGCAGATCATGGCGAAGGAGCTGGGCGTCAACTTCCGCATGACCTCAGGTCCTGTGCTGGCGCGGGCCGGGGACCTTGCGGCGATCCTGACCAATCTTGAGGCGCGCGATGTTCTCTTCATCGACGAGATTCACCGGCTGAATCCGGCGGTGGAGGAGGTGCTCTATCCCGCGATGGAAGATTTTGAGCTTGACCTCGTGATCGGTGAGGGGCCGGCGGCGCGAACCGTCCGGATCGAGTTGCAGCCTTTCACACTTGTCGGCGCCACGACGCGGCTTGGCCTTCTGACGACGCCGCTGCGGGACCGCTTCGGTATCCCGACCCGGCTTCAGTTCTACACGGTGGCCGAGCTTGACCATATCGTCGGGCGGGGCGCGCGGCTTCTCGGCATCGCCACCGAACCCGAGGGCACCCGCGAAATCGCGAAGCGGGCGCGCGGCACCCCGCGTATCGCCGGCAGGCTCTTGCGGCGGGTCGTCGATTTCGCGTTGGTGGAGGGCGACGGCAAGCTGACGCGGGACATTGCGGATAATGCACTGACGCGGCTTGGCGTCGATCACCTTGGTCTCGACGGGGCCGACCGGCGCTATCTTCAGCTGATCGCTGAGAATTACGCAGGCGGGCCGGTGGGGGTTGAGACGATCTCGGCCGCGTTGTCGGAAAGCCGCGACGCGATCGAGGAGGTGATTGAGCCTTTCCTTTTGCAGCAGGGGCTGATCCAGCGCACGCCGCGCGGGCGGATGCTTGCTCAGAAGGCCTGGGCGCATCTCGGCATGGCGGCACCGAAGGCGCCGGGGCAAAGCGACCTGTTCGGAAAGTAGGCCGGGATCGCCCGGCTTGTGGCATATGGCACCGATATGCGCGGCGGGGCATTCGCAGTTGAGGCGGGACGGCAATGATTCTATGCCTCGGGCGGAGGAACCGGAGCAGGGTGAAAGCGCCGTGACAGCAGACGAGATAGCCGCGCTTTTCACGCGCAAATCGGGCGAGTACCTCTTCGCGCGCTGGGAACGGCCGATCGCGCCGGTGGTCTTCGGTGTTTCCGACGCAACGTTGCCGGTGATCAAAGGCGCGGTCGAGGCGGTGGTCACTCTGGCCGGCCACCAGATGGCGGAGACCGATCCCGAACAGGGTGCGAATCTGCTGATCTTCTTCTTCCAGGACTGGCGTGAACTGCTTGCGGTGCCTGACCTTGACCGGCTGGTCGAGGGGCTCGGCCCGCTCGTGGCGCGGCTGGAGGCGGAGGGCGCGAACCAGTATCGCCATTTCCGGTTCGAGGAAACCGGCGCGATCCGGGCCTGCGTGGCCTTTATCCGCATGGATGACAGCCTAGCGGAATTGCCGGCCGAGACGATCGCGCTCAGCATGGCGGCGCAGATCGTGCTGTTGTGGTCGGACCGCGCCTTCGTCGATCGCTCGCCCCTTGCCAGCGCGGGGCGCGCGGTGATCCTGCGGCCTGACATCGCGGATGTGATCCGGACGGCCTACGATCCCGTCCTGCCGCTTGCCGCGCGCGATTCGAGCCATGCGCTGCGGCTCGCCGCGCGGCTTGCCGATGGTGCTTCGGGTCGGAATTGACTTCAAGGTCCGGGCGGCTGCGGTCCGAATTCCGACACTTGCTGCGCCACCTTAACCTGAAATGCTCTCGCGCGGCTTCAGGGCACCGAAGACATTGAGACGTGCCGGGATGCGCATGCCGTCCGGACTTTCCCAGCGGCCGAAGCCGCGCGCCACGACTTCCGCGATGGCGCGGCGATCCTCTTCGGTTCCGTTCTTTTCCCGCAGGAAGCGTGAAACCGGGCCGATTGTGGTGGCCAGATCGGCGGCATCGGCCGCGTTTCCGTCGAACCGCAGATGGATATCGGCCGCCTCGGCGGCCACATCCGTGTAGCCGGCGGCGGCGAGGATGCCGGCCGCATAGTCGCGCTCGGCAAAGGCGAACTGGCCGGGTTCGCGCGGCTCGTCGGGGGGCAGCGGGCCGAAATGATCAGTGCCGGCCGCTTTCGGAACATGACTCCAGGGGTTTTCCTCTGCCGGCGCCCATGCGGCGAAAACGACGCGGGCACCCGGGCGCAGGCCGGTCGCGATATTGGCGAAGGCCGTGACGGGGTCGGCGAAGAACATCAGGCCGAAGCGCGAGATCAGGAGATCGTAGCACGCCGGTGCGAAGGCGTGGGTCTGGGCATCGGCATGGACGAAGGTGACGCCCGGCACACCGGCACCACGGCGGCGCGCTTCGGCCAGAAGCGTTTCGGAGATATCGACGCCGGTGGCGCTGCCGGCCGGACCGCAAAGCCGGGCTGCTGCAAGGGTCGTGTCCCCGGCGCCGCAGCCGATGTCGAGGATGTCCTCGCCCGGAGCGATGCCCGCCCGATCGAGGAGGAGCGCTGTAGCCTCAGAGAACAACCGATCCAGCCGGGTGTGGAGGAGCGCCCATTTTTGCCCCGGAAGGTCGGTCCAGAATGCCGCCTGTCCGGCGTTTGGCGCTTCGCGATCGTCGGGGCCGGCCATCGGACTGTCCCCGCGTTCAGCCGCCGGTGATCTGGACCTTGCCGACGAGCCTTGCCCCCTTCTCGGAGATCAGCGTCTGCGCGGTCACGTCCGCCTTCACCTCGGCATTCGCCTCGAGCGACAGTTCGGCGCATTTGATCCGGCCCGATTGCGCGCCCTGGATCTTGACCGTGTCGGCTTCGATCGCGCCGTCCACGCGACCGCCGACATGCACGTCGACCGAACGCGATGCGATGTCGCCGGTGACGCGGCCTTTCACGTCAACGTCGCCGTCCTTGGACGCGATGTTGCCTTCGATGGTGAGGTCTTCCTCGATGACGGAACGGGTCATGGCGGCTCCTGTTGTGGGCGGGCCGCGTTGCGCGCGGCAGATAGTTTCCTGTCATGGCTACACGATGCGGGCACGATCTGCCAACCCGGTTCACAACCTCTGGCGGCGCTTCGCTTGCTCACAGATGTTCGCGGCCCTATGAGAAGGGGAACGAGACCAATGCCGAAGAGTGCGATGACCCACCGTTTCCCGATCCGCGTCTACTATGAGGACACCGATCTGGCCGGTATCGTCTACTACGCGAACTACCTGAAATTTATCGAACGCGCGCGCACCGAATGGGTGCGTGGTCTCGGGATTGATCAGGGGCGCCTGAAGGCCGAGCAGGGCATCGTGTTCGCCGTGCGCCGGGCCGAGGCGGATTACCTCAGACCTGCGAAGTTCGACGACGAACTCGTGGTGGCGACAAAGGTTCTGGATGCCGGCGGCGCGCGGCTGGTGCTGGAGCAGGAGGTGCTGCGCGCCGGGGAACGGCTGTTCCATGCCGTCGTGACGCTGGTCTGCCTGACCGAGGCCGGCCATCCGGTGCGGTTTCCGGCGGAAATCCGCCGCTCTCTCGGGGCGGCTTTGCACTAGGGATCGGCGGTTTCGGGGCTCTGACGCAGATGTGTTGGCTTTCCCTCTAAAAGCCGGATAGAATCACCTGTAAGAGAGCCGTGAAAACACGGCCCAAACGGCGAGCAGTGACCCATGGAAACCGAGACCCTAGCCCTCGCGCAGGAGATGGACTTCTCCTTGCTTGCGCTTTTCTGGCGCGCCTCTTTTGTCGTCAAGCTGGTGATGATCATGCTGACGGTGGCCAGTTTCTGGTCCTGGGCGATCATCGTCCAGAAATTCATCTCCTACCGGCAGGCCCGGCAGGAAGCCTCGATCTTCGACCGTTCGTTCTGGTCGGGCGAACCGCTCGACGAGCTGTTCGAGAAGATCGGCTCGCAGCCCGACGGGGCGAGCGAGAAGATCTTCGCCTCTGGTATGGTCGAATGGCGACGAAGCCACCGGCAGGACGGCGAACTGATCGCGGGTGCGCAGGCGCGCATCGACCGCTCGATGGACGTGGCCATCGTCAAGGCGACCGAAAGCCTGACGCGCGGGCTGCCGTTCCTGGCCACGGTGGGCTCCACCGCGCCTTTCGTCGGCCTCTTCGGCACTGTCTGGGGCATCAAGGTCGCGTTCGAGCAGATCGCGATCTCGCAGAATACCTCGCTCGCCGTCGTGGCGCCGGGCATCGCCGAGGCGCTGGTCGCCACCGCGCTCGGCCTTCTCGCGGCGATCCCGGCGGTGATCTTCTACAACAAGCTTTCCACCGACAGCGACCGGATCATCGCCGGATACGAGGCATTCGCCGACGAATTCGCCACGATCCTTTCGCGCCAGCTGGACGCCTGATCCGATGGGGGCGGGCGTCATGAAACCGGGCGGTGGCGGACGGCGCCGCCGGGGTGGCCGTGGCAAGGCCGCCGTGATGAGCGAGATCAACGTCACGCCCTTCGTGGACGTGATGCTGGTGCTTCTGATCATCTTCATGGTGGCCGCGCCGCTTCTGACCGTCGGCGTGCCGCTTGAACTGCCCAAGACCGCCGCGCAGGCGGTCGCGACCGAGCAGGAAGAACCGCTGACCATCTCGGTGCAGGAAGACGGCACGATCTCGATCCAGAACACGCCGACGCCGGAGGGCGAGCTGATTGCCAAGCTCAAGGCCATCGCGGCGGAGCGGACCGACGACAAGCTGTTCCTGCGCGCGGATGGCAAAATCCCGTATGAGCGGGTCGTGCAGGTCATGGGCGCGCTGAATTCGGGCGGCTTTTCCAACATCGTTCTGGTCACCGATGCAGGTGGCCCGAGCTTTGACGGGCAGGCGGGGAACTAGGGCGGGTGCCCATGGAGAGGTCCGAACGCACAGGCTTGATCGTCTCGGGGGGCGCGCATCTGGGCGCGATTCTGTGGCTTATGCTTGGCGGGATCTTCTTTTCCCACGACTTGCCGCCGCCGGTTGTCACTGCCGAAGTGTCGCTGATGTCCGAGGCGGAATTCACCGCGCTTCAGGCGGCCGCACCCCGCGCCGTGACCGAGGCACCGGCCGAACCCTCGTTGCCGGAGCCCGCACCGGCTGAGGCTGCGCCTGCCGTCCCGGAACCCGAAGCCGCGCCGCAGCCGGCAGAACCGACCCCGCCGGAACAGCCGGCGGAGCCCGACCCCGCGCCGGATGTGACCGCGCTGACCCCGCCCGAGACCGAGGTCGAGGACACGCCGCCGACGCCGCCGACCCCGCCGGACGTGATCGCCGAGCCGCGTCTGCCGGAGATTCAGCCCGATCCGAAAGCCGCGCCGCGCGTCGCCCCCGACCCGACGGATGCCCCCGAAGAGAACGTGGATGTGGCGCCCGAGGCGGTCGCGGAAACGACACCCGAACCGGCGGAGGAACCCACGCCCGAAACGCCGATGGAGGCCGCAGCCCCGCCGGAATCCGGCGAGGTGATCCGCACCGAGGATAACAAGGACCAGATCGACCTGGCTTCTGCCGCGCCGCTTTCGTCGCCCCGTCCGAAGGCGCGACCCGAAAAGCGCGCGCCGGAGACCGCGTCCGAGCCGGCAGCTCCGCAGCCCGCGCCCGAACAACCCGCCGAACCCGAGGCGCCCGCAGCCGATGCGGTTGCCGACGCATTGGCCGAAGCGCTGTCCGGCGAAGCGTCCGAGGAACCGGCGCCGGGAACCGGCACCGCGCCGTCCGGTCCGCCGATGACCGGTGGCGAGAAGGATGCGCTGGTGATCGCGGTGAAGCAGTGCTGGAACGTCGGCGCATTGTCGACGGATGCGCTGCGCACGATCGTCACCGTCGGCGTCAGCATGGAGCCGTCCGGCAAGCCTGTCAGCGGCTCCATCCGGATGATTGGCTACGAGGGCGGCACCGATGCGTCGGCCCAGCAAGCTTACGAGGCGGGCCGCCGGGCGATCATACGCTGCGGCCAGAACGGCTATCCTTTGCCGCCCGAGAAATACGACCAGTGGCGCGAGGTTGAAATCGTCTTCAATCCCGAAAAGATGAGGATGAAATGACCGCGCGGCCGGAAACCAAGAACCGACCCGGAAACAGGGGGAAGACATGACCTTCATTCGCTCGCTCTGCCTCGCGCTGGCTGTCGCCGGCCTCGCCGCGCCAGCGGCTCTTGCGCAGTCCGGCCCGCTCAGGATCGAGATCACGGATGGCGTGATCGAACCCTTGCCCTTTGCGGCACCGACATTCATCGCCGAGAACCCGGGGGCGGCGGAAGTGGCGCAGTCGATCAGCCAGGTGGTCGCCGCCGACCTTGTCGGCACTGGCCTTTTCCGGGAAATCCCTCCCTCTGCCTTCATCAGCCCGGTCACCAGCTTCGATGCGCCGGTTGCCTATGCAGACTGGAAGGCGATCAACGCACAGGCGCTGATCACCGGTGCGGTCGCGCTCGGGTCGGATGGCCGCGTCAACGTGAAGTTCCGCCTTCACGACGTGTTTTCCGGCGCGGAGCTTGGAAAGGGGATGCAGTTCGGTGGCGGGCAGGGCGACTGGCGCAGGATCGCGCACAAGGTCGCCGACCAGATCTATTCGCGCATCACCGGCGAGGGCGCCTATTTCGACAGCCGCGTCGTCTATGTCTCGGAAAGCGGGCCGAAGGATCAGCGGCTCAAGCGCCTCGCGATCATGGACTATGACGGGGCGAACGTTCAGTACCTGACCGATTCGTCCACCATCGTTCTCGCGCCGCGTTTCTCGCCGGCCGGGGACCGCGTGCTCTACACGTCGTTCGAGACCGGGTTTCCGCGCATCAAGTTGATGGACATCGCGACGGTCTCGTCGCGCGCGCTGGCCGAACTGTCGGGCAACATGACCTTTGCGCCGCGGTTTTCGCCTGATGGCGGGACGGTCGTCTTCTCGCTCGAACAGGGCGGAAACACCGACATCTATTCGATGCAGCTTTCGTCGGGCCAGAGCAGGCAGCTGACCAACTCGCCCTCGATCGAGACGGCACCGTCGTTCTCGCCCGATGGCAGCCAGATCGTGTTCGAAAGCGACCGCTCGGGGAACCAGCAGCTTTACGTGATGCCTGCCGGCGGCGGCGAACCGACGCGGATCAGCTTCGGCGAGGGGCGCTATGGCACACCGGTCTGGAGCCCGCGCGGCGACATGATCGCCTTCACCAAGCAGAATGCAGGCCGCTTCCACATCGGTGTGATGCGGACCGACGGCTCGGAGGAGCGGCTGCTGACGGCCTCGTTCCTCGATGAGGGGCCGACCTGGGCGCCGAACGGGCGGGTGATCATGTTCACGCGCGAAAGCGCGGGCGCGGGTGGCGCGGCGCAGCTTTTCTCGGTCGACATTTCGGGGCGGAACCTGCGCGCGGTGCCGATGGATGGTTCCGCATCCGACCCGGCGTGGTCGCCGCTCCTGCCCTGAGAGCGCGGATTCCCAAGCGTCGGCGACAATGATAAGGTAACGGCCATCGAGCCAAGAACAGAGGCGGCAAACGCAATGATCAAATACTCCACCATCCTTCTGGTCGCAGGCGCGCTGGCGCTTTCGGCTTGCAACAATCCCGACCGCTACGGGGCAGGCGGTACCGGCGCCGGTGCCGGTGGCGCGGGCGGCATCACCGCGGGCGGCCTCGGCGATCCCAACGACCCGAACTCCCCGGCGTACTTCCAGCAGACGATCGGTGACCGCGTGCTGTTCGCCGTCGACCAGTCGACTTTGTCGCCGACGGCGCAGCAGACGCTTGGCCAGCAGGCCGTTTGGCTGAACCAGCACCCGGCCTATACCGCGATCATCGAAGGCCATGCGGACGAACAGGGCACGCGCGAATACAACCTTGCACTTGGCGCGCGCCGCGCGTCGGCGGTGCAGCAATACCTGATCGCCCAAGGCGTGAGCGCGAACCGGCTCCAGACCGTGTCCTACGGCAAGGAACGTCCGCTTGCGGTCTGTTCGGATGAAGCTTGCTACTCCCAGAACCGTCGTGCCGTGACCGTGATCGGCGCGGGCGCGGGCGTCTGAGGTCGCGGGTATGATCCGGTCGCTTTCGGGCATCCTGGTGGCGGCGGCCTTCATGGCCGCCCCCGCCTTCGCACAGGACAGGGCGCAGACCGTCGCGGACATCCGGGCGGAACTGTCGGCGCTGGCCGGGCAGTTGCAGGCGCTTCGTTCCGAACTCGTTGCGGGTGGAGAGCCGGCGATGCAGGCTGCGGGTGGGGCGTCCGCTCTAGACCGGATGAACGCTATGGAGGCGGAGCTTTCGCGGCTCACCTCGCAGGCGGAGGCCTTGCAGAACCAGGTGAACCGGGTTGTCGCCGATGGCACCAACCGGATCGGTGACCTCGAATTCCGGCTTTGCGAGCTGGAAGAGGGCTGCGATCTTGCGAACCTTCCCATTACCCAGAGCCTTGGGGGCGCGCCTGCCGGTGGCGCCGGGGTGCCGACCCTCTCGACGCAGCCGCAGGGCGGCACGAGCGGCGCGCCGGAACTTGCGATCAGCGAACAGGCGGATTTCGATCGGGCGAAGGGGGCGCTCGACTCCGGTGACTTTCAGGGCGCCGCGGACCAGTTTGCGGCCTTTACCGCGGCCTATCCCGGCGGCCCCCTGAGCGGCGAGGCGGAGTATCTGCGCGGTGAGGCGCTGCAAAAGCTCGGCGACACCTCGAATGCCGCGCGCGCCTATCTCAACGCCTTTTCCGGTGCCCCGGACGGGCCGCGTGCGCCGGCGTCCCTGCTGAAGCTCGGCGCGGCGCTCGGACTGCTTGGCCAGACGCAGGAGGCCTGCGTGACGCTCGGCGAGGTTGGCGTGCGCTTCCCGACTGCGCCGGAGGCAGTCGAGGCTTCGACCGCGATGCAGGCGCTTTCCTGTCAGTGACCGGAGGAGAATGGCCGTCGGGCGAAGGCGAAGATGCGTTTCTGCTGCATTTCGCCCAGACGGCATTTCTCAACGACAACCCGGATGCTATTGCTGTCGCCGTTTCCGGCGGAAGCGATTCCATGGCGCTTCTGCACCTGTTCATTCGTGTGCAGGCGCATCGGGGCGGGGTGGTCCGCGCGGTCACGGTGGATCACCGTCTCAGACCCGAGGCTGCGGATGAGGCGCGAATGGTCGCCACCTTCTGCAAAGGACACGGGGTTTCGCACCGGACACTGGTCTGGGATCACGGGCCGATCCGCGGCAACCTTCAGGATCAGGCACGGCGCGCTCGTTATGATCTGATCGGGGACTGGGCGCGTGAGGAGAGCATCGGCCATATCGTTCTGGGCCACACTGCCGATGATCAGGCCGAGACCTTCCTGATGGGGCTTGCGCGCGAGGCCGGCCTCGACGGGCTGTCGGGAATGCGGAAAAGCTGGACCGAGGGCGGCATCCGTTGGGCGCGGCCGTATCTACTCGCTGAACGCAGTGAACTTCGCGACTACCTGAACCGGCAGGGCATCCAATGGATCGAAGACCCGTCGAATGCTGACGACCGGTTCGCGCGGGTGAAGGCGCGGCGGGCGCTCAAGGCGATGCGGCCGTTGGGGGTTTCCGTCAACAAGCTGTCAGGCGTTGTCTGCAACCTGAGTTCTGCGTTGCAGGCGATACAGATGATGACCTCCGATGCGGCCCGGCAGATGGCAAGCACGTCGGCCGGCGAGGTTGTTCTGTCGCGCCCCGAATTCAGATTGCTTTCACACGAGGTCAGCCGACGCTTGCTGATCGGGGCCTTGAAATGGGTGTCGGGGGAAACCTATGCCCCGCGACAGTCCGCGCTGATCCGGGTGCAGGAGGCCGTGCGCGAGGTGCGTCATGCGACGCTGTCGGGCTGCCGCATCCGGGTAAGCGAGGCCGAGATTCGTGTCACCCGTGAACCGAAGGCCGTTGCCGGGATCGAAGGGCCGACCGATATGCCCTGGGATGGACGCTGGCGGCTTTCCGGGCCACATGCGCCGGGGCTTCGGGTGCGCGCTCTGGGGGCGGACGGGCTGAGGCAATGCCCGGACTGGCGCGAGACCGGGCATTCGCGTGCCGCGCTCGTCGTGTCGCCGGCAATCTGGCGCGGCGAGATGCTGGTGGCGGCACCACTGGCGGGGCTTTCGGAGGGTTGGGTGGCGGAAATCGTCGCAGGCTTCCACTCCGTCCTCTTATCGCATTGAACCCGGCCCCTTTATCTCTATTTTAGAGTAAAGCTCGCGCGGGTCTCCGCTGCGACAGAAATACGTGTGGAGGATTCCCCCGTGGGTAACGCGAGAAACATCGCTTTCTGGGCTGTGCTGTTCCTTTTGATCCTGGCGCTGTTCACGCTGTTCGGCAACGGACAGACGACGATGAATTCGCGGACGCTGAGCTATTCGGATTTCCTGCAGAAGGTCGATGCCGGAGACGTGAACGCTGTGGTGATCGACGGCGAGCAGGTTCAGGTTCAAACGCGCGACGGACAGACCTGGGTGACGATCAAGCCGGAAGGCGAGGAGCTGAACGACAAGCTGGTCGAGCGGTTGATCGAAAAGGATGTCAGCGTGAAGGCCGAGCGGCAGGAGCAGTCCGGCTTCTTCTCCGTCCTGTCGCTGTGGCTCCCGTTCCTCGTCCTGATCGGCATTTGGATTTTCTTCATGAACCGGATGCAGGGCGGCGGGCGTGGTGGCGCCATGGGCTTTGGCAAGTCCCGCGCGAAGCTGCTGACGGAAAAGCACGGCCGCGTGACCTTCGACGACGTCGCGGGCATCGACGAGGCCAAGGAGGAGCTTGAGGAAATCGTCGAGTTCCTGCGCAACCCGCAGAAATTCTCGCGCCTTGGCGGCAAGATTCCGAAAGGCGCGCTGCTTGTCGGCCCTCCGGGCACGGGTAAGACACTGCTGGCCCGCGCCATTGCCGGCGAGGCGGGCGTGCCCTTCTTCACCATCTCTGGTTCCGACTTCGTCGAGATGTTCGTCGGTGTCGGCGCCTCCCGCGTCCGTGACATGTTCGAACAGGCCAAGAAGAACTCGCCCTGCATCGTGTTTATCGACGAGATTGACGCCGTGGGCCGCAGCCGTGGTGTCGGTTACGGTGGCGGCAATGACGAACGCGAGCAGACGCTGAACCAGCTTCTGGTCGAGATGGACGGTTTCGAGGCCAATGAAGGCATCATCATTGTCGCGGCCACCAACCGGCCTGACGTGCTCGACCCCGCTCTCTTGCGTCCCGGCCGCTTCGACCGGCAGGTTCAGGTGCCGAACCCCGACATCAAGGGCCGCGAGAAAATCCTCGGCGTTCATGCCCGCAAGGTGCCGCTGGGCCCGGATGTCGACCTGCGCATCATCGCGCGCGGCACGCCCGGTTTCTCGGGCGCCGATCTCGCCAACCTCGTCAACGAAGCGGCGCTTCTGGCGGCCCGCGTGGGCAAGCGGTTCGTGACGCTTGAGGATTTCGAAAAGGCCAAGGACAAGGTTATGATGGGACCGGAGCGCCGCTCCATGGTCATGACCGAGGACGAGAAGAAGCTGACCGCCTATCACGAGGCCGGCCACGCCATCGTCGGCATCCACGTGCCGCAGCACGATCCGGTCCACAAGGTCACGATCATCCCGCGCGGCCGCGCGCTGGGTGTAACCTTCTACCTGCCCGAACGCGACAAGCTCAGCCTGACCCGCGAGGCGGCGCTGTCGAAGCTCGCCTCGGCGATGGGCGGCAAGGCGGCCGAGGAACTGGTTTTCGGGGCCGAGAATGTCACCAACGGAGCCTATTCGGACATCCAGCATGTGACCAACCTCGCGACCGCGATGGTCAGCCAGTGGGGGATGTCCGACAAGCTCGGCAACATCAATTACACCTCGACGCAGGAAAGCTTCCTCGGCTCGCAATCGCATTTCAACGCCTCGGACGAGAGCCGCGAGATCATCGACCAGGAGGTGCGGCGACTGGTGGACGAGGCCTATGAACGCGCGAAGACGATCCTGAAGGACAATTGGCAGGAAATGGAAAACCTCGCGCAGGGCCTTCTGGAATACGAGACGCTGACCGGCGATGACATGATGCGGGTGATCCGCGGCGATGCGCCGAAACAGGGCGACGACGAGGACGACAAACCGGATGCCGGCGGCGCGGTTTCGTCCCTGACGGCGATCCCGAAGACCAAGAAGCCGAAGGCGCCGAAAGGCGGCGGGCTTGAGCCGGAGCCATCGGCCTGACCGGGGCCGGGGCGCCGCGTGAAGGGGGAGCGATGCCACCGCGCAGCGACTGGAATCCTGAGGCCTATTCTCGGTTCAGCGGCCTGCGCCTGCGCCCCGCTCTCGACCTTCTGGCGCAGGTGGGGGCGCTGCCGCCCGGCGACGTGATCGACCTGTGCTGCGGCAACGGCGCGGCTGGCCCCGCGCTTGCCGCACGGTTCGGCGCGGGGCGGTCGATCCTCGGGCTCGATGCCTCGCCGGCGATGCTGGCGGTGGCGCAGAAGGCGGGTTGCTACGACGAATTGATCGAGGCTGACGCCAAAGCGTGGACGCCGGGGGCAGCGCCCGCGCTCATCTTCTCCAACGCGGCGCTGCACTGGCTTCCGGACCACTCCGAACTGATGGCACGACTGGCGGGTTTCCTGCAGCCGAAGGGCAAGCTTGCCGTGCAGATGCCACGGCAATACGGCGCGCCATCGCACCGCTTCCTGCGCGACTTCGCGGCTGAGATGTTTCCCGACCGTTTCGACCTTGCCGACTGGAAGCCGCCGGTTGCCGCGCCCGTCGAATACTACCGGATGCTGGCGCCGTTCGGCCGCGTCGACGTCTGGGAGACCGACTATGTCCAACGGCTGGAGGCCGCGCCGGACGGCCATCCGGTGCGTCGCTTCACCGAGGCGACGGCGATGCGCCCCTATCTCGACAAGCTCGACGAGGGCGAGGCGGCCGACTACATTCGCCGCTATGACAAGGCGCTCGAGGCGGCCTATCCGCCGGCAGAGGACGGTTCCGTCCTGATGCCGTTCCGGCGGCTCTTCTTCACGCTGACGGTGTGATCCGACGCGGCGCGCCCCCAATCGGTACAAGCCTTTCCGATGGGAAACACGGTCTGGCGTTTCCGCTTGCGGATAGGTCGGAATTCAGCAGTACACCGTGCCGGGCTGCGGTTATAGCCCGGGGGGAAACACCCGGCACCGGGCCGTCAGGGAGAGATGCACGACATGGCGTTCAAGACCGACATTGAGATTGCGCGAGAGGCGAAGAAGCGTCCGATCCAGGAGATTGGTGAGCGTCTTGGGATTGCGGGGGAGCATTTGCTGCCCTACGGGCATGACAAGGCGAAGGTGAGCCAGG
>JAUIFH010000022.1 GCA_030429495.1 Alphaproteobacteria bacterium | reverse complement strand
GTCGAAGCGCAGCAGATGGGCGTTGGTCTCGACCGGTCCGAGATCGTTGATGGCGACGACCTCGATATCCCTGCGCCCCGATTCAACGATCGCACGCAACACGTTACGCCCGATCCGACCAAAACCGTTGATGGCAACTCTTGTTGTCATTCTGTCCCTCAGATCATTGACTTGACTTGCGCGGCGACGGCCTCGGCAGTGATGCCGAAATGGCGGTAAAGCGCGGTGGCCGGCGCCGAAGCGCCGAAGCCCTGCATCCCCACGAACGCATCCTCGGGACGCAGGAAAAGGCCCCAGCCCTGCCGGATGGCCGCCTCGATGCCGATCCGCGGGGCAGCGCCCAGAAGGGCCGCACGTTCGGGCGCTGGCCGGGCGGCGAAGAGTTCGAAGCAGGGCGCGGAGATGACGGCGACCTCGATCCCCTCGCCCACCAGCAGATCGGCGGCGGCGAGGGCAATCTCAACCTCGGAGCCTGTGGCGATCAGCGTCGCCGCCCGCGCGGCCGGATCGCGGAGAAGATACGCGCCTTCGGCGACCCTGTTCACGGACCCGACCGCGCGTCGCACGGTCGGCAGGTTCTGCCGCGACAGCACCAGCATGGTTGGCGTCGTCTTCGACCGCATCGCGATTTCCCAGGCCTCGGTGGTCTCGACCGCATCGGCGGGCCGGATCACGGTGAGGTTCGGGATTGCCCGCAGGCTCGCCAGGTGCTCGACCGGCTGATGGGTTGGCCCGTCCTCGCCCAGCCCGATGCTGTCATGGGTCATCACATAGGTGACCGGCACCCCCATCAGCGCCGAAAGACGGATCGACGGGCGGCAGTAGTCGGCGAAGGCGAGGAAGGTGCCGCCATAGGGCTTGAAAAGCCCATGGAGCGCGATGCCGTTCATCGCCGCCGCCATCCCGTGTTCACGGATCCCGTAGTGGATGTAAGAGCCTGAGAAATCGTCCTTTGTTACCGACCGCATCCCCCTCGTCCGCGTCAGGTTCGATCCGGTCAGATCGGCCGATCCGCCGATGGTGAAGGGCAGCGCCGCATTCACCACCTCAAGCGCCATTTCGTTCGCCTTGCGGGTGGCAACTTTCGGCGCCTCGGCCACGAGTTTCGCCTTGTATGCCGTCATGGCCGCATCCAGGGCGGCGGTATCGCCCGCCAGCGCGACCTCGAAGGCCGCGCGGACCGGCGAGCCGTCAAGGCGCGCTTCCCAAGCCTCGCGCGCCGCCTTTCCGCGCGCGGCAGTGCGCGCCCAGGCCGCATAGACCGGGTCCGGAACCTCAAACGGATCGTACGGCCAGTTCAGCGCCTTGCGGGCCAGCGCGATCTCTTCGGCCCCGAGGGGCGCGCCGTGGACATCGTGCCCGCCCTGCTTCGTCGGCGCGCCATAGCCGATCACCGTCCGGCAGGCGATCAGCGAGGGGCGCGGATCGTTGCGCGCCTCGGAAATCGCGTCGCCGATCTCGGTCGGGTGGTGGCCGTCCGCACTGAGGACGTGCCAGCCGGCGGCGGCGAAACGCGCGCGCTGGTCGGTCGAGGTCGACAGGCCCGTATCGCCGTCGATGGTGATCTTGTTGTCGTCCCAAAGGACGATCAGCCGGCCAAGGCAAAGGTGGCCCGCAAGGTCGATCGCCTCGTGGCTGATGCCCTCCATCAGGCAACCATCGCCTGCGATGACATAGGTGTAGTGATCGCAGATGTCGCCGAAGCGGGCATTGCCCATGCGCTCGGCCAGGGCCATGCCGACAGCGGTCGCGATCCCTTGGCCGAGAGGGCCGGTCGTTACCTCGATTCCCTTGGCGTGGCCGTATTCGGGATGTCCCGCCGTGCGGCTGCCCAACTGGCGGAAGCTGCGCAGCTGGTCCATGCCCATGTCGTCATAGCCGAGGAGATGGTGGAGCGCGTAGAGCAGCATGGAGCCGTGGCCCGCCGACAGGACGAAGCGGTCCCGATTGGGCCAGTCGGGCCGCGACGGGTCGATGGTGATGAACCGGTTGAAAAGGACGGTCGCGACATCCGCCATACCCATCGGCATCCCAGGATGGCCGGATTTCGCCACCTCGACGGCATCCATCGCCAGCACGCGGATCGCATTGGCCATGAGGGTTTCGCTGTTCAGATCGACATGTTTCATCGGAACCTCACGCGTGCCTGGATTCGCGGACCAGCCGCTCGATCAGCGGCGTCAGGATCAGTTGCATCGCCAGATCGAGCTTCGGGCCGGGGATAACGACAGAGTTGGCCCGCGTCATCCACGACCCGTGGATCATCGAGGTGAGGTAGGGAAAGTCGATCCCGCGCGGGTTCTTGAAACGGATCACGACAAGACTTTCATCCGCGGTAGGGATCCAGCGCGCGATGAAGGGGTTGGAGGTGTCGACGACCGGCACACGCTGAAAGTTGATGTCGGTTTCGGTGAACTGCGGGCAGATGCAATGCACATAGGCGTGCATTCGGCGCAGGATCGTGTCGGTCACGGCCTCGGTCGAATAGCCCCGGCTCGCGCGGTCGCGGTGGATCTTCTGGATCCATTCGAGGTTGATGACAGGCACCACGCCGATCTTCAGGTCCGCAAGCTTGGCAAGATTGACCGTGTCGTTGACGACGGCCCCGTGCAGCCCTTCGTAGAACAGGAGGTCGGAGCCTTCGGCGAAGTCCTCCCATTCCGTGAACCGGCCCGGCGTGACGCCATACAGTTCTGCTTCGCGGTCGTCGTGGACATAGTGCCGCGTGAAGCCAGTGCCGGTCTGCCCATAGACACGAAACGCTTCCTCGAGCTTCTCAAGCTCGTTCGCGTCGTAGGAAAAGTGGGAAAAAGAGAGGTCCCCCGCCTCGCTGCGGCGCGCCAGTTCTTCTTTCATCGCCGCGCGGTCGTAGCGGTGGAAGGCGTCGCCCTCGATCGACACGGCGGTCACGCCTTCGCGACGGAAAATCTGGTCGAACGTGTGCTTGACCGTCGTCGTCCCCGCGCCGGAAGAGCCGGTCACAGAAATGATGGGATGTTTCCTGCTCATTTCTCAGCTCCTGAAAAGGCCGCGCTTGCCGAACAGCGCAGAGGTTTCTGCCGGCGGCATGTCGAAATAGGCTGTGACGCGCGCCACTTTCCCGGCCGAACCAAAGACGAAGGGCGTGCGTGCGTGAAGCGATGCCGGCGTCCGGTCGAGGATCGGCTCGGTGCCGTCCGTCGCGCCGCCGCCGGCCTTCTCGACCAGATAGGCGATGGGCGCGCATTCGTAGACATGCCGAAGGCGGCCGGCCTCGTATCCTGCGCGGTCATCGGCCGGGTAGAGAAAGATCCCGCCACGCATGAAGATACGGTGCGTCTCCGCCACCAGTGACGCGATCCAGCGCATGTTGAAATTCCGCCCGCGCGGACCTTCGGCGCCGGCGACGCAATCGTCGATATAGGCGCGTACCGGCACCGGCCAGTGCCGGTAGTTGGACGCGTTGATCGCGAATTCACTCGATTCCGGCGCGATCCGCAGATCCGACCGGACCAGCCGGAAGCGGCGCGTCGACGGGTCAAGCACGAAGACATGCACCCCACCGCCCCAGCTTGCCACGAAGGCGCATTGCGGACCGTAGATGATGTATCCCGCCGCCACCTGCCCGCGTGCCGGCCTAAGAAAGCTGTCCTCGCCGGCTCCGGCGGCCGGGAAGATCGAAAAGATCGTTCCGATGGAGACGTTGACGCCGATATTGGACGATCCGTCGAGCGGGTCGATCGCCAGCGCCAGCGTGCCGTCGGGATTGGCCGTCTCCACCGTGTCCCGCTCCTCGGAGGCATAGTGCCGTACCGCGGTCGCCTTCAGCGCGTCGAAGAACATCTCATCCGCCATCACGTCGAGCGCCTTCTGACCGTCGCCGTCACTGTTGACGCCGCGTTCCGCTGCAAGGTCGCTGTCGATCCCGTTCGTCTGGATGATGCCGGACAGGTCGGCGCCGATGCGCGCAAGCTGTTCGAGGACGCGGGCGATATCCGGCGGCGCGCCCGGACATTGGATGATCGCCACATCGGCCATGAGCATCACGCATCCTCCCTCGGTGATGCAGTGACCTTGCGTCGGACGGGCATTTATGAAAATTAAATAAAATGGAATATATGTTAGAAAATACTTAAAATGATCCGATCCGACGCCGTCACCCTGCGCCAGTTGCGTGCCATCGCCGCGGTCGACCGGGCTGGTTCCCTGACCCGCGCCGCCGAGGAACTTGGCCTGACCGTTCCCGCTATTCACTCTCAGATCAAGGGCTTGGAGGCAGCGATGGGGTGCAGCCTTGTCCGGCGCGCGGCGGATAGCGGCGGCTCACGGCTCACCCCTGAGGGCGAAGCCGTCCTGGACGCCGCCAACCGGATCGAGGGCGTTATGTCGCAGTGTGCGGCCCAGGTTCAGGCCATTTCGCGGGGGCTGATGGGGCGCATCACGCTCGGCGTCGTCTCGACCGGCAAGTATTTCGCCCCCTGGCTGGTCAAGATGCTCAGGCAGCGCTGCCCGGAGATCGAGCTGTCGCTGCGGGTCGGAAACCGGGAGACGATCATCGCCGGCCTCGAGACCGGGGCGCTGAACCTCGCCATCATGGGGCGCCCGCCGCGCCATCCGGTCGTGCAGGCCGAACCGCTCGGCGTGCACCCCCACGGCCTGCTCGTGGCGCCAGACCACCCGCTGGCCGACGGCCGCGCCGCGCCGATCGAAACGCTGCTCGACGAGGTCTTCCTGTCGCGCGAACAGGGGTCGGGCACGCGAACGCTGATGAACCGCTATCTTGACCGTATCGGAGAAGGCCGGACCGTCGAATTCCTAGAGATGGATTCAAACGAAACCATCAAGCAGGCAGCGATCGCCGGGCTGGGCGTCGCCTTCCTCAGCCTCCACACGGTGACGGAGGAGCTTGCCTCAAAGCGGCTTCACCTCGTCAATGCACCCGATCTTCCGATCAATCGCCAGTGGTTTCTGGTCCAGCCCGCCGAACCGCAGCCACGCGTCGTCGTCGAACGTCTGCGCCGCCACATCCTCGCGCTTGAGGGTAGTTACCTGCCAAGCCTGCACGGCTGACGGGACCGCCCTGCTCACCGCCCGGATCGAACCGCCGCTCTGTCGGCCGCTGCCCCGCTAATGCGGACGGGCAGGCCCCGCCGGCAAGCCCCATTCGCGCAGATCATTGACAAGCATCATGCAGATCTTCCTGAAGATGAGACGCAAACGGTCGATTTCGGGACCCGACAGGTTGTTCCTGGCCAGGGCCTGATCCATGCAGCTCAGCCAGTCTTCCGCATCCTGAACCGAGATCGGGATATGGGCGTGCATCCGGCGGACATCCATGTGGCCGTGCTTTTCCTCATAGTACCGGCGCCCCCCAAGAAACCCGTTGAGAAAGTTGAACTGTTCCTCGCGGACATGGGCCAGGCCGTGCCCACGCAGGTGGAGCTTTCTGAGGCTCTCGCCCTCCGGCAGAATCTCCACCAGGTCGTAGAAGGTCTCAACCAACTGCCGCAACTGGACCTCGCCGCCGATCGTGTCGATCATCCGCATGTCCGTTCTCCCGTCCGTTTTCCCCGCCGCCACCGGCGAAGGCGTCCTATAGCGTTTCGGTTTCACGTTGGCTCAGAATTCAAACCCTTCTCGTTCGAACTCTGACAGGTGCTCTTTCAATCGAAACCCGAAACGCTTCACCCGATCCAACCCGCCTGCCGCTGGCGACGGAATGCGACCAGGGCGTTTCGCATCAGGATCGCCACCGTCACCGGCCCGACCCCGCCGGGAACCGGCGTGATCCAGCCCGCCACCTCCTTGACCGCCTCCGTATCCGCGTCGCCGACAATGCGGACCGCGCCACTCTCGTCCGTCACCTGATTGATGCCGATGTCGATCACCGCCGCGCCCGGCCGTATCATCTCGGGCTTCAGGAAATGCGGTTTGCCAACAGCGACCACGACCGCATCCGCCCGCCGTGAATGCATGGCGACGGAGCGTGTCATGTGATGGCATACCGTCACCGTCGCGCCCTCCGCCATCAGGAGGAAGGCCGCGGGCTTGCCGACAATCTCCGAGTGGCCGATCATCACGACCTCCAGCCCTTCAAGCGTCAACCCCGTCTCCTTCAGCAACTCGACCGACGCGGCGGCGGTGCAGGGCGACAGCGCCACATCGGAATAGACGATGTTGCCGATCGAGGCCGGGTTCATCCCCTCCACGTCCTTCAGCGGATGGATCGCCGATTGCAGCGAACGCACGTTGATCTGTGCCGGAACCGGCCGCTGCAGGATGGTGCCCAGAACGTCCGGATCGTCGTTCATCGCCAGAATCCGGGCCTTGCAGTCCTCCTGCGAGATGGTTTCGGGCCAGACCTGCGCATCGAAGCGCAGGCCCGCCTCCTTCGCCCCGTTCGCCTGATTGCGGACATAGACCGCCACGGCCGGCGTATCGCCGATCGAGATCGAGACGAGCCGGCCCGGCCGCGCGGTTCGGGCCTCTGCAACCAGCGCGTCGCGCACCTCGGCGATGATCCGGGCGCGGACCTTGCGGCCGTCGATCAGGCGGTGGTCGACCCTCACGTCCATCAAGCTGTGAGTCCCTCTGGTTCGGGGATATTGTTTGCGCGGCAGCAAGCGGTGAGTGTGTTTGCGAGGAGGCATGCGATGGTCATGGGGCCGACGCCGCCTGGGACGG